>NZ_JBNCLA010000004.1:203857-641212 GCF_049841835.1 Micromonospora sp. DT227 | reverse complement strand
TTTTCACCCCCCCCCCCCCCCCCGCCGCCCGGCGGCCGCGCGGGGGGGGGGGGGGGCGGCCCCCCCCCCCCCCCCCCCGGCCCGGTCACAGCTCGCGCAGCCGGGGCAGCAGTTCCTCCTGGGCCCAGTCGAGGAACATCGGCTGACGGTCGCCGCCGACCTGGACCAGCGCCACGTGGGTGAAGCCGGCGTCGACGAACTTCTTGAACGCCTCGACGTGCCGCTCGACGTCCGGGCCGCAGGAGATGCCCTCGGCCACGTCCTCCTCGCGGACGAACTGGGTGGCCGCGTCGAACGCGTCCGGGTTGGGCAGGTCCGCGTTGACCTTCCAGCCCATGCCGAACCAGCGGAACTGGTCGTGCACGATCTTGCGGCACTCGTCCTCGTCGGGGCCGTAGCAGATGGCCACCTGGCCGTAGCGGGGGCGACCCGCGCCGCCGGCCTCCTCGTACATGTCGACGAGGTGGGACAGCGGGTCGGTGGCGATCATGGCGTCCGCGTACTCGGCGGCGAGCGTGGCGGACTGCCGGCCGGACGCCGCCACCGCCATCGGCACCGGCCGTTCGGGCCGGTCCCAGACGTACGCGTCGGGCACGTCGAAGTGGTTGCCGGAGAACGTCAGCGTCTCGCCGTTGAGCAGCGGCCGGATGATCTGCAACGCCTCCTCGAACATCTCGTGCCGCTGCTGCACGTGCGGCCAACCGCCGACCACGTGTTCGTTGAGGTTCTCCCCGGCGCCGAGGCCGAGCGTGAACCGCCCGTCCGACAGCACCCCGATGGTGCTGGCCTTCTGCGCCACCACCGCCGGGTGGTAGCGGCGGATCGGGCAGGTGACGAACGACAGCAGCTCCGGCCGGGTGGTGGCGTGGGCGACCGCGCCGAGCACCGACCAGGCGTACGGCGAGTGGCCCTGCGACTCCAGCCACGGGTAGTAGTGGTCGGACATGACCAGGTGGTCGAACCCGGCGGCTTCGGCGCGCACCGCGTGGTCGACCAACTCCTTCGGACCGGCCTGCTCGCACATCAGGGTGTAGCCGACGTTGACCATGGCACCTCTCCTCCCGGGTGGATCGTCCCCGGATACCCCACCGGGCGCGCGTCAACCTTGACGCGTGGTTTGATGCTGCCTACAGTCCGCTTAACCGGTTCAGACCGGAGAGGCGCACCATCCTGTGGTGGGGATGACCGCCCCTGTGGCGGCCCGTGACGACGCGGGCCGCCACAGGACTTAACCGGTTGCCTTAAGAGGTTCATCGGCCTACGCTGATGCCGGCGTCCGGGACCGTCATCACCATCACCGCACCCCCACACGGGCACGGGGGAGATCTCCCTTCAGAGGACAGCCATGAAGAAAATGCTCTCCGCCGCGGGCGTCGCCCTGCTGACGGCGCTCACCGCCGTCTTCGCCTTCGGGCAGCCGGCGCAGGCCGCGACCGGGTTCTCCGTCTCGAATGGTCGGCTCTACGACGCCAACGGCACCGAGTTCGTGATGCGCGGCGTCAACCACGCGCACACCTGGTACCCGCAGCAGACCAGCTCGTTCGCCAACATCAAGGCCCTCGGCGCCAACACCGTCCGGGTGGTGCTGGCCAGCGGTGACCGCTGGACGAAGAACAGCGCCGCCGACGTGGCCAACGTGATCTCACTGTGCAAGGCCAACCGGCTCATCTGCGTGCTGGAGGTGCACGACACCACCGGTTACGGCGAGGACGGCGTCGCCACCACGCTGGCCAAGGCGACCGACTACTGGCTGAGCATCGCCGACGTGCTCAAGGGCCAGGAGAAGTACGTCATCGTCAACATCGGCAACGAGCCGTTCGGCAACCAGGGCTACAGCGCCTGGACCACCGACACCTCGAACGCGATCAAGCGGCTGCGCGCCGGTGGCCTCACCCACACCATCATGGTGGACGCGCCGAACTGGGGCCAGGACTGGTCGTTCACCATGCGCGACAACGCCGGCACCGTCTTCAACGCCGACCCGCAGCGCAACACCGTCTTCTCCATCCACATGTACGGCGTGTTCGACACCGCCGCCGAGATCAGCGACTACCTGGGCCGGTTCCGCACCGCCGGGCTGCCCATCGTGGTCGGTGAGTTCGGCTTCAACCACTCCGACGGCAACCCCGACGAGGACGCCATCATGTCCTACGCCCAGACCAACCGGATCGGCTACCTCGGCTGGTCCTGGAGCGGCAACGGCGGCGGCGTGGAATACCTGGACATGACCACCGGCTTCAACCCGGCCCAGCTCACCAGCTGGGGCCAGCGCATCTTCAACGGCGCCAACGGCATCGCCGCCACCTCGCGTGAGGCCTCGGTCTACGCCGGCAGCTCGCCGAGCCCGACCACCAGCCCGAGCCCCACGACGAGCCCCAGCCCCACCAGCAGCCCGACCCCGACCCCGCCGCCGACCACCACGCCCCCGCCGGCCGGTGGCTGCACCGCCACCCTCACCGTCGTCAACTCGTGGCAGGGCGGCTTCCAGGGCGACGTCAAGGTGACCGCCGGTTCCGCCGCGATCAGCGGCTGGACGGCGACGTGGACGTTCGCCAACGGCCAGACCGTCAGCCAGGCGTGGAACGCCACGGTCAGCGGCAGCGGGTCGGCGTGGACCGCCCGCAACGTCGACTACAACGGCCGGCTCGGCGCCGGCGCCAGCACCACGTTCGGCTTCATCGGCAACGGCAGCGCCGCCACCCCGGCGGTGACCTGCTCCGCGAGCTGACCGACCGCGCATCGGGTGGCCGGGTCCGCACGGACCCGGCCACCCTTCTTCGCGTACGCGGTCAGCCTCGCCGCTCAGTCGTCGCCTGCTCTCGACCCGGGCCGGACGGTGCCTACAGACCTGATGGCGTAGATGAGTCACCGTTGGCGACCCGCTCATACCCGCAACCTCGTAGGCCCACGCACCCTGAGCGCTGGGCCGGCGCACACCCACTTCCTGCATCTCGATGCGGCCGTTCCGGTCCGTTCAGAAGCCGACGCACGCTCCGGCGTGATCCTCGATGGCCTCGGCCAGCTCGGACAGCGCCGTGAGTCGGTGAACCGGCAGCGCCGAGCCGCACTCGGCGCACTCCAACCGGTCAATCCGGGTAGGCCACCGCCAAGCGTTGATGTTGACCGGCACGCGCATCGGTTCTTCCTCCGACAACACCGCTTCACCTCCGAGACAAGCCGGTGAGGCGTCCTGATCCGTGCCGGGGTCAGGACGCCTCCGATGGCCGACGGCTCGCACCGACGTCACGTCCACCACGGGCCGTGCCTTTGGCGAGAATTTAGTGCCAGAAGTGTAAGTAAGGCAAGCAGTGCCAGGCGTGTCAACGGTGCCGATCCGGGTAGGCGGCACGATGACGCCCGTGCCCATCCCGCACACGGCGAAAGAGATCGCCGATGATCTGACCCGCCGCATCGGCGCCGGAGAGTTTCCACGCGGGTCCCGCCTGCCGACGTACGACGCACTTGCCGCTGAGTACGGTTCGGCCCGGCGCACGGTCGCACGCGCCGTGGACACCCTCAAGGCGCACGGCATCGTGGTGGGCGTACCGGGGTCGGGAACGTACGTCGCCGAGTCGTAGGCACCCGATGACGATGGTCAGGAACGGCGCCGATCCCGCTCCGTGATCACGGGGCGAGGTGTGAGTGGACTGGTCGGCCTGCCGTACGATCTGGCGCGCGTCGGGCCGACCGGGCGGCGCGCGATCGTCGGGAGGGGACGCGATGAGCACGCCGGGGACCAGGGGACGACCGTCGGGACTGGTGATCGGCTCGCTGGTGGCGATCTCGTTCGGGACCGTCTTCGTCATGCTGAACAGCGGCGGCCTGCCCGCGCCCTGGCCGCTCGTGCTGCGGATCGCCGGCCTGCTGGTGGCCGCGCTGCTCCTGGTCGGTCTGTTCCGGGTGGCCCGGCAGGCCCCGCCCGGCGCGCAGGGACCGGAGGCGGCGGGGTTCATGGACCGCCGCTACTGGATCGTGGTGGCGTTGGAGGCGGTCGCGCTCTTCGGCGGCCTCGCCGTGATCAACAACGTGTTCGACCGGCCCGCCGTGTCGGTGGCCTGGGTCGCGGTGGTGGTGGGCGTGCACTTCTTCGGCCTGGCGGCCGTCTGGCGGATGCCGCGCTACCACTGGCTCGGCGCGGTGATGACCGCGCTCGGCGTGGCCGGCTTCCTCGCTCACGCCTTGGGCGCCACCGCCGCCACGGTGGCCCTGATCGCCGGCGTCGGCTGCGGCGCGGCCCTGTTCGCCACCGTCGCGCTGGCCCTCCGCGACACCACCACCCGTCTCCCGGCCACCCACTGACCTCCGCCCCCTGACGCGAACTCCTTGATCACCGGGAACAGGGCGGGGTCAACCGGACGGCGAGGTGGCCAGGCGGGCGGCTCGGGTCAGCAGGTACTCCTGTTCGGGGCGGCTGGTGGTTCTCGCGGCGGCGGCGCGGTAGTGGGTTGCGGCGGCGTCGTGGTCGCCGGCCATCTCGTGCAGGTGGGCGCGGGCCGCGTCGAGCCGGTGTGAGCCGGCCAACCGGGGATCGTCGGCCAGGCCGGCGAGCGCGTCCAGCCCGGCGGTCGGGCCGTGCACCATGGCGCTCGCCACCGCGCGGTTCAACGCCACCACCGGGCTGCCGGTGAGCCGCTCCAGCACGGCGTACAACGCGAGGATCTGCGGCCAGTCGGTGGCCGCCGCGGTCGGCGCCTCGTCGTGCAGCGCGGCGACGGCGGCCTGGAGCTGGTACGGCCCGACCGGCCCCCGGGTCATCGCGTCGGTGACCAGCGCGGTGCCCTCGGCGATGGCGGCGGCGTCCCAGCGGGACCGGTCCTGCTCGGCCAGCGGGATCAGCTCCCCGGACGGGCCGCTCCGGGCGGCGGCGCGGGCGTCGGTGAGCAGCATCAGGGCGAGCAGCCCGGCCACCTCGCTGTCGCCGGGCAGCAGCCGGTGCATCTCCCGGGCCAGCCGGATCGCCTCGTCGGAGAGGTCGACCCGCCGCAGGTCGTCGCCGAGGCTCGCGGTGTGCCCCTCGGTGAAGATCAGGTAGAGGACGTGCAGCACGGCGGCGAGCCGGGCCTGCCGATCGGCCGGCTCGGGCAGCCGGAACGGCAGGCCGGAGTCGCGGATGCGCTGCTTGGCGCGGCTGATCCGCTGCGCCATGGTGGCCTCGGGCACCAGGAACGCGCGGGCGATCTCGGCGGTGCTCAGCCCACCCACCGCCCGCAGCGTCAGCGCGATCGCCGACGGCGTGGTCAGCGACGGGTGGCCGCAGAGGAAGAGCAGCACCAGCGTGTCGTCCCGGTCGCCGGTGAACGGTTCGTCGGCGGCCGGCGCGGTCCGCCGGTCGTCGCCGGAGCGCCGGGCCGCGCGGTCCTCCCGGTCCCGTCGGGCCGTCTCGGCCCGCACCAGCTCGATCATCCGCCGGTACGCGACCTGCGTGAGCCAGCCACGCGGATGCGCCGGCAGTCCGTCGACCGGCCACTGCCGGCTGGCCGTGAGCAGCGCCTCCTGCACCGCGTCCTCGGCGGTGGCGAAGTCACCGAAGCGGCGGGCGAGCACGCCGAGGACCTGCGGCGCCAGTTCGCGCAGCAGGTCCTCGACGGTGGGCTCGGCCAGGGTCACATCTCCTGCGGCGGGCCGGACATCACCGGGTGCACCTCGATCGGCATGCGCAGCGGCCGGCCGCCGGGGCCGGGCGCGGTGGAGATGAACGCGGCGATCTCGACCGCCCGCTGCGGCGTCTCGCAGTCGACGATCCAGAAGCCGGCCAGGAACTCCTTGGTCTCCGCGAACGGCCCCTCGGTGACCACCGGCGCGCCGTCGGCGCCGGCCCGGACGATCCGGGCCTGCTGTGGGCCGCCCAGCCCCTCACCCTGCACGAACTCGCCGTCGGCCATGAGCTTCGCGTTGACCTCGCCCATGAAGTCGAGGTGCGCCCGGAACTCCTCCGGCGTCCAGGTGTCCACCGACGGGATGTCGGTCCCGGCGGCGCTGAACTGCATCAGCAGCATGTACTTCACGATTCGCTCCTCACGCCGAGCACCGATTGTCGGTGCTTCCACCCTCGGGTAGAAGCCACCACCCCGGTTCTCGACATCCGTCGGCGAAGTTTCTCAGGAGCTTTCGGTGACCTCCAGTAGCAGCGCCTGCTCCGGGTGCAGTGCGGGCAGTTGCAGACCGACCGTGCCGAGCACCGACCCGGGCAGCGTCACCCCGGCGGCGGACGCCAGCCAACCCGGCGGGGTCAGCTCCAACAGCGCCGGCTCCGGCACCCCGGCCGGCGGGCGCACCAGATAACGCCGCGTCGGGTCCAGCCCCGGCAGCCGCACCGCGCCGGGCACCTGGGCGACGGAGGTGGCGACGCGGCTGACCGCGTACACCGCCCGGGAGCGGTCGTGGGCGACCACGCCGTGGGCCTGCACGGCCGGGTCCGGGTGGTCGACCCGGACCACCCGGCCGCCGTGCAGCAGCGGGCGCAGCCGCTTGTGCAGTGCCACCCAGGCGGCCAGTTCGGCCCGGGTGGACGCGTCGATCGCGGTGATGTCCCACTCGATGCCGTGGTGGCCGAAGAGCGCGGTGACCGCCCGGAAGCCCAGGTCGTGCACGCGGTGCGTGGTGTGCGAGCGGTCCGGCCCGATGTGCGTGCCGATCAGCTCCGGCGGCAGCAGCAGCCCGGTCCAGCGCTGCACGGCCAGCCGTTCCAGCGCGTCGTTGCAGTCGCTGGCCCAGACCCGGTCGGTGTGGCGCAGGATCTCCAGGTCCACCCGGGCGCCGCCGGACGAGCAGCTCTCGATCTCCAGGCCGGGGTGCCGGGCGCGCAGCTCGTCCAGCAGGCGGTAGGCCGCCACGGTCTGCCCGTGCACGCCGGGCCGGCCGCCGTGCCCGGCCTCGGTGAGGTCACGGTTGTGGTCCCACTTGAGGTACGCGATCCCGTCGTGCCCGCCGAGCACCGCGTCGAGCCGGTCGCGCAGGTACGCGTACGCGTCCGGGTGGGCCAGGTCGAGCACCTGCTGGTGCCGCCACGCCGGCGGCAGCCGGCCGGGCGCCTGGAGCACCCAGTCGGGGTGGGCGCGGAACAGGTCGGAGTCGGGGTTGACCATCTCCGGTTCGACCCAGAGCCCGAACTGCATGCCGTGCCCGCGTACGTGGTCGATGAGGGGTTGCAGCCCATTTGGCCAGACCTGCTCGTCGACCCACCAGTCGCCGAGCCCGGCCAGGTCGTGCCGCCGGCCGCGGAACCAGCCGTCGTCGAGCACGAAGCGTTCCACGCCCACCTCGGCGGCCCGGTCGGCGAGCGCCCGCAGCCGGTCCAGGTCGTGGTCGAAGTAGACCGCCTCCCACACGTTCAGCGTCACCGGGCGCGGCGTGCGCGGATGACCCGGCCGGGCCCGCAGGTGGGTGTGCAGCACGTGGCTGAGCCCGTCCAGCCCGCCCGCCGACCGGACCGCGTACAGCAGCGGCGTGGCGTACTCCTCGCCGGGCCCGAGCACGATCTCGCCGGGCGCGAGCAGCTCCCCGCCGCCGAGCGTGGCCTCGCCGGTGGGGCGGCGCTCGGCCACCGTGACGTGGTCGCCGCTCCACGCGGTGTGCACCGCCCACACCTCGCCGTGCCCGAAGCCGAAGCCGGGCGTGCCGGCCACCAGCAGCAACGTGGCGTCGTGTCCGGTGCGGCCGTGCCGCCCCTCGCGGACCCAGGCGCCCATCGGCCACGGGTGCCGCTGCGGCTCGCGTTCCCGGCACCAGCGCCCGGTCAGGTCGAGCAGCTCGGTGGCGACCGCCGGCACCGGCAGCACGGGGGTCAGCTCGCGCAGCTCGTAGCGGCCGTCGCCGTCGTTGCGCAGCCGGTGCCGCAGCGTCAGCAACCCCGCCGGGTCCAGCGTGATCTCGATCGACAGACTCAACCCCGCCCCCGGGTCCGCCGCCCGCACGGTGACCCGCGCGGCCCCCGCCTCGGGTCCGTTGTCGCTCGGCGGGTCGATCACGTCGAGGCCGACCAGGCGAAACGCCGTGGACCAGTCCCGGCCGTCGCGGTGGCCGGCAAGCCCGGGCCGGCCACTCCAGCCCGCGCTCCCCTCGGGCAGCAGCGACAGCACGGTGGGTTCGTCGAAGCTGCTCGGTACCACCGGCGCGACGGTGGCGTCGACCAGCGCGGAGAGGTCCGCGGTCGACAGCGGCCCGAGGTCGGCACCCCAGTGCACGACCCGGGGCAGCCCCGAGCCGCGCGCGTCGAGCACCAGGCTGGTCCCCGCCCGGCGCAGATGAACGATGACCGAAGGCGTCATGACCGCTCGATTCCCGATGAGTGCCCCCGCGCTCGTCACGCAGAGCGACGCGAGCGGAGAGGGCAAGAGTCATGAGCGCTATGACTACGAGGCATAATTATTCCCCCTGGTCATATCGCTCCTTGGGCATAGTCGCCCGGAGCCCGGAGCCCGGAGCCCGGAGCCGTCATCCCTTGGAGGCTCCCAGCGTCAGGCCCCGGACGAACTGCTTCTGGAGCAGGAAGAAGATCACCAGGGTGGGGATCGCGACCAGCACCGAGCCGGCCGAGACGAGGTTGTTGTCGGTGAAGAACTGGCCGCGCAGGTTGTTCAGCGAGCTGGTCACCGGGAACTTGTCGCCGGTACGCATCAGCACCGTCGCCCAGAAGAACTCGTTGTAGATCCAGGTCACCTCCAGCGTGGCCAACGCGGCCAGGGCCGGTCGGCACAGCGGCAGGGTCACCTGCCAGTACTGCCGCCACACGCTTGCCCCGTCGACCATCGCGGCCTCGTACAGCTCGTGCGGCAGCGCCTTCATGTAGTTGCTCAGCACGAAGACACAGAAGCCGCACTGGAACGCGACGTTGACCAGGATCAGCCCCCAGTAGCTGTCGTAGAGCAGCTCCGAGTCGCTCATCCAGGCCGGCAGCGGGATCTGCGTGAACATCCGGAACAGCGGGATCAGCAGGGCCTGCTGCGGCAGCAGGTTCGCGGCGGTGAACAGGCCCAGCAACGCGATGTTGAGCTTCCAGCTGAACCGGGCGATCACGAACGCCACACAGGACGCGAGGAAGAGCGTGAGCAGCACCGCCGGCACGGTGATGTAGAGCGAGTTGAGGAAGTGCTTGCCGAACTCGGCGGTCCGCCACGCGGTGACGTAGTTGTCGATCGTCCAGCCGCCGAACGAGACGTAGCCGTGCACGGCGGTGTACTGGTAGGAGCGGAACGAGGTGAGCACCGCCCAGAACAGTGGGAACAGCCAGCCGACGGCGATCGTACCCAGGAAGAGGTGCAGCACCACCCGGGCCGGCCGCAGCGGCCGGCGGCGGCCCGGGGAGACGGCGGCGGTCATCGCTTGTCCTCCCGCATGACGGTCCAGAGGTAGACGGTGATGAAGATCAGGGAGACGGCCAGCATGATGGTGGCCAGCGCCGAGCCGAAGCCGATCCGGCTCGCCTCGCCGACCACGTTCTGGGTGACCAGCGCCGAGATCAGCTCCAACCCGTTGCGGCCCTTGTTGATGACCCAGACCAGGTCGAACGCGCGCAGCGACTCGATCACGGTGACCACCAGCACGATGATGTTGATCGGGCGCATCACCGGGAAGACGACCCGGAAGAACGTGCTGGTCTCCGAGGAGCCGTCCACGGCGGCGGCCTCCCGCAACGACGGGTCGACGCCCTTGAGGCCGGCCAGGTAGAGCAGCATGATGTAGCCGACGTGCCGCCAGCCGGCGGCGACCAGCACCGCCCAGATGTTCACGTTCGGGTCGCCGTACCAGTCGGTGTCGCCGCCGAACACGCCGTTGAGCAGGCCCTGGTCCCGGCTGTAGATGAGCTGCCAGATGAAGCCGACGAGCGCCAGCGAGAGCACCACCGGCAGGTAGAGCGCGGTCTGGTAGAACCGGCTGCCGCGCAGCTCCTTGTCGAGCAGCACGGCGAGGAACATCCCGATCGGGGTGGCCACCACGAAGAGCGCGGCCAGCCAGAGCAGGTTGTTCTGCACCGCGGGGACGAACGGCGGGTAGTTGTTCACCACGTCGTCGTAGTTCTTCAGCCCGACCCAGTCGATCTCGCCGAGCGGGCCGATGCCGTCCCAGTCCGTGCCGGAGAGCAGCACGGTCGCCGCCGCCGGCAGCCAGACCAGGGCGAGGACGAGCAGCAGGGGCACCAGCACCATCAGCGTGATCACCACGCGGTCGGTGCCGGACAGGAGCCGTAGCCGGCGACCGCGACCACCGGTGGTGGTGGTCGCGGCCGGCGGCGGCACGGCGCGATCCGCTTGGATCAGGGGCAGGTCGGACATGGTGTCCTTCCCCCTTCCGCCGTCAGCTTGTGAAGATCGACTTCTTCTGGTTCTCGACGCTGGTGAGCATCCCGCTGATGTCCTTCGGGTTCTTGATGAACTGCTGAAGGGCCGGGATGATCACGGTGGAGGCGAAGTCCGGCCGGGTGTCCCGGTCCAGGAACTGCGCGATCTCGGTGGCGGAGCCGACCAGCTCGGCGGCCTTCTTCTGGAGCGCCGTGTAGCTGGCGGTGTCCGCGCCGCTGTTCGCGACCAGCGTGCTCGGGTCGTTCTTGACCGTGATGTTCGCGGCGTCCTTCGAGCCCAGGTACGTCAGCAGCTTGGTGGCGGCGTCCTTGGACTTCGGCTTGCGGGCCATCATGTAACCGTCGATCGGCGCGTCCAGGGCCTTCGCGCCGATCGTGGAGTCGACCTCAGGGAACGTGAAGAAGTCCAGGTCCTCCAGGTCGGCGCCGCTGAACTGCTGGCCGACGAAGAGGCCGAGCAGGTACATGCCGCTCTTCTTCTGCTGCAACGACTGGGCGGCCTCCTGCCAGGTGCGGCCCAGCGCGTCCGGCTGATGCAGGGGGAGCAGCCCGGCCCAGGTGTCGAAGACCTTCTTCACCTTGTCGGAGGTCCACGACTCCTTGCCGGCCATCAGGTCGATGTGGAACTGGTAGCCGTTGATCCGCAGGTTGAGGACGTCGAACGTGCCCATCGCCGGCCAGCCGTCCTTGTCGGCGAAGGCGATCGGGGTGAGGCCGTCCTTCTTCATCTGCGCGCCGAGCGTGGTGAGCTGGTCCAGCGTGGTCGGCACCTGGTAGCCGCGCTGCTGCCAGACCGACTTGCGGTAGAAGACCGCCCACGGGTAGTACGACGCCGGCACGAAGTACTGCTTGCCGTCGTCGCCGGTGGACGCCTTCTTGAACGCGTCGGAGTAGCCGTCGAGCTTGCCCCACACGTCGCTGACGTCACCGGCCAGGCCCTTGGCCGCGAAGAACCGCATCCGGTAGCCGGCGAACCAGGTGAACACGTCGTCCGGCTTGCCCTGCAGGTAGTTGTTGATGTTCTCCTGGAACGTGTTGTGGTCGACCGTGTTGATGTTGACGGTCACCCCGGACGACGTCTTGAAGCCGTCCATCACCTTGGCGATGACGTCCTTGGGCTTCGGGTCCGACTGGTTCGAGCCGAGCGAGACGCTCTTCGCGTCGCCGCCGGAGTCGGAGTCGGAGTCGCCGCAGCCGGCGAGCGCGCCGGTGCCGAGCAACGCGCCCGCGCCCGCCGCGCCGGCCAGCAGCGAGCGCCGGCGCAGGCCGGCGACGGACGGGGGGACGAGCCGGGCGAGGTACTCGGCCTGTGAGCGGGGACGGGACATGGTGCCTCCTGCGGGGACGAGGTGGCTACGAGATCCACCGAGAATCCACACGTCCGAACAGAAATAGTCGGTGGCGGTTGAAGCTACCCGTTGGCTCGGCGCTGTCAAGAGGGCGAAAGGCCGGCGATAACCGTGCTGTGGCAGCGAAAAGACATGGTAAACGTTGTAATCGCTGTCGATGTTGGAAAGTGTTGACTTGGCTGTCGTTCGCGGGCACCCTCAGCTCTCATGCGGAACTGGCACGGCGAGGGCATCTGGTACGGCGCCGACTACAACCCGGAGCAGTGGCCCGAGGAGATGTGGCCCGAGGACGTCACGCTGATGCGCCGCGCCGGGGTCAACCTGGTCTCGGTCGGCATCTTCTCCTGGGCCCTGCTGGAGCCGGCCCCCGGCCGGTACGAGTTCGGCTGGCTCGACCGCGCGCTCGACCTGCTGCACGACGGCGGCATCCGCGTCGACCTGGCCACCGCCACGGCCAGCCCGCCGCCGTGGCTGGCCCACCGGCACCCGGAGACGCTGCCCCGCCGCGCCGACGGCGCCGTGCTGTGGCCCGGCGGCCGGCAGGCGTACTGCCCCAGCTCGCCGATCTTCCGGGACCGCTCGCTCGCCCTGGTCGAGGCGGTCGCGACGCGGTACGCCGCCCACCCGGCGGTCGTGCTCTGGCACGTCTCCAACGAGCTGGGCTGCCACAACGTGCACTGCTACTGCGACGTCAGCGCCGAGGCGTACCGCCGCTGGCTGCGCGAGCGCTACGGCGACCTGGACGCGCTCAACGCCGCCTGGGGCACCGCGTTCTGGAGTCAGCGCTACCACGACTGGGCCGAGGTGAACCCGCCGCGCGCCGCGCCGACGTTCGCCAACCCGACCCAGCAGCTCGACTTCCTGCGCTTCTCCTCCGACGAGCAGCGCGCCCAGCTCCGCGCCGAACGGGAGCTGCTGAACCGGCTCGTCCCCCAGCCGGTCACCACCAACTTCATGATCGGCACCGGCATCAAGTACCTGGACTACCACTCCTGGGCCGCCGACGTGGACGTGGTCGCCAACGACCACTACCTCACCGCCGCCGACCCGCAGCCGCAGGTGAACCTCGCGCTCGCCGCCGACCAGACGCGCGGCGTGGCCGGCGGCGCGCCCTGGCTGCTGATGGAGCACTCCACCAGCGCGGTCAACTGGCAGCCCCGCAACGTGGCCAAGACGCCCGGCCAACTACGCCGCAACAGCCTGGCGCACGTCGCGCGCGGCGCCGACGGGGTGCTCTTCTTCCAGTGGCGGGCGTCCCGGGCCGGCGCGGAGAAGTTCCACTCCGCGCTGGTGCCGCACGCCGGCCCGGAGACCAAGGTGTTCCGCGAGGTCAGCCAGCTCGGCGCCGACCTGCGCGCGCTGGCCGAGGTACGCGGCAGCCGGGTCGACGCCGACGTCGCCGTGCTGTTCGACTACGAGGCGTGGTGGGGCGCGGAACTCGACTCCCACCCCAGCGTCGACGTCACCTACCCCGACCGGGTGACCGCGCTGCACGCCGCGCTCTGGCGGGCCGGCGTCACCGCCGACGTGGTGCACCCGTCGACGGACCTGTCCGGCTACCGGCTGGTCCTGGTGCCCACGCTCTACCTGACCCGCGACGCGGACACCGACGCGCTGCGCCGCTTCGTCGACGCCGGCGGCACCGCGCTGGTCACCTACTTCAGCGGCATCGTCGACGAGCACGACCACATCCGGCTCGGCGGCTACCCGGGCGCGTTCCGGGACCTGCTCGGCGTACGCGTGGAGGAGTTCTTCCCGCTGCGCGCCGGCGAGACGGTCCGCCTCGACGACGGCGCCCACGCCGACGTGTGGACCGAGTGGCTGCACGCCGAGGGCGCCGAGGTGCTCGCCGCGTACGCCGACGGGCCCCTGCCCGGCGTGCCGGCGCTGACCCGCAACGCGGTCGGCGCGGGCGCCGCCTGGTACGTCGGCACCCGGCTCGACGACGCGGCGACCGACCGGCTGGTGGCCCGACTGCTCACCGAGGCCGGCGTGCGCCCGCCGGTGCCCGCGCCGGCCGGCGTGGAGGTGGTCCGGCGTCGCTCGGCGGAGCGGAGCTGGCTGTTCGTGGTCAACCACACCGACGACGCGGCCCGGCTGCCGGTCACCGGCGTCGAACTGCTCACCGGCGAACGGTGCGACGGCGACCTGGTGGTGCCGGCGGGGGAGGTGGCGGTGGTCCGCGAGGAGCCGGTCTGATGCTCGCCCAGCAACGGCAGAGCGCCATCCTGGAGCTGATCCGCCAGCGCGGCGGCGTCCGGGTCAGCCACCTGGTCGACCGGTTCGGCGTGTCGGACATGACCATCCGGCGGGACCTGGAGGTGCTGGCCGAGCGCGGGCTGATCGACAAGGTGCACGGCGGCGCGACGCTGGCCGGCCCCGGCTCCACCGAGGAACCGGGCTTCGCCGCCAAGTCGGTGCGGCAGCGGGCCGAGAAGCAGGCCATCGTCGAGCGGGCCGCCGGGCTGGTCGAGCCGGGCATGGCGGTGGCGCTCTCCGCCGGGACCACCACCGCCGCGTTGGCCGCCCGGCTCGCCGGGGTACGCGGACTGACCGTGGTCACCAACTCGATCCCGGTCGCCGACGCGCTCTACCAGAACCCCCGCACCGACCAGAGCGTGGTGCTCACCGGCGGTATCCGTACCCCGTCGGACGCGTTGACCGGCCCGGTCGCCGAGGCGGCCATCGCCGCGCTCAACGTGGACCTGCTCTTCCTCGGCGTGCACGGGATGAGCCGGCGTACCGGCTTCACCACCCCCAACCTGCTGGAGGCGGCGGTGAACCGGCGGCTGATCGGCGCCGCCCGCCGGCTGGTCGTGCTCGCCGACCACACCAAGTGGGAGACGATCGGCATCGCCACCATCGCGCCGCTGGACGAGGCCGACGTGCTGATCACCGACGAGGGCCTGCCCGCGGCGGCCCGCCGGGAACTCGGCGAGCAGGTGGGCGAGCTGATCGTCGTACCGGTGGCCTGACCTTTCAGGCATTTCCCAGCCATTGCGGTTAGGGTGCCCTGCACGGCCCGTGGGCTCCACGGTGGAGCCCGCGGATGGCGGAGGCGGAGTGGCGATGGTCTTCAAGAAGATGTTGAGCGCGTTCGGCGTGGGCGGCCCCAGCGTCGACACCGTGCTGACCAACCCGAACACCCGGCCCGGGCTGGCCCTGGACGGGCACGTCAACCTGGTCGGCGGCGACGCGCCGGCGCGCATCGAGCGGATCACCGTCGGCCTGGTCACCCGGGTCGAGATCGAGGGCGGCGACACCGAGTACGCCGGCGTCATGGAGTTCCACCGGATGCCGGTCAGCGACGCGTTCGAGCTGGCGCCGAAGCAGCAGCTCGCCATCCCGTTCCAGATGCCGGTGCCGTGGGAGACCCCGGTCACCGACGTCTTCGGGCAGCGGCTGCACGGCATGACCATGGGCCTGCGTACCGAGCTGGCGGTGGCGCGGGCGGTCGACAAGTCCGACCTGGACCAGGTGTCGGTGCACCCGCTGCCGGTCCACGAGCGGATCCTCGACGCGTTCCAGGCGCTGGGTTTCCGCTTCAAGCACGCGGACCTGGAGCGCGGCCACATCTACGGCGTGCCGCAGACGCTGCCGTTCTACCAGGAGATCGAGTTCTACGCCGCGCCGCAGTACGCGCAGACCGTCACCGAGGTCGAGCTGACGTTCGTGACCAGCCAGCAGGGCGTCGAGGTGATCCTGGAGTGCGACAAGCGCGGCGGCTTCCTCAGCGCCGGGCACGACGTCTACGGGCGGTACTCCGTCCCGCACAGCGACGCCTCGCGTGCCGACTGGCCGCAGGTGGTCGACGGGTGGCTGCGGGAGACCACGTCCCGGTACGGCGGCCTGCGCGCCCAGGGCTTCGGCGCCCCGCAGGGCCACTACGGCGCCCCCGGTCACTACGGCCCGCAGGGCCACCACGGTCGTCGTGGCGGCGGCATGGGCGGCATGGTGGCGGGCGCGGCGCTGGGCGTCGCCGGCGGTCTGGTGGCCGGCGAGATGCTGGAGGACGCCTTCGAGGGCGACGACGGCGGGGACTTCGGCGAGGAGTGACGGCACGCGACGACGCCCCCGGGACGGATCCCGGGGGCGTCGCCGGTCACGCGGCGCGGGTCAGCGCCGACCGCGACGCTCCTTGCCGGAGCGGCGCGCGCTGCCCGCCTTCGACAGACCACGGCTGATCAGGTACGCGCCGGTCAGCGCGGTCAGGTACCACCAGGCCTGGTTCGGGTTGTTGATGTTCAGGCCGTTGGCGGTGGTGCCCTTCCAGAACGCGGCGATCACGACGACCGCGGCGGCTGCGGCGTACACCCAGAACTCGGTGGTGAGGAACGCCTGCTTCGTCTCGGTGCCGGGGGCGGGCATCTCCTCCCGGTGGCCGTCGTGCATCGACGGCATCGGACGGGTCGGCGACTCCATCATGCTCGACCGGTTCTGGACGTCCGACATGGGCCGGTTCATCGGCCTGGTGGATGCGGCCTGCGTGCTCATCTGGTCCTCCTCAGGATTTGATGAGTCGTACGGCACCCCTCGCCCCGCTGCCGCAGTTCGGCCACGGCACGGTTCGCACACTGTGGCGGGGGCACCCTCCGACTACCCGCCCCCCGAGACAAGCTAACCGGCGGGTGCCGCCGGTGTGCCGGCCGCGCCCCGAACCGGACATCCGGCGCTCCGGGTGCGCGACCGACGCGCCTCCCGGCCGGTTTCAGCCCCCCGACCCCGGGCACGCAGCACGGATACCCACACCACGAGCTGCGAGGTGGTTGACGTGCGTGAGGACGACATCCGGCAGGACGCCGCCCGGCAGGCCGAACAGCGGGTCGCCGGCGGCGTGTACGGCGAGGGCGCGCTGGACGAGGTCACCGTGCCGCCGACCGACGAACAGCGGGTGATCCAGGAGTCGGATCCGGACGACCCGGCGCACGTGGCGATCGACCCGGACGTGCTGCGCGACGGCGGGCCGACCCGCGGCCAGGGCGCGGTGACCACGACCGGCGGCACGGCCGGCCCGGCCAGCGTGCGCCGAGTGGCCCGGCAGCCGGAGCGGCATCCGGGGAAGGTGGCGCCGACCACCACCGGGGACGCCACCACCGGCGGGCTGAGCACCCCGGCCGGCGGGTCGACGAGTGACGCCTCGGCCCCCGGCGCCCAGGTCGGCAACGTCACCGACGAGGGCGCCAACCCCGGCTGAGCGGATTGTTAGGCAGGGGCCCCTCCGCTACCGAATGCGTTAAGCAGGGGCCCCTCCTTACGTCCTGAGGATGGTGAGGCGCTGGGTGGCTCGGGTCAGGGCGACGTACAGGTCGCTGTGGCCTCGGGGGGACTCGGCGACGATCCGGTCCGGGTCCACCACCAGCACCGAGTCGAACTCCAGGCCCTTGGCCTGCTCGGTGGTCAGCACCACCACCCGGTTCGCCAGCTCCGGCTGCTCGCCGACGGTCGCCTCGGGCAGCGCCGCGACCACGGCGGCGCCCAGGTCGGCCACCCGCCCGGCCGGCACGATCACGCCGAGCCGGCCGTCGCCCAGGACGGCGGCCTCGCGGGCGCTCGCCTCGACCAGCTCGACGGCGAGCCGGTCCGCCGGAACGGTCCGGTCCTGCGGCGGTACGCCGGTGGCGCGTACCGAGCGGGGTGGGCGCAGCGCCGGATCGATCTCGGCGAGCACGTCGGCGGCGACCGCCATGATCTCGGCCGGGGTGCGGTAGCTGACGGTCAGCTCCTCCAGCCGCCACCGGTCCGCCACGTACGGCGCGAGCGCCTCGCCCCAGGACGGCGTGCCGGCCAGCGCGCCGGTCTGCGCCACGTCCCCGACGATGGTCATCGACCGGCTCGGGCAGCGGCGCATCAGCAGCCGCCACGCCATCGGCGACAGCTCCTGCGCCTCGTCCACGATGACGTGCCCGAACGCCCAGGTGCGGTCCGCGGCGGCCCGCTGGGCGGTGGTGAGCCGGTCGGACTCCTCCTGCCGTTCGGAGAGCCGGGCGGCGTCGATCAGGTCGGTCACGCCGAGGATCTCACCACCGTCGGCCTCGTCCTCCACGTCGATCGAGCGGGAGCCCCGCCAGATCTCCAGCACGCCCTCGGCGTACTCGCGTTCCATCGCGCGGATCCGGTCCCGGCGGGCGGCGGCGGCGCGTTCGTCCTCGCCGAGCAGCTCGGCGGCCTCGTCGAGCAGCGGCACGTCGGCCGGTGTCCAGCCGCCGGGCTCCCGGTGCAGCGCGGCCCGCTCGGCGTCGGTGAGCATCGGCGCGGCGGTGGCGATCCGCTCCGGCGACGCGAACAGGTCGGCGAGCAGCCGCTGCGGGGTGAGCACCGGCCACAGCTCGTCGAGCGCGGCCACGATCTCCGGCTCCTCGCGCAGCTCGCGGCGGATCTCCGCCCGGTCCGCCTCGGAGAGCAGGTTCTCCCCGCCGAGCGGGTCGGCGCCGATCCGCTCGGCCACCTGGTCGGCGAGCGCGTGCACGATCTCCACGTCGAACAGCGCGCGGGCCAGGTTGTGCGGTCGGCCGGTGCGCCGGACCCGGTCGCGGGCCTGGCGGACCGTCTCCGGGTCGAGCGTGAGCACCTCCCGCTGCGGCAGCTCGACGGTGATCGGCTCGGCCGGCACCCACTGCCGGTCCCGGACCGCGCCGGCGAGCACCTCGGTCAGGACCGCGCGGCCCTTCAGCGCCGCGGTGGTGGCCGGCTCGGTGCGCCGGGCGTGCACGCCCGGGAACAGGTCGGCCTGGGTGCGCAGCAGCACGCCGGTCTCGGCCAGCGCCGGCAGCACCTGGGAGATGTAGCGCAGGAACGTGGCGTTCGGGCCGACCAGCAGCACGCCCCGGGTGGAGAGCTGCTGGCGGTGGGTGTAGAGCAGGTACGCGGCCCGGTGCAACGCGACAGCGGTCTTGCCGGTGCCGGGCCCGCCCTGCACCACCATCACGCCGGGCAGGTCGGCGCGGATGATGCGGTCCTGCTCGACCTGGATCGTCTCGACGATGTCGCGCATCCGGCCGGTGCGTCCGGCGTTGAGCGCGGCGAGCAGCGACGCCTCGCCGGTGACCTCCTCGTGCGCGGTGGGGGAGGCGGCGGTGATGTCCAGCACCTCGTCGTTGAGGCCGGTGACCTTCCGGTCGCGGGTACGCAGGTGCCGACGCCGGCGTACGCCCTGCGGGTTGGCGGCGGTGGCCAGGTAGAACGGGCGGGCGGCCGGGGCACGCCAGTCCATCAGCAGCGGGTCGTACTCGCCCGAGGTGTCGAAGATGCCGATCCGGCCGATGTAGCGGGCGGCGCCGTCGTCCCCGTCGAGGCGGCCGAAGCAGAGGCCGGACTCGACGGCGGAGTACTGCTCGACCTGGTCGGCGTACATCGCCACGGTGGAGTCGCGCTGCGAGCGGGCCTGCTGGGTGCCGCCGGTGTGGCGCAACTCCTCGTCGAGCCGGCGGGCGGCCTGCTCGCGCAGCCCGTCCAGCCGGTCGTAGAGCATCGAGACGTACTCCTGCTCGCGACCGATCTCGTCGTCGTCCTGGTGCAGCTCACCCGACACGTCGGAGTGCGTTGACAAGCGGGCTCCTCATTGACTAAAATTGCCGCAGGAATGGCATTCATAAGCCATTCCTTTTTTGTGCCTGAACTGAGAAAGATAGCGCGTCGCCCGCCATTCGACCAAGCCCGGACACGGCTCGGGGCCCGGCCGGCGCACGCCGACCGGGCCCCGGGCCCGACGTTCGATCAGCCCTTCGCGGCCTGGTAGAGCCGCTCCGGCGTGACCAGACCGGCCACCACCCGGCCGTCGTCGGTGAGCAGCACGCTGAACAGCTTGCCGCTCAGCAGCCGCCCGCTGCCCCAGTCGCCGCTGACCTTCGGCAGGTCACCGAGCACCTTCGCCAGCATGTCGGCGTCCGGCGCGCCCGCGCCGGCCTTCGTGCCGCCGGCCTTGGCCGCGCCGTCGAGCCCGGCCGGGTCGCCGAGCTTGGCGACCACCACCGTGGTCCAGCCGGTGCCGACGGTACGCACGTCCGGCCGCTCAGCGTCCGCCGCGCCGGGCTTCCGGTCGGTGGCCGGGCCGGGACGCGCCTCGGTCGTCTCCTCGGTGACCTTCACCCCGGGCGGCGGGTTGAACCGGAACTGGTCGGCGTCCGGGGTGCGGAAGTCGACCTGGGTGAACGCCACCTCGAACGCCGGCTCGTCCTGACCGTCGGCGAGCACCTCGAAGCGCAGCGGCACGTGCTCCTTCGCGTCCAGCGCGATGCGCACCTGGTGCACCAGCGACGCCTTGTCGCGCGGCGTGAGCACCAACTCGTACGCGTCCCGCCCGGCCACGGTGGCGGACCGGCCGACGGTCACCGCGGTGGTCGGGTCGATCGCGGCCAGCGCCTGCTGGGCGGCGTCGGCCGGGGTGGCCGGCGCGGACGGCAGGTCCTTGCCGTCGGCCGGCAGCTTCCGGTGGACGGCGGTGTTCTCCCGGCTGTTCCAGGTCCAGACGTCGCGGCCGTTGCGCAGCACGTCCTGCTCGCCGAGCGTGTCGACAAGGGCGAGCCGCTGCCGGTCCTCGCCGCCGTACCAGACACGCAGCGTGTGCGTGCCGGAGACCAGCCCGGCGAGCTGGTTGCCGCTGGCCTGGCCGGCGAGCGCGGCGATCGGCGGCAGGCCCAGGTCGGCGCGCTGCACGACGGTGCCGGAGAGCCCGTCCAGGCGGGACGTCCGCAGGTCGTCGAGCAGTTGGGCGGCGCTGCGCGGGGGCAGGGCCGGGTCGGCGCCGGCGGCGAACGTGCCGACGGCGGCACCGCCCCCGATCACGGCGACCCCCGCGGTCACCGGGACCAGCCAGCGCAGCACGGCGCGGTTCTTCATCACAGACATCAGTGTGCACCTCCTTGCGCTCCATGCTGCGGGATCGTCGCTGTGAGGACGCTGAGCCGATCCCCTACGGGTGACCCGGTGGTGGCACCCTGGACCGGTGCGGTTGCTGGTGGTGGAGGACGAGACGCGGCTCGCCGCGGCGTTGCGGCGGGGCCTGTCGGCGGAGGGCTTCGTGGTGGACGTGGCGGCCACCGGCCCGGCCGGGCTGGACGCGGCCCGGCACGGCGACTACGACGCGATGATCCTCGACGTGATGCTGCCCGGCCTCTCCGGCTACGAGGTGGTGCGCCGGTTACGCGCCGAGCAGCGCTGGCTGCCGGTGCTGATGCTGTCCGCCAAGGACGGCGAGTACGACCAGGCCGACGGCCTGGACTGCGGCGCCGACGACTACCTGACCAAGCCCTTCTCGTACGTGGTCCTGCTGGCCCGGCTGCGGGCGCTGCTGCGCCGGGGAGCGCCCCGCCGGCCGGCCGTGCTCACGGTCGGTGACCTGCGGCTGGACCCGGCCCGGCGGCGGGTCACCCGGGCCGACGCCGAGGTGGCGCTTACCAGCCGCGAGTACGCGCTGCTCGACTACCTGATGCGCCGCCCCGGCGAGGTGGTGTCCAAGACCGAGCTGCTGGACCACGTCTGGGACGCCTCGGTGGACACCGCCCCGAACGCGGTGGAGGTCTACGTCGGCTACCTGCGCCGCAAGATCGGCCGGGAGCGGTTGGAGACGGTCCGCGGCGCCGGCTACCGGCTGGCCACGTGAGCCGCCGGCGACCCCGTCTCGGCCTGCGGGCCCGGCTGCTGGCGTTGGGCGTGCTCGGGCTGGCGCTCGGGTTCGCGCTCGGTGGCGCGCTGCTGCTCGGCGCGCTCGGCTGGACGCTGCAACGCTCGGCCGACGCGGAGGCGTTGCGGACCGCGGACGCGGTCGCGTTGCTCACCGCCGAGGACGCGCTGCCGGACCCGCTGCCGGTGGCCGGCGGCCAGTTGCGCGTGCAGGTGGTGGACGCGCAGAGCCGGATCCGGGCCGCCTCGATCGACGCGGACCGGCTGGTGCCGATGCTCGGCCCCGACGAGCTGCGGCCCGGGCAGCGGCAGCGGCTGGTGGTGGACGGGCAGCGGGTCGGCCTGTCCGGGCCGGTCCGGGTGGTGACGGTGCCGGCCGGCACCCCGGCCGAGCCGCGTACGGTGCTGGTGGCCAAGTCGCTGTCCGACGTGCGGCACAGCCTGCACGTGGTGCGCAACCTGCTGCTGGTCGGCTTCCCGCTGCTGGTGGCGGGCCTGGCGGTGGTGGCCTGGCGGGTGGTGGGCGCGACGCTGCGCCCGGTGGAGGAGCTGCGCAGCGGCGCCGCCGAGATCACCGGGCGGGCCGGGGCGGAGCGGCTGCCGGTGCCGGCCGGGCAGGACGAGATCCACCGGCTCGCGGTCACGCTCAACGACATGCTGGACCGGCTGGCCGCGTCCCGGGACCGGCAGCGGGCGTTCGTGGCCGACGCCGCGCACGAGCTGCGCAGCCCGCTGACGAACATGCGGACCGAGCTGGAGGTGGCCCGGCGGCTCGGGGACGGCACCGACTGGCCGGCGGTCGCCGACGACCTGCTCGCCGACACCGAGCGGCTGAGCCGTCTCGTCGACGACCTGCTGCTGCTGGCCCGCCTCGACGAGGACGACGCGCGCCCCGCACGGCCGGCGGCGGTGGGTCCGGTGGAACTGGGTGAGCTGCTGCGCGCCGTGGCGGCCCGCTACCCGTCGCCGCCGGTGCGGCTGGCGGTGCCGGCCGGGGCGTGGTGGACCGAGGGGGACCCGGGGGAGCTGCGCCGGGTGCTGGTCAACCTGGTGGAGAACGCGATCCGGCACGCGTCCGCCGAGGTGCGGCTGGCGGTCGCCGCCGGGCCGGCGGGCGCGTACCACCTGGTCACGGTGACCGACGACGGGCCGGGCGTCCCGGCGGCGGACCGGGAGCGGGTGTTCGCCCGGTTCACCCGGCTGGACGACGCGCGGGCCCGCGACGCCGGCGGGGCGGGCCTCGGCCTGGCCATCGTGCGGGAGCTGGTGCGCCGGGCCGGTGGCACGGTGGAGCTGGCGGACGCGACGCCGGGCGCCGCCGCGCCGGGGCTGCGGGCGACGGTACGGCTGCCCGCGCTGGCCGAGCCGGACCCGGAGTGACAGGTCAGCGGCGTCGCTTGGTGCAGACCGGGGCGGCGCGGGCCACCGTGTCGGTGGACCAGACCAGCGCCACGGTGAAGCAGTAGTCGGTGGTGCGGTCGAGCCCGTAGGCGATGTAGTCGCCGGAGCCGGCGGGCAGCGTCGCGAAGGTGTGCTGCGGCTGGCCGGCGCGGCCCCCGGCGACCACCACCGGCCCTTCCGCGCCGGCCGGGTACGTCCAGCTCAGCACGATGCTGTCACGTCGGTCGGTGAGCGCGAACCGGCCCGGTGGGGTGCCCGGGGAGGCGGCCGGCCGGGCGCTGGCAGTGGGCCGTGCGGAGGCCGGCGGCGGCCCGCTCGACGGTGGCCCGCCCGACGGGGCGGCCGGGGTGTCGCGGTCACCGTCCACCCGGGACACGCCGGCGATCACCGCGATGGTGCCCAGCAGCAGCGCCACCACCACGCCGAGCACCGCCAGCGGCAGCCAGGGCCGTTCGCGCCGGGGCGTGGCGGGTGGCCGGGGCACGTGCACCGGCAGGTAGCGCGACGACGGCTCGGGGGCCGGCGGCACCCGGCGTACGCCGGGCGGCGCGTCGGCGGTGAGCCCGACCACGGTCGGCGGCACCGCGTCCTCGGCCGGCGGCCAGGGCTGCTCGGCCGGCTCGCCGACCCGCCAGGGCTGTTCCGCGGGCTCGCCGACCTGCCAGGGCTGGTCGGCCGGCTCGTCCGGTCGCCAGGGCTGCTCGTGCTCCGGCGGCCACGGGTAGTCGTCGAACGGCTCGGCGTCGGCCTCGGGCGCGGTGCGGGGCGTGGGCACGTGCCCGGCGTCGGTGGCCCGGCCCGGCGGGTGGTAGAGCGGTGTGCGCACCGGCTCGTCGAGCGCGGGCGGGGTGTAGGGCGGCAGGTCGGGTGGACCCTCGACGGGCGGGGCGACCCGGGCGGCGGGCACCACCGGCGTCGTGGGCGCCTGTGGTTCGGGCGCGGCGCAGACATGGTCCGGGTCGGCGGCGGCCCGGGCCAGGCCGGCCACCTGGACGGCGAGCGGGTCGTCCACGGCGAGGTGCTGGCGGCACAGGTCCTCGGCGAGCGCCAGGTGCTCGTGCGCCTCGGCGTACCGGCCGCAGTCGCGTTCCATCGCGCCGAGCTTGGCCAGCATCTTGATGCCGCTGGGGTGGTCGTCGCCGTAGACCTCGCGGTGCAGCTCCCAGGCGTCGGCGAGGCGGTCGCGGGCCACCTCGCACTGGCCGCGGGCGTACTCCACGGTGGCCAGGTCGGCGTGCGCGGCCAGCACCCGCTGCGACTCGGGCCCGTCGCGGGCGGTCAGCTCGATGATGACGTCGGAGTAGAGCCGCGCGGCGCGGGCGTCGCTGCCGACCCGGTGCAGCACCGCGGCCAGCGTCGCGGCGGCGGTGACGGTGCGCTCGTCGGAGCGGCCGAACAGGCGGGTGGTCGCCGCGTACGCGAACGCGGCCCAGCCGCGCGCGGAGTGCGGTTCGCCGAGCGCGACGAGCAGCCGCGCCTGGAGGCCGGCGGCCTCGGCCAGCTCGGGGGAGGCGTTGCCGGGACGCGGGTCGGCGTCGCTGAGCGCGTCGGCGAGCAGCCGTTGCGCGCCGTCGAGGTCGCCTTCGGACACCAGATGGTGCGCCTGGACGGTCAGGTCAGCGAAGCCGGAGGACACGCCCCATCGTGCTCATCCGGCGACGGTAAGTACAACCCCTGGAGTGGATCAGTTTGGTGCCGATTGGGTCAAGTGCTCGGCGAGTGTCTCGCTGATCCGGCGGAGCTGGTCGACCTGGGCCGGGCTGAGCGCGTCGAACAGATGCCGGCGTACCCCTTCGACGTGGCCGGGCGCGGCGGCGGTCAGCGTGGCGAAGCCGTCGTCGGTGAGCACGGCGAGCTGGCCGCGCCGGTCGGTGGGGCAGTCCTCCCGGCGGATCCAGCCGGCGGCCTCCAGCCGGGCGGCGGCGTGCGAGAGCCGGCTGCGCGAGGAGCCGGTGGCGTCGGCCAGCTCGCTCATCCGCAGCCGCCGGCCGGGGGCCTCGGAGAGTCGGACCAGGATCTCGTAGTACGCGTGCGGCATGCCGGCGTCGCGTTGCAGGTCGCGGTCGAGCGTGTCCATCAGCGCGCGGGAGGCGGCGAGGAAGGCCCGCCAGGTCCGCTGCTCGTCGGGGTCCAGCCACCGGGTCATGACGCCCATCATAGCGCCAATGGTTGAACGCTCAATTAAAGCGGGGTACCGTCGAGGGCATGGGAATCCACCGGCTCAACCACGCCGTCCTCTACGTCAGTGACCTGGAGCGCAGCGTCGCCTTCTACCGCGACGTGCTGGGCTTCCGCCGGGTCCCGATGACGCCGGACGGCTTCCGCGGCGCCGCCTTCCTCCAGGCGCCCGACTCCACCAACGACCACGACCTCGGGCTGTTCGAGGTCGGCGCGGCGGCCGGGCCGTCCCCGGCCGGCCGGGGCACCGTCGGCCTCTACCACCTCGCCTGGGAGCTGGACACGCTCGACGAGCTGGCCGCCACCGCCGAGCGGCTGGCCGCCGCCGGCGCGCTGGGCGGCGCGTCCGACCACGGCACCACCAAGAGCCTCTACGGCCGCGACCCGGACGGGCTGGAGTTCGAGATCGTCTGGATCGTCCCGGCGAACCTGCTGGACGACGACGCGCTCGCCGCCCGCAAGCGGATCGGCCGGCTCGACCTCGACCGCGAGCGGCAGCGCTACGGCGGCCAGACCCGGGGCGGCGTGGGAATCTCCGTCCCGGCCTGACCGGGGTTCCCGGCCGGGCGCGTGGTCGGGTGCGGTAGAAACGGCACCATGTCGACCGACGCCGTCCTGCGCGAGCTGCTCGTCCGCCAGCTCGACCACTGGCTCCCCGCCGCGCTGCACCGGGCGCGGCGGGCCACGCTCGCCCTGGCGTACGCCGGGGGAGAGGCCGGTGGCGCGGAGGCGGCGCTGCGTGTGGTGGCCGAGTTCGCCGACCGGCTGCGCGGGCGGCGGCTGACCGTGCTGGTGCTCGCCGACGGCGACGCGGAGCTGCCGGCGCGGCTCGGCGCGGTCGAGGCCACCCTGCCGGCCGACGTCGCCGTGCACCTGGTGCCCGGCCGACCGGACCGGCTGCCGGTGGCGCTCAAGGCGGCCGGCGCGGCCGGCGCGCCGCTGCTCGCCGTGGTCGACGGCGGCGCGCCCGACCCGGCCCTGCTGACCGCCGTGGCGTCCGGCCGCCCGGCCGAGCTGCTGCTGGTCACCGCGCCCGGCCGGTCGCTGCGGCCGGCGCTCACCGCTGCCGGTTTCCCGCTGGTCACCGAGGTCGAGCTGGTGCCCGAGGACGGGCCGGCCCGACGGCTCGGCTACGCCACCGGCTCCGACCGCGGCCTGGAGACGATGAAGGACGCACTCTGGGCCGTCGACGAGTACGCGGGCGTGCGCTACCGCGACCCGGCCGATCCGGCGGGGCGGCTGCTGGAGATCACGCTCGACCCGGAGCCCGGCCCGCTGCGCCGCGAGCTGCTGGCCGAGCTGGCCCGGTCCGGCCCGCGTACGGTGACCGAGCTGCGCCGGTTCGCGGCCACCGCCACGGTCTACCGGGCCGCCGACGCCAACCGCGCGCTCACCTCGCTGCTCACCGCCGGCGCGGTGACCCGTGACCCGGAGCCCGGCCGGCTCGGTGGCGACGTGGTGATCAGCGCCGGGACGACCGCTGGGTCATCTGCCTGACCACCACCGACGCGCCGGTGGCCACCACGCCGATGCTGAACACCATCTGGGCGCAGACCGCCACCCGGGCGATCTGGCCCTGCGCGTGCACGTCGCCGTAGCCGATCGTGGTCAGCGTGGCCAACGCGAAGTAGAGCGCGTCGATCCGGGTGCGCAACCCGACGAACTCACCGGGGCGGGTGTCCGCCACCACGTAGTCGGCGAGCGCGAAGACCAGCAGGCCGGCGATCAACGCGATCGCGAGCCGGGTGAGCGCGCGGTCCTCCGCGTCGCCGGTCGGCTGGTCGCGGGTGAGCTGGCGGCGGACCTGGCCGGTCACCAGGAACGCGACCGCCGCCACCAGCAGCACCGTGGCGACCGAGCGCAGGGCCAGTCGCCACCCGTTCGGGTCCGCCTCGACCGGCACCAGGAAGTAGCCGACCAGCATCAGCGCGCAGGCCGCCACGGCCCGCCGCCGCATCCGCCGCAGGGTCAGGTGCACCATGTCGCGATTGTCCGCCTCGGACCGGGGCGCGGCGGCGGAACACCGGACCGGACGACGAAATCCGGTGCCGACGGTTCGTCGGCACCGGATTTCCCCGGAGTTCCTCGCCCGGGGTCAGGCCTTGTCCTGCTTCCAGGAGAGCGGCCCCGGAAGGTCCACGCGGTGGGCGCGGGTGTTCGAGTTCCAGGACCAGCGGCCGATCTTGATGCTCCACGACGAGAACCCGTTCTGGGTGAAGTGGAGGATCAGCGGCCCGTACTTCTTGCGCTTGCGGAACTGAACGCCCATCGGGGGTGCCTCCTTCGATCTCCCTGCCTCTGCGAGGAGGAACATGCCCGGATCGACGAAACGCGAAACCTGGTGCGGTCCGGTCTGGACGGTGGGCGTCGCGCCCGGCACAATCTCTATCCAATGGGTAGGTGTTAAGGGGTGGTAAATGCTGGTGGAGACGGGTCGTAACAAAGCCAGCGATGAAAGTCTCACTGACTGGAAGGGCGTTGACCGGCGGGGACAACGGTCGGCAGCATGAGGGCATGTCGCAGCGGGACGAGCTTCTCCTCACCGCTCGCGTGCACGTCGACCTGGTCCGGCACGCGAGCGCGCTCTGTTGAGCCGAACGCTCGTCGTTCCCCCTCCTCCGCCCGTCCGTTCCCGTCGCCGGCGCATCGTGGCCCGGCGCGGCACGGCGTGCGCTCCGCCCCCACGTGGGCCCCCTCCACCGCATCGTGGACAGATCAGGAGACACCACCATGCCCTCGACCCGATCACCCCGGCGTGCCCTCGCCGCCGCCGTCGCCCTGCTCACCCTCACCGCCGCCACCGGCTGCGGCACCGACGCCGCCGCCGGCGACCAGACCACCGAACTGCGCTACCAGGGCTCGGTCGGTCAGGTGACGCTCCCCGAACTCGCCGCCGACCTCGGCTACCTCGGCGACGTGAAACTCAACTGGATCGGCAACGTCACCGGCGGCCCGGCCGACATCCAGGCCACCGCCACCGGCCAGAGCGACTTCGGCGGCGCGTTCAACGGCGCGATCGTCAAACTCCAGACCGCCAACGCGCCGATCACGGCCGTGGTCAGCTACTACGGCTCCGACGCGCAGACCTTCCAGGGCTACTACGTGCGCGACGACAGCCCGATCCGCGGCCCGCGCGACCTGATCGGCAAGCGGGTCGGCATGAACACGCTCGGCGCGCACGCCGAGGCCGTGCTGCGCACCTGGCTGGCCCGGGGCGGCCTGACCGCCGACGAGATCGGCCGCGTCGAACTGGTCGCGCTGCCCCCGGTCAACACCGAACAGTCGCTGCGCGCCAAGCAGATCGACGTGGCGGTGCTCGGCGGCGTGATCCGCGACAAGGCGGTCGCGGCCGGCGGCATCCGCACCGTGTTCACCGACTACGAACTGCTCGGGGCGTTCAGCGCCGGCAGCTACGTCTTCCGCGACGACTTCATCGCCCGCAACCCGGACACCGTCCGCGCGTTCGTCACCGGTGTGGGCAAGGCCATCGAGTGGGCGCGCACCCAGCCCAGGGAGACCGTGGTGGCCCGACTTCGGGAGATCATCGGCAAGCGGGGCCGCAACGAGGACGCCACCCTTGTCGACTACTGGAAGTCCAGCGGCGTCGCCGAGACCGGCGGCGTCATCACCGACCGGGAGTTCGCCACCTGGATCGACTGGCTGGCCGACGCCGGTGAGCTGAAGGGCCCGCGTCCCAAGCCCGCCGACCTCTACACCAACCGGTTCAACGCGTTCGCCAACCCCGGCGGTGGCGCATGAGCACCGACAAGATCCGCTTCGACCGGGTGCGCAAGGTCTTCCCGGGCCGGCGTGGTCACGGCGGCGCGGTCACCGCGCTCGACGACCTCACCCTCGGCGTACGCCCCGGCGAGTTCCTGGTCGTCGTCGGCCCCAGCGGCTGCGGCAAGTCCACCCTGCTCGACCTGCTCGGCGGGCTGGCCACCCCCACCTCCGGGCAGGTGCTCGTCGACGGCCGCCCGGTCACCGGGCCCGGCCTGGACCGGGGCATCGTCTTCCAGCAGTACGCGCTGCTGCCCTGGCGCACCGCCGCCGGCAACGTCGCGTTCGGACTGGAGGCCAAGGGCCTGCCCCGCGCCGAGCGCGCCGAGCTGGTCGCCCACCACCTCGACCTGGTCGGCCTCACCGGCTTCGCCGACCGCTACCCGCACGAACTGTCCGGCGGCATGAAGCAACGCGTCGCCATCGCCCGCAGCCTCGCGTACGACCCGGACGTGCTGCTCATGGACGAGCCGTTCGCCGCGCTCGACGCCCAGACCCGCGACCTGCTCCAGGACGAGCTGGTCCGGATCTGGCAGGCCACCGGCAAGACCATCGTGTTCATCACGCACGGCATCGACGAGGCCGTGCACCTGGGCCAGCGGGTCGCCGTGATGACGTCGCGCCCCGGCCGGATCAAGCAGGTCATCGACATCGAACTGGGAGATCGGGAGGCGGCCGAGGACGTCCGCTCCACCGACGCGTTCCGGCACCACCGGCACCAGATCTGGACGCTGCTGCGCGACGAGGTACGCGCCGCGCAGTCCGCCGTCCGCGAGGAGGCCCGCGTTGGTTGACATCGCCGAACGACCCGCCGCCGCGGCGGCCCGGCCCACCGTGCCCCCGGCGGCCGTCGCCCCCGCCCGGACCGGCCGGCTGCTCGCGCTCGGCGGCCGGGCCCTGCACCGCAGCGTCGCGCTGCTGGCGCTGGCCGCGATCTGGGAGGTGGTGCCCCGCACCGGCCTGGTCGACCGGGTCTTCCTGCCCCCGCTCTCCGAGGTGCTCCTCGCCTGGTGGGAGCTGCTGCGCAGCGGGCAGCTCGCCGACCACGTCGGCGCCAGCCTCACCCGCTCGCTCACCGGCCTGGCCCTCGCGGTGGCCACCGCCATCCCGCTCGGCCTGCTGATCGGCTGGTACCGCCCCCTCGCCGACCTGCTCAGCCCGCTGCTGGAGGTGTTCCGCAACACCGCCGCGCTGGCGCTGCTGCCGGTCTTCGTGCTCATCCTCGGCCTCGGTGAGACCTCCAAGATCGCCCTGGTGGTCTACGCCTGCTCCTGGCCGATCCTGCTGAACACCATCGCCGGCGTGAAGGGCGTCGACCCGCTGCTGGTGCGCTCGGCCCGCTCGATGGGCCTGGACCACCTGCGGCTGTTCCAGAAGGTGATCCTGCCGGCGTCCGTGCCGACCATCTTCACCGGCGTCCGGCTGGCCGGGGCGTACTCGATCCTGGTGCTGGTCGCCGCCGAGATGGTCGGCGCCAAGGCCGGCCTCGGCTACCTCGTCAACTACGCGCAGTACAACTTCGCGATCCCCGACATGTACGCCGGGATCATCACCATCTCCGCCATCGGGCTGGTGGTCAACCAGCTCCTCGTCGCCGGGGAACGTCGCTTCTCCACCTGGCGCGTCGACGTCACCACCGCCTGAGAGGAACCGCCATGACCCGCACCCTGCACCTGAACGCCTTCCTGATGGGCGTCGGCCACCACGAGGCCGCCTGGCGGCACCCACGCACCGACCCCGGCCGTCTCGCCGACGTACGCCACTTCCAGGAGCTGGCCCGCATCGCCGAGCGGGGCACCCTCGACTCGGTCTTCCTCGCCGACGGGCTGGCCGTCGGCCCGGCCGTCCGGCACAACATCCAGGCCGTCTTCGAGCCGCTCACGCTGCTCGCCGCACTGGCCACCGTCACCGAGCGCATCGGCCTGATCGCCACCGCCTCGACCACCTACACCGAACCGTTCAACCTGGCCCGCGCGTTCGCCTCGCTCGACCACCTCAGCGGCGGCCGGGCCGGCTGGAACATCGTCACCTCCGCCCAGGCCCGCGAGGCCCGCAACTTCAACCTCGACGACCACCCCGCGCACGCCGACCGGTACCGCCGCGCCGCCGAACACGTCGACGTGGCGATCAAGCTCTGGGACAGCTGGGAGGACGACGCGCTGGTGCTCGACACCGCCGGCGGCGTCTTCGCCGACACCGACCGGGTGCACGAGATCGCGCACACCGGCGAACGGTTCCGGGTGGCCGGGCCGCTCAACACGCCCCGCCCGCCGCAGGGCCGCCCGCTGCTGGTGCAGGCCGGCTCGTCCGCCGACGGCATCGCGTTCGCCGCCCGCTACGCCGAGGCCGTCTTCACCGCCCAGCAGACACTCGCCGACGGCCAGGCGTTCTACGCCGCGCTCAAACGGGCCACCGCCGACGCCGGCCGCGACCCGGAACTGATCAAGGTGCTGCCCGGTATCGCACCTGTCATCGGGGGTACCGAGAGGGAGGCCCGTGCCCTCGCCGACGAACTGGAGGCGCTGATCGTGCCCGAGCACGCGCTCGCCCAGCTCTCCGGCATGACCGGGCTGGACCTCACCGGTCGACCGCTCGACGGGCCGCTGCCGGACCTGCCCGACGCCACCACCGTCCAGTCCCACCAGAGCCGCTACCAGCTCGTCGTCGACCTGGCCCGGCGGGAACGGCTCACCCTCCGGCAGCTCATCGGCCGGCTCGGCGGCGGGCGCGGGCACCGCGTCGTGGTCGGCACCCCGGAGCAGATCGCCGACCAGATCGAACTCTGGTTCACCCGGGGCGCCGCCGACGGCTTCAACATCATGCCACCACTGCTACCCCACGGACTGGAGGCCTTCGTGGACCACGTCGTACCCCTGCTGCGCCGACGCGGGCTGTTCCGGTCCGAGTACACCGGGCGCACCCTGCGCGAACACTACGGCCTGCCCCGGCCGGCCAGCGTCCACGCCGCCCGAGAGCTGGTGGCGTCGTGACCACCGTGGACCGGCCCGGCACCGGCACCGTCGAGCTGCGCCCGGTCGACGTCGACTCGTTCCGCGGCCTGCTGCGCCGGCAGGCGTCCACGGTCACCGTGGTCACCACGCCCGGCCTGCGCGGCGACCGGCTCCTGCCGACGCTGCCGCCGGCCGGCTTCACCGCCACCTCGTTCACCTCGGTGTCACTGGACCCACCGCTGGTCTCGGTCTGCCTCGGCCGCGCGTCGTCGAGCTGGCCGACCGTCGCGCACGCCGAGCACGTGGCGGTGCACCTGCTCGCCTCCGGCCAGCAGGAGATCGCGCAGATCTTCGCCACCAGCGGCATCGACAGGTTCACCGCCCACCCCGGTTGGACCACCGGCCCGTTCGGGGTGCCGCTGATCGGCGACGCGCTGGCGGTGCTGCTGTGCCGGGTGGTCCGGCGGATCGAGGCCGGCGACCACACCATCGTGCTCGGTGAGCCGCTCGCGCTCGGCGCCGGCGAGGACGGCGACCCGCTGCTGCACCACCGGGGCCGCTACACCACCACCCTCGAAGACTGGTCCGAGTCGTGGTGACCGCGCCCGCCGACGAACTGCTCGCGCTCGACCGGGCCGCCCAGGACCTGCTGTTCCGGGCGGCCCGCACGGCCAACGCGTTCACCGACGAGCCGGTCGACGACGCGCAGGTCCGGGCCGTGCACGACCTGGTCCGCAACGGACCGACCGCGCTGAACGCGCAGCCGCTGCGGGTGCTGCTGCTGCGCTCGCCGGCGGCCCGGGCGCGGCTGCTGCCGTACGTCAGCGCCGGCAACCGGGACAAGACGGCCGGCGCGCCGCTGACCGCGGTGCTCGCCGCCGACGTCGACTGGCACGACCGGCTGCCCGAACTGTTCCCGCACCGCCCCGGCGCGCGGGACTGGTTCACCGGCGACCCGGCCGGCCGGGAGGCGCAGGCCCGCTTCAACGCCGCGCTCCAGATCGGCTACCTGGTGGTCGGGGTACGCGCCGCCGGGCTGGCCGCCGGCCCGATGGCCGGGTTCGACGCGACCGGCGTGGAACGCGAGTTCTTCCCCGACGGGCGGCACCGGGTGCTGCTGCTGATGAACATCGGCCGCCCGGCCCCGGACGCCTGGCGGGAACGGCTGCCCCGGCTGCCGTACGAGGAGGTCGTCACCACGCTGTGATCAGCGGGGCTCCCACGCGTCCGGCTGGGTGGTGAGCTTGCGCACGTGCGCCGGCAGCCGGCCGCTGACCAGCTCGTCCAGGCTCACCTCGTCGACCACCCGCCGCACCGAGGCGCGCACCGCGACCCAGAGCCGGGGCAGGTTCTCCGCCGCGCCCTCGTAGCGGGTCTCCTCGGGACGCAGCCCGCGTACCCCGGCGAGCGGACCGTCGACGGCGCGCAACACCTGCCCGATGGTGACGTCGCGCGGCGGTCGGGACAGCGTGTAACCGCCCTCGGCGCCGCGCTGGGCCCGGACGATCCCGGACCGGCGCAGGTCGGCCAGGACCGCCTCGAGGAACTTGCGGGGCATGTCCTGCTCCGCCGCGATGGCCTGGGTGGACAGCAGGGTGGGGTACGCGGTGGCCAGGCTCAGGGCTGCCCGGACCGCGTAGTCGCCGCGCGCGGAGATCTGCACACTGCCATCATGCCCGGCCGGCCGGCGCGGGGGAGTCGGCGGGCGGGCGCGGACGCACCAGACGGACGGGCAGCGGCTGCTCCCGGGCGGCCCGGAACGCCCCCGGGCTCACCCCGACCTCCCGGGTGAAGAAGCGGCCGAAGTTGGTCGGCTCGGGAAAACCGAGCAGCCGGCCGATCCGGGCGATCGGGTCGTCGGTGGCGGCCAGCAGCCGGCAGGCCTGCAACGCCACCCGCTCGTCGATGACCTGCTTGGCGCTGCGACCGGTCACCGCCAGGCAGGCCCGGGTCAGGGTACGCACGGAGCAGCCGAGCTGGGCGGCGTAGTCCTCCACCCGGCGGGTGTGCCGGTAGCCGCGTTCCACCTCGCGGCACAGCCGCCGGAACGTCACCGCCTCGGCGCCCGGCGGTGGCCCCTCCTCGCCCCGCGGCAGCAGGCTCAGCCGCAGCAGCAGCACGGCGAGCTGGTGACGCAGCAACGCCGCGGCGGCGGGCACCAGCGCGTGCCGGTCGGCGTCCACGGCGAGCTGACTCACCTCGCTGATCACCGCGTCGGCGTCCTCGCCGGTGAGCTGGCGGTGGGCGGGCACCGCGTCCGGGTCGACGTCGAGGCCGCGCAGCGCGTCCGGCCCCCAGCTCACCACCGTGGCGTCGAGCTGCTGACCGAGGCAGCGCAGCGCCTGGCCGGGGCGGGCGCGCAGCAGCGTGCCGGGCCGGCACGGCACGGCCCGGAAGTCCAGCTCGGCGGTGCCGTGGCCGTGAGTGACCAGGACCAGCAGGTCACGGTCGAGCAGGATCGGCCGGGGCCAGCCGGGTGCGGCGGTGAGGTCGTCGAGCGCGCCGGTGACGATCTCGTCGGGGTCGAGGCGGGTGTCCGAGAGGCCGGTGCGGGTGGCCGGGGAGGGCTGACCGGTAGTGACCATCATCCTTGACGGTAACCGGCCCGGACGCACGTTGCATCTCGACGGTTTCACCCCGCTCCGACGCCTTGTCGGGGCACACCACGGACGGTTAGGTTACCGATCGGTAAGGCTCGGGCCGGGTGACCGGCCCACGGCCCGGCGGCGACGGCGATGGGATGGGCATGACGGATCTGTTCTCGGTCGACGGCAAGACGGTCCTGGTCACCGGCGGCTCGCGGGGGATCGGGCTGATGATCGCGCGCGGCTTCGTGCGGGCCGGCGCCCAGGTGATCATCTCCTCGCGCAAGGCCGACGTGTGCGAGGCGGTGGCCGAGGAACTCTCCGCCGAGGGACACTGCGAGGCGATCCCGGCGGACCTCGGCAGCGACGCCGGCGCGCTGGCGCTGGCCGAAGCCGTCCGGCAACGCCACGACCGGCTGCACGTGCTGGTCAACAACGCGGGCGCCACCTGGGGTGCGCCGCTGGAGGAGTACCCGGAGAGCGCGTTCGACAAGCTCTGGGCCGTCAACGTCAAGGCCGTGTTCCGGCTCACCACCGCGCTGCTGCCGGCGCTGCGCGCCGCCGCCGATGCCGACGACCCGGCCCGCGTGATCAACATCGGCTCGATCGACGGGCTCCGGGTGCCGTGGATGGAGGTGTACGCCTACTCCGCCACCAAGGCCGCCGTGCACATGCTCACCCGCGGCCTCGCCCACCAGCTCGCCGGCGAGGCGATCACGGTCAACGCGATCGCGCCCGGGCCGTTCGAGAGCAAGATGATGGCGTTCGCGCTCGACGACCCCGAGTCGCGCGCCGCCATCGAACAGCAGGTGCCGCTCGGCCGCATCGGCCACCCCGACGACATGGCCGGCACCGCGATCTACCTCGCGTCCCGCGCCGGCGCGTACCTGACCGGGGCGGTCATCCCGGTCGACGGCGGGATCACCACACGCGGCTGACCGCGTACCCCCGGTGGTGAGACGGCCCGGGGCCGCGCGGACTCGGCAGATCCGCGCGGCCCCGGGTGTGGTCGTGCTCAGCGACCGGCGAGCAGCCGGTTCACCGCGGTGTCGACGTCCAGGTGCTCGGCCTCCCGGCCGCGCGGAACGACGACGTAGGTCCGGCGCAGGAAACGCACCAACACGCTGCGCGGAACCTCGAACAGGGCGTTGCCGTCCGGGGACGACAGCGCCAGCGCGACGAAGTCGCCGCGCGGGGTGGCCCACGGCCAGACCCGCACATCACCGATGCCGGCCGGCTCGTCGAGCCCGGTGACCAGCAGTTCGCGCGCGAACGACCAGCTCACCGCCTCGCCGCCGGCGGACTCGGCATGGAACAGGACATGGACCGCATACGGGTCAGCAGGGTCGTAACGCAGACTGGCACGCACCGGCAAGGCGGTGGCGTCAGGCGCGACGAGCCTTAGCGACGTCTCGACCTCTACGGTCGTCGGTCGGATGACACTCATGGACGTTCTCCCCCCGGCACCGCTGCGGAACGCGCGTGTCCCGCTTTTCCCATACTCAGGTGCTGCTCCTGGCTACGCTCCGCCATACGCTGACTTCACCCAGTGGTGGGAAGGGGATCGGAAAGCCTTCGGGGCCGGGAGACCCCGAGTAGGATTTCCGGTTCCGCCCACTCCGTCGTCCCGCCCGGCAACGGGTGGTTCAGTCGTCGACTTACTCCGGTAACGTCCAGTCCTCAGCAGGGGTGACGGTCCCGCGCGACACTGGGGGTGGAAATGGTCACGAGGGAAACCCCGGTGGCATCGCGGGCCCCGGGCGATCCGCCGGAGGATGCGGCCCGAACGGCCAGAAATCGGGGGTACGAAGTGCCGGTCGACGGGCGTTCCCCAGCCGCGCCCACCGCGCCGCGTCGGCGGGGCTGGCGAGGTCGCCTGCACACCACGCTCGACCTCATCCGCGCCAACCCCACCGGCCGCGTCGCGCTGAAGATCTTCATCGGCATCCTCGGCGCCGTCGTGGTCACCGTCGGCATCGCGCTCATCCCGCTGCCCGGCCCCGGCTGGCTGCTGGTCATCGCCGGCCTCGGCGTCTGGGCGGTCGAGTTCCACTGGGCCCGCCGGCTGCTCGCGTTCACCCGCCGGCACGTCAACGCCTGGACCCGTTGGGTGACCAGCCGATCGCTGCCGGTGCGCTTCGTGCTCGGCCTGGTCGGGCTGGTCTTCGTGTCGGTGGTGGTGTGGCTGTCGCTGAAGTACAGCCTCGGCATCGACGTGGTCGCGCGGGCGCTGCACTACCTCGCGACGCACTGAGGCCCGGTTTTTGGTCCGGGCCGTCGATCAGGTAGAGTCATGCGCGCTGAGGGCGATTAGCTCAGCGGGAGAGCGCTTCGTTCACACCGAAGAGGTCACTGGTTCGATCCCAGTATCGCCCACGCAGGTCAAAGGCCACTTCCCGGGTGCGGGAGGTGGCCTTTCTGCTTGCGTACAGCAGCTTTGTACAGCAGTTCTCGTCAGTGTTTCAGGGAGTCGCCGAGGCGCTTGAGTGCTTCTCTGGTCTTTGTCGATGTGACCTGCGTGTAGATCTCCATCGTTACGGCAAAGCGGGCGTGTCTCAGCACCTGCATGGCGACTCTGGGGTGGACGTCGAGGTCGGCCAGGAGGGTGGCGCAGGTTCGCCTGGCGTCGTGGACCGTGATCGGCGTGACGCCGGCTTTCTCGCACCTCGTCTGCCAGGAGCGCTGGAAGTTGCGCGGCTCGATGGGTGTGCCGAAGCGGGTGGTGAAGACGAGTCCGGTTTCGTGCCATGCCTTGCCGGCGGCTGCTTCGGCCTCGTCGCGTTGCTGCTGTCTGAGCTTGAGGGCGGTCAGGCAGATGTCGGGCAGGGGGAGCGTGGCGTCGGACGCCTGGGTCTTGGTATCGCGGTGCAGGAGCTGCCTGCGGACGCGTTGGAGTTGGCGGCCGATGGTCAGCTCTCCGGCGTCGAAGTCGACGTCCTCCCATGTCAGTCCCAGAGCCTCGCCCTTGCGCAGACCGGTGACGAGGACCAGGGCGTAGGCGGCGTAGAGCGGGTCCTCGTCGGCGCGGGCGGACTCCAGGAACTTGCGGGCCTCGTCGCTCGACCAGGACTTGCCCCGCCGTCGGCGGACGGTGGCCAGGGTGACCGCGACGGCCGGGTTCTTGGTGATGAGGTCTTCGGCTTGGGCGTGGGTCAGGGCGGCCCGCAGCGCGGCCCGGATGTCGCTGACAGTGCGCGTCGACGGGACCGCGTGGCAGCAGCGGCCGACCGCGCAGCAGCGTCGCTTGTGCTTCGGGCGGGCGACGTCCTTGCCCTGGGCGCAGCACTGGCAGGTCCGGGCCACCCGGTTGATCCATGTCTGCACGTCGCGGGATTGGAGCCGGTCGAGCCGCTTGGACCCGAGGCCCGGCGCGATGTAGCGGCGGACGAACGTCTCGTAGGTGGCGTAGGTCAACGGTGCCCGGTTCGGCTGGATGATCTCGGCCAGCCAGTACGTTAGGAAGCTGCCGACCGTGGGAACGCTCGTCGCCACCGGCCCCTGCTTCGCCTGCTGGTGCAGCTTGATCCACTTGTCGTGGACGGCTTCGCGGGTCTTGCCGTAGACGTACTTGCGGGTGCGCCTGCCGTCGGGCTTGGTGACCCAGACGTAGGCGGCGAAGCCGTTCCGGTACGGGAAGATGGAGCCTTCGCCGTTGGCTCGTGCGCGTCCGGGCATCAGGCAGCCTCCTGGCGTTCGACCTGTTCGCGGATGTAGTCGTCGACCCATTCAGGGAGGATGCGGCGGTACTTGCCGTCCTTGATGGAGCGCAGTTCGCCGGTGGCGATCTTCATCTTGACCTTGGAGATGCCGAAGCCGAGCAGGACGGCGACCTCGGCGGGCGAGTACCAGCGGGGGCGGAGGTCGTGGGTCATGCGGCGGCTCCGGTGAGCCAGGCTTCGTGGGTGAGTTCTTCTCGGCCGATGCGTCTGCTCTCGCGCCGCTGTCGCGCGGCGGTGTTGGCGAGCAGGGCATCACCTTCGCTGAGCCAGCCGGACCCGATGTAGGTGAGGGTGCCGACGGTGATCGTGTCGGCTGGCTCGTCGTCCTCTTCGCGCCGGTAGGTGGTGCGGGTATCTCGGAGCAGGCCGAAGGTGACGGAGTAGCGGCGGGCTTTGGTGAGGAAGTGGCCGCCGAAGCCGAGCATGTGAGCCCATCGGCGCAGCCCGGAGTAGGGGCGCGGTTTGGCGTCAAGGCTGTCTTGACAATCGTCGGCGGTTGCGGCGCCGCTGGCGGTGTCGCTGTGGGTGGGGCGGCCTAGGTGCCAGCAGGCGTCGACGAGGCGGGCGGTGTGGACGCCTTGGGGGTCGGCGTAGCCGTCGATGGTGGCCGGGGTGAGCCGGGCGGACGAGTGGCCCGTGGCTTCTGTGGCCTTGGTGGCGTACTTGGCCAGGTAAGCGGCCACCTTGCCGTCCGTCAGCTCGCCGTCGGCGGTGTTGATGCGTCGGACGTCGACCTGCTCGCCCCAGGCGACCAGCCAACCCTGCGGCTGGTCGGGGTGCGCGGGTGTGGTGACGGTGATCTGCCGAGTGGCGACCTCGACCGCTTCCTCTAGGTCGTCGACGGTGATGCCGGCTGGCGGCGGCACGAGGGTGTCCGGGTCGTTGGGGTCGACGCCGTCGAGGCGCAGCAGGACGTGGAAGTGCACGGCGGCGCGGCGTTGCATCTCGGCGACCTTGCCGTGTGACACCCGGACCGGCGGCAGCCGGCGCGCCTTGCCGGAGTCGGTGATCACCTGGACGAAGGGGATCCCGCGTCGGCGGCACAGGGCGGCGAGGTGACGTTCGATGGCCTGCTTGGTGCGCCGCCACAGCTCTCCGGCGAAGTAGTTCCAGACGACCTGGTGGGCGTGGTCGTAGCAGTCGAGGCACAACGGCTGTCCGAGCCGCGGATCGTCGGCGTCGTGGCGGGCGAAGCACGCCGCCGGCTGCCCGTGCCGGCAGGTGCCTGCGTTGCTGCGGGCACGGCACGGGGATGGGCGGCAGTCGCAGCGCTGCCGGTGGCGGCAGGTGTGGCGGGGGACGTGCCGGTGGTGGACCGGACCGAAGGACGGGGCGGTGAAGGTGGCGAAGACGACCGGGTGCCGGCCGACCGAGGTGGGGACGCCCTTACCGCCGGTCAGGCCACGACAGACGACCTGGTAGGCGTCGCCCTGGTAGACCCAGGCGCAGTCCGGGCACTGCGATTCGCGGCGGTTGCCGCACGCCTTGTAGAGCGTCCGGTCGGGCAGCTCGTCGGTGTGCATCTGGCCGGTGATGCGGCCGGTGTCTCGGTCCACGGCGGCGATGGTGCCGGTGAGGCGGATCGGGCGGGCGCAGCCACTGGCGGGGCGGGTGTGCTCCAGCCAGCCGGAGAACTCCGGAGAGGCGGCGCGGTGCAAAACCTGGGCGTCACGACCGGCGGTGAGGCCGGGGCGGTAGGTGGTGAAGATGGCTGTCTCCTCTTCAGGTGGTGGCAGGGAGGGGAGACGAAGCACCACCAGCCGTGGACTTGGGTCCGCTGGTGGTGTTCGTCGTGTCTCCTGGCACCGCCGAGAGGGCGGCTGACGCCGGAGGGCGGAGTCGTGGTCGCGCCACTTCCCGCCGATGGGTCATGTCCTTTCACGCTCGTGGACCTGATGAGTGGGCCAGCACGAGTGGGGAGCCTGGGATCTCGGCATCCGGCGGGTTGCCGCAGGCTGCCCCCACCCGTGGAGATGTGTGAATCCGAGGCCATCGTGGACGGCAGGGAAGACCGTGCTGGGCCGCTCAGCGGATTCGGGAGACCGGCATAGCGGCCGGTGCGATCGAGAGCCGACGGGACGTGGCCCGCATCAGCGGCAGAAGGCCGCTCAGCATCTCCGACGTCGAGTCCAGCGATCCGGCAGGAAGGCCGCGCTGGCGTGGTCGACGAGCGCCAGAGTAGCATCGGGTACCGACACGTCAACCCGCCGTGACCCCTCGCGCGGGGGCGGGACGGCCGGCTGCCGGCCGGTGTGGGAGGACTTTCTGTACGTCTATCAAGGCGGCCCTTGACGGGCCGCACGCGCCGCCGCCTGGGCGCGCGCCGGCCGCTGCCGCTGTCGCTCTGCGGCCGTCCCGCCTGATGCCTGGCGGCTGGCGCGGAGAGCGGGAAGCCCGGAGGGCCGCCACAGAACGACAGCCGGCCGACGGGGTGACGTGATGGGCCAGCAGCCGGCCGGGCCACGCGGCCACGAGCCCGCGCGGCGTAGGGGAGCGCACGCCGGCCGCGTCGGCGAGCTGCAGGCGGTCGCGGGGTTGCGGTTAGGGCGCCTCCGGCGGGGGCGCTCCGGCTCCAGGATGGCCGAAGATCGTCGGCGGGTCGCGGTTCGTGGGTGGTTGCGGTAGGCCATCCCGCCTGCCACCGACCCGGGCAAGCCGAGCAGACCACCGCCCGACCCGCCAGCGTCCGTACGAGCGTCAAGGTCCGCCTGACATGGCGGGCCGGGCGGCGGCCCGCTCCCCAGGAGGGCGGGCCGATGGCCCAGTCCGGCACGTCGGCGACGTTCGCGTGCCGCTTCGCCTCGACCAGGTGGCGGTCCAGCTGCGAGCGCAGCTGGAACCAGGTGGCGTAGCCAATGGGGTTGCTGTGCTGCCACGCGCGCAGCTGCTTGTCGGTGAGCAGGATGCCGGTCGGCGGGACCGCCGGGTCGGGGATGGTGGGCAGCACGTCGAGGTGGAAGCCGTCGTCGGGGTAGCTCAGCGTCCAGCAGCGGCGGCTGGCCTTACAGCTCGCGGGGCCGTCGCCGTGGCCCTGCCGCTGCTTCCAGCGCAGGAAGGAGTGCAGCATGCGCCCGACGCGCTCCTTCAGCTCGGTGTGGCACCTGCAGCACCTGGTCGACCACAAGGCATGGTCGCTATGTGCGGCGGCTGGCCGATGTCAGGTTGGGCGGTCACGAGGTGCTGGTCGCGTTGACGGTCCGCCGATTCACCTGCGTGAACGGCGAATGCGGGCGGCGGACCTTCGTCGAGCAGGTCTGCGCCTGACTCGTCGGCATGCTCGTCACACCGTCGTGGCAGATGGTGACTTGGAGGCCGTAGCGGTGGCGTTGGGCGGTCGACCGGGCAGCAGGTTGGCGCAGCAGTCGTCGGCGGTGAGTTTGTCACAGGGGTCGCATGATCCAGGCGGTAATCCGCCGGGCCGAGGGCACTCGGACTGAGGTCGCAGGGGCGGGTCCTGTCCTACCCTGAGCCTCGCGCCCATCGATGACCGGGCCTGCCGCACCCATCCTGACTAGCAAGATGATCAATGATTACTGATCTCCAGGTCGCCGACGTGTTCCCGTCCACTCCCGATCGTTTCAATGGGTCGGGCGACGCGAGTTCCCGGTGTCGAATAGACGGTGCGAGCCGACCGCAGTCGACCCGCACCGTCGATCAAGAGGGCGGAAATAGAAGCTCCCGGGCCTCATCCCTTACATTGGTGGCTAGCAGACGTGAACGCCGTCAATGATGTCGTTGTAGCCGCGCGACGTGCCAATGTTGTAGTCGTAGTTTGTTGCACTGCTGCTGAAGAGATAATCCCATGAGCGCTCAACGCCGTTCCAGTTGTAGAAAATACTGGTGGTGTTAGTCGTTTGATTGTTGATGTAGCTCGTAACCTTGTCATTCCATTTGCCGCCGGTGGGGAAGCTGATCGTCCCCAAATCCATGAAGCCACACTGGAGAAATCTGATTTTGTAACCGCCGAAGCTGGCATTCTGGTAAAGGCACAGATACTGGTACGCGCAGTCCCACAGAGTACTTCCAGCCGCGACGCTCGCGCGCTCGCCCAGCATCTTGGTCGATCCCTGAGGCGGAGCGGCGGGGGCAGGCCGTACAGGCCGGGGGGCCGCAAGTTCTGCCGCGACTTCCTGCTTCGACAGGACACGCTGATCCCGGGGCTGATCGGCCGGCATGCTGATCTCGATTCCGGGCGCGATCCGCAGCGTGTCTTCGCTGACCACCTGCGAACCCGGGTAGAGCTCCATCATCGATTGCATAGCTACTGACACGTTCGAAGCCGCAGGCGCCGCTGAGGGGTTGGCATGGGCGGGCGCGCCGGCCATGGCAACAGTGGTCGCTGCGATCGAGGTGGCCATCAAGAAGCTGGCCAGTTTTCTGGAGATTAACATGCGATCCTTCCCCGTGAGTTTCCGCCCGCTGTTTTATATTGCAACACAACGTTGCGGATAGCAGGCATTACCGGGACGGCTTCCGCTTTTCCGCCCCGAATGTTGGTTCAAGCTAGCAGCGGCCGGACCGCTAGCGCAGCCCCGAAAACTGTTGGCAAATCGGCATCCGCGCCCTCGCGTCTCCAGCGATGCGGAGAGTATGGGAGATCTCGCCGTTGAGCAGGCCACAGCCCTGCTCATGCTGATCAAGGTTGCTTACGGTGATCATAACAAATCCATAACGCTATCGTCGCGAGCATCGAACGGGCGAACTCACCAGCTGGCGGGCGCATAGAACGAACGTCAAGCAAAATTTTCTAGGAGGCGGCTGAGGGTGATTGACACGGATGGCTGCGTCCAGCGTCCCCTGTCTGGGGTAGAGGAAAGCACTGACGCTGAGGTCGTCAGGGGCTCACTGACGGAACCTGCGCGGTTCGGCCTGCTGTACGAGCGGCATGCCAAGGTGCTGCACACCTACGCGTACCGGCGGCTGGGACGGGAAGCTGCCGAGGACGTCGTGGCTGAGACGTTCATGAAGGCATTTCGTGCCAGACGGACGTATGACCTCAGCCGCCAGGATGCTCGGCCTTGGTTCTTCGCCATCGCGATCAGGGAGATCGCCCGTCATCACCGCATTGAGCAGGCCAGGTATCGCGTTCTCCTGCGGTCTGCTGACGACCAGCGTGAAGAGTGTCATGCCGATCGAGTAGCTGATGCCGCCTCAGCTCAGATCTGGCGTAGGCCGCTGATCGAAGCGCTGATGCGGCTCACCCGCCGGGAGCGGGATGTGCTGCTCATGGTCGCATGGGCTGACCTGACCTACGAAGAGATCGCGCGAGCGCTTGAGATACCCCTTGGCACGGTCCGATCGCGGCTAAACCGGGCCCGTCAGAAGATCCGTAAATATCTACCCGACGACATCGCCTTGGAGAAGAAGTGAAGGACTTGGAGTTAATCAAGCGACTCGGGGAGGGCCTTGACCCCAATGAGGGTGAGTCGCTTGCCGATTTACCCGCTAATGCTTTCCGCGACCTACCGCGCAGGCGACCAGTTCGGCCCTGGCAAGCCGGGGTGGCGGCGATTGCCGCGCTGGGCGTCACTGCGGTGGCGGCGGGTAGTTGGCTTAATCTTCATGATCCAAGTGAATCAAGAGCTACTCCGCGGGCCGCGACTGTCCTCGACAACGCCGCCGCCGTCAGCCAAGAAACCCCCATCTTGCGACCTCAACAAAACGCCTACGTCTTCACCGAGACGGTCAGCAGTTACCCGGCGCAGGTCCAACAGTCTGACGGCTCCTTCGAGGTCATCCGTGATGCACCGACTCTGACACAGGTCTGGCTTCCCGTGGACCCTGCGAAGGCCGGCCAACAGCGGCAACGGCCCAAGGACGGTAACGCCGAGTGGGGACCTTGGATACCGCTGCCTGCATGCCAGCAGAAGCAGGGCAAGTCTTCGGGCAAGAATGGCAGCAGCTTCTCGGAGTGCACGCGGGGTGTTCTACCGGCGGACTTTCCCACCGACCCCTCCGCTGTGTTGGTCTGGCTCAGGGGAAACGTTCCGACTGGCGCGCCTAGCCCACGCCCGTCCATTGGTAGTCCGATCGAAGGTCTGGAAGCTCTGGCCTTTGAACGGGCGAGCAGCCTCCTTATGCAAGGAACATACTTACTTCCTGGCCAGCGAAGCGCGATCTTCAAGGCTCTGGCACAGCTCGAAGGTGTTGAGGCGGCGCGCGACGTTCAAGACGGCGCAGGGCGGCAGGGCATCGGCGTCTCAGCTGGAGGTAGTGAAGCACTGGTTTTCGACTCCATCTCGTTCGCGTTCCTTGGCACTACCAGCTCGGCGGTGATACGACAGAGCCCATCCACAGAACCCGGCAAGACCCCCTAGTGCCTTGACCGCGAAGAATCGCGGTGTTGGGGCCAGGCTGCGCGGGCGGCAGGCTGGCCCCAACGTCGTTGGTGTTTGCTGCGGATGAGGCGCGTCCTCTGCAACTAGCGGCCAGGTCCTCGGGGTGGCGGGCGCTGGCGTTGAGCCAGCGCAGGTAGGCCTGCAGCTTCCGGGTTAGCCTCGGATGGCTCGGGTGTTTTGAACGGCGATGGTCCGCCCTCGATCAGCTGCCCCGCTACACGGAATTGGCGTGAGCCGGTCCGGATCGTGGCCTCGCCGCGCGTTGACAGACCGCCCTATTGTCTCGTCGCTGACGTGGTGGGACGCCCCGCCGGTCGTGGATCTGAGCAACACCGCTCTGAGTCCCGACTGACGCTTGATATTTCCGTCCCAGCTGATGGTTGACGGAGTTGCCTAGGAAAGAGTCGGAGGGCTCATCCTAGACGGCTTGGTGGATCAGATCGCTGTGGTGCTCGACTGAGCGACGTCCGGGCCCAGCGTATTCGGTGAGGGTGAACCGGCGCTGGTCGTCAGTGGGGTGGGCAGTGACGGCGATGATGCTTTGGTCATCGAAGCGGAGCGTGAAGACGGGATCTTGGTCGCAGAGGAACGCGAAGCCGTCGCGATCCTCGTCGGTGTCGCTGACGAGGTGGCCATGGGCGACCCATTCGGCGTCGCTGACGGTGATCACGACGGCCACCTCGACACTGCCGAGCAGGGTTGAGGCGTTGGCCCACCAGTCCAGCCAGCAGCGGCCCTCGAAGCGGTCCATGCCGGCGATCCTCTTTGGAACTCGGCTTGACTCCAGGTTACCCTCGACAGCTGTCCCTCCTGCTTGAGCTGGCGGCATCCCCAACCCGCAGTTGTTGGCCCATGCCCCAGCCTCGTCACACGGGCCCGCAAGCGTCTCGATCGCTAACGGCAGCGGCCCTTGCTCCTCCCGCGTGAGGCTCACCAAGCAGTCCGAGGGTTCATCTCCCTCACATAGCGCGTCGACGTACGCCTTGGCATCCCTCAGGCCCATCCGCGGCGCCTGCCGGCGGACATGCCGCAGGGCCTTGCCCTACCAGCATCCTTCCGAAGTCACCGGAGCGCAGGTACTCAACAGACTGCCAGGCGACCAACCACCCGAGTGCGTGCTCCTCCACACCGCAGACCGCAACCTCGGGCACATCGGCCAGCCGCCCCTCGCGTCGCTGCCTGATCAACAAGGCCTCGACGAGCGCCACAGCGCGCTCCCTGGTGATCACATCCGGCATCATCCATCACGACGACCCACACACCAACCCCATTCGGCCTCCTGCTTGTATCTCATCGACTTTCGACGATCCAACGATGTCTTGTCATCAACCTGGGCGGAGTTCGCCCTCCCGACAAGCGGCAGCACAGCGCGGCCGACTCCTTCGGGAACGCCGAATTGGTCACCGCTCAGAAAGCCCACTCAGAGGCTTGGCGATGGGATTCGGCCCTCGACTCGCGGGATCCATACGGACGCCATCACGACGGCACCCAAAGCCGTACATCGATGCGGCATGCCTCGTTGTCGGCGTCGACAAGCTCAAGCCGACAACCGGCACCAGCCAGGCGGGGAGCAGCAACCCTGACCACTTCGGCCTTCTGGGAGGTCAAACCAGGCCTCTCTCCCACATCTTCGCAGGCCAAAGCCTTTCCACCCCGCTCAGGCTCGGTGAGCTCTCAACACCTGGGGCCGAGCTGGATGGCTGCGATGGCCACCAGCTCCCGGACGCCGTTGGCGGCGGGCATCGCCTGATCCACGGCCAGCCACGCCAGCTCAACGTCACCGAGCTTGACCAGGAGGGCGGCGGTGACTCGATACGCTTTGACCAGCGGGCCGCCCGTCGTCGGTTGATATCGGTTCGCCCCCGTCCATCCCGGCTGCTGTCACCGTTGCTGTTGACAGCAATAGGGCCGTAGCGTCGGAGTTTCGCGTGCCCTGCCAGCTTCGAGGTCGAATAGACCCAGACTCAACGACGGGTGCGGCTTCGCCGAACCGCCCAGACTCCCCCAACGATGGCCGCTGCCGTCGGCAGGAGGCAGCAAAGGGTGAGAATGGCCAGGTGCCAAGGCTTGATTGCTCCCATGGCCGCGACGGTAGTCGCTGTTGACCACCGTCGACGTCCCAGCAAGTCGACAGAGTCGGGTCCCCGACGACGCAGCTCAACGTCACTATCGGTCAAACCCCGAGCCGTGCCACACCGACCGGCAGCCGCCTTCGCATCACATTCAGCTTTGCGAACTCCGGGCGCACCCGACGTCCCTCCCGGCCGTTAAACAGGAGCAGGCGGTCTGGTAACTCGCTACACGAGACCCAGAGCCTGGCCAGAGCCCGACCGGAGGAGCCGAGGTGGTACGGCAGGGTTACCTCGCGACGCTGGCCGTGATGGGTGCGCTGCTCGCCGGATGCAGTCACCCGGAGCGCGCGAATCCGCAGCCGATCTCGGGAACCAGCGGGCCTGTGGCGCCGTTGGCGCCGGCGTCACTGATCGGTTCTTGGACGATCGTCGACGTCGCCGACCCCGGCGCGGGCACGATCCTGCGCCTCGCGGACCCCGATCTGGACCTGATCGGCAGCCGCTGCGGCACTCTGGGCGGATCCTGGCGGGCCAGCAACGACGGCACCTTCCTCGCGGACATCTACACCGCTACCACCACCGCGGTCGAAGGCATCCCCGGCTGCGCGAAGGCCAGTCAAGAAACCCCCGAATGGCTGCGCCGCGTCACCGCCTACCAATTCGACCGCGCAGGACTACCCGTGCTCCTGGACGCACGAGCGCAACCGGTCGCCCGGCTGATCCCCGGGGCGACACCGACCCCCGAGCCCGACAAGGCCGACGACCTACTGGAACCGCCGGTGATCACCGACGAGGCCCGCCGGGCCCTGACACCCGCGGTCGCCCTACCGGCGAAGCTGGTTCCGGTGGACCGACACCGGCTGGCGGGTCGCTGGGTACCCCTGACGGGACACAAGGCCGCATACGTGACGTTCACGGCCGACGGTGAATGGCGCGGATCCGACGGCTGCAACGACGAGAGCGGTCGGTGGATCACCGCTGCCAGCGGCACACTACTCACGACCACAAGAGGAACCACCCTGGTGTTTTGCGCCGACAGTGTGTCGATCGGAGGATGGCTCGAGACGACCAGACGAGCAGGTTTCGACGGTCAGACCCTAGTGCTCCTCGACGCCCAGGGAACGGAGACAGGTCGGTTGTCTCCCGCGAACTAACCGCCGCCCCGTTGACCGCGGCTGTCTACCATCGGTTGGCGATCTGTACCGGCGCGCGCCCCGCCCTGCGGGGCCGGCCGCGGTATCGCCGCCGGCCCACGCTGGACAGTCGCCGCCCAACTGCCTCTGGTCGCTTCGTCGGCACGGTCGTCGTCTGTTCACGATCCGGGGCGGCTCGCCAAACCGTGCGCCCCGACCAGGGGCCCCGTTTGAGGCGGCGTTGACAAAGTCGACCGCTTCCTATCTTCTCTGGCTGGGAAGTATGCGCAGGTCACAGCGGTAAGGGGCTGCTGGATAGTCTGGCCTTGCAGGTGGGAGCAGATTGGGCGCACCTCGGCGAAGAGGTCACCGCGCACGAAGAGCTCACCGAACCTGGGCGGGGCGAAAGGGCTTGACCTGCGGAGGCGTGGGGGAGCGGTCTGGTGTGACCTCCCAGAGAAGACCGAAGAGGTCAGCCTTCGCTATTCCCCGCCTGGCCGGTGCCGGCGGTCGTCGTAGAGGCCGCTGATGCCGGTCAAGACGGCCATGTTGCATCGACGTATGGCTCTGGGATGGACCGTTCTGCTGTCGGTGTGGATTCCGGCACCTGAGACTCGAATCCCACCAGCGAATCGCAGACCAGGGCTTCCTGGGTGGTGACTCTTTGGCCTGCCCGAAAGCATCGGCGCTTCCGCTTCGCGTGCTGGCGGCGCCCCTGTTGCCAATGACCGCGTGCCCGAAGGTCGTTGAGGTGTCATGATCGGCGGCGATGAGTAGCGGTGAACCATCCGAGGCCGGCCTTAGTGAGGTACGCCGGCACCATCTGGCGCAGGTGAACGGTGTCCTCCGTCGCCCTGGTATGTACGGCAGGGACGAGATGGCCGAACGGCTGCTGTTGGAGGCGATGGCCGCGGTGGATGGCAGCCTGACGCGATGGCGGGCGGAGTGCGATGGGCTCCGTGAGCGCAACGCGTTCGCCCCGACGGGTGTCGTGGGCGCCTACAGCAAGGTCCTTCCGGCGGATGCCCTACGGGATGCCACGGCCTCCGTCTATGCCGAGATCGCTGATCGCCTCGGCTGGCTCGAGCTGGACCGGGCGCTGTCGGAGGCCGAGTTTCAGCAGTTGCGTACGGATGTCGGGGAGTGGGTGACGCAGGATCGGACGCTGTCCGAGCTCATCGAGACGTTCGGGCCCCCGTCGCTGTGGATCGGCGGAACCAACCCCTTCTTCCCCAAGACCCTCGTTTACACCACGGCTGATCCCGCCCACGGCCTGATCTGCTTCCACCTGTGGAACGCCTTCGCGAACACCCCAGCCGGGACAGGGCTTGAAGGGGTGCACCCTGAACCGCTGGTCCTGGCCGTACGTCATCGCTCAGGCAGCTTTCCCGACTCGTTGTCGTTCACGCCGGAGGGCCTACGCCGCAGGCCGACCGCCGACCAGCGAAGCCCGCTCAGGTCTGCGGTCTGGGTGTTCCACGGCGACCGCGCCCGATACGCCTCCGGGGTTTTCGACACCCTCGACGCCGGACTCGCCTGGGCAGCCGAGCACCAGGTGACCGGGGTCCTGGCCGAGTACGGCATCGGGGGCGCCTACGACATCGCCGTCAGTGAGGGCCGTTTCACACCGTCGAAGGCGCGCCACGGCAGCGCGCACCATATCGCCGCCTTCGGCCCGGGTCTACGGCACCTCCACCTGACCGACGGCCGCCGCGACTGACAAGAGGTCACCCAACTCAAGCCGACAAAAGATCATGACCCGGTCGCGGCAAGCGCCTCGCGAGCCAGCGGGCACCTGGCTCGGTGCCGATGGTGCGCACAAGGCTCGTCGGGTCAGTCCCGGCTCGCAGAGGCGGGCGAGCCCAGCCACGGGCCATGACGGGCCGAGCGCTTGTCGGCAGGTACTAGTCAGCCGGTCTGCTGGCGAGAGGGCGGCGATTCGACGCCCACGCGCAGCCCGACCGTGCGATTCAACGGACGACGAGATCGTCGGCGATGCGCAGGGTCCTGCCATCGTGATGGATGGGCTGCACACCGTCGAACGCGGCGCTGGTGATCTGGAACCGCGAGGGTTGCGTGATCTCCTCGCTGACGAGGGCCCATGGTGCTGCGGGGTCTGCGCCCGGCGCCGCGGCGAGCAGGACGGCACAGCCGTGGCGAGGGACGTCGTGGTCGTCGTGGGGCTCGTCGTACTGCGCATGGCGCAGCAGGGCCGGGCCGGATCGGACCGGGTCAGGTGCCATCGTGGGTGGTACGTGACGCCACCGTTGGTCAAGCTCCGCGAAGGCATTCTGGCGCGCTGCTCCGTGGCGGGCGCTCGCGGCCAGGATTGCACTGCCGGCGTCGGCCGCGACACGGCAGATGTCGAGGATCGGAACGCCGGCGGCCAGATTCGGATAGTGGTGGACGAGCCGAGCGTGGCTCATCAACATGACGAGCGCTCGGGCGGCTGCCTGCTGCGGTGCGGTCAGGGTCGACGTCCGGGCCGGCTTCCGCCGTTGCGGCCGTTCGTGCGGCGTGGTGAGGTCGGCCGCCTTTCCCGCTGTCGACTCGTGCCATCGGGGGTCGTCGGGCCAGACCGTGGCCTTGATCGCCAGGAGGCGTCCGGTCCGCCCGATCGTCACGGCTGACCCGACGCTGGTGCGGCTTACGGTCATCCCGAGCCGATCGTCGGCGTTGAACTGCAGGTCGGCGACGCCGTCGAAGGTGAACTTCAACGGTGCGGCCGGCCAGGGTTTCCTCGACCCGTCCCGCGCGACACGTCCGATACTGGGAGTGAATCGCCGCGGAGCGGCCAAGGTCATGCACCTTCAAGCCCTGGTCCGCCGGCCGCACCGTGAGGGAGCGCACGGTCCCGCTGGCGAGGTCGTAGTCCTGGTCCAGCGCAGCAACGATCTCTGCGGTAAGCGGGATCGCGCCCGGGAAGACTTGCCCCTGGTAGTCCCGATGTATGGAGCGCTGCGGCCTCGCGGGGGGAAGTACCGTGTCCAAACTTGGGTCCAGGTCGACCATCAGCCTGCGTCGGTCTGCCCCGAATTCAGCCATCCACCGCAGCCCGGCGCTGGCGCTCCTGGATCGAAGCGGCCAAGGAGCGCAAGCCGCGCCCACCAGCGGCACGGTGTTGTTGTCCCAGATGTCGGCGAGGCGACCGATGCGGGTCGCGTCGAAGCTGCGGGCGTCCGACGCCAGGGTGGCAATCTCCCGAACGGAACGATTCAGCAGTCCCGCGAAGGCTTCCAACGGCGAGTTCACGCCCGCGAGTATGCCGGACCTAACCGAAGGCGAGAGGTGTGCCGATGGCAAAGAGGAAGTCGCCCCCGTAGTCCAGAGGCCAAATGAGTAGCATGCGTTCCCCACACGACGGACCCCACATGCTGAGACTCGAGTCCCATCAGCAGCCCTCGGAGTGGGGCTTCTGCCTCGGTGACCTCATCGACTTGCCCGAAAGCTTCAGCACCCGTGGATCGAGTTCGCGGGCCGGCGACGTCCGCTCATGCCGAAGAGCGCGCGTTCGGCCCCCGACAGATCTCGCCGACCCTCCACGGCCGCCCGCCCGGAGAACACGTAAGCCAGAGCCGCCGGATACTCCAGAAGTGCCGCGTCCAGCTCCGGCGTCAGCAGCGCGCAGACGATCAGCGATACCCGCATGGGCAAGAGGCCGGGTCAACGGCCGGCCCTACTCAGCGGTCCTGTGCCGAAATCAGGTCGAGGTCGCGGACGCAGAAGCCGTGGTGCTCGAAGGTCTCGTTGAGCACCGTGCGGAGGCACTGCCGCACCGAGCGGCCCCGGGCGTACGGCGGCCAGACATCGTCGTCGGGCACCGGCGCTCGCGCGGCTAGTTGTACAGCGGTGACCTTGTCGAGCCAGGCCTCCAGCTCGGCGGCCTGTGCGTCACGCACGCTCACTATCTCGTCCAGGGCCGGGTCGGACGAGAGGTCAAGCCCGTGCGCTCCGCCGTAGGGCTCGACGCTCGTCCCGATGCCCATCGGCGTGAACAGCTGTGTCGAGCCCAGGCAGCAGCGGCGGAACCACGAGTCGTGGACGAAGACTAGGTGGCGCAAGGTCTGCAGCGCTGACCACTCGTCGTTCACGCTGCAGCGCTCGGTGCCGGGCGTCTGGCGGATCCGCTCGATCGTGGCGGCCCAGCCGGTATGGAGCTGACGTGCTGCCTCGCGCAGGTCGGCAGGGTCCTCGGAGCGGATCAGCGCCCGTACCGGATGACGCCGGTCGAGCTCTGCTTCGACGTACTGCGTGACGTCGACACCGTTCACCACGAGGTTGGTGACCAACCCGTCGATCACGACATCTTGCATGACGACACCGATCAGGCGCGCCCCGGTCAGATCACACTCGCGGAACTCCGCACCGTGCAGATCCTCGTCCACATATCGCGTCATGCCCCACACATTAGGGCCGCACACCGACAAGCCAGTCTCGGCTCGGCTGCACTCCGTGATCTCCCCGCCAACTGCACGGCGGCCAATGGCGAGCCATGACGCATCGTGACGCACAACCGAGGCAGCCGGATGCACGCTCATGCCGCGGACCGTGCGCCGCGCAGCGTCACGATCGCGTGAGTCAGGTGCCGTCCGGTCGCGCCGGTGACGGGGCGAAGGGATCGCCGATTGTGCTACGGATTGGCGGTCTGCCGGATGAACGACAAGACCCTCGGCAGGACGTAACAGAACTCGCCGCCACCCCACGAGTCCACGAGGCCACCGGCTCGTTCCATCGCATCCCAAAACGGCTCAGTCGAGCGGATGATGTCCTCCGCAGTAGCCGGATCGATGTCGATGGCAGCGCAGACAGCTGCCGTCAGCTCCGCGCGAGATTCGGCGGGCATGTCCTGCAACGGATCATGAGGCATCCGCAGAAGCTACCTCAGGCGACGTCCACGCTCATGCTGCTTCGGGAGGGCGTGGCCGGCAAGCACCAGGCCACACTGCATACCAAGTAGCGAGCACGGTGTAGTGCGCCCCGTCTGGGCCGTCCACGCGGCCGGTGAGCTTCTTGCGCTGTCGGACCTTCACCAGCAATCAGAGTAGGCGGCCCGGCTATCAAGAGCGTCCAGTGCATGGCTCCGCGTGGGCGCGCCGGAAACAGGAGCTCCCGTCACTCTCCGTAGACGTCTGGCGTTTGCATTGGCTCGATTCCCGTGCACGCACGTGCCGATGAGAGCGCACCTGATCTTGTTATTGGGAAGGGCAGTGTGTTGCCTGATGGCCGGCGTGGACGGTAGCGGCGGATGGGTGCAACCTGGGCCCCGCGACCACGCTTGTCAGGTGACTTTGGCGTCGAGTAGGTCGGCCGCTTCCTCGAGTGTGGTTGCGAATGCGTCTGGCGGGATCCTGGCGACGAAGACCCTCCCGAGGTCTTCCGGGAAGGGATGGGTCGGCCGCCAGAACGCGAAGACGATCACGAGATCATCGTCCAGCCAGGCGTACCGTGACACGTTGTCGACGGTTTCACCCCAGGTCATGAACCAGAACTGCTCGCGAAACTCCGTCTCGTCCGCTTTGAGAAGCCCGAAGATCTCCTCCGGCGTTCGCTCCGGGTAGGGGCAAGCCTGCACGTCGCGCCGGCGCACCTGCGCCGCACTCGACCGCAAGGACCGAAGGAACGAAGGGAGGAAGGCCACGTTGTCATCGGTGGTCAACCATTTGCCCGCGGCCCAAAGATCAACGACGCGGAGCTCGGAAGAGATACCCTCGCCGACCTCCACGGCGAAGATGGCCCGATCACCGAATCGTCGTGTCATCACTCGCGGAGGCTAACAGCGAACGCCACGACGCCGCCGGTAGGCGGGCCATCGCTGCGATCGCCGCCCAGTGTCGATACACGAGATTGCCTCAACGAGCCGACCTCGGGCGGCTCACTCTTCTGCCGCTCCTCGCGCGTTGCGGAGCGTTACCGTCGATGGGGTCGGAGCGCGTCCGGGCCCGTCGGTGGCCTACGGATACGGTTTCAAGGTGCTTGTCGGCGCTACGCGACCGTTGATCTTTGTCGATGTTGACGGTGTGCTCATCCCGTTCCGGGTCCGGTCGACGGGCGCACGCCGTTTCAGCAATGGGGTAGGCGACGCTGTTGACGGCTTCGGCAATCCGCTGCTAAGAACTCCTAACTCTGGGGGCGTTGGAGTTGGCGCCAGCAGATGAGGGAGCAGGCGAGGCTGAGGAAGGCTTCGTGGATGTCGTCGCGGATTTCCCAGCGGATGCGTAGGCGGCGGAACCAGTGCAGCCAGGCGATGGTGCGTTCCACGACCCAGCGTGTGGTGCCGAGGCCGGAGCCGTGGGGTGTGCCGCGTCGGGCGATGACGGGGGTGACGCCGCGGGCCTGGATCTGTTGGCGGTGGCTGTCGTAGTCGTAGCCCCGATCGGCGTACAGCCGGTCGGGGCGCCGCCGTGGTGGGCCTGGGCGTCCGCCGATGGGTGGGATGGCGTCGAGTAGGACGGTGGTCTGGGTGGAGTCGTGACGGTTGCCGCCGGTCAGCGTGACGGCGAGGGGGATCCCGCCGGCGTCGGTGATGACGTGGTGTTTCGAGCCCGGCTTGCGGCGGTCGACCGGGCTCGGGCCAGTTTTGGGCCGCCCTTGAGCGCCCTGATGTGGGAGCCGTCGATCACCGCCCTCGACAGGTCCAACTGCCCCGCGCCGCGTAGGCGGGCCAGCAGAATCTCGTGCAACCGCTGCCACACCCCGGCGTCATTCCAGTCCCGCAACCTGCGCCAGCAGGTCATCCCCGACCCGAACCCGAGTTCTTGGGGCAGGAACTCCCACGGGATCGCGGTGTAGAGCACGAACAAGATCCCACAGAACACCCTGCGGTCATCCAGCGGTTTACGCCCTGGATAGCGGCTCCGCCGTGGTGGGCGGGGTGGCAGCAGCGGTGCGATCTCGGCCCACAACTCGTCCGAGACGATCCACGGCGGCTGCTCACCCCTCCTCACATGCAGACGAAACGACCCTCACATCCAGTCGGTTACGCCCAACATCATTAAGTTAGGACCTCTAAGAGGGCATCTGATCTCGGTTGGCGAGTTTAGTCCGTTTAGCTGGTTTCGTTTCGCCAGGTTGGGGTGGATTCTCCGGTGAGGTAGCGGCTCATTGTGTTAGCCATCGCCCAGTGGATCATCGCTCGGGTGCGTTGCGGGAGGGTCTCGTAGTCGCGGACGAGTCGTCGGTGCTGCATAAGCCAGCCGAAGGTGCGTTCGACGACCCACCGTCGTGGCTGGACGTGGAAGCCCTTGCCTGCCGGGCGGGGCACCACCTCGACGTCGACGCCCAGCCGGGCGCCGTGCGCCCGGACCGCGGTGTTGTAGCCGCCGTCAACCCACGCCTTGGACACAGTCGGATGGTCGGCCGAAACGGTGTCGAGCAGGTGCCGGCCGCCGGCGGAGTCCTGGACCGACGCGGCGGTGACGATCACCGCCAGGAGCAGACCGAGGGTGTCGGTGGCGATGTGCCGCTTGCGTCCCTTGATCTTCTTCGCCGCGTCAATGCCCTGGCTGGACTCGGCGACGTTGCAGGAGGTCTTCACGCTCTGCGAGTCCAACACCACCGCCGACGGGCTCCCCCGACGACCCCGAGCGACCCGGACCCGTTCCCGCAGCAGATCGTGGATCCGCTGCGTGGTCCCGTCCGCCTCCCACTTGGCGTAATAGTCGTACACCGTCTTCGCCGGCGGGAAGTCATGCGGCAGGTACTCCCACGCGATCCCCGTCCTGGCCACATACAGGATCGCGTTGACGATCTCCCGCAGGTCATGCGCCGGCCGGCTGATCCCCAAACCCACCCGAGCCGCCCGCCACGCGGCCAGCACCGGCTCAATCAACGCCCACCGCTCATCCAACAAGTCCGACCGATACCCGCGCCGATTCACACCCACGACGTGATCAACGAGCCGAGCCCACCGCAGCCACGACCGAACGTGAATCAACCGCTACACGGATCAGATGCCCTCTAAGCACCCGTTCCAAGCGGAGACGCCAGCAAGCCGCGGACACCTCGGCGCCCGCGAACTTCGTGGAGCCACGGGCTCACGAGCAGGTAACACGCTAGGCGTCTACGGCGCTGCGGCGAACTTCAATCGGTCGAAGTCCTCGACGTAGACGAGCCGCTTGCCGTCAGGCGAGAAGCTAGGGGCATACGCGTTCCCGCCGGCGGCGATCCTCGTCTTCTTCCCGGTGCCGACGTCGACCGACCAGACCCCGCCTCCGTCATCCGACGAGACGGCAGCGATCACCGACTGGCCGTCCGGTGACACTGCGAGATCGGCGAGGCTCGGAAGTTCGGTGAGGAACCTGGCTGTGACCGATTTCCCATCCCACTCGGTCAGGTGCCAGGTGAAGTCGTCCGGACTCACCTCGGGAGGTAGCGGCAACCTGCCGAGGGAGTCGGGTGCGGTGATGAAGAACAGCCGGTCGCCCACTGCTGCCGGTGACCGCACCAGCACGATGGACTCGCAGCCCGTATCACTGCCACTGAGGTTGAAGGTTCTCCCGTCGATCGTTACCGGAGCGGGGAACTCAGATGCCGTCCCGTCAGCGAGTATCTGAATGCCCCCCGGGCCGCACTCCCGGGGCGCCTCTACGTATCCCCTGCCGTCACCGTTCACGAGTGCGGCGCCGGCAAGGAAGCGCGTCAGCGCCAGAGGCGCGAACGTCTTGTCGTCCGGGGAGTAGCTGAGCAGCTCGGTGCGGCTCCAGCCGCACTCGAGTGCCACCCCGACATCGCCGTTGGAGCCGGCGAAGAGAAAGCTGAACCCAGTCCCCTCATCGCAGTCAGCCTCCTGTGGGGGACCCTTAAGGACGCGTTCTGCCTTCCCCTGATCAGGCCGCTGCCGCCACAATTCGGCCCAGTCCGAGGACACCTCTCGCAGGTAGTAGACCCAACCATCGGCGGCCCAGACGGGATTGAACACGGAGACCGGCTCCACGAGCCCCATGATCCGACCACACCCGCCGAGCATGACCACGGCCAGCACGACAACCGGCAAGGTGACCATACGCAGCGCACGCGCACGCGACCTTACGGCGTTCATCTGCCTCATTTCCTCCGTCCCTCGGCGGGCTCACTTTAGACACCACCACGACCCGGCGGTTGGGGTCAGGTCGAGGAGTTGGCGACAGCCGCCCTCCGGGAGGGGGTATGGGAGCCGCTGGATGCGGTGGGAAGAGGCAGCGATCGCATCGCATCTGATGGCCTCACACCGCACATCCCGCAGACACACCGGTCTCGGCCTGGGCGGCAAGCAGACCGCATCCGTCCGTCAGCCGCCGGCCGTGTCGTGCCGAGATTGGGGGAGCGGGATGGGAGCAGACGGGTGCACTGAACGGCGTTCAACAGCGCTTTACGGCCCTGAACGGCATCCAACTGAACCCACCGCGACCCGCAAATTCTCGTTTCCGCAGGTCAGGGTCGGTGCGGCGTCCTGTGGCCTCCGAAGGTGTCGGCCTTGATGTTCCCCGATTGCCGGTCGGACGGCGTCCGTCCATGCCGAGATGAGTGCGTTGTTCCTCGATCCGGTCGTGTGGGGCGCCCGAGAACTCGTGACCATCACCACCCGCTGGCCGGCTAGCATCCTGGCAATGGCGGAGTTCGTGCACATCACCGTGGCGGGGTCGGCTCGACGCATCGAGCGCTCGGGAATCGCCGCGCGTAGCCACGGGTGGACCGGCGGACCGGGCGTGTATTGCATGCCAGTGCTGCCATCGTTCACTCTCACCTACCAGTGGGTTCGCGAGCTGCGGCGTTGGCACTCGGGCGTGCTGGTAGGGGTGCATCTGCGGCTGCCCGACGACGAGCCGGTGACCGTCGGACGCTACGGTGCCGCACCGCGCGAGACCACCGCTGCAGCAGCAGTCGCGGCGGTGCGTGAACTCGATGATCCGCGCGGCTACGAGGTGTTCGTGCCCCGCGCGATCCTGAGCGCCGAGGTGCGACGGACCCGAGATGTTCCGCAGGGAGTCGGTTGGCGGTACCTGCCGGCAGCCCACGGCCGGCGGCCCTGCCCGTGTCCATCCTGTCTCCCGCGCGGAGGGTACAAGGTGGCCAAGTTGCGCCGTCGATTCCCTTACGACGATCCGCCCAAGCAGAAGCTTGAGCTGATGCGTCGGTTGCGGACGGCGAGCACCGCCGACGAGATCATCGACGTGCTATGCGAGCTGGGCCAAGGCCGGCGCGGCGGCGCCGAGGAGTTGGCATACCTAGCCGATCATCCCGATCCGGACGTACGCGACACCCTGGAGAGCGTCCTGCGGGCTTACCGCGGTCGCGAAGCGCGGCGGCTACGCGAGCGGTTACAGCACAACGATCTAACAGCACCGGATGTGGACAACTGCTGATCGACACTATCCGACTCGGCCGGCAGCCGTCGTGGTCGACACTGCGGACTCCTCGCCTAAGTCATACGGATTTGCCGCGAGGCGCGGGTCTTGAGGCTCGGCTACGTGTAAGCGGAGTCCCAGACGCGCTCGAACGCGTCGCGTGTGACGACGAACGGGCTCCAGTCTTCTTCAGGATCATCCAGGCTCGCCTGCCCGAGGCCGCCGTACCGATCTGTCTCATGTCCGGGCCCGTACCGGAGGACCGGGCCGTGGTCGTACACCTCGACCTGCCGGACCGGCCAACCGTCGTCATTCACCTCGAAGTACCAGACTGAGTGTCCCCAAGCGTCGAAATCGTCGCCGCGCGATTCGCCCCAGCGACGACGATAGAAGCGGCCGTCCATGGCTGTAAGCGTAGATCCGCTCATGCGCGGATCTGCCGCTGGTGGTCTGCGTCGAAGTCTTGTGGGGGACCGCTCGGAGCACCGACGATAGTTACATGATCATCGACGGCTTGCCGGTCCCGTCTGCGCTCCTCCGGGTGCTGCAGCAGGGTCGGTGGGTAGCTCCAGACCGCTCGTCGCCGACGTACCGGGAAGTCTTCGGTGATGACGCCGTAGCCCCGCAGTTCCCTGCCATGAGCCGGATGACGGCCAACAGGCGCTGGCTCGATGACATCCCTGAGGACTATCGCGGGTTCTACCTCGGTCAACCGGACCGGCAGAGCCCGCCCGGCGACGTGGATCCCGACCGGTCTCTCCTGATCGGTGATCTCGGACCTGACCAGCCGTTTGCGTTGGACTACAGACCTTCGTCGGCCGCACCGTCGGTGATCTACCTCAGCACAGCGGCGGACTGGATCGAGGTTGCGCCCAACATCGAGATGCTGATCGAACGCCTCGGGATCTGACTGTGCCGAGGGATCCCTTCGTTCTTCTGCCGCCGACCGGGCGCAACGTTCGGTCGCGCCTACCGTATACGTGATGGCGTGCAGCTGGCCGGGCATTCATTAGGTGCCGAACCCGCCGCACAGGTAGTACAGGCTCGTGGCCAGTCCCAGTATCCAGCCAGCCACGAGGCCAGACGATGACCCACGGCCGAGCCGTCCGGACAGCGCGAAGCAGCTGCCCAGCAACACCAGCTGCGCAATGCCGTACGTGAGTACGCCGAAGAAGAGCGCCGCGAACCTCCCACCGGCATCCACGTCCGCATTCGGGCCACCACCAGCGGCGGTGGCCAGGGCAATCGTGAACCCAACAGCAAGGCCGTGCCCAGCGAGGGCAACGACCGCTCCGGCAACCATCGGCCTGGTGATCGTCACCGCCGGAGCGTGACATACGTCGAAGGAACTGGGCTACCTCAGCTCGAACGATTTACGAACCGCCTGGCACAGCCGCCAGACGGAGCCGCACTGATCTGCCGCCGTCCGAGGGCCTGGCCACATATCAATGGCTCCGGGGCGCCATGGCGCGGGTGGCCGGCTTCAATCGTGGCCGACGTCGGGTTCGCCGAGATTGTTCGGCAACTGACCGAGGCAGCCCGGGCAGACGCGAAGCCAGTCCGGACGAGGTCACGCAGCACCCGCTCCGACACCAGCGGCCCGCCAGATCGGTCAGTGCTCGCCGTCTCCCACCTCCCGCCAGGCAACCAGACGCTCGGCCATGTGCCCGGCGCCGGCGCCCTCGGGCGACATGCCGAAGCGACCGCGGATTCGATCGTATGCTGATACCACGGCCGCTCCTGGTCGTCGGCGGTCAGAGTGGGACATAGCCGTTTGCAGACTGGACCAACAAACGGAATCCCATCGGCACCCGCTGGTGACGACGTAGGCCGAGTACTTCGTAGTCGACCGAGAGGTCATCGAAGAAGAGCGCTGATCCCGGGGCCATCTCCACGTCCGGGATCGTGATCGTGACGAAGACTGGCAGCTCCGTGCCTGCGGCGATCCTGATCGAGCGGAACGGTGCTGCCGCAGCCGGGTCGAAGACGACGGCGGTGGCCTCGTCGGCAGGGTTTACCGCCAGGCGCGCAATCTTGAACACATGCCGATCACCCGGACCGCCCTCGCCCGCGACGCCGGTGATCGTCACCGGCCACGGCCCGGGATTGCGGATGGACGCGCCGAACGTGACCTGGCCTCCGGGATTGAAGGCGAACCGCACCTCCGTCGTCGGCCCCTCCGTGCGGGACTCCGCATCAGCTCCATGCCACCAGGAGCTGCCATGATCGAGGCGATGGCCGGTGGTGGCTGACAGATACGCGGCGCACAACGCGACGGCCAGCGCCGCGGCGACGAGGAGCCGTCGACGACGTGTCACAGGGGCCTCCGCCTGGGACCGAGCACCGACGTTGACGTCATGACAGCGCACGCTACAACGCGCATACGGGCAGCGCTGCCCGCCCCCGCGGGGGTTCTGCTGGTGCCTCGGTCGTCGTATCCGTTGTGTGCCCGCTGGCACCGGAGCCAACCCCGCGCCAGGCGGCGGCATGACCGTCAGGTTCATCGACGTCGGAGGGGATCAGAACCGCTACCAGCCCCGGTGCTGAGGCCCCGCACGGGCGACCGGTGCCGGCCGTCAGCCGGCACCGGTCGTCGCGCATCAGCAGAACCAGCCGTTGTACGTCCACCCGTAGAGGCCGCGCTCCATGAAGACCCCCCACGCGTGGTTGCCGCTGTCCGCGAAGTGGTCGATGTTCAGGTGCGTGCCGCGGCCCATCGAGTAGTCGCCACCGGAAGTGTGCAGGGTCAGGCTGTTGGCGCACACCGTGTGGACGCCGGTGAGGTTCGCCCAAGCAGCCGCGGCGGGCTGCACATCGACGACCATGACCGTCGCCAGTGCGGCGGCCAGCGACGCGGCCGCGACACCCCCGCGACGCGCCAGTTTCGCTCGTAGGTGAGTCACATTGCCTCCAGGTAGTTGACCGGTTGCGTTTTCGCTGATCAGCGTTTCAGCAACGCCTGAACGCTCACCTGAACATCTGACTGAACACCGGTGGATGACTATCGTAGTTGAGGCATCGCCCACAGTGATCGAGTGACTGGTGGCAAGACGGACGCGGAAAGGGAGCCGTGGAGATCAGAATCCTGGGCCCGTTCGAGGTGCGCGTGGCCGGATCCCTCGTGTCGGTGCCACGACGGCAGGCGCGGTTGCTCGCGGCCCTGCTGGCCATCCACGCCAACGAGGTGGTGTCGGTCGGTCGGATCACTGACGTGCTCTGGGAGGGGGAACCGCCGGTCACCTTCGAGAACCAGATCCAGGTGCACATTCGTACGCTGCGGAGACTGGCCCTCGACGGAGCGGCCAGTGACGCGCTGGAGACGCGCGCCAACCTCGGCTACCGGCTACGCACGCCACCGGTGGCGGTCGACCTCGTGTCCTGGCAGCGACAGGTCGAAGCGGCTGACCGGACGGCCGCCGCAGGCCGCCTGACCGAGGCCGCTGCGGCCTATCGGCGCGCGTTGGAGTGCTGGCGGGGGCCCGCGCTCGACGGCCTGCGGGGACTGTTCGCCGCCGAGCAGGCCGCAGTGCTGGAGGAGAGCCGAATGGCTGTCCTGCTGCGCCGGCTGGACCTCGAACTGCGCCTCGGCCGGTACGCGGATCTGGTCGCGGAACTGACCGCGCTGGTGCAGGCCCACCCGCTGCACGAAGGACTGCGGTGCCGCGTGATGGCCGCGCTCTACGGCGCCGGTCGTACAGCCGAGGCGCTGGCGGCATACCGCGCCGGGTCACGGCTACTCGCCGACGATCACGGCGTGGATCCCGGCGAATCGCTCGACCGTACCCACGCGGAGATCCTGGCCGGTGTCCCGGTCACGCAGGTCGTCGCTGGCCTCGTCGGGATCACCGCCCCGCCCGCCGGGCCGGCGTCGACGCCAGCCATCACGGTGCCCCGGCAACTACCGGCCGGCGCTTCGGCGTTCACCGGACGTTCCGTCGAGCTCGAACTGCTCGAGAAGTTCGCGCGCGACGAGCGCGTCGACGACGTCGCCCCGGCCGCCGTCGTGGCCATCGTCGGCATGGCGGGTGTCGGCAAGACGGCGCTGGCGGTCCGGTTCGGCCAGCGGGTCGCCGACCGCTTCCCGGACGGACAGCTCTTCCTGGACCTGCGGGGCCACGATCCGGGTACCGCCATGCCGGTGGCCGAGGCACTGGCCCGCTGCCTGCGCGCGCTCGGGGTGCAACCGGCGGCGATCCCGGCCGACCCGGACGAGGCAGCCGCGACGTACCGGTCCTTGATCGCCGGACGCCGCGTGCTCGTGGTCCTGGACAATGCGGTCGATGCCGACCAGGTCCGCCCCCTGCTGCCCTGTACCGCCACCTGCCTCGCGGTGGTGACCAGCCGCCACCGTCTGTCCTCGCTCGTCGCCCGCGACGGGGCACGGAGAGTCGCGGTCGGACCGCTCGCCGCCGGCGAGGCACTGTCACTGCTGCGCCACATCGGCGGCGATCCCCGGACACTGGCTGAGCCGCAGGCCGCGGCCAAGCTCGTCGAGCTGACCGCCGGTCTACCGCTGGCGCTGCGGATCGTGGCGGAGAAGGTGGCCGCCCTGCCCGGGGCAGGCCTGGCCGACCTCGTTGACTCACTGGCCGACCCGCACCGCCGGCTGGACGCACTGGCCACGGTCGACGGGGATCCGACCACGGCGGTGCGGACCGCCTTCTCGTGGTCATACCGGTCTCTGCCCGCCGACGCGGCGATCACGTACCGGACGCTCGGCCTGCTCGCAGGGCCCGACTTCGGGCTTCCCACGGCTGCGGAGTTGGTCGGCAGGTCTGTGTCCGACACCCGCCGGCAACTGGAGTTGCTGGCTGCCGCGCACCTTGTCGTCCAGGAGACTCCCGGTGAGCGGTACCGGCTGCACGACCTGCTGCGCTGCTACGCCGCCGACCTCGCCCGGATCGGCGAGCCCGCCGAGTACCGCGCTGCCGCAGTTCGCCGGGTCCTGCGCTGGTACTGCCACACGACCGCGGCCGCCGACCGCGTCCTGCTGCCCCGCAAGCTGCACCCGCCACCGAACCTGGCGGACGGCCGGGGAGACCCGGGTGACGGCCTGCACTGGTCCATCCTGGACGGGGCGGACCAGGACCGGGCGATGCGCTGGTGTGAGACCGAGCACGCCAACCTCGTCGCGGCCGTGCACCAAGCCCACGACCTCGGCGAGGACGACACCGCCTGGCGACTGGCCGCATCGCTGTGGGGCTACTTCTACCTTCGTAAGCCGTGGACAGACTGGATCACCACCTATCGAGTGGCGCTCGGTTCGGCTCGGCGGTCCGCCGACGGGTACGGCCAGGCCTGGCTGCTCAATGGCCTCGGGGTGGCCCACTGGGATCTGCACCGCTTTACCGAGGCGGTCGAGTTCCATCGTGAGGCACTCATGCACTGGCGGGCGATCGGCAATCGCTGGGGCGAGGCCACGACGCTGAACAACCTCGGCGCTGCCCAAGCCGGGCTGCGGCGCTTCGCTGAGGCCGGAGACACGTTCCAGCAGGCGTTGGCCGTACGAAGGGCCCTCGACGATCGACACGGTATCGCGCAAACCCTGTCCAATCTCGGTCATTTCGACATTGAACTGGGCCGGTTCCGCGACGCCATCCGCTGCTGCGAGGAGGCAGTAACGATCTTCGGCGAGGTAGATCGGCCGTTCGGTAAGGCCGCCGCCCTGCATAACCTCGCTGCCGCCTCGCAGGGCCTCGGCCGCCTCGACGACAGCGTCCGGGCCTGCCGCGAGGCCCTCCGGCTACGACGGCACCTGGGCGACCGACAGGGTGTGGGCGACACGCTGTTCTTGCTTGGCAAGTCCCTGGCCGGTGCCGGCCAGTACGCCGAGGCGGACGAGTGCTGGCAGGATGCGCTCTCCGTACTCGAGAAGCTGGAGGATCCCCGTACGGCCGAGGTCCGTGCCCACATCTCGCATTACGGACGCCCTACAGCTGTGGGCCCGCAGCGCAGGCGATGTTGACCGGGCACGGCAGCCGGCCGGCCGCAGTTGATCGTCGAGAGGGCCAACACCCGCCCCGAAACGCTGGGGCGCCCTGCGCTGCCTGCTCCAGAAGCGGCCCTGACCAACGTCTCCGCTGGTCAGGGCCGCGATCTCAGGTCGAGGCGGGGCCTGTCCGTCGACCGCCACGACGGGACGCGGTGAAGGTGTTACCTCCTGGTCCACTTCTGGTTCGGTTGGCCGTTGCAGGTCCACACGATCAGCGCGGTGCCGTTGCCGGTTCCCCCGCCGGACGCGTCGAGGCACAGCCCGGACCGGGCGGAGACGATCGTGCCGTCCTGCTTGAGGGTCCAGCGCTGGTTGGTCTGGCCGTTGCAGCCCCAGATGCCGACCGTGGAGCCGGGCGTGGTGCCCTGGTTGAGGACGTCGAGACAGACGGACCTGCCGAACGCGCGCAGCTCACCGGCAGAGGTCGGCAGCCACTGCTGGTTCTCGCCGCCGTTGCAGTCCCAGAGTTCGGCCTGCGCACCCCAGGTCGACGTGTTGTCGGTGACGTCCAGGCACCGGCCGGACTGGCTGCCGACGAGCGAGAAGCTGACCGGCGCCCAGTCGCCGGTGGCCGTGTCGATGCTCCAACTCTCGTAGAACGACGGCATGGCGGCGCTGCCGGCGGTGAAGGTGATCGGCAACCAGATCGGCAGGGAACTGTTCAGGTCACCGGCGTTCCACCGGTCGCCGAGGTAGACGTAGCTGGTTCGGGTGCTGCCGGCGACCGGCAGGATGAACGACGTCTGCGAGTTGAACGTCTTGCTCCCGGCGGGCGCGAAGGTGGCGTAGCTGCTCCACGGCCCGCTGAGCGAGGTGGCCGAGGCGTAGCTGTTGTCGTTGCTGGACCAGCCGGTCAGGTGTGAGCCGAAGATGAAGTACCGTCCGGCGACCTTGACCATGGCCGGGGATTCGAGCGTCGGCAGCAGCGCTGTCGCGGCGACGGCCTTGGTGTAGTCGGTCGACAGGCGGTCGATGCGTAGCCCGTTGGCGCGGTCCTCGGTGAGCAGGTAGGCGGTGCCGTCGTCGTCCTTGAACAGTCCCAGGTCCCGGCTCTGGTAGCCGAGTGGGCGGGATGACCCGAGGTAGGTGTAGGGGCCGCACGGGGTGTCGCTGACGGCCACCCCGGCGCGGGCGTCGCCGTAGCTGCTGTTGTCGATGTGCATCCACATGACGTACTTGCCGGTGCCGCTGTTGTAGATCACCTTGGGTCGCTCGACGATCCGCCCGGCGGCCAGATCGCCGGTGCCGTTGTCCGCCTGACCTCTGACCAGGGCGTTTGACCTGCGGGTCCAGGTGACCAGGTCGGTCGAGGAGTAGCAGGCGACGGCCGTGAACGTGGAGCCGGCCGTCTTGTCCTCGCCGACCAGGTAGTACAGCGACCCGACCTTGAAGATGCCGGCGCCGTGCGCCTGGAGGCGGGCGCCGCTGGTGTCGTACCAGATCGCCCCGGGGGTGAGGGTGGCGGGCGCGGCGAGTGCCGGGCTCGCGGTGAGCACGGTGACGAGCGAGACGAGTACGGCGGTGACCGCCGCTGCCCATCGTCGTGTTCCTGCCATGGACGGTTTCCCTTCGAACGGTGGTGGTGGGTGGTGGTCGGTGGCGCTGGTTCATCTCCCGTCGGACACGGTGGGTGAAGGATCGGACGGTGGGTACGGCCTCAGCCGACCCGGACGAGCTGCCAGTGCTGTTGCGGGCCGCCGTTGTCGGTCCACTGGACGGCCCAGCTGCCGTCACGGTCGGTGTTGCCGTTGTCGAGGGCCTTGCCGCTGCGCTGGCAGACGAGCTTGTGGTAGCCGCCGCCGACGCCGGTGATGCTCCAGTGCTGCGGCCGGCCGCCGTTGTCGGACCACTGCACGACGGTGCCGCCCTCGCCGTCGGTGTTGCCGTTGTCGAGCACCTTGCCGCTGTGCTGGCAGGTGAGCTTGTGGTAGCCGCCGCCGACGTCGGTGATGGTCCACCGTTGTGGTGCTCCACCGTTGTCGGCCCACTGCATCACCGGTGCGCCCTCGCCGGCGGTGTTGCCGTTGTCGAGGACCTTGCCGCTGCGCTGGCAGATCAGCTTGTAGGGGGCGCCGGAGACGATGGCCGGGGTGGCGGCGGGCGCCGGTGCCCCGTCGACCTCGACCACCACGACACCGGCGTGGGCGTTGGGGGCGGTGGCGGGAACGGTGACGGTCAGGTAGTTGCCGCTGACGGTGTAGCCCAGCGGGGTGGTCGGGGCGTTGAGCAGGTAGACGCGGCGGATGGTGTTCTGCAGCCGGGGAATGTTCAGTCTGCCGTCGGTGGGCCAGGTGAACACGTGGGCGTAGAGCCTGCCGGGCTTGGCGGTGAACCGGCCCCACCATGGTTCGAAGGTGAACGGGTTGCCGGTGGTGGCGTAGATGCTGTCGCCGTGGGCGCCCATCCAGGTGCCGACGGCGGTCAGGATCGCGGTGGAGCCGGTGGTGACCGTGCCGTCGCCGCGGGGGCCGATGTTGAGCAGGTAGTTGCCGTCGCGGCTGACGACGGTGACGAGTTCCTGGATGATCGTGGTGGGGGAGCGGTAGGAGTTCTCGCGGCTCTCGGTGTAGCCCCAGGCGCCGTTCATGGTGCAGTTGGTCTCCCACGGGCGGGCCAGCGGCCGGGCTGGGACCTGCTCCTCCGGGCATGCGAAGTCGCCGAGGCCGAGGTCGCGCTTGACCCGCTCGTTGACGATCAGGTTGGGCTTTCGGGCCAGCAACCAGTTGTAGAGGTCACGGCCGTCGGCTTCGGTCCACCAGTCGTCGGCCGTGGGGGAGGCGGGGTTGTTGCACCAGTCCCCGTCGAACCACATGATCGCCGGGTCGTAGCGGTCGAGCAGTTCCTGGAGGTGGGCCTTCATGTCGGCGAGGTACGCGGTTCGCGCCTCGGGTGAGGCCATGGTGGAGAAGACGGTGTCGGTGCGGCGGATCGTCTGCGAGGGATGGTTCCAGTCCAGGATCGAGTAGTAGAGCCCGAATCGGATGCCCTGCCGATCGCACTCGGCCTTGAGCGCGGCCAGCAGGTCGGGCTGGTATCCGGCGTAGTCGCGCAGGTCGTAGTCGGTGCTGCCGGTGACGTCGGTGAAGCCGGCGACGGTGGAGTTCCACATCGCGAAGCCCTCGTGGTGTTTGGCGGTGATGACCAGGTACTTCATCCCGGCGGACTTGGCCAGGCCGACGATGGTGGCGGCGTTGAACGCCGACGGGGTGAATCTCGCCGACACCTGGGTCTGGTAGTCGGCCTTGCTCCAGTACTCGTTGTTGAAGACCCACTCTCCCCGGCCGAGGTAGGAGTAGCTGCCGAAGTGGATGAACATGCCGAAGCGGGCGGCGTACCACCAGGCCATCCGGGACGGCACGGAGTATGCCGAGGCCGGCTGCGGGCCACCTAGTGCCGGTGCGGTGGTGGCAGCCGCGACGGTCAGCGCGGTGCCTCTGAGCAGTTGCCGACGGTTCAGGTGCGGGTTCATGGTGACTCCTCCTGGGCGGGCTGCCCGGGGCTGGGTGCGGTGCCGGGAGGTCGGGGCCGTCGCGGCGGCGGGGTCACCGCCGCGACGGCCCCGTGCTCAGGTGGGTTACGACCGGGCCAGCTTCCACAGCTGGTTGGGGTAGCCGTTGCAGGTGTACTGGACGATGTCGCCGCCGGGACCGGTGGCGGCACCGGCCACGTCCAGGCACATGCCGGTGGCGTGACTCGGGGTCACCCGGTAGTAGCCGTCCCGCGCGTACGTCAGGTTCCAGACCTGGTTGGCGGCGCTGCCGCAGGTCCACTGCAGCACGTTCGCGCCGGCGGAGGTGGCGCCACCGGCCACGTCCAGACACATGGTGCTCGCGTGCGAGGGCCGCAGCCGGTAGCCGCCGGTGGTCTTCTCCAGCGACCACCGCTGCTCGCTGCCGCCGGTGCAGGTCCACTGCACGACGTCGGTGCCGGCGGCCGTGCCGCTGCCGCTGACCCCGGCGCACTGCTGGCTGTGCATCGCCACGAGCTGCGTGCTGGACACGTCCCGGCGCCAGCAGCGTTCCGCGCCCGGCGTGGTGTGCCCGAACACCGTGCCGGTGCAGGCGACACCGCCGGTGTGCACGCCGCGCACGTAGTCGCCGTCCGCGCCGTAGCGGACCTCGGACGTGCCGGTGAACGCGCAGGTCTGACCGTCGGCGGCGCAGTCGGTCCAGGCGGAGTCCTCCACCACGAGCCGGTCGACGTTGCCCCACACCCCGCCGCCGGACGTGCCCGGCTGGCCGAGGACCCGGACCCGCACGGTGTGCCGTCCCGCGGCGAGGGCGGGACTGCTCCACACCTGCACGCCGTCGAGCCGCACGGTGTTGTACAGGTTGAGCGTGGTCTCCGCGCCGCCGTCCACCGAGACACCGACCCGGCCGCTGGACGGGGCGAGCGTGCCGAACAGCGACGCCTTCGTGCCCTGGAACGTGTACGTCGCGGTGGCGCCGGCACTCTGCGACGAGTGCTCGTCCTGGTCCCACAGCCCGTACGCGCCGACCGCGCCGCCGCTGTAGCCGGCGTCCTGCCACGAGCCGGAGTAGGCGGCGGCCGAGTCGTTGACGATCTCCGCTGTGCTGCCGGCGGCGTTGTAGCCGACGTTGCTCAGCACGTACGACACCACGGAGTTGGCGGGTACGGAGGCGGCCAGCGTGCCGGAGTTGACGGTGACCGGGGCGAGCTGGGCGAGGTTCTCGGTGGCGGAGGTGCGCCACACCTGTGCGGTGGCGCCGCTGGTGGCGAACCGGTTGAGCTGGAAGTTCACCGGCAGCGTCTCGGCGGTGTCGTTGTAGGTGACCAGCACCAGCTTGCGGCTCGCCGGGTCGTACGCGGCCACGGACTTGCCGTTGCCGGCGTCGATGATCTGGTAGCCGGGCTTGATGAACTTGCTGTACTGGCCGAGGGTGTAGAACTGCTTCTGGATGGCGTAGCTCTGCGCGGACCCGTCCAGCGGCGCCTGGATCAGACCCCAGTAGCCGGGGCCGCTGCCCCGGGAGCTGTCCTCGACGGCCTGCCAGTAGAGCCAGCCGTTGGCGCCGACGTACGACAGGTCGTTGGTGACCCGGGTGGCCAGTTCCAGCCCGGCGTCGAGTTCTGAGGTGATGTCGTAGCCGCCCCAGCCGGCGGGGCCCCACTCGGACTGCCAGAAGCGCAGGTCGCGGGCGCGGACCCGGTCGCGGATCGGGGCGGCGTCGGAGCCGGCGTACCCGTGGGCGTTGATCTGGCCGAGTTCGGCGCGGGCGGCGTCGGACAGCGCGTCGTACTCCGACACCATGCCGGCGTAGTTGTTGCTGTCGGTGGCGGCGATGTCGGTGTTCATGCCGCGGGTGCGCAGCGCCGACCGGAGGTTGGTGATGATCGAGCTTTGCTCGGCGGCGGTCAGATAGGTGCCTTCCTGGTTGTTGCCCCAGCACCACCAACCGTTTGACGGTTCGTTGAACGGCTCGATGGTCCGAAAATTGATCTTGGGGCTGCCGGAGCCGTTGACGCCGACGGTCGCGAAGCGGTCCGCCACGGTGGCCAGGTAGGCGGCGAAGTCGTCCTGGTACTCCGGTCGCAGGTTGCTGTGCGAGCAGCCCTCGGGGGAGTTGTACGAGTACCGGCCGGCCGGGTGTCCGCTGTAGGTCATCCACCAGGGCGCGGAGTTGGCGAACAGTTCGAAGGTGCCGACGCCGCGCTGTGCGGCCTGCGCCAGCACCCACCGCTGGTTGGCGTCGACGTTCCAGTTGTAGCTGCCGTCGGCCTGCACAAGGCTGTCGATCCAGGCGCCGTTGCGTGTGGGCAGGTGGGGGTCGACCACCGGGTAGCTCGCCCCTGGCTCGCTCGCGCCGGCGTTGTAGCGGGCGATGCTGAGGTCGATGCCCTGCACGGTCTGCCCGTCCCTGGTGAACGAGTCGGTGAACAGGTAGTCCATCAGCTGGGAGCGGGCGGGCTCGCTCCACCCGCCGACGACGTCGCTCCACCAGGCCAGCGAGGTGCCGAAGCCCTGGAATTCGTCCTGCAGGACCAGGTTGGGGTTGACCGGGGAGGTGATCGCCGTCGACGCCATCGCGGGGGACGGGGTGAGGGCGACGGCGCCCGTGGTGACGGTCAGGAGCAGGGCGCCGAGTAGTGATGGGGTCGTGGTGCGTCTCATCCATGCCTCCGTCAGGAGTTCTGCGTCCGATCCACGGATGCCCGAGGGCTACGGAGCCGGTGGTCGGGGGATCGGACGACCGCCCGGGTGGGTGGTGGGCGCTGCGGTGCGCGCCGGGGCGGTACGAAGCAGGGTGCATTATTACGACTCAAATAACTAGTCTTGACAGTAGTATTTCCGGTACTCAGAATAAGCAGCCGAACATCGATCAACCGGGAGCCACCGTGCGCACTGCCGCAGACATCCGTCGACGCAACTCGTTCGCCGTCGTCCGGTCGATCCACGCCCACGGCGACGCCAGTCGTCGCGAACTGGCCGAACTGACCGGCCTGAGCTTCGCCACCGTGGCCACCATCTGCTCCGCCCTGCTGGAGCACGGGGTCATCGCCGAGGTGGCCCGGGAGCGGGCCCCGGCGGGCCGCCCGACGGCGAAGCTGTCCCTCAACGGTGAACACGGGCTCCTGCTGGGCATCGACATCGCCGAGACCTACGTGCACGCCGAGGCGTTCGACGCCGCCCTCGAACCGATCTCGTCGACCGAGTGCGACATCGACGTGCACGAGCGCAGCCCCGACCACGTCGTGGAGCGGGTCAAGCAGGTGATCGCCGCCGAGCGCGCCCGGCACGAGGGGCGCCCGCTGCTCGGGGTCGGCGTCTCCGCACCCGGTCAGGTCGACCCGGTCGGCGGCACCTCGGTGTTCGCCCCGAACTGGGACTGGCACGACGTGCCGCTCCGCGCCCTGTTGGCCGACTCCGTCGATGCGCCCCTGTTCCTCGACAACCCCCTGAAGTCCCTGGCCATCGCCGAGATGTGGTCCCACCCGGAACGCCGGGAACAGGACTTCGTCGTGCTCAACCTGGGCACCGGGGTCGGCGCGGGCATCGCGCTCGGTGGCCGGGTGCTGCGCGGGCGCATGAACAGCGCCGGAGAGTGGGGGCACACGGTCGTCGTCGCCGATGGCCGGGCCTGCCGGTGCGGCTCACGCGGCTGCGTCGAAGCGTACGTCGGAGCCCCGGGCATCCTGCAGTCCCTGCGGGAGACGTCCCCGGACAGCCCGCTGCTGCACGGCGACGACCAGACCGCCACGGTCACCGCGATCGCCGAGGCCGCCGACCAGGGTGACCCGACGGCGCTCGAGGTCGTCGAGCGCACCAGCCGCTACCTCGGCGTCGGTGCCGCCTCGATCGTCAACCTGCTCAACCCGGACATCGTGCTGCTCGGCGGCTGGGTGGCCGGCCTGCTCGGCAAGCAACTGCTCGAACGGGCCCGCGTTCACCTGCGGGCCCACGCCCTCGCCGTTCCGATGACGGGACTCGCCCTCGACCTGCAACACCCGCGCGGCAACTCGGTCAGCCTCGGCGCCGCCGCGTTCGCTCTGGAGGGCTACCTCGAATCGATGCCCGACGGCGCGACGGACACCCCGACCTCCTCCCGCCGGCAACCGGCCGGCTGAGCCACCTCCCACCACAAAGGAATCCGCCGATGTTCGCACCACCGACTGCCCTCCGCCGGGTCGTCGCGGCGTTGCTGGCCGCCAGCCTGGCCGCCGCCGGCCTCACCGCCTGCGGCTCAGACGAGCCCGCCGCCAGCGGCACCACCCTGACCCTGACCATCCGCGGCAACGAGAATGACAAGGCCGTCTTCGAACAGCGTCTGGCCCAGGCGAAGAAGGCGCTACCCGGAATCGACGTCAAGCTCGTGCAGATCGACAACGACAACTACGACACCAAGGTGCAGACGATGTTCGCCGGCGCCCAGGCGCCAGACGTGTTGATGATCGACGAGGCGGTCAACGTCTACTCCAGCAAGGGCCAACTGGAGGATCTGAAGCCCCGGCTGGCCAGCGCGGGTGTCGACCCGGTCGGCCGCTTCGGGCAGGGCGCCCTGGACACCTACTCCACCGACGGCAAGCTGTGGGCGGCGCCCGACCGTGGTGGCGCGATGGTCGTCTACTACAACAAGGACATCTTCGACGCCCAGGGCGTCGCCTACCCCGACAGCACCTGGGACTGGACGCGGTTCCGCGAGGCCGCGGCGAAGCTCACCGTCCGCGACGGTGGCAAGGTGAAGTCCTGGGGGTACGCGGCCGGCGACTGGTGGCCCTGGACGATGACCTGGATGTACCAGAACGGCGGAAGCGTGCTCGACGCCTCCGGCGTCCCGGTGGTGAACTCGTCGGCGAACGTCGAGGCGCTGCAGTTCTACAACGACGTGGTGCTCAAGGACCACTCCGCGCCGTCGCCGGTCGACTACGCCAACGCCGGTCTGGACAACGGCAAGCCCGACGCGCTGTTCGAGCAGGGCAAGCTGGCCATGGTGACGACCGGGTTCTGGAACATCGCGTCGCTCAAGGAATCCAGGGTCAAGTGGGACATCGCCCCCCTGTGGCATGGCCGGAAGAGCGCGGTGCCCGCCTTCGGCAGCGGCCTGGCGGTGTCGAGCCGCAGCAGGCACAAGGACGAGGCGGCGCGCCTGGTGGCCTACCTGACCTCCGCCGAGGGGCAGTTGCCCATCGTCACCAGCGGTCTCGACGTGCCGGCGAATCTGGAGGCGGTCGCCTCTGAGGCGTTCAAGAAGCCGACCTGGAACACCCGGGGCGTGAACCTGGCGGCGTTCGCCGAGTCCGCTCCGGTGATCTACAGCCCGCCGTTGGTGCCCGAATGGAAGGAGATGCAGAAGGCGTTCACCGACGGCATGACGCCGGTCTGGAAGGGCGAGGACTCGGTGCAGGCCGGCCTGGACCGCGTCCAGAAGTCCCTGGAACGCATCATCCGCTGACATCGCCATCGATCGGGGGTCGGGCAGCGTCCCTGCCCGCCCCCGGACCGAGAAGGGACCATCATGGCGATCGTCGCCGCACCCCCCTCGCGCCGGCCCGTACGACTGCGGCGACGTCGCGAGAAGTGGATCTTCTACGCCTTCGTGTCACCATGGCTTCTCGGGTTCGTGGTGTTCACCGCCGTACCGATGCTCGCGTCGCTGTGGCTGTCCTTCACCGACTGGGACTCGTTCTCCACTCCGACGTTCGTCGGACTGGCCAACTACACCCAACTGTTCACCGAAGATCCGCTGTTCTGGCCGGCGCTGCGGCACACCCTCTACTTTGCCGTGGCGTCCGTGCCGCTGTCGCTGCTCATCGCGCTTGCCCTGGCGAATCTGCTGAGCCGGCCGATGCCCGGAGCGCGCTTCTTCCGCACCGTCGTCTACCTTCCGGCCCTGGTGCCGCTGGTGGCCTCGGCGATGATCTTCCGCTGGCTGCTGGCGCCGGAGACCGGACCGGTCAACGGCTTCCTCTCCTGGTTCGGTATCGACGGGCCGGCGTGGTTGCTCGACGAGGACTGGGTCATCCCCGCGATCGTGCTGCTGTCGCTGTGGCAGGTCGGTGCCGGCACCATCCTGCTGATCGCCGCCCTGCAGAGCGTGCCGCCGGAACTGTACGAGGCCGCCCGCCTCGACGGGGCCGGCGGCACCCAACGGTTCTGGCGCATCTCGGTGCCGCTGGTCACGCCGGTCCTGTTCTTCAACCTGATCACCGGCATGATCGCCGCGTTCCAGGTCTTCTCGCAGGTGTACGTGCTCACCGACGGCAAGTCCGGGCCGTCGAACGCCAGCCTCATGCTCGTGCCCTACGTCTACGACAACGCCTTCCGCTTCTACCACATGGGCTACGCGTCCGCGCTGGCGTGGGTGCTGTTCCTCATCATCATGATCTTCAGTGCCGGAATCCTCCGCTCGTCCCGGGCCTGGGTCTTCTACGAGTCGGAGGTTCGCTCGTGAGCGTACGAGCAGTTCGGGCGAGCCGCGCCGCGACCCGGTATGCCATCCTCACCGTCGTCTCGGCGTTCCTGCTGGCGCCGCTGGTCTTCATGGTGTCGATCGCGTTGTCCAGCGATCAGACCACCCGCGAGATGTCCTTCCGGTTCCTGCCCACCGAGTTCGAGTTCGGCAACTTCGTCCGGGCCTTCACCGCCGACATCCCCATCGGACGGTTCCTGCTCAACAGCACCGTGATCGTCGTCGTGTCCTGCGTCGGCATGACCCTCTCCAGCGCGCTGGTCGCCTACGGCTTCGCCCGGCTGCGGGCGCCCGGAAAGAACGTCCTCTTCGGCGTGCTGCTGTCGACGATGATGATCCCGGCCGAGGTGCTGCTGATTCCCCAGTTCATTCTGTTCCGCCACCTCGGCTGGATCGACACCCTGCTGCCGATCATCGTGCCCAACTTCTTCGCCAACGCGTACAACGTCTTCCTCATCCGGCAGTTCATCACCCGTATCCCCGCCGAACTCGACGAGGCGGCCATGCTCGACGGCCTGGGCCACTTCGGGCTGTTCCGCCGGATCATCATGCCGCTGATGAAGCCCGTCCTCGTCGCCGTCGCGATCTTCACGTTCACCTTCAACTGGGGCTATTTCTTCGGCCCGCTCATCTACCTGAACAGCGAGGAGAAGATGCCGCTCGCCCTGGGCATCCAGGTGCTCTCGGCCACCAGCTCCGGCGCCCAGACCCCGCCCTGGAACATGGTCATGGTAGGCGCGCTGATCCTGATCCTGCCGATGGTGGCCGTCTACTACTTCGGCCAGAAATACCTCTACGAGGCCGGTGTCGTCAGTGGAAGCGCGGGTCTGAAATGAGAAGCATCGAACTTGCCGGCACCGAACTGCGGGTCGACGGCGTGCCCCGGGTGCTGCTGTGCGCCTCGCTGTTTCCCTTCCGGGTGCCCCGGGAGCAGTGGCGCGACCGGCTGGCCGCCGTCGCCCGGCTCGGTTACCACGCGGTCGACGTGTACGTACCCTGGAACCTGCACGAACCCGAACCGGGGGAGTGGGACTTCACCGGGCAGCGCGACATCGCGCACTTCCTCGACCTGGCCCGCGATGCCGGGCTGCTGGTGCTGGCCCGCCCCGGCCCCTACATCTGCTCGGAATGGGACGGTGGTGGCCTGCCCGCCTGGCTGACGCTGACCGATGGGCTACGCGTGCGGCAACACGAGCCGCGCTACCTCGCCGAGGTGGACCGCTGGTACGGGCAGATCATGCCGATCCTCGCGCGGCACCAGTACCCCGACGGCGGCGCCGTGCTGCTCGTGCAGGTCGAGAACGAGCTGGACTTCTTCGACTGCGACGACCCGGCCGAATACCTTGACGCGCTCGTGCGCTCCGCCCGCCGGCACGGCGTCACCGTCCCGCTCGTCGCCTGCGCCGGCCAGGGCGACATCGAGCGTGCCGCCGGCGGCGCAACCCATGCCGTCCCGGCGGTGAACCTGTACCCCGACGACGAGGCGACCGACATCGAGGCCCACGCCGCCTACTTCGAGGCCGCGCTGCGCAAGCAGGACCTGCCGCTGCTGGTCACCGAGACCAACCGGCTGCACCGCACGCTCAAACGCCTGCTGACCAGCGGTGCGCGTCTGCTCGGCCCGTACCTTCAGGCCTCGGGCTGGAACGGCGAGTACGGCACCTCAGTCAACAACTGGGGCGACCTGCTCGCCTTCATGACCCACGACTACGACTTCGGTGGCGTTCTCGACCCCACCGGGGCCGAGCGGGCCGACGCGGCGGAGGCCCGCCGTCTCGCCGCGCTCATCGACGCGCTCGGCCCACGCCTCGCCGCCGCCGTGCCCGCGGGAGTCGCCGACGACGTGCACGGCGACCTCACCGTCGCGCCGTACGCCCTCGACCTGCACGGCGGCGGCCAACTGCTGTCCCTGACCAACCTCACCGACGCCGACACCACCGGCACGGTCGGCGCGACGGCCGTGACCGTGCCCGCGGCCACCTGCCTGCTCCTGGTACGCGACCTGCCGCTGCCCGGTGTCGCCGGCCGGCTGGTCGAGGCGAGCGCCGAGCTGACCGGCCTGGTCGAGCGGCCGGGACAGGTCACCGCCAGGTTCGCCGGCCGTCCCGACGCGCAACTGCTGCTGCGCGTCACCGGCGACTGGTCGGCGACCCCGGAGGGCGACGTACGGGTCGAGCCGGCCACCGGCCGCCCCGACCTGCTCCGGGTGACCGGGTCGGAGGGGTCGGTGGTGGTGGGCACCGCTGCCGGCGTCGTCACGCTTGTGGTCGAGCCGGCCGAGCCGCCGCCCCCGCCTCCACCGGCCACCAGCCGGGAGGTCACCACCGCCCGGTCGTCGACCACCGACAGCGCCCCCGCCACCTGGCGGACCGTCGCGCGGGACAGCGAGGCGGTGCCCCTGGAACGGCTCGGCGTCCACCGTGGCGCCGGCAGCTACCGCACCGTCACGGACCTCCGTGGCGTCACCGGACTCGTGCTGCGGGGCGCCGCCGACGTCATCGACGTCCAGGTCGCCGGCACCTCCGGTGGCTGGGTCGCCAACGGCGGCACCGACCTGTGGATCCCCTTCACCGACATCGTCACCGACCCGGACACCGAGCTACGGGTGACGACCCGGGTCTGGGGCCACTCGAACTTTGACGACGGCCGCCTGCCGTCGCTGCGCCTCGGCGCGCTGCGCGGTGTCGCCGGCGTGCTCGCCGTCACCGACGTCGCCGACCTGTCCTCCGGATGGTTCCTGGACGCCGGTGTGCCGCCGGCGGTCGGGACCACCCCACCACCGCGCGGTGACATCGGAGGTTGGATGTCCGGCCGGTTCCCGCAGACCCTGCGCCACCGGCGCACCCTGTATCGTCCCGGTCCGGCCGCGCTGCGGGCCACCGGGTGCCAGGCCCGGCTGGACGTCGCGGTCAACGGCATGCCACGCGGCGCGATCACCCCGCTCGCACCGGTGCTGTACCTCGGTGACCTGCACGACGGCGACGAGCTGACCATCGAGGCCCGCCGCATGTGGGGCGAGCCCGTCGGCCGACTCGGCCTGCTGCGGGGACACCTCATCGACCGCTGGGAGATCGCCCGGCAGGCCACCGCCGAACTCCTCGCCGGCCGCCGGGACGCCCGGCTCGGCGACGCTGAACTGCCGCTCACCGTCCCCGCCGGACAGGCCCGGTGGCTGCACCTGGGCACGGCGGACCTGGTGGTCGCCGACGAGGCGAACGTCATCGTCCGGTTCGCCGGTGAGGCGCTGTTGGCCACCGCGCTCGCCGGTGGCCACCACCTCGGCCGCGTCTGGATCGGCGCGCCGCCGCCCGGTGCCACCCTCCGGGGTGGGCGGGGCGATCTGCTCATCGTCCCCACCGCCTGGCTGCGCGACGGACTCGACCTGCTCCTCGAGGCCACCGGCACCGAGCCCGGACGACTGCACCGCATCACCGCCGGCGGGGCGGTCGACGCCCGGGAAGGCGACCGCGGGTGACGACCTTCGACATCGGTGCGACGGACTTTCTCCTCGACGGCAGGCCCTTCCGCGTCCTCAGCGGGGCCCTGCACTACTTCCGTGTCCATCCCGAGCTGTGGCGCGACCGGATCCGCAAGGCACGCCAGATGGGACTCAACACCATCGAGACGTACGTCTGCTGGCAGGCCCACAGCCCACAGCGTGGCGTCTTCCGCACCGACGGCGGTCTCGACCTGGGTCGGTTCCTCGATCTCGTCGCCGAGGAGGGCATGTACGCCTTCGTCCGCCCCGGCCCCTACATCTGTGCGGAGTGGGACAACGGAGGACTGCCCGCCTGGCTGTTCCGCGACGCGACGACCGGCATCCGGCGCACCGAGCCCCGGTACCTCGACGCCGTCACCGAGTACTACGAGGCACTCGCCCCGATCCTGGTCCCACGGCAGATCGACGCCGGCGGACCGCTCATCCTCGTGCAGGTCGAGAACGAGTACGGCGCATACGGCGACGATCGCGCCTACCTGCGGACGCTCACCGAGCTGACCCGCCGTGCCGGTGTCACGGTGCCGCTGACCACCGTCGACCAGCCGGTCGATCACATGCTGCGCGACGGCGGACTGCCCGAGCTGCACCGGACCGCCTCGTTCGGCTCGCGCCCCGGGGAGCGGCTGGCCACGCTCCGGGCACACCAGCCCACCGGGCCGCTGATGTGCGCGGAGTTCTGGGACGGCTGGTTCGACCACTGGGGCGGCCACCACCACACCACCGACGTCGACCAGGCCGCCGCCGACCTCGACGCGCTGCTGTCCAGCGGCGCGTCGGTCAACATCTACATGTTCCACGGCGGCACCAACTTCGGGTTCACCAACGGCGCGAACGACAAGGGCACCTACCAGCCCGTCGTGACCAGCTACGACTACGACGCGCCGCTGGACGAGGCCGGCACCCCCACCGCCAAGTACTGGGCCTTCCGGGAGGTGATCGCGCGCCACGCCGACGTCCCGCCGGCACCGCCCGCCGCGCCCACCGCGCCCGCTCCACCGGTCGAGGCCAGGTTCACCCGTTCGCTGGCCCTGTGGGACGTGCTCGACCTGCTCGGCCAACCATCGACCTACCCGTACCTGCCCACCGCCGACGACATCGGCCAGTACACCGGATTCACCCTCTACACCCCGCACCTGCCGCCGTCCGGCCACGGGGTGCTGAGTGTCGCCGAGGTCCGCGACCGGGCGCAGGTGTTCGTCGACCGACGCAGCCGGGGCGTCCTCAGCCGTGACCACGGCGAGCGGATGATCGGCATCCGGGCCGACGACGGCGACCTCGTGGAGCTGCTCGTCGAGGACCTCGGCCGGGTCAACTACGGGCCGCGCACCGGTGAGCCCAAGGGACTGATCGGCCCCGCCGGGCTGGACGGCGCGACGATCGACACCTGGACCGTGCGCCCGCTACGGCTCGACGACATCGACACGGTGGCGCGGGCAGTGCGCGACGGCCACCCGGTCGAGTCGTCGCTGTCCGGTCCGGTGTTCTGCCGTGCCGAGTTCGCCGTCACGGACCCTGGCCGGGACCTGTTCCTCGACACCTCGTCCTGGGGCAAGGGCGTCGCCTGGATCAACGGGTTCTGCCTCGGCCGGTACTGGAGCCGCGGACCCCAGCGCACCCTCTACGTCCCCGCACCCCTGCTGCGAACGCGACACAACGAGATCGTCGTGCTGGAGCTGCACGCCGCGCGCCCGAGCGTCCGCCTCCTCGGGCGACCCGCCCTCGGGCACACCGAGCACTAGCCCCGGTCCCCGCCCCTTCACCGCCGAGGAGCTTCGATGGGTACGAGAACACGCACGACGGCCGCGCTGGTGGCGGTCGTGCTGACGACCCTCACCGTCACCGGCCCCGCCGCCCAGGGGGCCGCGCCGGTGCGCAAGGTGCTCGTCGTCGGAATGGACGGCGTCAACTGGTCGAAGGTGGGGCAGGCCGACGCCCCCACCCTGAACGGTCTGTCCGCAGCCGGCACGCTCGGCGCCAGCCTGCTCTACTGCGGATCGGTCGCCGCGTCGTTGAGCGGCCCGGGCTGGTCGACCGTGAGCACCGGCGTCTGGCCGGACCGCCACGGCGTGCGGGACAACAGCTTCTCCGGCGCCCGGTTCGGCGCCTATCCGGACTTCCTCACCCGCGTCGAGCAGGTAACTCCGGCCCGCCGCACCCTGTCGATCGTGGACTGGCCGGCATTGCACACGCAGTCGGTCTTCGGGCCCGCCATCGACACCCGGGTGACCTACGACGGCGACACCGGCGGCTATGCCGCCGAGGATGCCAAGGTGACCGCCGACGCCGTCTCCCAGCTGCGCGGCTCCGACGTCGACGCCGCGTTCGTCTACCTCGGCAATACCGACGCGGTGGCCCACGCCGGCGGCACCGGGGACGCCTACGGCGCCGCGATCGAGACCCAGGACGCGCAGCTCGCGCAACTGCTCGACGCGGTCGCCTCCCGGCCCACGTACGCGTCCGAGGAATGGCTGATCATCGTGACCACGGATCACGGCCACCAGGTGCCCTCCGGGGGCCACGGCGGCTGCGGAACCGACGACGAGCGACGTACCTGGATCCTCGCCAAGGGCACCGGCCACGCGGCCGGCGCCCGCCCGGTCGACACCAGGCTCGTCGACGTCGCCCCCACCGTCCTCACCCACCTCGGCATCGCGGTGCAGCCGTCGTGGAACCTCGACGGCCGGCCGCTCGCGGTGCGCGCCGGTGAACCGTTCGACGCCCTGACGCTGCGACCCCGGGTCGACGAGACCGGCATCCCGGACTCCGTGCGGGGCTGGACCCCCACCGGCCCGGCCGGCTGGAGCGTCGACCGCTCCGCCGTGCCGAGCGGTGGCGTCACCGAGTGGCGCGGCTGGTCCTTCACCAACGAGGAGTTCTGGACCCGCGCCCAGTCGGATCAGGAACGGGAGAACGGACTCCGCCTCCGGGGGGTCTTCGCCGTGGCCGATTCCGACGAGTTCGACGACCTGCCGGGTGGATCGACCTTCGACTCCACTCTGGTGAGCCCCACCTGTCCGGTCACCGCGGGCGGATCACTCTCGATCCGCTACGTCACCCACTACGTGCAGGAGGGCGGCCAGACCGGCGACGTGCTCGTGTCGTTCAACGGCAGGCGCGACCAGGTGGTGAAGCGGTACACCACCGATGCCCGCGCGCGCGTGGAGTCGTTGACCGTGCCCGTACCGGCGAATGCGACCTCGGTGCGGGTCAAGTTCCGCTACTACAACGCCAGCAACAACTGGTTCTGGGCCGTGGACGATCTCCGTGTGACGATGGCGTGATCCCGGGCCGTCGGCTACAGGTGGTTGCGGCGCCACCGCCCGCTTCACCCGCCGCTACCGACCGACAATCGATGGCCACGTGCGGCTGAAGTGCGGTGGCCATCGGCCGGCTGCCCACCGTTGGGCGAAGACTCCTCGCTCTCCGCGTCGGCGCACGGTCGGGGCCGGAATGACCGCTGGAGCCGCTGTTCGGCGGGCTACAAGTTGTTGATCCGGGCCAGCAGCTCTGCCTCGGTCAGGTTCTCCAGGACCGCGTCCTGCTTGCGGCCCAGGACCGCCAGCAGCTTCTCCTTCTCCAGCTTCTTGGCCGCCGCCGCCTTCGCCGCCTGGTCCTCCGCGAGGCGGACGGCGATGACGTGCTTGACGACCTCCAGCTTGGTCTCCAGGGTCGCCTTGGCCGGATTGGCCTCGGTGGCCACGAACGACTCGGTGTCGACGGCCTTGAGTTCGGCGTTGACCGCCCTGGCCACATCATCGAGGCTGAAGCCGGACTTGGCGGTCAGCGGAAGCTCCCACAGCTGCTCCGTGGTCAGCAGTCCCTTGGCCGACGGATAGCGGAACTTCTCCCGCGTGGCCTTCTCGAAAATGGTCACGGTGGCCTCTCTGAAGTATCTGTGTGGGGGTTCAGAACTGGATGCTGATGAGGCGGCGCCGGCCGCCGGTCATGGTGACCTTGGCGACCACGGAGTTGCGGACGGTGGAGCTGAAGCCGAGGCCGGAAAGCTGGTCCGGAGACGGTTCACACTTGGTGCGGTCGCCGAGCACCTCGAAAACCTTGCGATGTGGTTGCAGGTCGCCGCGGAGGAACTCGTTGTAGATCCCCCGTGTCGGCTGATCGTTCACACACCCCTTCAGCATGAAGAAGTAGTGCCGGTTGCCGACCTCGTTGTCGTCGAAGTAGTTCGGCGAGTACATGATGGTGGACACCGGTACGAACTGTTCGGTGGTGATGCCCCACAACTCCTTGCTCGCACTGCCCGGCTGCACGTCCTCACCCGGTCGGAAAGCGGTGATCACCCCGCCGGTGACCGTCATCCGGCCCACTTCGACGGTCTCCTTGTGGCCGACCGCGCGCTCGTGGCGGTAATGCTCGATCTTCCCGTTGCTCTCGGTCTCGACCACGAAGCCGACCTGGGTGCTGTCCCGCCTGCGGTACTGGTTCACCTCGATCCGGTACTCACCGTCGGGCACCCGGTCGGTCCAGGTGACGTTCTCCACCGGCTCGCGGGAGAGCGTCCCGCCGGCGTTCATGTCGACATCCAGCTTGTTGCGCTTCTCCTGGTACCAGATGTGGTCACCGTTGGGTTCGTACACGTGCAGGTCGAGGTCGTCGTGGTTGAACCAGGACAGACTCACCCGCAGCTTGCCGGTGACGTTGCCGCCGGCCCGCTTGACCCTCTCCCTGATCGAGTCGGTGACGTTGCCGCCGTACGACCAGCCGAAATCGTTGTCCCACGTGAACAACCGCGGAGCAGCCGGATGCCGGCCGACGGTGAGGCTGACGAAGTGCGGCTCGTAGGAGTTGGCGACCCACAGGTCGATGGCGGCGGCACCGGGCAGGATGTCCTTCAGGAAGGAGACCACGGGGATCGCCTCCGGCTCGGCGTCGCGAAGGAGCGCACTCGACGACCTGGAGGTGGCCGCCTGCATCAGCAGCCCTTCGATGCCGTCCTTCATCCGTGCCTGCGTGTCGTTGTTGACCCACAGCACGTTGGTGACCGACACGTCGGACAGCCGGGCGAACCGTCGCTGCAACGACTCCTCGATGCCCAACTCGGCAATGGTCTTCATGGCGGCCTTGACCATGCCCGGGGTGATCAACGCCGTGGGGCGCTGGTAATTCTGCGGCGCCACCTTCGCCTCGAACGACCGGACCGCCTGCTCCAGGTCGACGCCCGCGGAGAGATCCTGGACGAGGGTGCCGATCACCGTGTTGCGGAACCGGGCCGCCGGGTTCATGGCGTTGGCGAAGACAAAGGCACGCCGGTCGGCGGCCTGGGTCCACCGGCTCTGCAGCGAGCGGAACTCGGTCACCGCCCGGCGATGCTCCGCGCCGCGGTAGAGGGCGTTGCCGTCGACAAGGTCGACGACGGTGTCCAGAGCGTGCCGGGTCAGCTCGGTCAGGCCACGCTGGAAGACCTGCACCGCGGCGTCAAAGGTGCCCTGCGCCGCGCCGACGTCCTCGGTGCGGTGCCGCCGCTCCACCCGGCCGTGCAGGTGGTGCCACACCTCGACCTGGCCGTCGCGCAGCGTTCGGGTGGTCTTCGTTCCGTACTGCGCCTGAGCGGACCGGAAGACGGTGGACAACGGCAGCGACAGAACGAACTCGTCCAAGGCGGCGGCGACGACGGAGAAGACCGGGTCGGAGCCCGACACCCCGGACCAGACGGTACGGACCCGCCCGTCGTGGATCTCGACGACGTTGCCGAAGTGCTTGACGAAACCGCGGCAGGTCGAACAGTCGTACTCGGATCGCTCACGGAAGCGCAGATTGGTGCCGGCGGGGAAGGAATCGAGAAAGGTGAGCCAGAGCGAGTCCCGGTCGAGACCGTCACCCACGAGGTACAACTCACCCTTGGCCATGGTGGACAGACGTGAAGTCACATCCGTCGCGAAACGCTCGAAATCGCCCACCGCTTCATCCCCCTTGATCGCCGGTGATCCTACGGAGGGAACGCCAGTCGGAGAAACGCGTTTCCGGCTTTCCGCGCCGTCACAGACGAGCGCCGGCGGCCGGCGGTCAGTCGACCGGAGCGCGTACGGCGGTGAGGCCCGGGCCCGCGGTCAACAATTTCCGCCAGCTGGCCGGTGGCGCCGTTGAGAGCATCCCGGCTCAAGCTGTGGATGCCTTTCCGGCAACGGCAGGCCTGGATGGCCTCCAACCTCAGCGACCGGTCGCATGGTGGTCAGGTCGAGCTGGTCCACGCCCGCTGTCGCGGCCCCTGACAGTCGTCTTCGAGGCTGCACCGTGCCCGCTATTCCAGTCGATCCGCAGGGGCGCTCATGAGCGCGCTACCTCAGCAGGGTCAGTCCCACCAGAAGGTCCAGCAGTTCAAGCCCATGATTGCGTCGGCGTACCTGCGGAAGGTCTCGGTGTGGCTCTGCCAAATGTTGTCCGGGCAGAAGGCGAAATGTTCGGCGGTCACCTGCAGGGCTAGGTCGGGGGTGACAGGTGGCGCGGCGATGCTCAAGTGCAGGGTGTCGAAGCTCAGGCCGACGGTGTTGTTGTCCCAGATGTCGGCGAGGTGGCCGATGCAGGTCACCCAGCGTGCCGCCTCGCGACGTCGGTGACTACTGGGTTTGCTCTTCGGCCTGTTCGAGCCAGCCTCGGTACCAGCGCGTGAAGCCCGTCGGGGTTCCGTCGGGCTCGTGCAGCGGCCAGAACCCGCCGTCGCTGGCGGTGTCGTCCGCCCACATCTGACCGCGGGCTGGTCCGCTGATGACGAGGGCTTCGCGGTAGGCGCAGCCAAGGTGACAGAGATAGAGCAGCCCGATGGAGTGTTCGGGTGAGAAGGCGACGGCATCGTGCTGCTGCCAGTAAGCGTCTTCAGCCTCGTTGAACTTGCCCTCGGAGCCGAAGTCCGCCTCATCGGGGGGATCCGGCAGGTCGGCTGCGGGGTTGAATGCGTCGGTGTGCGGGAACGGCTGGCCCAACGTTTCCAGGTCGGTGAGTTCGGCGCCGTCGCCTGCCCAGTGCCAACGGCCGCCGACCCGTTGAACGGAAAAGAGCCCGTACGCCGGGCCCGCGCCCCCACGACCGACCTGTAGAAGAAAGGAACGGTACTCGACGGGTAGCTCGACAGCCAGCTGTGACTCCAGCTCGGCCAGCTCATTCGTGGTCAGCGGCGGCTCGCGTCGCCACTGATGGCCATTGGCTCCGAAGACCGTGCCGGCAGACGGGTGCGTCGACAATCTGGCCAGGCGATCGGGTACATCCGACCAGTCCGAGAGGATCACGGCAACACCCTAGACGTGGGCTGCGGACATGTGCTCACATCGCGAGCGAAGCGCGGGTGTTGTGCCGGCGATGACGCTGACCGGCCCAGCGTCGTCAGCACCGGCGCGACGCTTCCGGACCCGCACCGGCTTCTTGTCGGTCTGCTCGGCTTGCGGCTCCACGGGAGCGCAGGATCGCGTGAGAGGCAGCCGTCCCGCGATCGGCCGCAGCGTGAGCGTCTACGGGTGGTCTGATAACCGTGGGCGAAGCGGGCGGCGGGGCTTCATACGTGTCGCGACCAGGGACCTGCGCGAGGGGATGGCCTCTACTCATCTGGCTGAGGTTCCTGGTGGCTCAGCGACGGTTTTCCCGGATGGAGGGCGTCGTTGGCGTCCGGCGCGGCCATCTGGGTGGCGGCGCGTCCGGTTGAGGCTCTGGTGGTGGTGTCGGATCCGACTGGAGGTAGATCGTGCGGTCGGTTGGAGGCGCGGTCCGGCGGAAGCAGGTGACGTATCAGCTCGTAGGCGCGGGGCACGTCTCGCAGGCCCGTCAGGTGGGCGATCACTGTTCCCTCAGCGGTTGCCTCCATGCTGTGCCAGCCGACCGACACACGCTTCGTGCGCCGACTGGTGGTGTCGCCTTGAGCGACGTCGACGGTGGTGACCTTCAGTTGGCCGTATCCGAGCACTCTGCCGGGTAGGGACTGCTCGTATCGCAGGTCGGTGATGTGCCGCAACGGCAGCTCGACGTATCGTGACATTGTCGCCACTCGCATGCGGAGGTTCGTGACGGTCACCTGCTCGCTGGAGGCGATGAAGAACGGCACGGCGGCGGTAATGATCAGTCCGATCGCAAGGCACAGCAGGCTCGGGAACAGGAAGAGACATGGAGCGATACTCGCGACGAGGACCGTCACGGCGGGCAGCACCGCTACGGGATGCATAGTCAGGTGAACACGCACGTGCTCGCCGGGCAGTAACGTGCCCTGCTTGGCCAGCTGACGCCACGGACCCAACTGCCATGTGTGGGCTGCCTCCCAACCGGTGCTCCAATCGTCGTTCGGATCGGTGAGATTCTCGGCGGCGGGTGCACGGGCAGCGAGTTTCGTGGCCAGGGTGGGATCGCGCCAGCGCTGACGGGACCACGGCAGCCGTTGCAGGACCAACGCGTCACGGCTCGGCGCAGTGCGGTGCCGCTCGATCCAGGTGACGAGCTGTTCCAAGCGCTGTTGCACACGTCCGTTGGCGTCGGCTTCTGCGAGGTGGTTCTGCAGTCGGAGATGGCGGAACTGGTAGACAGCGCCGATCTGGCGTAACACGCCACGCCGGTGGGCGTCGATCAGAAACGGCATGATCCGCCAGGGCAGGCGGCGCCGGAGCGCGTAGGACAACCGCGTGGCCGCGAAGCGACTGGACGCCGGACCGAAGTCGCCGATCAGCGCGGTCACGGCGGTGTGAGCCACGGCGTAGGCGAGGTAGCCGACGAGTGTGACGGGGCCGGCGAACAGCCAGATGAGCAGCGCGAAGGTGCCGCGTTGGCCGAGCATCGAGATCAGTCCGGCGCGTCTGTCCAGACGCACCAGCTGCGCCGGCCCGACGGCGCGGGAAACGTCCACCGGCTGCACGAGCCAGCCCGGCGCGTTGGCTATGACCACGCCAACCACCGCTGCTGTCAGCAGGAAGCCGTTGATCTTCGGCACCGCCAGATGCGGATACCAGGTTCGCGCGACGCCCAGGGCGGTCAGCCCGGTCAGCGAGACGCCGACCCAGAGTCGCACGAGCGTCCACCGCCAGGTGACGGGGCGCCGCCCAAGGGCCGAGGGCAGCGGCGGCACTTCGACGGAGCGTCCCAGGGCGACAAGACCGGTGCCCAAGATCGCCCACACCGCCACCCACGAGGCGAATACCCGCGGGTCGGCCATCACGTCGACGTCGATCTCCGGTGGCAGATCAGAGACCTGTAGGGCGTCTATCGTCTCCGTGACCGACGGCGGGAGGTGGACACCGATCGGTCCTGACGAGGCCAGTCGACCCCACTCGGCGAAGAGGTTTCGTCCCGGGTCGGGTGCGTCCAGTGCGATGGCGAGGGCGACGGCACCCCAGAGCAGCGCCGCGCCGACGGCGCAGCGCACCGCAACGACAAGCGACGCCCAGAACCGGCTGGGGTCGCTCATCCGCCACCAGGCGAGGTCTCGGCTGTCCGCGCGGGCCAGGTCGGCGGCCAGAGCGGCCAGCCACCGCCGTGCCTGCTTCGGGCGGCAGCGAAACGGCGTCGGAGCGGACCGGTCACCGTAGACCGCAGGTATCAGGGCTTCCAGCAGGTGCTGTTCCATGGCGTGCGCATCGGAGAAGGTAAGAAGCTCCGCCGGATCGTTGGTTTGGCGCTCGTACACGGTGCGGGCCAACCACAGCATCAGCGGGTTCGTCAGCACCTGCGCCGCCACGCCGGTCGGCGCGGCGGTGACGTTGTCGAAGATGGCCTGCCAGCGGCCCGTTCGCGCGCCCGCGGTGGCGGCGAGGAGGTAGTCGCGCACCTCGTCGGTGGATAGCGGACGCAGGTGCACCGCTGTGGCGAGTGCTATCGGGCGTCCCGCCCGATGCTCGGCGCCTCGGTATTCATCCGGGCGGCTGGTCATCACCAGCGGTCGGTCCGAGCCGTAGGCGTTGATCTGCTCAATCACCCAGGCGCGCTCTGGTGCGGGCAGCTCATCCAATCCGTCCAGGACGGGCAGGATCCTCGCGGCGTCGACCAGCGCTTGAGCAACGGTGACGGGTGCGTGGTCGTCGGCGCGTACCCGCGCGGCGAGCGCGGGGCTGAGGTTCACCAGTTCGTCCGCCAGCCACCGGCTCAGGGTGGCTCCGGTGTGCCAGTTGCCCAGCGGCACGAGAACGGGCAGGGGATCTCCGGCCGATCGTGCGGCCAGGAGGTCGCGGACCAGGCGGGCTACCAGCACGCTCTTTCCCGACCCGGCAGTGCCGAGGATGACCAGCCGTGGTGTGGCCAAAGCCGTGAAGAACGCCGCGACGTCGGTGAACACGCCGGCGCTGGTGCCTGGCGCGTCGTTCGGTTCACCTGTGTCACTGCTGGGGCTGTTGGCGGTCGCCCATCGCACGGGCAGCGGCCACGGGTCGTTGATCCGCCGTAGCCGTTCCTCGTTGGCCCAGATGCGGGTGAGGGCTACGGCAAGGTCCTCGGTGGCCTGCTCGAGATCCGCGTTGGATAGGGGCTTCGCGTCGCGGGTCCACCCCAGTAGCCGGCGCAGGATCGCCGTAAGTGTGCCGGCGGCCAGGAGCACGAATCCGGCGACACTGGCAGCCTTGTCGCCCCAGTCGAGGTCGTTTTCACGCACTGACCAGCCGGCTCGTGCGAGCAGGGCCACGGTTACGCCGACCGCGACGACCGCAAACAGTCGGCGTACCCGCACGCTGCGCACACCTCATCATCGCTGACGGGCCGGTCATGCTCAACGCAGGTCCCTCGATGATGGATCTCTACGAACCTTTAAGTGGGGCGTCCTGAACGATGACCTCTTCGGCGGCCTCGAAGGTCCCGACTCGTAGGATGCTCGTCCTGTTCGTCGGTCCAGCCGGCCCACCCCGACGGACACGCCGTCCGGCACCGATGTCTGCACCCGTGTTGGGCGCCGGACGGTCTGACCGTGTCCGGCCCGTGCTCGGGCAGCTACCTTCACCGATTCCGGCCGGCGAGCGAGTGGACAAGCTGGTGTGACTGTCGCGACCGATGGCAGGATGGGAGCGGCAGTCAGCGAATCTGGGTCGCCGTCGCACGGGTGGGGACAGATGAACCAAAGACTCATTGCCGCTCTTTCGGTGGTGCTGGCAATCGTCGCCGGTGTCCTGACCAATCTGGTCACCGCAGGTTTCACGCCGCCGCTCGTCGTGGCGCTCATCGTGGTCGCCTTGCTCTGGGCCGGGCTGACCGCGCTTCAGCGCCCCGGATCACCGCCGCCCGCGGCCCCGACATCCGAGACGCACGGGGACAACAGCCCCATCATCAACGCGGACTACAACAGCGGACACATCACCTTTCACGCGCCGCCGAGATCCGACAGGTCGTCCGGCGACAACGGCGATCCGACCTGATGAGGAGATGGCGGCCGTTCCCCCAGCGCCGTACGTCGAAAACGTACGGGAACGACAGCCCCGTCATCAACGCGGACCACAACAGCGGCACCATCAACATCACGGTCATGGCCGCCTCCGCCGGGGCCCATCCGCTCCGGGGTGCTCCCCAGGCGTACGGGGCATACGTCGATTCGCTGACCCGGGCCTACTACCCGGACAATCCCTTGGTCGCGGACTTCCGTCGGTTCATGGAAGAACAGGATCGTGGATACTTCGCGGTGGAGGCCGAGCCCGGCATGGGGAAGTCGGCCTTCGCGGCCTGGGTCGAGGCGCGACCGGAGACGGACGCCGCGCACTTCGTGCAGAACGGTGCCGGGGCGGGACTGACGGCGACTGTCGTGCGCAGCCTGAGCGCTCAACTCATCACCGCGTGGAAGTTGGACGATCTCGCCCCCGGTGGTTGGCTCTCCGACTCCAGCGGAGAGGCCGGATGGCTGGCCGACGTCATCGAGCAGGCGGCGCGACGGCGGAACGAGCAGGGGTCGACACGGCCCATCGTCGTGGTCGTCGACGCGCTCGACGCCGCCCACGAGTATCCCGCCACCGAGTTGCCGTTCGGGCTGCCGCAGTGGCTTCCGGAGCGCGTGTACGTCGTCGTGACCGCGCGGACCGGGCGATTGAGGAACCTTCCGTGGGACCAGACACGTCGTGTGGCGTTGTTGCCGGAATCGCCGGGGAATGGTGCGGCTCTGGAGGGTTTCCTCCGTGACCGTGCGCGGCACGACCCCCGAATCGCCCGGGCGCTCGACGGACACGGCGTCACCGACGAGGCCTTCGCCCAGAGGATCCTGGAACGCAGTCGGGGGTCGTGGGTCTACGCCCACTACGTGATCGAGTCCATCGGTCAGGATCCGCGGAGGATTCGGGATCTTCCCGGTTTGCCGGAAGGCTTGGAGGCCTACTACCAGCACCGCGTCCTGTCGCTCTGCCTCGGCGGGGACAGGCAGTACGACGAGCGACGCGTCCGACTGCTCGCGGCGCTCGGCGTGGCCGGCGAGCCGGTGGACGCCCACACGCTCTGCTCGCTCGCCGGGCTGGACGAGCCGTCCCTCGTGGACGCTCTCATGCGCGACGGGCTGCGGCCCTTCTGCACGGTCGTCGGCCCCGGTGCGGAGGTGGACGAGCCGGTCCGCTTCACGCCCCACCACCCGAGTCTCCGGGAGTACCTGTCGGGCGCGTCCGACGGGACTCTCCGGCAGGCGGCCCGGGCCGCTCATGCCCGTGTCTGCGACCGCTACCTGGCGGCGTGGGGTGGCCTGGAGTCCGGGCTCGGGACCCTGGCGGCCCAGCCGGAGCTGGCCGGCGTGGACGGTGGGTATCCCGTCCGGCATCTGGCGTCGCACCTGCTGGCGACGGGCCGGGAAGCGGACTTGCACCGCCTGCTCGCGCTGAGCCGGGGTCGGGAGAATCTGTGGTACGCGGTGCACGCGCAGGCCGGGGATGTCGGCAGCTATCTGCGTGACGTCGAGTTGGCGGAGGCGGCGACCGGGCGGCTCACGCTCCAATTGCGTTACCGCCTCATCCAGGCGAGCGTGACCTCGGCGGTGACGGCCATCCCGCCCGGGCTGGTGCGGGAGATGGTCACTCGGGGGCACTGGACCGTCGAGCAGGGCTTCCAGCGTGTCGCGATCATGAGCAATCCGGATCATCAGGCGGTGGGGGTCCGACTTCTCGTACCGGACCTGCCGGAGCGGACGCATCCGGACGTGCTCAGCCTCGCCGCCTCGTACGGCAGCCAGGAACGCTCCGCCGTGCTGGAGGCGATCCTGCCGCTCCTGGCCGACGAACTGGTTCCGGTCGTGGTCGAACTGGCCCTCGACACCGACAACGGTCAACTGCTGCCCGGGCCACTGACCACCGCGGCCGCCCGGCTGCCGCACGACGCGCTGAAGGACCTGCTTCACCATCATCTGTTGCAGGACCGGTACGGCAACAGGAAGTTCGTCCGGGCTGTCGTCGCCCTGTTTCTGAACCCGGACCGGAGGGCCGGGGCGCGCAAGGCGTTACGGATCCTCGGCTCGGGAAAGTACGAGCCGGGCCGGGATCAGCTGTTCGCCCTGCTCCCGCACCTGCCCGTCACCGAGGCGGTCTTCGACGACGTGCTGACCCTGATCGGGAACCGGCCTGACGTACGGGGCGACAGGCCTTCCGCGCATGGTCCCCGGCCCACGGGCGGCATCGAGCGACTGCGGTGGGTGCTGGAGCAGGGCGTGGACATGGTCGTGGCCGCCCGCATGCTCCAGGTGGCCGCACACCTCGACTGGGGCAGGGCGGAAGTGCCCACCCTGCTGGAGTTGGCGCTGCGGTTCAGGTTGGACTACCGCTCGCCGGGTCTGCTGTACGCGCTCTGCGGACAACTGTCCACCACCGAGGTGCGAGGCTGGCTGGGCGAGTTGTTCCCGTCCGACGGAGAGCCGGGTCGCCTGCTGCATGTCGCGGTCCGACACATTCTGCTCGGCGCGATGCTCGACCGGCTGCCGCCGGAGGAGGCGCGCGGCTACGCCGAGCGGGAGATGTCAGCGACACCGAAAGTCGAACGGCTACCGGTCCGGATTGACCACCCACTCGTCTTGGACGCCCGGCCACACCTGGTCAGGTATCTCTCTCCGGAGACGCGTCGCCGGTACGTCGCGGAAGCCGTTGAGGCATGGGAAGACGACCCCAGGTACGGGCAGACGCTCGCGATCATCGCGCCGCAGCTGGGCGAGGAGGAGCTCGGGGCGGCGCTGCGCGCGGTGAACACGGAGGACGCCGTCGCGTCAGGCGCCCGGGTGACGGCACTCAACGTGCTCGCTCCCTACCTTCCCGAGGACGTGCTGCGACAAGTCGTCGTCGACAGCACGTCGAGCCCGGTACGGCTGGACGACCTGTCCGCCCTAGCCGAGATCGGACGGGGTCTTCCCCCCGAGGCACGTGGCCGGACCGGCAGGCGCGTCCTGACCTTCGTCCGCGGGATCCCGGAGTCGCGGACACTGGCCGACGCGGTGGCGAGGCTCGCCCCCGTGCTGTCCTCGGAGGTCGCCGTGGACGCGCTGGCGCTGCTGGAGTCCGGGGCACGCTCCGTGCCTCTCTGGGCGCGGAAACGGTCGTTGTGGCGGCCGTTGACCATGGCCTCGGCGGACCCTGGCATGAGCACGGCGATGATCAGCGCAGAGCGGGTGTACGGTCTCGGGGGCGTCGCGCGGGCCGTGGAGGCGCTCAGCGGGACGCTGCCGGATCAGGCTCTGCCACGGGCCTGGGCCGCCGCGGTGGGCGATGACCAGGAGAGCGCCGCGCAGGTGGCGCTCTGGGCGCCCGGTCTGGTGTCGCGACTCCGCTCCACCGGCCAGGACGAGCTCCTCGACGGTGTCCTCACGTACGCCGCCGAGCACCTGCCACTGATCGACGAGGACGAGGTGCCGCCGCTGCTCCGTTTCGCGGAACTGGTGCCGGTCGAACAGGTACGACGCGCGTGTGACCTCCTGCTTGCCCGCCGCGACGGTCCGCTGCGCGCGCAGGCCCTCGCGGGCCTGAGCCGTCATCTCCCCGATGCCGAGCGGAGTTCCCTGACCGGAACGGTACTGACGCTGCTGGCGGGCGCCCGGTGGAAGGCTCGGACCACCGACCGGTCCCATTCGGCGGACGCTCGCACACTCGGGTACCTGTACCAGGCGGGAGCCACCGAAGCGGCAACCACGGCGCTGCGTGCGTTACTGGCTGCCAGCGGTGAGTGGGACGCGGTCGTCCTTGAGGCGTTCGGTGCTCCGCTGCCGGCGTCCGTCGTCGAGGAGGCCCTGGCGATGACGCTCGCGGACGCGCCCGGGCGGCGCAACTATCAGGTGCTCGTCGTCCTGGCTCCCAGCCTCGACGGGAATCAGCTCCAGAGAGCGCTCCGGGCGATGACGGAGGACGAGCCAGATGATGCGTTCCGCCTCGGGGTGTTCACCGCATTCGCCAGGCGGCTGGCGCCGGACGCCGCAGGCGTCCTGTCACCCGAGATGTTCGCGCACGCCCTCCGGATGACGGAGGTGGAGCTGGCGAGTGAGCGGGGCATCATCCCGTTCCTGGCCCGGATGCGTCGGGACGACCCCGTTCGGTTCCGGACTCTGACGGAGCGGCTGATCAACTGTCATACGCCGGACGCCTCGACCTCCTGGGCGCCGGATGCCGGCTTCGCCTCCGCCGTCGGCGTGCTGGAGCGTGACGAACTCGTCGAGTTGTACGCGCGGGTCACCCGGGCCCGTGGCCCTGCCTCGCGTGCCGTCGCCCAGGCCACGATCCTGCGGCGACTCGGTGACGAATGGCCGGGGACGACCGCCCCGGGCGGCGGCGACCTGCCCCGCACCTGGCCGCCCGGGGTGGACCGGAGGACCCTGTGCGGGTTGCTCGCCGCGTCCGCCTGGTGGATACGGCGTCAGGGCGGGAACGATGCCATCGACGAACTGGTCGGGGCGTTGCTCGACGTGGTCACCTGGTGGCCCGTGACCGGCCAGATCCGGGCGTCGTCCCGCCCCACGCTGACGATGTCGGTCACGGACGGCCTAGCAGTCGCCCAGCGTGCCGCCTCGTGACACGATGCGGCGGGGGTGTCGTTGGCAGGGTGGCCTCCAAAGCAGAAGCATGCTGTGCTGCGGGCGGCCACGAATGTGACCGACGGATACACAGAGAGTGCTTGTCTGGCAGCGTTTCGTGCTCGTGTCGACAGGTGGAGGCCGGGCATGGCGACGGATCTGGTCGGCGTCCTCGCGGTGGCGTCGTCGGCCGCGTTCGCGTTGGCCTGGCTGTCGGCGGTGGCCGGTTTCGGCGGCGGCGTGCTGCTGCTGCCCGTGTTCACCGCGCTGTTCGGGCTGCGGATGGCGGTGCCGATGCTGACCTTGACCCAGGTGTGGGGCAACGGCGCGCGGGTGTGGTTCAACCGGCGGGACGTGAACTGGCGACTGGTGCGCTGGTTCGCCCTGGGCGTGGTACCCACCGCTGTCCTGGGCGGACTGCTGCTGGCCCACGCCCCGCCGGGGCCACTGAAGCGGCTGCTCGGGGTGTTCCTCATCGCGGTGGTCGTCTGGCGGCGACGCAATCCGCATCCGCGTCGGCCGTCCGCCCCGGCGTTCGCCGGCGTGGGCGCGGGCTCGGGACTCGGTTCGGCGCTGCTCGGGTCGGTGGGGCCGCTGACCGCGCCGTTCTTCCTCGCGTACGGGTTGACCCGCGCCGCGTACATCGGCACCGAAGCCGCCGGCGCGCTGGTCATGCACGTCTCGAAGATCGCCGCGTACGGCGCCGGTGCGCTGCTCGACCGCACCGTGCTGCTGTTCGGGGTGGCGCTGGCACCCGCGACCCTGCTGGGCGCCTGGGCGGGCAGGAGGACCGTGGGGCGGATCAGTGACCGGTTGTTCGTCGCCCTCGTGGAGGTCGGTCTGATCGCCGCCGGGGTGCTGTTTCTGCTCGGCTTCTGACCGCAACCAGAACCTCAGCCAACCCCGCCGCCACGCAGCTGGCCGGACCGGACCCCACCGAGGACCACCGCTGAGCCGCCAGGCGCCGGTCGAGGAGGCGGAGGGCACCGGCCGGTGAGTACGCTCGCGCCCTGGTCCGTTCCGACCGACGGGAGACGAGTCATGAGCGACGCCGACGCGCCGTTGTCCGCAACCCCCCGCACCCGGCTGCGCCGCATGAGCCAGAAGGGACGCGGCGACCGCGCCGCCCTGTTCGAGGTGCTGCGGGCCGGTCTCGTCTGCCACCTCGGCGCGCTGGTGGACGGCTGTCCGATGGTGGTGCCGACCGTCTACGGCTTCGACACCACGCACCTCTTCCTGCACGGCTCGGTGGCCAGCCGGAGCCTCACCACCGACGCCGAGGTCTGCGCCACGGTCACGGTCGTCGACGGGCTGGTCCTGGCACGTTCGGTCTTCGAGCACGGGGTCAACTACCGCAGCGCGATGGTCTACGGGACCCCGCGCAGGGTCGTCGACGCCGAGGAGAAGCGGTACGGCCTACGGTTGCTGACCGAGCACGTCGCGCCGGGCCAGTGGGACTACACCCGCGGGCCGAACGGCAAGGAACTCGCGGCCACGGTCCTGCTGGCGCTGCCACTGGCCGAGGCGTCGGTCAAGACCCGCAGCGGCCCGCCCGACGACGGCGCCGGCCCGGACGCCGCGCTCGGCCTCTGGGCCGGCGAGCTTCCCCTGGTCGCGACGTGGCAGCAGCCGCTGACCGATCCCGCGCTGCCCGCGACCGTGGCGGTGCCGGCGCACGTGGCCGCCCGCGCCGGGACCCGCGCCGACCGGTCCTGAACGCACCGGCGTGGGCCGGGCGGCCGACCGGCGCCGCTAGCGCAGTTGCCGCGCCAGCTCGGTGAGCGACACCCCGGGCTGGACGGCCGCGCAGGCCGCCACCACCGCCAGCGCCCGGGGCACGCCCTGGCAGTGGGCCACTATCCCGCGCACCGCCTCGGGTTCCGCCGCGAGGCGGTGCGCGCCGAGGCGGGCCCGCAGCAGCTCGTACGCCTCCTCCGGGGCGAGGCGGTCGAGCACGACGGGGTGCGCGACCTCCCCGGCGACCAGCCCGGTGAGCCGGTCCCGGCTGGTCACCAGCACCATGCACCCCGCCGCGCCGGGCAGGAGTGGCCGGACCTGGTCGGCGTCCCGCGCGTCGTCGAGCACGATGAGCATCCGCCGCCCGGCGAGCAGGCTGCGGTAGAGCCCGACCCGGGCGTCGAGGCCACCCGGGATGCCGCCGGCCGGCACGGCGAGCGCCTCGATGAGGCAGCCCAGCGCGTCGGAGGGCGACGCCGGTGACCTCTGTGTCCGGTTGCCGCTCAGGTCGATGTGGAGCACCCCGTCGGCGAAGCGGGTCGCGAACCGGTGCGCCCAGTGCAGCGCCAGCGCGGTCTTGCCGATCCCGGGGCGACCGACGAGGGCGCAGACGACCACTGTGGACATTTGCCAGGGGTCGCCATCGAAGATTCGGTCGAGCTGGGCGAGCTGGGCGACGCGGCCGGTGAAGCCGGGCACGTCCAGCGGCAGTTGCATCGGCCGCGGCCGGGGCGGTGGCGATGACGGGCCGGGCAGGCCGAGCGCGTCGCGGATCAGCCGGACGGTGGCGGGCCGGGGCCGCAGCACCCGCGCCGACTCCAGGTTGCGGATGCTGCGCACGCTCAGCCCCGTCCGGGCCGCCAACTCCTCCTGGGTGAGGTGGGCCCGCTGCCGGGCCGCGACGATCTCATCACTCAGGGTAACCTGGTAGTCGATCACCATGCCATCCCCACTCGCCTGCTCCGTGCGGGTCTGGCCGATTCGTGCCGACGGTACGCCGTAGCCGAGGCCACTGATCCGGGAGTCGGCAGCGATGTTGCCGTTGAACTGCCGGTGGTCTGCCTGTTCGCAGGACGACCCTACGCCGACAGTGGCAGTGCCGCCATTCGCCGCGGCGAATCAATCGGAGCCGGGGAGGCGGTGTTTCGAGCAGCGGTCCGCCGTGACCCATCGTGGCTTGGTCACGCACCGCACCGCGCCGCCCGGCGCGCGCCGGGCCCGGGGCCGGTCCCCGCCCCCGGTGGGGGACGCCCGTGCCGCCCTCACCGCCGTGCCGCCCGGCGCGGGCCCCGCCCCGGGCGGTGGCACGCCGTCGACCGGCCCGCGCCACGACGCCGGCGGGACGCGAACCCGCCGTCACGCCGACGACCGCCGCCCCCGGCGGGCCGTCGGCGCCGACCCACGGCCCTGCCGCTCAGGTCACCCGCGATCAGGAGGACAACCATGCGGAAGTACGTCAGCGACACCGCGCAGCTCACCGACGAGTACGGCATCCAGATCGGCCGCTGGAAGCAGTACCGCGACCTGGGGCCGCTGCCGTTCGACGCGATGTGGTGCGTGATCCCGCCCGGTGCCAGCAGCGCCGAGGACGTGCACCCGGAGGTCGAGTTCGCGGTGGTGACCCGGGGCACCGCCATCTACGAGGCGGCCGGGGAGAAGGTGGAGGTGCCGACCGGCGGGGTGATCCTGCTCGACCCGGAGCGGTCCCACGTGATCCACAACCCCTCCCCGGAGGTCCCGCTGACCATCCTGAGCATCTACTGGATGCCCCGGACCGCCGACGCCGACGCCGAGGGCGGCCGGGACGCCGGGGCGGGCCGTGACTGACGGCGCCGCCCCCGCCGGGGTGGTCCTCGTGGTGACGCCGCCGCCGACGCCGAACGGGCCGCTGCACGTCGGGCACCTCTCCGGCCCGTACGTCGCCGGGGACATCGCGGCCCGCGCGCTACGCGCCGACGGCCGCCGGGTCCTGACCCAGTGCGGCCTGGACGCCCACCAGAACTACGTGCCGACCCGGGCCGAGGCGCGCGGCGAGGCACCCGCGGACACCGCCGCGCACTACGGCGCGCTGGTGGGCGAGGCGCTGCGCGCGGCGCGCATCGGGTACGACGTGATGGTCGACCCGCTGGCCGACGCGGGCTACCGCGACGCCGTGGCCCGGTTGCTCACCGAGCTGGTCGAGGCGAAGGTCGTCGAGCTGGCCCCGATGTCGCTGCGCGCCTGCGCCGGCTGTCACCGGATCCTGCACCACGCCCGGGTCGTCGGGGCCTGCCCGCGCTGCGGGGCCGGGGCGGCCGGCGGTACCTGTGAGGGGTGCGGCAGCTTCCTCGCCGCGGCGGACCTGGTCGACGCCCGCTCGACCTGCTGCTCGGCCGCCCCGGAGCCGGTGACCCACCCGGTGCCTGTCCTCCGGCTGGAGGAGCACCGGGAGCGGCTGTGCGAGTTCTGGTCCCGGGCGGTCCTGCCGCCCCGGCTGCGCCGGCTGGTCGCGGCGTACCTCGACACGGGGCTGCCGGATGTCGCGCTGGCCTACCCGAGCGACTGGGGCATCGAGTGGGGCGACGGCCTGCGGGTGGACGTCTGGGCCGAGATGGCCCTGGCCAACCTGGTGCTGCCGGCCCGCCACCTGCGTCCGGGGGCGGACACGCTGAGCGGCTACCTCGACGCCTGGGCCGACGTCGACGAACAGTGGCTGTTCCTCGGCATCGACAACGCCTTCTACTACGCGGTGCTCATCCCCGCCCTGCACCTGGCCGCCGGGCTGCCCGAGCGGCCGACCGGGCTGGTGGTCAACGAGTTCTACCGGCTCACCGGCGCCAAGTTCTCCACCAGCCGGGGACACGCCATCTGGGCGCACGAGTTCCTGGCCACCGAGGACCCGGCGGTGGTCCGGGCGTTCGTGAGCTGGGACCGGCCGGACAGCTACGAGTCCGACTTCCTGCCGGCGGCGTACGAGGCGTTCAAGGCCTGTTACACCGCGGCGCTCGACGGCGTCGGTCCTCACCTCGACGCGGCGCTGGCGGACATCGAGCTGACCCGGGGCGAGCGGGCGTTGCGCCCGGACGCCTTCGACCCGGCCGCCGCGGTCCGCGCGGCGCTGGCCGCCGCCGGCAGCCGACCCGAACGGGCGGCCCGGCTGCTGGGCCTCGTCGGCGGCACCCTCCCGGCGGGCGCGGGTGACTGAGCCGCGGGTACTCGTCGTCGGCGCCGGACTGGCCGGGGCCCTGCTGGCCCGGCGATTGCAGGACGCGGGCGCCGAGGCGGTGCTCATCGGTACGGCGCCCGACAGCCCGACCGGCGGGTACCGGGACGCCACCGCCGCGTCGGGCGGCCTGGTCCGGGCCTTCGAGCCGGAGCCGGCCGCCCGCGCCCTGGCCGCCGCCAGCCTCGCCGAGCTGCGGGGCGACCCCGGCCTGGCGGCGGAGGCCGGCTGGCGGCGCACCGGTTCGCTCTACCTGCTCGATCCGGACACCGTCGCCGGGGGCGGGGTCGGGGCCGGGGCCGCCGCGGTCGACGCCGAGGTGCTCACCGCCGCGGAGGTCGCCCGCCGCTTCGGCGTCGACGGGCTGCCCGAGCACGCCGTGGGGGTCTGGGAGCGCCGGGCCGGCCACGTGGTGCCGGACCGGCTGCGGCGGGCCGTGCTGGCCGGGCTGACCCGGACCGAGGCCGTGCCGATGGCCCGGCTCGACGGCGACACGGTGGAGTTGCGCGACGGTCGGCGACTCGCCGGTGACCTGGTGGTCGTGGCCGCCGGGGCGTGGACCCCGGGACTGCTGCGCGCCGCCGGGCTGGCCACCTGCCTGCGTACCAAGCACATCCAGTACGCCCACCACGCCGTGCGCCGCGCCGACCTGCCGTCGTTCGTGGACGAGACCAGTGGCCTCTACGGCCGGCCCGCCGGCCCCGGGCGCCTCCTGCTCGGCCTGCCCAGCTCCCGCTGGGACGTCGACCCGGCCGCCCCCGCGCCCGACGCCGAACTCGCGGCGCGGGTCCGAGCGGTGGCCGCGTTGCGGCTGCCCGGCCTGGACCCGCGACCGGTGGGCCCGCCGGTCAGCGCGGCCGACTGCTACAGCGAGCCCCCCGGCCTCGCGCTGCGGGCCGTCTCCGGGACCGTGCACACCTTCACCGGCGGGAGCGGGGGCGCCGCCAAGACCGCCCTGGCCGCCAGCCGACGCGCAGCCAGCGCTCTGCTGGACCACCCATCGTCCGTCGGGGTTCCGACGGGTTAGCCGAAGGCAGAGAGATGACGCAGACATACCACACCGTGGGGATCGGCGCGGGGCCCGCGAACCTGAGCCTCGCGGCGATGTACGACGTGCTCGCGCCGCACGAGATCGCGCTGTTCGAGTCCCGGGACCAGCCGGGCTGGCACGACGGGATGCTGCACAGCGGCGTGCGGATGCAGACCGGCTGGGTCAAGGACCTGGTGTCGCTCTACGACCCGACCCACCCCCTGTCGTTCCTCAACTACCTGGTCACCACCGGGCGGGTCTACGCCCTGCTGGGCGCCGGTTTCGACACGATCCCCCGGATCGAGTACCAGCAGTACCTGAGCTGGGCGGCGGGCCAGTTGCCGAACATCGTCTACGGCACCCGGATCGACCGGGTCGACTTCGACGGCGCGCTGGTCAGCCGCAGCGGTGACATGGCCGTCGCCCGCTCCCGGCACCTGGTGCTCGGCACCGGCACCGTGCCGTTCCTGCCGGACTTCCTCGCCGCCCTGGATCCCCGGCACGTCTTCGTCGCCGACGAGTTGCACCACCGCCTGGCGACCGTGGCCGACGAGCCGGACGCGCCGTGGATCGTGATGGGCAGCGGGCAGACCAGCGCGGAGTGCGTGGCGGCGTTGCTGGCCCGCGGGGTCCGGGACATTCGCTGGATCGGCCGCCGGTCGTGGTTCGCGCCGCTGGAGGACTCCCCCTCGGCCAACGACCTGTACCGGCCGGCCTACCAGGAGGCGTTCCTCAACCTCTCCCGTGACGTGCGGGAACGCCTGGTCTCGGGGCAGATCCTCACCAGCGACGGCATCTCCCCCGGCACGTTGCGCGGCATCTACCAGCACAACTACGAGGAGCGGCTGCGCACGGGCCGGTTCCCGGTGACCATCATGCCGAGCCGCACCGTCACCGCGGCCCGGCAGCTCGACGGGGAGATCGAGCTGGAGTGCCTCACCGCCGGCAGCGGCGAGGAACGGCACCGGGCGGTGCACCTGGTGGTCGCGGCGGGGCGGCAGCAGGCCCCGCTGCCCTTCGACGAGGAGCTGACCGCGCTGGTCGACGTCGACGAGCGGGGTCAGCCCGTCATCGAGTCGGACTACTCGATCCGGTGGAAGCACGCCGACCAGCACAAGATCTTCGTGCTGAACCGGGGGCGTTACGTGCAGGGGCTGGTCGACTCCAACCTGAGCATCCTGCCGGTGCGCAGCGCCATGGTGCTCAACTCGATCGCCGGTCGGGTGGTCTGCCCGTTCCGCGACGAGTTCCTCAGCACCCGGTGGGCGTGACCCCGATGGCCTCCTTCGACTACGACGGCCGGGTCTTCGTCGCCGCCGACCAGGCCGGCACCGACCACGGCACGACCGGCGACGCCGGGCCGCTGACCGGGCACTACCACCAGCGCGGCGACCTGGTCTGGGCCGAGATCACCGGCGGCGCGGTACGGCACGGCTCGCTGGCCGGGACCTGCGACGCCGAGGGGGTGGTGCGCTTCGCCTACCTGGAGGTGCTCACCGACGGCACCATCGTCGTCGGCGAGTGCGTCTCCCGTCCCGAGCGGCTGCCGGACGGGCGGATCCGCCTGCGCGAGCAGTGGCGCCGGCACGGGCCACGCCGAGACAGCGGCGTGTCGGTCATCGAGGAGGCCGTCCCGGCCCTCGTCGCACAGGAAGAGATCCACCAGCATGTCTGACATCCAGCTCGTCAGCTTCGTCGCCGCGAGTATCCTGATCATCGTCGTGCCCGGGGTGGACTTCGCCCTGGTCACCCGGCAGACCGTGCGGTACGGGCGGCGAGCCGGGTTCGTGGTGCTGGCCGGGCTCTTCGTGGCCGCCCTGGTGCACGCCACGCTCGCCACGGCCGGGCTCTCGGCCCTGCTGGTGTCCTCGCCGCGGCTGTACACCGTGCTGCGCATCGCCGGCGCCCTCTACCTGGTCTACCTGGGGGGCAGCATCCTCTGGGCCACCCGGCCCCGTCGCCCCGCGCCGGTCGCGCAGCCGGTCCCGGTGGGCGCCGGCGGGGGCGGCGACACCCCGAGCGCGCCGCCCGAGCCGGCCCCGGCGGCCGACGAGCCGCACGTGGCCCGCCACTCGTTCGTCATGGGCATCACCAGCCAGCTGCTGAACGTCAAGGTGGTCATCTTCTACGTCTCGTTCGTCCCGCAGTTCGTCAAGTCCGGCGACGGCGCGGCGGCCCGCACGGCGGTGCTCGCCGCGACGTTCATCGGCCTCGCCGTGCTCTGGTGGGCGTGCTACATCCTGCTCATCGACCGGTTGCACGCCTGGTTGACCCGCCCGGCGGTGCTCCTGGTCATCGAGCGGCTGACCGGAGTGATCCTGATCGTCCTCGCCGTGCGGATCGCGCTGACCCGGTGAGCACGGCGGTGGCCGGCCCCCGCCTCCGGGGTGCCGGCCACCGCCGCTTGCCCCGCCGGGGAGCGCGACGGCGTCCGCGGGGTTCCAGCCGCCGAGGGCCACGGCGATGCGCTCGGCCTCGGCGGCCAACCGCTGCTCCCGGCACCGGCCCAGGGCCCGCGACCAGCGGCTGCGCGCCTGCCCAGCGTCTGGCGCAGCCGCCCCATCCGCTCCGGGACCCTGACGGGGCGCAGCGGCGTCTTCCAGGTCGAGCAGGAGGGGCGGCGGCTCCTCGTGGTGGCTTTTTCGCGGCGAGTCGCGTTACCTGCTCCGAAACTTTCGGCGCTGTGCCGGTCGGGATGCTGGCCTGCCGTCCGGCGCTCCCGCTGGCAGCGAGGTCATTGACGGATGACCGGGGCACTGAGTAGCCTCAGCAAACAAATCATCAGATGTAAATATCTCGATAATTTTCCGAGGCGACGACATGGCCGCGGCTGACCGTCGGTGAGCCCGTCCGTCGGCTTCCGCCCGCGTGCCCGCTGGTGGGAACCCGTCTCCCTGACTCGCCGCGGTGACCCGACCACCGCCGCTCACGATCATCGATGGAGGGCCGTTGAAACGCGTCCGGAGCACCGCAGCCGTCATCGCCACCGTCGCGCTCCTCCTTGCCGGCTGTGGGGGATCAGACGGCACGTCCGACTCGAAGACCTTCGAGTTCTGGTCGTTCGCCAACATCAACCAGAAGGCCGACGTCGACGTCTACACCAAGGCGCACCCGGATGTGCGCGTCAAGGTCACCGAGGTGGGCACCACGACCGAGACCGCGCAGGCGCTGACCGCCGCGCTGGCCGGTGGCAAGGTGCCCGACCTGGTGCTGATCCAGGCCGACGACCTGCCGAAGTTCATGCAGTCCCCGGACAACTTCGTCGACCTCACCACGCTGGGCGCCGGCGACATCAAGGGCAACTACCTCGACTGGGTGATGTCGCAGGCGACGACCAAGGACGCCAAGATCGTCGGCGTGCCGACCGACGTGGGCGGCTTGGCGGTGGCCTACCGTACCGATCTGTTCAAGGCGGCGGGCCTGCCCACCGACCGGGACGAGGTCGCCAAGCTCTGGCCGACCTGGGACAAGTTCATCGACGTCGGCAGGACATACGTCCAGCAGACCGGGAAGCCGTTCGTGGACAACACGCCGACAAGCGTCTTCTTCCAGGCGGTCAACCAGGGCAGCCAGCGCTACTACACCGCCGACCGCAAGCTGGACTACGACAACGAGCAGGTCAAGGCGGCGTTCGACGTGACGCTGAAGGCCTTCGGCGCGGGCATCTCCGCCAAGCAGGGGTCGTTCTCGTCCGGCTGGACCGCGGCCATGAAGAAGGGCGACTACGCGGTGGTGTGCTCACCGTCCTGGATGCTCAGCCAGATGAAGACGAACGCCCCCGAGACGAACGGCAAGTGGGACATCGCCACCATTCCCGGTGGCTCGGGGAACTGGGGTGGCAGCTTCCTCGCCATCCCCAAGCGCGCCAAGAACGCGAAGGCGGCGTGGAACTACATCTCCGAGATGCAGTCGCCGAAGGGGCAACTGGACCACTTCCTGATGCAGGGGTCGCTGCCCACCACGCCGTCGGTCTACACGGACCCGCAGTTGGTCGGTAAGACCGACCCGTTCTTCAGCAACGCGCCGATCGGCAAGATCTACACCCAGTCGGTGGTGGGGATCAAGCCCTTCTACTTCGGTCCGCAGGACGGCCCCGTCGGCACCGAGTTCCTCAACACGCTCACCAGCGTCGAGCAGGGCAAGGTGAACCCGGCGAACGCCTGGAACACCGCGTTGACAAACGTCAAGAACGCCGTACGCGAATGACGGAGGGCTGACGCGCGGCGGCCGGGCACGGCCCGGCTGCCGCCCATCGGGAAGGTGACGCCTTGACCACCATGCTCACCCCGGCCACCGCCGCACCGGACGTCCGGCGGCCCGATCGCAAGCGGCGGATCCGGCAGGGCGTACGGGAGTCCCTGGCGCCGTACGCGTACATCTCACCGTTCTTCGTGCTCTTCCTGATCTTCGGCCTCTTCCCGTTGCTGTTCACCTTCTACATCTCCCTGTTCGACTGGGACCCCATCGGCGAGCACCGTTTCGTCGGGTTGGACAACTTCTCCGAACTTCTGCACGACCCGCGCTTCTGGGGGGCGCTGCGGAACACGTTCAGCATCTGGGTGCTGTCGACGGTGCCGCAGTTGCTCCTGGCGCTCGGCCTGGCGCACCTGCTCAACCACGCGCGGCTGCGGCTGGCCGCGTTGTTCCGGATGTCGGTGCTCGTTCCCTACGTCACCTCGGTGGCGGCCACGACCATCGTCTTCGCCCAGATGTTCGACCGGGACTACGGCATGATCAACTGGTTCCTCGGGTTGCTGGGCTTCGACCACATCGACTTCACGGCGTCGCTGTGGGGCAGCCACATCATGATCGCCACGATGATCGCCTGGCGCTGGACCGGTTACAACACCCTGCTGTACCTCGCCGCGCTCCAGGCGGTCCCCCGGGAGCTGTACGAGGCCGCCGCCGCCGACGGTGCGAACGGGTGGAAACAGTTCCTGCACATCAGCATCCCCTCGTTGCGGCCGATCATCGCGTTCACCGTCGTGACGTCGACCATCGGCGGGTTGCAGGTCTTCACCGAGCCGCTGCTGGCCAACCCGGTGGGCGGACTCACGTGCGGAGCGGCACGGCAGTGCCAGACCGTCACCCTCTACCTCTACGAGCAGTCCTTCGGGCAGTTCCACTTCGGCTACGGCGCGGCGGTCGGCGTCGCGCTCTTCGTCATCGTGGTGGCCTTCTCCGGACTCAACTACCTGTTGGCCACCCGCATCCGTTCGGAGCGCCGATGAAGCTCACACGCTCGACCGCCGCGCCCGGGCGGGCCAGGCGTCGCTCGGCCAACCGCGTCTCGATCCCGGTGTACGCGCTGCTCACCCTCATGGCGCTCGGCAGCGTCTTTCCGCTCTACTGGATGTTCGTGGTGGCGACCACGGACTCCGCCACCGCGACGACTCTGCCCCCGACGGTCACGCCCGGCGGCAACTTCCTGCACCTGGCGGAGCTGGTCCTCACCATCGTGCCGTTCGTGCAGTCCCTGCTCAACAGCCTCGTCGTCGCCACCACGATCGCCGTGGGCCAGGCGCTGCTCTGCGCGTTGGCCGGCTTCGCCTTCGCCAAGCTGTCCTTCCCGGGCCGCAACACGCTGTTCCTCATCGTCGTGCTGACCATGACGGTGCCGGCGCAGTTGGCCGTGGTACCGCAGTACCTGATCATCTCCCAGCTCAACTGGGTCGACAGCCTTCAGGCGGTGATCGTTCCGGGGTTGGTCAGCGCGTTCGGCATCTTCTGGATGCGCCAGCACATCGGCAGCACCATCGACGACGAGCTGATGCAGGCGGCGCGGGTGGACGGCGCGACCACCTGGCAGATCTTCTGGCGGATAGCCTTCCCGTTGGTCCGCCCGGCGGCGTACGTGCTGGGGTTGTTCACGTTCGTCTACGCGTGGAACGACTTCCTGTGGCCGCTCGTCGTCCTGAAGTCGCCGGAGAACTACACCGTCCAGATCGCCATCAAGGCACTGCAACAGAACCGCGACATCGATCTGGGCCTGGCCATGTCCGGCTCCTTCCTGGCCACCATCCCGCTGCTGGTGCTGTTCGTCTTCGTCGGACGACGTCTGGTGCAGGGCATCATGGAAGGCGCGTTCAAGGGGTGAGCGTGCCGGTCCCGTCATCCGGTCGGCCGGTAGTCGAACCAGTCGAACCCGGCGGTTCCCTCGGTGACGTACATGCCGATGACCCGTCCGGTGAAGCCGGAGGCGACTTCGGTGGACAGGTAGCGCCCGTCCAGCTCCGCCAGGTACGACCAGCCGTCTCCGGTCTCGATCTCGAACCTGATCGTGTCACTGCCGGCGGCCACGACGCCCACGTGGCCCGCCCGCGCGAGATCGTCGGACGAGGTGACCGTCGGAGGCAGCACGTCGGTGCTCCGGATGCTCAGCGCCACGGTCACCGCCTCCGCCGGCACCTGACACTCCCCGAACACCTGGCGGAACGGCCCGACCCGGCCGATGACCCGAGCCTGGCCCCGCGCGAGTTCCAGGTCGTAGTGGTGGGCCTCGTCGATCCTGATCGTCAGGCCGCAGCGGCCCGCGCCGGGATCGACGCGGACGCTGACCCGGCAGTCATGGTGCTGCTGGCGACGGCCGACGATGGTGGCGCCGCTCCGGTCGAGGCTGTCGCCGGTCGCGTGCAGGGTCAGCCAGCCGGGCCGGTCGGTCAACGACCAGGCCGAGGCGGGCCGGTCACGGGGCGAGATCCACTGCGCGCCCAGCCGCTCGTCGTCGAAGTCGTCCCGGTCGTCGGCCCCGCTCGTCCCCGCCGCGCCGGTCCCGGACCGGACGGGATCGACCACCGGCCACCCGTCGACCCAGCGCACCGGCACCAGGAACGTCTCCCGCCCGAGCACGTGGTAGGGCGGCCAGTGCCCCTTGGCCCGGATGCCCAGCAGGACCATCCACCAGCTGCCGTCAGCGGCCTCGACCATGTCGGCATGCCCGGTCGCCTGCACCGGCCGGTCGGTACCGCGATGCGTCAGGATCGGATTGGCCGGCCCGGGCTGGAACGGCCCGCGCGGCGAGCGCGCGCGGGCGACGCTCACCGCGTGGCCGGTGTGGGTGCCGCCCTCCGAGACGAGCAGGTACCACCAGTCGCCGACCCGGTACAGGTGCGGCGCCTCCGGGTACTGGCCACCCGTTCCCGACCACATCGGCACCGGCCCCTCGAAGACCTCTCCGGTATCCGGGTCGATCCGGTACGACTCGACCCCGGACACCGTCAGCCAGCAGGTGCCGTCGTCGTCCCACGCCAGCGACGGGTCCACGTGCGGCAGGTCCAGGTAGACCGGATCCGACCACGGGCCGGCGGGATCGGTCGCGGTGACGATCAGGTGCCGACCGAGCGTGACGTTCGTCGTGACGACCCAGAACCGGTCGTCGTGGTAGCGGATCGTCGGCGCGTAGATGCCCCGCGAGGCCAGCGTGTCGGGGGGCAGCCGAAGCTGGTCGGGGCGGTCGAGCACGTTGCCGATCTGCCGCCAGCCGAACAGGTCCCGACTGTGGAAGATCGGCACACCGGGCGAGTACTCGAAGCTCGAACACACCAGGTAGTAGTCGTCACCGGCGCGGCAGATGCTCGGATCGGGCCAGAAACCCGGGAGGATCGGGTTGCGGTCGCTGAGGGACTCACCGTCGGCGGACATGGCATGAGTGTCGATATCGTGAACCGTCTCGGCAAGCCGGTCGTATCGTCGATCGCCGCCAGCACCGGGGCTGAGTGATGACGAGCCTCCGCCGCCTACTGTCCGGCCGGCTCCGGCGCGCCCGTCGCCGCGCGGCCACAGCGCCGCCGTACGCCTTCACGGTGCGGCGCGGGCTGCGCGTGCCGATGGACGACGGTGTCGAGCTGCGCGCCGACCTCTACCTGCCGCTCGGCACGGTCGAACCGCCGTTGCCCACTGTCGTCGTCCGCTCGCCGTACGGCCGGCACGGCTCGCTCACCCACGCGCCGGCGCTGGCGGGCGAGGGGTTCACGGTTCTGGTGCAGAGCTGCCGCGGTACGGGCGGCTCCGGTGGCAGCTTCCGGCCGCAGCTCGACGAGCAGCGCGACGGCATGGCCACCCACCGGTGGGTACGCCGCCAGCCCTGGTTCAGCGGCACGGTCGCGACGTACGGGGAGAGCTACCTCGGCTACGTCCAGTGGGCCGTGGCGGGACGGATGTGCCGGGACGATCCGGGGCACGCGCCGGACGCTCTGTGCCTGAACGTCACGATGGCCGACTTCGGCGCGGTCACCTGGAACAACGGCGCCTTCTCGCTGGGCGGCTCGCTCGGCTGGTCGCGCCGGATGGCGCTGAGGGGCGTGCGTGGCGCCCTGGTCCGGGCGCGGCTCGCGCGGTGGCCGGACCGGAAGCTGGCCGAAGCCTTCGACGTCCTGCCCCTGTCCCGCGCGGACACCGTCGTGGCCGGCCACCCGATCGCCTGGTACCAGGACTGGCTGGCCCACGAAAAGCTCTCGGACGACTACTGGACCCGGCAGTCGCACACCGCGTCGGTGCCCGACGTCACCGCGCCCGTGTACATGGCCACCGGCTGGTACGACATCTTCCTTCCCTGGCAGTTGCGCAACTACGCCCAACTCGTCGCGGCCGGTCGCCCGCCGCGGCTCACCATCGGTCCGTGGGGCCACCGCGGCGACCGGAGTCCGTTCCTCGCCGAGTCGATCGCGTTCCTCAAGGAACACTTCGCCGGCGTGCCCGCGGCCCGCCCGGTGCCCGTGCGCGCCTTCCTCACCGGCGCGGATCAGTGGCGCGAGCTGCCCGCGTGGCCGCCGCCGGGCACCGTCGCGCAGCGGTGGTACCTGCATCCGGACGGGTTGCTCGACGCGGCGGTCCCCGCCGGGGGCAGCACCCGCTACACCTACGATCCGGACCGGCCCACGCCCGCGCTCGGTGGTCCCGGCCCGGCTCCGGGGCCGGTCGACAACAGCGCCCACGAACGCCGCGCCGACGTGGTCGTCTTCCGCGGTCCGCCGCTGGAGCACGCTGTCGTCCTCGCCGGGGAGCCGGTCGCCCACGTGCGGTTCCGCTCGACGGCGGCCAGCGCGGACGTGTTCGTCCGGATCTGCGACGTGCACCCCGACGGCCGCTCGATGAGCGTGTGCGACGGCATCCGCCGCCTCGGCGGCGTCGGCACCTCGGCCACCGACCCGCGGCCCGACGAGGACGGTTTCGTCGAGCTGGCGGTGCCGTTGTGGCCGGCGTTCCACCGCTTCGCCGCCGGCCATCGCGTCGCCGTGCAGGTCAGCTCCGGAGCGCATCCGCGCTACGCCCGCAATCCCGGCAGCGGCGAACCGGCCGCCACCGCGACCACGACGGTACGGGCGCGGCAGGAGATCTCGCACGACGGCGCCCACCCGTCCCGGCTCGACCTGCCGGTGTGGACGTGACCGGGCGCGAACGTGTCGACAGCTACGTGACCACTCGTCAGGAGGGGCTCCCCGGATGACATCCGTATTCCATGTGGCGACCACCGGTTCGGATCGCGCCGACGGCTGCGCCGCGCGGCCGTTCCGGACGATCAACCGGGCGGCCGGCGTCGCGCAGCCCGGTGACACCGTGGTGGTGCACGCGGGGGAGTACCGCGAGTGGGTGAGGCCACGCCACGGCGGTCTCAGCGACTCCCGCCGCATCACCTACCAGGCCGCGCCCGGCGAACACGTGGTGATCAAGGGATCGGAGCGGGTCACGGGCTGGGAACCGCTCGGCGGCACGGTGTGGCGGGCGGTCGTCGACAACGCGCTGTTCGGCGCGTTCAACCCGTTCGCCGAGGAGGTGGCCGGCGACTGGATCGTGTACGGCACGGGTGCGCCGCGCCGGCACCTCGGCGACGTCTATCTGAACGGTGTGAGCTTCTTCGAGGTGGCCAGCCGGGCGGAGGTCGACGCTCCGCCCCGGCGCACCGAGGTCGTCGACGACTGGACCAGGGTGACCCGGCCGGTCGGCGACCCCGACCAGACCCGGCTCGTCTGGTATGCCGAGGTCGGCGCGCAGACGACGATCTGGGCCAACTTCCAGGGCGCCGACCCGAACACGGAGCTGGTGGAGATCAACGTACGCCGCAGCGTCTTCTACCCGGAGCAGCCGCACCTGGACTACCTCACGGTCCGTGGCTTCGAGCTGGCGCACGCGGCCAGCCCGTGGGCGCCGCCGACCGCCGACCAGCCGGGCCTGATCGGACCCAACTGGGCGAAGGGATGGGTCATCGAGGACAACGTGATCCATGACGCCAAGTGCGCGGCGATCTCGATCGGGAAGGAGGGGTCGACCGGGCAGAACCACTCGGCTCTGCGCGGCGACAAACCGGGCTACCAGTACCAGGTGGAGTCGGTCTTCGCGGCCCGCGGGATCGGGTGGGACCGCGAGCACATCGGCTCGCACGTGATCCGACGCAACACGATCTACGACTGCGGCCAGAACGCGATAGTCGGTCACCTCGGGTGCGTGTTCTCCACGATCGAGGACAACCACATCTACCGCATCGGCGTGAAGCGCGAGTTCTACGGATACGAGATCGCCGGCATCAAGCTGCACGCCGCCATCGACGTGGTGATCCGGCACAACCGGATCCACGACTGCTCGCTGGGCACCTGGCTGGACTGGCAGGCGCAGGGCACCCGGCTGTCCCGCAACGTCTACCACGACAACTGCCGGGACCTCTTCGTCGAGGTCAGCCATGGCCCCTACCTGGTCGAGCACAACATCTTCGGCTCGCCCGCCTCGCTGGAGCTGTTCAGTCAGGGAGGCGCCTTCGTCCACAACCTGATCTGTGGCACCGTGCGGCTGGAGCCGGTGCTGGACCGCGCCACGCCCTATCACCTGCCGCACAGCACCCAGGTCGCCGGGTACGCGGTGATCTACGGCGGCGACGACAGGTACGTCGGGAACCTCTTCCTGGGCGGCGACCCGGGCGCGGCCTACGGGGCGGGCGCGGAGGGCGACGGGCCACCGCTGGCCGGCACCGCCGGATACGACGGCCATCCCGCGTCGTTCGAGGAGTACCTGGCCCGCCTCGCCGACCAGCCGCCCAGCGACCAGCAGAAGTACCTCGACGTGAAACAACCGGTGTACGCCCGCGCGAACGCCTACACCGCGGGCGCCCGGCCGTTCGAGGGTGAGCGCGAGCCGTGGGTGCTGGGCGCCGCGACAGCCACAGTTGTCGACGAGGACGACGCGGTCTGGCTCGTCACGGATCTCCCCGAGGCGTTCGACGAGGCCCGAGTCGGTGTGGTCACCGGCCGGGAGCTGGAACGGGTCCGGTGCGCCGACGCGGAGTTCGAGGAGGTCGACGGCAGCCCCGCCGTCATGGACATCGACCTGTCGGGCGCCCCCCGGCAACCTGGACGAGACGGTGCCGTCGGCCCGCTCGCGCGCCTTCGGTCCGGGCCACGCCGAACGCGCGTCTTCTGACCACGGTGGCCCCCGGGTCGCGCGGTGCCGGTCCGCGCCCGGTCCGCTGGGCCTGCTCGTGAACCTGGGTGCGCCGGCTGACGGCCTACCCGAGCAGTGCCACCGCCGCGGCCAGGGTGGCCAGGGACAGCGTCGTGGTCATCACCACCGCCCGATTGGCCACCGCCTCGCCGACGCCGTACTCCTGGGCAATGATGAACGTGTTCTGCGCGGTCGGCAGGCCCGCGCACACCACCACGGCGAGCAACTGCGGCGCGGACAGGTGCAGGACCAGCCCGGCCGCGTACGCGATGACCGGCTGTGCGACGAGCTTCAGCGCGGTGATCGCGGCCAGCGCGGCCGGCTCGGCCCCTGACGGCGATGCGTGGTGCAGCGACGCGCCGAGCGCGACCAGGGCGGTCGGAACCGCGGCGCCCGCCAGCAGGGTGAGCGACGCGTCGGCCGCCGACGGCAGGCGCAGGCCGGCAGCCGAGCACGCGACACCGAGCAGCGACGCCAGGATCACCGGGTTGCGCGCCGGTAGGGAGGCGATCCGGCGGATCCGTACCCGCCCGGCCGGGTTGCGGTGCCGGTCCAGGGCGACCAGGACCATCGGCGTCACCACCAACACCTGCCACAGCACCACCTCCGCCAGGAACGACACGTCGCCGAGAACCTGCGTGGCGATCGGGATGCCGAGGTTCGCCGAGTTCACGTACCCGGCGACCATGCCCCAGACCGGCCGCTCGCCGCGCCCGCGACCGAACAGCCGGCTCGCGCCGAGCCACCCGGCCCCGACGACCGCGGCCGTGCTCACCCCGAAAGCGAGCATCGAGCGACCGGCGAAGCCGGACAGCGGCATTCGGGACAGCGTCAGGAACAGGGCGGACGGCATCGCGAGGTGGAACACGAACCGGCCGAGCACCGCCGCCGCCGCCTCACCCAGCAGGCCCTGGCGACAAGCCGCGTAGCCGACCGCGGTGAGGATCCAGATCGGTACGAACGCCGAGATCAAGGTCATGCAAGGGTCCTGTCCGCTTGCGGGCCTCGTACAGCTTGACCGACTCCACCGGCCGACCCGGTCCCGGCGCGGCGACGTGCACACCGTGAGAGTCGGGTACGGCTGCCGGTTCGCCGCCGCGGGTGTGCGGTCGGAGCCGGTGATCTGGACGCACGCGTCGGCATGTCCGGCCTTCCCGAGTACGACGGTTGCCGGCTCGCGCGGGACGACGGCGTCGTCGTCGTGACGTTCAACTACCGTGTGGGTGTCGAGGGCTTCGCGCAGATCGAGGGCGCTCCCGCCAATCGCGGGTTGCTCGATCAGATCGCCGCTCTCGAATGGGTACGCGACAACATCCGGGCCTTCGGCGGCGAACCCGACCGGGTGACGGTCTTCGGCCAGTCGGCCGGTGGCGGGTCGACATCAGAGCGAGATCCCGTTGGGCAAGCCGGCAGGCGGCCCGGTGGTGCCGGTGGATCGGATGCTGCGGGGACCGTTCGGAGGGTGCCCGCGCGACGCGGACACCCTCCGAGGGCTGGCGGTGCCGGGTTCCCGGCTCGCCCTCAGCTCGTGGGGCCGGACGCCGCCCCACCGAGAGTCACCTTGAGGATCTTCTCGTTGCTGTTGTTCGGAGTGCTGTCCTTGTCCCCGCCGGTGCTCGTGGTCAGCCACAGGTTGCCGTCGACCGTCGGTTCGACGGTGCGCAGCCGGAAGTACGTCCCGACGAAGTACTGCTGGACGTTGGTGAGCGTGTTGCCGCTGATCTCCGCGCGGTACATCCGGTTGCCACGCAGGCAGGCGATGTAGAGCACGTCCCGGACGATCGCGATGCCGCTGCACGAGGCGTCGGCCACCGGGTACGTCCGGACCGGGGCCCTGAAGCTCGGGTTGGCGCAGTCGCCGGAGGTGCCCTCGCAGGCGGGCCAGCCGTAGTTGCCGCCCTTGACGATGATGTTGGTCTCGTCCATGACGTTGTTGCCGAACTCCTGCTCGAAGAGCCGGCCCTGGGAGTCGAAGGCGAGTCCCTGCGGGTTGCGGTGGCCGTAGCTCCACACGTGGTTGCCGAAGGGGTTGTCCGCCGGCACGGTGCCGTCGGGGTTGAGCCGCAGCACCTTGCCGCCCAGGTTGTTGGTGTCCTGGGCCACGTCCGGGTCCTGTCCGTCACCGGCGGCGGCGTAGAGCTTGCCGTCGGGGCCGAAGCGCAGCCGGCCGCCGTTGTGGTACTTGTTGCGCGGGATTCCCGTGACGAGCACCTGCTCGGTGTTGGTTTGCAGCGTGCCGTCGTAGCGGATGCGCACGATCCGGTTGTCGGTCGTGGTGGTGTGGTAGATGTACAGCCAGTGGTCGGTGGTGAAGGTGGCCGAGACGGCCAGCCCGAGTACGCCGCCCTCGCCGTTGGTGCCGGCCACGTTCGGCACGGTGCCGATGCTGTGCTTGTCGGTGCCGTCCGGGTTCATGGCGACGATGTCGAACAGGTCGCGCCGGCCGTAGAGGACCGTGCCGTCGGGCAGTTGCACCAGGCCCCAGGGCAGGTCCTTCTCGGTGGTGATCACGGTGGCGCCGCAGATCGGGCTCGTGCATCCCGAGCCGGTGTGCGCGGTGACCGCGGCGCTCGCCCCCGAGACATTGCCCTGGGCGTCCCGGGCGGTCACGGTGTACCGGTAGTCGGTGTCGGACGTCAGCCCGGTGTCGGTGAACGTGGTCGCCGGCGGGTTGCCGGCGGTGCCGGTGGTGGAGCCGACCGCCGTACCGTTGCGCAGGATGGTGTATCCGGTGACCGCGACGTTGTCGGTGGAGGCCGACCAGGTGAGGGTCACGTCCGTGCCGTTGACCGTCGCGGCCAGGTTGGTCGGCGTGCTGGGCGGAGACGTGTCCTGCTGGCAGAACGGCGGCGTGACCGAGAGCGTGGAGCTGGCCTGCGAGACGTTGCCGGCGGCGTCGCGGGCGTTGACGTACCAGCCCCAGGTGACACCCTGCACGACGCTGAGCGTGGCGGTCAGCGTCCGTCCCGAGACCGAGGTGACGAGCTGGCCGTCGTGGTAGATGTCGTAGAAGGCGACGCCGACGTTGTCCCGGGAGGCGTACCAGGAGAGCGTGACGGACTGGCAGGTCAGCCGGGTGCTGCGCAGGCCGGTCGGCCGGGTGGGCGGGCTGGTGTCGGCGGCGAGCCGGGCCGCTGGCCGGCTCCCGGTCGCCGGCGCGGCCGGCGCGGCGTTGGCGGGTACGCCGGTCAGGATGGTGCCGGCGCAGATCAGCAGGGCGAGCGGGACGCGGTGTGGGAGCTGGCGAGGAATAATCCGCACGGGTGCTTTTCCTTCCCGGGGTTCTTGGTCAGTACGGGTAGCCGGGGACGTTGAGTCGCACGCTGTACAGGCCGGAGTCGTTCGTTCGGCCGGAGGTGATGTAGAGGGTCTGCCGGTCGGGTCCGCCGAACGCCGCGTTGGTGGTGCCGGCGCCGCCGGAGCGGATCGTGCCGAGCTGCGCGCCGGCGGGCGAGTAGACGTGGATCAGCCCGTCCGAGCCGGAGGCCCAGTAGACGTTGCCGGCGCAGTCGATGGTGACCCCGTCGGGACCGCCGAGGTAGGTCACGAAGACGCTGCGGGCGCCGGTGCTGCCGTCGGGCTGGACGACGTACTTGTAGATCTTGTTCTCGGAGTAGGCGCCCACGTAGAGCGTGCTGCCGTCCGGGGAGAGCGCGATGCCGTTGGGTTGCCGCAGCCGGTCGTCCACCAGCGACACCTGGCCGCCGGAGACGCGGAAGACACTGGTACGTCCGCTCATCTGGTCGGGCCGGTTGCCGCGCTGGAAAGTGGGGTCGGTGAAGTAGACGACGCCGTCGGAACGGACCGCGACGTCGTTGGGTGAGTTGAACGCCCGGCCCTGGTAGTCGGCGGCGACGGTGCTGCGGGCCTGGTCGCTGAGCCGGTATGCGGAGACGTTCCGCTGGTCGTGGGTGGCGGCGATGATCTGCTGGGCGTCGGGGCTGAGCGCCAGGCCGTTGCTGCCGGCGTTGGCGATGAAGGTGTCGAAGGTCGCCGGCGGGGTGAACCGGCGGATCGTGGAGGGCTGCACGTTGTTCGGCCCGGTGCCCGCGGCCATGTCGGACATCAGCAGGTAGCCGCGGTCGGCGATCCAGACCGGTCCTTCGAGGAACGAGAACCCGCTCTGGATCTTCGTCGCGGACACGGAGTTGGCCGGCAGGGGTGGGCCGTACCCGGTGCCGCCCGGGCAGACCCCGGGGGGCGCGCCGGGTGGACCGGCGAGCAGGTTGATGTGAGCGTTCACATCAGTGGCACGCCGAGGTGCCGGGAGTGCGGCACCGGCGGGGCCTGGTGCGGTGGTGAGAGCGAGGCACAGGCCGGTGAGTGCGGCGATGGTTGGACGCCAGGTCATCGGGTACTCCCATCGGGGTTGGTGAATGCGAGGCCCGTGGTCGCCAGTGAGCTGGCCTCGGCCGCCGACGCATCTCATTGATAAACATCGATGTTTACGTGACGCAGCTTAGGCGAGAAAGCAGCGCGCCGCATCAGTTCGCCACGATCACCTTCGGCGCATGCCCCGAAGGCGCCCGATGATCTGGCCGGGTCGCTGGGGGCGGCAGAATTGGTGCGGGCGGTTTCCACGGCATCGACTGGCGAGAACCCTGCACAGTGGTGTCGTGGCGAAGGACGGGCCAGCTCGAGATGTGATTGTGGGTGGGAAAGGGGTTTCCATGGCACTCGCACAGCGACGGATCGGCTCCGCAGGGCTGTTGGTGGTGGTCACCGCGGTGGCCGGGGTGGCGACGAATGTGGTGACCGACAGCGGCGGTTGGGCGTGGGGCGTCGCTCTGGGTGTCGCGGTGGCGTCCGCCGCCGGACTGCAGATGTGGCTCACCTCAGGTGAACACGCCACGGACGAGCCGCCCGAGGTGTCCGAGTCGGCCACCGGGCCGGTGGTGGCGTCCGGCCCGGCCGCGGTGTCGGTCGGCGGTTCGCTGACCCGCGGCGCTCGCATCGTCACCAACGGTTCCGGTCCGGTGGCGCCACCGGAACCGACGCCGCACGACGGCACCACCGCGCGTGGGCCGGGCGCGGTGGCGATCGGCCGCGACGCCGCAGGCGAGATTCAGGCAACCGGCAAGATCGTCGATGAGGGGTCGTGACCGAACCAGCGCGTATCGCCCACGCGTCCGGTGCCGGTTCGGTCGCCGTCGCCGGAGATGTCGTCAACAGCACCATCACCACCTACGCGACGACCGTTCCCGACCTGCCGATCGAGGTCGCCTTTCTCGATCCCGCCCCGATCTTCGCCGACCTGGAGACCGATCGGTTTGTCGGGCGGGAGTGGCTGGTCGTCGAACTCGATGACTTCCTGCGGCGCCATGCCTGCGGCTACTTCTGGCTCGAGGCCGATGCCGGGGTGGGTAAGTCGGCGCTGGCAGCCCGGCTCGTGTCGGACCGAGGCTGGCTGTGTCACTTCGCGCGGCAGAGCTCCGGCCGTAGCGCCGTGGCGCGGCAGAACCTGGCCGCGCAGGTACTCCGGCGGTTTCCGCACACCGGCCTCGCGGCCGCCGGCATTGTCCCGGCCTGGGCGACGACGCCGGAGGGTTTCGGTGTGTTCCTGGCCTCGGCCGCGAGCCGCCTGGCCGCCACCGGTGAGCGGATCGTCCTGGTGATCGACGGGCTCGACGAACTGGACGGGGACGCCGACCAACTCCCGCTGGGCCTGCCCGCGGTGTTACCTGAAGGCGTCTTCGTCATCGGCACCTACCGCACGGGATACCCACCCGCCGTTGCCGACAGCGCGCACACCACCTTGACCATCGCGGCTCAGGACGAGCGTAACCGTGCTGACCTACGAACCTTCCTCGACCGGGCGGTGCGGGAGCCACCGCTTCGGCACGCCCTCGACGCCGCCGGTGTGGACCGTCAGCAGTTCATCGACCGCCTGGCCGTCGCCTGCCAGGGCATCTGGATATATCTGCGCTACCTGCTGGCCGAGATCAAGCTCGGGCTGCGTGGCTTCGACGATATCGATGATCTGCCCGGCACCCTATGGGATTACTATCTGCGTCAGCTTCACCGTTGGCGGGCAGGACGCCCCTGGGAGCACCGTCTCCCGATCCTCGGCGTGCTCACCGCCGTCGACGAGCCGATCACCGCCCAGGCCGTCGCGGATCTGACGGACGGCGATGTGGCTGCCGTCCGACGGTTCTGCGACGGCCCGCTCCGCCCGTTCCTCACTGTTGCCGGCCGGCCCCGGGCCTACCGCATCTATCACGTCAGCCTCCGACAGTTCCTCAACGGGCGCCTGCCCGCCGGTCCCACGCCGGACGACCGGGAGGTCGTCGCGGCGGAGCTGACCGACGCGGTCCGGCAGGCGCACAGCCGGTGTGCCGACGCCTGTCAGGTGGCACCTGTCTCGTTCGGCGACGGCTATGTGACCCGGCATCTGGTCCGGCACCTGGCAGCGTCCGGCCGGATGTCCGAAGTCCACGACCTTCTCGCCCGCGGCAGCACCGATGCGGACGGCCGGCCGGCGAACCTCTGGTACGCCACGCACCTGGCAGCGGCGTCCGGCGACACCTACCTTCTCGACGTGGGCTCGGCGCTGGACGATGCCGTCCGGGCCGTCGACACCGCGCTCGCCGCCGGCCAGCCGCCGCAGCGCCTGCCCGAGGAACTGCGCTACCGGCTCATCCAGGTCAGCGTGCACGACATCGCCAACCGCATCCCCGCCGCACTGCCCGGCGCGCTCGTCGGCGAAGGTCTGTGGGGACTGTTCCGGGCGGCCACGCTGGTGCGCTGGATGACGCAGCCGACCGACCGCGCCCGCGCCCTCGCCGGGCTCTGCCCATACGTCCCGGAGCCTGATCGTCCCAGCCTGGTCGCCGAAGCCCTGGTGTCGGCGAACGCCATCCCGGTGACCTACGCGAACGCCTGGGACATCGCGGCGGCGCTGGGCCAGATCGCCGCGGTCGCACCACCCGCGCTGCTGGACCGCGTCTGGGAGGCCGCGTGCCGGATCAGGGACCACGACTTCGGTCCCTGGATACGTGCCGTCGTGCTGCCGCACCTGCCACTGCCCGAGCGCCGAACGGCCACCGCAGAGGCGCTCGGCAGCGACTTCGGCTATCTCGGCGCCCTGATACCGATCCTCGTGGAGGCTGCCCCGGACCCGGCGCGACTACTCCGTCCACGGCTCAACCTGGCCGAACTGTCGATCGACGCGTTACGCGAACTGAAGGAGCTTCTGCCGGCCGCGGCACGGCCCGAGGTGCTGGCGGCGTATCACCGCACGGGAAACCTCTCCGAGCCGGCCCGGAGCACGGCGCGCGCCACGCTGACCGTTCTGTTGAACGAGAACGAGCGTTCCCAACGGTGCCGAAAATTGCTGACGGCGTACGGGAATGAGGAAGCAAGCCTCAAGATCGCGCCGGATCTGCTCCGGCTGGTGCCACCCGCCCTGCACCCGGCGTTGTTCGATCGGATCCGCAACGACCGAGGGAGCATGGATATCACCGAAGCCGTGGAAGAGGAAATGGCCATGGCGTCCGGGCACACCGCGGACTGGAACGACGTCATGGCCCGCCAGCAGATACTTGCCGAACGCCTGGTCTGCGTCGCGGACCTGCTGCCGGACGACATCCTCGACGAGGCGGTCAGCCGGGTCGCCGCCTCGACCCGCGGGGGTTCCCATCACTTCCCGCTGCCCCTGCCCCGTCTCGCGCAGGCTGCGGCGGTCCTGCCGGACCGGCACCTGCCGGTCCTGATCGCTTCGGCTGGCCCGGTCGAGCTGGCCGTACTCGCGTCGGCCGTACCGGAGAAACATCTCGATGCCGTGCTGCGGCAGGCGCATGACGATCCGGCTGTGGCGGCGGCTGTCGTTCCCCGGATCACCGACCCGGTGCGGCGCCGTACCTTGCTGTCCGACGCGATCAACCGGGTGATGGAGCCGCAGAAGCCCAGCCCGGTCTCGCTGGCCGCGTTCCGGAACTCGCCGCCGCCCACGACCGACACCCCCCAGCCGTCCAGCTACGACGAACCGGACCTCGCCGTCATCGCCCGGCTGACCGACGAAGCGCCCGGACTGGACGCCGGAAAGATCCTTGACCGGGCCGCCGTCCTTGCCCGCACGGCATGGTGGCTCAGGCCCTCCGCCGTGGCGGCAGTCGGGCCCGGACTACGGCCAGAGGCGCTCGAGGAGGCCATGCGACAGTTCCAGCCGGACGAGCAGACGAAGGTGGCGCCGGTGATGGTCGGGCTGGCCGCTGCCGCACCCGGCGTCGGCGACGTCGAGCTGCTCGCGTTTCTGCGCCGGATGCTGCCGGAGAACAACCGGGCCGCGTTCATGGAAATGCTCGACGTCGCGGCATCGCGGCTGGCCCGGATAGCCGGCCCGGCCCACGCGACCACCTGTGCCACCGCGATCGAGGAGTGTTTCGCCTGGTGGTGACGGCAGCCCGCCGGGCGCGTGACGACGCACCCGGCGGGCAGTTCCGGCAGGATCAGGAAGAGATGTTGCGAACGGTGTTGTAGAGGCCCGCCACCTGGTTGCCGTAGTACGGCGAGTACATGTACTGCGGAAGGTTGTTGTACTTGAAGTCGTTGTGCCCGTTGATGAGGCCCCAGTTGCCGTCGAACGCCATGAGCCAGGGGCCACCCGAGGAGCCACCGGTCATGTAGTTCGTCATGTAGATGGTGCCGCCGCCACCGTCGTAGGTCGGGCCGTTCTCGGCCCAGAGGGTCTGCCCGTTGAACGGGGAGGCCTGCGGGTATCCGAAGGCGTAGTCGTACTGGCCGACCGCCTGGTTCCAGGCGATGCCCTGGCCACCGAGGTAGTCGGTGATCCGCCAGCCGTTGACCCGTCCGATGACCGCCGAGCCGACGTCGTTGGCGAAGTCGGCGTTGTTGTTGTACCAGGCGCTGGTGGTCCAGAGCCCGGTGGCGTACCAGTAGCCGTACGGCGCCGAGCCGTTGACGTAGTTCGGGACGAAGGCCCAGTTCGTGGCCCACTGGAGGTTGCCGGTCATGCAGTGCCCGGCGCTCCACACCGAGGACTTGCCCTCGGTGTTCACGACCGCGGCCGAGCAGACGTAGTTGAGGCCGCTGAGCGTGAAGAAGACCTTGCCGGTGGTCCGGGCGGTCGGGTGTCCGACCGGGTATGCCGGATCGTAGGCGTTGGTGCCCATCTCGGGCAGGTCAGCTCGGGGCTTGGTCACGGGCGGAGCCGGCGCCACGCGGCCCGCCGCGCCCTGCGGACGGCTCGCAGCGCCGGTGACCTGGCCGAGGCGGGCGTTCTTCACCGCCGGGATCTCGCTTTCCGGCAGCGCCGCGCGCATCCGATCCGGGGTCCAGTAGGCGGCCAGCGCGGCGGCGCGGGCGTCGACGCCGGTGCCGTGGGCGGTGCGGGCGACCTCGGGGCTCAGTTGCGCGACGACGCCGACGACGCCCTGGTGGGACGTGTCGGGCTTCGCCTGGGCGGCGCCCGCGGTGGTGAGCGTCACCGCGGACAACGCGGTGACCAGCGCGAGGCTGCTCAGCAGTCTCCGGGACATTCTCCCTGCCTCTCCGGGTGGGGTGTGGGGGAGACAGAAAGATACGACGGAGAAGCGGGAAAGCAGTCATCAAAATGCGCCGGATGACAGTTGGAGGAAGATGTCGCCAAGCGAGCAAACATTGACCTGCTTGACTGAGATGGGTAAAGCGGTGTTACTCCCGACATTACGCCAAGCAAGCAGTGTGAATTAATATCGATGTCATCAATTTTTATCAGAGTTGGCCTCGGTCAGCGCTTGGCTGAAGTCATGGTAGATCACTTATGCGCTTGATCCAACCGCCACCTCGGCTTGTGAAGTGCGGCGGCGTCCGTCGCAGTTATCGCATTGATGCAGGTCATCCAAAATGGATCAGGAGGCGGGCGGCTGATGACCCACTGCCACAACCCGTACCACGCCGAGACCGGCATGATGATCAACCTCGGGTACCTGGCCTGAACCGGCGCGGTGACCGGGCGCCCACGCGGACCCGGCCACCGCGCTCCCGGTCAGATCCGGGCCAGGATGGACTTCATCGTGTCGATCTCGGCCCGCTGGGTGGTGCTGATCCGCTCGGCGAGGGCCTTCGCGTCGCTGTTGGCGCCCTGGGCGGCCCCGGTCCGGGCCATGGTGATCGCGCCCTCGTGGTGGGCGATCATCATGGTGAGGAACTGCTTGTCGAAATCCCGCCCCGAGGCCGCCGCCAGCCGGGCCATGTCGACGTCGGACATCATCCCCGGCATGCCGTGATCCATTCCCGGCATCCCGGAGCTGGTCGGGCTGGCGCTGTCACCGTGGCCCATGCCCGGCATGCCGCTGTTGCCGTGATCCGTGCCGGGCATGCCACTGCCGGGGGCGGCGCTGCCGCTTCCGGGCGGCACGGGCGCGCCCCAGGCGCGCAGCCAGCCGCTCATCGTGGCGATCTCCGGCGCCTGGGCGTCCTTGATCTGGGCGGCGAGCTGCTTGACCTGCGGGTCGGTGGCTCGGGTGGCGGCCAGGTCGGCCATGGCCACGGCCTGCTGGTGGTGCGGGATCATCATCTGCGCGAACATCACGTCCGCCGCGTTGTGCGCCGAGGCGGACGCGGCATCGGACGCGACGGTGGCGGTGGGCGAGCTGTGGCCGCCGCCGGCCGCACTGTGGTCGTCGCTGCCGCAGCCGGTCAGGACGACGGCGGCGGTGGTGAGGCTGACGCCGGCCACGAGGGCACGGCGCAGGATGGTGCGGGTCATGACGAGGTGAGCCTTTCGGAGTCGGTGAACGTGCGCGGAAGCGATCGCGCGGACACCCCTGGGGATGTCGCGGCGGAATCGCTCCTATACGCGCAGCACCGACACCGCGGCGACGCGTTGACCCAGCCGGGGCAGCGCGGGCGGTCCCCGGGAGGCGGCCGGCGACGACCAGCGCAGACGGCCGGGCGCGGAAATTGTCCGCATCACCAACAGCGCCGCGGCGAGCGCCAGCGCCGTCCCGAACGCGCCGATCACCGCGAGGCACACGGCCCAGCCCGGCAGGTGTCCCGGCGTACCGTTCGGCGCGGCGGCCAGCCTGGGGCACCCGTCGCCGGCGCACCCGCTCGGGACGGCGATGCTCATCGCGGCAGCGCCGCCCGTCTGGTCCGCTGCCGGTACCGTCGCGGGATGCGCGCCCGGGCGCATGCCGTGCCCGGCGTGGCCGCCGGTCATCGCCAACTGGTGACCCAGGCTGTGCATCGCCGCGAGCCCGATCAGGGTGGCGGCCAGCAGCAGGAAGCGGACGACCCATCCGCCCCGCGGCGCCGACACACCGGTCACGGCCATCACGTTACCGTCACCCGGTCTCGCGTACCGCGACAACGGGTCACCCCTGGTCCTGCGGTCGTAGCCGCACCCGGCGCAGCAACTGGGCGTTGAGCGCCACCACGATCGTCGAGGCCGACATCAGCACCGCGCCGACGGCCGGACTGAGCGTCACCCCGGCCCACGCCAGCGCGCCCGCCGCGAGAGGAAGCGCGACGACGTTGTAGCCGGCGGCCCAGGCCAGGTTCTGGGTCATCTTGCGGTACGAGGCCCGGGACAGAGCGATCACCCCGGTCACCCCACGCGGGTCGGACGAGGCCAGCACCACCCCGGCGGACTCGATGGCCACATCGGTGCCGGCACCGATGGCGATGCCGACGTCCGCCCGGGCCAGCGCCGGGGCGTCGTTCACCCCGTCACCGACCATCGCCACCCGCAGGCCCCGCCGCTGTAGGTCCGCCACCGCGTCGTCCTTGTCGGCGGGCAGCACCTCGGCGTACACCTCGTCCTCACCGGCTCGGAAGCCGAGATCGGCGGCGACCGCGTCGGCGACCGGCCGCGCATCCCCGGTGATCATCACGATCTTCCGTACCCCCTGCTCGCGCAGGTCGGCGATCGCCTGCCGGGCCTCCGGGCGGACCTCGTCCTCCAACGCGAGAGCGCCGACCGCGGCGGCCCGACCGTCGTCGAGGCGCAGCAGGTGCAGCACCGCCGCCCCCCGGTCGGACCACTCCCGCTGGCGGCGGGTCAGATCGTCGGGCACCGCCGGGTCCAGTTCCCGCAGCAGCGCCGGACCGCCGACCGCGTACTCGACGCCGTCGACCTCAGCCCGCACCCCCCGACCGGTCAGGGACCGGAATCCCGACGCGCGCCGGGACAGCTTCCGTTGCTGCGCGGCGGCGACGATGGCCCGCGCCAGGGGGTGCTCGCTGTCGGCCTCGACCGCGGCGGAGATGGCGAGCACGTCGTCGTCGGTGGCGCCGCAGGCTCCGGCGACCCCGGTCACCGCGTGCTCGCCGCGGGTCAGGGTGCCGGTCTTGTCGAACAGCACCGCGTCCACGGTGCGCATCCGCTCCAGGGCGAGCCGGTCCTTGACCAGGATGCCGCCCTTGGCCGCCACGGCGGTGGACAGGGCGATGACCAGCGGGATCGCCAGGCCGAGCGCGTGCGGGCACGCGATCACCAGCACCGTCACAGTGCGGACCACCGCCTCGTCGAGGTTCCCGATCAGGGTCCACACGACGAGAGTGACCACGGCGACGGCGGTGGCGATGTAGAACAGCCAGGCGGCGAACCGGTCGGCGAGCACCTGTGCCCGCCCGCTGGACTGCTGCGCCTGGGCGACCAGCCGCTGGATTCCCGCCAGCGCGGTGTCCTCGCCGACCGCGTCCACCCGGACCCGGATCGCCGCGTCGGTGGCCACCGTGCCGGCCACCACCCGGTCCCCGACGCCCCGGGTGACCGGCCGGGACTCTCCGGTGATCATCGACTCGTCCAGTTCGGCGCCGCCGTCGACCACCTGCCCGTCGGCCGGCACCCGCCCGCCCGGCCGGACCAGCACCACGTCGCCCAGTCGCAGGTCGGACACCGACACCTGGCGTGGCTCTCCGTCATCGCCGATGCGTTCGGCGTCGTCGGGCAACAGCGCGGCAAGGGCCGCCAGCGCCCCCTGCGCCTGACCGATCGCCTTCATCTCCTGCCAGTGACCGAGCAGCATGATGGTCACCAGGGCGGCCAACTCCCACCAGAAGTCCAGGTCGAACGCGCCCAGCGCGGTGGCCAGCGACGCCACGTAGGCCACCGTGATCGCCATCGCGATCAGCAGCATCATCCCCGGCGCCCGGTCCCGTACCTCCCGCACCGCGCCCTGCAGGAACGGCCAACCGCCGTAGCCGAACACCACCGTGCCCAGCACCGGCCCGACCAGGGCAATGCCGGGAAAGTCGAGCCGGTAGCCGAACCAGTCCATCACCATGTGACTGGTCGCCACGATCGGCACGGTCAACGCAAGGCTCAGCCAGAACTTACGACGGAACGCCTCCGGATCGTGCCCGGCGTGCTTGTCGTGCCCGGACGTGCCGTGCGCCGCGTGGCCCGCAGTCGCCGGGTGGTCACCGTGTTGATGCGTGTCGTGGGACATCGTGTCGCCTCCTCACCATCACCATATACCCCCCCTGGGTATTCGGGCACGGCGACCGCGGTTCTGCCGCGAGCGAATCCGCTTGTCCTGCGGTGGTGCGCTGGAGAGGATCGGCGGATGGATCTCCATACTGCGGAACGGCAGCTCCAAGCCGCTCAGCGCGCCGGTGATGTCGAGGCCCTCGACGCGCTTCTGCACCCCAGGGTCGTGGGTGCCGGGCCGGACGGCTCGGTCTTCACGAAGGGGGACGACCTGGATGGTTACCGCTCGGGGGCCCTGCGCATCACCAGCCTGGTGGAGGAGTCGCTCGACGTCCAGGAGGACGCCGAGACGGGGGTGACCCGCACGGTCGCCGCGGTGGATGCCGTCCAGGGCGGTGTCGTTTTGTCCGCGCGGCTGCGCTACACCCGGCTGTGGGTGCGTGCGGACGGCAACTGGCGGGTGTTGGCCGCCACCTTCGTCCCGGTCTAGAACCTCGGCGAATGTGACGGTGCCGCGGGCTATGCCGTCGGTCTGGCCTGGTGCAGGATCCGGGCCAGCTCGGCCGGTCGGCTGAGCATCGGCCAGTGCCACGTCGGCAGTTCCTCGTACCGCCACGAGTCGCCGCCCATGTGCCGGCACAGCGGCACGGTGGCGGCCATCCCGCGTGCCTGCTCGACGGTGAAACTCGACAGCACGCCGAGGCGGGGCAGCTTCTCCCACGCCCCGGTGAGCCGCACCGGGCTGGTGGCGGTCGCCCACGGTTGGGCCACCGCCCGCTCGCCGAGCAGCGCGACGACCGATTCATCCACGTCTGCTGCGCCCGCCGCCAGGTCGGCCCAGGGCGGGGGTGGCAGCCGCCAGCCGTCGCCGTGTTCGGCCACCACCGCCGCGTTGCGTGCACGCTCCCGGGGTGGGTTGAAGTCGTCGTTCGCCGCCCCGTCGGGCAGGGGGCCGGTGTCGACGAAGACCAGTTGGGCTATCCGGTCGGTCATGCGGTCGGCGGCGGCGGTCGTCACGACCGCGCCGGCGTAGCTGTGCCCGACGAGGACCACGTCGTGCAAGTCCTCGTAGCGCAGCAGGTTGACCACGTCGGTGACGTGGACGTCGAGGTCGGTGTCCGGGCGGGCCAGGTGGGCGCGCTCGCCCATGCCGGTCAGGCTCAGCGGGTACACCTCGTGGCCGTGGCCACGCAGCGCGGCGGTGACCGGGCGCCAGGCCCACGCGCCGAGCCAGAACCCGGGAACCAGTACGAAGGTCGTCATGCGGTCCACGCTACGATCAATACCGGACAGATTCCGCCCGGATAAGGAGTCAGGTTTTTGGCCCGGCCCACCGCGCGTGTCCTGGCGTTGCTGGAGATCCTCCAGGCCGGCGGCGGCTTCACCGTCGCTGACCTGGCCGGTCGGCTGGGCGTCGACGAGCGCACGGTCCGCCGCTACGCCGCGCACCTCGCCGACCTGGGCATCCCGGTCGAGGCCCGGCGCGGTCGCTACGGCGGGTACCGGCTCGCGCCCGGATACAAGCTGCCACCACTCATGCTCACCGACGAGGAGGCGGTCGCCGTCATGCTCGGGCTCGTCGCCGCGACCCGGGCGGGGCTGGTCACCGCCGAAGGCGCGGCCGCCGAGAGCGCGACCGCGAAGATCCGCCGGGTACTGCCGGCCGTCCTCGCCCGGCGGATCGACTCGCTGTTGGACACCGTGGACTTCACCGCACCGGTCCGGAAGCCCGCCCCGCCCGGCATCGAGGTGCTGCTGGTGCTCGCCGAAGCGGCCCGACATCAGCAACCGGTGAGCATCACCTACACCAGTTGGCGCGGCCGGGCCGGTGAGCGGCAGCTCGACCCGTACGGGCTGGTCTTCCACGCCGGCCGGTGGTACGTCACCGGTCACGACCACGACCGCCGGGCCGTCCGCACGTTCCGGCTCGACCGCATCGGGGCGGCCCGCCCCGCCCAGGGCCGGTTCGACATCCCGGCCGGCTTCGACCCCACCGCGCGGGTCCTCGCCGGTCTGGCGGCCGTGCCGTACGCGCACGACATGTCCGTGGTGCTGCACACCAGCCTGGGGCAGGCGCAGCGACGGATCCCACCGTCGGTCGGCACGCTCACCGAGGTGCCCGACGGCGTACGCCTCACCGCCCGGGTCGAACGGCTCGACGGTGCGGCACAGATGCTCGCCGGGCTCGGCTGGTCCTTCACGATCGACCGACCGGACACACTCAAGGACGAGGTGCGGGCGCTGGCAGCCCGACTGCTCACCGACGCCGACGCCGGAGGGTGAACGGCTCCGGAGGCGAGGCGCCGATTCCGAGGTCAGCGTCCGCGTCCGCCGCGAAGGCGCGCGTACCGCGGAAGCTCACCAGCGGCGGCTGCCGGGCCGACGGCCGGCGCCGGTCGCGGACGGCCGGCCGACCGGCGCCGTCGGCGGGGTGTCCAGCGCGCAGTGCACCAGGTGGGTGGTCGGGGCCGCGGCGGCCGCGCCGGTCGTCCGGCGGAGCGCAGCCTCCACGAGATCCTCGCCGAGGCTACGGGAGGTCTCGTCACTCGGGGCAGCTCAGACGGGTCGACCGGTAGCTCCGTGATCGATGGCTGCGGTGTGCCGTCGGATGAACGTGACGCGTGAGGCGACGTCGCTCCGGGGCAGGGTGTGAAGTTCGTAGCCGTGTTGGGTGTAGGCGGCGACCACCGCGTCATGGGTACGCACGGCTTCGGCGAAGTCTTGGTCTCGTTCGCTGTCGGTGGTGTAGATCCGCGGCCAGGGCGGGGCGACGAACACACGCTGGTGATAGCGGAACAGCCGTGCTGCGGCTGTCACGTGCGCGGGGACGGGCTGGCCGAGCAGGAGGTGGTAGCCGACGAGGTCCGGGATTCCGCGGTCGAAGAAGACGGGTCCGGGATGCCGGCTGGCTTGGCGGTAGGAGCGGATCTCCCAGCTGAGCATGACCTCGGCGAACAGTCGTGAGTCCCCGGTGTGCAGCGCCTGGCCGCCGATCGACAGCTGGTCCTGGATGATCTGTCGCCCCGCTTCGTCGACGCAGGCGTGACCGGCACGCCGCAAGCTGTCGATCAGCGTGGTCTTGCCGGCTCCGGGGCCGCCGGTAATGATGACGTACCTGCTGCTCACGTCGTCCCCTCTGCTAGGTGCCCACTCCCGGTGCTGCTCGACGCCGTGCCGTCGCGGGGTGTGGACGTCGGGCCCGGAGGAACGCCGTCGCCATCGTGCGCCGGGTGGGCGTGCCGGCCGCGACCAGGGCGGTCATGTACGTGTCGAGACGTGCGCGCTCGTCGTCGGTCAGGGCGGCGGCGATCGCTTCGCCGTACGTGGGGACCAGGGGGTTGGGCGCCACGCGCTTGAGTGCCTCCCAGTCCTCGATCGGGTCGCCGGGCACGTCGACCCGGGCGCGGTAGTCCAGTTCCACCGCCTCGAAGCCGGCGGCCGTCGCCCAGTCGACCAGGTCACGTTCGTCGAAGTCCATCATCGGTCGCGTGGCTTCCCCGCTCCGGTAGACGTCGCCGACCTTGGCGACCAGGTCGTGCACGGGCGAGTTGCCGGTGCCGAACGGATCATCCGGCCGGAGCCGTTCCGCGAAGCGGTTGATGGGCTCGAACAGGGAGATCCGTCCGCCCGGCCGCAGGACCCGGAGGAACTCCGCGAAGGCGGCGGCCTTGCGGTCGGTATAGATGAGCACCGACCGGGTGGTCACGACGTCGACGGATGCGTCCGCGATGCCGGTGAGGTCATCGGCCGGCGCGACCACGAAGCTGCACCGCCCGTCACCGCCGGCGGTGCGCCGGCACTCGTCGAGCACATCAGGCGACACATCGCTGAAGATGACGTGACCGGCCGGGCCGAGTCGATCCAGCGCGCCGAACCCGATCAGCCCGGTCCCGCAGCCCACGTCGAGGACCACGTCGTCGGCCGCCAGGGCGGCTCCGTCCAGGACGCCGTCACGGAACGCCGCCAGATCCCGCGCGTGGCGGGCGCGCAGCCCCACGCTGTCTCCGTCCCGGCGGGTCAGGAGCCACTGTGCCCACTTGTCCGGCGCCACCGGGGCAGCGTAACCCGCCGCTCGGTTCCGGGGCCCGGACCCGGGCCGTACCGCGAGACCGCACCCGGCTTCGGTGGGGCCGCGACCGGTTGTCCCGTCGGTCCGGCAGAGCGGATCGGCGGCACCGCCGGGCCACCGTCGTTCAGCGGCGGGCCGCGGCGAGGAGTTGCGGCGGCAGTCGGGTCCACCAATCCGCGATCGCCTGGGCCTGCGGTGGGTACGGCCGGCCACCCATTGGAGTTCGCCACCAAGCCGGAGTTGGCCCCACCCGGTCGGACAGTGGGCTCGAACGCGTCGGCTCGATGAGGCGTAGCAGGTCGCGTTCCGGGGAATCCTGACGGCCATGGCGTCGTACTCGGTGAACAACGCGGCCGTCGCCCGCGCTCGGCGGCTCATCGAAGCCCGGCAGTACGTTCTCGACAGCGACTGGGGTGCCGTGCAACCCCGGGCGAGCGACGAGAACGCCTACCTCGACGCGCACTCGTGGACCGAGTACGGCGAGTGGTTCCTCGCCTGCACGGACGGGGCGAGCGAGGAGACGAAGGGGCGCTACGCCTTCGCCTACGGCGACTTCCGCCGGGTCCACCGCTCCGGGCTCATCGCCTGCGTCTACCGTGCCGCCGAGTGGCGCCACAAGGATGTCGAGCTGGCTGCGCACGAGCTGCTGCAACTGCTCGACCGCACCGCCGGCTGACCGCCCTTCCCGACCGCGCCGCCGGCTGCGCCGTGTACTGCGGTACCCCCGGCCCCGGCGTGGTCACCTCGCGGAATCGCTGCGCGGGGCAGCGGGCGGTTCGGGCCGTCACTACGGTGCGGAGGATGGACAGCTCCCATCCGCCGGTGGTCGGCGTCGTGCACGAGGTGCCTGGTTCGACCGTACGACTGCGTCCGGTGGCCGAGGACGATCTGGCGATGCTGCGCCGGTTCGCGGTCGAACCCGGGCTGATCGGGCTCGACTGGGCCGGCTTCCGGGACGCCGCCGCTCCGGCCCGCCGCTTCGCCGAGGACGGCTATCTCGGCGAGCAGGTCGGCGGCCTGATCGTCCAGGTCGATCCCCCGGACGTTCCGGCGGGTTACCTCAGCTACCAGCAGCGCCAGGGCGGCGGGCGGGCGCCGTACTGGGAGATCGGCATCGTGCTGCTGCCCGAGTGGCGCGGTCGAGGGCTCGGCTGGCGGGCCCAGGCGCTGCTCTGCGACTACCTGTTCAGCCACACCCCGGCGCAGCGCATCCAGGCCGGCACCCATGCCGAGAACGCCGCCGAGCAGCGTTCGCTGGAGAAGGCCGGCTTCCAGTTGGAGGGGGTCCTGCGGGCCTGCGAGTTCCGGGCCGGCGCCTGGCGGGACGGATGGCTCTACAGCCGGTTGCGCGACGACCCGTCACCGCTGTGACCGAATGGCGCGGCGTCCCCCGGGTCGATCTCGCAGAACAGGTGCCATCTCCGTGGTCCTTGTGCTCGGCGGTGAATGCCAGACGGATCATCGGGCCCCGTTCGCGCAGCCACGCGGGATCGGACGATCGACGCCGCCGGCGGGGCAGGACCGGGCACGGGAGGCTGTCGACGCGCAACAGGTCAGCAGAAAGTCAGCGAGGGGCGCACCTGGCCGGACGGACGTCCGGGGTGGACGGGTGTGGTGTGGACCCTCCCACGGAGCCGCGCTACATCGCTCGCGTGTTGTAGCGATCGAGCGTCGCCTTGGATGTCGACGCGTCCTGGAAGACAAGCTCCCATGGACCGGTGTTGACGTCCATGTCCTTGCCGAAGCCGATCCACTTCCCGGCCATCCGTCGGCCGGTGGGCTCAGCGATGAGTTGGATTGCCCCGTGGTATCGGGCGCCCCGGTAGTAGCCGGGGGGGTCGGTCTGCTCGACCCAGGTGCCGGTGACGACGACACCGTCCACGCTCAGGTCGAGCGAGAGCGACGATGACGCCGAACCGGGCAGGCTGCGCGCGGTCAGCCTGTCGCCGTGCTGGAGCAGCACGACGAAGTGTTGTCCGGCGAAGGAGTCTCCCCGCCCGCTGGAGTAGAACTGGTAGCGGCTGAGCCACACGCCCTCGTACGACCGGTGGGCCGAGGTGGGCTTGGCCGTCGGTGTGGGCGTGGCCAGGTCGGACACGGAAGAGGTCAGGTCGTGGCCGCCGTGGTCGTCGTCGGTGACGTGCCCGTTGGGCACTGCGGCGAAGCCCAGGAGCGAGATGGGTAGCCCGGTGACGACTTCCGGCGCGCGGGCGTAGTCGTCCTGGCTCATCCGCATTTCGGTGCGGACGGCGCGCAACGCGGTGTTGGAGACGGCCACGACCACCACGGTAGTGCTATGTCGCCGTAATGTCGCCGACCGTCCGGCTGGCTTGTTCTCCTGTGCCGTCGCGGGCGCTGACAGTCCGCCGAGTGCTCTGCCTGGAGTTTCGGGACTGATGAGGTGACCGGAGGACCGGTAGCGTGGACTGACGCGGCCGGTGGGCCGGTGGTGCGTTCCGCGCTACGAGGAGGTCCGGGATGGATTCCTTGCCGGAGTTGACGTTCGGGCAGCGACTGAAGGTCTACCGGGAGCGGTCCGGGAAGACGAGGGCGGTGCTCGGCGGGTTGGTGGGGCGCAGCGCCGAGTGGGTCAAGGCGGTCGAGACGGATCGGATCCTGCCGCCACGGGTGCACATGCTGGACCGCATGGCGCGTGCGCTCAAGGTCGACGTGTCTGCCCTGGTCGGGGAGTTGAGCGACCGGTCGGCCGTGGTGAACGGGCCGGAACATCCGGCGTTGGCATCGGTGCGGGACGCGGTGAACCGCTTCTCGCTCTCCGCCGACGCGCCTCCCGAGCCGTTGTCCACCCTCAGAGCGCGCCTCGACGCGGCATGGCGGGCACGTCATCAGGCGTCGGATCATCGGACGGTGCTGGGCGGTCTGCTACCGGGCCTGCTGCGGGACGTGCAACGCGCCGCCCTGGGGTACGAGGGCGGCGAGCGCCGGCAGTCACAGGCCCTGTTGGCGGAGACGCTCGGGCTGGCCCAGATGTTCCTCGCCTACCAACCCGCCGCCGAGTTGCTGTGGCGTGTCGCCGACCGGGCGATGGTGGCGGCACAGGAGTCCGGGGAGCCGGAGGCGGTGGCGTGCGCGGGGTGGTTCCTGTGCCAGGTGCACCGGGACGCGGGGGATTGGGACACCGCGATGGCGGTGACCCTGGACGTCCTGTCGGTCCTGGAGCCGCACACAGCCGACGCGAACGCCAATCTGCTGGCGTTGTGGGGTGCGGTGAACTTCGAGGCCGCCTACACCGCCGCGCGCGCCGGTGAGGAGGGCCGGGCCTGGCGGTTCTGGGACCGCGCCGACCGGGTGGCGCATCGACTGCCGCCGGACTTCTACCAGCCGCAGACGTCGTTCTCGCGGGTCGTCATGGGCGCTCACGCGGTCACGGTGTCGGTGGAGTTGCAGAAGGCTGGTGAGGCGGTGCGGCAGGCACGCCGCCACGACGCGGCGGCAATTCCGTCGAGGCCCCGCCGGGCGCGTCACCTCATCGAGGTCGCGCGGGCGCACCACGGCAAGAACGACATGGAAGCGGCAGTAGGTTTCCTCGGACGGGCGTACCAGTCGGCGCCGGAGACGATCCGCTTCAACGGGTACGCCCGTCAGATCACGCTGGACCTCCTCGACGGCCCACGGTCCACCCGGGAGGAGGCCCGTGACCTCGCGATGAAGGTCGGGCTCGTCGCGTGATCCAGGGGGTATGAAACCTACCCTTTCCGGCATGTAGCCTTCCGTAGCTTTCCGTCACCTAGTGTGGCGGAGGTGGGGCATGTCGGGTAAGGGCGACGATTCTGCGGTGAGCCGGGGTGAGCAGATCCAGGCGGCCGAGCGGGAGGCGGCGAAGCGTCGGCTGCTGGCCGAGGCGGAGGCGGCTCGCATTCCGGTGGAGGAGACCACCCGGGCCGTACCGGATCGGCGGTGGCGTCGTGGGCAGCGTTGAGCTGTTGCCGGTCGGACGGCGGGTGGCGTACTGGCGGGGTCGGCGGAAGCTGTCGCAGCAGGTGTTCGCCGACCGGCTCGGCAAGTCGAAGAGTTGGGTGGACAAGGTCGAGCGGGGCGTGCGGGCGCTGGACAAGCTCTCGACGCTTCAGGAGATCGCCCGCGTGCTTCGTATCGACACCGCCGCTCTGGTCGGCCAGGACGTCGCACCGGTCGAGGTGGCGAGTCGTGGTGATGGCGTCGGGCGGATCAGGGCGGCACTGTCTCGCTACGAGATCCCGTTGGGTAGGCCGGGAGGTGGCCCGGTGGTGCCGGTGGACCGGATGCTGCGGGATGTGGGGTACGCATGGACGACGTTCCAGCACGCCCGCTACCCGCAGTTGGTCGACCTCGTGCCGGGCCTGCTCACCCAGGCACAACGCACCCATGCCGAGGTCCCGGTGGCGGGTCGGGTGCCGCTCGTCGAGGCGTACCGGATCACCGCTTCTCTGTTGCTCAAGCTCGGCGATGCCGAGCTGGCGTGGTTGGCGGTGGATCGGGCGATGCTGGTCGCCACCGGTGACCGGGAGTTGGTGGCCGTCGCGGCCGTGCAGCTCGGCCAGGTGTTACGCACGCTCGGTCGGGTGCGGGAGGCGAAGGCGGTGCTGCTCGGTGCCGCGTACCGGATCGCCCCGTCCGTGCTGGACCACGGCGCACCGGCGGAGCTGTCCCTGTGTGGGACCCTGCTCGTCCAGGCCGGCCTGGCGGCGGCGCAGGACGGGAACGGGGCCGGCGCCGGCGAACTGCTCGACGAGGCCGACGGCATGGCGCAGCGGGTCGGTGACGGGTGCGACCATCACCGCACCGGGTTCGGTCCCACCGCCGTCGACCTGGCTCGCGCCGCCGCAGCCGTCGAAGTCGGCGAGGCTCGGGCGGCGGTCGTGCGACATGAGCGGGCCGTCGCGCGGCCCGGTTGGCGGTGGCTGCCCGCCGAGCACCGTGCCGCGCATCTGCTCGACGCCGCCCGCGCCTACCTGCATGCCGGAGATGCCGGCAACGCGGCTCGCCTGGTGACCGAGGTCGAGCGCACGGCACCGGCCGAGGTCACGCACCGGCCCGTCGCCCGGGACATCCTCGCCGAGATTGCCCGCGACCCCCGCGCCCGACCACGATCGCGAAGCTGTGGAGGGTCAGCGGCGGTGCTTGGTCATGCCGGCCATGACCCCACCCATGACGCGGACGCGGGCCCGGCGCGGCAGCGGGGCGAGGCTGTCCTTGAGGATGCGGGAGAGCAGGCCGGGGAAGGTGGTGGGCCGACGGCCGAGCGCGTCGAGTGACCGTTGCGCGACGTCCTCGGGGGTCAGGGTCCTGCCCATGCGCATGCCGGCGGTGTCGGCGAAGCCGCTGGCGACCGGGCCCGGCGCGGAGGCGAGCACGTCGACCCCGTGGGGTCTGAGTTCGGCGTGCAGCCCTTCCGCCAGCGTCTGGACGTAGGCCTTGGTGGCGGCGTAGTTCGCCGCGTTGGGCGCGCCCTGGAAGCTGACGATGGAGCTGAGCAGGATGATCCCACCGCGGCCCCGGTCCGCGAACCGTCGGCCGAACAGCCAGCTCAGGGCCAGCGTCGCGGCGCAGTTGACCTGGAGCATCTCCAGTTCGCGGGGCAGTTCGGCGGCGACGAACGGGCCGGACGTGCCGAAGCCGGCGGCGGCGACGCAGAGACCGATGTCGGCGCCGGCGGTCGCGGCGGCGAGCGCGTCGAGGCTTTCCGGTCGGGCCAGGTCCAGCGGCAGCACCTGCGCGTCGATGCCGTGCCGCGCGGTGAGGTCGGCGGCCAGTTCCCGCAGCTCGGACTCGCGGCGGGCCACCAGCACCAGATCGAGACCGCGTTCGGCGAGGCGGTGGGCGATCTCCCGGCCGATGCCGGAGGAGGCGCCGGTGACCAGGGCAGTGGGACCGTACCGTTCGAGGAACCGCTGGTGGGCGCGGCTGCGGGGGGCGGCAGGGGTGGGGTGGGTCTCGGATGTGGTCATGGCGGAGGTCGCCCTTCCGGCAGAGGTGGCTCGCCGGATGCCGGGCACCGAGCGAGTAGCATCACGCGACTCACCGTAGGATCGGTGAGTCGCTTCACGCAACTCACTGGGTGTAGGGTTGGCCGCCTCATGCTGGGCCAGGACTACGCGCACCAGACCTGCTCGCTCGCCCGCAGCCTGGAGGTGGTCGGCGAGCGCTGGACCATGCTCGTCCTCCGGGACGTCCTGGTCGGCCGGCGCCGCTTCGACGAACTCGTCGCCAGCCTCGGGGTCACCCGGACCGTGCTCACCCAGCGGCTCCGCCTCCTCGTCGCCGAGGGCGTCCTGGAACGTCGCGCCTACCAGCAGCGACCCGAGCGTTTCGAGTACCACCTCACCGCCAAGGGCCGGGAGCTGACCCCGGTCGTCGCCCAGCTGATGTGGTGGGGTGACCGCCACTATCCCGAGCCGGCCGGTCCGCCCCGGCTGCTGGTGCACGACGGCTGCGGAGGGCCGGTACGGGCCGCCTACCGCTGCGGCGCCTGCCACGCCGAACTCCACCCCGACCAGGTGGCCACCCGGCCCGGCCCGGGTGCGCCCGCGGCCGACGCCGATCGCCCGGACTGAGCCGCCGGGCCGGCGTCGCACGAGGAATCGGGCGTTCTCCGGTGGCTGCTTCCGGAGGGGCACTGGTGGCAGCCGATTGTCGATAGTGTTCTCAGCCACACTGTCCGCACGTCCGGAAGGGTTGTGCCATGAGCTGTGGTCGTCGGCGGCTGTCGCGAACTGCCGCCGCGCTGTTCCTCCTCGCCGGGGTGGCTGTCCCCGCCGGTCCCGCCGAGGCGGCGAAGAAGGGTCCGGACCTCGCGGTCGACGCGTCCGGGACGAGGATCACGCGGGGGGTCGAGAAGAAGGTCGTCCACCTGAAGATCAGCAACCGGGGGGACGAGACCCCGAGCAGTGTCGTCGTCAGAGTTCGCCAGCCGCCGGAGGGCCTCCCGGAGCCCCTGCCGGTCGCCCTGATCTGGCATTCGGGTGGGGTGGGCGAGTGCGACGGTGATTTCGGGGGGTTCTACTGCGACCTGGTGCCGGAGCTGATCCCGGGGCCGGGGGAGACCGTCGACGTTCCCGTCGACGCCACCGTCTTCGGCGCGGCGGGGCCCTACCAGGGCAGGTTCGAAGTCACGGTCACCATCAGCCCGGAGAAGGACGCGAATCCGGCCGACAACACCAGATGGTTCCCGCTGGAGCTGGTCGACCAGCCCAGCGCCGACCTCTCGGTGGTCGCCCGGGACGTGAAGCAGTCCGTACGGATCGGCGCTGGCGGCACGCCCGAGCCCACCGGCACGCTGAACCCCGGTGAGACGGGCGCGGTGTGGCACACCATCGCCAACCAGGGCCGGAAGGCCGTCAGCGGAGTGCGGGTCACGCTGCGCCTGCCCGAGGGGGTCACCTTCACCAGGCCGCCGACCCAGTGTGTGCTCGCCGACGCCGGGCGGTCGGCGGTCTGCACCTACCAGGGCCTCACCCTGGTGCCGGCCGTCGAGGACACCGACCCGAACGACACGGTCCAATCGGCGGTCGAGCTGTACAACCTGGTGACGACCTCGGCGTCCGCCAGCGCGCCGGCGACGTTGCCGGGCGGAACCGTGCGGGTGGAGGGCCTCGCCGAGCGGCCGACGAACGACCGCGCCAAGGCTGCACGGACCGAGCTGCCCGCGAACGCCGTCGCCGCCCGGGTGGCCGACGTGGACCGCAGCGACAATCGGGACGGGTTCGCCGTGATGCTGGCCGCGAAGAGCGGCGGCAACGGCAACGGCGGTAACGGTGACGGCGGCGATGGTGACGCGGACGGCGGTGGTGGCGTCGGCGGCGGTGACGGCGGGTTGCCCGTCACCGGGCCGCAGGCCGGGCTGATCGGCGGCATCGGCGTTGCGGCGCTGGCGGCCGGAGGCGTGTTGTTCCTCGCTGCCCGGCGTCGCCGGCTGACCCTGGTCGTCCCCGACGACGAGCGACCAGCGGCCTGATCCCCGGCGGGGCATGCCGCGGGGCGCCGTACGGAACCGGTGGGGTGGCGCCGGTTCCGTACGGTGCGGGCACCATCTCAGAGAGGACACCGCCCGCTGATGCGCCGGACCCTGCCGATCGTCGTCGCCCTCACCCTGCTCGGATTCTCCACCGGGTGTGCCGGCGACTCCGGCCCCGTCTCCACCGCCACCACCGCCGTCACCGCGACTGCCGCAGCCCCGGCCGACGAGGTGACCCCGGACGCCACCTCGCCCGCGCCGACCGCCGACAGTCCCACGTCGGCCGCGTCCGCGCCGGCGAAGCCGGCGAGCGACCCGCAACCGGCCCCGCCGAAGGTCGTCCCGGCGCTGACCTGCGGTCAGCTCGCCGGTGCCGACCTGGGCAGCCCGAAGGCGCCGTTCTACGACCACACCGACCACATTCCGTTGCTCGACGGCATCTGGAACGGTGAGGACGGCACCGGCGTCGCACTCCAGAAGCCCTGTGCGATCGGCGATCTGGACGGCGACAAGGCCGCCGACGCCGCCCGCGCGGTGGTGGTGCGCACCGGCGGGACCGGCCAGTTCTGGAGCGTCGTCTTCTGGCACAACGCGGCCGGGAAGCCGGCCTACCGCACGGTGGTCGACCTCGGCGACCGGACCCCGGTCACCTCGATCGGGATCGCCGGGCAGAAGGCCACAGTGGTCTGGCTGACCCGCTCCGACGACGCGAGCATGGCCGAGCTCAACACGAGGCGGACCACCGTCTACCGACTCTCCGGCGTCACGGTCACCGAGCTGAGCCACACCGACACCCCGTACACCCCCTGAGCCGTGCCGTCCCGGGTGGACCGGCGCGCGGGGCCGGTCCACCCGGGACGGTGTCGACGCCGCGGGCCGCAGCCGTCGGCGCCGGTCACGCCGATCTGATCGCGCGGTCACGATCAGTTGTAGTATCGACGTCCGTCCACTCTTTCAGGAGGCGTGTGTGACGAGGTATGCGCGTTCGCTGATGGCGACGACGATGCTCGGCCTTTCCGTCCTGGCCGCGCCGGCCCCTGCCGGCGCGACCACCCGGGTCGACCTGAGCGCCCAGGCCGCGGCTTCCGGCTGTACGACGTGGGTGGAGTGGGTGCAGGAGGGCGGCAACAGCTACTACTACGGCCGGGGCAACGTGCAGTGCACCAGCGGCCGATACAAGGTCAAGCTCCGGTGCCGCAACCTCCAGACCGGGGTGGGATACGTCGTCTACGGCGGGTACGCGGTGAACGCGCCCGGCACCGCCACCACGACCTGCTACAGCGGCAACGTCGCCGAGGGCGTGTACCCCGTCGACGATCCACTGCCGACGACCGGCGTCACCGGCTGCGTCTCCTGGGCGGAGTGGGTCCACGAGGGCAGCAACCACTACTACGGTCGCGGCACCGCCCAGTGCGACACCGGCACCTACCGGGTCCAGATCCAGTGCCGCAACGCGCAGACCGGCCTGCGGTACGTCGTCTCCGGCCCGGCCGTGACCGCCCCCGCCATCTCCACCACGACCTGCTACCAGGGCAACGTCGCGGATGTCGTCTCCGGTGTGCCGGCGTGAGGCGGGACGGGCCCGTCAACCGGCCGTGGACGGTTTGTACGCGATGATCAGCTCCCAGGTGCCGGGCAGCACCGCCGTGCGCGCGAAGCCGATCTCGGCGAGCAGCGTGGTGTAGAAGTCGGTCTCGCGGAGCCGGCTGACACAGGTGTCCACCCCGATGAGGAAGTAGCTCCAGAAGAACTGCATGGCCAGGCGGTCCGGGGTGCGGAACTCCTCGCTGACCACGATCAGCCCGCCCGGCTCCAGGGCGGCGTACGCCTGCTCCAGCAGGCGGCGGGCGACGTCGTCGGGCCAGTCGTGCAGGACGCGCACGAAGGACAGCGCGTCGTAGCCGGGCGGCAGCGGTTCGGCCAGGAAGTCGCCGCCGACGAAGCCGAGCCGGTCCGGATGGCCGCGGGCGACGCGGGTGGCCGCGACGAGGGGCGCCACGGCGGGCAGGTTGTAGACGTCGGCCCGCAGGTGGGGCGCGCTGTCCAGGATGTGCGCGGCGAGCGTGCCGTCGCCGCCGCCGACGTCCAGCAGGCGGCGGCGGTCCGACCAGAGCGCGTCGGCGTGCCGCCCGACGCTCTCGAGCACCGGGCCGAGCCCGACGGCCATGCTGCGCTCGAACTCGGCGGTCTGGGCGTCGGTCCGGGGCGGCCAGGCGAAGTCGTCGTCGCCGATGCTGACCTCGCCGCGCAGGCTCTCGGTGAGCCGGCCGTGCAGCAGCCGCCACGGGTAACGGTCGCGGTCCCGTTCGACCGCGTCCGGACCGACCACCGCGGCGACCGTGTCCCGCAACCCGGGCAGGGCCCGGTAGGTGGTGGCGCCGATGTCGTCTCCGGCCGCCTCCCGGGTCAGCAGGCCGAGACTCTCCAGACAGTCGAGGAACTTGTACAGCCGCAACGGGCGCATCCGGAACTGCGTGGCGAGCGCGTCGAGGCGGGCCGGGCCGGGCTCCAGCGCGTCGAGCAGCCCGGTGTCGAACGCGGTCGCCAGCACGTCCATGGCCTTCGGGCCGTTCGCGAGCAGGCTCATCAGCGCCCGTGGGGAGAGGGCGACGGTCATCGGGGCAGCTCCTTCGTCAGCGCGTCCATGAACGCGTCGACCTCGTCGAGGGTGTTGTAGACGTGCGGTCCGATCCGCAGGTAGCCGCGCCAGCTGCCGATCAGCCCCTGGGCGGCCAGCCGGCGCTTGACCGCCTCGCCGTCGGGGACGTCCAGGCAGACCACGCCGCCGCGACGCTCGGGCGAGGTGGGGCTGACCACGCGGATCCCGGCCGCCGCGGCCCGGTCCAGGACCCGCCCGGTGAGGACCAGCGAGTGCGCCCGGACGGCGTCGGCGCCGATGCCCGCCAGCAGGTCGAGGCCGACCTGCGAGATCAGGGCGGTGAGCGGGTACGGCGTGCCGCCGGCGAACCGCTGCGCGCCGGCCGCCCATCCGTCGGACGGCTGGAACGTCAACGCCCGGTCCCCGGCCTGCCAGCCGGTGGCCGCCGGTTCCAGCGTCGACGCCAGTTCCGGCCGGACGTAGAGGAAGGCGGTGCCGACACCGCAGAGCCACTTGTGCGCGCCGCCGAGCACGATGTCGACGCCGAGGGCGGTGACGTCCAGCGGCACCACCCCGACGGTCTGGAAGGCGTCGACGACGACGAGCGCGCCGACGTCGTGCGCGCGGGCGACCAGGCGGGCCAGGTCGACCGTGGCGCCGGAGGTGAAGCTGGCGTGCGACACGCACACCAGCAGCGTCCGTTCGTCGAGACGGGCTTCCAGGGCGTCCTGGTCGAGGTGAGGGCCGCCGTCGCCGACCACGTCGAGCCGGGCGCCGTAGCGGCGGAACGCCCGGAAGATGAACGGGACCGTCGGGTACTCCAGGTCGGTGGTGACGACGCGGTCGCGGGGCGGACGGTAGTCGAAGCAGGAGGCCACCCGGGCCAGCAGCGTGCTGAGGTTCCCGTCGGTGACCACGCTGCCCGGTGGCGCGCCGAGCAGGCGGGCCACGGAGTGGGCGTACCGGTCGAGGCCGACGTGCCAGCCCTGCCAGACGTCGTCGCGCCAGGTGCGCAGCGTCTCCCAGTAGTCGCGCAGCACGGTCTCCGCCCCGGCCGGCACCGCGCCGGTGGAGTTGCTGTTCAGGTACACACAGGTGCGCAGCACCGGGAACTCGGCCCGCAGCGCGGCGTGCGTGGCCTCGTCGAGGCACTGTGGCGGGCTGCCGGGTCCCGACTCGGGTGGGCTCATGCGCGCTGCCCTCCCACCGGTTCGAACGGGCCGGGCCGGCGGTCGACGGACGTGAACACCGGCACGTCCCGGACCGCCGCCAGGTAGGGCGTGCCCTCGGTGTAGCCGGTGCCGGAACGCTGCCCGAGCATCCGGGTGGCGATGCGGTGGTGGGTGCGCCGCCACCGGAGCAGGGCGGCGGCGAACTCCTCCATCCGCCGCGCCACCAGCCGCCGGTCCGGGCCGTCGAGTCGACCGTCGCGCACGGCCGCGCGGTACGCCTCGTCGATCGTCGTCCGGCCGGCCCGGACCCGGGCCCGCACCTCCGGAACCGACCGGTACGCCACCGAGTCCAGCCGGCCCGGGAGCGGGGTCCGGCAGAGCGACTCCACCCGCTTGTAGGAGCGGGACTGGATGGCGCTGGCCCCCTCGGTGTACTGCCGGAACGTCCGGAACGACTCCGGCTGCATGGTGGCCAGCAGCGAGAACAGCGGACCGGCGTCGTCGAGCAGGTCGCGGGCGTACGCCAGTCGGTCGGCTGCGGGGGTGGGCCGGAGGTCGGCAAGCGCGGCGACGGTGGCGTCGAGTTCGTCGACGAGTGCGGCGAACAGGCACTCGTAGGCCTGTAGGACCCGGATGAACAGGTACTCGTCGTGTGTCACGTGCACCGGCAGCATGCTCAACCGCAGCGACAGGTCCGACGGGGGATCGAGGGTGGTGGCGACGGTGTGCAGGGCGGCTGCCGCATCGGCCGGTGCGGTGTCGTCGGGCCACGTCGGGTGGCCGAGGCGTCGCAGCGCGGGAGCGGCGGCCCGGGTGCCCAGCCGGCAGCGCTTGGCCACCACCGCCCACGCGGGACGTCGGAGCGGGAACAGGTCGGCGGCGCCCCGGGCGGCGGTGACCTCGAACGCCACCGCGTCGGCGACCAGCCGGACGAACAACCGGTCCCGGTCGCGCCGCGTGGTGGTGTCGTCGCCTCCGGTCGCGACCGGTTCGTCCTCGCCGGCCGGCAACCGCAGCAGACGCAGCGCCAGATAACTGCGGTAGTCGTATCGCCCGTCCCACTTGTCGAGAGTGGCGTCGAGGAAGTCGTCCAGGAGCCCGGGTGCCGCACCGCTCCCGGTCCCCTCGGGGGCGGCGAGGCGTTGCCGCGCTCCGTCGAGCAGTTCGAGTAGTCGCGGGTCGACGAAGTGTTTGCCGACCCGGTGGAATTCTCGCAGCACCGCCGCGTAGGGAAAAGTGCGGGGGTCCGTCGTTCCGGACAACCAGGTGGTCAATTCGCGCACGGGCAGCCCTTCGGGGTGAGGACGACTGTCACGCAGGTGCACCGGAGACCCTGCGTCGGACGCGGGCCGTCAGAGCGGGTCGGTCCCGGGGCTGGCATCGGGGGTGTGGAGTCGGGCCTGCCACAGATCCGGGAAGAACCGGTGCTCGACGAGCCGGGCGAGCACCGTCGCCGAACTGTTCGGCGCGCCCGCCGGAGCGTGGCCCCCGACCCGCAGCGCCACCTGGTAGTGCCGGAACCGCCACAACGCCACCCGCTCGTCCCACTCCGCCATCGTCTCGGCGAGCCGGCATGTCGGATCCGTGCGGTCTCCTGGTCGCAGGTCCACCGCGGTGGTCCCGTGCGCGGCAAGGTGGTCGGCGAAGGCGCGGTCGAGCTTCCGGCTGGCCGCCTGGACGTGCCGCCAGCCCGGCGACTCGGCGCCGGACCCGTTGCCCAGCGCGGGCTGCATCGCCTGGAAGTCCGCGGGGGACAGGTGGTCCAGCATCTCCAACTGGTCGGTGACCAGGCGTACGGCGAGGGTGGCCCGGGCCAGCAGTGCCGCTGCCCCGGCCAGGTCGCCGACGGCCACCCGCGCGGTCGTCTCGGTTACCTCGGCGGCGGCCAGCTTGAACCACAGCTCGCTGGACTGGTGCACCACCTGGAACAGCAACTCGTCGCGGTGAATGACCTCGTCCGGGTTTCGTTGCAGTCCGAGCAGCACGTCGGTGCGCATGTAACGCGCGTAGTCGGTGGTGCCGGACCCGGGTAGGACGGGCGACTTGTCGCGCTTCAAGGATGGCCTCCACTCGGCGTCGGCACGCCGGGAGTGGCGGTGCGGCGGAGCCATTATGCAATGACGAAAGACGATGCGCCAGCATTCGGTCCACTTCGAATCGACCACTTCGCTGACCGGTGGATCAGGCGGTTTTTGCTCGAAATTGGTGGCCAGGGTGTTTCTTTTTCGTTAAGCCGCTGGCGGGCGTGCGGGTGTGCGGCCGGACGTCCGGGCGGGGCCACCGCGACGCACCGAACCCGCCACCGAGCCGCCGGCCCCTCAGGACGGCATGCGACGCTCAGGTTCCTCGACCAAGGGAGCAACGTCGCGTGGCCCCGGCACGACCCCATCAGTCGCACAATCTCAGGCATGGCAGCGCGGCACCACCCGACCCCGACACCCCTAGTGCCCGGAGGAACGCAGACCATGGACCACGCATCTCAGCTCATCCAGGAGCGGAGTGCCCCGCCGGCCACGCTGGTGATCTTCGGCGCCTCCGGTGATCTGACCCGACGCAAGCTGCTGCCCGCGGTCGAGAGCCTGGCTCGGCACGAGCGGCTCCCGGACCAGTTCGCGCTGGTCGGCGTCGCGCGTACGCCGATGACCGACGAGCAGTTCGCCGAGAGCGCCCTCGGCGGGCGCGAACTCGCCGGCAAGCGCCAGCTCCGAGGCGGCGTACGCTACGTGGCCGGCGGCTACGACGACCCGGCGACCTACAAGCGGCTCGTCGAGACCCTCGACGAGCTGGACGCGCAGCGGGGCACGTCCGGCAACCGGCTCTTCTACCTGTCGACCCCGGCCGGCGCCTTCGAGCCGGTGATCAACGGGCTGGCCGGGGTCGGGCTCAACCGGCCGCGTGAGGGCTCCTTCTCCCGCCTGGTCATCGAGAAGCCGTACGGGCGCGACCTGGTCACGGCCCGGGAACTGGACGCCGTCGTGCACAGCGCGTTCGACGAGCACCAGGTCTTCCGGATCGACCACTACCTGGGCAAGGACACCGTCCAGAACGTGCTGGCGCTGCGCTTCGCGAACTCGATCTTCCAGCCGATCTGGGATCGCTCCTGGGTCGACCACGTGCAGATCACCGTCGCGGAGACCCTTGGCGTCGGCACCCGCGGCGGCTTCTACGAGGAGGCCGGCGCGATGCGGGACATCGTGCAGAACCACGTGCTCCAGGTCCTCGCGCTGGCCCTGATGGAGCCGCCGGCCTCGTTCGAGGCCGAGGGCCTGCGCAACGAGAAGGTGAAGCTGCTGCAGGCGATCCGGCTCCCCACCGACCGGGACATCGCCGAGGCCGCGGTCCGCGGGCAGTACACCCGGGGCGGCACCCGCGAGGAACTCATGGCCGGCTACCGCGAGGAGGCGGGCGTCGACCCGCTTTCGCGGACCGAGACCTATGCCGCGCTGCGACTCAACGTGGACAACTGGCGGTGGGCCGGGGTGCCGTTCTACGTGCGCACCGGCAAGCGCCTACCGGCCCGGCTCACCGAGGTGGCGTTGCAGTTCCAGCGCCCGCCGCACCTGCCGATCCCGACCGACCAGCTCACCGGCCTCGAAGCCGACGCGCTGATCCTGCGGATCCAGCCGAACGAGGGCATCTCGCTGCGCTTCGGCGCGAAGGTGCCGGGCCACTCGTTCCGGGTCCGCACCGCCACCATGGAGTTCTCGTACGACCAGACGTTCGTCGAGGAGTCCCCGGAGGCGTACGAGCGGCTGCTCCTGGACGCGTTGATCGGTGACGCGTCGCTCTTCATCCGCAGCGACGAGGTGCAGCAGTGCTGGCGGATCGTCGATCCGATCATCGAGAACTGGGAGAAGGACGACACGCCGATCCCCACCTACGAGGCCGCCTCCTGGGGGCCGACCGACGCCGACCGGCTCATCGGCCGGCACGGCCGCAGATGGCGCAACTCCGCATAGCTCCGCGCTGACGGACGCTCCGCCGCGCCCCCGGCCCGCCCTCGACCGGGCGGGCCGGGGGATGGGACGTGCGCGTCCCGGCCTGCACGGAGGCGGTCGCAGGGCTTAGCGCCCGTCGTCCTGGGACGCATCGGTGGTGGGGTCGCCGGCTCGCTTCCGCCATCCGGCGAGGTTGTGGCGGGTGTTCATGGTGTCGGGGTGGTCCGGTCCCAGGACCCGGAGCCGGTCGGTGAGGAGCTGCTCGTAGGCGGCGATGGCGCCGGTGGGATCGCCGGCTTCTCCCCGCCAGTGGGCGAGATTGTGCCGGGTCGTCAGCGTGTGCGGGTGGTCGGGTCCCAGGACGCGGAGCCGGTCGGTGAGGAGCTGCCGGTAGGCGGTGACGGCTCCGGCGGGGTCGCCGGCCTCTCCCCGCCACCGGGCGAGGTTGTGGCGGGTGATCAGCGTGGCGGGGTGGTCGGGTCCCAGCACCCGGAGCTGGTCGCTGAGGAGCTGCCGGTAGGCGGTGACGGCGCCGGGGGCGTCGCCGGCCTCTCCCCGCCGCCCGGCGAGGTCGTGGCGGGTGATCAGGGTGTCGGGATGGTCGGGCCCCAGCACCCGGAGTTGGTCGGTGAGAAGTTGTTCGAAGGCGGCGACGGCGCCGGCGATGTCTCCGGACTTCCCCCTCCAGTAGGAGAGATTGCCCCGGGTGGCCAGGGTGTCCGGGTGGTCGGGCCCCAGCACCCGCAGATAGTCGGTGAGGAGCTGTTCGAAGGCGGCGACGACGCCGGTGGTGTCGCCGGCCTCCACCCGCCACCGGGTGAGGTGGCCACGGGTGGCCAGGGTGTGCGGGTGGTCGGGTCCCCGGACCCGGAGCTGGTCGGTGAGGAGCTGTTCGTAGGCGGCGACGGCGCCGGTGGGGTCGCCGGCTTCTCCCCGCCAGTAGGCGAGGTTGTGGCGGATGTCCAGGGTGTGGGGGTGGTCGGGTCCCCGGACCCGCAGGCAGTCGGTGAGGAGCTGTTCGAAGGCGGCCACGGCGCCGGTGGGGTCGCCGGCTTCTCCCCGCCAGTAGGCGAGGTTGTGGCGGGTGGTCAGGGTGTCGCCGTGGTCGGGTCCCAGGACCCGCAGGCAGTCGGTGAGGAGCTGTTCGAGGGCGGTGGCGGCGGCGCTGACCTGGCCCGTGTCGCCGAGGCTTCGGATGCTGCGGAACAGCAGTCCGTGGGGATCGGGCAGCAGCAGGCTGTCCCCGCTGCCGGCCCGCAGGGTGGCGGTGTTCGCGCGCAGGATCTGCGTGTACTTGGGATCCCGGTCGATGTCCGGCCAGAGGGCGAGCAGCCCGTCCGCGGCGGCGCGGGCCGCGGCGCCCAGCCGGGCCGTGTCGCCGTGGTCGCGGGTGGCGCGTTGCACCAGGGCATGCACGCGTACGCCGGCGGTGGCGGCGTCCTGGGTGACGAGGTTGAGTCGATGCAGGTTACGCATGGCGTCGGTCACCATCGGTGCTGCCACGTCCTGGCCGGTCACCGCGCCGAGGTGCGCCACGACCGCGTCGGTGGTGAAGACCGCTTCCGGGATCCCGTTGGGGTCGAGCAGTGCGGCCAGGTCCAGGACCGGTCGGGCCAACCCCCGGGGCGGGTGGTTGTCGGCGGCGTCCAGGGACAACAGCCAGGTGGCCGCGACCGTGGCCCGGTGGTCGTCGGGCAGGGCGTCGTCGGGTGGCGCGAGATCAGCCAGGCGCTGACCGGCCAGCCGGTCCCGGTAGGCCGCCGCGTCGATGCCACGATCGCGGATGAACGCCGCGGCCTGCGCGACCGCCAGCGGCAGATAGCCGAGGTCGGCGGCCAGCGCCTCGACATCGCCCTGTTGGTCGCCGGAGGTGCCGGTGGCCCGGGTGAGATAGTCGACGGCCTCGGCGGGGGTGAACAGGTCGACCGGCACCAGGACGCGACCGTCGGTGTGCAGGACCGGATCTCGACGGCGGGTGGTGACCACCGTGCGGCCGTCACGGTTGGCCGGCGGCCACCAACCAGCGGCATCGCCGGGTGCGTCGAGGTTGTCCAACACCACCAGCCACCGTCGGTTGGCGCGCTCCAACCACACCAGCAACCGCCCCGCCGCCGTCTCCGGCTCCAGATCAGCGGTCGCCACACCGACAGCGCGTGCGGCCTCCGCGTAGGCGGCGATGATCGCGTCACGACTGGACGCCGTGACCCAGACCAGCACGTCCAGCTCGCCATTGGTGTCGAGGTGACGAGCGAACTGTGCGGCCAACTGCGTCTTGCCGACACCACCCATCCCCGACAACACCTGGGTCAACACCGCGGTCCGCCCGGTCCGGGCCGCCCTCATCAGATCGACGCGGGCCTCGCGGTCCTGGAACCAGGCGGCCTGCTGCGGCACCCGGCCGATCCGGACCACCCCGCCCACCCGGGCCGACCCCGCGGCACGCGCCCCGCGGGCGTCGAGACGGTCGAAGACCAACGACGCCAGCGCGAACACCGCGCCCGCGATCCCGGCGATCCAGCCGGCCTGTTCGGTGCCCGTCCACCCCGGGCGGGGCGACCACCAATCGGCCGGCAACCACCAGGCCGACACGGCCACCAGAGCACAACCGGCAGCCACCACCGCGAGCCCGACCACACGCCGCCGCAACCGACGCCGGAACACCCGAGTCACCCCACCATCATCGACGGTGACCACAACGCCCTCACAGTGGCCCGGTCGGGCACGGCGGGGGCGGCGTTCCTCCCCGGCCGGTTGGCGTGACGCGCCGGGGTGGCGTCAGCCGATGCCGTCGACGGCGGCCCGGAGCGCGTTGATCGACGGGTCCCAGGTGAAGTTCAATACGGGCAGGCCGGACGCGGCGGCGTTGCTGTCGCCGCCGAGGACCACCGCCCGCGGCTTGCCGGAGCCCTGCGGGACCACGAGGTACCAGCTGCCTTTCACATTCGCGATGAACACTTCGTCTGCCTCCTGGTCCGGCGGGTTGGGGTCGCCGCCGTCTCCGACGTGGTTCTCGAAATCCGTGGTGGCGCCGAAATTCGTCGGGCTGCCGGTGTTCAGCCAGAGACTCGTGTGCACGTGCGGCCCGACACCCTGGTCGCTGCCGTTCGCCGACGCGCCGGAGTAGGCGATCGTCTGGCCCCGCGACACGCGTTGCCCGGTGGCGACGGCGATCCTCGACAGGTGCAGGTGTCGGGTCTAGTTGCCGTCGTCGTGGGCCATCCCCACGACGCGTCCGGTCGCGGTGGAGGTGTCGGTCTTCACGAGCCGGATCGTGCCGTTCGCCGCGGCCACGACCGGGGTGCCGGTGGCCACCGCGTAGTCGGTGCCCGGCTCGGCCGAGGGCGGCGTCCGGTTCCGGTGGTCCTGCCAGGAGCTTGAGATCCGGACGTTCCCGCAGGGCCGCTGATAGCTGCCCGCGGCCCGGGCGGCGCCGGGCAGCAGCGCGAAGGCGGCCGACACCCCGGACGCGGCCAGCGCGGCGCCGGTGAGGAACCCCCGCCTCGATAGCCCTCGCAGGTAGGCGATGCCGTCGAGATCCTCGGGGCCCGGCTCGCCGAGGTCGGCATTCCGCGCCGGGCCGGGGCGCGGCTCCCCACTGAGGATCATCAATGCAACCTAAGGCCGCTCCCGGCGAAGGGCAAGGGCCTCGCCGCACGCGCCGGCCGGCGAGGCCCCCGCCGACCGCTCAGCCGGGGCGGCGTCCCCATGCCGAGATCAGCGGCGCGAGGGTGAGGTCGAGTTCGCCGGCCTCGACGGCGGCCAGGTGGGCGTCGATCTCGACGTCGTCGGCCAGCCCCGCGGCGAGCAGCTCGGCGCGGACCATGCGCACCGTCGCGGCCTCCAGCCGGTCGCAGGCCACGCCGCCGATCGGGAAGCAACCGGCGGCCGTCACGTCGACCAGGCCCGCCGCCCGCAACGCCCGCGGCAGCGTACGGCCGTAGCGCAGATCGGCGCCGCGGCGGGTCAGCAACTCCCGGACGGCCCGGCGCAGCCGGTTGGCGCGCTGCTGTGCCGGGCCGACCTCGTCGAGGCAGGCCAGTGGCTGCAACTCGGTGTCGGCGTCCTCCACCACCAGCCAACCGCCGGGCCGCAGCGCCGCCGTCATCGTCGCCAACGCCCGGGCCCGGTCGGGCAGGTGGACGAGCACGAGCCGCGCGTGCACCAGGTCGAACGTGCCGGGCTGCGGCGGCGGGTCCGCGACGATGTCGTGCCGGCGCACCTCGTACCGGCCGTGCGGGTCCAACCAGGCCGGATCGAGGTCGGTGGCCAGCACGTGACCGGTCGGCCCGACGGCCGTGGCCAGCGCCTCGGGAATGCTGGGGCCGCCGGCGCCGACCTCCCAGCAGCGCCAGCCCGGCCCCACCCCGAGCCGGTCGAAGTGCCCACGCGTGACCCCGTCGAACAGCGCGGCCAGCCAGGTGAACCGCTCACCGGCCTCGGCCCGGGCGTTGTCGAGCAGGTAGCGGTGATCCGGGGAACCCATGCCCCCATCCTCCCGCCGGCCGGGCGCGGTGTCAGCGCGACACGGGCGGACCCCAGCTATTCGGTACGAGGCATCGTGGCGACGGGACCGCTGCCGAGGTCCGCCCGCGGACGCAGCCAGAACGACGCGGGCAGGAAGTGCTCGGTCAGCCCGAGACGCCGCCACAGCGGGGCCGCGACCTCGCGCAGTTCCGGGTCGCCGGCCACGAACGCGTTGGGCAGCTCGATCTCCCAGCGCTCCGGCGCGGCCAGCAGGAACGCGGCCAGCAGATACTGCTCGTTGTAGTGCCGGTGGCGCCACTGCGGCGGGTAGTCGCGGGGCAGCATGATGTCGTGCACCTGCACCAGCACGCCGGGCCGCAGCCGGGGCAGCACCTCGAAGAAGAAGACCGTCACGTCCGAGCCCATGAAGCTGCGGTGCGAGCCGTCGAAGAAGACCACGTCACCGGCGTCCAACTCGTCGAACAGGCCCAGGTCGGCCCGCTCCAGCGGCGCGCGGACCACGTCGTCGCAGAGCACGTCGACACTGGCCCGGGGCGCCGGGTCGATCGAGGTGATCCGGGTACGCAGACCGTGGTCGCGGACCGCCCGGCGGGCGAACTTCGTCGAGTTGCCGGAGCCGATCTCGACGTACCGCGCCGGTTCGTGCTCGACCAGGAAACCGTAGAGCGCCAGCGCGTCCAGCGGCGGCAGCCAGCCGTTGCGCCAGTACGGCTCGCCCGAGTCGAGGTCGCCGTGCAGCGGGACGGCGGCGAGCCGATCGGCGTGACCGAGGAACCGCCGGAGCGTGTCGGCGTACGCGTCCCGCCGCCGGTCGAGCAGCTCGGAGATGCCCGGGTGGTCGGGTCGGCCGTAGCCGAAGCGTGGCTCCGGGCTCACCGGGAAGTCCACGAAGATCGGCCGGCGCAGCCCGAACGCGGAGAGCACCAGCCCGTGCAGCAGAGGGCGGCGCTCCAGCCGCGCCAGCGGGCCGGCGAGGAACGGCAGGGCGGAGAGCACCTCCACCCCGGAGCCGGTACGCACGGCGCTGCGCAGCCGGCGGACGCCGCCGCGCAGCCCGCCGCCGGTGACGGGCTGCGCGGCGGACGGCAGGTCGGTGGTGGTCATGAGGAGACTCCTTCGAGACGGTCGGCAGGGGCGGGACGGGACGGGGTGGCGGCCTGCGGCGGACCGCCCGACCGACGGCCGGTGACGGCCAGCAGGGCCAGCACGACGACCGTCGAGCCGATGTCGCCGACGGTCAGCAGCACCCGGCTCAGCGCGACGAGGGTCACCAGGTCGGGGCCGCCGACCAGGGTGGCGACGGTGAGCGCGAGCGCGACCTCGCGTACGCCGAGCCCGGTCGGCAGCACCACGGCGCAGAGCCCGGCGACCACGGAGAGGGCGAAACCGCCGACGCCCAGCGGCAGCGCCGGGCCCGGCGCGGCGCCGAGGGCGACCGCCAGGACGGTGATGTGCAGGCCGCTGATCAGCCAGCCGAGCACCATCAGCCCGGTGGCGCCCAGCAGCGTCGGGCGGCCGGGCAGCAGCGGCCCGGTGTCGCCCCGGCGCAGCAGCCGCGCGGCGGCGGCCAGCAGCCGGCCCAGCAGGCCCGGGGCGAGCACCGGCGCGGCGGCGGCCACGCAGGCCGGCAGCAGCAGCCACCACCATCGGCTCTGCCCGACCAGCCAGGGCAGCGCGAGGACGCCGACGAGCACCCCGGACACCGCCGCGAGTCCCTGGCTGGCGAGGAACGCGGCGGCGAGCCGGGCCGGTGGCTGGCGCAGCGGCCGGGCCATCGCGGCGTGCGCCACCGTCGGCCACACCCCGCCCGGCAGGTAGCGGGTCAGCCCGGCGAGGAAGTAGACCCGGGTGGCGTCGCGCAGCGACAGTCTCGTGCCCAGCCCGGCCAGCAGGACCCGCCAGCCGACGAAGCCGGGCACCCCGCCGACCGCGGCGAGGACCCCGGCGGTCAGCGCCGCGCCCCAGCCGACCGTCCGCAGGCTGTCCGCCATCCCGTGCCGTACCCGCCACACCTGCCAGCCGAGGAAGGCCAGCACGGCGGCGTACCCGACCACGCGCAGCGCGGCCCACACCCGCGCCCGGCTCACCGGGACCCGCCGAGGGAGAGCACGACGTCCTGCACCCGGTGGTCGGACATGCCCCGCGCGTCGCGCAGCCGGTACCGGTGCACGGTCCATCCGGGGGAGACGAACGTCCAGTCCAGCCGCCACCAGCGCCGGCCGGCGATCGTCCACGACGTCGGGTACGCCGACCCGCTGGCCCGGGCCGCGTCGGTGAGCCGGTCGCGGAGCCGGGCCAGGTCGCCCATGGCCGGGCTGGTGTTGAGGTCGCCGGCGACCAGCACCGGGTTCGGGTTGCGGTCCAGGTCGGCGGCGAGCGCCCGGTACTGCGTCTCCCGCCGCTGGAAGAACTCGTGCCGGCGGTCGTAGAACAGCTCGCGCAGCGGGCTGCTCAGGTCCAGCGGCACCAGGATGTGGGTGTTGTAGACCGACACCGTGCGGCCGCCCACCCGCAGGTCGGTGCGGAGCGACTTGACCTCCCAGTAGTCGGTGCGCCAGTCCGCACCGGGCGGCGGGTCGGCCGGCAACGCGGTCGTCGCGACGACCGGGAACCGGGTCACGGTGACCAACTCCCCGCGCAGCACCACCTGGTAGCCGGGGAACTCGCGGCGCAGCCGGGCCAGGTCGGCGTCGCGGCGGGCCGGGTCGTCGTCGGGCTTGTACTCCTGGAGGAGGTAGACGTCGGCGTGCCGGGCGGTCAGCGAGGCGTAGAACGTGTCGGGGTCGTCGGTGGCGTTCCACACCGTCGTGTTCCAGGAGACCAGGCGCAGCGCGTCCGCCGGCGCCGGCGGCGGGGTGCGCCACACGGCCGGGTTCAGCCCGGCGAGGTCCGCGCCGAGCAGCAGCCCGGCCACCGCGAGCAGCGCCAGCCGGGCCCGGAACCGGCCGGCCAGCGGCACCGCCCCGAGCAGCAGCACCGGTACGGCGACGAACGCCAGCGGCGGGATCAGCTCCGGCGCCAGCCACAGCCACCACCGGCCGCTGAACAGCCGGTGCGCCACCACCAGGAGCAGCCACGCCGCGCCCAGGCCGGTGAGCACCGCGCCGGCGCGGGCGCCGGGTCGCCGGCCGACCCGACCCGCCCGGCCGGCCGCCGGTTCGGTGCGCGGTGGCGTCCGCACGGCGGTCACGCGATCACCGCCGGCTGCTCGTAGAGGCGGCGGAAGCGGCGGGAGAGCAGCCACTGCACCAATCCCACCGCCACGCCCACCCCGATGGTGAGGCTGACCAGCAGGTGCAGGCCGGCGAAGCGCAGCGTGTAGCCCAGGCCCCGGACGGCGTGCACGTAGCGGTACATCCGGGCGTCGCTGAGCAGCCAGAGCGCCAGCAGCAGCAGCGGCACCACGGCCCACCCCGGGCCGGCCAGCAGCGGCAGCGGCGTGGTGGCGGCGGCCAGCCAGGACGCCAGCCCGGTGCCGGACTCGGCGGAGGTCACCACCCCCACCACCCGCCGCCGGTGCAGGAAGAACGGGATGTGCACGCGGGTCCGGGTGAACACCTTGCCCAGCGCGATCCGCAGCGTCGCGTCGTCGTCGTGCCGGCCGATGACCCGGCTGGTCATCCGCACCTCGTACCGGTCGGTGAGCCGTTCGCTGACGTCCGCGCCCTCGCTCTGGGTCAGCCTCGGGTTGAACGGGCCCACCTGCGCCCAGATCCTGGTCGGCACGGCCAGGATCGCGGTCGACAGGAAACCGGCGATGCTGCCCTCGGCGACGCGGAAATACCAGTGCCGGTACAGGTTGCGGTAGTCCTTGGTGAAGGTGCCGTCGATCAACGGGACGGTGTCGTAGTTGCCGCAGACCGCGCCGACGCCGGGCTCGTCGCGCAGGATCGCCACCGCGACGGCCACCGCGTCCGGAGCCAGCGCCACGTCCGAGTCGACGAACATCAGCACCTCCCCGGTGGCGGCCTCCGCGCCGAGGTTGCGCGCCACCGAGGGCCCGCTGTTGACCGGCGTACGCAGCACCCGCACCTCGGGGAAGGACTCGGCGACCGCCACCGAGTCGTCGGTGCTGCCGTCGTCGACCACGATCACCTCCACCGGCCGGTGGGTCTGCCGGCGCAGCGCCGCCAGGCAGAGCCGCAGCGTGCGGGCGTAGTTGTAGTTGGGCACGATGACCGAGACGAGGGGCGCGGAGACGGCCACCACCTCACCAACCTTTCGAGTCGAGGGGACGGAGGGCGGCACGCGACGACGGGCCGAACGACGGGTCCACCAGGGACCGGACCAGGCCGACCGCGGCCCCGGTGATCAGCGCGACGTTCACCAGCAGGTGGATGCCGAGGGCGCGGACCAGGAACGCCCCGCCGCCCCGGCGCAGCGCCACCACCAGCGGCGGGTCGGCGGCGGCGAAGACCGCCAGGCAGAGCACCGGCACGCCGGCCCCGTACGGGCCGAGCAGCGCCGCCGGCAGGGTGAGCACGGCCAGCCCGGCGGCCAGCACACCCAGGGTGCGGTTCAGCGCCAGGCCGCGCCGGCGGTAGCGGTTGCGCAGCGACCAGCGGAGCAGTTGGGCTCGCCGGTACTGCTCGGCCAGCAGCGGCAGCAGCCGGTCCGCCTCGTCGTGCCGACCGACGACGGTGTCGGTGAGCCGGATCCGGTACCGGGTCAGCAACCGCTCGCTGTACTCGTCGTCCTCGGCGCTGCGCAGGTTCTCGTCGAACGGACCGAGGTCGCGCAGCACGGCGCGGGGCACCGCGGCGAGCGCGAAGACGGCGGTGTCGATCGGGCCGACCGCCCGGGTCAGCGCGGAGTGCAGGTGCAGCACCCGGTACCGCTCGACCGGCCCGTCGTCGATCAGCGGCTCCGGGGCGTAGACGCCGTGGACGCAGCCGCAGTCGGGGTCGGCGGCCAGCACCGCCAGCGCGTTGGCGATCGCGCCCGGGTCCAGCGCGACGTCGGAGTCGACGAAGAAGATCACCTCGCCACGACTGGCCGCCACCCCGGCGTTGCGGGCCGCGGAGACCCCACCGTTGACCGGCTGCACCAGCACCCGCGCACCGGCCGCCGCGGCCACCGCCGCCGACCCGTCGGTGCTGCCGTCGTCGACGACGAGCACCTCCACCGGCGGGTGGGTCTGCGCCGCCACCGCGTCCAGGCAGTGGCGCAGCGTCTTCGCGGCGTTCCAGACCGGGATCACGACCGAGACGGTCGGCGTACGGCTCACGACGCCTCCCCGAGCGTGACCACGGCGGTCTGGGCGCGGTGGTCGGACAACCCGCGCGGGTCGTCCAGCGTGTACCGGTGCACGCGTACCGTCCGGGAGGTCAGCGTCCAGTCCAGCCGCCAGGCCGCCGGCAGTCGACCGGCGGGCCAGCTCGCCGGGTACACCTCGGCGTTGGCGTCCGCCGCGTCGCGCAGCCGGTCCCGCAACGGGCGCAGGTCGCCCATCGCGGCCGTGGTGTTGAAGTCACCGGCGACCAGCACCGGCCCGGGGTTGGCGGCGAGATCGGCCCGCAGCCCGGCGAGTTGCGCCCGGCGGGCCCGGTCACGTTCCCGCACGTAGCCCAGGAACCGCCGCGGCGCGAGGTTCACCTGCACCGGCAGGTGCACGTTGTACGTGGACAGCACCCGGCCGTCCACCAACAGGTCGGCGCGGAGCACCTTGGCGGCGGCGAAGACCCGCCCGAAGTCGGCGCCCGGCTCGGCCGCGAGGCCCGCGTCGGGACCGACCGCCGGCCGGGCCACCACCGGGAACCGGGACAGGGTGAGCAACTCGCCACGGGCGACGACGGTGTAGCCGGGGAACGCCCGACGCAGCCGCTCCGGGTCGGGGGCGGGCCGGGCGCCGGCCAGCCCGGCCGCGTCGTCCCAGTAGAGATGCTCCTGCAACAGGTAGACGTCGGCCCGCCGGTCGACCAGGAACCGCAGGAACGCCTCCGGGTCGTCGTGCTGGTCCCAGTAGCCGGTGTTCCAGGCCAGCACCGTCAGCGCGCCCGACGGCGGGGCGGGGCGGGCCGCCCACGCGTACCGGTTGAGGCCGGCGTCGGGCAGGCCGATCGCCAGCGCGGTGGCCGCCGCCGCCAGCACCACCGTCGCCGCCCGGGCGGGCAGCGGCCGGCGCAGCGCCCGGACCGCCGGCACGGCCGCCGCCAGCGCCACCGGCACCAGCAGGTACGCCACCGGCGGCAGCAGGTCCGGCAGCAGCCAGAACCACCAGCGCCCGCTCAACGCACGGTGCAGGCCGGTGAACACCGCCCAGCCGAGCGCCGCCGCCCAGAGCAGCCGGGTGGCCGCACACCACCGCCGGGGCCGGCCCGCCGCCGTCGCCGGACCGGCGGCCCGGATAAGAAGACTCATGAGGGCACCTGAGCGGTGGGGCGTGGGCCGCCCTCGTAGAGGTGACGGAAGGAGCGGGAGCCGAGCCACTGCGCCGCGCCGGCGGCGGCCCCGGCGGCGATCGCCAGGTTGATCAACCACTGCACCCCGACGAACGCGACGAGCAACGCCGGTCCGCGCCGGCGGGCGACGAACCGGTACATGCCGGCGTCGCACGCCAGGAAGAGCAGGAGGGCGGCCACTGACGGCAGCACCCCGAGCGCGCCGGCCAGCAGCGGCAACGGCAGCGCGAGCGTGCCGAGCAGCGCGCTGACGGCGGCCCACATCCGGGACGCGGTCTCGAAGCCCTGCGCGGCACGACGCCGGTACGCGTACAGCGGCATCCGCAGCCGGCTGCGGTGGAACACCTTGCGCAGCATCGGTCCGAGCCGGTCGTCGTCGCGGTGCCGGCCGTGCAGCGCGTCGGTGAGCCGGATCGGGTACCGGCCGGTGAGCCGCTCGCCGTACTCGACCTCCTCGGTCTGGCGCAGCCCCTCGTGGAACGGGCCGATCTCGGCGAACACCCGGGCCGGCATGGCGCAGATGGCGGTGAACAGGAAGCTGACGTCGCCCAGCGAGCTGATCCGCCACCAGTGCGCCTGGAGGCACCGGCACTCCTGCACGAGGCTGTCCCGGACCAGCGGGACCTCGTCGAGGATGCCGCAGATCGCGCCGGCCCGCGGGTCGGCGGCGAGCAGCCGCACCGCCCGGGTCACCGTGTCCGGCGGCAGTTCCACGTCGGAGTCGACGAAGAGCAGGACGTCGCCGCGGGCCCGGGCGGCGCCGATGTTGCGGGCCAGGGCGGGGCCGCCGTTGCGCGGCGTGTGGACCACCGGCACGCCGAGCGACTCGGCCACCGCCACCGAGTCGTCGGTGCTCCGGTCGTCCACGAAGATGATCTCGGTGGCGGGATGGGTCTGCGCCAGCAGCGCCGGCAGCGTCAGCGGCAGCGAGTCGGCGTGGTTGTAGTTGGGGACGACGACGGAGACCGTCGGGGTGTGCGCGGTCATGGCTCTCCTTGACGAGGGCGCGGGCGAAGGGCGGGGCGCGGGCGAAGGGCGGGGCGCGGGTTCAGGACAGGGCGGCGACGAGCGCCGGGAACCGGATGGCGGCGTAGAGCGCGCCCAGGCAGGCCGCCCAGAGCACGGCGGCGGCGAGCACCGCCCGGTCCCGCGACAGCAGCCGGACCGGGTCGCCGCCGGCCCGCCGGACCAGCGCCAGTTGCAGGTACCGCGACATCAGGTAGAGGACGAACGGGGTGGACAGCAGCATCGCGGCGTCCCCGTACCGGCCGAACGGCGCTTCGGTGCCCAGCCAGACCAGCCCGGCGGTGACCGCCAGGAGCCCGTTGAGCTGGAGCAGGTGCCCGGCCAGCTCCACCGACCAGCCGCGCAGGGCGGGCCGGTGGGCCACCCCCGCGTCCAGCAGTTCCTGACGGCGCTTGCCGACGATCAGCAGCAGGCAGCCGGCGAACACGGTGACCAGCAGCCAGGCCGACACGTCCGCGCCGACGGCCAGGTAGCCCTGCACGGCGCGCAGCACGAACCCGGTGGCGACCACCCCGGCCTCGACCAGCGGAACGTGTTTCAGGCCCCGGCTGTACCAGACGTTCAGCACGAGGTAGGTCAGCACCGGCCAGGCCGGTCCGACCGGGCCGGCGGCCAGCAGCAGCGCGAGGCCGAGCAGGAGCACGACGGCGCAGGCGTACGCCAGCGGCACCGGCACCCGGCCGGACGCCACCGGACGGTGCCGCTTCACCGGGTGGAGCCCGTCCCGGTGCCGGTCGACCACGTCGTTGCCCACGTACACGGCCGAGGCGGCGAGCACGAACGCGACGACGGACCAGCCCAGCCGGGTCAGCCCGGCCAGGTGCCAGGACAGCGGGTCCAACAGGGGGAGCGGGACGACCAGCAGGCTCTTCACCCAGTGGCCGGGTCGGACCAGGCGGACCAGGTCGACGACCAGTCGGTGGCGGCGGGTGGCGGGCGGCTCCACGGCCGGCACGGCGGCGGGAGCGGAGTCGAGGAGAGGCATCGGCCGGCGCCCTAGAAGAAGATCTTCGCGAGGGAGAGGGCGCCCTGTCGCCAGGGTTCCCGGCTGGTCCGGCCGGCCCCGGTCGCGGTCGCGCCCCGGTTCGCCCGCCACCACCGGTAGGTGGCGAGGATCGCGTCCCGGTTGGCGAGGCGGGGCGTGAAGCCGAGCCGGTCGCGGGCCTTGTCGATGCTCACGTAGGAGTCCGCGCGCAGCTTGTACAGCAGCCGCCCGTACACCGGGGAGAGGCCGCTGCGCTCCAACGCCCGCAGCGCCGCGAGCGTCGGCGCGGCCGGCAGCCCGACCACCCGCCGGCCGTGCCCGGCGGCGTCGAGCACCGCCTGGAAGTCCTCGCGCAGCGTGCCGAACTCGGCCGCGCCCAGGTTGTACGTGTCCCCGGCGACGTCCTCCGGGGCGGCCAGCACGGTCAGCACGGCGTCGACCAGGTCCTCGACGGCGAACATCTGCACCCGCACGTCGCCGCGACCGAGCACCGGGAAGTTCCGGCCCTCCTCGGCCCATTCGAAGAGCATCGCGAACAGGCCCATCCGGCCCGGCCCGAGGAACGTCTTGGGGCGCAGCACCGGGACGCAGAGCCCGTCCGCGCGGAACCGTTCCACGAGTAGTTCCGCCTCGACCTTCGCCCGGGTGTACGGGTCGACCGGCTCCCGCGGATGGTCCTCGGGTGTGGGCACCAGCCGGGGCAGGCCGTAGACGGCGGTGGAGGAGATGTGCACGACCCGGGGGACCTGCACCCGGCGGGCGGCGCCGAGCACCGCGTGCGTGCCGTCCACGATGATCGACCGGATCATCTCGGCCGGGTAGCTGGGCAGCGCGGCGGCGCAGTGCACCACGGCGGACGCGTCGGCGAACACCCGCGCCAGCAGCGCGGCGTCGCGGACGTCGCCCTGGCTGTGGGCCAGCTCCGGATGGGTGTGCGCGGCGGGCAGCAGGTCCACCCCGTGCACCCGGTGTCCCTCGGCGAGCAGCCGGCGGACCAGGTGCGAGCCGAGCATCCCGCTGGCCCCGGTCACCACGACGTGGCCGCTGGTCACCATCGCGACGTCACCCGCTCCCGGACGAAGGCGGTCAGCAGCCGGGGCAGCCCCCGGGACAGCGTCGCGTCCAGGGCGGTGAGGAAGTGTTCCACGTCCTCGGGACTGGCCACCAGGCTCGGCGCGACCATCAGTGGGTTGTCGGCGTTGGGGCTGTAGTAGGTCATGATCCCGTGCTCGCGGAACAGGTGCGCGATCACCGACAGGGTGATGAGCTTGGTGCGGAACTGCGGGTCGTGGGTGAAGCCGGGCATCAGCCGGCCGGCCAGGTCGAGCAGGCCGGGACCACCGCCGAGGAAGACGCCCCACAGCGCGCCGGCGCCGTCGACCCGGCCGACCACCTCGGGGTACGCCTTGGCGATCCGGTCGAGGCCGGGTTGCAGCACGGCCGCCAGCATCCGGGCCCGGGCGGGGTAGTCGTCGTCGACCACCACCGCGACGGCCTCCAGGGCGGTGGCGGTCTCCTCGCCGAAGCCGTAGTAGGTCGTGCTGTGCAGGATGACGTCGGTCAGCCGGTCGTAGGCGCGGCGGAACACCGGCTCGCGGGCCGTGTAGCCGGCGATCGAGGCCTTGCCGCCGCCGAGCGACTTGGAGTAGGTGAGGATGTCCGGCAGCAGCCCCTCGCACCGCATGAAGTTGAAGAGGCTGCCGGTCTTGCCCCACCCGGTGTAGACCTCGTCGAAGATCATGATGATGTCCCGCTCGCGGCAGAGCCGTTGCAGGGCCAGCAGGTCGTCGTCGCTCCACCGGCGCATCGTGGAGGCGCTGAACGGTTCGACCAGGAGGGCGTACACGTCGCAGCCGCCGTCCGGGGCGCGTGCCGCGTCGACGGCCGCGCGGACGGCGGCCAGGTCGCCGTACGGGTAGACGACGATGCCGGGCAGGCCGGGGAAGCGGAACGCGTTCTCCGACGAGCCGGTGAGACTACCCGCGCCGAGGGTCTTGCCGTGGAAGCTGATGTCGGCGCGCAGCACCGTGTTGCGCCGTCCGCCGTGGTACTTGTAGGCCATCTTCACCGCGCCCTCGTTCGCCTCCGCGCCCGAGTTCGGGAAGTATGAGACGGAGAGGTCGCCGGGGAGCAGGGCGGCCAGGTTGTGACTCAGCGCCGCCGTGTACGGCGAGAAGAACGCCTTGTGCACCTCCATCCGCCGGGCCTCGGCGAAGCGCCGGCGGGCGGCCAGGATCCGCGGATGGTTGTGCCCGTGGTTCAGCACGCCGACGCCGCCGGAGAAGTCCAGCACCCGGCGGCCGTCCCGGAGGTGGATCCACACCCCTTCGGCGTGGTCCACCAGTTCCCGGCCGAAGCCGAACGTCGTCATCAGGGAGACCTGGCTGCGACTGACATGGTCGCGGTACAGCTGGTGCACCTGCTTCGTGCCGAGCTGTTCCGCCTCGTCGATACCGATCAGGTGGGGCATGCGGTGGCCTTTCCTCGGACGACCGGTGGGGGAGTGTCAGCGCCGACGGGACCGGTCCCCCCGAGCCCCCGGGTGACGGTGCGGCGACGCTGTGCGATCTCAAGCTAGCGACGTGTGTCGATCTCGTCATGCCGGATGTTCGGGGGGCGGACCGACCCGTCCGCTGTCCCCCGGGCAGGGGACAGCGGACGTTCGCGAGGACGGCGGGTGGACGTTCGTGGGGTGCCGGCGCCGTCTCAACCGGCCTGGAGGCGATCCTCACGAACCCGGTCGGCGAGGTCGAGCTTCGTGCGGCTGGGCCGACCGAGATCGTGGTACTTGGCCTTGACCCGGTCCAGGTAGGTGCGGGCGGTCTCCGGCTTGATGCCCAGGTGCCGGGCGGTGGCCGTGAGGGTCATGCCGGAGGCGTACGCGAGCAGCACCCCGCGCTCGCGGGGGGACAGCCGGGGACGGGTCGGACGGGCGTCGCCCAGGCAGGCGAACGCCAGTTCCGACGAGAACGCGGGCCGCCCCGCCGCCACGTCCCGGACCGCGGTGGCCAGCGCCCGCAGGTCGTGGTCCTTCGTCACGTACCCGCTGCACCCGGCGGCGAACGTCGCCACCACCTGGTCGGGGCGGGCCCAGACGCTGAGCACCAGCACCCGGCGGCCGGACGTCACCAGCCGCCGCACGTTCTCCGCCGCGTCGCTGCCGTCGCGCAGCACCAGATCCAGCAGGACCACGTCGATCGGCTCGGTCAACGTCCGCAGCAGGCCCTCCACCGTGGCCGCGGTGCGGACCAGCCGCAGGTCGCCGATGCCCGCCAGCCAGGCGCCCAGGCCCTCCAGCAGCATCCGGTCGTCGTCGACGGCCGCCAGCCGGATCAGCCCGCCCACGTCAGCTCCACGCACGTCCCGGCCCCCGGCTCACTGGAGACCCGGGCCCGACCGCCCACCTCGGCCACCCGGTCGACGATCGAGTGTCGGAAGCCGAAACCCGGGGGCGCCTCCTCCGGGTGGAAGCCGCGCCCGCGGTCGACGATCGTCACCCGCAACAGTCGGCCCTCCACGGTCACGGTCAGCCAGGCGTGCTCCACGCCGGCGTGCTTGACCACGTTGTTCAGCGCCTCCTGCGCCGCCGCGCGCAACGCGGCCACGACCTGGGGCGGGACGTCCGCGGGCACGGTCGCCCCCTGGTACCGGACCCGCAGGCCGAGCAGGGACGCCTCGCTCACCACGTCCCGCAGCGCCTCGCCGAGCGTGCCGAACTCCGCGTCGGAGCCGTCGCCGAGCAGCCCGCGGACCACCTCCGCGTCGCGGGCGCAGCGCCGGCGTACCTCGGGCCGGCCCGGGTCGGCCATGCCGCGGGCGATCAACGTCAGCGTGGTCAGCACCCTGTCGTGCAGCGTCCGGTGGTGGGCGAGCCGGGTGACGAAACGGGCGTGGTCGGCGGCGGCGTCGGCCTCGGCCGCCAACCGTTGCGCGTTGGTCCGGTCCAGGTTGCGTCCGGTACGCCGCAGGTAGCGCACGGCGAAGCCGGCGACCAGCGCGAAGCAGGCCACGCCGTTGACCGCGTGGACGAGCGCCGGTACCGAGGGGCCCGTGCCCGGGCCGACGGCGACGATCACCAGCGACTGGATGAGCACCAGCACCAGCAGGTCGCCCGCGACGGCCCAGGGCCGGGCCAGCGCCGCCCCCACCAGCGAACCGCTCGCCTGCACCAGCAGGTTGCCCCAGTTCGGGGCCCCGACGTCGGTCGTCAGGTTCGCGGTGACCGCCACCAGCACCGTGCCGGCCAGCAGGACGTCCAGGTGCACCAGCGCCGTCGGGAACCAGCCCCGCCGCCGGGCCACCCCGAACAGCACCACGTTCCATGCCGTCGCCGCGACCAGCAGGGCGAGGTTGGCCCAGGTGCTTCGGTACGCGCCGTAGGCGCAGGTGACGACCGCCGGAGCCAGGCAGGTGATCCGATGCAGCGCCAGCAGGACCAGCATGAACCGGTTCGCCCGGCCCTCCCCCGTGACATCGGCCATGGTCGCAGAGTGACCGCGCAATGACACGCCGGTCATTCTGGCAGCCGTTCTCAGCGATGGTCATCACTGCGCGGGATGGTCACGGCCGTTCGGCGGCCCGGATCGACCGGCCGGTGCGGGGAGCGACCGCTTCCGCCACTTGACGTCCGTCATCGTGGGCCGATCCCGCCGGGAGCGTTCCCGCCGTGGGTCGTGCGGCTGTGGTTCTGGAGTGTCACCGGGCCGGTTCGTCACGCCGCGCCGGCGTCTTCCCGCCGCGCCCGGTCAAGACCGGACAGCACCCGTCCTCGCAACAACTCGTACTGCTGCCGGCATCGTCCAGGCGGTCCCGGCGGACGGTGCTGCACCCGGGCGCCGACGACGGTTTCCCACGGGTGGAACTGGTCGGCGGTGAGGTCGACGTCGTCGCCGTCGGGCAGCCGGTTCCAGTAGTGGTGACCGACCTTGACGCTCCCGACGAAGACCTCACCGAGAACGAGTTCGCCGCCGAGAAGGTCCTGGATGACCAGGGCGGTGACCCCGCACTGGCCACGGGCCGGGTTACCCGGGTGCCAGTCCCGCACGTCGTGCGGATCGCACGTGTCCGCACCCCAGCTCGTGCGTAGGACCGGCCGGAGCCGCTCCAGGTCGGTCATCGGGCACTCTCCTCGCCTGCCACCTTCTCCGGGCGTCACCTGTGCAGGGTGGGCCCTTCACCGGGTCGAGGGTCAAGGACCCGGGGAGGACCATGGGGGAGATGGCCTGGAACGGTTCGGCGAGGGCGGGGAGGATGTCCGCATGATGACTCTGGTGGACGGCGTCCTGGCCGACCTGGGGCTGGCGGGACTCACCGGGCCCCAGCTCGCCGGAGATCCGCAGCCGGCGGCGCTGGCGTCACCCCTTGCCGTCGCCGAGTGCGCGATCGCGTCCGTGGCCGCCTGTCTCACGGCCGCCGCCGATCTGGCGTCCGCCCGCACCGGTCGGCGGCCTGAGGTCGCCCTCGACACGGACCACGTGGCGGCGGCGGTGCGGAGCGAGGTCTGGCTCCGCGACGCGGACGGGCGGGGGATCGACGGCTTCGCGCCCCTGTCCCGACTGTGGCGGGCGGCGGACGGTTGGGTGCGCACCCATGCGAACTACCCGTGGCATCGGACGGCGCTGCTGGCGTCCCTCGGTGTCGACGACGGCCGGGACGCCGAGGTGCAGACGAAGGTGGCGGACGTGATCGCCGCCCGCCCGGCGGGGGAGATCGAGCGTGCGGTGTACGCCGCGGGCGGGTTGGCCGTGGCCGCTCGTACCCGGTCCCGCTGGGAAGCGGACGGCCCGGACCCGCTGGCGTCGCCGCTGGTCGGCATGGCGCCGCTGAGCCGTGCGCCGCTGCCGGTGCCGCCGGTCGCACCGGGCCGGCTGCCGGCGTCCGGGTTGCGGGTGCTCGACCTGACCCGGGTCATCGCCGGTCCGGTCGGCACCCGGATGTTGGGTGCGCTCGGCGCCGACGTGCTGCGGGTCGACGATCCACGCCGTCCGGAACTGGCGCTGCACGCCGTCGACGGGGTGATCGGCAAGGCGAGCACGACCCTGGACGCCCGCACGGCGGAGGGCCGCCGCGCGCTGCACCGTCTGCTCGACCGGGCCGACGTGCTCGTGACCGGCTACCGGCCCGGGGCGCTGCGCCGGCTCGGGCTGGACCCGGACCAGGTCGCCGACCGGCATCCCGGCACCGTCGTCGTCACGCTGTCGGCCTGGGGCACGGCCGGGCGTCTGGGGCGCCCGGCGCGGGTTCGACAGCCTGGTGCAGATCGCCACCGGCATCGGCTGGGCCACCAGCACGGACGGCGTCCGGCCCGGCGCGCTGCCCTGCCAACTGCTCGACCACGCCACCGGTTATCTGGTCGCCGCCGGTGCGCTGGCCGCGCTGGGGCGGCGCGTCCGCACCGGCGACGCCACCCACGTCTCGGTGTCCCTGGCCCGGACGGCGCGGTGGCTGCTCGACCAGGGCACCGCCCCGGTCGGGCGGGGCCCGGGCGACGACTCGGCGGCCCGGGCCGACGCCTGGCGGGTCGCGCTGGGCAACGGGTGGAGCGCGATCAGCCCACCGGGTCGTCTCGACGGCCGCGCGCTGAACTGGCCGCACCTGCCGCCCGCCTACGGGCAGGCGCCGCCCGACTGGCGTTGACCGCCCGACGCGGCGTCCGCGCAGGTCAGGGGCGGGGGAAGATCGGCACCGGCTGGTCCTCCGGGTCCAGGTCGAGCCCGGCCGGCCCGATGATGCGCGGATCCGGCGTGCCGACCACGGCCTCGTCCTTGCCGGCGTAGTCGAAGCGGTGCAGCACGTGGCGCATCGCCTCCAGCCGGGCCCGCTTCTTGTCGTTGCTCTTCACCACCGTCCACGGAGCGTCCGCGGTGTCGGTCCAGAAGAACATCGCCTCCTTGGCCTCGGTGTAGTCGTCCCAGCGGTCGAGTGAGGCGAGATCCATCGGCGAGAGCTTCCACTGACGCACCGGATCGACCTTGCGGATGACGAACCGGGTGCGCTGCTCGTTGCGGGACACCGAGAACCAGAACTTGACCAGGCGGATGCCGGAGCGGACCAGCATCCGTTCCAGGTCCGGGGCCTGCCGCAGGAACTCCAGGTACTCCTTGCGGGAACAGAAGCCCATCACCCGCTCCACGCCGGCCCGGTTGTACCAGGACCGGTCGAACAGCACGATCTCACCGGCCGCCGGCAGATGCGCCAGCCAACGCTGGAAGTACCACTGGCCGGCCTCACGCTCGTCCGGCTTCTCCAGCGCGACCACGCTCGCGCCGCGCGGATTGAGATGCTCCATGAAGCGCTTGATCGTGCCGCCCTTGCCGGCGGCGTCGCGGCCCTCGAAGAGGATCACCAACCGCTCGCCGGTGTCCTTGACCCAGTCCTGCAACTTGAGCAGCTCGATCTGGAGCAACCGCTTCTGGTGGTCGTACTCCTCCCGGTCGAGACGCTCGTCGTACGGGTAACCGTCGCGCCAGGTCTCCACCGGGCTGCCGTCGGGCAGCAGCAGGACCGGGTCGTCGTCGTATCCGTCGTGCACCTGGTAGTCGGCGGCGAGGTCCAGCAGCGCGGTGTCGGCCATACCGGTCGTACCTACCCCGCCGCACCCACCTCGATGCGGTCGGACCACAACTCCCAGGTGGTGCTCAGGTTGCCCGACGAGGACCACGACCTGGTCGAGCGGGGTCGTCGGGAGGCCGTACGGGTCGTCACCGACCCCCACTGCCCGGTCCGGACCAGCGCCCGGCGTCAGGCCCGTGCCCCGCACGGCTTCGCCCGCTACGCGCTAAGGGGGCGACCGGTTGCGGATGTGCGGTCGATAGGGGTCTCCTCCCGACGGATTCACCGGGATCATCGTGCCTGCGACGACCGCCCGGCCCACCGGCCGACCGCGGCTGCCGGAACCTCTCGCGCACCTTCGGGGAAGGAACTGCCTTGTCCACTCGTCGTCAACTGCTGCGCCTCGGCGCGGCGTCGGGCATCGTCGGGGCGACCGGTGGCCTGGCCGGTCTGGCCGGGCAGTGGGGCGCGGCTCCCGCCACGGCCGGGACCGCCGCGCCGACGGCCACGCCCGTGACGCCGTTCACCGTGCCGTTGACGGTGCCGCAGACGCTGCGCCCGGTGCTGCGGACCGCCACCACCGACTACTACTCGGTCACCATGCACCGGCGGCGACTGGAGATCCTGCCCGGCACGCGCACCGAGGTGTACACCTACAACGGCGACCTGCCCGGCCCCACGATCCACGCCACCTCGGGTCGGCGGGTGGTGGTCCGCCAGCGGAACCGGCTGACCATGCCCACGGCGGTGCACCTGCACGGCGGCGCCACCGCCCCCGAGGACGACGGCTCGGGCGACGCCTCGATTCCGCCGGGCGGCGAGCGGGTCTACACCTACCCGAACCGGCAGCCGCACGCCACGCTCTGGATGCACGACCACACCCACCACATGGAGGCCGAGCACCTCTACCGGGGCCTGTCCAGCCTCTACCTGCTCACCGACCGCACCGAGGCGGCGCTGCCGCTGCCCCGGGGCCGGTTCGACGTCCCGCTGGTGCTGCGCGACGCGCACCTGGACGCCAACGCCCAGTTGGTCTGGACCATGGACGACGCCGACAACCGCACCACCCTGCTGGTCAACGGACGGCCGTGGCCGCGCTTCGAGGTGCAGGCCCGCCGCTACCGCCTGCGCCTGGTCAACGCCAGCAACCTGCGGTTCTACCTGCTGCGGCTCGCCGACGGCGGGGACATCACGGTGATCGGCTCCGACGGCGGCCTGCTGGAGGCGCCGGTCACCATGCCGTACGTGCTGCTCTCCCCGGGTGAGCGGCTCGACGTGGTGGTCGACTTCGCCCGCTACCAGCCGGGCACCTCGGTGGTGCTGCAGAACCTGATGGGGCCCGGCCCGGCCGAGCAGGTGGGCCAGGTGATGCGCTTCGACGTCGTACCGGCGAAGGGCCCGGACCGCACGTCGGTGCCGCAGCGGCTGCGTACGCTGCCGCCGCTGCCCACGCCGACCGTGCGCCGCAGCATCGAGCTGCGGATGGACGAGGCGGGTTCCGGTGGGCACCAGGCGTACATCGACGGGAAGGTCTTCGACCCGGCCCGGATCGACACCACCATCGCCTGGGGCAGCACCGAGGAGTGGACGGTGACCAACGCCAACGCGGTCATGCCGCACAACTTCCACATGCACCTGGTGCAGTTCCGGGTGCTCGACCGCAACGGCGCGCCGGCCGATCCCACCGAGTCCGGGCTGAAGGACACCGTGATCGTCTGGCCCGGGCAGAGCGTGCGGTTGCAGGCGACGTTCGACACCTGGCGGGGCGTCTACCCCTACCACTGCCACATGGTCGACCACAGCGCGATGGGCATGATGGCCAACCTCAAGATCGTCTGATCCGTCCCGGGAGTTCTGGTCCGTCCCGGGCGGATCAGGGCGCGTAGCCGGGGTCGGCGACCGTCTCGGCGATGCGGGTGAGCCAGTGCAGGTCGTTGGCGCGGGACTCGGCGCCGGCCCCGGGGGCGAGAATGCCGGCGAGGAACGCGGCGACGTCGTCGAGGTGCCGTTCGGCGCGGTAGTAGCTCAGCCTGGTCCGGTCCGGTTCCCACGGCCCGTAGCCCCGGCGGAACAGCTCCGCGCGGTGCGCGTCGATCGGGTGGTCCCCGAAGTCACCGCTGAGGACGAACATCAGGTCCCGCTCGCGCGGCGCGAGCACCGGCGCGTCCCAGTCCACGACGTGCAGCGGGCCGTCGCCGTCGGCGATCAGGTTGCCGGGGTGGATGTCGGCGTGGCAGATGACGTGCCGGGCCGGCGTCATCAGGGCGGCCAGCTCGTCGACGGTCGCCGACAACCGGTGCAGCGCGTCGCCGTACCGGTGCCAGAACGCGCCGAGGGCCGCGCTCGCCGCCGCCTGCCGGCCCAGCGTCCGCAGCCGTTCGCCGGCGCTCGACCGGTAGGTCTCGGCCGGCAGGAGGTCGGCGATCCCGGCGGTCGGCGTGATCGTGTGCAGGTGGCCCAGGAACTCGCCGTACTCGATCCACTGCTTGTCGGTGAGGCCGCGCTCCCACCGGCTCCCGCCGTCGTGGAACGGGTAGAGCAGCACCTGGTGGTCCCCGAACGGGTGACCGGTGTCGCCGTCGGGCCGGTCGATCGGCGCGACCACCTGCCGGATGCCCCGGGCCCGGAGAAAGCCGGGCAGCCGGACGGCCGCCGGCGTGAACCCGCCGAGCCGGAGCTTCAGGAACCAGCGCCCGCCGTCGACCGTGTCCACCCGGTAGGCCCAGGCCCGCCCGTCGAGACCGACCGGCAGGAACACGAGAGCGGAGACGTCCAGCGCCCAGGCGGCGGCCACCTCCGCCGCCAGTCGCCGCTCGTCGACGCCGGGTCTGTCGATCACGCCCGGAGCGTGGCAGCTCGCCGTCCGCCCGGCAAGCGCATTCGCCGGTACGCGGGCGGCCCGGGGACCGGACGTCGGTCACGTCCGGTCCCCGGGTCAGGTCTGGCGCGGGAGCGGCCGACCGTCAGGTCGACGAGTGTTCCGTCGGGATGCCGCTCGGGGCGTGCGCGCGTGGCTCACCGAACCAGCGGGACAGGTGCGCGTCCAGGTCCCGCTGGTCGTCGCCGACCCAGGCGACGTGACCGTCCGGGCGGAGCAGCACGCCCGGGACGTCCAGTGCCGCGGTGGGATCCCCGAGGTGGTCGACCCGGTCCGACCAGCCGCCGACGGTCAGCCGGCCGGTACGGTCCAGCAGCAGGCCACGACCGTGGCGCAGCCGGTCGTAGAGGCGGCCCGGCCGCACGTCGACGTCGGGCAGGCGGCGGCCGAGCAGGTCGGGTCCTTCGCCGAGGTCGTAGCGGACGTCGATCGCGGTGATCTTCTCGACCAGGCGGCGGTTCACCTCGTCGATGTCCATCAGTTCGGTGAGCAGCCGGCGGACCGCTCGCGGGCCCGCCTCGGTGGACAGCAGTTCCATCTGGGCGCGCGTGTTGTCCAGCACGTCCTCCGCGACCGGGCGGCGTTCGGCCTGGTAGGTGTCGAGCAGGGTGTCCGGCGCCCAGCCCCGGACCTGTGCGGCCACCTTCCACCCGAGGTTGAACGCGTCCTGGAGGCCGAGGTTGAGGCCCTGCCCGCCGATCGGCGGATGGATGTGGGCCGCGTCGCCGGCCAGCAGCACCCGACCGACGCGGTACCGTTCGGCGAGCCGGGTGGCGTCCCCGAAGCGGGACATCCAGCGCGGTGAGTGCACCCCGAAGTCGGTGCCGGCGGCGATGCGGAGCTGGCGGCGGAAGTCCTCCAGCGTCGGCGGCCTCGCGCGGTCGCTGACGCCCGGGACGGGCACGATGACGCGGTAGATCCCGACGTCGACGGGTGCCACGAGGAACCGCTTGTCGGTCTCCCGGATCTCCGCCACCCGGGCGGCGACCTCCTCCGGCGGCACGCCCACGGCCATCTCGCCGAACAGCGTCTCGCTCCGCGCGGGCTCGCCGGGGAAGCCGACGCCGAGCAGCTTGCGTACCGTGCTGCGCCCGCCGTCGCAGCCGACGAGATAGCGCGTGCGCAGCCGTTGCCCGTCGGCCAGCTCGACGGTCACCCCGTCGTCGTCCTGCGCGAGGCCGGTCACCGCACAACCCCGCCGGACCTGCGCGCCCCGCGCGACCGCGTGCTCTTCGAACAGTCGGACGACGACCGGCTGCGGGATTCCCAGCAGATAGGCGTACGCGGAGTCCAGGCCCGCCGGCGCGGGCTTGTCGATGGCGGCGAAGAAACCGCGGACCGGACGCCGCCGCCCGCGTTCCAGCACGCGCGCCAGCAGCCCGCGCATGGCCAGCAGCTCGATGCTGCGGATGTGCAGGCCGACGATGCGGGCGAACGAGGCGGGCTCGGTCTCCTTGTCGAGGACGAGCACCCGGACGTCGTGCAGCCGTAGTTCGGCGGCCAGTATCGCGCCGACCGGCCCGCAGCCGGCGATGATCACATCGAACATGGTGTTGCCTTTCGGGAAGCGCCGTGGTGGCGCGGGCGCTCCCGGCGACACCTACGTCGATCGCCCGACCGGGACCGGAGGGGGAGCACCCACATCGATACGGTTCATGGGTCTCACCTCCTCGGGCCGAGTCACGGTCAGCCGCAAGTTACTAGCCCGGGCGTCGCCCGGTCCAGCCCTTTTCCCGCCGTCGGGTCGGCGGTGCCGACACCCACGTTCGGGTGGTGCTGGCACCACGGTCGGTGAGCGGGAAGGGGAGACCTGATGGAGAATCTTCCGGTACGGGCGTCGATATCTGATCGTCCTGTTTGGGTAGAGACAGGTGAGGGGTGACCGGAGAGAGTCGCCCGGGACAAGGGAGTCATGGCATGAAGCGGTACCTGATCTCGTTCGAAGACGGCGCGATGGACCACATCCCCACCGAGGAGATGGCCGACGTGGACAAGGCCTCGCACGCGGTGATGGAGGATGCCGTGAAGGCCGGCGCGTACGTGTTCGGCATCGGCGTCGAACGCCAGCGGGCGAGCGTCGTGGCCGCGGACGGGACGGTCACCGACGGCCCCGACCCGGACGCCCAGAGGTTCCTCGGCGGGTTCGTGATCGTCGACGCGGAGACCCGCGAGGAGGGGCTGGCCTGGGCGGCCCGGATCGCCGACGCCTGCCGGTGCCCGCAGGAGGTGCGGGAACTCCACTACGACCCGGAGACGGAGAAGATGCTCCGCCGCCACCAGGGCGACTGATCACCCCGGCTCGCCCGGCGCCGCCCGGGCCAGCCGCTCGCGGACCCGGTCGACGTCCGAGTGGCCGAGACCTTCGAGGATGACCAGGGCCCGGCGCCAGGTGCGGAGCGCGCCGGCCCGGTCACCGGAGGAGTGCCGGCAGTCGCCGAGCCGGGTCAGGGTGTCCGCCTCGTCGTACCGGTCACCGATGCGCTGGTAGAGCGTCAGCGCCCGGCCGTAGCACCGGACCGCCCGACGGTGGTGGCCGAGCCGGTCGTGGATGAGGCCGAGGCTGTCCCAGGTGTTCGCCTCACCGTGGCGGTCTTCGGTCCGGCGCAGCAGCGCCAGCGCCTGCTCGCAGTGCCCGCGGGCGGCAGCGTACCGGCCGAGGCGGGCGTACGCCCAGCCCATCGCGTTGCGGGCGCTGGCCTGCCCCGCCGGGTGACCGGTGTGCTCGTAGAGCGCCAGCGCCCGCGTCGCCTGGTGCAGTGACTCCTCGTACCGGCCCATCCCGTCCAGCATCGCGCCGAACGCGCGGTGGGTGCGGGCCTGCCCGCTGTGGTCACCCAGCTCCGCGAAGAGCGCCAACGCGTGACGGTAGTGGCCGGCGGCCTCCTCCTTCCGGTCCAGCCGGACCAGGGCGCGGGCGAGGTCGCGGTGGGCGTTGGCCTGGCCGGCGCGCTCGCCCGTCCGCCGCGCGGCGGTCAGGGCGGCTTGCTGGGCGTCGGCCAGGTCCGACCAGCGGCCCTGGCGTTGCAGGAAGTCGACCAGGGTCCGGGCCAGCCGCCAGGCGTGACCGTCGCACCGGGTGCGCCCGGCGTGCGCCACCGCCGCCAGGAGCACCCGGTGCTCGGCGGTGAACCAGGCCAGCGCCGACCCCGGGCCGGTGATCTCCTCGGGCACCACGCCGGGCAGCGCGTCGGCCGGTGCGACCGGATCCCAGCCCGGCTGCAACAGCACCGCGGCGGCGTGCGCGGAGTGCAGGTAGTGGTCGAGCCCCCGACGGATCGCCGCCTGCCGCTGTTCGTCGGGGTCGAGCCGCTCGGTGAGTTCGGCCGCGTACGCACGCAGCAGGTCGTGCATGCCGAACCGGCCGGGGGCGTGCTCGGTGACCAGGTGGGCATGGGCCAGCTCTCCCAGCAGCCGGGGCATCTGGTCCCGGGGCAGGCCGGCCAGGCTGGCGACTGCCGGGATCCCGAACTCGGGGCCCGGATGGCAGCCGACCAGCCGGAACAGCCGCGCCGCCGGCGGGGTCAGGCTCTGGTAAGACCAGGAGAAGACCGCCTGCACGTCGGTGCCGGCGTCGCCGGTGTCGAACGCGTCCAGCAGCCGTGCCGTCTCGCGCAACTCGGCGGCGAGCGTGGCCAGGGGGAAGGTGGGGTGCGCCGCGCCCCGGGCGGCGAGCACTGCCAGCGCCAGCGGCAGCCGCGCGCACCGCTCGACCATCTCGTCCACGACCTGCGGCTCGACCGCCAACCGTTCCGCGCCGAGACGCCGGGCCAGCAACTGCCAGGACTCGCCGGTGCTGAGCAGCCCGACGTCGATCGACCGGGCGCCCTCGGCGGCGATCAGGCCGGCGAGCCGGTTGCGACTGGTGACCACCACCAGGCAGCCGGGGCTGCCCGGCAGCAGGAGCCGGACCTGCTCGACGTCGCGGGCATTGTCCAGCAGCACCAGCATCCGACGGTCGGCGAGCAGGCTGCGGTAGAGGCCGACCTGCGCGGACAGGTGGTGGGGCAGCAGTTCCGGTGGCACCTCCAGTGCCTCCAGGAAGCCGCGTACCGCGTCCGCCGGTGTCACCACCGCCCCGGTGGAGTCGAAGCCCCGCAGGTCCACGTAGAGCTGGCCGTCCGGGAACCGGTCGGCGGCATGGTGTGCCCAGTGCACCGCCAGCGTCGTCTTGCCCACCCCGGCGGTACCGGACAGGACCACGATCGTCGAGGCGGGGTCGCCGGTCGCCGGCCCGCCGCGGTCACCCACGTCGTCCAGTTGCGCCAACTGCGTCTGCCGGCCGACGAAGCCGGGCAGGGCCGGCGGAAGCTGCCGCGGTACGGGCAGCCGTGCCGCCCGGGTACGGACCCGCCCGCCACCGGGCCGGACGGCGGGGGTCCCGTCCGGGCCGGGCTGCCGTCGGGCCTCCTCCACCCGGTCCCGCGCGGTGGCCAGGGCGCCCTGCTCCACCAGGGTGGCCCCGAGCAGTCGGATCAGGGTGTCGAACCGCTCCGTCGGCGGCAGGATGTTTCCCGCGAAGTACTCCCCGATCACGCCTCGCGACCAGCCGGTCTTCGCGGCGAGCTGCCGGTAGGTCAGCGGCGTCTCACCCTGCTGCCGGGCCTCCCGGCGGCGCAGTTGACGCAGCAGGCCGGCCAGCTCCGGCACGGTCCGAGCCGCGTCGGCGGGGCGGACCAACGGGTGCGCGGAGCGGTCGAGCGTGACGCCCGGTGTCGTTCTCCGGGCACCGCGACGCTCCATCTGGTCGGACATCCGGCCTCCCCCCTGGCCCACCCCGGCCACCCCGGGGGTGAGGTTAGGGCCGCGCTCACGGATGGCCATAGACCCACGCTGATGTACGACAGTTCCCCTCCCGAGGAGCGGGATCCGGCCGCCGGTGCGGTGTCCAGTCGGTACCCGGGCCGGTACGCGAACCGCGTACCGGCCCGGATCCGTGGCCTACGCCTTGATCGCGGCGTCCAGTGCCTTGGCCAGCTCGTCGTGCCCGGGCAGGTTGGGGTGCGGGCACCCACCGATCAACTTCTTCTGGATCTTGTCGGAGGTCAGGGCCGGGGCCGGCTGGAAACGGACGATCGGGTCGGCGGGCAGGATGCTCGCCCGGATGGCGTTGTTGACGTCCTTCGTCCAGGTCTGGACCTGTGTCTTCCACGCCGGCTGCGTCACGAGGTCCACCTCGACGTCGGGGATGTTCGGCAGCGCGCCCTTGACCGGGTCGGGCAACTTCGTGTTCTGCACGTACGTCTGGGCGAACGAACCCAGCGCCACCTTCGCCGGCGTGATGTCGTAGTAGCCCATCCAGACGACCTTGTCCGCCCCGGCGCGGACCATCCGGGTCGTGATCGCGTTGGCGTCCGCGGTGATCTTCGCGTAGTTGGCCGGTCCGTCGAAGGCGGGCACCACGAACCGGAGCCGGTCGACCGTCACCTCCTTCTCGTTGCCGGCGTTGACGTTCTCCTGGAGCACCACCTGGCACGCCCCGCCCTTGATGACGTCGTCCCGGCCGATCTGCTTGCCGGTCGTGTCGTACCAGCGCATCACCGCGTTGAGCGGGAGGTTGTTCCGGATGAAGTACTTGACCATCTCGGTCCGCATCAGCTCGGCCATGCCGCACATCGCGATGCCCTGGGCCACCTGGGTCCAGTTGGTGTTGTTGATCCCGCCGGTGGTGACGAAGTACGCCTTGCGCCGGTCCTGTTTGGCCTTGGCCACGGCCGCCTCGGCCAGCGCTATCGGCGGCGACGTGCGCGACCAGAGGTTCTCGCAGGCGTCCCGATAGGTCGCCGGCGCGCCGAGGATGTCACCGGTGCCCATACCGGTGCGCGCGAAGTTGTAGTACTCCACCACGTCCTGGTTGAGCGTGGTCACGTACCGGCCCGCGTAGCTCGACGTCATGTCGTTGCCGGGCAGGCCGCGCTGGTCCGCCTGGGTGTTCTGGTTGACGGCGCACTTCTTGGGTTCGTGGTGGTGCTTCGCCTGGATGTGCGCCGAGGTGACGGAGTCGCCGGTCGCGACCAGCACCGCGGGCGCGGCCGGATTCCGGTTCGGTGGGCAGAGCCGGTCCTTCTCCGCTTCGGTGAGTCGGCTGTCGGTGGGCGCGGTGCCGCCGGTCGCCGCGCACCCGCCGGCGGGCGGTGACGGACTCCCCGAGGGCGGCACGGTGGCGCTGGGTGGGACGGTGCTGCTGGGCGGCGCGGTGCTGGGCGGTGCGCTGCTGCTGGGTGGCACGGTGGCGCTGGGTGGGACCGAGGCGCTGGGCGGCACGGTGGCGCTGGGCGGCACGGTGCTGCTGGATGGCGCGGCGGTGGTCGGTGGCGTGGCGGACGTGGTCGTGCCGGGTGACGACGGCGGGCCGGACGCCGGCACGGTGGGGCTCGGGGTGACCGGGCACGGGCTCGGCGACACCGCCGAGGCGGACGGGTCGACCGATCCGCTCGGACCCGGGCCCGCGCTGCCGGTGGAGGTCGGGATGCTGGTCGGGGCGACGGTCGCGGTCGAGGAAGCCGAGGGCGTCGCCGTCAGGGCGACCGCGGGTGGCGTCGTCGAGGGGGCGCTGGTCGGCCCGCACCGGGCCTGGCGGTCCTCCTCGATGCCGGTCCGCACGTCGGGCGGCAACGGCTCGTCCGGTACGACGCACGGATCGAAGAACCAGTCCACCCCCTCGATGGTGCGGATGCAGGTGCGCTCGTCGACGGCGTCGGCGGGGGTGTGGTCCACGGCCGGCTGGGCCAGGGCGGGCAGCAGCCCGGTGCCCAGGGTGATCACCATGGTGGCGGCCGGCAGCAGGAGCGTGCGGGGTCTGCGCATCGAACCTCCGATCGGTCCCGGGCGCACCGCCCGGGACCCCGCCTCTACCCACTTCCATAGATCGAGATTCCTGGATCTGTTGGTTCGGTCAGCCGCCCGGGCAGCGGGTGTCGCCGCCACTGTGCTCCATGCAGTGTCCCGGCGGGCCGGGCGCGGTCGGGGCCGGCGCCGGGTCGAGGTCCCGGCCGGCGTGCACGGCGATCGGCAGGGCGGGCACGGCGAGCCCGACGGCAAGCACCAGGAAGACGATCGCGGTACGGACCAGTCGCAGGTGGTACGCCACCAGCGCGACGAGAACGGGCCCGGCGACCGCCACCAGGACGAAGGTCAGCAGGGCCAGCGTCGCCCGGCGGCGCAGGTCGGCGACCTCACCCGAGGCGTCGCCGTAGCTGACCGACCACTGCCGCAGGCCGATGCCCATCCACCAGGTGGCCGTCGCGATCAGCCCGCAGACCCAGAGCACGACAAGCAGTCCGACGATCGGTCCGCCCCGGCGGGCGGTGGCGGTGGTGGCAGACGTCATGCGGTCCAGCGTGGCCGAGGTCGATGTGGCGGGCATGAGTCGGCGTACTCAGGAGGTGCGGACGGCGGCGCCTGCCGGGCCGGTCACCGGCGCTGGGCGAGGAAGCGCAGGTATTCCACCCGGTCGAACGGGTTGCCGTCGGTGCGGGGCCGGCCGGGCGGGTCGCCGACCACCGGCCGGTCCCCGCCGGGCGCCGACGACCACAGCCCCTCGCCGCTGGACAGGTCCGGCAACCGCCGCTGTGCCTCCGGTTCCAGCCGGGTCGGCAGGACGCCGCCGATCCGCCAGCCGGCCGCGATCTCGTCGGCGCTGTCGATCCGGGCGCCGAGCCGGCCCAGGTACGCCGTGACCGGGCCGAGCCGGTCGGCCGGCACCTCCGCCTCGAACCGGCGGCACGGCTCGAAGACCCGGGTGCCGGCCTCGGCGAGCGCCCGCATGAGGACGTGGGGCGCGAGGTCCCGGAAGTGCCCGGCGGTGGTGATCGGCGACCAGTAGCCGCTGTGGGTGAGCGTGACCCGGATGTCGGTCACCGGCCAGCCGTGGCGTCCCTGGTCGAGCGCGGCGCGGGTGGCCTCCTCGATGGCCCGGTGGAACGACAGCGGCAGCGAACCGAGCTCGACCGCCAGCCGGTAGTCCACCCCGGACCCGGGCTCGACCCGGAACCCGACCGTGCCGGAGAAGCCGTGCCCGATGATCTCCACGGCGCTGCCGGCGCCGACCGGTCGCTCGACGTGCATCAGCCGGCCCGGCCCGAAGTCCACCTCGATCCCGTACGTCTCGGCCAGTGTCGCGGCCAGCACCTCGCGTTGCACCTCGCCGTAGAGCAGCACGCTCGTGCCGCCGTCCGGGGCCACCCGGGTCCGGATGAACGGGTCGGCGTCCGCGAGGTCCAGCAGTGCGGCGTGCAGCGCCAAGGCCCGGTCCGGGTCGCGGGGACGCACCACCGCCTCCAGCGTCGGCGCCGGGAAGTGCGCGCGTCCGTCGAGGCCGGCCGGGCTGCCGAGCTGGTCGCCGAGGCGTACCCCGGTCAGGCCGGTGACCCGCGCGATGGACCCGGCGGTCAGCGCGGCCGGCTGCGGGCGGTCGGTGGTCGCGCCGACCACGTCGAGCCGGACGATCCGGGCGCGCGTCGCGGTGATCCGACCGTCCGGCTCCCGGCGGTACGCGGTGACCGGCTGCCGGGCGCGCAGCCGTCCGCCGTACGACCGCAGGTACGCCACCCGCTCGCCGGTCGGGTCGCGTTCCAGGGCGAAGACGCGGGCCCGTGGCTCGGGCTCGGCCGGCGGCGATGCCGGGAGCAGGGTCGCGACGGCGTCCAGCAGTTCCGGCACGCCGACCCCGGACAGCGCCGAACCGAACAGCAGCGGGTGGACCTGCCCGGCCGCGGTCTGCGCGCGGAGCGCCAGGTCGATCCGGTGCGGGTCCGGCGGCAGGTCGTCGACCAGGGCGGCCAGCAACTCGTCGTCGTGTTCGGCGAGGACCTCGGCGAGCCGGTGGGCGGCGCTGGCGTCGTACCGTGGCTGGTCGGTCCGGAACGTGGCCCCGGGGGTGCCGGGCGCGCGGACCGTGCCCAGCGGGGCGACGGCCGGAGTGAGCAGTCGGCGCACGTCCGCGACCAGCTCGTCGACGCGGGCGCCCACCCGGTCGATCTTGTTGACGAAGATCAGGGTGGGCAGCCGCAGCGACCGGAGGATCCGCATGAGCCGCCGGCTGTGCGGCTGGACGCCCTCGACCGCGGACAGCACCAGGACGGCCGCGTCGAGCACCCCGAGCGCGCGTTCGACCTCGGCCACGAAGTCGCTGTGCCCGGGCGTGTCGAGCAGGTTGACCTGGCGGTCGCGGACGTCGAACGCGGCGACGGCGCTGCGGATGGTGATGCCCCGCCGACGCTCGATCTCGCCGCTGTCGGTGCGGGTGGTGCCCGCGTCGACGCTGCCGAGCCGTTCGATGGCGCCGGTGGCGTGCAGCAGGCGTTCGGTCAGGCTGGTCTTACCGGCGTCGACGTGGGCGACGATGCCGAGGTTGACGGTCTGCATGGGTCGACGGGTCCTCGAAAGCTCGCGTCCGGATGGGCGGGAAGGTTTCGAGTCCTCGCATCGTCGTGCTCCCGTCGGTCGGTTCGGTCCGTCTCCGCGTCAGGCTGGCAGAGCCGGCGCGGCCGGTCCACCGAATTGCGCGGTCACCTCCCGGGACGCTCGTCCGGGCCGGCCGGGCGCTCGGTCTCCTGCACCAGGTAGTGCGGTCGGCGTTTGGTCTCGTAGTAGATCCGGCCGATGTACTCCCCGATCACCCCGAGAAGCATCATCTGGATGCCGCCGAGCCCGATCACGCTGACGATGATGGTGGTGTAGCCGGGGACGTCGATGCCCTTCTCGACGGCGTCCGCGACCACCCAGGCCATGTACGCGACCGCGATCAGGGTGAGGAACAGGCCGCCGTAGATCGCGAGTCGCAGCGGCCGGTTGTTGAACGACAGCAGGCCGTCGAACGCGTAGTTGAAGAGCTTGCCGAACGTCCACCGGCTCCGCCCCGCCTGCCGGATCTCGTTGCGGTGGGTCACCACCGCGGTCCGGAAGCCGATCCAGGAGAACAGGCCCTTGGAGAACCGGTTGTACTCCGGCATGGTCAGGATCGCGTTCACCGCGAGCCGGGACAGCAGCCGGAAGTCGCCGGCGCCGTCCAGCAGGCGGACGTCGATCCACCAGTTGATGGCCCGGTAGAACGACCGGGACGCGAGCGTCCGGACGAAGCGGTCACCACGCCGGTCCCGGCGGGCGATCACCTGGTCGAAGCCCTGCCGGTAGAGCGTCAGCATCTCGGGCAGCAGCCGCGGCGGGTGTTGCAGGTCGGCGTCCATGATCACGACCGCGTCGCCGGTGGTCCGCCGCAGCCCGGCGAGCATCGCCGCCTCCTTGCCGAAGTTGCGGCTCAGCGACGTGTAGCGGACGTCGGTGTCGGCGGCGGCGAGCCGGCGCAGCGCCGCGAGGGTGCCGTCGGTGCTGCCGTCGTCGACGTACACCACCTCGACGTCCACGTCGGGCAGTTCGGCCAGCGCGGCGCGCACGGTCCCGTGCAGCCGCTCCACCGACGCCTCCTCGTTGAAGCAGGGCACCACCACGGACAGCCGCACCCGCGTCACCTCGGCCCGCCCCGGTCAGAGGTGGAAGACGAGCGTGCCATCGAGATCCTCCCGGGTGATGCCGAGCCCGTCGACGGGCCGGGCCTCGATGCCCTCCCAGGGCGTGCCGGCGGCGCGGCTGGGGACGGCCACCACCGACCGCACGCCGATCCCGCGCAGGTACGCCACGCTGCCCGGGTCGGGGAAGGACGCGATCGCCGCCTTGGTCTGCGCCTGGCTGACCGGCTCGAAGCCGGCCAGCCCGTTCGTCACCCGGGGGAAGCCGTCGGTCGTCCACAGCATGTACGTCAGGTCGCCCACGCCGCCGGCCGGCAGCACCAGGATCGGATCCCGGGCCGCCCGCATCGCCGCCGGTGGTCGGGGCACCTCCGGGTGGGGCGTGGTGTTGACGCCCTCCGTGACGACCAGGGCGAGCGGCGCCAGCAGGACCAGCGGCATGAGGAACCGTGACCAGCGGCGACCGGTGGACCGTCCCGGCGACTCGGCCAACGCGGTCACCAGCCCGGCGGCCAGCAGCGCCAGCAGCAGGCTGGTCCAGTGCATCATCCGGCCGGGCGTGCGCAACGCGTCCCAGCCCGGCAGGTGCGTGGACAACGTCAGGTAGCCGGGATCGCCGTCCCCGCCGAGCGTGGCGCCCAGCCCCAGCAGCACCGTGCCGAGCACCCCCACCCCCAGCGCCACCCGGCGCCGCAGCGGGTACGCCGAGACCACCAGCCCCGCCGCGGCCAGCCCGATCAGCGTCATGCCCGGCAGTAGCGCCATCTCCGGCGGCCAGGAGAGCTGCTCGCGGGCGGCGGCGTGCCGCTCGCCCCACAGCCACGAGTCCCCGGGCGCGGTGAGGAACCCCATCAGCGGCGGGGAGAACATCTTCGTCCAGTCCAGCGTGCGTTGGGCCTGCGGGTTGAGGTCGACGACGCGCAGGAAGACCAGGCCGAGCAGGAGCGTCACCGCGCCGAACACGGCGCCACCGGCCAGGTCCGCCAGCAGCAGCCGGCGGCCGAACGGCGGGCGTTCCCGTCGGCGCCACCAGGACCAGCCGTAGCAGCCGGCCGCCACCAGCACGGCGGCCAGCAGGAAGTACACAAGCGGCAGCCCGATGCCGAAGCCGAGGCTGACCTGCCAGGCGGCGACGAGCCATCCGGCGAGCGCCCAGCCGGGCCGCCGCCGCTCCGGCCGGTAGCCGTGGCGCAGCGACCACCCGTGGCCCCGGGCCAGCATCGCCAGGGACAGCGCGATGCCGCCGCTGGACAGGATGTTCAGGTGCCCGGAGTGCGCCAGCCGCCACGGCGCGAACGCCCAGGCGACCCCGGCGACCGCCCCGCCCCACCGGTTCGCGCCGAGCTGCCGGGCCAGCGCGTACGCCCCGAAGCAGGCCAGCGCGTGCAGCAGCACGTAGAGCACGTTGTACCGGATCACGGCCGCCTCGAAGCCGGTGCCGAGCATCCCGACCGGGGCGTAGCCGAGCAGGGTGTCGCTGTAGGCGTAGGTGTACCGCTCGGGATAGAACGTGTTCGAGTGCCAGAGGTCGAGCGGGTTGGTCAACAGCGCGTGCCCCGCCCAGGCCACCTGCCAGGCCTGCAACGTGGGATCGCCGAGGTCGCCGGGGATGGTGCTCGCCGGGTGCCGCAGCGTCGGCCAGGTGAGCGCCACCGACACCAGCAGGCTGGCCAGCGCCGCGAGGACCCATTCGGTTCGGGAGCGACGCCACCACGGCCTGCCCGGGGACGGGTCGGCGGAGGGCTGTTCGGGGGGTGCGCTCTCGGTGCGGTCCCGAGCGTCGGTGGATGGGGCTTCCATGGGATAGATGGTCTGCGATGCGCTGGCCGTTGTCGATCAGCTGTCCGGAGGGTGGACCGCCAACGCTTGATTGAATAGGGATCTGTCAATAGATTGGGGATGGGCGTCGCCGAGGTCCTCCGACCGGGCCGTCGGCGGCTGACAGCTCCACCCCGAGCCGGGCACGTCGGCCGTACGCGCCGACCGGTCGCCGTGGCGCACCGCCGCGCCACATCCAGGGCACGTTGCCGCGCCGCGTCCGTCCGGGACGCGCGTCGCCGCGTCGCCTCCGCCCCGCTCGATGGCAGAAGGACCCTCCATGACGATTCTCCGCGCCCGCCCCGCCCCGATCCTGGCGGCCGTCGCCGCGCTGGCCGCCACCCTGGCCGCGACCGGCACGGCCCTGCTCGCCGGCCCGGCCGCCGCCGCCCAGGGGTGCCGGGTCGACTACACGCCCAACCAGTGGTCCGGCGGGTTCACCGCCAACGTCAAGGTCTCCCCCGGGGACACCGCCGTCTCCGGCTGGACGGTCACCTGGACGTACCCCGGCGACCAGCGCGTCACGAACGGCTGGAACGCCACGGTCACCCAGTCCGGATCGACGGTGACCGCCCGCAACGTGTCGTACAACGGCAGCATCCCGGCCGGCGGCGCCACCGAGTTCGGCGTGCAGGGCACGTTCTCGGCCGGCGGCGGCGCGCCGACCGGGTTCACCCTGAACGGTGTGCCGTGCAACGGCGCCGGGCCGACCGGCGTGCCCACCACGATGGTGCCGACCACCGCGCCGCCCACCTCGACGCCGCCCACCAGCACACCGCCGACGTCGACGCCGCCGACGACGGCCCCGCCGACCACCGCGCCGCCGCCGGCCGGCTGCGCCGGGGCGGCGCTCTGTGACGGCTTCGAGAACCAGACCGGCTCGACGCCGTCCGGCGACTGGACCGTGGTGAACCCGGACTGCTCAGGCGCCGGCACGGCCACCGTCGACACCAGCACCACGCACAGCGGCAGCCGGGCGGTCCGGATCAACGGCGCCGCCGGCTACTGCAACCACGTGTTCATCCGGTCCACGAAGAACCTCGGCAGCCTGGGCAGCCTCCGGTACGGCCGGATCTGGGTGCGGCACACCACCGCCCAGCCCACCGACCACACCACGATGATGGCCATGACCGACGCCGCCGACGGCAACAAGGACCTGCGGATGGGCGGCCAGAACGGCGCGATGCAGTGGAACCGCGCCTCGGACGACGCCACGCTGCCCGAGCAGAGCCCGGCCGGGGTGGCGCAGAGCCTGCCGCTGCCCACCAACCGGTGGGCCTGCCTGGAGTTCATGGTGGACGGCTCCGCCGGTCAGCTCCGTACCTGGCTGGACGGCGTCGCCGTGCCCGGGCTGACCGCGGACGGCGTACCGACGCACGACATCGACGGCCAGTGGTACAACCGCACCTGGCGGCCCCAGCTCACCGACCTGAAGCTGGGCTGGGAGAGCTACGGCGGCGGGTCCGACACGCTCTGGTACGACGACGTCGCGGTCTCCTCCAGCCGGATCGGCTGCTGACCCGTCGGGAATCGCTGGAGGCGTCCGGGGTGTGGTCCGACCGCGCGACCACACCCCGGACCACCCCGTCACCCGCGTCGAAGCCCTGCCGGGCCGGACGGCTGACGGGCGGGCGCGTCCCGGCCGACGCCGACGCGGCTGCCGCCGAACCACCGGGCCAGCGCCGCGTCGAGCGTCCGCTGGTCGTCGCCGACCCACGCCACGTGCCCGTCCGGCCGGAGCAGGAGCGCCGGCACGTCCAGGTCGGCGTCGGGGTCGGTGAGGTGGCCGACCCGGTCGGCCCAGCCGGCCGCGGACAGCCGCCCCGTCCGGTCGAGCAGCAGGCCCTGGCCGGTGCGCATCACCTCGAACAGGCGACCGGACCGGAGCCGGACGTCGCGCAGCCGCCGCCCGAGCAGTTCGTGGCCCGGGCCGAGGTCGTACCGGACGCTGATCGCGGTGATCTTCTCGATCAGGAGCCGGTTGACGGCGTCGATGTCCATCAACCGCGCCAGCAACCGCCGGACCGCCTGCGGCCCGGGTTCGGTGCTCGTCAGGTGCATCTGCGCGCGGGTGTTGTCCAGCACGGCGGCGGCCACCGGATGCCGTTCGGCGTGGTAGGTGTCCAGCAGGTCGTCGGGCGCCCGGCCGGTGACCACGGAGGCCAGCTTCCAGCCCAGGTTGAACGCGTCCTGGAGGCCGAGGTTGAGCCCCTGTCCACCCATCGGCGGGTGGACGTGGGCGGCGTCCCCGGCCAGGAACACCCGCCCGACGCGGTAGCGGTCGGCCTGGCGGGTGGCGTCACCGAAGCGCGACAGCCACCGGGGGGAGTGCACGCCGAAGTCGGTGCCGGCGTACCGGTGGAGCTGGCTGCGGAACTCCTCGATCGTCGGCGGCGTCGCCCGGTCCTCGGCCACGCCCGCCGCCGGCACCACCACCCGGAACACGCCCGGCCGGCCGGACGGGCCCAGCCCGAACCGCTTCTCCGTCCGGCGTACCTCGGTCATCACCTCGACGATGTGCTCCGGGGACGCGGTCACCTCCATCTCGCCCAGCAACGTGTCGACCGTCGACGGCTCACCGGGGAAGCCGACCCCGAGCAGCTTCCGGACCGTGCTGCGCCCACCGTCGCAGCCGACGACGAAGCGCGCCCGCAGCGGCGTCGCGGTCGCGCCGTCGAGGCCGACGGTCACCCCGTCGTCGTCCTGGTCCAGCGCGACCACGGCGTCGCCGCGCCGGATCTCGGCGCCGACCTCGGCCGCGTGCTCGGCGAGCAGCCGGTCGGTGAGCGGCTGCGGAATGCCGAGCACATATCCGTGCGCGGTGTCCAACCCGGCAGGCGCCGGTTTCTCGATTCCCGCGAAGAATCCCCGGATCTCACCGGGACGGATCGGATACGTCCTGCCGTGGTCGAGGAAACGCTCCAGCAGTCCCCGTTGGTCCAGGATCTCGATGCTGCGGACGTGCAGCCCGAGCGACCGCACGTACGGCGGCGGCTCGGCCTCCTTCTCCAGCACGAGCACGTCGACGCCGTACAGGCGCAGCTCACTCGCCAGCATCATCCCGGTCGGGCCGCCGCCGACGACGATCACATCGAACATGTCATTCCCCCATGGTGGGCCGATTTCTGCGTCCGGCCGACGATTGTGCGTCACGATCGGGGCCTTGCCGCAAGCCCGAGGGTGCGGTATACGTTAATAGTGGCGAGGAGTCCTGCTCCTTGCCTTTGTTGTTTTCTTCCCGGTGGACGGTTCATTCGTCTGGACGGTTCAGTCGTCGACGAGCGCGGCGAAGGACTCGCCGCGGCGGAGCTGATCGACGAGGTCGAGCACGGCCGCCCGTCCGCCGTGGGCCACCACCCACCGGTGGACCCGGCAGGCGGCCCTGGCGTACACCTGCTCGTCCGCGCCGGCGGCACGCAACCAGTCGGCCAGCGTCTCCGGTAGCGGCCCCGGCGCGGTGTCCCGGCAGCGGTCCGGCGCGGTCGGCGGCGCGAGGTACCGCCGGTCGTCGGAGACCAGCACGGCGAGCCCCTCGTCGAACCACTGGGGAACCTCGTCGCGGCGGGAACCGAGGCGCGCGTGGAACTCCACGTGCGAGAGTTCGTGCGCGGCGATCTCCGGGGAGATGCCGCGGGGCGAGAGCATCAGCGCCCGGTTGCGGATCGCGATCCCGCGTTCGCCGCCGCCACCGATCCGCCGGTAACAGTCGGACGTGAGGCAGGCGAGCACCGTCGGGTCGCTCTTGCGCCCCTGGTAGAAGTCGTCGACCCGCCGGCTCGCGTCGCGGTACACCTCGACCAGCCGCCGCCGGTCGGCGTCCGACAGGTCGGGTTCGGCGTAGAGACCGCCGCGCACCGGCACCAACCCGTAGCAGCGGGGGCAGGTGGTGGCGGCCACCGACGGGTACGCCAGCGCCAGCGCGGCCGTCGCGGTCACCGTCAGGACGACCACGGCGGCCACCACCCAGCGCCAGCGCCGCCACCGGCCCGGTCGAGCGGGCATGCGCACTCCTCGCCCGGCCGGCTCAGCCGACCTGACTGTTGTCCTTGAGCGCGCCCCACCCGTGCCAGCGGTCGATTTCGATCGACGCGCTGACCCGACCGCGCTCCCGCCGCGGGTACGGCTTTCCGGTGTAGTGCCGGGCGAGTCGGTCGATGTCCGCCAGGTCCGTGTCGTCGCGCAGCTCCACCACGTGGCCGACGATGCTGAGGTGGGTGTACCAGCCCTGCTCGTCCAGCACGGTGAGGGTGACCCGGGGATCGTTGCGCAGGTGGCCCAGCCGGCGCCGCCCCTCGTCCATGTTCACCAGGATCCGGCCGTCGTCCCACAGGTACCAGGTGGCCGCGGAGACCGGCTGGCCGTCGGGGCGCAGCGTGGCGATCACGGCGGGGTTCGGCTTGCCGAGCATGGCGACGGCGGGCTCGGGCAGCGGTGGCTTCGACATGGCTCTCCTCTTCGCGGCAGCGCTGTCTCCGCACTGTACGTACCGGCCGTGTCCCGTGCAGGGGAACCGGGCCCGGAGCCGGACGGCTCCGGACCCGGTTCCGCGCCGTCAGGAAGCGGTGCAGCCGACGTTGCCGGGCGCGGTGCCGCCGTCACCGGTGGCGGTGAACCCGAAGGTGGTCGACGCGTTCGGGGCCAACGTGCCGTTGTAGGGGGCGTTCCGGACCTGGACGGTGCCGGTGGTGCCGGTGTTGACGCCGCCCCAGAGGCTGCTGATGGCCTGGCCGTTGGCCAGGGTCAGGCGGGCCGTCCAGCCGTTGATCGTGGCGGTGGTGTTGTTGGCCACGGTGACCTCACCCTGGAAGCCGCCCGGCCAGGTGTTGATCGTGCGGTAGCTGGCCGCGCAGCCGGTCGGCGGGGGAGTCGTCGGCGGCGTGGTGGTGGGCGGGGTCGAGGTGGGCGGCGTGCTCGTGGGCGGCGTGCTGGTCGGCGGCGTGGTGGTGGGCGGCGTGGTCGACGCGAACTGGCTGAAGAACCGCCAGATCTCCCCGGAGGTCCAGGTCCGCGAGTCGTTCGGGCTGCCCGACCCGTCCACCGGGCTCGGCGTGTGGTCACCGTCGAAGGCGGCCCACTGCACCGGGTAACCCGCCCGGCAGCCGGAGTAGACGGTGGTGATGTGGGTGAAGCTGTTCAGGGCCGGCTCACGAGGGGTCTGCGCGGTGCAGCCGTTGTTGCGGACGAACGTGTCCCGCAGCGACCGGCCCATGGAGATGTTCAGCACGCTGTCGTGGGTGCCGTGGATGCCGAAGTAGGGGACCGGCTGGGTGCCGCCGTTGCAGCCGCTCAGGTTGGCGCCGGACAGCACCGCCACCGCGTGGATGACGGTGGGCCGGGCGCAGGCCACCGCGTAGCTCATGGCGCCGCCGTAGCTCCAGCCGAGCGCGAACCGCTGGGTGGTGTCCACGCAGAGGTCGTTCTCGACCTGCCGGGAGATGTCGTCGAAGAGGGTGAGGTCCCGGCCGTTGGTGTTGGCCCAGCCGTTGTCGATGCCCTGCGGCGCGACGAAGATCGTGCTGTTGTTCGACAGCGGCAGGAGTCCGTAGTAGCCGGCCGAGGCGACGTTGTTCGCGGAGCCGTTCAGCCAGTGGAAGCCGAAGACGAGCCGGTAGGGGTGGTTCCGGTCGTACCCGTCCGGGATCCGCAGGATGTAGCTGCGGTTCTGTCCGCCGCTGGAGATGGTGCGCGTCCCGTTGCTGAGCGTGGGGGCCTTGCCGCAGCCGGCGGTCGCCGCGAGCGTGCCGTTGGTCGCGGCCTGCGCCGCGGGGCCGAGGCCGCCGCTCAGCACGCCGCCCGCGGCCGCCGCGAACAGCAGGGCCGCGGCGGCCAGGGATGAGAGAAGCGGGGTACGTTTCACGATTGCTTGCCTCCGTGCCGTCGATGTCTGGTGGCGGTGGTGTGTGCGCGTGGGCACCCGGCGACCGCCGACGTGCCGCCGGAAGCGGAAGCCGTGCCGGGTCGCCTGCGAGGTGGCGGGGGAGAGCGGTGCGGCCGGGCCGGAACGGGATCCGGCAGCGACCTGCGGTCGGCTGGCGTCGGCGGAACGGCCCGGACCGGTCACCGGCCGGTCGGGCGGCGGAAGAAGGCCGGTGCAGCGCCGTGCCGGTCGACCGGATCGTGGAAGCGTGCCCTGCGCTCCCGTGCCGAAAGATAGCAGGTTATCGATAACATCTTCAACCGGAAGCGTTCCGGTAAAAACGCCGCCTCGGCCCGAAACTCTCGCCCGATCCCCCGAAACTTCTGCCCCGGAGGTGTGGTCCTCCACTGTGAGCGATCACAACATCGGACCCGGCCACTAGGGTGCGAGGCGTGCACATCCGTTTCGACGTACCCGCCGATCCCACCTACCCGGGGCGGGTGGCCGCCGCGCTCAGCGGCGTGCGGCTGCGCCCGTTCGGCCGTCTCGGCGCGGCGCTGGCCGCGGTCGGGGCGGTCGGTCTGGCCGCCGCGTGGGCGTTCGGGTGGGGCGGTCGGGCCGCGCCGCTGTGGACCTCGCTGCTCGTGGCCGGCCTGCTGTCGATGCTGTACGCGCCGTGGGTCCAGTGGCGGGCCCGCCGCCGCTCCGGTGACTACGCCGTCGAGGGCGGCTACGAGATCACCGACGACAACATCATGATGCGCAGCGGCTCGGAGTCCGCCGGCATCGCGTGGGACGGGGTGAGCCGGGTGACGGACACCCCGGAGTTCTGGATCGTGTACGTCGGCCGGATGCCGGCCACCGTGATCCCGCGCCGGTTGATGTCCGCCGGGGATGCCGAGACGCTGCGCGCGTTCCTGACCGGACGCGGCCTGCTCCGGTCCCGGTGAGCCTGTCACCGGCCGTCCCTAGACTGCGGGCCGTGAGATACCAGGAATTCGAGGCGGCCGTCCGCCGGTTGGTCGCCGGTGCCCGCGACGAGGCCGTGCGCGCCTTCGGCGCCGAGACGGTGGCCCGGGTCGTCCGGGACGACGAACTGACCGGGATCGCCGCCGCGGGTGAGCTCGACGACGACGCGACGGCGGCGTTCACCGTCGCGCGGGCGAACGCCGCGACGGCCGGCGCGGCCGAACTGCGCGCGTTGCTCACCCGCATCGACGACGGCGTCCTCAGCGACGGGGACATGGATCCGGAGCTGCTCATCGCCGTCTCGGCGCTCGAGCACTGGACGACCTATCTGGAGACCGGCCGCCGCGACGAGATCCACGAGCTTGCCGTCCGCGCCGTCGAGCAGGTCGACCACCGGGTCCCGGCCGATCTCGACGACTTCCTGGCCGGCCCCGAGATGGCCGCCGAGTACGCGCGGATCGAGCGCCTGCTCAGCGTGTGACGGCACCCGGCCAGGGTCCGCCGATCCCGGGACCGGCGGACCCTGGTCGCGCCGGCCGGCGGCGGGCATCGTACGGGTCGTGGGCCGGAGACTCCGGCGCGCGGAAGGGAACCATGACGGACCACGCACTTCCCGGCGGCACCTACCCGGTGGGCGACCTGACCCTCACCCGGGTCGGCTACGGCGCCATGCAGTTGGCCGGTCCGGGCGTGTTCGGGCCGCCCCGGGACCGGGCCGCCGCGGTCGCCGTGCTGCGCACCGCGGTGGAGCTGGGCATCCGGCACATCGACACGGCGGACTTCTACGGTCCGCACGTCACCAACGAGATCATCCGCGAGGCGCTCGCGCCGTACCCGGACGACCTGCACATCGTCACCAAGGTCGGCAACCGCCGTGACGCGCAGGGCGGCTGGCCGCCCGCCCGCACCCCGGCCGAGCTGACCGAGCAGGTGCACGACAACCTGCGACGCCTGGGTCTGGACGCGCTCGACGTGGTGAACCTGCGGGTCGGCGGCATGGACGCACCCGTGCCGGGTTCGATCGCCGAGCCGTTCGGCGCGCTCGCCGGCCTGCGGGAGCAGGGGTTGATCCGGCACCTGGGGCTGAGCACTGTCACCTCGGAACAGCTCACCGAGGCGCAGTCGATCGCCCCGGTGGTGTGCGTGCAGAACTTCTACAACCTCGCCAACCGGGGTGACGACGAGCTGGTCGACCGCACCGCCCGGGAGGGCGTCGCGTACGTGCCGTACTTCCCGCTGGGCGGCTTCTCGCCGATGCAGTCCGACGTCCTGGACCGGGTCGCGGCCCGGCTGGCGGTCACGCCGATGGCCGTCGCGCTCGCCTGGCTGCTGCACCGCGCACCGAACATCCTGCTCATCCCCGGCACGTCCGCGGTCACGCACCTGCGCGAGAACGTCGCCGGCGCGGCCCTGGAACTGCCCGCCGACGCCCTCGCCGAGCTGGACGCGGTCGGCGCGTGACCCGGTCGCGACGCCGCAGGGCGGCCGTGGCGCTGCACTAGGGTGTGCCCATGACGGCTCGCCTGGACGGGTTCGCCTTTCCACCCCGCCGCCCGGCCGAACGACTGGGGGTGGCGGTGGTGAGTGAGCTGGTCGAGCTGATCGTCACCGGGCAGCTCGACGCGGGGCAGCTCCTCCCGCCGGAAGGGCCGCTCAGCGAGCACTTCGGCGTGAGCCGGACGGTCATCCGGGAGTCGGTGAAGCGGCTCGAGGAGAAGGGCCTGGTGGTGGTCTCGCAGGGCCGGGGCACCCAGGTGGCCCGGGTCGGCTCGTGGAACATGCTGGATCCGGTGGTGCTCTCCGCGCTCATCGACAACGACGAGTCGTTGGGCGTCCTGGACGAGCTGACGATCGTCCGGGGCAGCCTGGAGGCGGCCATGGCGGGCACGCTGGCGAGCCGGCGTACGCCGGAGGAGCTGACCCGGGTCGAGCACGCGCTCGCCGTGATGCGCGAGATCCGGCACGAGAGCGACTCGTTCCGGCAGGCGGACGTGGTCTTCCACTTCACCGTCATGGAGCTGTCCGGGAACCGCCTGGCGGAGAACATCTGCAAGCGCCTCTACCGGCGGGCGATGGAGAGCAGCCGCTTCCACGGCATGACGTACGAGAGTGCGTTCGAGTCGACGCTCGACGAGCACGCGCGGGTGGTCGACGCCATCGCCCGGCAGGACGTGGCCGCCGCCGAACGCGCCATGCGGGACCACATCGTCACCTCGTGGCAGCGGCGCCGGTTGGCGGGGCCGGGCGGCGGCCCGGCGGGGTAGCTCAGGGCTCGGGGACGAGCCGCAGGCCGGCGCGATCGGGCCGGACGTGCGGGCCGGTCGCCGAGTGGGGCGCGCGGGTGGGCGCGAGGCGCTGCTCGTCGACCTCGATGCCCAGCCCCGGCCGGTCGCCGAGGACGATGCCGCCGTCCGCGATCTCCTGGTCCACGGTCAGCCCGATCGGCCAGGTGAAGTCCTGGACCTCGCACGACAGGTGGTTGGGCGCCGCCGCGGCGGCGGCGGCCAGCGGGTTGGCATGGTAGGCCACCGGGCTCACCGGCAGGTCCCGCCCGTGCGCGACCGCGGCGGTCCGCAGGAAGTGGGTGATGCCCCAGACGCTGCCCACCTGGACGACGTCGACGGCGTCCGCGTCCAGCAGGGGCCGGAACTGTTCCAGGCCGGTGAGGTTCTCGCCGGTGGCGACCGCCGCCCGGACGCCGTGCCGCACCGCCGCGAGACCGGCCGCGTCCCACCGGCGGACCGGTTCCTCGACCCAGGTCAGGTCGACGGTGCGCTCCAGCGCGGTGACGAACCGGACGGCCTGGGCGCGGTTCCACGCCTCGTTGGCGTCGACCATCAGCGCCGGGCGGTTGGTGTTGCGGCCGAGGATCTCCCGGACCGTCTCCAGCCGGCGTCGGTCCCGCTCGACGTCGTGGCCGCCCTTGAGCTTGGCGGCGGTGAAGCCGCGTTCGGCGAAGCGCTCGTACAGTCGCGCGAGCGCGTCGTCGTCGAGGGCGATGTCGAGCCCGGAGGCGTAGCCGGGGACGAACCGGTCGGCGGCGCCGACGGTGCGCCAGAGCGGCTCGTCGGCCGCCTTCGCCTTGAGGTCCCACAGCGCCATGTCGAGCGCGCCGACGGTGCCGAACGTCGCGCCCGCGTGGCCGGTCTTGAAGACCTGGTTCAGCATCCGGTCGTAGAGCGCCGGGGCGGCGCGGGGATCCGCGCCGTCGACCGCGCCGAAGACCCGCTCGACGTCCCCGTGCGGGCCGAGACCGACGCCTTCCAGACCGACGTCGGTCTCCAGGATCAGCACGGGCACGTCGGTACGCGTCCGCGGCATCACCCCGTTGGCGTCGCCGATCAGCCGTCCCCAGTCGTGCGCGGTGGTGCGGCTGCGGTAGCCGGTGACCTTCACGCTCGTCTCCTCGCCGCCGCCCCGGTCAGCCCCGCAGGCTCCACTGCTGGTTGGCCCCGCCGGTGCAGGCCCACAGGATCAGTTTGGTGCCGTTGGCGGTGCCGGCGGCGTTGGCGTCCAGGCAGAGCCCGGACTGCTGGCCGGTGATGGTGCCGTTGGCGTTGACGGTCCACTGCTGGTTGGGCTGGCCGTTGCAGTCCCAGATGATCACTGCGGTGCCGTTGCTGGTGCCCTGGCCGTTGGCGTCCAGGCACTTGCTGCCGTACACCTGGAGCTGCCGGCCGGCGGTGACGGTCCAGCGTTGCCCGGTGGCGCTGCCGCAGTCCCAGAGCTGGACCTGGGTGCCGTTCGTGGTGGACGAGTTGGGCACGTCCACGCAACGGCCGGACTGCCCACCGACGATCTGCTGGGCGGTGCCGCTCGGCGGCGGCGTGGTCGGGCCGCCGGAGCCCTGCGGGCCGGCGGCGTTCATCACGGTCTGCGCGCCGGCCGGCCAGTTGCCGTTGCTGACCGTCGTGTTGCCGTAGACCACGTTGCCCCGGTCGCCGTTGGTGACGTTGGTGCTGTTGTTCGTCGACCAGTTGTTGGTGAGCGTCCAGTTGCCCATGTTCTCGCCGCCCCAGTAGTTGGCGGTGGCCCAGGTGCCGGTGTTCGAGAAGACGTTGTTGGTGACGGTGTGGTACTTGGAGCCCTCGTCGAAGTAGACGCCGAAGTAGCCGTTGGTCCGCAGGCAGTAGTTCTCGCTGATCGACGCGTTCGGGTCCCAGCCCAGCGTGTAGATGCACCCGCCGTCGTTCATCTGCTGCATCACGTCGTGGACGTAGTTGCCGACCACGCGGTTGTTCGACGCGGTGGTCGGGGTGCTGTAGCGCGGCTGGTAGTTGTACAGGCCGCGGCGGGCGTACTCGTTGTTGCCGCCGGCGTCGTTGGCGCCCCAGCCGTACCCGATGGTCAGGCCGGAGTACGGCAGGTTGTAGATCTCGTTGTGGCTGATCGTGGCGTTGGTGACGTACGTGGGCAGCACCGAGCTGATGCCGCGGTAGTCCAGGCCGAGGTCGTGGATCCGGTTGTTGCTGACGGTGATGTCCCGGTTGGTCATCCGGGAGTCGCTCGGGTGGTGCGCGTCGGCGCGCACGCCGCCGATGACGAAGCCGCCGGCCGCGTTGCGGGCGATCTCGGACCGGGTGACGGTGATGTTGCTGGCGCCCAGCCCGACGCCGGTGGCGTGCGCGTTGGCGTCGTTGCCGATGCCCACGGCGGTCTGGCCCAGGTTGACGAACTGCGAGTCGCTGAACGTGATGGTGTTGGCGGCCGAGATCTGCACCGCGGCGGGCATCTGGGACCAGCTCGGTCGGGCCGCCTCGAACTGCTGGCAGCCGGAGGTGCAGGAGCCCCACGCGGGCCAGGACCAGGTGCCGGCGATGTACGAGCCGGTCTGCTGGTCGACCCAGCCCTGGTTGCTGCTGGGGCCCAGCCAGCTCGTGCCGGTGAAGGTGAGGCCGGAGAACGCGATGTGGTGCGCCGGGCTGGCGTAGCTGCCGCCCACGGTGACCAGCGACTGCGTCACCGGGAACTCGACGTCCACGGTGGACATGTTCTGCCCGGAGCGCGGGATGTAGTAGAGCGTGCCGGTGCCGGTGTCGACGTACCACTCGCCGGGGGAGTCGAGGAACTCGTACGCGTTCACCAGGTAGAACGGGCCGGCCCGGAACGGGTTCATCAGGGTGTCGTAGCCGAAGTTGTTGTTGTTCCAGGCCGGCTGCGCCATGGTGAGCAGGCCGCCGCTGATGCTCTGCACCGGCGAGTACCGGTCGGTGAACGAGTTGATGCCCTCCACCTCGACCCGGTTGGCGTTGGCCAGGTTGTTCAGGTAGTTCAGGTTGCCGTTGGTGATCCGCAGGCCGGTGGCCGAGGCGCTGAAGTCCGACCGGCTCACCGCCGTCCGGGCCCGGGTGGCCAGTTGCCCGTCGACGTAGAGCTGCCGGGTGTTCTGCCCGGCGCCGACGCTCGCCCGCCAGATGTTGCGGCCGGAGTCGGCGACGGACCAGCCGGTCACCTGCTTCGCGCCGCTGATCACCGGATGCGCCCCGGAGGCGGCCTGCCAGCGCACGGTGTGACCGTTGGTGCCGGAGTCGGCCGCGCCGAACGTCAGCGGCGACGTCACCCGGTAGACGCCGTCGGAGAGCTGCACCACGATGTCGTCCGACATGCCGCCGACCAGCGAGCGCACGGTGGCCTGGGCGGTGGACAACGAGCAGGGCTGGGCGGCGGTGCAGCCGCTGCCGGTGCCGCCGGGGGACGCGTACACGGTGGTGGCGGCGGCCGAGGCGGACGTGGCGAAGGCCGCGACGGCGACGCCGGCGATCGCCGTGGCCAGCGCGAGGCCGGTCACGGCCGACCGTCGCAGGGCGGATGCGTTCACGGAACCTCCAGCGGCGCTTATAGGTATGACGTCTCATGTTAAGCGGGTGTCAATATCGAAACAAGTCGATTGATTGGCGGAGACGCGCGTTGACACCCGTCACCGCCCCGACCTAGGGTCGTCCCACCAGTGAACCGATTCGACGACCGTTGCCGGGAGCGGGATGAACATCGGTGAGATCGCCCGGCGGGCCGGGGTGTCCCGCAGCACCGTGTCGTACGTGCTGAGCGGCAAGCGGCCGGTCTCGGCGGCCACCCGCCAGCGCATCCAGGCGGTCATCGACGAGCTGGACTACCGCCCCAACGCCAGCGCGCGCGCCCTCAAGGAGGGCCGGACCCGGACCCTCGGCCTGGTCATCCCGCCCGCCAGCCGACGCCTCACCGACATGCAGCTCGGCTTCGTCGCCAGCGTGGTCGAGGCCGCCGCGCGGGCCGACCTCGACGTGCTGCTGTCGCCGTCCGGCGGTGACCACGACCGGTCGTTCGAACGGATCGTGACCGGCCGCCGCGTCGACGGCGTCGTGCTGATGGAGATCCGGCTCACCGACGAGCGGGTGACCCGGCTGGAGCAGACCGGCCTGCCGTTCGTCACCATCGGCCGCACCGCCCGACCGGCGGGCACGAGCTGGGTGGACGTGGACTACGACGGCCTCATCGCCAGTTGCGTGCACCACCTGGCGGACCTGGGGCACCGGCACGTCGCCCTGGTCAACCGCTCGGCGGAACTCGTCGCCGCCGGCTACGGCCCCGGCTGCCGGGCGCTGACCGGCTTCGCCGCGGCGGTCGCGGAACGCGGCCTGACCGGCGTCGACGTCTGCTGCGGCGACGACGTCGCCGCCGGTGAGGCGTGCATCGAGGAGCTGCTGGCGACCCGTCCCGAGGTCACCGCCGTGGCCACCGTCAACGAGGCGGCGCTGCCCGGCATGCAGCGGGCGCTGGAGTCCGCCGGGCTCGTGGTGCCGCGCGACTTCTCGCTCACCGGGGTCGCCGCGCGGCACTGGGCGGAGAACCTCCGTCCGCCGCTGACCGCCGCGGACGTGCCGATCGTCGACATGGGCGCGGAGGCGGTGTCGCTCCTGCTGGAGCGGATCGCCGCGCCCGGAACCGCGCCGCGGCACCGGCTCTACCGCCCGCCGGTCTCGCTGCGCGCCAGCACCGGCCCGGCGCCGGCGCGCCGCGCCGCGTCCTGACCGCACCCCGGGCCGTCCGCTCACCCCCGCCGCCGCCGGTCGTCGCCGGCGAGCAGCAGATAGCCGCTCGCGGTCCAGGTGTACGCCCGGTCCCGCAGGCCCGCGCCGGTCTTGGCGTCGAAGTTCTCGGCGAAGCCGGACCGTTCGCACAGCAGCCGGAACCGCCGGCTGACCTCGTCGGCGAGCGCGACGTGCCCGGCCCGGCGCAGGCCGTCCTCGATCAGGACGGTGGCCGGGGCCCAGATCGGACCGCGCCAGTACCCGTCGGCCACGTGGTGCGGTGAGTCGAGTGGCTCGGTGGCCAACCCGTGCTCGGTGAGGTGGGCCTCGATCCGGCGGGCGAGCGTGGCGGCGACACCGGCCGGGAGCGTCTCGCCGAGCACGATCGGCATCAGGTCGAGCAGGCTGGTGCTGGACCTGGTCCACCCGGTCCGCGCGCTGCGCGCGGTGAACCGCTCCCCGGTCCACAGCTCGTCCAGTAGCGCGTCGCGGACCTCGCCGGCGACGTCGGCCCACCGCGCCGCCTCCGCCGGACGGTCCAGCTCGGCGGCCAGCTCCGCGAGGCACTCCACCTGCGTCACCAGCAGGGCGGCGAGATCGGGCGCCTCGACCACCCGGTCGTCGTCGAAGGTCGTGGCGTTGTCCCAGCCGCTGTCGTTGCCGTGCTGGTAGTGCGGCAGCCGCCGGCCGGGCGCCCGCCGGTGGTCCAGCCAGAACGTGGTCCACCGGGTCAGCCGCTCGTAGACCTCGACCAGCTCCGCGCGCGGCACCGCCCGACCGGACCGTCGCCGCAACTGCCGCCACGCCCAGCCGTGCACGGGCGGCTTGACGAAGTTGTGCAGGACCTCCGAGTGCGTCACCGAGTCGGGCAGCGCGCCGGCCGGATCCTGATGGTCGAACGGCAGGTGGAACTGGTGCCGGGCGAGGTCGGTCCGGCCGGCCGCCAGCGCGAGCGCGTTGAAGCAGTGGTCCCAGCTCCACACCTTGTTCATCCAGTGCTTCGACATCAGCGTGGCGGGCCGGGTGACGAAGCCGGCCGGCGCCACCGTGGCCGACCACAACACGTACCCGGCCAGCTCGGCGGCCGGGGTCGCCGGACCGCGCCACGGGGCGACCGCCTCGACGAACTCGGTGAAGTCCGCGTCGGCGGCGGCGACCAGGTCGTCGAAGTCCACGTCGGCCGCGTACGGTCGGCGGGCCGTCGCGTACTCCTCGATCGCCACCTCCCACGGCCGGTCGGCCGGCAGGACCAGGCCGCGGGCCGCGGTGCCGAGCGCCTGCGTGCCGACCGCCTCGGCGGCGCCGGTGAGCACGGTGAGCCGGTACCGGCGGCCGGTCTCGTACGAGGTGAACACGAACGCGGCGTCCACCGGGTCGTCGTAGAGGTACGTCCCGCTGAACGGGGTGAGGGTGGTGGCGGCGGCGCTGATCCGCAGCCCGGCCCCGCGGCCCCGGAGCCGGAGCGTGTCCGGGCCCGCGTAGGTCACCTCGACCCGGCCGTGCCGGTCGTGCCAGCTCAGCAGCGCCGGTCGGGCTGTCACCTCGGCGTCGGTCGGCGGGGTGAACCGGAGCACCGGGTGCATGCCGTTGCGGTGCGAGACCAGGTGCAGGTCGTCGGCCCAGGTGTGCTCGGCGACCACGGGGGAGACGCTGAGCCAGGACCCGTAGTGGCTGAACGGGATCTCCCGGACGGAGAACGTCGGGCCGGAGGGGACGACGGTCATCTGCGGTGACTGCCTTTCTGTGGTGCGGACGGCTCGCTCAGTCCTTGACCGCGCCGGCTGTCACGCCCGCGGCGACGTACCGCTGGGCCACGATCAGCAGGACGGTGGCGGGGACGGAGGCGATCACGGCGGTCGCCATGATGGCGTTCCACTGCTGGTTGTTGTTGCCGATGTAGCGGTAGATGCCGAGGGTCACCGGCCGCGCGGCGCCTCCGGCGTCCAGCGTGGACGCGAACAGGAAGTCCGACCAGGCCCAGAGGAAGGCGAACAGGGACACGGTGATGATCGAGCTGCGGCTCAGTGGCAGCACCACGGAGCGGAACGTCCGCCACCGGCTCGCGCCGTCCATCACGGCGGCCTGGAGCACCTCGCCCGGGATGCCGGACATGAACGCCGTGAAGATCAGCACGCCGAACGGCACGGCGATGGTGGAGTCGGCCAGCACCAGACCGGCCGCCGAGTTGAGCATGCCGAGCCGGAGATAGATGGCGTAGCACCCCATCGCCATGATGATCCCGGGAATCATCTGCGCGATCAGCAGCACGAAACGGAGCACGCCGCCGCCGACCGGGCGCAACGTGGCCAGGGCGTAGCCGGCGGGCGCGGCGAGGGCCACGGTCAGCGCCACCGTGCCGAGCCCGATCAGCAGGCTGGTGCCGAGGTACGGCAACTGGTCCCGCAGCACCACCTGGTAGCCCTCGACGGTGCCGTGCGTCGGGAACAGGTGCGGCGGGTCGGCGCGCAGGTCGGTGTCCCGGGTGAGGGACACGTTGACCATCCAGTAGACGGGGAACAGCATCAACGCGGTGAACACCACCCCCAGGCCGGTACGCCACCAGCCGCCCCGGCCCCGCCCGCTGCTCACCACCGCTGCCTCCGCTGGGCCCGGACGTAGGCCAACCCGAACCCGAGGGCGACCACGATCAGCAGGTTGCCGACCGCCGCCCCCGGCCCGAACTCGGGCAGCAGGCTGCCGAAGCCGAGCCGGTAGGACCAGGTGGCGAACGTCGTGGACGAGTCGGTCGGACCACCCCGCGTCATGATCCAGATGATGTCGAAGACCTTCAGCGTGTAGATCAGCCCGAGCAGCAGGGTGATCGCCGACACCGGCCGCAGCAGCGGGAACGTGATCCGCCAGAACCGCTGCGTGCCGCTCGCCCCGTCCAGCGCCGCGGCCTCGTACACATCGGTCGGGATCGCCTGGAGGCCGCTGTAGAGGACCACCAGGTTGAACGGCACGCCGATCCAGATGTTCGCGATGATCACCGAGACCAGCGACCACCGCGGCGACGTCAGCCAGTTGACCGGGTCGACGCCGAGCGCGCCGAGCGCGGCGTTGACCACGCCGGCGTCGCTGTTGAGCATCCACGACCAGGTGGAGGCCGAGACGATCAGCGGCAGCAGCCAGGGTACGAGGAACAACGCCCGCAGCGTCGCCGACAGCGGGAAGTGCCGGTGGAAGAAGACCGCCAGCGCCAGCCCGATGGCGAACTGGAACAGCAGCGACACCGCCGTGAACACCGCCGTGTGCGCGAGCGCCGGCCCGAACGTCGGGTGGGTCAGCACGTCCCGGTAGTTGTCCAGCCCGGCGAACGGGGCACCGCCGGAGACGAACGACCGGACCGTGTAACGCCGCAGGCTCAGCTCGACGTTGCGGTAGAGCGGGTACGCGTAGAAGGCCAGCAGATAGATCGTGACCGGGGCCAGGAACGCCCACGCCGTCCACCTGTCGGTGCGGTTTCGGCTCATGGAGCTACTTGGCGACCGCGCCCTGGGCGGCGGACAGCGCCGCCCGTGGCGTCTTCGCGCCGCTGAGCGCGCCCTGCACGGCGGTCCAGAGCTGCTCGGAGATCTTCGGGTACCGCGTGCCGAGGTCGTCGCCGGTGCGGCCCTTGGCGGCGTTCACCGCGTCGACCCACACCTTCAGCGCGGGGTCGGCCGCGACCTGTTCGCGTTGCACGGCCGCCACCGGCGCGACGTACGACAGCGTGGTGTCGGTGGTCAGCAGGTTGTCCGGGTTGGTCAGGCAGGACACCAGTCGGCGCGAGACGTCGTACCGGCCGGTGTCGCGCTGCACCGGGATGGAGACGAACTCGCCGCCGGTCGGGGCCGGTGCGGTGCCGCCGGCGCTGGCCGGCACCGGGATGATCCCGTACGCGAAGTCGAGCTTCTCGGCGTTGGCGCGCTGCCAGGTGCCGTTCTCGGCGAACGCGAAGTCACCACCGGCGAACTCCTGCCAACTGGTCGTCTGGGTGTTGTTGATGACGGAGTTCGGCGCGTACCCCCGGGTCAGCCAGTCCTTCCACAGCGACAGCGCGGACACCGCCGGCGGCGAGTCCAGCGCGGTGAGTCGGGCGCCGGAACCCCAGAACCAGGGCAGGAACTGGAAGCTGCCCTCCTCGGTGCCGATCGCCGAGAACGTGATGCCCTTCTTTCCGGCGGCCGTGACCTTCGCCAGCGCGGCGGTCAGCGAGGGCCAGTCCCGCACCGACGCCACGTCCACGCCGGCCCGACCCAGCAGATCCTTGTTGTACCAGAGCGCGAGCGTGTTGGCCCCGATCGGGACGCCGTACGCCCTGCCGTCGAGCCGGCCGGCGCCGAGCAGGTTGGGCGCGGAGGCGGAGGTGTCCAGCCCGGTCTCGTCCGCCGAGGTCAGCGCGCCGGCCTGGGCCAGCGTCGAGATCACCGGGTTGTCGATGATCAGCACGTCGGGTGAGTTGCTCTGCTGGGCCGCGAGCAGCGCCTTGTTGGTCAGGTCGGTGGTGTCGTAACCGGTGCGGCGCACCGTCACGCCCGCGGCGCTGCCGCAGCTCTGGAGCAGCTTCTCCCAGTCGGATCCGGCGGCGAACTGCGGATACGGGTCCCAGACCGTGTACGCGGCCCCGCCGGAGCCGCGGTCCGGGCCGTCCGTCGCGGCGCAGGCGCTGCCGGCGAGGACGAGAGCGGTCAGGGTGGCGCCGGCCACGCCCCGCCGCCACGCGGATGTCGTCATGGTGTGCCCCCTCGGCACGCGGTGGGCGAATCGGTTCGACCGAAGATAGGCCGCTCCGGCGAGACGGTCAAGATGTTCGATGCCTGCTCAGGAAACATCGATGTCACGGCCGGGTCATCGCGTTGACATTTATCGATGTCAACGCCTAAGCTGCGCGGCGAATCGATTCGCCAGGACGTCCTCCGCAGCATCCCCGCCCTGCCGAAGGAGTCACCAGTGGACCTCCCCCGCCCCCGGGCACCCCGGATCCGTGGCCTCGCCGCCCGGATCGCGGCCGGCGCCGTCGCCGTCGTCTGCTCGCTCGCGGTCGTCGCGGCCCCTGCCCGGGCCGCCGACGAGTCGCTCACCGTCACCTTCTCCACCGCGCTCGGTACGCCGACCTACCGTGGCTCGGGCTGGATCTACGGGATGACCGAGAACGGTCAGAACCCGCCGGACAACTACTTCCGGGACGTGCGGTTCCGGGCCATGCGCGCCGGGGGCGCCCAACTGCCGGGCCAGGGCTGGGTCGGCGGTGGCTACGACCGCCGGTGGAACGCCACCGTGGCGCAGGCCCGACGCACCGCGGCCCTGGGCGGCACGTTCGTGCTGCTCGACCACGACCTGTGGGGCGCCGACGGCGCCGCGATCAGCCGTTTCCCCGGCGACAACGGCGACTGGAGCGACTACGACCGCTTCCTGGACCGGCTCTTCGCCGACGTGCGCGCGGCCGGCATCACGGTGCAGTGGGACATCTGGAACGAGCCGAACATCAGCCTGTTCTGGAACCGGCCCCAGTCGCAGTACTTCGAGCTGTGGCGACGCACCTACCAACGCATCCGCGCCACGTTCCCGGGCATGCTGATCGTCGGGCCGAGCTGCGCCTGCGTACCGTCCACCAGCGGGTGGTGGACGCAGTACCTCGACTACGTCAAGGCCAACAACGTGGTGCCGGACATCTTCAGCTGGCACTCGCTGCCCGGCGACCCGGTGGCGAACGTGGCCACCGCCAACCAGACTCTCGACTCCCGGGGCATCCCGCACCCGCGAGCGCACCAGATCAACGAGTACGGCGCGTCCAACCAGCAGAACCCGGCCGGCGGGGCGTGGTACCTGGCCCGGCTGGAACGCGCCGGCGCGGACGGGCTACGGGCCAACTGGGCCGGCGGTCAGAACCTGCACAACGACCTGGCCAGCCTGCTCACCCGCAACTCCAGCGGGCAGTACCAGCCCAGGGGCGAATGGTGGGCCTACCAGTTCTACGGCTCGATGACCGGCCAGGTCGTCGCGGTCACGCCGAGCGCCTCCTACGACGCGTTCGCCACCCGGGACGCCGGCTCGGCGAAGATCCTCGTCGGCGGCAACTCGACCACCGGCAACGTGGCGGTCAACCTCCAGCGGCTCGACGCCACCAGCGGCCTGGTGGTGAACAACCAGGTCCGGGTGGTGGTGCAGAACATCCCGTACAACAACGGCGGCGCCGTGGCCGGCCCGGTCACGGTCCGGGACAGCGTGGTGACCCTGGCCAACAACGGCACCACGGTCACCGTGTCGCACGCGAACATCAACGACACGTCCACCGTCACCCTGCTGCCGCCCGGCGGCGGCGGACCCACCAACCAGAACGTCCAGATCGTCGGCGGCCAGTCCGGCCGGTGCGTGGACGTGCCCGGCTCCACCACCACCAACGGCGCCCAGGCCCAGCTCTGGGACTGCAACGGCGGCGCCAACCAGCGCTTCAGCTACACCTCGGGCAAACAGCTCACGGTGTACGGCACCAAGTGCCTGGACGCGTCCGGTCAGGGCACCGCCAACGGCACCGCGGTGGTCGTCTGGGACTGCAACGGCCAGGCCAACCAGCAGTGGAACCTCAACGCCGACGGCTCGATCACCGGCGTGCAGTCCGGGCTGTGCCTGGACGCCAGCGCGTTCGGCACCACCAACGGCACCAAGGTCCAGCTCTGGCAGTGCCTCAACGGCGCCAACCAGCGCTGGACCCTCCGAAGCTGACATGCAAGGCGGGGCCCCTTCTTAACGCTTGCGGTATAGGAAGGGGCCCCGCTTAACACGTCAGCGCCAGCTCCACTGTTGGTTGGCGCCGCCGTTGCAGGCCCAGAGGATGAGCCGCGTGCCGTTGGCGGTGCCGGCGGCGTTGGCGTCCAGGCAGAGCCCGGACTGCGCGCCGGTGACGGTGCCGTTCGCATTGACGTTCCACTGCTGGTTGGCCTGGCCGTTGCAGGTCCACACGATCACCGCGGTGCCGTTGGTGGTGCCGGCCCCGTTCGCGTCCAGGCACAGGTTGCCGGCCAACTGCAACTGCCGGCCGGAGGTGGCGGTCCAGAGCTGCCCGGACTGCCCGGCGCAGTCCTGCAACTGCACCTGCGTACCGGAGGTCTGGATGGGCGCGGTGACGCAGCGGCCGGACTGCCCGCCGGCGAGCTGCCGGGCGGACGCCGGCGGCGGGGTGGTCGGCGGGTTCGTCGGCGTGGTGCCGTCGAACTGGGTGAAGAACCGCCAGACCACCGCCTGGGTCCAGGACCGCTCGCCGGGTGCGAACGGGTCGGCGGTGCCGTCCACGGCATTGGGGGCGTGCGGCCCGTCGAACGCGGCCCAGGCGACCGGGTAGCCGGCCCGGCAGCCCGAGTAGTAGGTGACGACGTGCGTCAGGCTGCCCTGCGCCGGCTCGGGCGGATTCTGCGGGGTGCAGCCGTTGTTCCGGACGAACTGGTCGCGCAGCGAACGCCCCGCCGAGATCGGCAGCGTGCCGTCCCGCAGCCCGTGAATTCCCAGGTACGCGATGGGCTGGGTGCCGCCGTTGCACCCGCTGAGGTTCGCGCCCGAGTAGACCGCGACCGCGCGGAACACGTTCGCCCGGGCGCACGCGAGGGCGTAGCTCATGCCGCCGCCGTAGCTGAAGCCCATCGCGTACCGCTGCGTGGTGTCGACGCAGAGACCGGCTTCGAACGTGCGGACCATGTCGTCGACGAAGGTCAGGTCCTGACCGTTCGGGTTGGCCCAGCCGTTGCCGTTGCCCTGCGGCGCCACGAAGATGGCGCTGTTGTTCGCCAGCGCCCGGACCCCGTAGTAGGACCAGGGATAGCCGCTGGTCCCGCCGGAGTCGACGTCACCCGCGGTGCCGCCGTTCCAGTGGAAGCCGAAGATCAGCTTGTACGGCCGGTTGTTGTCGTAGTTGTCGGGGATCCGCAGGATGTACGAGCGGTTCTGGCCGCCGCTGGAGATCGTGTGCGAGCCGCTGGTCAGCGCCGGCGCCTTGCCGCAGCCGGCGGTCGCCGCCAGCGGGGCGATGCCGGTGGTGCTCTGCCCGGCGGCGAGCGCGACGCCGCCCATGGCGAGGACCAGCCCCGCCACCCCGGCGACGACACCCACGACGAGTCGATGTCTCGGCATGGCGTGCTCCTTCCTTCGCAAGAGTTAAGCGGGGCCCCTTCCTCTACCGGAGGCGTTAAGAAGGGGCCCCGCCTTTCAGGTCAGCTGCGGGTGGTCCAGAGCTGGTTGGAGCCGTTGTGGCAGTCCCACAGGTTGATCCGCGTGCCGTTGGCGGTGCCGTAGCCGGCCGCGTCCAGGCAGCGGCCGGACTGCACGCCGCTGATCGTGCCGTTGGCGTTCACGTTCCACTGCTGGTTGGCCTGCCCGTTGCAGTCCCAGATGATGACCGCGGTGCCGTTCGCGGTCCCGCGCCCGTTCGCGTCCAGGCACTTGTTGCCGAGCACCTGCAACTGCTTGCTGGCGGTGTACGTCCAGCGCTGCATGGTGCCGCCCCAGCAGTCGTACAACTGCACCTGGGTGCCGTTGGTGGTGCTGCCGTTCGGCACGTCCAGGCACCGCCCCGAGCCGGTGCCGACCAGTTGCACGTTCTGGTAGGTGCCGCCGCCGGTGCCCGGGGTGCCGATGCTGCCGGACACCGACTGCAACGCGGCGTACCAGACGGCGGCCATCTTGTCGTAGCCGGTGGCCGTCGGGTGGATGCCGTCGATCAGGTCGGCGGTGGTCAGCGCCGCGTGCTGGTCGACCAGGTGCACGCGCTTGCCGGCGTTCACCTTGGACTGCACGATGCCGGGCAGGGCGGCGTTGAACGTCCGCACCGCCGACTCCTGGCCGGCGTTGGCCAACGGGATGATCTGCGCCACGAACACGTCGGCGTTGGGCGCCGTCGTGGTGATCCGGTCGATCAGCGTGGAGAGCCGGTTCGGCGCGGTGGAGACGTTGTAGTTCTGCAGGATGTCGTTGGTGCCGATGTGCAGCAGCACGGTGCGCGGCTGGTAGGTGTTGAGCCAGCCGGTGATGTTGGCGTCGATCTGGTCGATCCGCCAGCCCGGGTGGCCCTCGTGGTCGTGGTCGCCGAGGTTGCCCGGCCCGTTGAACTGGGAGCCGACGAAGTCGATCCGGTAGCCACCGGCGGCGAGCCGTTGCCACAGCCCGATCCGGGAGCCGCCCGGGACCTGGGTGCCCTCGGTGATCGAGTCACCGAGCGGCATCACCCGGACCCCGCCGTTGGACTCGGCCCCGGCCGGCCCGGCCGGGACCAGCACGCCGGCGACGGCCATGGCCAGCGCCGCGACCGCGGCGAGCCATCCTCTCCTGGTACGCATGACTGTTCCTCTCAGGGGCTGGTGCAGGTGAGGGACGGGGTCGACGGCGAGCCGTTCGCGAGGAAGCCGAACGTGGTCGAGCCGGCGGCCGGCACCGAGCCGTTGTACGACACGTTGCGGACCGTCGCCGTGGAGCCGCTGGTGCTCAGCGTCCCGCCCCAGATCTGGCTGATGCTCTGGCCGCCGGCCAGGCTCCAGCCCACCGTCCAGCCGTTGATCGCCGAGGTGCCGGCGGTGACCGTCACCTCGCCCTGGAAGCCACCGGACCAGGTGCTGGTGGTGCGGTAGCTGGCGGTGCAGGGGCCGTTGGTCGGCGGCGGCGTGGTCGGCGGTGCAGTGGTGGGCGGCGGGGTCGTCGGCGGCGGGGTGGTGGGCGGCGGGTCGGTCGGCGGGGTGCTGGTGCCGGAGCTGAACCGCCAGTGGTCGAGGTTGAACAGCGAGCCGCTGCCGCCGGTGAACCGCAGGTACAGGTCGTGGGTGCCGGTGGCGCCGCTGACCCCGCAGGTCGTGTCGGCCCAGGTCTGCCACCCGCCGGTGCCGGACACCCGACAGGTGCCCACGAGCGGGCCGCTGGTGCCGTCCAGGCGCAGCTCGATGCTGCCCCCGCTACCGGCCGAGGCCACCCGGGCGGTGTACGAGGTCGCGCCGGTGCCGAACGCCACGCCCTTGACCTTGATGTAGTCCCCGTTGTCGATGTAGCCGACGTTCATGCCGCCGCCGCTGGCCGGCTCGGTCTCGACGCCCTGCCCCCAGGCGATCGTCTCGGCCTCCTGCCGGACGTACGGGTTCAGCGTGCCGACCTGCGGGGGCCCGGTGGTGGTCATGGACATGGTCGGGATCGAGCCGTCCGCACCGTAGGTGAACTTCTCCACCGCCACCGACCGGGTGAAACCGCCGCCGCCCGGCAACGCGCCGTTGTGGTAGAAGAGGTAGGAGTTGCCCTTGAAGTCGACGATCCCGGGGTGGTTGGTGAAGCTGCTGCCCTGGGTGGGCATGACCGTGCCGCGGTAGGTCCACGGCCCGAGCGGGCCGGGCGCCGTCGAGTAGGCGAGGAACTCCGAGCAGCACTTGGCGGCGAACACGTTGTAGTAGAGGTTGTTGCGCTTGTAGACCCACGGCCCCTCCTCGTAGAGGGTGGGCCGGTTCGCGTCCCCGGTCCGGGTGCCGAAACCCGCGGTGGTCAGCGGGATCTGCGTCGGGCTGCCCGAGTACGAGGTCATGTCCGCGTTGAGCTTGACGTACCACAGCCGCGGGTTGCCCCAGTAGAGGTACGCCTGGCCGTCGTCGTCGATGAACACGGTGGGGTCGATCTCGCCGTTGCTCACCAGCGGACGGCCGATGGCGTCCCGGAACGGGCCGGTCGGGCTGTCGGCGACCGCCACCCCGATGCCCATCTGGCCGGTCGCCCGCACGACCATGGGTACGTACCAGTAGAACTTGCCGTTGCGGTAGACCGCCTGGCCGGCCCACGCGTCCTGCTTGGCCCAGCTGAAGGTCGCGAGGCTGAGCGGGGAACCGTGGTCGGTCCAGTTGACCATGTCGTCGGACGAGTAGACCCGCCACTCCTTCATGGTGAACCAGGTCGAGTTGTCCTCGTCGTGGCCGGTGTAGAGGTAGACCCGGCCGTTGTAGACAAGTGGCGCCGGGTCGGCCGTGTAGATCGTCTGCACGATCGGGTTGTCCGCCCGGGCGATCGCCGGGAACAGCCCGATCATCGCGAGCAGGCTGGCGAGCAACGCGAGCCTGCGCCGACCACGGCGAGCAGGTCTCGTTGATAGCGCTAACATGAGTGTCCTTCCGGTGGGGGTGCGGGTGGTCTCAGCGGTAGCCGGCGGCCACGACGTTGGCCTGGACCGCGTTCTCCGTCGCGTCGGACGGATAGCCGGCGACCATGGCGCCCTCGTAGAACGTGCCGGCGCTCAGGTTGGCGCCACCGCCGGGCTTGCAGCAGTCGCCGCCGCTGCCCAGGATGATCGCGCCCTGCTTCTTCATCGGGCTGTAGCCGGGGGGCAGCGACCCGTCGTAGAGCGTGTAGAGGTTGCCGGACTGGGCGTTGCTGCCCTTGATGGCGAACCGTGAGGTGCCGTTGTTCTTCAGCGTGGCGGTGACGAACTTGCTGGTGAAGGCGCGCTGGTTGGGGTTCCAGGTCTGGCTGCCGCCGGGGTAGAGGCCCCACTCCAGGTCGGCCTGGACCCAGGGGCCGCTGCCGGAGCAGCCGCCGAACCAGCAACTGGTGCTGAAGTTGATCGCGTCCATCGCGCCGGCGGCGTCCGCGCTGCGGGTGGTCTCGCTGTTGCCGTAGTCGAAGCAGCAGCCGCTGTTGACGTGCGTGCCGCTGGTGACCATGTACATGCCCTCGGGCGCGCTGCCGGTCGGGACGCCGGTCAGGTGACCGTCGCGCCAGTAGCTGTTGCCGGGGTTGATGTAGAGCGAGTACGCCTTCGCGCCGCCGACGGTCAGCGCCTCGCTGGTCGCGGTGGCGGGCCGGCTGGAGGAGGAGCCGGGGACCTGCGCCGAGCCCTGGTACCACAGGTCGTTGCCGCGTCCCGACTGGTCGTAGACGACAGTGATCACGCAGGTCGTGCCGCCGCAGAACGCGTCCTGGCCGGCGGCGTCGGCGTAGCCGCCGGCGCCCAGCGCGCCGATGTTGCGGGTGGCGCTGTCCGACGAGCGACGGACCTGGTAGAGGTTGCCGCCGTACGCCGAGAACAGCGCGCGGGTGGTGCTGTGCGCCGCCACGCAGGGCGTGCCGCCGGCGGCGTAGATGTCACACGGCCGGCCACCGGTCGGCGGCGGCGAGGTGGGCGGCGGGGACGACGGTGTGGTGGACGTGGTCCACCGCTGGTTGGCCTGGCCGTTGCAGGTCCAGAGGATCAGCTTGGTGCCGTTGGCGGTGCCGGCGGCGTTGGCGTCCAGGCAGAGCCCGGACTGCTGACCGGTGATGGTGCCGTCGCCGTTGACGGTCCACTGCTGGTTGGCCTGGCCGTTGCAGTCCCAGATGATCACGGTGGTGCCCGGGCTGGTGCCCCGGCCGTTGGCGTCCAGGCACTTGGTCCCGTAGACCGTGAACTGCCGCGCCGACGTGTAGGTCCAGTTCTGTGCCGCCGCTCCGGTGCAGTCGTACAGCTGGACCTGGGTGCCGTTGGTGGTGCTGCCGTTCGGTACGTCCACGCAGCGTCCGGACTGCACGCCCACGACGGCGCCCGGCCCGGGGGCGGCGACCGCCGTCCGGGCCTGGGTGGTCAGGACGGCGCCGCCGGCGGCCAGGACGAGGGCGAGGGTGGCGACCAGCAGTCGTGGTCGTCCGGATCGGAGGGATCGGGGACGGGGGATGGCCATGACGGCTCCTCGGGTGCGCAGGCTCCGGGGCCGTCCGTACCGGCACGGAGCCTCACGGGTGGTGACCGTCGGTGAAGCGCTAACACCCGCTGCGCGCACTCGGCCGCCCGTGCGCCGCGCGAGGTGTCCGGCCCGGCACGAGGCGGCGCTCCCGGAGGTGCCTCGGTGGTGGCATACCGGTCGCTGATGTTATCGCGAACATCGACGTGAGTAATTAGAACACATCGATGTCGACCCGGCGCGGCGAGAGCGGGCCGGGCATTCGGGCCGGCGCTTCGGGCACGGCTCGGCACGGCTCGGGCAGGCCACGGCCCGAGCCGTCACCCGGACCGGCCGAGCGACCCGCCGGGAGGCAGGGCGACCCGCCGGGAGGCAGGGCGGACCGGTTCTCCGCCCCGGTCCGCATCAGGCTCGGCGTGCCTGTCACCCGGCGTGCGCGGCGACTCCGCCGGGGGGCGTGACGGCGCTCAGCGCGTCCGCTTCGTCGCCCGCTTGCGCGGCGGGGTCAGCAGGTCGGCGATGGCGGCGATCGCGGACGGCACCACCCGGTAGTACGCCCAGACCCCGCGCTTCTCGCGTTCGAGCAGCCCGGCCTCGGTGAGGATGCGCAGGTGATGGCTCACCGTCGGCTGGGACAGCCCGAGCGGGGCGGTCAGGTCACTCACCGACGCCTCACCCTCCGGGGCGGACTGGATCAGACTGATCAGCCGCAGCCGAGCCGGGTCGGCGAACGCCTTCAGGACGCCCGCGAGGCGCTCGGCGTCGGCACGCTTGATCGGCTCGCCGGTCAGCGGCGAGATGGACGGCATCGCTGTTTTCGCAGTTCCCACGCCCTCCATAGTCGCACCGACACCATCAATGGGACGGCAAAACCGCCGACCATCACCGGCGGTGAATCTCCGTGGGTCGGGCGGAGCGCCGGACGGGACCCCATCCGAAGATCCGATGACCTAGTCTCGGCCTTCCACACCGGCCGATGAACACGCTCCGACATCTGGTGCTCCTGGCCGGCCGGCATCCCGACCCTCGGGGCGGCTCGTCCCCGCCTTGCCACGGACCCGACAATGGAACGACTGACGCTCACCGGGCGCAGCGGGGGAGGGCACAGGTGAATCAGGCAGGCGAGCCGGCCCCGTCCGGGCCGGTGCCGGGCGCGTCGCGGGTCACCCGGATCCGTCAGCTCCGGCTGGTGGGGCTGGTGGTCGTGCTGGCACTCCTCGCGGCGGCGTTGATCCCCATCGTGCTCCAGTTGGGCCCACCGACCCGCGACGACCTGATGGAGCGGGCCGGCCTCAAGGGCAAGGCGCAACTGCTCGTCGGCGTGAAGGACGACCAACCCGGCGTCTCCCAGCGACTGCCGAACGACGTCTGGAAGGGCTTCGACGTCGACATCGCCTACCTGATCGCCGGCTATCTCGGGTTCGACCGGTCCCAGGTGCGGTTCCTGCCGATGGAGAGCGAGGACCGGGCCCGCCGCCAGGCCCGGGACCGCGACGGCTTCGTCACCGTCGACATGGTGATCGCCTCTTACAGCATCACCAAGAAGCGGGAAGAGGAGGAGGGGGCGGTCTTCTCCGCGGCCTACCTCCAGACCGAGCAGTCGGTCGTGACGTTGGCCAGCGACAAGGGCCCGGTGAGCAGCCTGGAGGACTTGGCCGGCCGGACCGTCTGCACGCTGACCACCTCGACCGCCATTCCGCGCCTGCGGGAGGCCCGGGCCCGGCCGATCGGCCGGAACAAGATCAGTGAGTGCGTCCAGGAGCTGTACGACGGCAAGGTGAACGCGGTCAGCAGCGACGCGGCGATCCTCGCCGGCTTCGTCACCGGCGACCGGTCGGGCGACGAGGGTCAGCGCTTCCCGAGCCTGCTCCGCAACGCCAAGCCGCTGCGGCACTGGGACATCGGCGAGTCGGCCGCGGAGAAGTGGGGCGTCAACACCGGCCCGAACGAGGCGCTCCGCGACCTGGTGGATCTCGCGCTCGACGACTCGGCCACGAACCCGCGGAACTCGGCCTGGGAGCAGGCGTACGACGCCAACTTCCGCTGGCAGCAGCGTTTCAACCTCCCGCAGCCGGTCGCGGTACAGCAGCAGCCCGACCCCAGGAAGGTGGAGGTACGGCAGTGGCCGTGGGAGAGGATCGCACTGCCGGCCCCGGCATCCTCCGGATCACCGGCGGCCCGGGCAAGAGCGGCCGGCCCCGCCGGATGGCCGGGGCCCGGCAGGCGCAGCAGTGGCTGCTGACGCTCCTCCCCGCGTTCCCCGTCCTGCTCCTGGTGCTGCGGCTGTGGCAACTCAGCCGCCAGGACATGTCGACGATGCTGCTGCTGGTGCAGTACGTCAGCCCGCTGGGCCTGCTCAGCGCGCTGCTGATCGCGTTGGTCTGGGCCTTCCCACTGGTCGTGCTGATGTTCGGGGTGCTCGGGCGGCTGCTGCGGCTCAGCGCCCCGGAGCGCTTCGACCCGGACCGGTCGCTGCTCGCCTCCTGGACGGCGCGTACCCCCGGCTGGGTGGCCACCGCGGCGGTCGCGCTCGGCGCGCTCACCTGGCAGCTCCGCTTCCTGCCGACCCTGCTGATGCTGGCGCTCTGCCTGCTCGCGCTGCGTACCCGCTACCTGTATCCCGACCGGCCGAACCGGATCCTCCTGGTCGGCGTGGCGATCCCGCTGGCCGTGGCGGTGCTGGAGTACGCCGCGCTGGCCCCGGCCGCGTGGACGGCGCTGCACGTCGGTGAGCCGACCACCGCCGTGCTGCTGGTGGTGCCACCCGTCGCCACCGTGCTGCTCACCGGCGCGATCCCCGGGTGGATCGCGCCGGCGGTCACCCACGGCCTGGCGTACGCGGTCGCGGCCGTGCTGCCGCTGGTGACCGGCGCGGTCTTCCTGGCGGCGCCGGTGCTGCCCACCACCGCGGTCGAGGTCGCCCCACCGGCATCCGAGACCGCGACGGGGGACGGCGAGGTCGCCCCGGAGGTGGTGCTCGGCGCGTTGATCACCGTCACCGACACCTCGACGATCATGCTGGACCGGGCCGCCGTCGTCCGGTTCCTGCCCAACGACCACGTGCGTTCGCAGGTTCTCTGCCCGCAGGCCCGACCGGTGCCGTACAGCGTGGTGACGGTGCACGGCTGGCCGGTGGAGGAGACCGTGCTCGACTGGATGATGCTCCGGCGGCCGGTCACCGTGAAGGACGTTCGCTGCGACGGCCGTCTCCCCGCCGGGGACCAGCGCGGCCGGGCCCCGCGTTGACTGTCGGTCCGTCCCCGCGGCGGCGACCGGCGGTCAGGCGCGGCGCAGCACCAGGGTCGCGAAACCCAGCAGGTTGCGGTAACCGCGCAACCATCCGTCCCGGTGCGCCCGGGCGACCGTGAGCGCCTCGGCGGCGTCGGGATGGCCGGGGTTGTCGAGCGCCCACTCGGTGAGCGAGCCGACCCACGACCATTCGTAGTTGTCCCACTCGGCGGCGTCGCTGAGGTGCGCGTACACCGGGGTCCAGCCGGCCTCCTCGGCGGCGTCCACCAGGCCGGCGAGGTCGGTGTGGTCCTCCGGTTTCGCGTCCAGCGCGGCCAGCGCCTCCGGCGTCGGCGGCGCCTGCCAGAAGCCCTCACCCACCAGCAGGATCCCGTCCGGGTTCACGTGCCGGCCGGCGGCCCGCAGCGTCCCGGCGAAGCCGTCGAAGATGTGCGTCGAACCCACGCACAGCACCAGGTCGTAGTCGCCGTCCGGCACGTAGCCGCGGGCGTCGCGTTCGTGCAGCGTCAGCCGGTCGGCGAGGCCGCGCGTCTCGGCCGCCGCGGCGGCGTGTTCGAGCGCGTGGTGGCTGACGTCGACGCCGTCCGCGTGGCCGTCCGGATAGTGGGCGAGGGCCTGCATGGCCCAGGCCGCCCGCCCGCAGCCGAGGTCGAGGATGCGCGCCGCCGGCCGCCGGTCCGCCCGGCGCAGGAGCCGGTTGACGTTGACGCCGGAGACCGGCGCCGCGATCGGGTGGTGCGAGTGCGCGATGTCGCTGAGTCGTTGACGATCCACGGTTGACAGTGAACACCACCGGACCGGTGCGCCGGCTCACGCTCCGAGGCCGGGCCGGACCTCAGGCGGTCGGGTCGGGGTGCGGCCGGAACCGGCGCGCGAAGCGGCGGGTCGCGACCGCGACCGTGACGACGGCGACGGCGGCGACGAGGGCGCCGGCGGCGATGTCGCCGGGGTAGTGCACGCCGGTCCAGACCCGGGCGAAGCCGATGACCACCGCCAGGATCGTGAGCACCGCGCCCCAGCGCCGGGACAGGAAGACGCCGACCGCGAGGGCCAGGGTGAACGCGGCGGTGGCGTGGTCGCTGGGCAGCGACGGACCGGTCGCGTGCGGGATCAACTGGTGCACGTGATGGGTCTGGAACGGCCGTACCTCGGTGCTGAGCGCGGCGGTCACCCGGCCCAGCGCGAACGCGAGCGCGAGCGCGGCGAGCACGCGCGCCACGGCGCCGGCGGCCGGCCGGCCGGCGCGGACCACCGGCACCACCGCCAACGCCCCCAGGACGTAGATCAACCACACCGCCGCCCACTCGAACGCGTCGTCGACGGCGTCGACCCGCCCCGCCCCGGCGTTGATCATCTGGAACAGGTGGTAGTTCACGACGCCACCGCCCCTCCTCGGCTGCCGACCCGTGTCCGGGTGGCTTCCACGCTCGCACGCGGGCGTCGCCGGAGGCCGGGAAAGCGCCGAATTCCGCACGCCGTCGCGGCGGCGCCCGACGGCCAAGCCGCCACCAAGTGAGCGCCAGGTGCGGCGATCGAGGCTCGACGCACGACATCCCGCCGAGCGGGCCGCTGACCGCAGCGGCCGGAGGAGACCATGGACACGACCGATTCCGAGACCGGACCGAACCTCGTCGGCTTCCGGATCAACCACCGTACGATGCGCGCCGACACCCGGCGACTCGCCGACCTGTCGGACCGGGTGGCCGCCGGCCTGATCACCTACGACCGCCGTCGGGCGCGGGCGCTGCGGACGTACGTGTGGCTGCTCTGCGCCGGCATCCACCACCACCATCGGATGGAGGACGAGGTCCTCTGGCCGGTGCTGGAACGCTCGGCCGCCGCCGAGATCGACCTGCGCGAGCTGAGCGACGACCACGCCTCGTTGGACCCGGTGCTGGACGAGGTACGCGCGGCCGTGGACGACCTGGTCTCCGTGTTCGCCCCCGGTGGGCCGGCGGAGCACCGGGTACGCACCGCCGCGCGGCGGCTCGCCACGGCCCTCGCCCAGCTGCGCGACGCCCTCGACGAGCACATCGAGGAGGAGGAACGGCTGATCTTCCCGGTGATCCGCCGGTACGTCAGCGTGGCCGACTGGGACACCGTGGAACGGGCCGTCCGCAAGGGCGGCGCGCTGCGTTTCGAGCTGCCCCGCATCGAGCGGTACGCCGAGCCCGCCGAGCTGGACGAGCTGAAGCGGATCGCCGGACCGGTGCTGCGGCTGACGCTCGCGGCGGTGCGACCGGGCTTCCGGCGACGGGAGGCGCGGGTCTTCGGCGGGTGAGCGGCCGGCTCACGCCGCCACCGGCACGTACGCCGATTCGTCGCTCCACGGCACGGCGCCGACCGCGCGGGCCAGCCGGAGCCCGGCGTCCCGGTGCGCGGCGGCCGCCACCGGGTCGCCGAGCGCGGCGGCCAGCTCGGCGAGCGTCTGGTCCACCGGCCCGAGCGAGATCGACCCGCACTCCAACCCGGCGAAGCGGCCGGCCCACGGCGACAGCTCCCGGTAGCAGCGCCGGGCGGCCGGCATGTCGCCGAGCCGGGCGGCGACCTGACCGCGCACCGTCATCCAGTACAGCCAGAGGTAGTCCGGACGGATCGGGGCCCGGGGCCGCCAGACCGCCCGCGCCCCGGCGTGGTCCCCGGCGGAGAGCAGCGCGTGGGCCAGCACGTCGTGGGCGTCGTCCGGCACCCGCGCGTGCACCTGCCGCAGCTCGTCGACCACCTCGTGCCCGCGCCCGGCGACGGTCAGCGCGGTGAACCGGCCCATCAGCCCCATCGCCGCCGCGTTCGGGCCGCCGACCCGGCTCATCCGGTCGCTGATCTCCGCGTAGCGGCGCGACGCCTCGTCGAGGTCGCCCCGGAACAGCGCGCAGAGGCCGGTGAACCAGCCCATCACGGCCAGGATCAGGCCGAGCTGGCCGGTGGTGGCCTGCTCGACCGCCCGGTCGACGTGGTGCCGGGCCCGGTCGAAGTCGGCCTCGGCGAGCGCGGCCTGATAGAGGATGTGGTGGGCCTCGCAGCGGTACGCGGTGAGGCCGGCGGCCTCGGCCGTCGCCAACAGCTCGCGGCCCACCTCGGGCAGCTCGGCGCGGTGCGCGGGAGCGACGGTGACGAAGTAGCGGGCGTTGAGCGCGCGGCAGAGCACGGCCGGGTCGTCCTGCCGGCGGGCCAGCGCGAGGCCCTCCCGGGTGACCTCGTCGGCGCGCTCCTGGTCGGCGCCCTCGATCTCGAACGCCAGCACGCTCAGCAGCCGGGACCGCAGCGCCGGACGGTCGTCGCCGACCCGGGACAGTTCCTGCTCCAACAGCCGGACCAGGGCTTCGTCCACCAGGCGGTCCGGCCGGATGGTCCAGGTGACCGGGGCGTCGAAACAGGTGAGCGCCGCGTGGACGGCCGCCGGATCGCCGGTGCCGGTGGCCAGCCGTACCGCCTCGGCGCGGGCGGCGCGGGCGGTGAGCACGTCACCGGCGAGCGCGCCGGCGGTGGCCAGACTGCGGTGCAGGTCGAGGCGGGTCCGGACCGTGGTCGCCGGCGCCAGGTCGACCGCGCGCAACGCGCCGGCCCAGAGCGCGGCGGCCTCCCGCGGCGCGCCCAGGTCGCCGGCGCGGCGGGCCGCGGCGGCGAGGTGGCCGATCGCGTCGGCCGCGGTGGCCGGGGTGAGGGCCGCGAGCGCGTGTCGCCCCATCGCGGCCACGTCGTCGACATGCCGCTCCCGCAGCACGTCGAGGACGCGGCTGTGGATGCGGGTGCGCCGCAGCAGCGGGACGCTGTGGTAGAGCGCGTCCCGCATCAGGGCGTGCGCGAACCGCACCCGGCCCGGCGCGGGCTCGACGAGCAGGCCGGCGGTCACCCCGGCCTCCAGCCCGTCGAGGACCTGGTCCTCCGGGCCGCCGTCGACCGCGAGCAGGGTGTCGATGTCGGCGGTCTCGCCGAGGACCGCGGCCTGCCGCAGCACCGTCCGCGCGCCGGCCGGCAACCGTGCCAGCCGCCGCGCCAGCACGTGACCCAGGCCGGCGGGGACGCCGTCCAGCGCCGCCGCCGGCCCTTCGGCCGCGATCAGCTTGGCCAGCTCGATGGTGAACAGCGGATTGCCCGCCGCACGGTCCCGGACGGTACGCAGCAGCTCGGTGTCGGTGCTGTCCACGCCGTAGCGGCGCAGCAGTTCGCCGACGGCGTCCGCGTCGAGGCCGCCCAGCTCGCAGTCGACGGCCGGTACGCCGGCCAGCGCGGCCCGCGCCACGGTGAGGTCGTCGGTCACCTCGTCCGGCCGGTACGTCGCCACCACCAGGACCGGCGCCCCGGCGAGCGCGGCGGCGAGGTGGCGGAGGATGCGCAGCGTCTCGCCGTCGGCGCGGTGGACGTCCTCGACCAGCAGGAGCAGCGGGCCGTGACCGGCCAACCGGGACAGGTAGGCGGCCAGCGCCTGCCGGAGGTGGAACTCGTCGTACTCCCCACGGGCCCCGGCCGACGTGCCGGTCTCCAACAGCAGGCGCAGCCCGTGGGCCTCCGCCTCGTCGAGCGGGAGATGGCGGCGGGCGGCGGTGACCACCTCGTGCCAGGCCCAGGCCGGCGGTGCGCCCTCCACCTGCGGGCAGGTCCCGGTCACCGGACGCCAGCCGTTCCCGGCGAGCGTGTCGGCGAGGTGCTGCGCCAGCGTCGACTTCCCCGCGCCCGCCTCGGCGCCCACCCAGCAGATGCCGAGGCCGGTCCGGGCGGCGCGGGCCGCCGCGGCGCGCAACCGGGCCAACTCGGCCGCCCGGCCCAGCGGTCGCTCGGGGCGTGCCCCGGCGCTCGCGGCGGGAGCGGACGTCGCGGCTGCCCCGGCAACTGCCTCCGGCCCGGCGCCGGCCCTCGGTTCGGTGACGGCCGCCGGCCCGGCGCCGGCGGCGGGCCGGGTGGCGACGGCGGCGGGCGCCTCCAGCCGGGGACTCTGCCGTAGCAGGTCCGTCTCCAGGTCCCGCAGCTCACGGCTGGGATCGATGCCCAACTGCTCGGCCAACACGGCGCGGACCGCGCGCAGCACCTCCAGCGCGTCCGCCTGCCGGCCGAGGCGGTACAGCGCGACCGCGAGCAGCATGGCGGCCCGTTCCCGCAGCGGGTGCTCCCGTACGTGCGGATCGAGGTCGAGCACCACCTCACCCGGGCGGCCCAGGTCGAGCAGCAGTTTCGCCCGCTGCTCGACGGCGTTCAGCCGCAGCCGGCCCAGCCGCTCGCGTTCCCGGTCCGCCCACGGCTCGCCGGCGAACTCGGCGTACGGCGTGCCGCCGTCCCAGCAGGCGAGTGCCGTCTCCAGGTCGGCGACCGCCGCGGCGGGCCGGTCGACGGCGGCCGGGGTCGCCGCCCGGAGCCGCGCCTCGAAGCGCCAGGCGTCCACGTCGGTCACCGGCAGCCGCAGGGCGTAGCCGGGGGCGACGGTGACCAGGATCCGGGCCGGGGCGCGGGACGGACGGCCCGGTTCCAGCGCCCGGCGCAGGTTCGACACGTACACCTGAAGCGCCGCCTGGGCCCGTGGCGGCGGGTCCGCGGACCACAGGTCGTCCACCAGCCGGTCGACCGACACCGCGTGACCGCCGCCGGCGACGAGCCGGGCCAGCACCGCGCGCTGCCGAGGCGCGCCGAGGTCGATCGCGGCGCCGTCGTGGAGGGCCCGCACCGGGCCGAGCACGCCGATCGTCGTCACGCCGTGACCCTAACCGGACCGGTCCACCGTGGAGATCGTCCATCCGACGGTCCCGACCGGTACGCCAAGCGCGCGTTAAGCACCCGCCAACTCCGGTCCGGCTCGATGGAGGCCGCATCGCGCCCCGCGACCGCGGGGCGTCGGAGAAGGGACATCCATGAGAACCCAGAAGGGCCGCCCACACCGGTGGCTCGCCGCGGTGACCGGTGTCGGCCTGGTCGTCGGGCTGGCCGGGCCGGCGGTCGCCGCCGACCCGGTCACCTACGACGAGCAGGCCGTGCACCACGCCCTCTTCGCGGCCGTCGTCCAGGTCCGCGAGGGCGGCACCCCGGGCCTGACCGACGCCGTGCTCGCCGCCGAACTCAGCGACTGGCGCGCCACCCACCCGACCGCCGACGCTGCCGCCGTCGGCGCCCACCTGACCACCGTCACCGCCCTCGTCGGGCAGGCCGTCACCGGGTCCGACGAGTCACCCGGCAAGCTCCACCTGCTCGGCGCGGCCGTGGAGAAACTCGCCGGCAGCGGTGAGGCGCGGCTCGGCGGCCCGGCGGTCCGAGGGCTGCTGCGCAGCACGACAGGTGAGGAACTCGGCGGGATCGTGCCGCCGATCGAGCAGATCCGCAGCGGCACGCAGGACCACATGTGGGAGATGCTGTCGCGGAGCGCGATCGGCCAGGTCTGGGCCGGGCTGCACACCCGGGCCGCCTCCGACGCCGTCCTCGCCGAGGTCTGGAACACCGCGGTCGGCGCCCGGCTCGGCGTACGCCTGGACACCCCGGCGGACGAGCTGGCGCAACTGCCCGACCTGTCCGGCCACCTCGACCTTGCGGCGATCACCGCGAAGCGGTACGACAAGGACGCCTACCGGGCGGAGATCCAGACGCAGCTCGACGCCGCGCTCGCCGCGCTGCGGGCGCGGTCGGCGGCCGCGGTGACCGACGCGGTGGCCCAGTCCGACCGCTTCCCGATCGGCGGCCCGGACAGGCCGACAGCCACCGACGAGGCCGCCGCCAAGGCCAAGGCGGAGGCCGACCGCAAGCTCAACGAGAAGCTCGGTCAGGCCGTCACCGTGCTCGGCAAGCTCGCCGGCATGGTGGACAAGCAGTTCGGCCGGCAGATCGAGACCATCGCCAAGGCCGTGGTCGGCGCCATCTCGGCCATCACCACCTACACCGCGGCCATCTCGGCCGCCGGGATCACCACCGCGGCGCTGGCCATGTCCACGTTCACGCTGGTCGGTGGCCTGGTGGGGGCCGCGATGATCCTGCTTCCGCTGTTCACCTCCGGCGGCGGGGCCGACGACGCCACCGGTGCGCAGATCGCGGCGCTGCGGGACCAGATCAACCGGCTCGCGGCGGGCATGGACAAGCGGTTCGACCGGATCGAGAAGATGCTCGGCGTGATGTACGACGCGCTGAGCGCCCAGCTCACCGCACTCGCCCGGGACCTCGCCGAGGTACGCGCCCAGTTGACCGTCATCGCCGGGCAGCTCATCGTGCTCGACCAGCGGGTCGACGGGCTCGCGCTGGCCAGCCAGGCGGCGTTCGAGCAGATCGCCCAGCAGCCGCTGCGGACCAGCGTCGACCGGTACGTGCACCGCGAGGCGCGCACCGGCTCGGCGATCGACTCCTTCGCGACGTACTTCGACCAGGGTGACTCGCCGACCCGGACGTTCGCGGTCGACTCGGCGCGGCAGGCGCCCCACGTCGTCCCGGTCGGCACGTCGCTGGCCGACCCGGTGTCGACGGTCGGTCTCCACCTGCCGGCCGGCGCGATCGACTACCTGGCCCAGTGGGCGGGCGCCCGGGGCATCGCGCTGACCCCCGCCCCCGGCGACGCGCCCGCCGGTGGCGTGGCGAACCCGTCGACGTGGCTGCTTGGCGCGCGCGCGAACCTGATCCTGCAACTGCAGAACCCGCAGTACGCCGCCCAGGTCGGCGCGGCCGAGACGCAGAGCACGATCGCCGCCGGTGACGCGGTGAACCGTCGGGTGCGGCAGTTCAGCGCCCCGGCCGCGGACGGCGGCACCAACGCGCTGTTCCAGCGCCTCATGGCCGACTACCGGTCGGCCACGGGCCAGTGGAAGGCGGCCCTCGACGAGGTCGGCCGGGCGGTGCGCTGGGTGGAGACCGACCGCGACTACGACATGTGGGGCAGCGTCGACCAGGACGTCCCGGCGGCGGGCCGGATCGCGGACGTGGCCAGGATGTCGTTCTGCGGACAGGCCGGGGGCGTCACCACGCCGAGCCGGGTCAACCGGTCGGCGCTGCCGAACGTCTACCACCTCGCCAACTACGCGATGGCCCCCGCGCACCGGCCGGAGCTGCGCTCCTGCCTGGACGCCGACTTCGTCAACGTGGAGGTGATCGACGGGCCGCGCACCCAGCGGACCAACGCCGACCTGCAACTGGTGGTGCGGCAGCAGGCCAAGTGGCTGGGCGGCGACTGGCAGGACGTGCGGACCGTGACGTGGAAGACGCACCTGATCGACGTCTGCCTGTGGGACCAGCGGGCCAACCCGCCGACCGGCTACTGCCGGGAGCCCGACTACTACATCAACCAGAAGTGGGACTCGACGTACCGGCCGGCGTTGGACAACAGCGGGACGGTGGTGGAGAACCCCGCCGCGGTGGCGCTGGCGCGTACCAAGACGCGGGCCATGCTCACCGGTAAGCAGCGCTACTTCTACCGGGTGGCGGCGCTCGGCACCGGCGTCGACCGGCCGGCGGCCGGCACCTGGTCGGTCTCCCAGCAACTGTGGGACGCCGGGAAGAGGGTCTCCGACACGGTCCGGATGCTCCAGATCTTCTCCGAGCTGGGCTGGTCCTCGGCGTTGGACCGGGACGACGTGCTGCACGGTCAACTCTTCGGCGACCGGTCCCTGCCGGCGGACTACCGCCTGCCGCGCAGCCAGGACAGCTACAACACCGGATCGCTGCACCTGTTCAACGCCTACCAGCGGGCGCTGGCGAACTACGCCACCTGCGCCCAGGTCCTCGACTGGGACCCCTGTCAGGGCGACGTCTCCGGGCTCGAGCCGATGCGGGGACAGGAACGGTTCACCGCCGGGTGCGCCGCCGCTCCGGCGACCGAGGCGCCCGACGACCCGCTCGGCTCCTGCGTGCTGCGGGCCGGGACGGTGGGCGTCGACAGCCTGGCCGAGCGGTACGCCTACTGGTCCGGCCGGATCAAGGCCGGTAGCCACCAGGAGGGCCTGGCGACGGTGCGGACCGTGGTGGGCCTGCTGCGGGCGACGAACGTCAGCGTGCACGCGAACTGACCCGGATCCGGCCCGGGGGCGCGCCGCCGCGGTGCGCCCTCGGACCGGCGGGTATCGACGATTGTGGTGGTTCGTCCATACGGGACATCACGCTGCTCCCGGCGAACATAGCCTGGCCGCGCCGGAACTTCTGTGCCGGCGTTGCCAGTGGACGAACGGGGGAACAGGCCGTGAGAGGTCGCCGAAGGCGCCCGGGCGGGACGACACTACGTGCCGTCATCGCCATGACCACCACCATGATCGTGACAGCGACGACGTTCGCGTCACCGGCCAGCGCGGCGGATCCGCTGACGCCGGCGGACCGGGCCCGCTGCGTGGAGCTGATGCGCACCGGCGGCCCCGCCGTCTCGCGGGCGGCCGAGGTCGCGTTGACCGGCTCGGACGCGGACCTCCGCGAGTTCCTCGACACCGGCTATTCCGAAGCGGTGGCGCACGACAGCCGGGACGTGGTGGAGCAGTACCAGGAGATCGGCGGGTCCAACACGAGGCAGGCGGCCGAGGCGGCGTTGGCCGGCACCCCGGCCGACGTGCAGCGGTTCCTGGAGAGCGGCTACGAGGCGCCGCTCGCCCTCGACCTGCGGGTCCGCGCCGCCCAGGTGATGACCGTGGGCGGCCCCCAGGTGAAGGCCGCGACCCAGCGCGCGCTGACCGGCACCCCGGAGGACCTGGAGCGGTTCTTCTTCCTGGAGCTGGGCAACGCGCGGATGCTCGACGACCGGGTGCGGATCGGCCAGATCATGACCGCCGGTGGTCCCGCCGTCCGCGAGGCCGCGCAGCAGGCGCTCGCCGGCACCGACCGGGACCTGCGCGACTTCCTGGTCCGGGGGCAGCACGTGGCACGGGCCCGGGACCAGGAGGTGAGCACGCTCACCCAGTTGGTCAGCCAGGCCAAGGAGGCCGGCGAGATGGCGGCCGAGGAGACCGAGGCCGCCAAGAACGCGTCCGCGCAGGCGGTGGAGGCGGCCCGGCTGGCCAAGGCCGCCGCCGAGCGCGCCAAGGCGGAGACCGAGGCGGCCCGCGAGTCGGCCAAGCGCGCGTCCAGCGCCGCCGCCCGGGCGGCGGACGCGGCGGCCCGCGCGGCCGACGCGGCCCGCACCGCGGTCGGCGCCGCGCGGGCGGCCAACAACGCCGCCCGGCTGGCGTCGAACGCCGCCGCGCGCGCCGCCTCGGCGGCCACGCTCGCCGGGCAGGCGGCGTCCCGCGCGTTCGGCGCCGCCGCCAACGCGGCGACCGACGCGACCAAGGCCGCGGCGGCCCGCACGGCCGCCGCCGAGGCACGCCAGGTGGCGGTCAACGCCCGCAAGGCGGCCGACGCCTCGCTCGCCGCCGGCAACGCGGCCCAGGCCGCCAGCGGCGCGGCATCCGCCGCGGCCAGCGCCGGCAACAACGCCGCCGCCGCGGCGACGGCGGCCGCGGCCGCCGGCAACTACTCCAACGTGGCGGCGGCGGAGGCCGCGCGGGCCCGGGCCGCCGCCGCGGCGGCCCAACGCAACGCCGCGGCGGCGACCCGCGCCGCGAACGCCGCCGAGCGGTTCGCGCTGAAGTCGGCGCAGGCCGCCCGGCAGGCGTACCAGGCGGCGTTGGACGCGGCGAAGCACGCGGAGGCAGCCGCGGTGGCCGCGGACGACGCCGCGGCGCACGCCGGCGAGGCCGCCACCGCGGCGGCTCGGGCGACGGCGGCCGCCACCGCCGCGACCACCGCCGCGAACACCGCGACCGAGGCGGCCAACCAGGCCGTGCAGGTGGAGGAGGACGCCCGCCTGGCGGACGCCGAACGCCTGGCCGACCAGACCGAGGAGGGCAAGGCGGACGCGGCCGAGGCGCGCGTCGCCGAGCAGGAGCGACTGGACCGGGCCGCGGCGGACGCCGCGGAGGAGGCGCGGCTGGACGAGCAGACCCGGCAGTGGCTGGCCGAGGCCAGCGCCCCCGGCGCCTCGTCGGAGGTCGTCCTGTCCAGCGGGCGTCGGGCTGCCGCGCGTCTGATGACCACCGGCGGCGACTGGACCCGGGCGGCGGCGGGCGCCGCGCTCGCCGGCTCCGAGGCCGATCTCCGCAGCTTCCTCGCCACCGGGCGGGAGGCCGCCGCCGAGGAGGACGACCGGATGAAGGTCCGGCACATCGCCGCCACCGCCGACAAGCCGGCGCTCAAGACGGCGGCGGAGACGGCGCTGACCGGCTCGCACGACACCGTGGTCACCTTCCTGGAGACCCGGGAGTACCCGGGCAAGGACACCGACGACCGGATCAGGATCGGTCAGTTGATGACCGCCGGCGGCACCCAGATGAAGGCGGCGGGGCAGGCCGCGCTCAACGGCACCCCCGCCGACCGGCACGAGTTCCTGACCACCGGGCAGTACGCCGCGGCCGAGCTGGACGACCGGGTCCGGGTCGGCCAGATCATGACCGCTGGTGGTCCGGAGGTGAAGTCGATGGCCCAGATCGCGCTCACCGGCCCCCGGTCGTACCTGAAGGACTTCCTCACCGACGGGCAGTTCCGCGCGCAGCGTCGGGACGCCGAGGCGGCCACCCACATCGCCCGGGTCCGTGGTCTGGTCTCCGAGGCGCTGCGGTACGCCGCCGACGCCCGCCGGGACGCCGCGGAGGCGCAGCGGGTGGCGGCGGTCGCCCGCAAGGCGGCCCAGGACGCGGCGCGCTACGCCGAGCAGGCCGCCACCGCGGCCAGCCAGGCCGCCGGTTACGCCGACCAGGCCCGCACCTCGGCGCAGCAGGCGGCGGCGTCCGCGGTGCAGGCCGCGGCGTCGGCGCAGGTGGCCCGCGACGCGGCGGCCGCCGCGCAGCGGGACGCCCAGGCGGCGGCGCGGTCCGCCGCGACGGCCGACGCCGCCGCGGCCCGGGCCGCCTCCTACGCCGACGCCGCCCAGCGGGCTGCCGCGCAGGCCCGCGCCTCGGCGCTGGCCGCCGGCAAGAGCGCGCAGGAGGCGGCGGCGGACGCCCTGGCGGCGCTCGACGCCGCGGTGCGGTTGCAGCGGGAGGAGCAGTCCCGTGGCGGCCCCGAGCAGAGCCCCTGGGAGGTGCCGGTCCCGGGCCAGGACCCGCCACGGGACCCGCCGTTCCGACTGGGCAACCAACTGCTCGGCAACAACCTGCTGGCCCAGGCGGCCGTCAAGTTGTGGGGCGGCCAGTGCTTCGCCGGCCAGAAGCAGATGATCTGCTACGGCGTGCAGACCCCGAACGGGCGGCCGATCACGATCGGCGACTACCTGCTCTACCCGGACTCGTCGAGTGAGCTGCTCCAGACCGTCAACGCCGAGGCCGCCGAGCGGGAGGCGCTGCGCCGGGCCGGGGTGGACGCTGGGACGTACGGCCCGGACCTGCTCGAACACGAGGCACGACATTCCGATCAGTGGCAGCACTTCAGCCCGCCGAGCTTCCTGGCGCTCTACTTCTCCGGCACCGCCCTGTCGTACCTGCTCACCGGCACCGACGGCGACGCCAACCCGTGGGAGATCGGGGCCAATCCCTGGAAGGGCGGATACTGGGAGCATGGCAAGGAACCGGCGCAGCCCAGCTGGCTCGAACCAGTGGCCAAGTGCATGCTGGGTCTCTGCTGGTGAGCCGATGCTGAGGCCGTCCCGGCTGATCCGGGTGGCGGGCGTCCTCGCGACGCTCGCCACCGTGGCCACCGTCTCCGCGTGCTCGCCGGCCGCCAAGCGGGTGACCGCGGTGCGCCAGGTGGACGGGCAACCCACGATGCTGATCGTCGGCTGCGACACGTTCGACGCGGACCGGGTGAGCGTCTCCACCGAGGGCGTCTCCCCGCCGGCGCAGTGGGACGCCGACCGCGGCACCGGCGGGGCCGTCGACGAGGTCCGGTTGTTGCAGTCGCCGTCGGGGTGGACGGTCGACGGGCAGACGCTCACCGCGTTCCAGCCCGGTACGGAGTACACCGCCTCCGCCTTCGACAGCGGGCAGGGCACCGTGCCGGTCCGCTTCACGCTGGCGGAACTGGCCGCGCTCCCGCCGGGTCAGGTCCTGGTCGGCGAGCCCGGCGGCAAGCGGAAGGCGGTCACCGAGGACGCGTTCCGCCGCGCGGCGAAGAAGTCCTGCTGACGGCGGAGGAGTGCCGGTCGGGGCCCGGACGGGCTTCGTCCGGCACTCGTTCGCGGGTCAGCCGGTGATGACGACCTTCGCGCGGGCGTGCCCGCCTTCCAGGTAGCGGATGGCGGCGGGCACCTCCGCGAGCGGGTAGGTGCGGTCGACGACCGGCGTGAGGTGGCCGGCTTCGGCGTGGGCGCGCAGCGCGTCGAGGTGTCGCCGGCCGGGTGTCGTGGCGAGGACGACGATGCGGTGCCGGACGAGCGGCGCCACCAGCCGGCCACGCGTGAGCAGCCAGACCGGTCCGACGAGGTGGCCGCCGCGGTAGACGCCGCCGCCGGAGAGCACGAGCGTCCCGGTCGGGGTCAGCGCGCGCCGCAGCGCGGTGAGCGAGCGGTTGCCGACCAGGTCGAACACGACGTCGTGGCGGCGGGGGTCGCGGGTGAAGTCGTCGCGGGTGTAGTCGATCACGTGATCGGCGCCGAGTGTGCGGACCAGGTCGACGTTGCGGGTGCTGCAGACCGCGGTCACTGTCGCGCCGAACGCCTTGGCCAGTTGGACGGCCAGGGTGCCGACGCCGCCGGAGGCGCCGTTGACCAGGACGCGCTGCCCGGGTTGGACCCGCCCGGCGTCGCGCAGCCCCAGCAGCGCGGTGGTGCCGGCCAGCGGTAGCGCCGCCGCCTGCTGCGGTGTCAGGTTCGCCGGCGCCGCCGCGACCAGGTCCTCGGGTACGCACACGTACTCCGCGAACGCGCCGTTGGCGTCGCCGAGGTCGCCGTAGACCGGGTCGCCCACGCGCACCTGCCGGACGTCGGCGCCGACGGCCTCGACCCGGCCGGCGAAGTCCCGTCCGCGGATGCGGGCCCGGGGCCGCGTGCGCCCCATCGCCAGTCGCGCCAGCCACGGGTCGCCGCGCGTGGCGTGCCAGTCGTACGCGTTGAGCGCGGCGGCCTCGACCCGCACGCGCACCTGGTCGGCGGTGGGTTGGGGCACCGGAACGTCCGCCAGCGTGAGTGTCTCCGGCGGGCCGTACCGGTCCTGGACGATCGCCTTCATCGAGCCTCCTTGGTGTACGCCGTACACCTATGGTCGGTGTACGGCGTACACCTGTCAAGACGGTTAGGGTTCAACCACCGCCGCCGGGAGCGAGGACGAGATGGCTGAGCAGGCCGACGTGGCGCGCCGGGCGCCACTGAGCAGGGCACGGATCCTGCGGACCGCCGTCGCGCTCGCCGACGAGGCCGGCATCGCCGCCCTCAGCATGCGCAACCTCGCCCAGGAGTTGGACGTCGTGCCGATGGCCCTCTACAAGCACGTGGCCAACAAGGACGAACTGCTCGACGGCATGATCGACGCGGTCGTCGCCGAGATCGACCCACCGGCCGCCGACGGCGACTGGAAACACACGATCCGCCGACGCGTGCTCTCCGCGCGACAGATGCTCCGGCGCCACCCCTGGGCGTCGCTGGCGATCGAGACGCGCGACACCGCGACGCCCGGCGTCCTGGCGTACCTCGACTCCATGGTCGGGGCGTTCCGGGCCGGCGGGTTCTCCGTCGACCTGGCGCACCACGTGATGCACGCGATGGGCAGCCGGATCCTCGGCTTCAGCCAGGAACTGTTCGACGCGTCCCGGCGCGCCGGCCGGTCCGGCACGTCCGGGCCCGAGCCGTCGGCCGCGTTCCCGCCGGAGGCCGCCGCGCGGTTCCCGTACCTCGCGGAGGTCGCCGGGGCGGCGTCCCACGAGGACGGATCGGTGGTCGGTTCGGGCTGCGACGACCAGTTCGAGTTCGAGTTCGCGCTGGACCTGCTGCTGGACGGCGTCGAACGGCTGCACCGGCAGGGCTGGACGTCCTCGCGCCGGGCCTCCGTCCGCGCGGCGGACAGCAGGCGTGGCACCGAAGTGGACCGACCGGGGACGGAACCGTCGTCATCTCGACAGTGATGCCGACCGTTCAGGGGCGGGGCGCCGCAGGCCCGCTACGGCAGACTCGGCTCACGTCGTCGACGCCGGCCGGGCCGTTCCGTGCCGGCTCGGCCAGCCGGGAGGGGGAATCCGATGCCGTTCGGTCTGGGTGGGTCGAAGTATCGCACCGAGCTTCAGTCGCAGTTGGACCAGTTGGCGATCACCTACACGCGTCAACACCCGAGAAACTCCTCCGACGGGCGCGCGGAACTCTGCGCGGAGATCCGCCAGACCGCGCAGGAGGCGATCGCGGCCGGCCAGCGACGGGCGGTCGAGAAGGCGAGCGGATATCAGACGATCTTCCGCGCGGCGATGGAGTCGGAGATCAGGAACGACTACGACCTGTGGGTCCGGCGGGCCTTCGACGGGCTGGTCTGAACCCACCGACCCGGGTTGGGCGGGAGCGCCGGCGGTCAGCTCATCTCGACCCCGTACGCCTCCTCCCGCACGTCGGCGTCGGGGTGCCGGCGCAGCCCGGTCAGCAGGCCCCGCCACGGCTCCGGCCACCCGGAGACCGCCCCGTGCCGGACCAGCGCCACCGCGAACAGCCCGCCGGCCAGGTCACCCCGCCCGGCCAGCCGCGCCACCATGTCGTCGAGCCCGGTCAGGTCCGGCCAGTTCGGGAGGGCGCGCAGCCGCGCGCCGACCCGTCCGGCGGCGCGTACCGCGAGGACGGGCCGGCCCGCGCAGAGCGCGGCGACCTCGTCCAGGTTGTCCAGCCGGCCGAGGTCGACCAGCAGGCCGGCGGCCGTGCCGACGAAACCGGGCCGGCCGGCGAGCCACCGGGCGGCGTCGACGAGCGCGGTCCGGGCGGCGTCGGCCGGCCGGTGCGCGACCCGGACGGCAGCGCCGCGGGCGAGCACGTCGACGCGCCGCCGGGCGGGTCGGTCGGCGGCCGGGTCGCCGGGCCGGTCGTCGGCGGCGTCCCGGTCGACCAGCCGCGCCAGCGCGACACCGAGCACCTCGTCGCCGCCGGCCCGCAGCAGGTCGGCCACCGCCACGTCGACAAGCGTCTCGTCCAGGTCGGTGAGCCGGTCGACGATCAGGTCGGTGACGTCGGCCAACCAGGGCGCCCATTCCCCGAGCCGATCGAACGCGGCGCGCCGGACCTCCCGGTCGGGGGCGCGACACGCCTCGACGACGAGCGCGGCGTAGCGGGGTCGGTGGCGTTCCGGAATCCAGTACGGGTACGCGCCGAGGACCGCGCGTCGTTCCTCGCGGCTGCCGTCGACCGCGGCCCGCAGGACGGTCCAGCTCGCCTCCGGGGTCAGTCGCTGCCGGGCGGCGGAGACGATCGCCGCCCGCAGGTCCCGGTGCGTTCCCGCATCGAGGTACGCGTCGCGCAGCGTCGCCATCGCCGTGGGCGGCCCGTAGCGGGCCAGCAGCCGGGCGGCCTCCTTCCGGCTGGTGAGCTTCGCGGGTCCGGTCCGCAGCAGCGCGCCGAGCAGGTCGACCAGCCGGGACGGCGGGACGTGCCGGGCGGCGCGGGCCGCCGCGTACAGCGCGACCCGGGCCCGGTCGCCGTCGGCGTGGCGGAGCAGCACCGGCAGCGCCTCGTCCGGGCGGTCGGTCCGGACCAGCGCGCCCAGCGCCGTCTCGGCAATCGGCACCTCGGGCGCGTCGAGGTGGCGCCGCACCAGCGTCCGCCCGGCGTCGCCGAGGCCGGCGGCGGCCCGGATCGCCGCCGCGCGTTGCCACACGACGTGGCCGGTGTCGGCGACGACCAGCTCCTGCAACTCCACGAAGCGGGCCTGCTGGCGGGGCAGCCAGCGGGCGGCCCCCGGCGCGTGGCCGGGCACCCACCGGATCCCGGACTCGACGAACCGGCCGCGTGGGCGGCGGCCCAGCGCCCGGTCGAGCAGGTCGGTGCGGACGCGTCCGACCGTCTCCCAGACCACGTGCAGCGTCACCGCCGACGCGTCGACGCCGAGCACCTCGGCCACCCGCTCGGCGCGGGTTTCCGGGTCGGCGAGCCACAGCCCGATCGCCGTCCGCGCCACCGCGGGCAGCGTGTCCCGGGCGAGCGCCCGGCGCAGCAGCCCCTGGAGCGCGGGCAGTCGCCAGGCCCGCCTGCCCAGCGCGTACGTGAGCGCGAAGAGCGGAGCGTAGTTGCCGCGCCTCATGCCGGCCTCGACCCAGCCGCGCAGCCGCTCGAAGACCATGGTCTCCTGCCCGCGCCGCAGCACCTGGTCGAAGCGGCGCAGCACCGGCGCGGTCGCGCCGCTGCTCACCAGGTCGACGGTGAGCAGCGCCCAGCCGCGCAACGGCGCCACGTCGACGTGGTGCGCCAGCACGTCGACGGCGAGGTGGCTCAGCGCCGACGTGGTGGCGGCCGAGGCGTCCCGCGCGTCGACCGCGTCGGTGGTCACCCGCGTCAGCCCGTCGGCCGTGTCGGCGGTGAGCAGCGGCGCGACCCGGGACAGCGCGGTGAGCGCGGAGGCGCGTACCGGATCCTGCTCGTTGCGCAGCCGGGCGAGCCGGGCGACCAGCTCGGCCACCACGCGCGGGTCGCGGGAGCGGCGGGCGGCGGCCACCAGCAGCGCCCAGCCGGTGGCCCGCTCGTCCGCGTCACCGGAGCGCACCGCGCCGTCCAGCGCGGCGGACGCGTCCGGCCAGAGCAGGTACGCGCTCCACGCGCGGACGTCGGCCTCCCGTTCCCGGATCCGGGGCAGGCCGAGCACCCGGGTCGCCTCCCGGACCCGGACCGTCGCCGGCAGCACGTCCATGACCTCGGCGGCCGGCACCAGCAGCGTGGTGTCGGTGCCGGCGAACGCCAGGTCGTACAGCTCGCCGCGCCGGTGCGGCGCGACGGCGTCGAGCAGCGCCGCCAGGCTCCGGCCGTGATCCCGGAACCGGGCGGCGAGCGGCGCCAGCTCGTCGGTGGACAGCACCGCGAGGCGTCGCAGCAGCGCCGGCGGCGGCGCGGTGCGGGCCACCCAGGCCGCGCGTCCCGGCGTGGTGAGCAGGCGTACGACGCGGGCCGCGTCGTACCCGGCGAGCCGCCCGTACGCGACCGGCGGGCCGGGCAGCGACCGCTCCGGCGCGTACCGCTCGAGCAGGTCGAGCGCTTCCGCCGGGTCGCATCGCAGCACCGCGCCGGCGACCTCGCCCCAGATCCGGGCGCGTTGCTCGGGCGGGGCCGCGGCCAGCCGCTCGCGGGTCCGGGCCAGCAGCGTGCCGGCGTGCCGCCGGACCAGCCGCTCCAGGCTGAGCGCGTGTTCCAGGTCGGGCAGCAACGCCCGTACCGTGTCGGTGCCGCAGGCCGGCAGCAACGCGGCGGCCTCCTCGTCGCCGAACCGGTCGCGTACCTCGGTGATCAGCGCGTCGGCGACGGCCGGCACCGGCCGGCGGCGCAGCGTGCGGTAGACCCGCCGCCGGTCGACAGCGGCCCGGTCGGTGAGGTCGCCGGCGGGCGTGCCGGCGCGCAGCGCCCCGGCGAGCGCGGTGGCCCGGATCGACGGCAGCGGGTCGTGGGTCGCGGCGGCGACGGCGGCGTCGTCCCGGACCACCAGGGCGGCGATCAACGCGAGCCGCCGGGCGTAGGCGTCCCCTCCGCGGAGGTCGGCGCAGACCCGGGCGCGGTCGGGCGCGGTGCGTGCCCAGTCGGCGAGGTGGCGCATCCGGGCCCGGTGGGGGAGTGGGTCGAGCGACGTCAGCAGCGCGCGGGTGGCGGTGAGCACGACGCACATTGTGCCGGTGGGTGTCGCGCCCCGGGGTGCCGGCCCGACGCCGGGCGGAGCGGAATCCCGCGCGCCCGCCATTCCTGCAATTCCTATGTAAATTGCGGATTTTCAGCTTACTCTCAGGTCTGCTCCGATTGACATTAATGGGACCGTCGGGGATATTCCTAGCGGCGCATCGGGGCGCGGGGCGAGCGGATGGAGTCTGCGGATTCCGGCTGTGCGACATGCGCGTAGGTGTCGGTATGCCCTGCTCCGCGGGGCGCGGATAGGTTTGGAAGAATGATCAATCGCGCCGTCGAATTCGCCAAGCACAATACGCCGAACTCCATGCGCGTCGCGGCCCGGCGGGCGCAGATGGAAACGCGCAACACCCGGATGCGGCTCACCGTGCCGGTCGTTTCCCGCAGCGAATTCGACAACATCTTCCACTGCACCGTCCGCAAGACGGGCAGCCAGTGGATCAAGGCGTTGTTCAGCGATCCGACCGTCTACCGTCATTCCGGGCTGCTGCCGTACGACCCGCGCTTCTACTCCGGCGGCGCGACCGCGCCCGTCCCGCGCGGCCGGGTCGGCCTCGCGATCTTCCTGTCCCACCGTCGGTTCGAGGCGGTGCCGAAGGCCGGCACGTACCGCGCCTTCTTCGTGATCCGCGACCCGCGCGACGTGGTGGTGTCGAGCTACTTCTCGCTGCGGAACTCGCACGCCCCGATGGGTGACATCCCGCAGGCCCGCAAGGCCCTCCAGGAGAAGTCGAAGAAGGAGGGGATGCTCTACGTCATCGCCCGCCTCCGCGACAAGAAGCAGTTCGGGCAGATGCGCTCGTGGGCGGTGGCCCCGCCCGCGGAGACGTTCCGCCTGTTCCGCTACGAGGACCTGACCGGCGACCGGCAGGCCGAAGAGGTGGACCGGCTGATGCGGCACTGCGGCATCACGCTGCCGCCGTCCGACCTGGCCGCGCTCCTGGCCCGTTACAGCTTCACGAAGATGAAGAAGGACAAGGAGACGCCGGGCCGGATCTCCCACTACCGCAAGGGCGCGGCCGGCGACTGGCGCAACCATTTCGACGACGACATCTACGCCGCCTACACCGCGGCGGCCGGTGACCTGGCCGAGGTGCTGGGCTACCCCGCCCGCGACGCGGTCGCCGCCCGGCCCGACGGGTCGGACCCGGCGGCCCGGTAGGGGTTGTCGGCCGAGCGCCGTATCCTGCCGCCGTGGCACTGCGGTTCACCACGCGCGCGTCCGACTCCGGGTGGGTCGACACGGTGTGGACCTGCGCCAGCGGGCCGGTCACGGAGATGACGTCGGTGGCCACCGCGTGCTGGGGCCTGGTGTTCTGGCAGTACGACGGCCGGCCGTACGCGAGCGTCTCCGGGCCCGAGACCGGCGCGGGCGTCGCGCCGGTGCCGGCGGGCGCCGCCTTCGTCGGCATCGAGTTCGCGGTGGGGACGTCGCTGCGCGTCCTCCCCGCCCCGGCCCTGGTCGACCGCGGCGCCACGCTGCCCGACGTCACCCGCCGGACGTTCCGGCTGGCCGGCGACCGGTGGGAGACACCGGGCCCGGACGACGCCGAGGCGCTTGTCGAGCGGCTGGTCCGCGCCGGCGCGGTGGTCCGTGACCCGTTCGTCGCCGAGCTTCGCCGTGGCCACCGCCCCTACGCGTCGCCGCGCACCGTGGAACGTCGCTTCCGGGCGGCGACCGGGCTGACCCAGGGCGCCGTGCGGCAGATCGAACGCGCCCGGCAGGCCGCGGCGCTGCTGGCCGCCGGCGTCGCGGTGGCCGAGGCGGTCACCCGGCTCGGGTACGTCGACGAGCCGCACCTGGCCCGCGCGCTGCGCCGGTACGTCGGGCGGACGGCGGGGCAGTTGCGCGCGGGCGGCGGCCGACCGATCGCGCTGGACCTGGGTCAGCGGACCACGTCGTAGATCAGCTTCAGCACGCCGTTGGAGTAGGTCTCGGACTCCCGCAGCCGCACCGTCTGCTTGTCCTTGTCGGCGGTGCTGAACAGGCGCTTCCCGGCACCGAGCAGCACCGGGAAGACGAGCAGGTGGTACCGGTCGATCAGACCGGCGTCCGACAGGCGGCGGGCGAGTTCCGCGCTGCCGTGGATGAAGACCGCCCCGCCCTCGCCCCGTTTGAGCGCGGCCACGTCGTCGGTCGAGCGCAGGATCGTCGTCGGGCCCCAGCCGTCGACGAGCGCGTCGTCGGGCAGGCCGGACGAGACCACGTACTTCGGCAGCTCCCGGTAGTCGGCGTGGTCGTCGGAGTCCCGCCAGACCGGTGCGAACGCCTGGTAGCTGCGGCGACCGAACATCAACGCCGTGGTGTCGGCCAGCTCCTCGCCCTTGAGCGAGAAGGCCTCCGGCACGAACTCGATGTCCCGCACCACCCAGCCACCGCTGCGATGCTCCTCGCCCGGCCCGCCGCCGGGGGAGTCCACCACGCCGTCGAGGGACAGGAAACCGGTATAGACAAGATCACGCATGGGGGAATGCTAGGAATCCGGGCCGCCCACTGTCTTGTACGGAAACGACACGCCGCGCATCGGGCCGGGCCGGTGTCAGAGCAGCGGGACCACGTAGGAGTCGACGCGGGCGATGAGCCCGTCGCGGAACGTGAACAGGTCGTTGAAGGCGAAGCGGAACGGCCCGTGCGCCACGCTGACCCCGCGCCCCTCGCCGGTCACCACGACGACGGGGCCGTCCTCGTGCACCCGCTCGACGTCGAGCCGCGGGCTGCCGGCGAACGCCGGGTTCTCGATCTCGCCGTCGAACTCCGCCCGACCCCGGGTGGTGCGGTGACCGTGGATGACCCATTCCACGTCGTCGGTGAGCGTCGCCAGGATGCGCGGGTGGTCGCTGGCCCGGAAGCCGGCGAAGTATTCGTCGACCAGGTCACGCTGGCTGATCTGCGGCACTGTCGGCTCCTTCGGCGGAAAGGTGGGCGGCGAGCGCGTCGAGGATCGAGGCGAGCCCGTCCGCGGCCCGGGCGGTCCGCAGCTCCGGCGGGAGCCGGCGCTGGTGGACGGTCAGTTCGGTGCCCTCGCCGGCGGGCCGGAGCGTCACGGTCGTGCGCAGGCCGGTCACCGGTTCGTCGAAGACGAGTTCACGTGGCGGGTCGAGGCGCACGTAGACGAAGCGGAGTCGGCGGGTCGCGCCGTCCGGGGCGCGGGTGTCGAGCGCGAACTCGCCGCCGGGCCGCGCGTCCACGGTCACCGACCCGGGTGGCACCTCGGCGTGCGAGCCGCCCCAGAACGCCGCGAGGCCCGCCGGCGTGGTGAAGGCGGCCCAGACCCGGGCCGCCCCGGCACGGAGGTGTCGACGGGCGATCAGTTCGTCGCCGTGCCGCTCGGCGCGGGCGGTCACCGGCTGCCCGCCCCGTCGTCGAGGTGGCGGTCGAGCGCGTCAAGTCGGTCGTCCCAGGCCCGGCGCTGCTCGTCGAGCCAGGCGCCGAGCGGCGCGAGCCGGTCGGCCCGGAGCCGGCAGGGCCGCCGGGTGCCCTCGCGGCGTTGCTCGACCAGGCCGCAGCGGCGCAGCACGCCCACGTGGTGGGAGATCGCCTGCGGGGTCAGGTCGAACGGCTCGGCCAGCTCGCCCACCGTGGCGTCACCGTGGGCGAGGCGGGTCACCAGGGCGCGGCGGACGGGGTCGCCGAGCGCGGCGAACGCGAGGTCGAGGTCGGACACGCCCCCACCCTAACGAAAACGATCGCTTTCGCAACCATCTGTTTGCGAATGGGCGGCGGGGTGGCGGACCGACCACCCGTCGACGCGCACGTCAGGAGACCGCGGTCCGCACCAGCTCGGTGAGCCGCTTCTCCACCATCGGGCTCCACCGCAGCAGCGCGAACGACGCCGGCCACATGTCACCGTCGTCGAGGTTGGCCGCGTCCTGGAAGCCCACCGTCGAGTAGCGGTAGTTGAACTTCCCCGAGTCCTGGAAGAAGACCACGATCTTGCCGGCCGCGTTCGCGTACGCGGGCATGCCGTACCAGGTCTTCGGCGACAGCTCGGGAGCGGCGGCGGTGATCGTCACGTGCACGCGCTCGGCCAGCTCGCGGTCGGCCGGCGCCATCTGTGCGATCCGGTCGAGGACCGCCTGCAACTCGTCGGCCTTCTTCCCGCCCTTCTTCCCCTCGGCGCGCAGCTCGGCCGCGCGCTCCTTCATCGCGGCGCGTTCCTCGGCGCTGAAGCCCTCGCTCATCTCGGTTCCCCCTCGTTCCCCGGCGGTCGACGTGACGCCGCCCCGCTCAGCAGAAACGCTACGACCGCCCCTACCCACCCCGCTTCTCGATTCCTGATCGCTTCCGGGAGCAAGGCCGGGCCCCCGCTTAACGCCTCCGGTACAGGAGGGGCCCCTTCTCACGCGTCACGATGACATGATCGAGGAGTACGCGCGTCACACCGGACACGCCGACCTGCTCCGCGAGGCGGTGGACGGGCGGGTCGGCGAGGGCGCGCCGCCGGACTTCACGATCTGAGGCGTGACCCGCCGACGAGCCGATGAGTTTGGCATGCGACGGCGGTCCACCCGTCGACATCACCTGGAACATGAAGGAGCACCACGATGGCGAAGGTCGTCTCCACGTTGTTCATCTCGGCCGACGGCGTCGCCGAGATCGACCCGGACTGGCACTTCCCCTACTTCGACGACAACATGGGCCGCGCCGTCACCGAGGACTACGACACCTCCGACGTCCTGCTGATCGGCCGTGAGACCTACGACAGCTTCGCCGGCGCGTGGCCGGGCCGGGAGGCCGAAGGCGGCGACGACGCGCCGTTCGCCAAGCAGCTCGGCGACATGCGCAAGGTGGTCGTCTCCCGCCAGCCGCTGGAGTTCTCCTGGCGCAACTCCGAGCTGGTCCAGGGCGACCTGGTCGACGCGGTGGCGGCGCTCAAGGCCGACGCCGGCGTCAAGGGCATCCTCATCCCCGGCTCGATCTCGGTGGTGCAGCAGTTGCTCGCCGCCGGGCTGGTCGACGAGCTGCGGCTGCTGGTGCACCCGGTGGCGGCCCGCAAGGGACGCAAGCTGTTCGACGAGGGCGACCGCCCGTACCACCTCCGGGTGACCGCGACGGAGGCATACCCGACGGGCGTCATCCGGGTCATCTACGCGCCGGCCGAGGCACCGGGCCAGGCCGGTTACGACGACGCGAAGGAGCAGTTGGCCACCGGAAGCTGACCGCGCGGGGCAGCGGCGGGCCCGCATGCCGTGGCAAGATCCGCGGCGTGCGCCGCAGCCCGTTGCTCCTGACCGGTGCGGCGGCATGCGCCGTGCTGCACGCCGTCGGCGTCCTGGCGGCGCACCCGGTCTGGCGCGGCGCCGAGGTGCTGAGCCTGGCGTTGCTGCTCGCCTACGCGCTGGCCCGTGGCCTGCCGACCCCGCGCTGGCCGGTGCCGGTGGCGCTGGCGGTGCTGCTGGTGGACGCGGTCCGCACCATGCCGGCAGCGCCCGGCACGCAGGAGTTCGGCTGGACGGTGTACGGCCGGATCGAGCACGTCGACGTCACAGCCGGCTTCGAGGCGGGCCTCACCGCCTGCGGGGCGGCGCTGGCCGCGACCGTGCTGCTGTTGGTCGGGTGGCGCGCCCGCGTCACGCGTGGCCCGGTGGTGGCCGCCGCGCTGGTGGCGGTGCCGCTCCTCGGGTACGCGCTGGTCCGGGTCGTCGAGCTCCGGCGGGACCTGCTGGCCGAGCAGCGGTCGCGGCCGGGTGGTCCGGACGTGGCGGACGCGGTGGGCGCGCTGATCCTGGCGGTCCTTCCGGCGCTCGCCCTCGCGCTGACCGCGCTGGCGCTCGCCGTGCTCCTGGTCGGCCGGGGGCGCCGGCTCGCCGCGGCCGGCGCTGTCCTGCTGTCGCTGGTGGCGTGGCCACTGATCGACACCAGCATCGACGTGGTGCGGCTGCCCGTCCCGACGTTCACCGAGGCCGGGGTGCTGTACGCCGTCACGCCCACGGCGACACTGCCGCAGCCGGTGCCGGCGCTCGCCGTGCTGGTCGAGCTGACCGCGTACCTGCTGCTCGTCGCCGGCCTCGCCGGAGCCGGCCGCGGCGCGCCCGCGGCGCCCGCGCCGGTGGCCGGTCCGGGGTAACCGCTGGCGGTCCGCCGGGCGCGCCGCTACGATCCTCGGCGATGACTCTCTCGTGCAGATTGGGGGCCCGGTTCGCGCAAGGTGAGTGCTGATGCGCTCCCCGGCCGCGAACGCGGATTCCCGCCTCTCCCTCTGGCAGCGGGTGCGTGAGTACGCCGTCCCGCCCGACATGATCCAGGCCGCGACCGCCCGCCGTTCGGTGGGCGACTGGGCCGGCGCCTGTGCGGTCACCCGCGTCGACGTCGATCTGAGCCTGCGCGCGGTCGTCCACCGGCACGGCCGCGAGCTGGCCGCGCGGCTCCGCGACGATCTCCGGCACCTGGCGCCCGACCTGTTGCGCTGGCACCTGCCGAGGACCGCCCCGGACGGGCTGCTGCGTCCCGGGCTGACCGTCACGCTGGCCCGGTACGGCCCGCCCGGCCGGGGCGGCACCGGGGCGGCACAGCTCGTGGCACGGACGCCGCCGGCGTGGGCCGACGCCGGGCAGCGGATCAGCCTGGCGGTGTGGGCCGGCCCCGGCGACGACGTGGCGGCCCACCCGCATCCCCGTCCCGACCGTCGCTTCCGACTCGACCTGCACCGCCACCTGTGGGACGCGCGCCGGGCAGGTGAGCTGCGGGTCCGCTCCGGCGCCGACCTGCCGGCGGTCGACCCGGCGGGTCCGGCCCGCGGATATCCGGCACACCGGTGGCCGGCCGAGGCGGCGTTGCTGCTCCGGGCCGAGGACTCGACAGGCGAGGCGGTGGCGGTGCGGCTCGGGTCGCGTCGCCGCCTGATCCTGCAACGCCGGGGCGGCGGGTGGACGGCCCGGCCGGGCCGGTCGACCGCGCTGCCGGTGCTGCCGGACGCGGCGACCCGGACACCGCCGGACGTGGAACTGCTGCGCCATCGGATGATCGAGCTGGACCGGCTGCACCCGCTTGTGGCGTCGGCGCTCGCCCCGGGCGCTCCGGCCACCGTCCGGGCCCGCGACGACCGGCCGGGAGACCGGCCCCGCCTGGTCGACTGCCGTGGCGCCCGGCACCGGATCGGCCTCGTCGACGGTGTGCTCGCGCCGCTGGACCACGACCCGGCGGAGGTACGCCGGGAGGAGCTGCTCGCCACGCTCACCGGTACGCCGCTGCCGTGCCTGCGCGCGATCGACGAGGCGCACCGCCGGCCCGAGTCCCTGCCCGACATCCGCGCCCGCCTCGACCACGGCGACCTGCCCGGCGCGGTGGCGGCGGTCGAGGCGCTGCTCGGGCCGGACGCGCTGCTGCGCCACGGTGAGTTGCGCGCGGAGCTGGAGGACGCCGCGCTGCGGCGGATCAGCCACGGGCTGTTCCGGGCCGGGCTGGCCGGCCGCTGCCCGGTGCCGTCCACCCGGGACCCGCGATCCGCCTCGGACCGGCGTTCCCACCCTCGTCACGCCCTTTTCCGCTGACCGGGCCGCAGCCCGTCACGAACCCCCCCCAAGGTGATCTCCCATGCCCCCTGCCGTCATCCGGACCGACACCCACCCGCCGGCGCAGCTCGATGTCGCCGCCGACCTGATCGCCCTGCTCGGGACCAGCGCCACCGAGCTGCGGCCCGACCCGCAACTGGAGGCGCTGACGCTGGCCGTGGCCGCCGACCTGCCGGTGCTGCTCTGGGGCGCGCCGGGGATCGGCAAGACGGCCGCGTTGACCCAGCTCGCCGCCTCCCTGGATCTGCCGCTGACCACGGTGATCGCCAGTGTGCACGAACCGTCCGACTTCGCCGGTCTGCCGGTCGTCGGCGACGACCCGGCCAACCAGGGCGTGCCGATGGCGCCGCCGGACTGGGCGGTGCGCCTGGTCCACGCCGGCCGGGGACTGCTGTTCCTGGACGAACTGTCGACCGCCCCGCCCGCGGTGCAGGCGGCACTGCTCCGCCTCGTGCTGGAACGACGCGTCGGCAGCCTGCGCCTGCCGCCCGGGGTCCGGATCGTGGCCGCCGCCAACCCGCGTACCTCGGCCGCCGACGGCTGGGAGCTGAGCCCGCCGTTGGCCAACCGGTTCGTCCATCTCCAGTGGAGCCACGACCACGAGGTCGTCGTCCGCGGTCTCGGCGGCACCTGGCCCCGGGCGGCCCTGCCCCGGCTCGACCCGGCGCGGCTGGCCGGTGCCGTCGAACACGCCCGCCGCGCGGTGTGCACGCTGCTGTCGGCCCGCCCGACGCTTGTGCACCGGTTGCCGACCAGCGAGGCCGGCCGGGGCGGCGCGTGGCCCTCGCCGCGTAGCTGGGAGATGGCGCTGCGGCTGATCGCGTTCGCCGCCGCCGCGGACACCTCCCGGGACGTGCTGTCCGCGCTGGTCCGCGGCGCGGTGGGCGACGGACCGGGGCTGGAGCTGCTGGCCAGCCTGGACCGGATGGACCTGCCCGACCCGGAGGAGGTGTTGGCCGATCCGCTCGCCGCCGCCCTGCCCGAGCGGGGTGACCTGCGCCAGGCCGTGCTGGACGCGGTGGTGGAGGCGGTCCGTCGACGCCCGGAACGCGCCCGGTGGGACGCGGCCTGGACGCTGCTCGGCCGGGCGGCGGAGACCGGCGCCCCGGACCTGGTGGTCGTGCCCGCCGCCACGCTGGCCCGGCTCCGCCGCGAGGACTGGGACGTCCCGCCGGTGATCGACCGCCTCACCCCGGTGGCGTCGCTGTCCCGGGCCGCCGACGCGACGGCGGCCCGGGTCGCGGCCGGCCGATGAGCGCCACCGTCGTCCTCGACCGGGACAAGCTGCTCACCGCCCGCCTGTACGCGGCGCGGGTCCGCCCCTATCTGGCCACCGCGCTGTTCGCGCTGCACGTGGTCGAGTCCCGCCGGGTGCCCACGATGGCCGTGGACCGGCACTGGCGCTGCTACGTCTCGCCGCTGTTCGTGGCCCGTACGCCGGTGGCGGACCTCGCCGCCGTGTGGGTGCACGAGGTGTCCCACCTGCTGCGGGACCACCACGGCCGGGGTGACCGGTTTCTCCGGGAGCACGGGCTGACCGGGGCCGCGGAACGGCTGCGGGTCAACATCGCCGCGGACTGCGAGATCAACGACGACGCGTACGGCGACGGGCTGGTCCGGCCGGCGGACGTCGTCGAGCCCGGCTGCCTGCGCCTGCCCGAGGGGCAGTTGATGGAGGAGTACCTGCGCCAGTTCCGGCTCGGACCGCTCACCCAGCATCTGGCCTGGCTGGACTGCGGCAGCGGCGCCGACGGCCTGGACCGGGCGTGGGACCTGGGACCGGACGGCGCGCACGGGCTCACCGAGCAGGAACGGGACGCGGTGCGGTTCCGGGTGGCCGAGGGGATCACCGGCCGGCCCGGGACCGCGCCGAGGGGCTGGCGGCGGTGGGCGGAGGAGGTGTTCCATCCGCCGCAGCCGTGGCGGGAGCTGCTGGGCGCCGCCGTCCGTTCCGCGGTCTCGGCCTCCGGGGCGGGCGACGACTACACCTACGGTCGGCCGTCGCGGCGCTCGGCCGGGGTACCCGGTGTGGTCCTGCCGGCGCTGCGCCGCCGGCCACCGCGCGTCTGCGTGGTCGTCGACACCTCCGGCTCGGTCAGCGACACCGAACTGGGCAGCGCGCTGCTGGAGGTCGCCGCGATCGCCCGGGCCGTGGGCGGACGCCGTGACCTGGTCACCGTGCTGCCCTGCGACGCCGCCGCGCACCGGGTGCTGACGCTGTGCCGGGCCGAGGACCTCCCACTGGTCGGCGGCGGCGGGACGGACCTGCGTACCGGATTCGCGCGGGCGCTGCGGGACGCCCGGCGCCCGGACGTCGTCGTCGTGCTGACCGACGGGCAGACGCCCTGGCCCGCCACCCGGCCCTCCTGCCGGACCGTGGTGGGCCTGTTTCCCCGGCCGGTGCGGTGGAGCGAGCAGGACCCGGATCACGTGCCGGTCTCGCCGCCGGACTGGGCGCGGGTGGTGACCATCGGTTCCCCTGGCCGGTGAGCGCGGCGGTCCGGTTCAGTCGAGCAGCGCCAGCAGCGCGTGCAGCGCCGGGTTGGTGCTGTCCACCGGCCAGGCCAGCCCGACGTCCACGGTGGGCGTCGGGGCGGCGAACCGGCGCAGCCGTACGCCGGGCAGGCGCAACGCCCGCGCCCGACCGGCCGGCACGGCCGCGACCACGTCGCCCTCCGCCACCGCGCGCAGCAACTGCTCGTCGTCCGGTTCGTGCCGGACCAGCCGGAAGCCGCCGCGCGGCCACACCTGGGCGATGGTCCGGTCGAACATGCCGGGCCCGTTCTCCCGTGGCCACATCACCGCCGGCAGGTCGACCACCTCGGCCCGGCCGATCCGGCGGCGGCCGGCGGCCAGCGGGTGGCCCGCCGGCAACGCCAGCAGCAGCTCCTCGGTGTCGACCGTGCGGCAGGCCAGCGCCGGCTCGTCCACCGGTGGCCGGACGAACGCCGCGTCCAGCCGGCCGGCGAGCAGGCCGGCCACGTTCGGCGCGGTCCACGCCGTCTCGGACACCACCTCGACGCCGGGGTGGGCGGCCCGGAACCGGGCGATCAGCGTGTCGACCCGGCCGCCGCGCGCCGACCGGGTGTACGCCAACCGCAGCCGACCACCCCGGCCGCGCGCCAGGTCGCGGATGCGGGCGGTGGCGGCGTCCACCTCGGCGAGCAGCCGGGCGGCCTCGTCGGCGACCCGGGCGCCGACCTCGGTCAGCGTGCAGCCCCGGCTGGTGCGGTGCACCAGCGGCACGCCGAGCTGCCGTTCCAGGGCGCGGATCTGCTGGCTGAGCGCGGGCTGGGCGATGCGCAGCCGGGCCGCCGCGCGGGTGAAGTGCAGCTCGTCGGCGAGCACCACGAACGAGCGCAGCCGGCGCAGGTCCGACCAGGCGCCCGGGGCCTCGACCATGCCACCCATCATAAGCGCCGCTTATCGCCGCCGGTCCGATCCGTCTTGGACGGCACCGTCTCCCGGGGGTCACCATCGGCAACACATCGACGGTACGGGCGAGGGGAGCGGACCATGGCGACAGCGGACGTGGTGGTGGTCGGCGGCGGGGTGATCGGGATGACCGCGGCGGTCACGCTTCAGCGGCGCGGCGCGCGGGTCACCGTGCTGACCGCCGACGACCCGGCGGACACGGTGTCCACGGTGGCCGCGGCGGTCTGGTACCCGAGCCACACGGAGGCGGACCCGCGGGTGCTGCGCTGGGCCCGGGACACTCACGCCGAGCTGCGCCGCCAGGCCGCCGACGGGGTGCCCGGGGTGGTGGACCGGCCGACCCGGATGTGGTTGCGCCGCCCGTACGCCGGGCCGCCCTGGTGGGCCGACGCCTGCGGTGACCTGGTGGTCGAGCCGGCCCGGCCGCCGTACACCGCGCTGCTGCGGTTCACCGCGCCGACGGTGGAGATGAACCGCTACCTGACCTGGCTGCACCGGCAGGTGGCGGCCGGTGGCGGCCGGATCGTCAGGCGTGCGCTGGACACGCTCGCCGAGGCGTACGAGATCGCGCCGACCGTGGTCAACGCGACCGGCCTGGCCGCCGGCCGGCTCGCCGCCGACCCGGCCGTGCACCCGGCGCGCGGGCACATCGTGCTGGTGGCGAACCCCGGCCTGACCGTCTCGGTACGCGACGAGGACGACCCGGCCGGCGTCACGTACGTGCACCCGCGCCGGCACGACGTGGTGCTCGGCGGCACCTACCAGCCCGGGGTGGGGCACACCCGGCCGGACCCGGAGACGGCGGCGGCGATCCGGCGTCGCTGCGTCGCCCTGGTGCCACGGTTGGCGGACGCGCCGGTGCTGGGGGAGCGGATCGGGTTGCGACCGGTCCGGCACGGCGGGCCCCGGGTCGAGCGGGATCCCGGCGGTGGGCGGCTGGTGCACGCGTACGGGCACGGCGGGGCCGGGGTGACGCTGTCCTGGGGCTGCGCGGCCGAGGTCGCCGACCTGGCCCTGGCGGGCTGACGCTCCGGCCGCTGCGTGGGGCGCGGACCTTCCCGGAGTTGGCCGGCGACTGAGGAGCCCCTCGGCGCCCTGTCGACCTGAGAGCGTAAGCGACTCAGTTCAGGTGCTCGGCCAGCGCGACGATGATGCCGCTCGGCCCACGCAGGTAGCAGAGCAGGAAACTGTCCTCGAAGCGCGTCACCTCGCCGACGAGTTCCGCGCCGTGCGGGCGGAGCCGGGCGAGCGTGTCCTCGATGTCGTCGACGGCGAACATGACGCGGTGCAGGCCCCGCGTGTTGGCCGGGGTGACGCTGGGCTCGGGCACGATCGCCCGCGGCGAGTGGTACGTCGCCAGTTCGAGCCGGCCCGGCGCGCCCGGGATCCGCATCATCGCGATCTCGCTGCGCATGTCGTCGAGCCCGACGACCTTCCCCGCCCAGCTTCCCTCGATCGGCATCCGGCCTTCCAGCTCCATGCCGAGTGCGGTGAAGAACGCGACGGCGGCGTCGAGGTCGTCGACGACGATGCCGACGTTGTCCATGCGCTGAATCGTCATGTCCCCGAGGGTAGAACGTCGGACCGACGGCCGGCGTTGTGTGCCGCGACCAGGCCCGGCAGTTCGTCGAGCGACCCGATCCGGAACAGGCAGCGCTGCGCCACGGCCGGCAGGTCGAGGATGTGACCCCACGGGCCGCGCCGGATCAGGCACGCCGGCATGCCCGCCGCCATGGCCGCGCCCGCGTCGTTGTCGGGCCGGTCGCCGACGTACAGGATGGACGACGGGTCATGGTTGGCCTCGCGGACGAGCCGCGCGAAGAACGCCGGCGCCGGCTTCGCCACGCCCCAGCCGTGCGACGTGCCGATCACGTCCACCGGAAGGTCGAGCGCGCGCAGGCTCGCCTCGGCGTGGGCCGGCTGGTTGCCGGCCAGGCCGACGCGCAGTCCCTGATCCTTCAGCGCGGTCAGGCAGGGTCGCGCGTCCGGGTACAGATCCTCCTCGTCGAACGACTCCGGCCGGCCGGCGGCGGCCCGACGCGCCAACTCGGTCGCCAGGTCGAAGTCGGGCCGGAAGGTCCGGAACGCCTCCTGCCAGTCCTGCCCTCGGGCGATCACCGCGCCGAGGACGGCGGAGAACGTGTGCCGGGGCACGCCGAGCCAGTCCGCCCAGTCCGCGAACTCGCGCGACTCGTCGAGGATCGTCCCCCCGACGTCGAAGAAGACCGCCTCGATCATGCGGGTTGTTCCGGTCCGGTGACGTCGCGGCGCTTGAGCTTGGCGCGGCGACCGTCCGGATGGTGCCAGACGACGCCCTCGTACGCGGGGTGCGCCAGCAGCCACTCGCGCAGGCCGGCCGCGTCGCGCGGAACGTCCAGCCGGTCGGCGTCGGCGTGCGCGACGAGCGCGTGTCCGCGTACCCCCTCGGGGTTGCCGTTGATCTTGGGGCCGATCAGCTCGAAGGTGCCGGGGCGGGGCTCGCCCGCGTGCGCGGCCAGGGCCTCGGCGTGGTACTTCGCGAACGACGACCGGGCGATCGGCTCCCAACCGGCGGTCTTGCCGGTGGTCCCGTCGGTCATGACCGGTCGGTAGCCGGGCGGCTGGGCCTTGCCGGGCTTCACCTCGCGCCGCGCCCACCACGTGCCGTCGGTGTCGAGCAGCACGCAGGTGCCGTCGTACTTGCGGGTGGCGACGCCCTCGCCGTCGAGCACCCACCGGCACTCGGGGTCGACCTCGTCGAGGACGCGTCGGCGGTCCTCGGGGTCACGGCGGAACAGCGTGGGGATCTTACGCATGTCGACATGGTCGCACCGGGCACACCGGGGACGCGACGGGATTGCGCCGCTGTCGGGGCCTCACCGGTGCTCCTGACCCACCGGTGACCCGTAAGCGCGCCGACGAACCGACAGCAGCAGCCCGGCGGCGGCCAGCACCGCGCCGACCCCGGCGGCCCAGCCGGCCAGGCCCGTCGGGATGCCCAGGTAGACGGTGATGCCGAGGATCCGGGACAGCCCCCACGGCAGCAACGCCATCTGGTCGTTCCAGACGGTCAGCGCCCGCTCCGGGCCGATCCACGCGACCAGCCCGGCCAGCACCGCGAGCGGCACCCCGGCGGCGGTGAGCGTCAGCCCGGCGGCCCGCCGGCGGCGCATGCCGTACCTGTCGCGCAGCACCAGCGCGGTCGCCACGAACAGCCAGCAGAACGCCGCCACCGCCACGGTGAGGTAGACCGACCGGCGGGCCGGCTCGGCCCAGAACACGAACCAGTAGCCGCCCGGCCCGCGCCCGGCCAGCACCGCCAGCAGCAGCACGCTGCGCAGCAGCGCCACGCCGCCGAGGACCGCCCACAGCCCGAACGGGTCCCGCCGACCCACCGCCAGGCGTGCCACCAGCGCGAACAACGCCCACCCGCCGAGCGTGACCAGCAGGTGCGCGGGGGCGGCGAACCAGGTGAACACCAGCCGGCTCGCCACCAGCACTCCGGCCGGGACCAACCAGACCAGCACCCGGTCCAGCCGGGCCGACGGCACCGGCAGCGCCGCCACCCGCCACGGCCGCAACGCGCCGACCAGCAGCGCCCGCGCCGCCGCGCCGCCCGGCCCGCGCCCGCGCAGCCCGAGCGCCACCACGGCCACGACCAGGACCAGCAGCGTCCGCGCCGCCCAGGCCATCGCCGGGTCGCGGTCCGCCCGCTGCGCGCCGAGGTCGGCCGCCGTGAAGCGGTACGCCGGCAGGTCGACGTCCCCGCCGTAGCGCTGCCGGTGCCGGTCCCGCGCCTCGCGGTAGTCGCCGGCGGCCGACCGCCACTGCGCGTACGCGGTGCCGGAACCGGTGTCCAGCCACTGCGCGTGCCGCAGCACCATGGTCCGGTAGGCGGCCAGCGTCACGAACAGGTCCACCTGGTAGTCGAGCGTGTCGACGAAGCGCGCGCGCAGCGCGGCGTCGCGCCACGTGGCCGGGTCGGTGCCGGCCACCAGCTCCCGCATCCGCCGGGCGGTGGCGACCGCCGCGCCGCCCTCGGCGACCGCCGCGTCGACCCGGTCGCCGGTGACCGCGTAGATGCTGTCCAGCGCCGCGGAGTCACCGGTCGGGATGTCCCACTCGAAGATCCACATCATCGGCGGCGGTTCCAGCCCGAGCGCCCGCACCGACGTGTCCGCGTACGGGCCGATGTAGAGGCCGGTGGTGACCGCGGCCCGGGACAGCGCCATGGCCCGCCCGATCGCCGCGACCGTGGCCGGGTCGGCGGAGAACGTCCGGTACGCCCAGTCCGCCGTCACCTGCGCCGGATCGGCGTCCGGGTCCCAGGCCAGCCGCGCCACCGCGTACGTGTTCAGGTCGTAGAGCTGCCAGAAGCCGGCGCGCAGGTAGAGCGACATCGGCCCGGCGCGCAGCGGCCCGCCGTCCTGGGTCCAGTTCCACACGCCCTCGACGTGCGGGTTCGCGGCGAGGAACGCGCGCAGCGCCGCCCGGTGCAGCGGGCCGAGGTCGTTGGGCAGCGCGCCGAACCCCTCGAACTCGCGCCGCGCCTGGAACTCCACGATCCGCCGGTGCGCGCCGACGCGCAGCGTGGTGTTCAACGGCAGGTGGCTGTAGAAGTCGCCGAGCGTGTACTTGGTGGACACGATCAGGTGCGGATCGTCGAACCCGCCCAGCACCTCGGCGTACGCGTCGGGGTTGGTGTGCAGGTCACCGACCGCGCCCACGCCCACCGTCCAGGTGCGGAAGATGACCTCCTTGTCGACCGTGGCCGCGGTGTCGAGCAGCGCCCGAAGCATCGCGCGCACACCCTCGGCGGTGGTGACCGCGAGCTTCGAGCCGTAGTCCCAGCCGCTGCCCGCGTACACCTCGCCGCCCTCGCCGACGCGGACCATCAGGCCGGCGACGAACGGCATGCTCGCGAACAGCTCGGCCAGCCCGGCCCGGTAGACCGCCCAGAGCCGGGGGTCGGTGGTGTCCAGCCCGCCCACGGTCCGGTCCAGGTACGCCTCCAGCGGCGGCGACACCGCGAGCATGTCGGTGAGCAGGAAGACGCGCAGGCCCATCTGGTCGGCGTACCGGAGGATCGGCCCGAACGCCGCGACCATCGCGCGGGCCCGGTCGACGTGCGGGTCGCCGGCCGGGTAGACCGCGTGCCCGTCGCCGACACCGGCGAACGTCACGTACTCCAGGAAGCCGGGCACCACCACGCCGTTGTAGCCCTGCGCCACCGCGTGGTCGACGAACTGCCGGAACTGCGCGTCGATGCGGGCCACCGCCGCGGCGTCCACCCACGGCGCCCGGGGCAGCACCGCGGGCGAGACGATGTCGGTGTTGAGGCGGTAGTCGTCGCCGGCCGCGAACGCCGCCCGGTCCGGTTCGCGCCCCACCGAGCCCGCGTCGGTCAGTCGCAGCCCCAACCGGGGCGTCACCGGCCGGCCGGCCTCCGCCGCCGGCAGCACCTCGGCGCCGGAGCGGATGCGGTCGGCCAGCCGGTAGAGCCCGGCCGTGACGCCCGCCAGGTCCCCGGTGACGGTCAGCTCCGTCGCGCGGGCGTCGATCCGGTACGCCTCCGGCGCGTCGCCGGCCCGCAGCTCCGCCCGCAGCGTCGTCACCGCCGACAGGTCCGGCGGCGGTGCCGCCCCCGCGCCCGGGGCCGTGCCGCCCGAGGCCGTGCCGTCCGGCGTCGTGCCGTCCGGCGTCGTGCCGTCCGGAGTCGTGCCGCCCGAGGGCGTGCCGTCCGGAGTCGTGCCGTCCGGCGTGGTCAGGGTGATCTTGGGGCGGGAGCGGCCCCGGGCGGCGAGCGCGGCGGCGACCGCCGTGGCGGCCTTGGTCGTGCGGAGCTGGTCCGCCACGACGATCGAGGCCAGCGGTGGCACCGGAGCCGGCGCTCGGGGCGGCGCGGCCACGGCCGTCTCGGGTGGCACATCGGCGGGGGTGTGGCTCAACCCCAGCGCGCCGTCGACGCCCCAGGCCACGCCCGCGCCGAGCAGCAGCACCACCACGACGGCGGCGACCAACGGGTACGGACCCCGAACCTGAGCCACGCTCGCATCGTAGTGGCGGCGGCCCGCTCGCCGGACGGGAGATCTTGGAACGTTTGGGCCCCCATCGGGGCCGTTTTCTTCCAAGATCTATACGAATCCGATGATGTGGAACGGCAATCTCGTGGGATGGGAGTCGGCTCGCTGTTCAACGGCGACGTGTCGCTGATCCACCGTGCGGTGGGCCGTTCGCCGGTGCGGGCGGGCAGAGAATCTGCCCGCCCGACTCGCCGTCACCGCTTCACGGCAGGTTGTCGAACCGGCCGGTGCGGGTGGCCGCCACGAACCGGGTCCAGCTCGCCGGGTCGAAGCTCAACGCCGGCCCTCGTCGATCCTTGGTGTCGCGCACGCCCACCGAGTCGGCGAACCCCGCCACCTCGACGCAGTCGCCCTCGCCGCCGGACCGGGAGGACTTGCGCCAGATCCCGTCACGTCCCATGGGTCATCTCCTTCGCGATCTCCGTGATCAGCTCACGGGACTCGTCCGCGTCGAGCGCCCGCTCACCGAGTGAACGCCACGCGTCCTCGTAGGTCTGGATCTCGTACGGCTTGTCAAGGTAGACGGCACCGCACGGCCCGTCCATGTAGATGGTGGTCGGTTCCTGCTTCCGCACGTCGGTCGGGAAGTCGAGCATGGTGAACGTCCCCGCCGCCGCCCAGCGATAAAGGCCGGCGCTGAGCGGAAGCACGCGAATGCCGATGTTGTGCCGCTGACCGGCCACCACCAGAGAATCGAGCTGTCGGACCATCGCGGCCGGATCGCGTAGGGGCCGACGCAGCACCGGCTCGCCAAGGATGACGTCGAGGTAGGGCGCTCGGGGCACCGCGCGTGCCAGCAGTCGCTGTCGGCGTAACCGCACGTCTGCCTTTGCCTGTCGCTCGGCCTCACTCAGCTGTGGATTGTCGGTGGCGATCACCTCGTTCATGTACTCGACGGTCTGCAACAGGCCCGGCACCAGATTGGCCTCGTACTTCCGAATCTTGGTGGCGGCGGATTCCAGCCCGACGTACAGCTTGAACCAGTCCTTGACCGCCTCGCCGTAGCTGTGCCACCAGCCGTGGGCCTTGGTCTCGCGGGCCAGCGCCCGCATCGTCTCGATCGTTTCGCGGGACGCGCCGTACACCCGGCACATCGCCTCCACGTCATTCGGATGCATGGGGACCTGGCCTGTTTCGTAACGCCAGATCCGGGGCGTCGACCATTCCAGTTCCTTGGCCGCCGCGCTCACCGTGATGTGCGCGCCTTCGCGAATTTCTCTCAAATATCTGCCGAGTTGCCTACGCGGGACGGTGCTTCCCGAGTCGTCCACGTCATCTCCTTTGCTGTTGTCGCGTAAGGCACCTCATCCCTTGGTTCGCATTCTGCGGCAAAACATTGCCTCCGGCCAGCACCGAATTGACCATCGTGGGGCGCCTGTCGTGACGCGGCGGCGCCCGCCCGGGGCGGGCACCTGTTCCGGAACCTCATCCCGGTGCCCGCCCCGATGTCGGTCCCCAGTCGACAGAGGAGACGTGATGATCCACATGACCGCGAACCGTCTGCTCCCGCACCACGTCCGCGCCGCCGGGTGGGATCAGGCGGCGGGTGTCGACGTCGGGCTGCTGCCGTGACCGACGGGGCCGGCCGGTTCTGGGCGGCGGTCGAGAACCGCTGTCCCGGGTTGCTGCCGGAGGCGGATGCGCCACTGCTGCACGCCTCGCTGCTGCGACTGCTCGACGGTGGCGACGACCGGTCGGCACGCCTGGCGTCGCTGCGGGTGCTCGGCTGCGCGTACCGCAGTCTTGGTTTGCGACCCTGGCACGCGGCGGTGATCGGCGGCGCGTTGCCCGGTGTGCGGTGGTGGCGGGTGTGGCGGCTGGTCGAGCGGACCGCGGCGCGGGTGGGCGACGGCCCGGCCTGGTGGCCGGCCGAGGTGGTCGACCACGACCGCGCCGTCGATGGCGTCGCGGTGTTGACGGTACGACCGTGGCGGCGGCTGCCGTTCCGGCCCGGTCAGGCGGTGCCGGTGTGCACGTCAGGCCACCCGGGACGGTGGCGGTGGCTGTCGCCGGCCAACGCGCCCCGCCCGGACGGCACGCTGGAGTTCCACGTCCGTGCCGTCCCCGGCGGGGCTGTCTCACGTAGCCTCGTCGAGGAGGTGCGCCCCGGGGACCTGCTGCACCTTGGCGCACCCGCCGACACCGGCCTGGAACTGACCGACGGCACCGATGATGTGCTGCTGGTGGCCGGTGGCACCGGCCTGGCACCGCTGCGCGCCCTCACCGAGCAGGTCGCCGAGCAGCCGCACCGCAGGCGAGTGACGCTCGTCCTCGGCGCGCGCACGTTCGCCGACGTCTACGACGCCATCGCCCTGGACAAGCTCCAACAGGCCCACGACTGGCTGACCATCGTGCCCGCCTTCTCCGACGACCCCGAGGCCGCCCCCGCCGAGCAGGGCACCGCCATCGCGCTGGCCATCCACCACCACCGGCCCGGCCACCACGTCCACGTCTGCGGCCCACCCGCCATGAACACGGCAGCCCGTCGCTGGCTCACCATCGCGGGGGTGCCCGCCGACCACCTGCACCTACCGACGATCGGGGAACGGTGACGGCCGTCCGGATGTCAACTCGCGTCGTGCGTGTTCGCGTTCGCGCAGCGAGTGGGCTAGTTTCGAACGTGTGAGCGAAGTGGCGAGCGTCCCCGTCGAGGCGCAACTCGAGGCGTACCGGTCGGAGCTGACCGGCTACTGCTACCGGATGCTGGGCTCGGCCTTCGAGGCCGAGGACGCGGTGCAGGACACCTTCGTCCGGGCCTGGCGCAACTTCGACCGGTTCGAGGGGCGCTCCGCGTTACGGACCTGGCTGTACCGGATCGCCACGAACGTCTGCCTGAACATGACCGCCAGCGCGCAGCGCCGGATCCGGCCGATGGATCTCGGTCCCGCCGGCAGCGGCACCGCCGCCCATCCCGGCGAACCGCGCCCGGAGCAGATCTGGATGGGCCCGGTGCCGGACGACCGGGTCCTCGCCGAGTCCGGCGACCCGGCCGACGTGATCGCCGGACGGGAGTCGGTCCGGCTGGCGCTTGTCGCGGCGTTGCAGCACCTCCCGCCGAAGCAGCGGGCCGTGCTCATCCTGCGCGAGGTGCTGGCCTGGTCGGCCCAGGAGGTCGCGGACCTGCTCGACACGTCGGCGGCGAGCGTCAACAGCGCGCTGCAACGGGCGCGGGCCACGCTCGCGTCGACCGGCGCCGACACCGACGTGCGCCGGCCGCTGGACGAGGAGCAGCAGGCGCTGCTGGCCCGCTACGTGCGCGCGTTCGAGTCGTACGACCTCACGGCGCTCACCGAGCTGCTGCACGAGGACGCGACGCTGTCCATGCCGCCGGTGCCGTTGTGGCTGCGCGGCCCCGACCACATCACGGCGTGGATGACCGGCACGGGTCACGGCTGCCGGGGATCCCGGCTGGTGCCGGTGGCGGCCAACGGCATGCCGGCGTTCGGGCAGTACCGGCCCGGCCCCGGCTCAGGGCACGTGCCCTGGTCGCTGATCGTGGTGGGGCTCTCCGGCGGCCGGATCACCTCGCTCAACCACTTCCTCGACACCGAGCGACTGTTCCCGCTCTTCGGCCTGCCGGACCGCCTCGACGAGGGTGTCGGCGAGCCCCAGCAGGCCGGCCAGGTCGCGTAGGGCCGGACCGGCCCCGCGGGTCTCCCACCGCCACCCGAACCGCTTGGCGGTCAGCCGGAGCCGGGCCAGCGTCTCGATGGTGACCAGGTCGGGTCGGGTCACCGCGGCCACGTCGCAGATCACCACGCCCCGGTCGCGGCCCCGTAACGTCTCCGCCAACTCGGCGCAGCGGACCGCGACGTCCGCGCGGGTCGGCGTCGTGCCGGGCAGGCGGAACACGAGGGTGGTCACGCGGATCAGACCGGCGTACGCCCGGATTCTCATCGGCTCCGGCCGGATCCACCGGCCCGGCGGCGTACGCCGACCCGAGTCCTTCTCGGACGCGTGCCGACCGGCCGCAATTTCCGCCGGTCATCTCGCCGAACGCAGTTACATCGACGTTAACTGCTATACCAATCATCGTTGGGCGGCTATATGATCCCCGGTAGCTCGCCCCGTAGCCTCACGAACCCGCAGCTCCAGCACGCTTCAGGCCGTCTCCGCACCAGGTGCGCCGCAACGCTCCACGCCCGGTGGTCGGCTCGATCCGGCCGCGTCGAAAATGTCGCGGTAATTGCCGGCGCTGCGCCCCAGCCTGCCGGAAAGGTGGGAACGGATGACCGTGATCCCGTCCTTGGTCATCGGCATCGCGTCCACGGCGGCCGAACGCCGGCAACTCGCCCAACTGCTGGGCGGCACCGAGACGTTCCTGATCGTCTCCAGTGCCCATCAGGCGCGCCGGTTCCTCGACCTGGTCCGCCGCCCGGCGGTCCCGCGGCCGGCCGTCAGCCCCGCCCCTGACGGCGACGTGCCGGCCGACCCCCGCACCGGGACGCCGGCCCCACGGGCTGATTCCCGGACCGGGACGCCGGCCCCGTCGGTCGACCCGTCGGCCAGATCGGTCGACCCGTCGGCCGGTTCCCCGGCCAGGTACCCGCTCGATCCGTCGGCCGGGCTGCCCGTCGTTCCCCCGACCGGATCTCCGCTCGATTCATCGGCCGACCCGCCCGTCGGTTCCCCGGCCGCGTCGTCGGCCGAGGGGGCGGACCGGTCGCCGGTCGACTCGTCCGGGCCGGAGTTGGCCGTGGACTCCGACCGGCGGGTGCTGCGCTGGCGGGAGCGGGAGGTCGGGCTGACGCCGCTGGAGCACGACCTGTTGGTCTGCCTCGCCGGCATCCCGGGCCAGGTGTGGACGTACGCCCGCCTGCACCGTGCCGTCTGGGGCAACGACCACCTCGGCCGGGGCTCCGACATGCACTCCGTGGTCCGCCGCATCCGGCACAAGCTGGCCCGCCTGAACGCCCCGACCACGATCCACGCCGTCCGAGGCGTCGGCTTCCGCCTGACCCCCTGACCCCCTGACCCCCTGACTCTTCCCGCGATCTTGCACTTGTGGTCCCCGAGTTGCCCCTTTCGCGCGTCTTGCCTGGGCCGGAAGTGCAAGATCGAGGTGGACGAGGGACGGCCCGCCCGGCGCGGAGCGCCGGGCGGGCCGTCCCTTCATGGCTGGGTCAGCAGCGGGTGGGGGAGAGGGTGAAGTCCTCGACCGTGGGGGTGGTGGAGTTGATCTTCGTCGGACGGGTCTGGGGCTTCCAGCCGTCCTTGGCGACGATCAGCGTGAGCGGGTTGTTGCGCCGGTCCATCCAGTAGGCGTACCGGCCGTCGGCGTCGGTGGTGAACGTGTAGGAGCTCGCCCAGGAGTCGACCTGCACGGTCGCGCCCGGCAGCGGGGCGGTGACGCCCTGGCAGCTCTTGCCGGAGACCGTGCCGGACAGCTTGCCCCAGGTGGTCGGCGGCTGCGCGACCATGGTGACCGCCACCGGCGCCACCGTGTACGGGGTGTTCTCCTTGATCACGATGGACGCCGAGTACGTGCCCGGCTGGTCCACGTTCGCGGTCATGCCGACCGTGACCGTGACCTTCGCGCCAGGTGCCAGCGTCACCTTCGACTTGTCGACGGTCAACCAGCTCACGTCGGCCGCCACCTCGGCGCACTCGGAGAAGCCGGGCAGGACCTCGCTGTCCTTGGTGGCCGTGAAGCCGCCCGACGAGCCGCCGACCTTGTAGAACCCGCAGGCCGCGCCGCCCCGGTAGCGGGGCGCGTTGGCGTTGGGCAGGTTGGCCCAGGAGCTGGTCGCCGGGTCGTACGCGAAACCGGCGTTGGTGATGGCGCCGCCCTGCGACCCGCCGACGACCAGCAACTTGCCGTTCGCCACCGCGTACGAGGAGGCCCAGTTGTCGGCCGGCGCGTCGGCGATGGCGGTCCAGGCGTTGGCGCCCGGGTCGAACGCGTAGCCGGCCTTCTGCGAGTTCGTGCCGTCGTTGCCGCCGGTGCAGTAGACGGTGCCGTCGATCCCGCCGCAGGACAGGAACGCCACCGACTTCGGGTAGGCGGGCAGAGTCTCCCAGGTGTTGGCGCCCGGGTCGTACCGGACGACCGAGTTGGACATCGGCAGGCAGCTCGCCGTGGTGCAGCCACCGATCGCGTACAGCTTGCCGCCCGCGACGGCCTGGCCGGCGGCCGACCGGGGCGCCGGGTTGCTCGCCTTCGCGGTCCAGGTGTTCGCCGCCGGGTCGTACGACCAGGTGGCGCCGTCCGGGCCGGAGGCGCCCCAGCCGCCGGTGGCGACGATCTTGCCGTCGATCACGCCGACCGTCATCGCGGTACGGGCGCCGGGCAGGTCGGCGATGGCGGTCCAGGTCTGCGCGATCGGGTCGTACCGGTAGTTCTTCGCGCTGGACGTGGTGCCGTCGCCGCCACCGATGGAGTAGACCTTGCCGTCGACGGTGACGACCCGGTTGTCCATCACGTTCGCCGGGTAGCCCGGGATGGCGGTCCACGGGTCGGCCTGGGGACCGGCCGGCGCGACCGACGTCGAGGACCTGCCGGACGAGCGGGCCGCGAACGACGTCGCCGCGGTCAACCGCTGCGCCGGTGCGCCGGTCGAGCCGAGCAGCGCCTGCTCGGAGAGCCGGGACCCGTCGGCGCGTTGCAGCACGAACCCGCCGTCACGCTCGCTGAACTCGACGTCGACCGGCGCGCCGCCGGTGTTGGTGACGGTGAACGTCTTGCTGACCTTGCCGCTGGGCATCCGGGCCGTCCCGGTCAGCGACGTCGGCTGCACCGACAGCCGGCCGGCGGCCAGTTGGAACGTCGCAGTGGTGGCCCAGTCCGTCTCGACCGTGACCTGCTTGGTCTGGCTCACGTAGTTGCCGGCGCTGGCGGTGAACGGGTGCGTGCCGGTCAGCGACGAGAACATCCAGTAGAAGCCGTCGGGCAGCTCGGTGTCGTCCGGGGTGGCGACCGTGGTGGCCTTCTCCGCCGGGCGGTCCTGGCTGGTCACCGTGGCGCCGTTGACGTAGCTGTTGTCGTTCTTGTCGCGCACGTGGCCGAGCACCAGGCCGCCGTCGACCGGCTTGCAGACGAGCTTGCTGCCGATCAGCACGTTGTCGACCTCCCACCACCACTCCCAACTCGCGTCGTAGTAGTGGAAGCGGACCCGCACCTGCGACTGGTTCGCCGCCTGCGGGATCGGCACCTCGGTCACCTTGCCGCGTACGTCGGCCGCCTGCCGGAGCACGTTGCTCCAGGTGGTGCCGCCGTCGAGGCTCAGGTCGACGTCCGCGCGGTCGCTGTTCAGCCAGTTGTAGTCCTGGTTGAACCGGATCACCGGCGTGCTCACCCCGGTCAGGTCGACCACCGGGCTGACCAGCGAGGTGTCCTGCTTCCCGCCGTTGCCGTAGTTGTCGCTGTCGATGATGGCGAAACGGCCGCTGCCGCCGGTCAGGTTGCCGCGTTCACCGGCGTCGGTGAACTCCCAGACCTGGCCGGAGCCGGCGTTGTCCACCACCGACCAGCCGTCCGGCACGCCGGTGCCGTCGAACGTCTCGTACTCGCCGTCCGAGCTGACCGTGTAGCCGGGGGCGGTGGCGCACTTCTCCGGGTCTGCCGGCACCGCGACGTTCGCGGTCAGGTTGCCGGTGCCGACCGTGACCTCCTTGGTGACCGTGAGGTAGCCGGCGTACTGCGGCTCGATCGTGAGCCGGTAGGTCGACCCGGCCGGCACCTTCAGGCTGTAGCGACCGGTGGCCGGCGTGGTGTAGTCCGAGATCGGCGTGCCCGCCACGCTCACCTTCGCGTAGAGCGGCCAGCCGTGCCCCGACCCGTCGGTGACCTGCCCGCTGACCGTGACGCTCGGCACCGCGGTGAGCACCACGTCGAGCGTGGTGGTGGTGTTCTTGGTGACGGTCGCGGTCAGCGTGCGGCTCGCGTACCCGAACGCGGAGACCACCACCTGGTAGTCGCCGGCGGGCAGCAGCGAGGAGTAGGTGCCGTCGGCGCCGGTGGTCAGCGTCCGGTCCGCCGCGCCGGTCAGGGTGACCGTCGCGCCGGCGACCGCGGCGCCGGCCGCGTCGGTGACCTTGCCGGCCAGCGTGCCGTTGTCGCCGATCGGGGCGGCGGCGAGCAGCGCGAGCGCGTCCAGGCGGCCCTCGCCGTAGACGTTGTTGTCGTCCGCGGTGCCGCCGCACTGCGTGTCGGCCTTGTCGACCGCCGCGCCGTCGAGCAGCGCGCGCGTCCCGGCGACGTCACCGACAAGCGTGGGCGCCGCGGACCAGAGCAGCGCGATCGCGCCGGCCAGGTGCGGCGCCGCCATCGAGGTGCCGCTGATGCTGGCGTACGAGTTGTCCGGCACGCTGGAGCGGACGTTGACGCCGGGGGCGGAGATGTTCGGCTTGATCTCGCCGTTCTGCCCGGTGCCCCGGGACGAGAAGCTGGCGATGTTGTTGTTGATGTCGTACGCGCCGGCCGAGTAGTTGCTGGCCAGGCTGCCCGGCGAGCCGCTGGTCTGGCAGGCCGGACCGTTGTTGCCGTTGGACCAGACACCGAAGATGCCGGACGCGGTCCACGCGTCGGTGACGTCCTCCATGAACGGCTCGTTGGACGGCTGCGTGGTGCCCCACGAGTTGTTGATGATGTTGGGCCGCTTGCTGGCGTCCGGGTTCTCGCCGGCCAGGTCGGTGGGCTCCAGCATCCACTGGCCGGAGGAGATCAGCGCGGCGTCGGTCGGGCAGCACCCGTTCGCGGCGATCCACTTGACCTCGGGGGCGACGCCGATCTGGTTGGCGCCGTCCGAGCCGGCCATGGTGCCCATGGTGTGGGTGCCGTGCCCGTCGGAGTCGCACGGCCCGTCGTCGCACTCGCCGGCCGCGTCGTACCAGTTGTAGTTGTGGTCGAACGTGCCGTCGCCGTTGTTGCCCCGGTACGCGTTCACCAGCGCCGGGTGGTCGAACTGGACACCGCTGTCGATGCTGGCCACGGTGATGCCGGCGCCCTTGACGCCGTACTGGGACCAGACGTCGTCGGCGTTGATGTTGGCGATGCCCCACTCCAGGGCGTTCGTCGACTTCTGGTCGGTGCCCGGGGTGGTCTCCGGCAGCTTGTACTCCACCGGCGCGTAGATGCCGTCCACCTCGGTGTGGGCGGCGAAGTTCTGCGCCATGGTCAGCGACCCGCCGGTCACCTTGATGGCGTTGGTGGCCCAGAACGTCTGGTACTTCGTGCCCGAGCGGTCCAGCTCGGCGCGGATCTTCGCCTGGCTCTCGGCGGCGGTCTTCTTGAGGGCCGCGGCGACCGCCGCGCCCCGCTGGTTCCAGTCCTTGACCGCGCCGGCCTTGCCCAGGTCGGCCTGGTCGCCGAAGTGGATCCAGAAGTCGCCCTCGCTCTTGCCCTGGAGCTGCCGGGTCAGTTCGGGACGGATCTTGTCGCCGGCCGTCGCGCCGGCGCCGGTCTGCGCCTGCGCCGGGGCGCCGGTGGCGGCCAGCGCGGTCGCGGCGAGCAGCAGGGCGGTGCCCGCGCTCACCAGCCGCCCGGCCAGTCCCGTTCGGTGTGGACGTCTCAGCATCGGTGCTGCCTCCTCCGATGACCCGCGCTTGATCGAGCCACGACAGAAGGGCCAGGAGACTGCGCTCCCGACTGGTCACACCGGTTTGAAACGAACCCCCCAGGCCCCCTGGGCGCCGTGCGGGTCTACGCCGGCCACCCGAGTGGACACTATGATCGACACCAACGGGCGATCAATGACCGTACGTAAGCAACTTGTCACCAACAGGTCCCCGACTCGGTGACCCGGTTGACAGTCACTGTCACGGTGGGGGGCGGCGTGACGACGGACGACCCGGACGCGACGTCCCCCGGCACCGACCCGGCGGGGCACCACTTCTCGCTTGTCATCGGCGTGACACCGTCGCCCGCCGAACGGCTCCGGCTCACCGAGCTGCTGGGCGGTGTGGCGCCGCTGCTGCTGGTCGCCGACCTGGACGAGCTGCGCGAGGTGATTGCTCCCGAGGAGGATGGTAGGCGGCGGCCGGCGTCCACGCATCCGGAGGCGGCGGGGTCCCCGCCCGACGGCGCGCTGGTGATCGACGTGGCCCGGTCCACCGCCCGCTGGGCCGGCCGGGAGGTCGCCCTGACCCGGCTGGAGCGCGACCTGCTGGCCTGCCTGACCACCGAGCCGGTACGCGTGTGGAGCTACCCGGAGCTGCGTCACGCGGTCTGGCACGACGCGCCGACCCAGCGCCGCGCCGACGTGCAGTCCTTGGTCAAGCGGTTGCGCCGTAAGCTCGGCGAGCTGGGCACCGGCGTCACCATCGTCGCGGTGCGCGGCGTCGGGCTGCGGCTCACCGACCACCGTGGCCCCCGGGTGCGGGGCGGATGACGCGATGACCGTCCACACAGGATTCCATCTGGCGAGAAAGGGCAGTATCGGGAGATGGCACGCTGGCGTTGGCTCCTGGCGGACCAGCTCGGTCCCCACTTCCTCGACGACGACGCGCAACGCGTCCTGCTGGTGGAGAGCCGAACCCTGTTCGCCGCCCGCCCGATGCACCGGCAGAAGGCGCACCTGATCCTGTCGGCGCTGCGGCACCGGGCCGCCGAACTCGGCGACCGGGCCCGGCTGGTGCGCGCCGACACGTTCCGGACGGCCCTCACCGACCTGGGCGAACCGGCCGAGGTGGTGCACCCGTCGTCGCGGGCGGCGCTCGCGTTCGCGCGTACCGTCGACGGGTTGGCCGTGCTGCCGCCGCGCGGCTTCGTGACCGACCGCGCCGACTTCGCGGCCTGGGCCGACACCCGGCGGGGCCGGCTGCGGATGGCCGACTTCTACCGGTACGCGCGGGACCGGCACGACGTGCTGCGGGACCTGCCCGCCCCGGCCGGCCGGTCCCGTCGCCGGCCGCCGACCGACGTGCCGCCACCGCCGCCGATCGTCGAGGACGACATCGACGCGGCGGTGCGCCGGGACCTCGACCGTTGGCAGGCCGAGGGGATCCGCTTCGTCGGTCGGGACGCCCCGCGCCGTTACCCGGCCACGCACGCCGAGGCGCAGGCCCGGCTCGCGCACTTCCTCGACCACCGGCTGTCCGCGTACGCCGACAGCGAGGGCGTGCTGAGCGACGCCGACGGGCTGCTCGCGCACAGCGTGCTGTCGTCCTCGTTCAACCTCGGCCTGCTCGACCCGGAACCGGCGATCCGCGCCGCCGAGCGCGCCGGCCGCGCCGGGACCGCGCCGCCGGCGGCGGTGCACCGCTTCGTGCGCGGCCTGTTCGGCTGGCGGGAGTTCCTGTGGCAGCTCTACTGGTACTTCGATCCGCGCTTCCGGGGCGCCGACTGGCTCGCCGCCACCCGGCCGTTGCCGGAGTGGTTCGACCGGCTCGACGCGGACGCGGTGGAGGCCCGCTGCCTGGCCGACGTGCTGGCCGGCGTCCGGGACACCGGCTGGGCGCACCAGACCGCGCGGCTGACCGTGCTGGCCAACTACGGCCTGCAACGCGGCTGGCGCGCCGCCGAGCTGGCCGACTGGTTCCGGCGCAGCTTCGTCGACGGCACCGACTGGGTCATGAACGCCACCGTCATCGGCATGAGCCAGTACGCCGACCTGGCCCGCATCGACACCAAACCGTGGGTGTTCGACGGCGGTCACCTGAACCGGATCGGCGACCACTGCGGCGGCTGCCGGTACGTGCCGAAGCAGGTGCTCGGCGACGACGCGTGCCCGTACACCGGTGGGTTCGAGGCGTTCCTGCACCGCAACCGGGAACGGCTCGCCGGTGACCCGCGGCTCGCCGCCGACCTGGCCGCGCGCACCGACCCGCAGCGGCGCGACGCGGTGCTGGCCCAGGAGGAGAAACGCGCCGACGAGGCGCCCTGAGCCGTCAGGCCGGCGCCCCGTCGAGCGCCGCCAGGAAGTCGGCCACCAGGTCGGCGGTGTCCTCGATGCCGGTGGAGACGCGTACCAGACCGTCCGCGATCCCGGCGGCGGCGAGCTGCTCGGCGTCCACGATGCCGGCCCACATCGAACGCGGGTGCACCACCAGCGTGCTGACGCTGCCGAGGCTGGCCGCCCGCTTCGCCAACCGCAGCCCGGCCAGCAGCGCCGCCGCCCCGGCCCGGCCGGCGGCCAGCTCGACGCCGAGCACGCCGCCGAAACCGGTCATCTGCCGGCGGGCCAGCGCGTGCTGCGGGTGCGAGGGCAGCCCCGGGTAGCGGACCCGGGCCACCGCCGGGTGACCCGCCAACGCCTCGGCCAACGCGAGCGCGTTGGCGTTGTGCCGCTGCACCCGCAGCGGCAGCGTCCGCAGGCCGCGCAGCAGCAGCCAGGCGTCGACCGGGCCGAGCGTGGCGCCGGTGACGATCGCCGTCCGCCACACCCGCTCGACCAGGTCCGCGCCGCCGACCACCACCCCGGCGGACACGTCGGAGTGCCCGCCGAGGAACTTCGTGGCGCTGTGCCAGACCAGGTCCGCGCCGGCGGCCAGCGGGCGCTGGTTGACCGGCGTGGCGAACGTGTTGTCCACCACCACCAGCGCGCCGGCCGCGTGCGCGGACGCCACCACGGCGGCCAGGTCGGTCAGCTCCAACAGCGGGTTGCTCGGCGTCTCCACCAGCACCAACCGCGTCTCCGGCCGCAGCGCCCGGACGAACGCGTCCGCGTCGGTCTGGTCCACCTGGGTGTACGCGACGCCGAAGCGCGGCAGCAGCCCGGTGGCCAGCGAGGTGGTGCCGCCGTACGTGCTGCGTTGCACCACCACGTGGTCGCCGGCGGCGAGCAGGGCCAGCGCGACAGTGCTGATCGCGCCCATCCCGGACGCGGTGACCAGCCCGGTCTCCGCGCCCTCCAGCTCGGCCACCACGGCGGCCACCTGCGCGTGGTTCGGGTTGCCGTAGCGGGTGTAGAACGCGCTGCCCCGCGTCTCGGTGGCGATCTCGGTGAACCGCTCGTCGGACTCGGCGCTGAACGTGGCGCTCTGCACGATCGGCGGCGCGACCGCCCCGCCGGGAACCAGGCCGTCGTCGCCGTGCACCGCGGCGGTGCCGAAGCCGCTCATCCGCGCGCCACCCGCTCCACCAGCGCCCGGTAGCTGCCCAGCGCGGTGAACTCCGGCAGCGTGAGGTCGCTGCCGTGGCGCTGCCGCAGCAGCGTGACCAGCCGCAGCGCGCGCAGCGAGTCGCCACCGGCGGCCAGGAAGCCGGTCGCCGGGTCGCGTGGCGCGGTGCCGAGCACCTCCTGCCAGGCCACCGCCACCCGGTCGGCCCACTCCTGCCGGGCGTCGCCGCCGGGCGCCGGCGTGCCCCCGGCCACCGGTGGCAGCGGCGCGTCCGGGTCGGCGGCCAGCAGCCGGCGGAAGCCGTCGGCCAGCGCGTCCACCCGGTCGGCCGGGACGTGCCGGTGGTCGTACTGCACCATCAGCCCGAGCCGCCCGTCGGCCAGTTCGGCGTCGACGGCGAGACTGAACGCCACGTCCACGGTGACGCCCCGGCTGTCCACGACGCGACTGCCGGCGTCGACCGGCCGCGGCGGGAAGTGCGTCCAGTTGAAGAAGTGGTCGAAGCGCGGCCCCGCGCCGCCGGCCCGGACGATCTCGGCGAGCGGGAAGCGGTGGTGCCCCATCAGGTCCCGTTCGGCCCGCCACGCCTCGGCGGCCAGCTCGGCCACCGACCGGGTGCCCAGCGCCAGGCGCACCGGCAGCGTGTTGAGGAACAGTCCGAGCGTGGCGGCGCTGCCCTCGCCCTCCGGCCGGCCGCCGACCACCAGGCCGCTGACCACGTCGTCCCGTTCGGCCAGCTCGCCGATCAGGCGCAGGTGCACGGCGAACAGCCAGGACTTGACCGGCACCCCGGCCGTCCGGGCGACCTCGGTGACCCGTTCGGTGGCGCCGGCCCGCAGCGGCACCCGCTGGGTGGTGGTGGTCCGCGGCTGCGCGCCGCCGAGCAGCAGCGGCGGCGCGGCGCCGGCGCCGTCCAACCAGAACCGTCGGGTCGCCGCGTCGGCCAGGGCTGCCCGCTCGGCGGCCACGTACTCCCGGAACGGCAGCCCCGGATCGGCGGCGGCGGTCACCCCGGCCCGCTCCCGGTCGTACGCGTCGAGCAGGTCGGTCAGGAACAGGTGCAGGCTCCAGCCGTCCAGGACGCTGTGGTGCTCGGCGACCAGCAGCGTGAAACCGTCGGCACCGGTGCGGACCGCGTGCAGCCGCAGCAACGGCGGCCGGGCCCAGTCGAACGGGCGGCGGCGCTCCTCGGCGACCAGCGCGTCGACCCGGGCCTGCCGGGCCGGCGCGTCCACCCCGGTCAGGTCCGTCACCGGCAGCTCCACCGGCACCCGCGCGTGCACGAGCTGCAACGGCTCGGCGTACGTGCCGAGCGCGAAGCCGGTCCGCAGCACCGGGTGGGCATCCACCAGCGCGGCCAGCGCCCGGCGCAGCGCCGCCACGTCCAGCGGCCCGGCGACCCGGTGCGCGGTGACGTTGTGATAGACGGCCGGGTCGCCGGTCAGCTCACCGTGGTAGACCATGCCGAGCTGGAGCGCGGTCATCGGGTACGCGTCGGCCAGCCCGTCCGGCAGCCGGTCCCGGTCGGCGGCGGTGACAAGCGTGAAGCGGCCGTCGTGGGCGGCCGGCTCGGGCGCGACTCCGTCCAGCGTGATCCGGCCGTGCGCGACGAGGTCCCGGATCGTCTGGTGCGTGAAGATGTCGTTGAGCTGGAACGACAGCCCGCGCTTCTGCGCCGCGACCTGCATCTGGATGCTGCGGATGGAGTCGCCGCCGAGCGCGAAGAAGCTGTCCGTGACGCCGAACGACGCCACCCCGAGCACCTCGCGCCACGCCTCGACCAGGATCTCCTCGGCCCGGTTGGCAGGTGTCTCCGCCGGGTCGCCGGCCGGCCGGTCCAGCCGGGGCGCGGGCAGCGCGGCCCGGTCCAGCTTGCCGTTGCGGGTCAACGGCAGCTCGTCGAGGACCACCACCGCGGCCGGCACCAGGTGCGCCGGAAGCCGCTCCGCGAGCCACTCCCGAAGTGTTAGGCGGGGGCCCGCGTTATCGGATTCTGCTGTGGCGGGGCCCCCGCCAATCACCTCACCGGGCGCGGCGGCGTAGTCGGGGCGGACCGCGTGCAGCGTGTGCCGGTCGGTGCCGGTCAGCAGGTCGTCCTGGCGGGTGACCACGGTGAAGCCCCGCGCCTCCAGCAGCGCCACCAGCTCGGCCAGCCGGCCGGCGGTCGCCGTGCCCGGGGCGTCGTGCACCTCCATGGCGACCTGCGCGACAAGCGGCCAGTGCCGGTCGTCCAGGCCGGCCAGCACGTCCGCCTCGGCGCGCTGCACGTCGATCTTCAACAGGTCGATCCGGGCCGGCGCCAGCTCGTCCAGCACCGCCGACAGCGGCCGGACCGGCACGGTCAGCTCCCGGCCGGCGAAGCGCTCGGCGAGCAGCTCGTCCGCGCGGTCGAGCAGCAGGTCCCGCTCACCCGCACCGGCGTCCCGCTCGTTGGCCAGGTACCGCTTGATCACCCCGACCTCGGCGTCCGGGTCGGCGTACGCGGCGTGGCCGGACATCATCGAGTAGCCCGGGTAGTAGGTGAACGAGACCTCGCCGGCCGCCCGCGACAGCCCGTACGCGTGCACGGTGGCCGGCACGCCGAACCCGTCGACGTTGCGGCGCAGGACCTCGGCCACGGCCGGCACCGGCTCGAACGCGTGGATCGTCGCGTCCGGGCAGACCTGGTGCACGAAGAGCGAGAACATGCCGATGTTGGCGCCCACGTCGAGCACCGTCGCGCCGGGCCGCAGCACGATCCCGTCCCGCAGGTAGACCCGCTGCACGAAGATCTCGTCGTACAGGTAGCGGGTCTCGTGCGGGTTGATGCCGGCGACCCGGTCGAGGTCGAGCGCGACGCCGGCCCGTGGCCGGACGTAGGCGACCAGGCGATCGCCGTACCCGTCGTCGTCGCGGGCGACCACCGCGGCGTCGGCCACCTCCGGATGGCCGCGCAGCACGGCGGCCACCTCGCCCGGCTCCACCCGGAAACCGTGGATCTTCACCTGGTCGTCGAGCCGGCCCAGGTAGCGCAGCCGCCGGTCGGCGTCGAAGCGCACCCGGTCGCCGGTGCGGTAGACCCGCTCGACGCCGCCGTCGGGCAGCGGCAGCTCCACGAACCGGCGGGCGGTCGCCGCCGCGTCACCGAGGTAGCCGTCGGCGAGCTGCGGACCGACGACGCACAGCTCCCCGGCCACCCCCGGCGGCACCGGACGCAGCCGCTCGTCCAGCACCCGCACCGCGACGCCGGGCAGCGGCCGGCCGATCGTCGGCGGGTCCCCGGCGCGGATCTCCGCCGCTGTGGAGTCCACCGTGCACTCGGTCGGGCCGTACAGGTTGACCGCGCGCACGCCCGGCCGCGCCGCCACCTCGACCCACAGGTCCTCGGGCACCGCCTCGCCGCCGAGCAGCAGCAGGCCGGGCAGCCGGATGTCGCCCGCGCCGGCGAGCAGGATGCGGAGCTGGGCGGGGGTCAGGTCGAGCACGTCCACCCGCTGCTCGGCCAGCGTGGCGGCGAGCGCGGCGCCGTCGCGGCGCACGTCGTCCGGCACCAGGAACAGGGCCCGGCCGTGGGCGAGCTGCACGAGCTGCTTCACCGAGGCGTCGAACGTCAGCGGCGCGTTGACCGCCACCCGCAGGCCCGGCGCGCGGTCCGCGTACACGGTGGACTCCAGCGCGCCGGTCAGGTGCGCGGCGGCGGCGTGCGACACCCGGACCGGCCGGGGCGTGCCGGTCGAGCCGGAGGTGAAGATGACGTACGCCGGATCGGTCGGGGTCGGCGCGGTCGCGGGCGGCGGGCCGCCGCCCGCGACCAGCTCGGCCACCGACACGGTCGCCGGGCCCCGGTCGCCGACCACGCACTCCGCGCCGACCGCCGCGAGCTGCGCGGCCAGGCGCGGCGCCGGGGCGTCCGGGTCGAGCGGCACGAACACCGCGCCGGCCCGCAGCACGCCGAGGAACGCCACCACGGTCTCCCGGGAGCGGACGGCCAGCACGCCCACCGGCCGGCCGGCCAGGCCGCGCGCCGCCAGCGCCGCGGCCAGCCGCGCGGCCCGCGCGTCCAGTTCCCCGGCCGGGTACGCGCCGTCGGCGGCCACCACCGCCGGGGCGTCGGCGGCCATCCCGGCCAGCCCGGCGTCGAGCAGGTCGACGAGGGTACGCGTCGGCGCGGTCCCCGCCGTGCCACCGGCCCCGGCCAGCCAGCCGGCCTCCCCGGCGCCGAGAACGGCCAGCGGAGCGTCCCCGGCCAGCGCGGCCGGCAGGCTGCGCAGCACCGCCACCAGCGAGTCGAGCAGCCACTGCCCGCCGGTCACCCGCAGCGTGACGTCCTCGTCCCCGGGAAGCACGGTGAGTCGCGGCCCGGCGGGCGGGGGCGGGACCGGCACCTCCACCGCCGTCCCGCCGAGCGCGGCGACACCGGCCGGCGCGACGGTCGGCTGGACCGCGAAGCCGGCCACCGCGCCGGTGCTGTCGTCGACCGGGTCGACCAGGTGGAACGTCTCGTCGGCGGTGACCTCGGCGGCGCGTACCGTGGTCAGCAGTTCGGCCGGGTCGGTCGGCAGCGGCAACGCCAGCCGCAGCGGCCCGTAGCCGCCCAGCGGGCCGACCACGCCGCCGGTGCCCTCGGCCTGCCGGCCGTCGTGCCAGCGGGCCAGCACCAGATCCGTCTCCTCGGCCCCGTCCGGCGCCTCGGCCCGCCGGGCCACCGCGAGCGCCCACGCGGCGAGCAGCAGCGTCCCGACGTCGCCGTTCGCGGCGCGGGCCGTCGCGGCCAGCTCGGCGGCCGGCAACGCGGTGGTGACCGTCGCGCCCGGGTCGTCGCCGTGCGGCTCGACCAGCCGTGCGGCCGGTGCGCCCGGGGCGGGCGCGGGCGCCTGGTCGCGCTCCTCGACCTGCCACTCGGTGACGTCGAGGAACTGCAACGCCTCCGGGTCGGCCGGCGGCAGGTCGCCGGCGTACGCGTGGGCCAGGTCGGTGAGCAGCAGGCGCAGGCTGGCCGGGTCGGCGATCAGCGGGGTGGCGGCCAGCTCCAACGCGTCGTCGGTGAGCGTGACCGACAGCTCGCCCTGCGCGCCGACCGGGACGGTCCGGTCGTCGTCCACGTCCTGCAACGGCACCCGCAGCCCGGGGTGGTGCACGAGCGTCAGCCGCAGCGCCTCGTGCCGGGCCACCACCTCGTCGACGGCGGCCTGCAACCGGGCCCGGTCGAGCGGCCGGTCGAGCCGGACCCGGGCCCGCACCAGATCCTGCTTGCCGGACCAGGCCAGTCGCTGGACCGGGGACAGACGGTATCCGTTCACCACACACTCCGGTTGACGTAGAGGTCGGACATGGCGACCAGGATCTGCCGGTCGCCGGTGAAGGGTTCCCGGCCGTGGGTGGCCAGGAAGTTGTCCACCACCAGCACGTCGCCGCGCCGCCACGGCACGGAGAGGGCGTGCTGCCGGTACAGCTCACGGATGCCGGTGACCACCTCGTCGGGGATCGGCTCACCGTCGCCGTGGTACGCGTTGCGCGGCAGCCCCTCCGGGCCGTACTCGCGCAGCAGCGCGTCGGCCACCTCGGGCGGCATGTTCGACACGTGGAACAGGTGGGCGTGGTTGAACCACACCGTCTCCCCGGTCCGCGGATGGGTGGCCGTCGCCTGCCGCCGCGCCACGGTCCGCAGCCCGTCGTCGCCCAGCCAGGTGAACTCCGTGGCCGACGCGACGCAGTACGCCTCCACCTCCGCCCGGTCGGTGGTCTGGAACGCCTCCTGCCACGGCAGGTCCAGGTGCGGGCCGTAGTTGCGCACGTAGCGCACGCCGTCCCGGCCGAACCGCTCCCGCACCTCGGCCGGGATCAGCGGGGTGATCACCCGTTCGGCGGCCAGCGGCGTCGCGCCGCCGTCCCCGGTGGCCGGCTGCGCGCAGTGGAAGAACAGGTGCGTCGGCCAGTTGTGCGAGTACGACATCTCGTGGTGCAGCGGGATCCACTGGGCCGCGTTGAACTCGGTGGAGGTGAACACCCGGTCGGCCACCTCGTGCCGGGGCGCGGCCCGCTCCAGGTAGCCGAGCAGCTCCGGACCCACCGCCCGGGCGGCCCGGCCGAAGTCTTCGGCGCTGCGCACGTCGAAGCCGCGGAAGAACACCGCGGCGTGCCGGTCCAGGTCGGCCAGCAGCTCGGCCCGTCGCCCGGTGAGCCAGCCGGCCAGGTCGAGGTCCGGCACGGCGGCCTCGACCAGCAGCACGAAGCCGTCCGCGCCGAGCGTGGTGCGGCGGGTCACCGGCGCGGTGACGGTGCCACCGGCGGCGCGGCGGCGGGGACCGGGGGCGCTCATGACGCACCGTCCTCGGTGCGCGCGTCGATCAGTTCGGGCGCGGCGACCGGGTCGGCCATCGCGGTGAGGATCCGCCGGGGCGGGGTGAACGGCTCCCGCGCGTGCGCGGCCAGCATGTTCTCCACCAGCAGCACGTCACCGACCCGCCAGTCGAACGAGCGGGTCTCCGCCGCGTACGCGGCGCGCAGCTCGGCCAGCACCCCGTCCGGGATGGGCGTGCCGTCCCCGTACGCGGTCTGGTAGGGCAGGTCCTCCTCGGCCAGCGCGGCCCGCAACCCGGCGCTCACGTCCGTCGGCAGCGACGTGACGTGGAAGAACAACGCGTGGTTGAACCAGGTGCGTTCCCCGGTGACCGGGTGCCGCCGGACCGCCGGTCGCACCTGCCGGGTGCGCAGTTGCGTGTCGCCCACCCACTCCACGTCGATCAGCGCCCGCGCGCAGTACGCCTCGACCTCGGCACGGGAGTCGGTCTGGAACGCGATCTGCCAGGGCAGGCTGATGCCGGGCAGGTAGTTGCGCCGGTAGAGCACGCCGCGCTCCTCGAACTCCGCGACCGTCTCCGGGCGCAGCCGGGCCAGCACCCGGCGGCTGTCCGCCAGCGGCGTACGCCCACCGGCGGCCGGGGCCACCTCGCAGTGGAACACGATGCGCAGCGGCCAGGTCACCGTGTAGGACTGCTCGTTGTGCAGCACGATCGGCTGGTCGGCGGGGTGCTCGGTGGAGGTGTAGACGCCCTCGGTGACCCGGCTGCGCGGCGAGGACCGTTCGCCGTACGCCAGCACGTCGTCGGAGAGCGCCGCCATCACGGTGCGGAAGTCGTCCGCGCCGGCCACCGCGAAGCCGCGGAACAGCACCGCGCCGGCGCGACGGGCCAGCCCGTCCACCTCGTCGCGGTGCCCGGCCAGCCAGCCGGCCAGGTCGACGTCGGGCACGTTGGCGTGCACCAGCGCCGGCAACGGGCCGTCCGGCCAGTCGGTCCGTACGTCCACCATGTTCCGTTCCCGGCCGCGGCGGGGGACGGGCCGCGCGACCCGGATCTGATCGGTCATCTCTCACTCCCAGCGGTGTCGGCGCAGTCGGCCAGACTGCGCCGGGGGTCGGCGGCGGCGGTACGCAGCAGCGCGGTGAGGCGGCGGTGCCACGTCATCACTCCGTCGTGGTCAAGCAGGTCGGTGCGGTACGTCCAGAGCGCGTCCAGCGCGTCCCGCCGGTCGTCCAGCCAGAGCGTCAGGTCGAGACGGGCCGCGTCGGGGGTCAACTCCACGCCGGTGAACTCGCCGCCGACGGCGCTGCGGTGCCGGGCCGGCGGGGCGTTCTGCACCCCGAACGCGACCTGGACGAGCGGGTTGCGGCCCGGTCGGCGGGCCGGGTTGAGCCGCTCCACCAGCAGGTCGAACGGGACGTCCTGGCGGGCGGCGGCGAACAGCGTGACCCGCCGTGCCTCGGCCAGCAGTTCGGCGAACGTCCGGTCCGGGGCCGGGCGCAGCCGCAGCGGCAGCGTGTTCACGTGGCAGCCGACGCTGCGCTCGGCGGCGACGCTGGTGCGGCCGGCGAAAGCCACGCCGACCAGCAGGTCGTCCCGGCCGGTGGCGGCGCCGAGCAGCGCCGCGAACCCGGCCAGCCCGACCATGTGCAGGCTGGCCCGGTGGGCGCGGGCGAGGTCCCGCACCGCCGTGGCGGTCGCCGGGTCCACGGTGGTCCGCAGCGCGGCCCCGGGCCGGGCCGCCGCCGAGGGGCGGGCGTTAACCGGGGCCCCCTGCTCTACCGCAGGCGTTAAGAGGGGGCCCTTCCTTACCTCCAGCAGAGTGGGGGCGCCGCGCAGCTCGGCCAGCAGCTCGTCGGTCGCGCGCCGACCGGCCGGTGCCGCCAGCCAGGCGCGCTGCGCGGCGGCGAGGACGGCCGGGCCGGGCGCCGCCTCGGTGGGCGCGTCCGGGTCGTCGTAGGCCACCGCCAGGTCCCGGACCAGCACCCCGAAGGACCAGTCGTCGGCGACCGCGTGGTGCACGACCAGCAGCAGCGCCTCCGCGCGACCGTCGCCGTCGGGCAGCAGGTACGCGCGCAGCAGCGGCCCGGTGGCCAGGTCCATCGGGGTACGCGTGTCCTCGGCGGCCAGCCGGGCCAGCCTGGCGTCGAGCGGTTCGCCCGGGTCGGCCGGTGCGACCACGAGGTCCGGCCGGGCGTCGGGGCGTACCACCTGCACCGGTCCGTCCGGCCCGGCGGGCAGGACGGTGCGCAGCGCGGGATGCCGGTCGACCACCCGGTGCAGCGCCCGCCCCAGCCGCTCCGGATCCAGCGGCGCGGCGAACCGGATCGCGAACGCCAGCAGGTAGGACGTGTCGGCCGGGTCGAGCCGGTGCAGGAACCAGAACCGCCGCTGCGCCGCGGAGAGCGGCGCGGGCTCACCGGTCGCGTCCCCGTCACCGACCGGCCCGGTGGCCGTCGGCGTGTCGGTGGCCGCCGGGCCACGCCACGCGGGGTGCACCGGCGTGCCGTCCGGATCGGAGGGCGCGTCGAGGTGCGCGGCCAGCGCGGCGACGGTCGGGTGGGCGAACAGGTCGCCGGGGTGGACCCGGCGGCCGGTGCCGGCGGTCAGGCGGGTGGCGCAGCGGACCGCCAGCAGCGAGTCGCCGCCGAGTGCGAGGAAGTCGTCGTCCGGGCCGGTCACCGGCACGCCGAGCAGTTCCCGCCAGACCGCCGCGACCAGCGCGCCGGTCGGGCCGAGCGCACCGGTCGGGCCGAGCGCACCGGTGTCGGCGGCGGAGCCGAACGTCGGCGCGGGCAGCGCGGACCGGTCCACCTTGCCGTTGGGCAGCGTGGGCAGCCGGTCCAGCCAGACCACGGCCGCCGGCACCAGCGGCGCCGGCAGCACCTCGGCCAGCCGGGCCCGTACGTCGTCGCGCCGCTCGCCGGTCAGATAGCCGACCAGCAGCGGGTCCCCGCTCGGGCCGGGCCGGACGGCGGCGGTCGCCCCGCGTACGCCGGGCAGCGCGGCGAGCCGGGCGGCCACCTCGCCCAGCTCGATCCGGTAGCCGCGCAGCTTCACCTGGTCGTCGAGCCGGCCCAGGTAGGCCAGTTGCCCGTCCGGGCGCAGCCGGACCCGGTCGCCGGTGCGGTACATCCGCTCGCCGGGACGGAACGGGTCCGGCCGGAACCGGTCCCGCGTCTCCGCCGGCCGGTCCAGGTAGCCGCGGGCCAACCCGGCGCCGGCCAGGTACAACTCGCCGGTCTCGCCGGGCGGCACCGGTCGGCCGTCCGGATCGAGCACGTACGCCCGGGTGCCCGGCAGCGGCCGGCCGATCGGCGGGTCGCCGTCGTCGCGCGGCACCTCGGCCCAGGTCGAGTACGTGGTGTCCTCGGACGGGCCGTACAGGTTGCACAGCCGGCGCACGTGCGGGCGGGCCCACACCCGGGCGGTCAGCGCGGCGGTGAGCGGCTCGCCGGCCAGGCAGACCGTGCGGACACCCGGTGGCAGCGCCCCGGCGGTGAGCAGCTCGCCCATCGCCGCCGGCACGGTGTTGACGAGCGTCACCGGCAGCCGGTCCGCGCCGGGCGCGGCCAGCGCCAGCACGTCGTCGACAAGCAGCACCCGCCCACCCCAGGCCAGCGGCCCGAAGATCTCGAACACGGACAGGTCGAAGCAGACCGAGGTGGCGGCGAGCATGCCGCCCAGCTCGGTGTCGTCGAACGTCTGCCGGACCCAGTGCAGCAGCACCGACGCCGAGCGGTGCTCGATCGCCACGCCCTTGGGCCGCCCGGTGGAGCCGGACGTGTAGATCACGTACGCCAGGTCGGCCGGCGTCACCGGGGTCGCCGGGTCGGTGCCGTCCGCCGCCGGGTCGAGCCGGTCGGTCAGCACGGTCGGGCCGGTGAACCGGCCGGCGAGGTCGGTGCGGGTCAGCACCAGCCGGGCCCGCGAGTCGGCGGTCATGAACGCCACCCGGGCCGCCGGGTACGCCGGGTCCAGCGGCACGTACGCCGCGCCGGCCTTGAGCACGGCGAGCAGCGCGACCACCAGTTCCGGCGTACGCGGAAGGCAGACGCCGACCCGGTCGGCGCGCTCGACGCCGGCGGCGAGCAGCATCCGCGCCAGCCGGTTCGCCGCCTCGTCGAGGTCGCGGTAGGAGAGCGTGGCGTCGCCGTGCCGGACCGCCTCCGCGTCCGGGGTGCGGGCGGCCTGCGCGGCGACCATCCGGTGCAGGCAGTCCACCGGGGCCGGACCGCTGCCCTTACGCCGGGCGGCGGCGCGCCGGGTCGGGCCGGTGGGCCGGGCGGGCGCGCTCACCGGGCACCACCCCCGATCGCCGCCGCGAGCCGGCGGTCCGCCTCCTCCTGGATGCGGTCCTTGTCGGCGAGCACCACGCTGCCCGGGTCGTTGTCCGGCAGTTCGTCCTCCAGCCGCCGGATCCGGCGGTACGCGATGCCGGCGGCGGCCAGCGCCAACGCGCAGAGCCCGGCCAGGATCGCGGCCAGCGCCATGCCCCGGCCCGGCCCGGTGCCGACCAGCCCGGCGAACGGACCGTCCGGCCGGGCCAGCGGGGCGAGCACGTGTTCGGCGAGCGGCCCGGCGCTGAGGAACCCGGCCGGCACCATCAGCCAGGACAGCATCTGTGCCATGGCGAGCACCCGGCCCTGCAACTCCAGGCCCACCTTGGCCTGCACGATCGCCAGCCAGTGCGTGTTCACCAGCGCGGTGGCCAGGCCCATGCCGAACAGGCCGAGCGTCGGGAACAGCGGGTCCGGCCGCAGCCCGACGGTGAGCAGCGAGACGCCGAGCAGCACGACGCTGGCCAGGATGCCGGTGGTCCGCCGGGCGGTGCCGCCCCAGACGCCCATCAGCACCGACCCGACCACCATGCCGACGCCGCTGGCGGCCAGCACCCGGCCCAGCACCGCCGGGTCGCCGAAGGAGAGCGTGAGCGGCGTGACCAGCACCTCCACCATGGCGAAGAAGTAGTTCAGGGACGCCACCAGCACGACCAGGGCGACCAGCCCGTGCCGGCGGACGATGAACCGCCAACCGCCCAGCACCTCGCGCCGGAACGGCTCCTCCCGGCGTACGAAGAGCGTGTCCGGGAAGCGGACCGACAGCGTGACGGTCACCGCCACCGCGAACGTGACCAGGTCGATCACCACGACGCCGCGCAGCCCGACGGCGAGCACCAGCGCGCCGCCGACCAGCGGGGCCAGCACGGTGCTGGTGGCGGTGCCGAGCGCGACGATGCCGTTGGCCCGGCCGTAGTAACGCTTCGGCACGAGCTGGGTGACCGCCGCCTGGTAGGCGGGTTGCTGGAACGCGGTGGCCACGGCGGTGACGGTGATCGCGGTGAGGATGTGCCAGAGGTGGAGCTGGCCGAGCCAGAGCAGCAGCGCCAGGCTCACCGTGCCGGTGGCGGCCAGGCAGTCGGCGAGCACCATGATCCGTCGGCGGTCCCAGCGGTCGGCGAGCGTGCCGGCGATCGGGGAGAGCACCACGGCCGGCAGCAGCGCCAGCACGGTGGCGGTGGCGAACAGCGAGACCGATCCGGTGCGCTGGTAGACCCAGAGCCCCATGCCGAACGCGGTCAGCCCGCTGCCGATCAGCGAGACGAGCTGGCCGATCGCGACCAGGTAGAACACCGCCAGGCTGGGCGTCGCCGTCCGCCGCGCCTCGACGGGTACGCCGGTGGGCCGGTCGGCTTCCGCGGGCGCGGCGGCGGCCCGGTCCGGCGCGGGGGCGCAGTGCGCCAGGATGATCGCGGCCAGATCGGCCGGTTGGTGCTTGGCGAAGTAGTGCCCGGCCCCGTCGATCACCGCCAGCGACACCCGGTCGGCGAAGAACTCCCACTCCAGGTAGCGCTCCTGGTACAGCTCGGTGGCCCGGTCGCCGCTGCCCACCACGCAGACCAGCGGCGCGGACAGCTTCCGGGGCAGCCCGGTGGCGTAGACGTCGGTGTAGTAGTCCTCGCCCCGGGCCGAGTCCGCCAGCACCACGCGCATCACGAAGTCCTTCTCGGACTCGTCGAAGACCTCGGTGAAGAAGCCCATCGCGCGCAGCGACTCCAGCGTCCGCCGCTTCGACGCCCAGCGCTCCACCGGGAACCACCGGCGCAGCCAGCCGAACACCCGGCCGGGCAGCCGGGGCGCGGGGAAGTGCGCGCCGATCACCACGCCGGTCACCTCGACGCCGGCCGCCTCCAGCCGGCGGGCCAGCTCCACCGCCTCCGCGCCGCCGACGCAGTGCCCGTACACCGCCACCGGGCCGGTGATCTGCTCGACCGCCTCGGCCACGCACCGGTCCACCAGCTCGTCCAGGTCGAGCATCGGCTCGTCCGGGCGGTTCAGGTCGTGGCCGGGGCGTTCCAGCGCGTACAGCGACACGCCGGCCGGCAGGGCGTCCGCCAGCGGCTGGAACGTGATCGCGGAGCCGCCGCCGAACGGCACGCAGAGCAGCGTCAGCGTGGTCGGGGTGCCCGGCCGGGCCGGGGTCAGCTCGTGCAGCAGCTTCCCGGCCGAACCGCCGGTGGCGGTCAGGTGCTCGGTCAGCGCCCGGATGGTCGGGTGCCGGAACAGGTCGAGCACGCTGATCGCCGGGTCGCTGCCGGCCAGCGCCTTGATCGCCCGGAACGAGTCGCCGCCCAGGTCGAAGAAGTCGTCGTCGATGCCGACCCGGTCGTAGCCGAGCACCTCGGCCCAGCGCCGCGCCAGCGCCGCGCGCAGCGGCGTGTCCGGCTCACCGGCGCCGGCCGCGGCACGGTCACGGCGGGGCGCGGGCAGCGCCGCCCGGTCGACCTTGCCGTTGGCGTTGAGCGGCATCCGGTCCAGCGGCACGAACGCCGACGGCACCATGTAGTCCGGCAGCCAGGTGCGCGCGTACGCCCGCCACGGCGCCGGGTCGGCGGCGAAGTCGGCGGTCACGTCCCGCCCGGCGTCCGGCTCCGGCCCGTCGGTGAGCGTCAGGTACGCCACCACGGCCTTCTCGCCGGCGTCCTCGCGGACCACCACGGCGGCGTCGCGGACCGCGTCGTGCCGGCGCAGCACCGCCTCGATCTCGCCCAGCTCGATCCGGAACCCGCGCACCTTCACCTGCGAGTCGCCCCGGCCGAGGAACTCGATCCGGCCGTCGGCCAACCGGCGGCCCAGGTCCCCGGTGCGGTACAGCCGCCCGCCGCCGGCCGGGTCCGGCACGAACCGCGCGGCGGTCAGCGCCGGATCGGCGTGGTAGTCCCGGGCCAGCCCCGGCCCGCCGAGGAAGATCTCACCCGGCACGCCGACCGGGACCGGATCCAGTCCGGCGTCGAGCACGTGGACCCGCATGTTGGCGATCGGGCGGCCGATGGTGGGCCGGGACCCGTCCGGGGTGATCCGGTCCATGGTGGCCCAGACCGCGGCCTCGGTCGGGCCGTACAGGTTCCACAGCGCGTCCACCCGCTCGGCCAACTGCCGGGCCAGCGGCGCGGGCACCGCCTCGCCGCCGCAGACCGCGGTCAGCCCCGGCGTGCCGGTCCAGCCCGACTCGATCAGCAGCCGCCAGGTCGTCGGCGTGCCCTGGGCCAGCGTGACGCGTTCGACGGCGAGCAGCGCCGCCAGCCGGGGCGCGTCGTACGCGACGTCGCGGTCCACCAGCAGCATCCGCGCGCCGACCACCAGCGGCAGGAACAGCTCCGGCACGGACATGTCGAACGCGAAGCTCGCCATCGCCAGCATGGTGCCGTCGCGGGTCAGGCCGGGCCGCTCGCGCATGGTGGCCAGCGTGTTGACCACCGCGCGGTGGCTCACCCGGACGCCCTTGGGCCGGCCGGTCGAGCCGGACGTGTAGATCAGGTACGCCAGGTGGTCCGGCCCGGCCGACGACGGGACGGCGGTGTCCGGCTCCCCGGTCGGGTCCACGCCGGTCACCACCGTGCCGGCGAAGTCGAGCCGGTCGGCCAGGGCCGGCTCGGTGACCAGCACCGTGGCGCCGCTGTGCGTCAACACGTACCGCTGTCGCTCCACCGGGTACTCCGGATCCACCGGCACGTACGCGCCGCCGGCCTTGAGCACGCCGAGCAGCGCCACCGGCAGCTCGGCCGAGCGGGGCAGGCAGACCGCGACCGGCACGTCCGGACCGACCCCGGCCCGGCGCAGCCGGTGCGCGAGCCGGTTGGCGCGGGCGTCCAGCGTGGCGTAGTCGAGCGTGGTCCCGCCGAACGTCACGGCCGGCCGGTCGGGGCCGGCCGCCACCTGGTGCGCGAACAGGTCGACCAGCGTCGGCACCCGGCCGGGCGGCGTGTCCCAGCCGGCCGGCGCGGCGGTGTCGTTCCACTCGGCGAACCGGTCGCGCTCGGCGGCGGTGAGCAGCGGCAGCGCTGCCAGCCGGGTGCCCGGGTCGGCGACCGCGGCGGCGAGCAGTGTCTCCAGGTGCCCGACCATCCGGTCGGCGGTCGTCGGGTCGAACAGCGCGGTGTTGTACTCCAGCCGGAACCGCAGCCCCTCGGCCACCTCGTACGCGTACAGCGCCAGGTCCTGCTGGGCGATGCCCGGCTCGACCGCGAACGGCGTCATCCGCAGCCCGGCCGCCGCCACGTCCCGCTGCTCCGGCACGTTGAGCAGGTTGAACATCACCTGGAACAGCGGGTTGCGGCTCAGGTCGCGGGGCGCGTCGACCAGGTCCACCAGCCGCTCGAACGGCACCTCCTGGTGGTCGTACGCGCCCAGCGCGGTGCCGCGGACCTGCCCGAGCAGCTCGGCGAACGTCCAGTCGCCGTCCAGCACGGTCCGCATCGGCAGCATGTTGACGAAGAAGCCGACCATCGGCTCCAGCTCGGCCCGGACCCGGCCGGCCACCGGCGTGCCGACGCAGACGTCGCGCTGGCCGGTCCAGCGCCAGAGCAGCGTCTGCCACGCGGCCAGCAACGTCATCGCCAGCGTGACGCCGTGCCGCTGGCTGAACCGGCGCAGCGCGTCGGCGGTCGACGGGGGAAGCACCAGCGTGCGGACCGCGCCGTCGAACGTCTGCACCGGCGGACGCGGCCGGTCGGTGGGCAGGTCCAGGACGGTGGCCGCGCCGGCGAGTTGCTGCCGCCAGTACCGCAGGTCCGGGTGGTCCGGATCGGCCAGTCGGCCGCGCTGCCAGCGCGCGTAGTCGCCGTACTGGACGGCCAGTTCGGGCAGCGGGTCGCCGTCGCCGGCGCGGGCGGCGGCGTAGCGGGTGGCCACCTCGTGGGCCACCACGCCGAGCGACCAGCCGTCGGAGACGGCGTGGTGCATGGTCAGCGACAGCACGTGCCGGTCGTCGGCGACGCGCAGCAGCACGGCCCGGAACAGCGGCCCGGTGGCCAGGTCGAACGGTCGCCGCACGTCGGCGGCGAGAGCGGCGTGCACCCAGCCGGGCACCGCGGCGGCCACCGCGGGCTCGACGATGCTCACCGGCGCCGCCGGGTCCGGGTCGGTCGGCGCGGTCCAGACCGGCAGGTCCACCGGCCCGGCCGGGAGCACCCGCTGCACCGGGTCGCCGTCCGGCCCGAGCGGGAACACGGTCCGCAACGCCTCGTGCCGGCGCACCAGCCCGGCCAGCGCGGTCCGCAGCGCGTCCAGGTCGAGCACGCCGTCGAGCAGCAGCGTGGTGCCGACCGTGTAGACGTTCTGCGCGTACGCCTGGTCCAGGAACCACAGCCGGTGTTGGCCGGAGGAGAGCGGCGCCGGGCCGGCGTCCGGCTCGGCCCGGGGAATCCGCCCTCCGGCGTCGGACGCGACGCTCGGGTCGGGTGGGCCCGCCACAGGCGGCGTCGCCGGCGCGACAGCGGTCGGCTCGTCGGCGGCGGCGGTCGCGGCGTCGACCGGGACCGCCACGGGCGGCGTCGTCGGCACGGCGGCCACGGTCGCCGGCAGTGCCGCCGCGAGCGCCGCGACGGTCGGCCGGGCGAAGACGGTCTCCAGCGGCACCGCCACGCCGAGGCGGGCGCGCAGCCGCACCACCACCTGGGTGGCGAGCAGCGAGTGCCCGCCCAACTCGAAGAAGTCGTCGAACGCGCCGATCGGCGCGATGCCGAGCAGCTCCCCCCACACCGCCGCCACCGCCTCCTGCCCCGCCCCCTCCGGCGCGACATACGAGGTGCTCAACGCCGGCCGGTTGCCCATCTCCTCCGCGCGCTGATTCACGGAAAGAGTGGCCATGGCGCCCGGAATAGCCACTCTTTCCGTGAAACAGGCTCCGGCGTCGGTGGGGGTGCGGGAGGCGGGGGCGATCCAGTAGCGGTGCCGCTCGAACGGGTAGCCGGGCAGCGGGACCCGCCGGGTGCCGGTGCCGTGGAAGCGGTCCGGGTCGACCGGCACGCCGGCCAGCCAGAGCCGCCCCACCGCGTCGAGCAGCGTCGCCACGTCGTCGGACTCGGCGCGGGGATGCCGCATCGCCGCGACCGCCCGGGTCGGCGGCAGTCCGGCCAGCCGGGCGAGGCCACCGAGCGCGTGCCCGGGGCCCACCTCGACCACTACCGCGTCCTGCTCGGCGAGGAACGCGGCCGATTCGGCGAACCGGACCGGCTCGCGCAGGTGCCGCACCCAGTACGCCGGATCGGTGACCAGCCCGGGGGTGACCGGCCCGCCGGTCAGGTTGCTGAGGTAGGGGCGCTGCGGTTCGGCGTACGCGACCCGGGCGGCGTGCGCGGCGAACTCGTCAAGCACCGGGTCGAGCAGCGCCGAGTGGTAGCCACGTGTCACCCGCAGCGGGCGGCAGTCCACGCCCGCCGAGGTCAGCCGCTCGCGCAGCCGCCCGACCGCCGCCGGGTCGCCGGAGACCACGCACAGCTCCGGGGCGTTCACCGCGGCCAGCGAGAGTCCCTCGTCGAGCAGCCCGGTCACCGTGGCCTCGGGCCGGCCCACCGCGAGCATCGCCCCGGCCGGCGTACGCGCCACCAGTTCGCCGCGTATCCGCACCAGGCGCAGCGCGTCGGCGAGCGGGAAGACGCCGGCCAGGCAGGCGGCCACGTACTCGCCGAGGCTGTGCCCGACCATCAGGTCCGGGGTGACGCCCCGGGCCAGCAGCGTGCGGGCCAGCGCGTACTCGGTGACGAACAGCGCGGGCTGCACCAGCTCCGGGCGGGCCAGCAGCTCCTCCGCCGCCGGGTGCCCGCCGGGCGGCGGGTCGAGCACGGCGCGCAGGTCCCGGCCGAGGTCGTCGCCGAGCAGTTCGGCGCACGCGTCCACCTCGGCCCGGTAGGTCGGCTCGGCCCGGTAGAGCCCCGCGCCCATCGCCACGTGCTGGGCGCCGTGCCCGGGGAACGCGAACACCAGCGTCCGCCGGCCCTCCGGGCGGGCTCCGGTGAACCGGCGGGCCGGCGTGTCCAGGGCGGACACCGCGTCGGCCCGGTCCGCCGCCACCACGTACCGGCGGTGGGTCAGCGCCGCCCGGCGGCCCAGCGTCGCCGCGACGTCCGCGAGCCGCACCCCGGGATGGGCGTCGAGGTGGTCGCGGAGCTGTCGGGTGGCGGTCTCCAGCGCGGCCGGGGTGCGCGCGGACAGCGTCAGCAGGCGCGGCCCCGGCGCGGGCGGGGCCGCCGGGCCGGGCGGCGCCGGCGGTTCCTCCAGCACCACGTGCGCGTTCGTGCCACCCATGCCGAACGAGCTGACCCCGGCCCGGCGCGGACCCTCGGCGACCCATGGCCGGGCGGCAGGCTCGAAGCGGAACGGGCCGGTCCCGACGTCGATCGCCGGGTGCGGCCGGTCCAGGTTCACGGCCGGCGGCAGCGTCCGCGTCCAGAGCGCCAGCACGGTCTTGATCAGACCGGCCACGCCGGCCGCCGCGTCGGTGTGCCCGATGTTGGCCTTCACCGAGCCGAGCGCGCAGAAGCCGCGCTCGTCGGTGCCGCGCCGGAACGCCTCGGTCAGCGCGGCCACCTCGATCGGGTCGCCCAGGCTGGTGCCGGTGCCGTGCGCCTCCACGTAGCCCACCGAGCGGGGGTGCACGCCGGCCGTGGCCAGCGCGCGGCTGATCACCTCGACCTGGCCGGCGACGCCCGGCGCGGTGTAGCCGGTGCGGCGGGCCCCGTCGTTGTTGATCGCCGAGCCGCGGATCACCGCGTAGACCGTGTCGCCGGCGGCGACGGCGTCGGCCAGTCGCTTCAGCACGACGACGCCCACGCCGCTGGACTCGATGCTGCCGCGCGCGTCGGCGCTGAACGGGCGGCAGTGCCCGTCGGGGGAGTAGATGCCGCCGTCGTGCCAGAGGTAGCCGCGCCGCTGGGCCGGGAAGACACTCACGCCGCCGGCCAGCACCACGTCGGACTCGCCGGCCAGCAGGCTCTGCCGGCCCAGGTGCACGGCCACCAGCGACGTGGAGCAGGCGGTGGCCACGGTGACCGCCGGCCCGGTCAGGTCGAGCTGGTACGCGACGCGGCTGAGTAGGAAGTCCTTGTCGTTGCCGAGCGAGAGCTGGTGCTCGCTGAGCCCGCCGGTCAGCTCCGGGTGGCCGCTGAGGTGGTCGAGCAGGTAGGAGCTGCGGCCGGAGCCGGCGAACAGGCCGACCCGCCCCGGGTGGCGGGACGGGTCGTGGCCGGCGTGCTCCAGCGCGTGCCAGGCGCACTCCAGCAGCAGCCGGTGCTGCGGGTCCAGCGTCTCCGCCTCCCGCGGGGTGAAGCCGAAGAACGCCGCGTCGAACTCGTCGACGCCGGGCAGGAAGGTGCCGGTCCGGACGTACGCCGGGTCGTCGATCCGGGCCGGGTCCGCGCCGTCGGCGAGCATCTCCTCGACGGTGAACTCCTGGACCGACTCCACCCCGTCGCGGATGTTCGCCCAGAACTCCTCGACGGTCCGGGCGCCCGGGAACCGGCCGGCCATGCCCACCACCGCGATCGGCCCGTCCGCCGGGGCGGCGGACGCGGTCGCCGCGCGCACCGGCGGGGCCTGCGGCGTCACGCCGGTCGTGGTGACCGTGACCAGGTACGCGGCCAGCGACTCCACGGTGGGGTGGCGGAACAGGTCGGTGGCGGTCAGCACGTCACCGAGCCGGGCACGCAGCCGGTCCAGCACGGCCAGCAGCCGCATCGAGTGGCCGCCCAGGTCGAAGAAGCTGTCCCGGGTCCCGACCTGCTCGACGCCCAGCACCTCGCGCCACACGTCGGCGACCAGCCGCTCCAGGCGTACCCGGTCGGCATCCCACCGGTCGGGCGTCCCCGCCGTCGCGGTGCTCGTGCCGATCCGGCGGTCGTCCGGGGCGGCACTGCCGGCGCTGCCCGGGGCGGCGGGACCGGCCGGCGTGGCCGGTCCGACAGGGCGACGGGTGGCCGGGGTGTCGGCCGGCGCGGGCAGCGCGTCGGCGTCCACCTTGCCGTTGCCGGTCAGCGGCAGCGCGTCCAGCCGTACGAACGCGGCCGGCACCAGCCAGGACGGCAGTTCGGCGGCGAGCGCGGCGCGCAGCTCCGCCGGGTCTCCGGCGTCGCCGGCCAGGTACGCGACCAGCCGCGGGTCGGTCGGGTCGTCGTGGCGCAGGTGGACGGTGACGTCGGCGGCCGGCCGGTGTCGCCGGACCGCGGCCTCGATCTCGCCGCACTCCACCCGGTAGCCGCGCACCTTGACCTGCCGGTCGGTGCGGCCCAGGTATTCCAGGACGCCGTCCGGGCGGCGGCGGGCCAGGTCGCCGGTGCGGTAGAGGCGCGCGCCGGGCACCCCGGAGAACGGATCGGGCAGGAACCGCCCGGTGGTGCGGTCGGGCTGGCCCAGGTAGCCGCGGGCCACCCCGGCCCCGCCGACGTACAGCTCGCCGACCACGCCCACCGGCGCCGGGTTGCCCCAGCCGTCGAGCACGTACAGCGCGGTGTTCGCGATCGGCCGGCCGATCGGCACCGAGCCGTCGGTCGGCGTGTCCGGCGCCACCTCGTACGCGGCGCAGCCGACCACCGTCTCGGTCGGCCCGTACTCGTTGACCAGCGCGGTCCCTGGCGCGTGGGTCCGCCACGGCGCGACCTGGTCGGCCCGCAGGTTCTCGCCGCCGATGACGAAGCACCGGGTGCGACCGGCCAGCTCGTCCGGGCGGAGCTGGTGGGTGACCAGTTCGAGCTGGGCAGGTGTGATCTTGACCAGGCCGAACGGCGTGCTGGTGTCGCGCAGCGCCTCGCCCAGCGCGGCCGGGCCGAGGTGCTCGCCGATCATCCGGACCGTGGCGCCGGCGGCCAGCGGCACCAGCAGGCTGGTCACGGTCAGGTCGAACCCGACCGAGGAGTGCAGCGGGACCACGTCGCCGGGGCGCAGCCGGTACGCCTGGGCGGCCCAGCGCACGTAGTTGGCCACCCCCCGGTGGGTGACCATCACGCCCTTCGGCCGGCCGGTCGAGCCGGACGTGTGGATGACGTACGCCAGGTCGTCCCCGGTCGGCGCGGGCCGGCGACGCGGCCGACGCCGGGGTCCACCGCCGACGCGCTCCGCGCCGGCCCCGGGCATCGGCGCGTCCGGCCCCGGCACCAGCAGTGCCACGTCGCCGGGCACCAGGTGCGCCAGTTCGGCGCAGGTGAGCACCACCGACGCGGCGGTGTCGTCCATCAGGTGCCGCAGCCGGGCGGGCGGGTTCGCCGGGTCCATCGGCACGTAGGCCGCGCCGGCCCGGAGCACCGCCAGCACCGCCACGGTGAATTCGACCGCGCGGGGCAGCAGCACGCCGACCAGGCCACCGACGCCGACGCCCCGCGCGCGCAGCGTCTCCGCCAGCGCCTCGGCCCGCGCGTGCAGCTCCCGGTAGCTCAGCGCGGCGTCGCCGTCGGTCACCGCCACCCCGTCGGGGGTACGCCGGGACTGCTCCTCGATCAACGCGTGCACCAGCTCGTCCGGCTCGGCCGGCGTGGCGGTCCGGTTCCACTCGCCGACCAGCCGCCGGTGCTCGGCGGGGGTCAGCATCGCGGCCGAGCCGACCGGCGTGTCCGGGTCGGTCAGCAGCGCCACCAGCAGCGTCCGGAAGTGGCCGGCGAGGCGGGTCATCAGGTCGGCGTCGAACAGGTCGGTGCGGTACTCCAGCACGGTCCGCAGACCCCTGTCGTCCTCCCGGACGGCCACCGTGAGGTCGAACTTGGCGGTCCCGACCGGCACCTCGACGGTGCTCACCTGGAGACCCTCCAGGCAGGGCGGGGCGGTCTCCCGGCCGTACACGAACATCACCTGGAACAGCGGGCTGAAGCCGGCCCGGCGGGCCGGGCGCAGCGTCTCCAGCACCGTCGAGAAGGGCAGTTCCTCCCGGCTCAGCGCGTCGAGGACGGCGACGCGCACCCGCTCCAGCAGCGTGCCGAAGGACGGGTCGTCGTCCAGTCGGGCCCGGATCGCGACGGTGTTGAGCAGCAGGCCGACGAGCTGCCGCGTCTCCGGGCCGCGGCGGCCGGACACCGGTGTGCCGACCACGACGTCCCGCGCGCCGGTCCACCGGGCCAGCAGCACGTGCAGCACCGCCAGCAGCACCATGTACGGCGACACCCGCGCCTGCCGGCAGTACGCGGCCAGGTCCTCGGTGGGCACGTCCAGCGGCACCGACAGCGTGGCGCCGGCCCTGGACGGAACCGCCGGCCGGGGGCCCCGGGTGGGCAGGTCCAGCGCGGCGGGCGCGCCCGCGAGCTGCTCCCGCCAGTAGTCGAGCTGGGCGGACGCCTCCGCGCCGGCGAGCCACTCCCGCTGCCGGCGGGCGTGGTCGCGGCAGTCGCCCTCGACCGGGTCGAGCGCGGCCGGTCGCCCGGCCCGGTGGGCCGCGTAGAGCCGTTCCCACTCCTCGTGCAGCAGGCCCAGCGACCACTCGTCGACGGCGACGTGGTGGAACGTCAGCAGGAGCACGTGCTCCTCCGGCGCGCAGCGCACCAGATCGGCCCGGAGGACCGGCCCGCGGGCCAGGTCGAGCGGGTCCCGGGCGGCCGCGCGCAGTCGGGCGTCCACCTCCCGGTCCCGTTGCCAGCTCGGCAGTCCGCTGAGGTCGTGCACGCGCAGCAGTCCCGGGCGCGGTTCGTGGACCACCTGGACGAGCCGGGTGTCCGTGCCGTCGCCGCCCGGCTCCGGGACTCCGGCGCCGGAGGCGGCGCGGGGCGGCTCGGGCGCGAGCGTGGTCCGCAGCGCGGCGTGGCGGGCCACCAGGTCGTCGAGCGTCACGGACAGCGCCGCCACGTCGAGCGGGCCGTGCAGCCGGTAGGCCAGCGGCACCAGGTAGCCGGCCGAGTCCGGGTCGAGGCGGTCCAACTGCCACATCTGGCGCTGCGCGGCGGTCGCCGGCGCGGGACGGTCGGAGCTGTCTCTCGCCGGTGGGGCGGGAACCGTTCGCCGGGGCCGCAGGACGTCGGTCATCGCCTCCGCCTTCGTCGCTGCCGGCCGTCGAGTGGACCGCATCCGGACGCGGGCGGTCGCCGCGCCGGACCGTCCGGCCGGGATGATGGAAGATCAGGATTCCTCGATGGGGAACCGGGCTCATCATGTCACCGGCGATCTTCGTCCGCCGATCCCCGAATCGTGCCGCCGGTCGATTCTTTCGGTGTCGAGCGCTGCACGTTCGGCCAGTTCCTGAAGGGCGGTAAGAAATGTGATTGCGCCGGCTGGGCGCGCACTCGGGGCCGGTCTCCGGGGTGATGTCGCTCGTATCGGTCATCGGGAGCTTCCGCCACCTCGACACCACTGTGGAGGGATATGCCGGATGCGGGACACGGGCCACGGCCGGGTCGTGCCAACTGGTCATCTCGGCTGTTCGCGGCCGCGTTGACAGCGTGATCTTCAATGGAATACGGTTCGTGGCGAGGCTGGCGAGGTTTCCGGTCGCCGACAATCAGTGTGCGCGTTCCGGCACCAGCCCGCCGATTTCTCGCGATCAATTCGGCAATTGCTCCGGCGACCCCGCCGCTGTCGGATGTTCACGGTTCGCCGAAAACGCTTCCCCCGCTCGGCGCTTTGTGTCGGCATTTGACGCCCCGACGGTCGCCCACCGGTCACCACTCCGCTCTCCGCCGCCGCGCCGAGGGTGGAATCGATCATGGCGGACGCACCGGACGGCGCGGGACGGCCGAAAGGCGCGGCGGGGGCCCGGGCGGTAGGCGTCCGGCCGGCCGATCGGTGGAGCGGGGCCGCCGTGTGGCCGGAATTGATGACGAGCGGTCGATTACCGGTGCGGCGGCGTATCGCGAGAACTCCTTGCCTCCTACGGTGACGTCCGGCACGCGGACGGAGGGAAGTCGGGAGCCACCCGAGGGGCGCCGTCCGGGCGGACAGGGAGAGTTGTCTCGATGCGAGTTTGGAGTCGCGCGGTAGCGGTGCTCGCCGCCGGCGCGGTCGTGGTGGCGGGGGTGCCGGCACTGGCCGGCGTCGTCACCGTCACCGACGCCGGTGTCACCGGGCGCACCGGCGCCCAGGCGACGGGGGGCAGCGCCGCGCTCGGCGCCGCCCGGACGGTCGCCACCAGGGCGCAGGTCACGCCGGGGGACACCCGGCTGATGCCGAGCACGCCCCGCACCGACACGCCGCGGATCACCAACGGCGAGATCACCGACATCGAGGTGATCGGCAACCGGGTCTTCATCGCCGGCACGTTCACCTCGATCGCGAACGTCGGCGGCACGGCGATCGCGCAGAAGTCGCTGGCCTCGTACAACCTGGACACCGGCAAGGTGGACACCGGCTTCAAGCCGACCATCGACGGCGCGGTGGCGGCCGTCGAGGCGTCGCCGGACGGCACGTCGCTCTACATCGCCGGCTCGTTCAACACGATCAACGGCGTCACCAAGCGCAAGATCGCCCGGCTCAACCCGACCACCGGCGCGCCGGTGGCCGCGTTCACCGCGACCGCCAACGCGCGGGCGACCGCGCTGGCCGTGAGCCCCACCGCCGTCTACGTCGGCGGCCAGTTCGCCACCGTCAACGGCGTCGCCCGCAGCGGCCTGGCCGCGCTGAACCCGACCACCGGCGCCGTCGACACCGCGTTCGACCTGCCGGTCACCGGCGGCATCGGCGTCGGCGGCATGCTCACCGTGCAGCAGCTCAAGCTCACCCACGACCGCAGCAAGCTGCTGGTCGTGCACACCGGCCGCCAGATCGCCGGGCAGGACCGCTACGGCGTGGCCCTGATCGGTACGGCCAGCAAGGCGCTGCTGCCGTGGCGGACCCGACTGTGGGAGGACAACCTCTCCTTCGTCGGCGGCATCCAGCGCGTCTTCGCCGGTGACATCGCGCCGGACGACTCGTACTTCGTGGTCACCAGCGGCTCGGGCGGCGACCGGCCGCCGATCAACGACACCGCCATCGCGTACTCGCTGACCGGAAACGACCACGTCGAGCCGCTCTGGATCTCCCGGCACTTCGACAGCATCTACTCGGTCGCGATCACCGAAACCGCCGTCTACGTCGGCGGTCACTTCAGCTGGCAGGAGTCGCCCACCTCGAACGTGCCGTGGCCCGGGCTGGACAACGTCGGCTACGGCACCGGCCAGGGCCTGAGCGGCTACGGCCTCGGCGACCAGGTGGTCCGCCGCGACCACCTCGGCGCGCTGGACCCGCTCACCGGCACCGCGCTGGAGTGGAACCCCGGCTCCAACTCGTACGAGGGGGAGAAGGCGATGCTGGCCACCGCGCGCGGCCTGCTGGTCGGCGGCGACGGCAACGTCAAGGGCGGCAAGACGACCGGTCGGGTCGCGTTCTTCGACCTGTCCAAGGAGCCGGCGCCGTCGGCGCTGGACACCACGGTCACCACGCCGATCGAGGGCGCGGTGAAGCAGGCCGGCGAGTCGTTCGACCTGGGTGGCCAGGCGCTCGCCCCGGCCGGCGTGTCCAAGGTCCAGGTCGAGGTCATGGACCGCAACAGCGGCAAGTACCTCCAGGCCGACCTGACGACCTGGGGTGCGTTCAAGTCGCTGAACGCCACGGTCGCCGCGCCGAACGCCACGTCCACCACCTGGAAGCTCCCGGTGTCGCTGCCGGCCGGCGTCTACCAGATCCAGGCGAGGACGGTCGGCCGCGACGGGGCCGGCGACACCACCAAGGCGATCAAGAAGATCGAGGCGTTCCGCTTCGACGACCTGCCGCCGGCCACCCGGATCACCGCGCCGACCGCCGGCCTGATCGCCACCCAGAGCTTCGTCGCCACCGGCACCGCGACCGACGACAAGGGCGTCAGCTCGATGATCTACTCGTTCCGCACGCCGGACAACCGGTACCTGCAGGACGACGGCAGCGTCGCGGCGGTCTACAACACGTTCCGGGGCGAGCCGGACGTGCTCGGCGCGACGTCCGCCACCTGGCAGTACGAGGTGACGCTGCCGACCGAGGGGCAGTGGCGGATGACCGCCACCGCGGTCGACACGGCCGGACAGAGCGACCTGCGCGGCGACACCCGGGACTGGACCGTCTCGGCGACCGGTGTCCCGCCGACCGTGGCGATCACCGCGCCGGTGGCGATGACCCCGCCCACCGCCGCCGCGCCGCTGACCGTGGCGCCGGGCGCCACCGTCACGTTCGCCGGCACCGCCGCCGACGAGGACGCGCTGAAGTCGGTCGAGATCTACCTGCGCAACAACACCACCCGCGAGGCGCTGGCCGCGGACGGCACCTGGGGCGCCGACTCGGTCGCCGCGTACCACCGGATCTCGCCGACCAACCTCGACGCCGCCACGTTCGACTGGTCCTTCACCACGGTTCCGCTCACCCCCGGCGTCTACGACTTCCGGGTACGCGCCACCGACAGGCTCGGCCTGACCACGTCCAACACCAACCTGGGCCGGCTCACCGTCACCGCGCAGGTGCCCGGCGACGCGTTCCCGAACGGGCTGCTCAGCTTCACCGGGACCGACCAGAACGTCGACCGGCTGCACCTCGACCTGGCCGGCACGGCGACCGACGACAAGGGCGTCAAGGCCGTCCGGGTGGCGCTGCGCGACCTGGACACCGGCCGGTACGTCCAGCCGAACGGCACGATGGCCGCCGCGTTCGCCACGCTCGACGCGACGCTCGCCGCCCCGAACGCCACCAGCACCACGTTCACGCTCCCGGTCGACCTGCCCACGAAGGGCACCTACAGCGTCGAGGCGTGGGCGGTGGACACGGCCGGCCAGCAGGACGGCTCGACCAGTGGCGCCACCGCGAAGTACCTGGTCTACCCGGGTGACGCCGACCCGACGCTGGAGCCGAGCATCACGCCGGTCGAGGGCGAGGTCTACCCCGGTGGCCGGATCGTGGTGACCGGCCGGGCGGTCGACGACGTCGGCATGCAGAAGGTGGAATTGCAGATCACCAACGCCGCCGGGCAGGGCATGAACGCGGCCGGCACGTTCGGCCGGGCGGGCACCTGGATCGCGGCGTTCCTCACCAGCCCGGGTTCGCCGGGGTCGAACTTCGCGTACACGTCGCCGGTCGTGCCGGCCGGCACGTACACGGTGACGATCCGGGGCATGGACAACTACGGGCAGTACCAGCAGCCGGTCCGTACCGTCTCGGTGACCGTCACCGACTGATCCCGGTCGGCCGCGGGCCGGTCCGCGTCGGGTCCTCCCGACGCCGGGCCGGCCCGTCGCCGTCAGGGGCGGACGAGCCGCATCCCGGCGGTGCCCGGCCGGTCCATGGTGGCCAGCGCCGCGGGCGCGTCGGCCAGCCCGATGACGCCGGTGACCAGCTCGCCGGGGCGCAGCACCCCGGCGGTGACCAGCCGCAGCAGCTCGGGATAGGCGTGGGCGGGCATCCCGTGGCTGCCCCGCAACTCCAGCTCGTGGGCGATCACCAGGTCCATCGGCAGCGCCGGCCGGCCCTGCGCGGCGGGCAGCAGCCCGACCTGCACGTGCCGGCCGCGCCGGCGCAGGCCCTCGATCGAGGCGACGCAGGTCGCGTGGCTGCCCAACGCGTCGAGCGAGAGGTGGGCGCCGCCGCCGGTCGCGTCCCGGACCGCGGCGGCCACCTCGCCGGGTCCGCCGAGCGCGGACCCGTCCAGGCAGACCGCGGCGCCGCTGCGCCGGGCCAGCGCCAGCGCGGCGGGCACGACGTCCACGGCCACCACCCGGGCGCCGCTCGCCGCCGCGATCATCACGGCGGACAGGCCCACCCCGCCGCACCCGTGTACGGCCACCCACTCGCCCGCGGCCACCCGGCCCTGCGCGACCACGGCCCGGAACGCGGTGGCGAACCGGCAGCCGAGCGCGGCGGCGGTCCCGTCGTCCACCTCGTCCGGCAGCCGGACCAGGTTGACGTCGGCGTGCCGCACCGCCACGTACTCCGCGAACGAGCCCCAGTCGGTGAAGCCCGGCTGGGTCTGCCGCTCGCAGACCTGCTGGTCACCGACGAGGCAGGTGGGGCACCGCCCGCAGGCGCAGACGAACGGCGCGGTGACCCGGTCGCCCGGCCGCCAGCCGCGTACGTCGGCGCCGACCGCGGCGACGACACCGGCGAACTCGTGCCCGGGCACGTGCGGGAGCCGGATGTCCGGGTCGTGGCCCTGCCAGCCGTGCCAGTCGCTGCGGCACAGCCCGGTCGCGCCGACCCGGACGACCACCCCGTCGCGCGCCGGGGCGGGGTCGGCCACTTCCCGCACCTCGGGCCACGCGTTGAACTCCTCGAACACCACCGCCCGCATCCCACCATCCTCCCCCGCGCCTGATGTGCGGAGGGCAAGGGGCAGGGCGCATGTTGCGGGAAAGCGGCAGAAATATATTGATGCCGGCAAATCTTGACGCGTGTTCGTGTGGTGGCGCACGGTAAGGAAAGCGGCCGGTAGTGCAGGAGGCGGTCATGCGGTTGAATCCGTTCGCGGGAGCGTATCTCACCGACCCGGCCGGCGTCTGGGCCCGCCTGCTGGCCGCCGACGGCGGCGTGCACCACGACGAGGAACTCGGGTTGTGGCTGATCACCCGGCACGCCGATGTCCGGCGGGTGCTGGCCGACGCGCGGACGTTCGGCAACGCGCTCACGCTCGCCCCGGTGTACGACATCTGCCCCGAGGCGCTCGCCCTGGTCGCCGGCATCGACGCGCCACCCACCACCGCCGCGGCCGACCCGCCGGTGCACCCCCGTACCCGCCGGGCGCTGCGGGTCACGTTCGCCAACACCCCGGAACGGGTGGAGCAGCGCTACGGCCGGATCGTGCGTCGCCGGGTGGACGAGCTGGTGGCGCGGCTGGCCGCCCGGGCCGGCGACGAGGTCGACCTGGTCCCGGCGTTCACCGCCGAGCTGCCGCTGCTGGTGCTGCTCGACATCCTCGGCGTGCCGGCGGGCGACGTGCCGCGCATCCGGGCCTGGGCGGACGGGCAGATCGCCCTGATCTGGGGCAGCCCCGACCCGGCCGAGCAGGTCCGGCTGGCCGGCGGGCTGCTGGAGTTCTGGCACTACTGCCAGCACCTGGTGTGGCGCCGGCTGGACGGCGGCGGTGACGACTACGTCGCCGAGCTGCTGGCGTACCGGGGCGGCGACGACGAGGTGCTGACCGTCGCCGAGGCGTCGAGCATCGTGTTCAACCTGCTGGTGGCCGGGCACGAGACCACGGCCGGGCTGCTCGCCCACGCGGTGGACCGGGCGCTGTCCGAACCGGGCCGGTGGCGCTCGCTCGCCGAGCGCCCGGAGCGGGTCCCGGCGTTCGTCACCGAGACGCTGCGCTTCGCGCCCGCCATCGACGGCTGGCTGCGGGTCACCAACCACCCGGTCACGCTGGGCGGCGTGGCCATCCCGGCCGGGGCGCGCTGCCTGTTGCTGATCGGCGCCGCCAACCGGGACCCGGCGGTGTTCGGCCACCCGGACCGGTTCGACCCGGACCGGCCGGACGCGCACGACCACCTCTCCTTCGGTCACGGCCCGCATTTCTGCATCGGCGCGGCGTTGGCCCGGCTGGAGGCGGGCACCGCGCTCACCCGGCTCGCCGCGGCCCTGCCGGACCTGCGGCCGGCCCCGGGGCATCCCCGCGTCTTCCGGCCCAACCTGGCGTTCCGCGCGCACCGCGGGCTGCCGGTGACCGTCGCGCCGCCGGTGCCGACCGACCGCCGTCCGGTCGCGCGGCCGGTGGCGTGACCGGGCGAGGTCAGCGGACACGCAGCGCAGTCACGTCTTCACACCCGTACGCCGGTGGGTTAAGAATGACCCCCTGCGAACGCCCAGTCATCGCCCGTCCTCGATCTGCTGCCGATGCCGGTCCGGCGTCGCGAAGGTGAGCACATGGATCGCACGCCCGCGTCGAGCGCCGCTCCCTCCGCCGCCAGCCGCCAGTTCCGTGCCGAGCTGCGCCGCTGGCGGACCCGGCGTGGCCTGACCCAGCGGGCGCTGGCCGAGCGGGTGCGGTTCAGCCGGGAGACGGTCGCCGCGGTCGAGTCCGGCCGGCGGTTCGGCAGCCCGGAGTTCGCCGTCCGGTGTGACGAGGTGCTCGCCACCGGCGGGCGGCTCGCCGAGCTGTGGCCGCAGGTCGCCGCCGAGCAGTTGGCGGCGGACGGCCGGCGGGGGCCCCGGCTCGGCGAGGTGGACCCGGCCGGCCCACCGGCCGCGCGGCGCGATCCGCGCGATCCGCAGGCGGTGGTGGCGGCGATCGACGAGCTACGGGAACTGATCGGTCAGGTGCTCGCGCAGCCCGAACCGGAGGGCCCGCCGCCGCCGGCGGCCAACCGGCGCTGACCGGGGTCGATGCCTCGGTCGGGGGTTGCCGTCGGCGTCGCCGCCTCTGGGTACAGATGCTGGTACGGCCTGTTTGTACCACGGTCGGGTCTGGCCTCGGCGCGCGGCTTCCGGCGGAATGAGACGTGCAATCCGCAAGTGCAGATAGAAGTTTGCCGATCAGCGCGGGGAGTCAGCAGTGGCGTCGAGCACGAGGTCCCACGCGGCCCGACCCTACCCGCCCCGTCGCCGTCGGTGGCGCATCGGCGGCCGGATGCGCCTCATCGTGGCGGCCCCGCTCGTCGCCGTGATGGGCTTCGCCGGACTGGCGCTGACCGAGAGCGCCCGACAGACCGCCCGCGCCAGCGATCTCGGCCAGCTCGCCCAGCTCGGCGCCGAGGCGGGTGGCCTGGCCCACCGGTTGCAGCACGAGCGGATCGTCGCCGCCGACCTGCTCACCCGGGGCGCCCCCGACCAGCAGGACGCGTTCGCGGACGCCACCACCGCCACCGACGCGGCGGTCGCCGGATACCGCCGGCAGCGGGCCCGGATGCCCGCCGGCGCCGCCGCCGAACAGGCCATCCTGCCGCGGATCGACGCGGCGCTGGCCAACCTCGCCCCGCTGCGCGCGCAGGTCCGCACCGCCGAACGCGCCTCCGTCTCGGCGATGACGTTCAGCTACCGCATCGTCATCGCCGACCTGCTCGGTCTCCGGGAGAGCGTCACGCTCGGCGTGGTCGAGCCGCGGATCGCGGACGGCATCCGCGCCTCCGCCGCGCTGTCCAAAGTGGCCGAGGCGGTCGGTCAGCAGCAGGTGGCCGTGCTGCGCGCGGTCACCGCCGGCCAGGTGACGCCCGCGCTCCAGCAGGACATCACCGCCGCCCGGACCGGCGTCACCGAGGCGTCGCTGACCTTCCTGGCGCTCGCCCGGCCGGCCTGGCAGGGCTGGTGGGAGCAGGCCGGCAGCGGCGAGAACGCGCTGCGGCTGCAACGGCTCCTCGACCAGGTGGCCCGGACGGCAGCCGGCGACCGCCTCGAACTGGATCTCGGCACCTGGCTCACCGCCACCCAGCAGTGGGCGGTCCGCCTGGCCGAGCTGCGCCTGCGGGTCGACGGGGCGGTGCTCGACGACATCCGGGCCGCGCACGCGGACCAACGTCGCCGTACCGTGGTGGAGGCGGCGGCGGCCCTGCTGGCCCTGCTGCTCACCGCGCTGGTCACCTGGGCGGTGGCCCGCCAGATCACCCGGCGGCTGCGCCGGCTGCGGGACGCGGCCAACGCGGTCGCGTTCGAGCGGCTGCCCCAGGTGGTGGCCCGGCTCCAGGAGCCGGACAGCGCCTCGGTCGACCCGGACGACCTGGCCCGTCGCCAGGCCGTCGACGCGCTGGAGGTCTCCGGCGACGACGAGATCGGCGAGGTCGGGCAGGCGTTCAACGCGGTGCACCGGGCCGCCGTGCGGACCGCCGCGGAGCAGGCCGTGATGCGGGCCAACACGGCGGAGATCTTCATCCACCTGAGCCGGCGGGAACAGCGCCTGGTCGACGCCGTGCTGGCCCAGGTGGACCGCGTCGAACGGGACGAGACCGACCCGGACCGGCTGCACCAGCTCTACGCGCTGGACAACCTCGCCACCCGGATGGGCCGGATCAACGCCAGCCTGCTCGTGCTGGGCGGGGTGGGCGTCGGACGGGTCCGCCACCACGACGTGCCGCTGCCGCAGGTGCTCCAGGCCGCGCAGAGCCAGATCGAGCACTACGCCCGCATCCGTCTCGGCCTGGTCGACGGCGACGTCGCGGTGGCCGCCGAGTCGGTCGACGAGGTGGTGCACCTGCTGGCCGAGCTGATGGAGAACGCCACCGGCTACTCGCCGCCGGCGACCGAGGCGTGGGTGACCGGCCGGAGCCTCGGCGACCGGGTGATCGTGCAGATCAGCGACGAGGGCGTCGGCCTGCCCCCGCACCGGCGGCAGCAGCTCAACGACCTGCTCGCCCAGCCGCCCGCCATCGACGTGGCCACCGTGCGGGCGATGGGACTGGTCGTGGTGGGGCAGCTCGCCACCCGGCTGGGCGCCGCCGTGCAGCTCCGGTCCGGGCCGCGGCGCGGCACCATCGCCGAGGTGGCCCTGCCGGCCGCGCTGCTCCGGCCGCTGCCGCCCGAGGAGTTCCTGCTCACCCCCGAGCGACCGTCCCGCCGGGCGGCCCGCGCCACGGTCGCGTCCCCGGTCGTGCCGGCCACCGTCGTGCCCGCCGGCGCGCGGCCCGCTGTGGTGCCCGCCGGCGCGCGGCCCGCCCCGCAGCCCTGGGCCGGTGGCCCGGCCGCCGACCGGGCGCTCCCGGTCGCTCCGGTGTTCCAGCCGGCGTCGTCGGCCGCCGCCGACGCCCCCACCGAGGAGCTGATCATCTTCGACCAGGTCAACCACTGGTTCCAGGCCGACCGGCCGGGCGACGCCGCGTCCTGGGCCGGCCCGGCGGACGACGCCTGGCGCACCGCGGCGCGCGCCGACGAGCCCCGGGTCGCCGGCACCACCACGTCCGGGCTGCCGCGCCGGCAGCCGCAGGAGCACCTGGTGCCCGGCGGTGTCCCGGCGCCCCGGCAGGCCACCGAGCACCGGGACCCGGCGCGGGTGGCCACCGCCATGGCGGCGTACGCCCGCGGGGTCGCCGGCCGCCGGACCAACCTGATCACCAACTGACCCGACAGGGAGTGCACGTGACCGACCACCAGGATCTCGGCTGGCTGCTGGACGCGTTCGCCGAGCGCGCCGCCGAGGTCACCCACGCGATCGCCATCTCCAGCGACGGTCTGATGGTGGCCGCCACCCGCGGCCTCCCACCGGACCGGGCCGACCAGTTGGCGGCCACCGGCAGCGGGCTGGTCAGCCTGCTGCGCGGGGCGGCGGCGTTCTTCGACGCCGGCGCGGTGATCTCCAACGTCACCCAGCTGGAGGGCGGCTTCATGTTCTCCATGGCGTTCAACGACGGCGCCTCCCTGCTCGTGCTCGCCGATCCGCGGTGCGACGTCGGCAAGGTCTCCTACGAGATGGCCGAGTTGGCGAACCGCATCGGCGACGCGCTCACCCCCGCGGCCCGGGCGGCCCTGAGCCGCAGCCGCTGACCGCCGGCGTCCCGCCGGACTCCGCACCCCTGACACCAGGAGAGACACCATGTCCCTGACCCTGACCCGGCGCAGCCGTGTCCGCACCGCGGCGCTGCTCGCGCTCGTCCTGCTCGCGGCGCCCGCCTGCGCCGACGACGGCCCGGCCGCCGGTCCCGGCGGCACCGTCAAGATCGGCCTGCTCGCCTCGCTCTCCGGCACCTACCAGTCGGTCGGCAAGGACATCCGCGACGGTTTCCAGCTCTACCTGTCCGCGCACGACGGCAAGCTCGGCGGGCGGACCGTCGAGCTGGTCGTCGCCGACGAGGGCAACGGCGCGGCCACCGCCGTGCCCGCCGCCACCAAGCTGCTCAAACAGGACCGGGTGGCGGCGCTCACCGGCATCGTCGGCGGCGGCTCGGTGGCCGCGGTCCAACCGCTGCTCACCGAGACGAAGGTGCCGTTCGTCGGCTCCAACGGACGGCCGGAACTCAAGGACGTGTCCCGGGTCTGGCACACCTCCTACCTCTCCGACGAGCCCGGCGAGGCGATCGCGGCGCACGTGCGCGAGGACGTCAAGGGCAGCGTCTACGCGATCGGCCCGGACTACCAGGGCGGCTGGGACGAGCTGCGGGGCTTCACCGAGGCGTACGCCAAGGCCGGCGGGAAGCTCGCCAACCCGGACGGCAGGACCACGTTCACGCCGTTCCCGGCGACCACCAACTTCACCCCGTACTTCGCCCGGATCAAGGCCTCCGGCGCGGACGCGGTCTACACGTTCTACGCCGGCAGCGCCGCCGTCGACTTCGTCAAGCAGTACGCCCGCTCGGAGATCAGGGACGTGCCGCTCTACGCCGCCGGCTTCCTGACCGAGGGCGGTGTGCTCGACGCGCAGGGCGACGCCGCGCGGGACATCTACTCGGTGCTGAACTACTCACCGGACCTGGACAACGCGGAGAACCGGGCCTTCGTGGCCGCCTGGAAGGCCGAGCACGACGGCTCCCCGACGACGTACGCGATGGCCTCCTACGACGCGGCGGCGGTGCTGGACCGGGCGATCGCGGCGGCCGGCGACGACGCCACCCCGGACCGGATCAACGCGGCCATCGGTCAGCTCGGGCAGATCGCCAGCCCGCGCGGCACCTGGCAGTTCTCGCCGACCACCCACGCCCCGGTGCAGAAGTGGTACCTGCGTCAGGTCCGCCCGGACGGCCGGGCGCTGTCCAACACCGTGGTCGGCGACCTCGCCACCGTGGGCGGCTGAGACGTGCCGGTCGACCCGTACGTCGTCCCGGCCGTGGACGGGGTCGCCTACGGGCTGCTGGTGTTCGTCGCCGCGTCCGGGCTGGTGCTCTGCTTCGGCGTGGCCGGCATCCTGAACCTGGCCCACGGCACGCTGTTCGCGGTCGGCGGCTACACCGCCGCCGCGCTGCTGGACGGTGGCTGGGCCAGCCTGGCGCTCGCGCTAGCGGTCGGTGTGCTCGCCGCCACCGCCGCCGGTGCGCTGGTCGCGGTGCTGCTCACCCGCGTCGCGGCGGCCGGGCACCTCAGCCAGGCGCTCGTCACCTTCGGCGTCGCGCTGGCCGGCGGCAGCCTGCTGGTGGCCGCGTTCGGCCCGGACGACCCGCCGGTCCGGGTACCGGCCGCGCTGGACGGGTCGGTGGCGGTGGCGGGGCACCGCTACGCCGCGTACCGGCTGGTCTTCATCCTGGTGGCCGCGTTGCTCGCCGGCCTGCTGCACCTGGTGGTGCGTCGCACCCGGGCCGGCATGCTGGTGCGGGCCGCGGTCGACGACGCCGAGATGGTCGCCATGCTCGGGGTGAGCCCGGCCGTGGTGCGGGTCGGCGTGCTGGCCGCGGCCGGTGCGCTGGCCGGGGCCGCGGGCGTGCTCGGCGCGCCGATCATCGGTCCGGGGCCGGGCACCGCCGACGCGGTGCTGCTGCTCTCCCTGGTCGTGGTGGTGCTCGGTGGCCTCGGCTCGATGAGCGGCACGCTGCTCGCGGCGCTGGCGGTCGGCCAGATCCAGACGCTCGGCGTGGCGCTCGTCCCGTCGGCCGCCCCGTTCCTGCTCTTCGCCGCCATGGCGGTGGTGCTCGCGGTCCGGGCGCGCGGCCTGGCCACCGCCCGGCGGGCGACATGAGGGACCGGGCCGTGCGGGCGCTGCGCGTGGCCGTCGCCGTGGCGGTGCTGGTCGGCCTGGTCGCCGCGCCCTGGACGGTGGACGACTACACCGTGGCGTTGCTGGCCCGCACGCTGGCGTTGGGCCTGGTCGCGGTGAGCGTCGCGCTGCTGACCGGCGTCGCCGGGCTGCCCACGCTCGGCCAGACCGCGCCCTACGCGGCCGGCGCGTACGCCGGCGCGGTGGTCGGCGGCCAGCTTTCCGACGTCGGGCCGGTGCACCTGCTCGTCGCGGCCGGGGCGGGGGCGGCGTTGGCCGTGGTGGCGCTGCCGCTGGTGCTCCCGGCCCGTGGCGTGGTGCTCCTGATGATCACGCTGGCGGTCGGCGAGCTGGCGGTGGTCCTCGCCGGCCGGTGGACGTCGGTGACCGGCGGCACGGACGGTCTCGCCGGCATCGCCGCGACCCGGCCGCTGTGGGGGCTGCCGGTGCTGGCCACCGACCGGGCCCGCTACCTCTACACGCTGGTGGTGGTGGCGGTGCTGGCCGGCCTGGTGCTGCTGGTGCTGCGCGGCCGGGTCGGGCTGCTGCTGCGGGCCGGCCGGGACGACGAGGCGCGGCTGCGGGCCAGCGGACACCGGGTGGCGGCGCACGTGGCCGGCGTCCACGTCGCCGCCGGCGCGATCGCCGGTGCCGCCGGCTCGCTGCTGGTCACCGCGCAGCAGTACGTCTCGCCGGCCGACTTCGGGTTCGACACCTCCGCGTTGCTGCTGCTCGGCGTGGTCGTCGGCGGGACCGCCTCGGTCGGCGGCGCGCTGGTCGGCGCCGTGCTGGTGGTCGCCGCCCGGGACTGGCTGTTCGGCGCGTTGCCCGGGCAGGCGCCGCTGGTGCTGGGCCTGGCCTTCGTCGTGGTCGCGCACCTGCTGCCCACCGCCCGTCGCACCCGGCGGGCCGGGCGTGCACGGCCGCCGTCCGCCCCGGACGACGCGCGTCCCGGCGACGCCCGCCGGCCACCCGCCGTGACCGGGGTACGCGCATGACGCCGCTGCTCACCGCCGAGGCGGTCACCGTGCGGTACGGGTCGTTGACCGCGCTGGACGGCGTCGACCTGCGGCTGCCGCTGGGGCAGCGGCACGCGCTGATCGGGCCGAACGGCGCGGGCAAGACCACGCTGCTCGACGTGGTGGCCGGCGCCACCCGGCCGGCCGCCGGCCGGATCAGGCTGGGCGGGCACGACGTCACAGGGCTCGGGCCGGCCGCCCGGGCCCGGCGCGGCCTCGGCCGGATCCACCAGCGTCCCGCCGTCTGGGGTTCGCTGACCGCCCGGGAGAACGTGCTGGTCGCCGCGCTGCCCCGGCGGGCCGGCCGGTGGCAGCCGGCGGCGCGGCGGCGGGCGGCCGGGCGTACCGCGGACGCGCTGCTGGACCGGGTCGGCCTCGGCGACCTCGCCGCGACGCCGGCCGGGCAGTTCGCCCACGGGCAGCGCCGGCAACTGGAGATCGCGGTGGCGCTGGCCGGGCGGCCCCGGCTGCTGCTGCTCGACGAGCCGGCCGCCGGGCTGTCCGCGGCGGAGGTCGGCTGGCTGGTGGAGTTCCTGCGCGGGCTGCCCCGCGCGGTCGCGGTGCTGCTGGTCGAGCACCGGCTGGACCTGGTCTACGCGCTCTGCGACACGGTGACCGTGCTGCGCGACGGCCGGACGCTCGCCACCGGGTCGCCCGCCGAGATCCGCGCGTCCGGCCCGGTCCGGGAGGCGTACGCGGAGGGAGTGACGTGATGCTGCGCATCGACCGGCTCTGCGCCGGCTACGCCGGTGGCACCGTGCTGCACGAGGTGAGCCTCGACGTGCGGCCCGGCACGGTGCAGGTGGTGGTGGGCCGCAACGGCGCCGGCAAGAGCACGCTCGTGCACTGCGTGGCCGGCCTGGTCCGGCCGCACGCCGGGCGGATCGAGCTGGGCGGCGTACCGGTCACCGGCCGGCAGCCGCACCGGATCGCCCGCGCCGGGGTGGGGCTGGTGCCGCAGGGCCGGCGGGTCTTCTCCCGGCTGACCGTGGCCGAGCACCTGGTCCTGGCCGCCGCGCCGTGGCGGGCGGCGACGCCGGGCGGCGAGGGCTGGACGGTCGCCCGGGTGCTGGAGCTGCTGCCCCGGCTCGCCGACCGGCTGCGACACCGCGGCGACCAGCTCTCCGGCGGCGAACAGCAGATGCTGGCGATCGCCCGGGCGCTGCTCGGCCAGCCCCGCGTGCTGCTGCTCGACGAGCCGTGCGAAGGGCTCGCACCGGACCTGGCGCTGCGGGTCCGCGACCTGGTCCGGTCGCTGGCCGGGGCCGGGCTGACCGTGCTCCTGGTGGAGCAGCAGATCCGGCACGCGGTCGAGGTCGCCGACCGGGTCGCGGTGCTGGAGTACGGCCGGGTGGTCTACGACCGGCCGGCCGACGAGGCCCGGGCCGACCCGGGCGCGGTGGCGGCGCTGCTCAGCGTCGCCGCGGTCGCGGAGCCACCGGCTCCCCGGCCCCGGCCCGGGCTGCCCACGCCCTCGGGCCCGTGAACCGACCGACCGCGAACACAGGAATGAGGAACGATGCCGACCGACGTCCCCGAGACCGCGTCCGCCCCCGGGACCGACTACGCCTTCGACACCGGCGCCGCCGACGCGGTGCCCCAGCTGCACGCGCTCGAAGCCTTCCTCGACCCGATCACCACCGGCCGGCTCGCCGCGCCGCTGCTCGCCCCCGGCGTCCGGTGCTGGGAGGTCGGCGCCGGCGGCGGCTCGATGGCCCGCGCCATGGCCGCCGCCGTCGGCCCGACCGGCCGGGTGCTCGCCACCGACCTCGACCTGACGCACCTGCGGCCGGCCGGCAACCTCGACGTCCGCCGGCACGACGTGCGCCGGGAGCCGCCGCCGGGGGACGGGTTCGACGTGATCCACGCCCGGCTGGTGCTGCTGCACCTGCCGGAGCGGCGCCGGGTCCTGCGCACGCTGGCCGGCGCGCTCGCCCCGGGCGGGTGGCTGGTGGTCGAGGAGTTCGACTGCACCGCGCCACTGCGGGTGCTCACCGCGCCGAGCGACGACGCGGCGAAACTCTTCGCCCAGGTCACGGACGCGATGCTGAGCATCCTCCAGAGCCACGGCGCGGACCTGGCCTGGGCGCAGGACGTGCACGCCGAACTGGCCGCCGCCGGCCTGGTCGACGTCGACACCGTCAGCCACGCGCAGAGCTGGGCGGGCGGCTCGCTCGGCATCTCGCTCTACGGCACGAACTCCCGTCAGCTCGAACCGGAACTGCTCGACGCCGGGCTGTCGCCGGGCCAGCTCGACGCGTTCCGCCGGCTGCTGCGCGACCCCGGGTTCGCGGCGATGTCGTACCAGTTCGTGTCCAGCCGGGGCCGGCGTCCGGGTCCGGTACGGCGGTGACGCGCGGGCCTCGGCGCAGCGGGCTCCCCGCCGAGGCCGGCGCCACCCGGTCTGGTGGTGCGGGTCGGCCTCGGCGGGTGCTTGGATGGACGGCATGCCCAACCCCGCGATCCTCACCGTCGACGACGACCCGGCCGTCTCCCGGGCGGTCGCCCGCGACATCCGGCGTCGCTACGGCGACCGTTACCGGGTGGTCCGGGCCGACTCCGCCGAGGCGGCGCTGGACGCGCTGCGCGAGTTGAAGCTGCGCGGCGAGCAGGTGGCGGTGCTGCTCGCCGACTACCGGATGCCGCAGATGAACGGCATCGAGTTCCTCGAGGCGGCGATGGACCTGTTCCCCGCCGCGCGCCGGGTCCTGCTCACCGCGTACGCCGACACCGACGCCGCGATCAACGCGATCAACGTGGTGGACCTCGACCACTACCTGCTCAAGCCGTGGCACCCGCCGGAGGAGAAGCTCTACCCGGTGCTGGACCAGCTCCTGGCGGCGTGGACCGCGGAGGGCGCCACGACCACGCCCGAGCTGCGGGTGGTCGGGCACCGCTGGTCGGCGCCGTCGTTCACGGCGCGCGACTTCCTGGCCCGCAACCTGGTGCCGTTCCGCTGGGTGCTCGCCGACGAGCCGGAGGGCGCCGGGCTGCTCAGCGCCGCGGGCGTGACCGCTGACGACGTACCCCTGGTGGTGACCGCGGACGGCACGTCGCTGGTGCGGCCGACGACGGCCGACCTGGCCGCGCGGGTCGGCCTCGCCACCACGCCGGCCGCCGAGTTCTACGACCTGGTGGTGGTCGGCGCCGGCCCGGCCGGGCTGGGCGCGGCGGTCTACGGCGCCTCGGAGGGGTTGCGGACCGTGCTGATCGAGCGGCGGGCGACCGGCGGGCAGGCCGGGCAGAGCAGTCGGATCGAGAACTACCTCGGCTTCCCGGACGGCGTCTCCGGCGCCCAGCTCACCGACCGGGCCCGCCGGCAGGCGCTGCGGTTCGGCGCGGAGCTGCTGAGCGCGCGCGAGGTGGTGTCGTTGGAGAACGCGGGCGGCGCGCGGGTGCTGCGGTTCAGCGACGGCAGCAGCGTCGCCGCGCACACCGTGGTGCTGGCCACCGGCGTCTCCTACCGGATGCTGCCGGCGCCCGGGCTGGCCGAGCTGACCGGGCGCGGCTGCTTCTACGGCTCGGTGGCGAGCGAGGCGCCGAGCTGCTCCGGGGAGGACGTCTACATCGTCGGCGGGGCGAACTCGGCCGGCCAGGCCGCGGTGCACTTCTCCCGGTACGCCCGCCGGGTGCACCTGCTCATCCGCGGCGACGACCTGTCCCGGTCGATGTCCAGCTACCTGATCGACCAGATCGCCCGGATCGACGCCATCGAGGTGCACCCGTGCACCGAGGTGGTCGGCGGCGCCGGGCAGGAGCACCTGGAGCGGGTGACGCTGCGGGACATGCGCACCGGGGAGACGCGCGAGGTCGACACCTCGTGGCTGTTCGTCTTCATCGGCGCGGAGCCGCACACCGACTGGCTCGACGGCGCGGTGGTCCGGGACCGTCGGGGCTTCGTGCTGACCGGGCCGGACCTCACCCGGGGCGGCCACCGGCCGGCCGGTTGGTCCCTGCCGCGCGACCCCTACCACCTGGAGTCCAGCATGCCGGGCGTGTTCGCCGCCGGGGACGTGCGGGCCGACTCGGTGAAGCGGGTCGCGTCGGCGGTGGGGGAGGGCGCGATGGCGGTCTCGCTGGTGCACCGGTATCTGGAGGCGCAATGAGTGCTGATCGACTCACCACCGACGAGCTGCGCGGGCTGTTCCTGTTCGAGTCGCTGACCCCGGAGCAGCTCGCCCACCTGGCCGAGCACGGCCGGGTGGAACGGCGCCGCGCCGGCGAGGCGGTCTACGTCGAGGGCGAGCCGGCGAGCTGCTTCTACGTGCTGCTGGACGGCACCGTGGCGATGCACCAGCGGGTCCAGGGCGACGAGGTGGAGGTGAACCGCACCAGCCAGCGCGGCGTCTACGGCGGCGCCATGCAGGCGTACGTCGGCGACCCGGCCGAGCAGCGCTACCGCAACAGCCTGCGCGCGGTCACCGACTGCGCGGTGTTCGCGCTGCCCGCGGCGATCATCGCGGACGCCATGCGCGGCTGGTTCCCGATGGCCACCCACCTGCTGGAGGGGCTGTTCATCGGGATGCGCAACACGCAGACCATCGTCGGCGAGCGGGAACGGCTGCTGGCGCTGGGCGCGCTCTCCGCCGGGCTCACCCACGAGCTGAACAACCCGGCGGCGGCGGCGGTCCGGGCCACGTCGGCGCTGCGCGGCCGGGTGGCGAAGATGCGGCACAAGCTCGCCATGATCGCCGACGGTCGGCTCGACGGGCGGCGCCTGCACGACCTGGTCGCGTTGCAGGAGGAGGCGGTGAAGCGGGCCGCCGCCGCGCCCGCGCTGTCGCCGCTGGCGGCCAGCGACGCCGAGGACGAGCTGGCCGACTGGCTCGACGAGCACGGCGTACGCGGGGCCTGGGAGCTGGCCCCGACGCTGGTGGCCGGCGGGCTCGACACCGGCTGGCTGGCCCAGGTCGACGCCGCGGTCGGCGGCGACGACCTGGAGTCGGCGGTGCACTGGATCACCTACACCATCGACACCGAGCTGCTGATGGGCGAGATCGACGACGCGGTCACCCGGGTCTCCGGGCTGGTCGGCGCCGCGAAGCAGTACTCCCAGCTCGACCGCGCGCCCTTCCAGACGGTGGACGTGCACGAGCTGCTGGACGCCACGCTGGTGATGCTCCAGGCGAAGATCCCGGCGGGCGTGCGGGTGGTCCGGGAGTACGACCGGAGTCTGCCCACGGTGTCGGCGTACGCGGCCGAACTCAACCAGGTCTGGACGAACCTCATCGACAACGCGCTGGGCGCGATGGCCGGCGAGGGCACGTTGACGGTGCGCACCGGCCGCACCGACGAGCGGCTGACGGTGGAGATCGCCGACACCGGTCCGGGTATCCCACCGGCGGTCCGGCCGCGCATCTTCGAGCCGTTCTTCACCACCAAGGCGGTCGGCGAGGGCACCGGTCTCGGGCTGGACATCTCGTACCGGATCGTGGTCAACAAGCACCACGGCGACATCCGGGTCCGGTCGGAGCCCGGCGACACCCGGTTCACGGTGCTGCTGCCGCTCACGCCGGCCTGACCGGGCGCGGGTGTCCGGCCGACGTCGGCCGGGCGGCGAGGGTCAGAACAGCGTGGCCGGGCCGACCGGGGCCGGCTCGGGCGGCGACGCCAGCTCGGGCAGGCGGGCGCGGACCTGGTCGTGGAAGCGCCGGGCCAGCTCGGGGGCGTCCGCGTTGTCCGGCGTGTGCACGAACACGGTCGGCGAGCGGCCCTCGCGCAGCCAGCCGACGACCACGTCCAGCCACGGCTGCCAGCCCTCGACCGTCTCGGCCGGGTCGTCCCGGCCGAGATAGCGCACCACCGGCCGGTCGGTCAGCGCCCCGGTGCGCAGCGGCAGGCGCGGCTTGCGCGTCCACGCTTCCCGCTCCGCGTCGCTGGTCGGCGGCGTCCGGAAGAACGCGGTGGTGTCGAACGGGACCCACTCCGCGTCGGCCCGGCCGAGCATCCGCTCCAGCAGCCGGACCGCGTCGGGGTCGGTGAAGAAGGCGGGGTGTCGGACCTCGACCGCGTAGCGGTGGGTGGCGGGCAGGGTGCGCAGGAACCGGTCGAGGTCGGGCACGTCGGTCGGGCCGAACGAGCCGGGCAGTTGCACCCAGAGCAGGTGTGCCCGCGGGCCGAGCGGTTCCATCGCGTCCAGGAACGCCCGCAGCTCGGCCTCGCCGCCGGTGAGCCGGCGCTCGTGCGTGACCACCTTCGGCAGCTTCGCCAGGAAGCGGAACTCCGGGTCGGTCTGTTCCGCCCAGGACGCCACCGTCTCCCGGGCCGGGGTGGCGTAGAACGTGGTGTTGCCCTCGACCGCGTCGCACCAGCCGGCGTACGCGCGCAGCCGCTCACCGGCCGGCAGCGGGTGCGGCAGGAACCGGCCTGCCCAGGACCGGTGCGTCCACATGGCACACCCGACGTGCAGCCGCATCCGGCCTCCTCCCGCGCCGCGTCGGACGGGGACCGCCCGAGCCGGTGCCCACCGTATCCGGCTGGGACATCGGGCCGTATCTCGGCACCGGTCACCGTGCGTGACCTCGGCGGAGAAACAATCGGGTCCGAGCCGTTATACCTGAGCGTCATATTTATGACTCTCAGGTATAACGCTTCACGCTCTGCGATGCCGCCGGCCCCGACCCGCCGGGAGCGGTCCAGTGGTTCGCGCCGGGCCCGGACCGGCGCGCGTCACGGCCGTTCCACCCGCGTCGGGTCGCCCCGGACCAGCTCGTCGTGGGTCCGCCAGCGGGCCGTCGCGCCGTCGCGCCGGGCGGCCTCGTCGTCCGCGGCGACCCGCCGGCGCAGCAGCTCGACCGCGATCCGGCGGTTGAGGTGCAGGTGCCGTTCGGTGTCCACCACCACCGCGTGGCCGGACGGGAGGTGCGTGGCCCGGACGGCGGTGCTGGCCTTGTTCCGGTGCTGCCCGCCGGGCCCGCCGGTGCGGCAGGGCACGAACGCGACATCGCGCTCGTGGAACGGCGTGGCCTCGGCGTCGGCCCGGTACGGGCGGGCGGTGACGTACCAGTTCTTGCGCCCGTGACCCGGCCGGTAGGGGCTGGGCCCCTGCCAGCAGAGCGTGCCGGTCCAGCCGGCGGCGAACGCCTCCGCGCCGGCGCCGGTGATCCGCAGCCGCACCGACCGCCAGGTGCCCGGCCGGTCACCCGGCACGCTCTCCACCCGGGTCGTGCCCAGGCCGTGCCGGGCGGCGTCGGCCTCCAGACGGGACAGCAGCCGGGCCAGCGCCCACGCGCACTCCGCCGGCCCGCGCCCGGCGGACAGGAGCAGCTCCGTCACCGCCGCCCCCGGCGGCGACCCGGCGCGACATCAGGCGTCTTGTAGGTGACCAGCGGGACCGTGGTGGTGACCGGCGTGGCCAGACGGTGGGCCACCAGGTCGCCGATCACCTGCTCGATCCGCTTGTACGCGGTGGGCGCCTCCTCGAACAGCAGTTGCCGGTCGCCGCACACCACGATCGAGCCGACCGGCGTGCGGCGCAGCTCCTCGACGGTGTGCTTGGCCTTGCCCCGGCGCAGCGCGTCGGCGCGGGACATCTTCCGGCCGGCGCCGTGCGCCACCGAGTGGTTGGCGTCCGCGCCGGCATGCGCGGCCACCAGGTGGGACGGGGTGCCCCGGGTGCCGGCGACCAGCACGTCCCGGCCGTCGCCGGGGGCCGCGCCCTTGCGGTGCAGGTAGTGCCCGTCACGGATCTCCACCAGGTTGTGGCACTGGTCGACGACCGGCTCGGTGGGCTCGGCGCCCAGCGCGTACGCGACCCGGGCGGCCAGCAGCCGCCGGTTGAGCGAGCCCCACCGGACGGCGTCGTCGTGCCGGGCCAGGTAGGCGTCCGGATCGGGCGCGGGGCCGGCGCCGTGCGCCTCGGTGTGCTCGCGCAGGATGCGTTCGCCCAGCCCACGCGACCCGGAGTGCACCACCAGCACCAGGTCGCCGGTGGCCAGCCCGAGCCGCTCGGCGTGCTCCGGCGCGTCGAGCGCGCCGACGCGGGCCAGCTCGACGAAGTGGTTGCCCCGGCCGACCGTGCCGAGGCCGTCGAGGTGGCCGGCGGGCACGTCGCCGGTCAGCACCGACCAGGCCGGGTCGTCGGCGTCCCGTTCGGGGTGCAGCGCACGGTCCAGGTCGGGGAAGCGGGCGGCGAGCCGTTCCGGTACGGCCCGGCGCAGCGCGATCGGGAACACCGCGATGCCGCAGCCGATGTCGGAGCCGACCAGGAACGGGTAGAGCACCGTCGAGGCCATGGCGGCGCCGATCGGGGCGCCCTTGCCGGGGTGCAGGTCGGGCATGGCGGCGACGTGCGTCATGCCGTCCAGCGCGGCGACCTGGTGGCACTGGTCGAGTGCGGCGGACTCGATCCAACTGCCGGGGGAGGAGAAGACGGAGACGGAGGCAGGCACGGACCGTCACCCTCCCGGACCCCGCCGCGCCCGGCAACCGACTTTCGTCGACATCGGGTCACCGGCTCCATAGACTCCGGTCGTTCTGGTACCACGAGTCCAGGGAGGACCCACGTGTCGAGCGAAACCCGACCGCACGCCGCCCCGCTGCTGGCCCGCCTCGCCGGGGTGACGGTGGCCGCCGTCGCACTGGTCGCCGGCTCCGCCGTCGCCGCGACCGCGGCCCCGGCCGCCGACCCCGCACCGACCAAGGGGCCGTGCGCGTACACGCCGACGCCGGACGAGCCGGCGGCCCGGCCGGTGCCGCTGCCGCCGGACCCGCGCCGTACGCCGGACCGGGGCACGGTTCGGGTCACGCTGCACACCAACCAGGGGCCGATCGGGCTGACCCTCGACCGCGAGCAGGCGCCGTGCACCGTGCAGAGCTTCCTGCACCTGGCCCGGCACCGGTTCTACGACCGGACGCCCTGCCACCGGCTCACCGCGTACCCGACGCTGACGGTGCTCCAGTGCGGTGACCCGTCCGGCACCGGCGAGGGCGGCCCGGGTTACCGGTACCGCGACGAGCTGCCCACCGACCTGCCGCCCGCGCCGACCGACCCGACCGGCGTACGCCGCCTCTACGCCCGCGGCACGCTGGCCATGGCGAACGCCGGCCCGGACACCAACGGCAGCCAGTTCTTCCTGGTCCAGGCCGACTCGGCGCTGCGCCCGAACTACACCGTCTTCGGGCGGGTCGACGCGGCCGGGCTGGCCACGCTGGACCGGATCGCGGCCGGCGGCATCGCCGCCACGCCGGAGGACCCGGCGCCGGTGGACGGCGCGCCGGCCCAGCCGGTGGAGATCTGCCGGGCCACCCGGGGCCGCTGACGACGCCGTCCCGGCGGGACGGCGGACGTCCCGCCGGGCCGCCGGGCGGCTGTCGTCGTCCCGCCGGGTCGCCCGGTAGCCTGCGGCGATGACGCACGAGCGGGAGATCACCGAGCCGGTCGACCTGTGCCGGCCGGACGGGCGGCTGAACCCGGCGGCGGTCGGGTGGAGCCGCCGTCCACTGCACCGGTCGAACCTGCGCGGCTGGGGTCGGGCCAAGCGGTGGGAGCACTGGGGCGTGGTCACTCCGACGCACATCCTCGGCCTGGTCGCGTCCTCCCTGGACTATGCCGGCGTGCAGAGCCTCTACCTGCTCGACCGGCGGACCGGCCGGGAGACCGTCACCGAGGCGGTGGTCCCGTTCGCCCGGGGTGCGGTGTTGCCGCCGGTCAGCGGCGCGGGGGCGGTCCGGGCCCGCGGTGGCGGACTGGTCATCGAGGTGGACCAGGGACCCGACGGCAGCGCCATCCGGGCCACCGCGCCCGGCGTCGAGGTCGACCTCACGGTGCCGCTGCCACCGGGGCACGAGTCGCTCGGCGTGGTGGTGCCGTGGAGCACCCGCCGGTTCCAGTACACGGTCAAGGACGTGGGCCGCCCGGTGCACGGCACGCTGCGGGTGGACGGCACCACGTACCCGGTGGGCGCGGAGTCGTTCGCGGCGCTGGACCACGGTCGCGGCAAGTGGCGGTACGCGGTGCGGTGGAACTGGGCGGCGGGCAGCGCGCCCGGCCGGGCGATCCAGCTCGGCGGGAAGTGGACCGACGGGACCGGCTCGACCGAGAACGCGGTCTTCGTCGACGGGCGGCTGCACAAGATCGGCGCGGACCTCGCCTGGCGGTACGACCGGGCCGACTGGCTGCGGCCGTGGCGGATCACCGGCGACCGGGTGGACGTCACCTTCCACCCGTTCCACGAGCGGGTGGGGCGCACCAACCTGCTGGTGCTGGCCGGCGAGACCCACCAGTGCTTCGGGCACTTCACCGGCTGGGCCGCCACCGACGACGGTGCGCGGGTGGACCTCGACGGCCTGGTCGGCTGGGCCGAGGAGGCACGTAACCGCTGGTGACACGCGTCCCCACCGGGGCCGGCGGGGACGCGTGTCCGGGCGGTCAGGCCGGCAGCCGCCAGACCTGGTTGGCGCCGGCGAAGCAGTCCCAGATCTGCAACCGGGTGCCGTCGGCGGAGCTGTTGTCGGTGGCGTCCAGGCACCGGTTCGACACCGGGTTGCGCAGCGTGCCGTTGCTCTGCGCCTGCCAGACCTGCGCGCCGGTGCCGTTGCAGTCCCAGAGCTGGATCTTCGTGCCGTTCGCGGTGCCGGCGCTGGTCACGTCGAGGCACTTGCCCAGTGACCGCAGCGTGCCGTCGCCGCCCACGGTCCAGCTCTGCGCGGCGGTGCCGTTGCAGGTGTAGAGCTGGATCGCGGTGCCGTTGGCGGTGCCGGCGGCGGCGACGTCGACGCACTTGCCGCCGATGCCGGTGATCGGCCCGGTCCGCCCGGACGGCGGTGGGGTGGTGCCGCCGGTGACCGTGTCGTAGATGGCGCTGACCAGCGACGTCGCGCCGGTGGTGTCCTGGGACAGCTCCCAGTTCATCATGCCGCCGGCGTTCGCCAGGGCCCACTGCGTCTTGCGCTTGACCGTCGGGATGCCGTTGTAGCACTGCTGCGCGCCGCCGGCCGTGGTGCAGTCCCGGTTGGCGTTGGCCGGGTCCATGCCGACCAGCGCGGCGTACGTGTAGTAGCCGGGCCGGCTGTAGAACGGCACGCCGAGCACCGCCTTGGCGGCGGGCAGGCCGCGCGCCTTCCACCCGTTCACGGCGGCGATCGACCAGTCGTAGTTGGCGTGCGGGCTGCCGCCGTCGTACGCCATGATGTTGAGCCAGTCGACCGAGCCGAAGACCGCGGTGGGTACGCCGTTGACGTAGTACCCCTCGGCGACGACGGCGGCGGTGAGCAGCTTGCCGCGGCTGTGCAGGGCGCTGCCGAGCTGCTGCATCAGCAGCGTGTAGTTGCTGGCGGACGCGCCCGGGTCGGGGTATTCCCAGTCGATGTCGACCCCGTCGAGGTTGTACTGGTTGACGAAGGCGACCACGTTGTTCACGAACGCGCCGCGGGCGCCGGAGTTGGCGGCGAGCGCCTCGAACGCGGAGTCGTCGCCGTCGTTCCAGCCGCCGATGGCGATGGAGACCTTGACGTTGTTGGCGTGCCCGAGCGAGACCAGCGAGGAGAGTTTGCTCGGGTTCTCCACCGCGCGCAGGCTGCCGTCGCCGTTGGGCAGCACGAAGGCGTAGTTGACGTGGGTGAGTTTGCCGTACTGGATGCTGGTGACGCTGCCGCTCCACGACGGCAGGTAGCCGACGCTCTTGAAGCCGTTGGGCAGCACCACCGCCTCGGCGGCGGACGGGGTGAGAACGAGCGTCGCGGCGGCGGTGGCCAGCGCGAGCGCACCGGCGGCGAGGCGGCGCCGGAGGTGGGGTGTGGGCATCGAGGGCCTTCCCGGGGGACGGGGGCGGACAGGGGGGTGTTCCTCGAGGTGGACCAAATATTAAAGACTATTAACTAAGCCGTCAACGATGGACTTCGATGAGTCAGGCGGCGTACGCGGAGAGTTGCGCGAGCTGTCCGGCCGGCCAGCCGGTGTTGCCGGTGAACCGCACCCGCAGGTACCGGACCGGGGTGGCGGTGAACGTCAGCGTCGCCTGGTTGCCGGTGGCCGGGTCGAACCGGACGCCGACCGGCCCGGTCAGCGTGGTGAACGTCGTGCCGTCCGTGCCGCCCTGCACCGAGAGCGTCTGGGTCCGCGCCTCCCAGCCGGCCGGCAGCGCGAGCACCAGGCGGGCCACCGACCCGGTCGCGCCGAGGTCGACCTGCCACCACTGCGGAAACGCGCCGTTGGCCGACTCCCAGTACGTGCCCCGGTCGCCGTCGACCGCGTTGCCGGCGCCGAACGGCCCGTTCTGCTGGCTGCTCGCCGACGCCGGCCGACCGGCCGCCAGGTCGCCGCCGGGCGGCTGCCCGCCCCCGGTCACCGGCGGCGTGGGCCGCACCGCGGTGAGCGCCAACTGGCCCTTGAGCATCCGGCCACCGTCGGCGGTGATCCGCAGGTAGTAGTCCGCCGAGCAGGCGGTGCCGTCCTCGTCGAGCGCCCGGATCCCGGTCCCGGCCGGGGTGGCCGCCGCCGTCTCGCTGGTCTTGGCGATCTGGTTGCCCTCGTTGAACTCGTCGAACATGGACACGTAGAGGCCCTGCGCGCCGAGTCGCACCATGTTGTAGAGGTGCCGCCAGTAGAAGTCGCCGTGCCGCCGGTGGCCGGCGGACAGGTCGCCCGGCATCACGCAGGGCTGGTAGTCGATGCCGTGCGCGGCGCAGTCGGCCAGGTCGGGCACGTTGACGTTGGCGTGGAACCAGTCCAGCCCGTCGAGCGTGCCGGTGCGCCCGACCATCCACGGCGACAGCATGTCGAACGCGTGGTAGACGTCGGCGAAACCGGGGCGGGAGTCGTTGATCCCCTGCCGCCAGTACGTCGGCACGCCGCCGATGACGTAGCAGCCCTGGGCCTTGAGCCACCGCACCACGTCCAGGCAGGCGGCGGGCGCGAACGGCCGGCCGTCGTCGGCGAAGCCGAACCCCCACACGCAGACCACCGGCTTGCCGTTCTGCCGGGCGTACGCCGGTGAGGCGGTGTGCGCCGACATCTTCGTCGCCCAGTCCTCCTTGATCTGCGACTGCATCGCCGTCCAGCCGGTCACGTCGTACATCACGTAGAACTTGCGGCCGAACCGCTCCGCCGCCGAGCGGACCTTCACCGCCATCGCGTCGCGGGTCGGCCCCTCGTCACCGAACGGGTTGAACCGTTGTAGCGCCGCGGTGTCGCAGCCGTACTCCCGCATCCAGCGGAAGTGGGTGTCCACGGTCTGCTGGTCGTAGGAGGAGAAGAGCGTGGCCGGCCGGCCGTCCCCGAGGTTCGGGTAGGCGGTGGGGTAGCCGCGGTCGTACTCCCGCATGTCCGGCCAGGACACGATCGTGGTGTTCGCCGGCGAGGGGGACTGGAACCGGTCCCGACTCCAGTGCCACCAGCCGCCGATCGGGGCGCCGTCGCCGGGGCAACTGAACCAGCCCTGGTAGCCGACGGAGACCTTGCCGACCACGTCGCCGGGGGGACTGGCGGCGGCCGCGGGGGTGGGGGAGAGCGCGAGGTCGGGCAGCGCGGCGAGCGCGGACCCGGCCACCACGGACCGGATCAGGGTACGGCGGGTGGGCGCCATGTGGACCGCTCCTTCGAGGGTAGGAAGAAATTGACGGTCATCATGGCAGCGCACGACATGGAACTGCAATACTCAGACAGATCGATGAAACAAACAGCGTGAAGGGCGGCCCGCCGGTGGCGGACCGCCCCTCGATCGTGCGTCGGTCAGGCGACCGAGGCCGGGAACCGCTCCCAGACCCGGTGCGCCGCCATCAGTCGCCGCACCGACTCCAGCGCCTCGGCACCGGAGCCCCCGGTCACCACGCCCGGCGAACCGGCCACCCCGGTCAGTCGCAGCACCTCGGCGCCGGCGCCCCACGCGCCGATCGCCTTGGCGTGCCGCCACGCCTCCTCGACCAGCAGCGACACCCGCGGGTCGACGGCGGTCGCACCCGGCGCGCCGGCCTTGGCGTCCCGCGCCGGCAACGCGTCCGGCGCCGGCGCCGGGGCGCCGGCCAGCAGGACCGCGTCGAACTCGACGGAACGGGCGGTGGCGAACGTACGCTGCACCGGCAGCCCGCCCACCGTGCCGCCGTGCGCGGCGATCAGCAGCGGCACCATGCCGGCCGAGAACACCGCGCGCTGGACCTGCGCGACGTCGTCGAGGTCACCGTCGGCGTCGACCACGATGCCCACCATCCGGCCGTCGGCCGGCCACTCCCGGCCGACCTGGGACAGCGCCGGGCTGGGCTGCACCTCGGCCAGCGGCACGGTCGGCTGCGGCGCGGGCAGCCCCAGGCCGGTGGCGACCTGCTCGCAGAGCACCGGGTCGATGTTGGCCAGGCACTGGAGCTGCCGCTCCTTGATCGCCTGGTGGTAGCACTTGCCCAGCTCGAACGTGTACGCCCGGACGATGTGCTCCTTCTCCACCGGCGACATGCTCGCCCAGAAGAGCCGGGCCTGGCTGTAGTGGTCGTCGAAGGAGGCCGGCGCGGCCCGGACCTTCGGCGCCTCCGCCACCGTCACCGGCACGTCGACGAACGCGTGCTCCCGGTCACCGGCCGGGAACGGGTTGCCGCCGTCGAGCGAGTTCGGCCGGTAGGGCGCCACCCCGGCGTGCACCGCCTGCTGGTGGAAGCCGTCCCGGAGCATGTCGTTGACGTCGGCGTGCGGCCGGTTGATCGGGATCTGGGTGAAGTTCGGCCCGGCCAGCCGGGTGAGCTGGGTGTCCAGGTACGAGAAGAGCCGACCCTGCAACAGCGGGTCGTTGGTGACGTCGATGCCCGGCGGCAGGTGCCCCAGGTGGAACGCCACCTGCTCGGTCTCGGCGAAGAAGTTGCGCGGCGTCCGGTTGAGGGTCAGCGTGCCGATCGCCTGCACCGGCGCCAGCTCCTCCGGCACGATCTTCGTCGGGTCGAGCAGGTCGATCCCGGCGAACGTCTCCTCCGGCGTGTCCGGGAAGACCTGGATGCCCAGCTCCCACTGCGGGTACGCGCCGGCCTCGATGGCGTCGTACAGGTCGCGGCGGTGGAAGTCCGGGTCGATGCCGTTGATCAGCTGCGCCTCCTCCCACTCCAACGAGTGCACCCCGAGCTTCGGCTTCCAGTGGAACTTGACAAGCACCGTCGCGCCGGCGTCGTCGACCAGGCGGAACGTGTGCACGCCGAAGCCCTCCATGGTCCGGTAGGACCTCGGGATGCCCCGGTCGGACATGTTCCAGATGGTGTGGTGCTGCGCCTCGGTGTGCAGCGAGACGAAGTCCCAGAACGTGTCGTGCGCGCTCTGTGCCTGCGGGATCTCCCGGTCCGGGTGCGGCTTGGCGGCGTGGATGATGTCCGGGAACTTGATCGCGTCCTGGATGAAGAAGACCGGCATGTTGTTGCCGACCAGGTCGAACGTGCCCTCGTCGGTGTAGAACTTGGTGGCGAAGCCCCGGGTGTCGCGGACCGTGTCCGCCGACCCGCGCGAGCCCAGCACGGTCGAGAAGCGGACGAAGACCGGCGTCTCGCGCCCCTTCTTCAGGAAGCCGGCGCGGGTGACCTGCTCGGCCGCGCCGTTGGCGACGAAGACACCGTGCGCGCCGGCGCCGCGGGCGTGCACCACCCGCTCCGGGATCCGCTCGTGGTCGAAGTGCATGATCTTCTCGCGCAGGTGATGGTCCTGGAGCAGCACCGGGCCGCGCGGGCCGGCCTTGAGCGAGTGGTCGGTGTCGCGCAGCCGGGCGCCGTTGGCGGTGGTGAGGTACGCCCCCTGCTGCCCCTTGGCGATCTTCGGCACGCCGGTCTCCGCGCCGGTCGGGGTACGCGTGTCCGGCGCGCCCTGCTCGTCCTTGGGCGGCAGCGGGCCGTGCGGCGCGGTCGGCTCATCGAGCGATGGTGGGGCGCTGCCCGGCGCACCCGGTACGTCCGGCGTCAGCGCCTCGCCGACCTTCTCGACAGCGGCCTCGACGACACCCTTGACGACCTGGGCGGGCTTGCTGGATTCCATCAGGCTCTGTCCTCCCTGCGGCGTGTTGACCTAGCCCTCAGGGCCCTACCCTGGGCAGGGGAGGACAAACAAGGATCACCCGGACGGAGTGGTCAGCGGTGCGGCACGACCACCGCGGTCACCACCAGCCCGCGCTCCACCAGCCAACGGCCGTCGAGCACCTCCAACGGCGGCCCGCCGTCGGTCCGCGCGCCGTCGACCAGCACCCGGGCGGTGAACCGGCCGGCCGGGTCCAGCGTCAGCTCCGCCTCCTCGAAGCCGAGCCACCGGCTGGTCAACGGGTACCACGCCTTGTAGACGGACTCCTTCGCGCTGAACAGCAGCCGGTCCCAGTGCACGCCGGCGTCGGCGGCGCGTAGCCCGGCCAGGTGCGCCGGCTCGCCGGCGACGGTGACCGCGTCGGCCACCCCCTCGGGCAGCGGCCCGTGCGGCTCGGCGTCGATGCCCAGCCCGGCCAGCGCGGCGGCCGGGGCCACCACCGCCGCCCGGTACCCGGCGCAGTGGGTGATGCTGCCCACCACGCCGGCCGGCCAGAGCGGCTCCCGCCGGGGGCCGGGGCGGATCGGGGCCGGCGGGTACCCGAGCCGGGCCAGCGCCTCCCGCGCGCAGCGCCGGGCGGTGACGAACTCCTGACGGCGGCTGGCCACCGCGCGGGCCACCAGGTCCTCCTCCCCGGGGTACGGCTCGTCGCCGGCCCGGTCGGCGAACGCCTCGACGGCCACCGCCGCCGGCGGCAGCAACGCCTCGATCACGGGGTGCCGCCGAGGATCCGCCGCATCGGGCGCGGCTCGTCGCCCCGGCGGCCCCACTCCCGCGGGTAGCCCAGCGACACCTCCTCGAACCGCACCCCGTCGTAGTGGGTGGTGCGGGGGATGTGCAGGTGACCGTAGACCGCGACGGCGGCCCGGTGCCGCACGTGCCAGTCGGCGCTGCGCACGGTGCCGCACCACTGCGCGAACTCCGGGAACCAGAGCACGTCGGTGGGCTGGCGGACCAGCGGCCAGTGGTTGATCAACACGGTCGGCAGCGCCGGGTCGGTCGCCGCCAGCCGCCGCTCGGTCGCCGCCAGCCGCGCCCAGCACCACGACTCCCGGTCCGGGTACGGGTCGGGATGCAGCAGCATCTCGTCGGTGCACACCACCCCGGACTCGTACGCCACCCGCAGCGACTCCTCCTTGGTGGACGTGCCCGGGGCGCGGAACGAGTAGTCGTAGAGCAGGAACAGCGGGGCCACGGTGACCGGCCCGCCCGCGCCCCGCCACACCGGATAGTCGTCCTCCGGGGTGAGCACGCCCAGCCCCCGGCACATGGCGACGAGCGCCTCGTAGCGCGCCACCCCGCGCAGCGTCACCGGGTCGGTGGGATGGGTCCACAGCTCGTGGTTGCCGGGCACCCAGACCACCCGGGCGAACCGGTCGCGGAGCTGCGCCAACGTCCGCTCGATGTCGGCGAACAGCTCACCGACGTCGCCGGCCACGATCAGCCAGTCGTCCGCCGACTCCGGTCGCAGGCCGTCCACCACCGCCCGGTTCTCCGGGTACGACACGTGGAGATCACTGACCGCGTACAGCGCACCCGTCATTCGGCCGATCTTGCCAGCGACGGTCCCGAATGGCCAGGCGCGGGACGGCGGTGTTCAGCCGATCAGGTCGGCGACCCGGTCGACGGCGCGCAGCAGCTCCCGCGCGATGCCCGGCTCGGCCGCCGAGTGGCCCGCGTCCGGCACGATCCGCAGCTCCGCCTCCGGCCAGCGGCGGGCCAGGTCGTACGCGGACACCGGCGGGCAGCACAGGTCGTAGCGGCCGTTGACGATCACGGCCGGCAGGTGGCGGATGCGGTCCACGCCGTCGAGCAGTTGCCCCTCGGCGAGGAAACCGCCGTGCAGCGCGTAGTGCGACAGGATCCGGGCGATCGGCAACGCCTGCTCGTCGGCGGTGAAGTGTTCGAGCACCGCCGGGTCGGGTCGCAGCGAGGAGTTCACCGCCTCCCACCGCCCCCAGGAGCGCGCGCAGGCCCGCGCCACGTCGGCGTCCGGGCCGTGCAACCGCCGGTGGTAGGCGGCCAGCACGTCGTCGCGTTCGGTCGGCGGGATCGGGGCGACGAACCGCGCCCACTCCTCGGGCTGGAGGTGCCGCAGGCCGCCCTGGTAGAACCAGTCCCGCTCGCTGCGCCGCAGCAGCAGCACGCCGCGCAGCACCAGGCCGGTCACCCGGTCCGGGTGCGCCTGCGCGTACGCCAGGCCGAGCGTGACACCCCACGAGCCGCCGAACACCAGCCACCTGTCGATGCCGAGCCGCTGCCGGATGGTCTCCAGGTCGGCCACCAGGTGCCCGGTGGTGTTGGCCCGCAACTCGCCGAACGGGGTGCTGCGGCCCGCGCCGCGCTGGTCGAACAGCACCGCGCGGTAGCGCCCGGGATCGAAGAACCGCCGCGCCGCCGGCACCAGACCACCGCCGGGCCCACCGTGCAGGAACACCACGGGTACGCCGTCCGTCCGGCCGACCTCCTCCACGTGCAGGACGTGGCCGTCACCGACCGGGACCCGGTGGGTGGCGTACGGCTCGACGGGCGGGTGGAGGGCGACTCCGGTCATGCCCGGTGATTCTGCCCGCCCGACCCGCGTCGCGTGGGCCCGCTCAGCAGGCGACGTTGCCGCCGAGGTTGTCGAGCAGCGCGTCGGCGACCCAGCCCGAGACACCGGTGGTGGTGTCCCGCAGGTAGGTCCAGGTGTAGGTGGTGTGCCCGTTCGCGCTGACCCGGTCGCCGCTGGCGAAGCAGTGGAAGTCCACGTTGTGGCTGAGCTGGCCGTAGCCCAGGGAACCGCAGGTGGTGTGCGGGCCGCTGCGGATGTTGACGTTGGTGGCGTTGAAGAGCTGGCCGAACTTGGTGTCCACGTTGGAGTGGGAGTGGCTGCAGGTCGCGCTGGCCGGCGCTGCCGCGCCCACCACCGCGACCCCCGCCGCGGCGACGGTCAGGAGCGCCGCCGCGCCGATCGAGGATGCCTTCCGCATGTCGAACCCCCGAAGTCGAGGCGGCAAATTGATCCACATATTTGCATATCGCAAACGCGGGTGGCAAGGGCGCCGGCCGGTGGCCCCGACCGTCAGGCCGGGGCGCGGACGCCGGTGTCCGGCCCGGTGGTCTCCGCCTCGGGCACCGCGCGGGGCGCCGACGCCCGCACCGCGAACGCGTCGAAGCTCGGCCCGTCCAGCCGCTCGATGAACGGCTCGGCGCGCGGCCGGTCGACGTCGTCCCGCTCGGCCTCCGCGCGCCCGGCCCGGGGCCGGTCGTTCTCGTCCCGCTCGACCTCCGCCCGGTCGACGTCCGCCCGGTCGGTGTCGGTCCGCTCGACCGGCACCGACTCGGTCGCCGCCGCGACGGTCCCCATCAGTCGCGCCGCCACCTGCGGATACTCGGCGGTCTCGCCACCACCCGCGGCAGCCGCCATCACCGCCGCCGCGGCCAGGTCCGCCACCCGCTTGGCCTCCCGCTGCACCCGGGCCCGCGTCTCCTTGGCGTGCTGCTCGGCCAGCTCCGCCGCGCGCCGCGCCTCGTCCAGCCGCCTGGTCTCGGCGGTCAGGTCCCGGCGTACGCCGACCAGCCGTTCCTCCAGCTCGGCGCCGGCGCGCTCGATCGTGGTGATCTCCCCACGGGCCTGCTCCAACTGCTTGCCGACGGTCTCCAGCTCGCTCTTGAGCTGGGTCAACGCCTCCTGCCGCTGCTGGATCTCCCGCTGCACGGCGGTGAGCTGCACCTGGTGCGCCGCGGTCTCCTCGTCGGCCCGCTCACGCACCTCGGTGGCGTACTGCTGGGCCTCGGCGACCAGCGCGGCGATGTCCCGCTCGGCGGCCGTCGCCCGGTCGGCCAACTCCTGCTCGGCCGCGGCCCGCCGCTCGTCCAGCTCGCGGGCCATGGTCGCCTGCCACTGGGCCAGCTCCTGCTGGGCCTTGCTCCGGTTGGCCTGCACCTCCTGCTGGATCTGGGTGCGGGCGGCCTTCACCAGCGCCTCGGACGCGGACCGGGCCTGCTCGACCTGCTGCGTGGTCTGCTCGCTGATCCGCTTCGCCTCCTGCTGGGCCCGGTCGTGCACGGCCTGACCCTCGGCGCGCAGCTTCTCCGCCAGCTCCCGGACCGCGGCCAGCTCCGCCTGCGCGGCGACGCGGCGCTCCTCGTCGGCCCGCTCCTGCTCGGCCCGGCGGCCGGACAGCTCCTCCTCCAGCTCGCGCCGGTCCCGGGCGGCCTGCTCCTGGGCCGCGGTCAGCACCCGCTCGGCCTGGGCCTGGAAGTCGTCGGCGCGCTTGGTGGCCATCTCGGTGATCTGGCCGGCCTGCTTCTCGGCCAGGTCGAGGATCTGGTCGACCATCGGACCGAGGTCGCGGAACGACGCCCGGTCCACCGCCGTCGGACGGTCCCGCAGCTCGACCGTCTCGGCCTGCGCCCGCTGCACCTGCGTGGTCAGGTCACGGATCTGGGCGTACGCCCGGTCCCGGGCGGCGGTCAACGCGCCGATCTCGCCATCCATCTGCTCGACGTACCGGTCGACCTGCCGTTTGTCGTAGCCGCGCAGCGCCGGGTCGAACCGCGGTCGCGCGGACACGTCGTCGTGGGGTGCGAACGGTTCCTCACCGTTGGACATGCGCCATCCTCCGTCGGTTCGCCAGCGCCAGGCCGCGGGGCACGATGAGGCGCAACGGTACCGTGTGCGCGCGCGGCGCTCGCCCCGCCCCGCCCCGCGCCCGCCGGTCGGTCCGACGGTCAGACCGGGAAGTGCGGATTCCCCGCCGTCAGGCGGATGGTGAAACCGTCGGCGTCCCGGTGGTGCGTCACGTGGTCGCAACTCTGGTGGCTGATCCACAACCCCAGGCCGCCCTCGGTGCCGTCACCGGCCGGCAGCAGCCCGGCGTACGGGTCCTTGGGGCCGGCGCCCCGGTCGTGGACGCTCACCACCAGCCGGTCCGCCGCGCACCACAACCGCAGGCGCACCGGCGGCGTCCCGTGCCGCGTCGCGTTGCACACCACCTCGCTGACGGCCATCACCAGGTCCTCGACGCCGTCGGGCGGAAGGTGCCCGGGGTCGGCGGCGCGTACCGCCTCGCGGGCGTCAGCCGGCGTCGGGTCGGTCAGCTCGACCAGCGGCGTGGTGTGCTGAACCGGGTCCAGCGGGGCCGGCGGGCACTCGGCCAGATAGGTCGACGGCTCGGTGTAGGCGCCGGTCGCCTCGTGACCGCCGTCCGGCCGGGCGATCCGCGGATGGGTGCGCATCACGTCGGCCAGCACGCGCGGCGACGCCACCCGCCGGTCGTAGGCGCAGATGCCCCAGAGCGGGAAACCGTCGTAGGCGTGGTTGATCGCCGACTCGTAGCGGGCCCACGCCTCCCAGGTGGCGCCGAGCAGCGCCGGCGGCAGCTCGCCGACCATCCGGAGCTGCGCCCGGCCCAGCGTGGCCGAACCGAGCCACTCCCGGTAGGCCCGGATCGCCGCGGCGGGCCGGGCGTAGACGCCCCCGCCGGGCAGGAAGGTGACGTCCGCGCCGACGGGCAACGCCCGGCGCACCAGCTCGGCGTGCGGCGCGTCCAGGCTCACCGCGACGCGTTCGCCGGCCTCGATGCCGCCCAACAGGAACGGCAGCGCCACGGCCAGCAACTCCTCGTCGGAGTCGTAGAGGAGCGCCTCGTGGAAGTAGCCCACGTGGCCGGCCGCCGCGCCGGTCCTCACCGGACCACCTCCACCCGTACCTCGGCCAGGCCCAGCAGCTCGACCAGCCGGGCCGCGGCCGGCCGGCGGGTGCGCAGCACCGCGACCGCGTCGTGCCGACGGGCGTGGTCGCGCAGGTGCAGCAGGCTGCGGTGGTCGACGAAGCGCAGCCGGGTCGCGTCGAACACCAGCCGCCCGGCTGTCGGACGCGGATCGGCCCGCTCCAGCGCGGCGGCGAAGAGCCGGTGGGCGGTCGGGTCCAGCTCGCCGCCGAGCGCCACCACCGCGTCACCGCCGCCGGCGTACAACCGGAACGGCACGTCGGTGTTGGTCTCCGGATGCATGCAGGCCAGCTCCGCGATCGCCGCGTCGCCGAGCACCCGCCGGTCGTAGGCGCAGACCGCCGACATCGGCCGGTGCCGCAGCCAGTGGTCGATGCGGTGCTCGTAGCGGGCGAAGGCGTCGCGCTGCGCGACGGTGCGGACCAGGCTGGTCGCCTCGGCCAGCACCCGCAGGCCGGTGTGGCCGGCGGCCAGGGCCTCGGTGGTGGCCCGCACGTACGCCTGCACCTGCCGCTCCGGGTCGACGACCTCGTCGTGTCGGTAGGCGTGGCCGATCGGGAACAGCCGCACCGCGCCGCGTCGCCGCGCGGCCTCGAAGCCGGGCACCGACCCCAGTCGCCGGGCCACGGTGTCGGCCTCCTCCGGGCCGACGAGCCAGACCTGCTCGCCCGCGGCGAGACCGGTGGTGACCTGCTCGACCGCCCAGGCGTGGAACACCGCCGGGTCGTCGTAGGCGAGGCAGGCATGGCCGTGACCCGGGTCCGTCAGGCCCCCGTCGGTCACCGGCTCCACCTCATCGACCCATTCTATGCCGCGACGAACTGGAGATCGCGCCAGGCGGTGGCGTCGAGCGGCGGGTCACCCAGCGCGAAGTCGGCCCAGTTGTTCCAGTACGCGATCGCGTCCACGTCGGTCTGCTGACGCAGCCAGCCCACGTGGTCCCGGACCGCCTGCGCCCGGCCGGCGCCGGTGGTGTCGGCGGTGGTCCGGCTCAGCCCGTACTCGGGCACCAGCAGCCGGACGCCGGGACAGGCGGCGCGCACCTTGCCGAAGGCCACCCCGAACATCCGGGAGGCGGGCCAGTACGCGGCGGTGTCCCGCGAGAAGCAGTCCACGCCGTAGTGCGTCATGCCCGGATAGGCCCAGTCGGCCGGGTTGCCGCCGCCCTCGTCCAGCCAGTAGCGGGTGACGATCGGGCCGTGCCCGAGCACCCAGCGCCGGTTGGGGTGCCCGGCCACGAGCTGGGTCACCCGGCCCGCGGTGGCCCGGTAAGTCGCCGGCGTCACGTCGCCCATCGGTTCGTGGTACCAGGTCAGGTAGATCGGCCGGCGCAGGCCGTCGAGCCAGCCCGCCAGCTGCTCGACGTCGTCCTTCCAGGAGACGTGCATGACGGCCGACGGCGCGTCGACGAACTTGCCGGCGTCCAACGCGGGCAGCTCCGGCAACGCGTCCGCGTCCGGGCCGTCGGTGCCGTAGTCGCGCATGTAGCGGATGTCCGGATAGTCGGCGACCACCTGCCGGGTCCGGGCCCCCTTCTCGGCGCTCATCCCGACCAGCAGCGGCACCGTCAGCGTGAGGGTGCCGGCGCCGGTGCGGCCGGCGGCGTCCCGCGCCGTCGCGGTCACCGTGACCGGGCCCCGGCCGGCCAGGACGGTGACCGTGAAGCTGGTCGGCTCGGTCCCGCTCGGGGTGACCGTCACGCCGGGCGACGTGCTGGTGAGCTGGATGGTCAGCGGGACGCTCAGGTCCACCCGGACCGGAGCGTCCCAGGCGGCGCCGGTGGGGTCGCTGACCCGGCCGGCGACGGTGAGCAGCCGCGAGTCGGGGTGGTAGGCGTCGACCCGTACGGTGGTCGACTGCCCGGGCAGCAGAACGGTCCGGGTGGCGGTGACGGAACGGATCACGGGTGCGGCCATCGCGGTCTCCTTCGGTGGGCTCGTCTGCGCTCCGGCCGCACGTCCTCGGGTGGCCAGAATGGCTCTGACCTGCGCTTTCTTCAGCTTGCCCCGGTTCGGCGCGAATCGCCACGGGTGGGCGCAGATGGCGCGAAACCGGGCCTCCGGGCCGGCCGTCCACCGCCCGCGGGAGCCGGGGGAGCGCGGGATCAGGGAAGGGGTCGGGCGATGTCGCAGGCCCACCACCGTCCCGGCGAGCGCCGCGGCCACCCGTTCCGGGTCGAGGCGGGGCGCGACGGCCAGCGAGACGTGCGGGCGGTGCCGCTGCGCCAGCAGCGACCGCATGCTCGGCACCCCCTCGGACTCCAGCAGGTCCCACAACACCCGGATCCGCCGGGAGGCGTCGGTGTCCAGATACAGCTTCAGCGCCGCGACCACCCGACCACCCTAGGCGGCGAGGTTTGCCGCCCCCGCTGGGCGGTACTGCCCCGGGGACGGCACGAGACGGTGGGGGAGTGAGGCACACGTGGACGTGAACGACCTGCTGACCGAGGCGTACGGGCGACTGCCGGACCTGGTCGCCGGGGCCCTCGACGGGCTCGACCCGGATCAGCTACGGCAGGCCCCGGCGGACGGGGCGAACCCGGTGGGCTGGCTCGTCTGGCACCTGACCCGGATCCAGGACCACCACGTCGCCGACCTGCTCGGCGAGCGGCAGCTCTGGGTCACCGGCGGCTGGGCGGGCCGGTGCGGCCTGCGGCCCGATCCGGACGACACCGGCTACGGCCACGGACCCGAGCAGATCGCCGCCGTGCAGCCGGAGAACGGCGACGTGCTGCTCGACTACCACCGGGCGGTGGTGCAGCGGAGCGTGGCGTACCTGCGCGGGCTGCGTCCGGCCGACCTGGACCGGGTCGTGGACGAGAACTGGGACCCGCCGGTCACGCTCGGCGTCCGGCTGGTGAGCGTGCTCGACGACGACCTCCAGCACGCCGGGCAGGCCGCCTACGTGCGCGGGCTCATCCGGCGGCGCTGACCACCGCCCGCGCGCGACCCAGCGCGGCCTGCCCGAGCAGGAAGCACGCCTGCGCCTCGGGTGAGGTGCCCGGGCCGGCGAAGTCCGGCGCGCCGCTGACGCCGGTCACCCGCCCGTACCGGTCCACCCGCCGGGCGGCGGCGGCCAGCAGTTCCGCGCCGGTGTCGAACCACGACGGCGGCAGCCAGCCGTCGGCCACCCCGGTCAACGCCGCGTAGCCGAGCAGTTGGGCGGTGTTCGCCTCGCGGAACGTGCCCGGGTCGTCCAGCACGTCGGGGAAGAGGCCGTCGTCGGTGCGGTACCGCAGGCAGGCGGTCAGCACCTCCGCGGCGTGCCCGGCCAGCTCGGCGCGCGTCCCCGCCGGCCAGCCCGACGCCAGGCGCAGCGCCCGGGCGATCCCGGCCACCACCCAGCCGTTGCCGGTGCCCCACGGCTGCGGGCGGTCCAGCTCGCCCCGGTCGGCGTCCCAGCGGGCCGCGTAGAGGCCGGTACGCGCGTCGTGCAGCCGGCGCCGGTGCCCCGTCACCTGGGCGGCGGCCAGCTCCGTCCGGCCGCACAGCGCGAGCAGCGGCACCACCATGTAGACCGTGTCGGCCCACACCTGGCGGCCGTCGAGCAGGTGGAACAGCGTGCCGTCGGCGTCCCGGGGGGCCCGGCGCGTCAGCCAGTCGAGCTGGGCGTCCAGCGCGGCGGCGTACCTCGGATCGCCGGTGGTGACCGCGGCGTGCCGGACCACCTCGCCGCAGGCGGCACCGTTCACCGCGCCCACCGACCCGGCCAGCTCACCGAGCCGGCCGTCGGGCCGTTGCCGGGTCACCGCGGCGTCCGCGACGAGCGTCGCCGCGTCGAGACGGCCCAGGTCGAGCAACGCCTGCCCGGTGATCCCCTGCTCCCAGGACTCCCGCTGCATGGTCAGCAGCGCGAGCAGCACCCGGTCGGTGGCGTCAGTGGTCGTCGACATGGCCGTCCGGTACCCGGTCCGGCGACCGGTCTCACCCGGAGCGGGTGAGTTGGACTCACCCGGGCGGCGGGAACGCTGCGCCCACGGGCGGAGCCGCACGTCGGGCCGCCGCGACGACGCACGAGGGAGGACCGATGAGCACCTCCGCCGCGGAGCACCTGGCCCGGGGGGCGGCCGGCCGGCACCCCGAGCTGCCGGAGACCACGTCCGGCACGGTCCGCCTGGACCTGCGGGAGGGCGGCCGGACCGAACACTGGTACCTGAGCATCGACCGGCAGGACGTCCGGGTGGCCCGCTCGGCCGAGGAGGCGGAGCTGATCGTCCACGCCGACCGGGAGGTGTTCGACCGGATCGCCGCGGGCCGCCTGCACATCGCCGCGGCGCTCCTGAGCAACGCCATCACCGTGCAGGGCAACCTGAGACTGCTGATGACGTTGCGCCGGATCTTCCCCGGCCCGCCGGACGCCCGGCATCCCCGGGACGTGGCCGGCTCCCTCCACCGGCCGGTGGCCCGATGAAGCAGGAACTGGTCTCCGTCCTCACCGGCAACACGTTCGCCATGGGCGACGCGCAGGGCGACATGGAGGCCCACCCGTGCGCGCCGATCGGCCTGTTCTCCTTCGACACCCGGTTCCTGTCCCGCTGGGTGCTGACGGTCGACGGCGAGCGGTTGCAGTCGTTGTCCCGTGACGACCTGACCTACTTCGAGACCCGCTTCGTGCTGGTGCCCGGCGCCGCCAGCCACTACGTGGACGCGGACGTCTCGGTGATCCGTTACCGCTCGCTCGGGGAGACGTTCCACGAGCGGATCATGGTGCTGAACCACGCCGCCGAGCCGGTCGACTTCGTCGTACGGATGGAGATCGCCAGCGACTTCGCCGACACCGCCGAGATCCGCCATCCCGCCCCGCGCCGGCCGGCGGCCACCGCCGACCCGGAGCACCGGGAGCTGCGGATCCGCTACCAGCGCGGACGGTTCACCCGGGAGACCCGCGTCTCCAGCACCGCCCCGGTCGAGGTCGACCAGCGGGGGATGACGTTCCGCATCCGGGTCGACCCGAACGGCGCGTGGCACACCGACCTGCACGTCCGAATGATCATCCAGGGCGCCGGGGAACGGGACCTGCGGGCCGACATCGAGGCGCACCGCAAGCGGGTCCGGCAGGGCATGCACGACGACCTGGCCCGTTGGCGCGACCAGGCGCCGCAACTCGTCGCCGAACGCCAACCCCTGGCCGCCGCGTACCGGCAGGCGCTGACCGACCTGGCCGCGCTGCGGTACACCCCCCTGGCGTACGCCGAGCGGGTGCCGGTCGGCGGGCTGCCCTGGGCGATGACGCTGTACGGCCGCGATGCGCTGATCACCTGCCTGGAGACGCTGCCGTTCACGCCCGAACTGACGCCGCCGACGCTGCGGATGCTCGCGCTGTTGCAGGGCGGCCAGCTCGACGACTACCACGACGAGGAACCCGGCAAGATCCTCGGCGAGCTGCGGTACGGCGAGGCGGCCGCGTTCGACGAGGAGCCGACCGCGCTCTACTACGGGGCGGCCGACACCACGCCGCTCTTCGTCGTCCTGCTCGACGAGTACGAGCGCTGGAGCGGCGACGCGGACCTGGTCCGGCAACTGCGTCACCCGGCCCGGATGGCGCTGGACTGGCTGACCGAGTACGGCGACCCGTACGGCGACGGCTACCTGCGCTACCAGCCGCGCAACACGGTCAACGGGCTGGCCAACCAGACCTGGCGCAACTCGCCGGAGGCGATCGTCGACCGGCACGGCGTCGAGCCGCCGTTCCCGCGCGCCACCGCCGAACTCCAGGGGTACGCGTACGACGCGCGGATCCGGGGCGCCCGGTTGGCCCGGGAGTGCTGGCACGACCCGGAGTACGCCGAGCGGCTGGAGGCCGACGCGGCGCGGCTGCGGGAACGGTTCAACCGGGACTTCTGGCTCCCGCAGCGGGGCTACTACGCGCTGGCCCTCACCCCCGACGGGGAGCCGGTCGACGCGCTCACCTCCGCCCTCGGGCACCTGCTCTGGAGCGGCATCGTGGAACCCGAACGGGCCGGCTCGCTCGCCGCCCACCTGTGCGGGCCGGACCTCTTCTCCGGCTGGGGCGTGCGCACGTACGCCGAGGGGCAGCGGCCGTACAACCCGGTCGGCGCGCACCTCGGCGCGGTCTGGCCGTCGGACAACGCGCTCGTCGCGGCCGGTCTGCGCCGCTACGGGTACGACGCGGAGGCGGCCCGGATCGCCGCCGGCGTGCTCGAGGTGGCGGAGACGCTCGGCGGGTCGGTGCCGGAGGTGATCGCCGGCTACCCGCGCCGGGTCACCAAGTACCCGGTGCAGCTCCCGGCCGCCGGCCGGCCGCAGTCGTGGGCCTCCGGCGGCCTGCTGATGCTGGTCGCGGTCATGCTGGGATTGCGGCCGTGCGGGGACAACCTGCTGGTGGACCCCGCCATCCCGGCCGGCTACGGCCGGATCGAGCTGCTCGACGTGCCGGGCCGGTGGGGGCGGGCCGACTCGTACGGCCGGGAACGGGACAGCCGCCGCCGGCTGCGGACCGGCACCCGGCAGGCGGCCTGACGCCGCTGTCAGCCGCCAGCGTCAGCCGGCGCCGCGGCCCGCCGGTGTCGTCGGCTCGGTGGCCGGGGGCGGCGGCCCGCTCACCGGCGCCGCCGGTGCCGCACCCGCCCGGGCGAGCAGCCGGTCGACGCCCACGAACAGGAGGCCCAGCAGCCAGAACATCGCGGCGAACCCGAGCGCGCTGAGCCCGACACCGTCGTAGCCGAGCTGCCCGGCGTCGAGGAACGGGTACGGGTAGCGGTGCACGACGAGCCCGCGCACCAGCGCGAACCCCAGGTACGCCAGCGGGAACACCAGCCACCAGGCCGCGTACCGGGGGCGCAGCCGGCCGCGCCTGTCGAACAGCGCCCAGTCGGCGATCGCGAGCAGCGGCACCACGGTGTGCAGGAGTTGGTTGCCCCACCACTCGCCCGGCTCGCGGTGCGGCTGGGCCATCGCGAACGGGCTCGCCGGATTGGCCAGCACCAGGTGGTAGACCGTGCCGGTGATGGTGATGTAGAGCGTCACCGCGCCCTTGAGCACGCTCGGCGGCTCCGGCCGGTCGCGCGCCGCGCACCAGGCGGCGTAGCCGGCGAGGACGCCGACCGCCACGTTGCTCTGGATGGTGAAGTACGGCAGCAGGCCGGTCACCGTGGCCGGGCCGAGCGCGGTGAGCACGATGCCGGCCACCACGCCGAGGACCACGGCCAGGCGGAGGAGGATCGCCGGTCGGCGACGCCGCGGGGTCACCGGGGCAAGTTACCAGCCGGTCGTCAACCGGCGCGCCGGCCGGTCGGGTCGGGTGCGGCGTCGTCAGGTGTCCGGTCGGCGCCGGAGCCGGGGCCGCCCGGTGTCCGCGCGGTGTCGGAGCCGGGACCGCCCGGCGTCCGCGCGGTGTCGGCGGTGGGGCTGACCGGCGGTTCGGCGGTGGCGGGGGCGGTCGGTGGCCGTACGGTGCCGGCCGGAGGGCCGGACGGCACCGAGGTGGGAACGACACCGGTCGGTGGCCCGCCCGTCGGATGCTCCGCCGGCCCGCTCGGGTCACCCGGTGCCGGGGAGCCGGAGCCGCTCGGCGCACCGGTGCCGTCGAGCAGGGCGGCGCAGTAGCGGGCCACCCGGTCCGGGCCGCCGGCGGCGGCGACCAGCCCGGCGAAGGCCGGGGTGCCCAGCGCACGCCGTCGCTCGGTCCCGGCGACGGCCCGGTACGCGGCGCAGAGCCCGGCCGGGGCGGACGCATCGGGGGCGCCGACGGTGGGACCGGGGACCGGACGGCTCGGGCGGCCCGGGGGCCTGGACGCGGCCGTGGGTCGGGTGCCGGTGCTGGTGCCGACCGGTGGCGCCTCGTCGCGGGTGGTGCCGGGCAGGTTGCCGGTAACCGCGGCCAGCGCGACGCCACCGGTGAGCGACGCGGCAAGCGTGGCGACGGCGAGCTTGACACCCAGCAGCCCGGCGAACCGGCGGGCCGGACGGCCGCCCGTGGCGGGGCGTCCCGCCGCCGGCCGTCGACCGGGGGCGCCGGCCGCCGGCCGCAGCTCCGGGATGCCGGCCGCCCGACCGATGGCCGGGACGTTCGCCCGGAACGCCGCGACGGCGGCGGCCTCGCCGTCGAGCTCCCCGGCGTCGGGCCCCGCCCGGACGGCGTCGAGGAACCTGACCAGCGCGGGGGGAGCGGTCCGCGCACCGTCGGCGGAGCCGGCGAGCAGTCGCTCGACGGTTTCCTGGTCCAGGCGGGATGCGTCCATCTCGTGACCCTCAGCGCCGCCACCTGTGGGGGCGTCACACGCCGGACCCGGCGGGCGGCGTGAGACCGGTCACCCTCACCTGCGCCGCCGCCCCGCCTCGGGGACGGCTGGGGGGTCAGCCCATGGTCTTCGCGCCGTCGATCGACTCGCGGATGATGTCGGCGTGGCCGGCGTGCTGGGCGATCTCGGCGATCAGGTGCAGCAGCACCCGACGGACCGTCCAGGCGGCGCCCGGCTCGAACCACGGCTCGTCGGGCAGCGGATGCGCGGCGTCCAGGTCGAGCGTGGTGACCAGCGCGTCCGTCGCGGCGGCCACCCGGTCGAACTCGGCGAGCAGCGCGACCAGGGTGTCGCCCTCGTCCATCCGGAACTGGCCGGCCCAGTCGACCGGCTCGCTGCGCATCGCCTCGGCGCCGCCCTCCGCGAAGCGCGCCCAGCTCCGCTCCGTGATCGCCACGTGCTTGACGATCCCCCCGAGGCACAGCTCGCTGGCTGTGCTGCGGCGCGCGGCCTGCGCGTCGTCGAGCCCGGCCACGGTCTGGCGCAGGAAGCCGCGGTGCCGGCCCAGGGCGGCGAGCAGATCGGCCCGCTCGCCGGTGGGCACCCGGTCGGTGACAGCCATGCCGTTCGTGACAGCCATGCGGTTCGTCCCTTCGATCGTTCCCGGGTCACGGTACGACCCGGCACCGACAACTCCGGCGATCCACACCGGAGCCTCCGGTTGCCGGTCCGTCCGGTTCGCGGTGAACTGAACGACATGGGTGTCATCAAGGTGGGCACGTCCTCGTGGGCCGATCAGATGCTGGTCCGTTCCGGTTGGTATCCGCGCGGGGCCAACACCCCCGCCGGCCGGCTGCGCTGGTACGCCGAGCACTTCGGTCTGGTCGAGGTGGACACCTCGTACTACGCCGTGCCGGCGCCGGAGACCACGACGGCGTGGGCGGACGCCACCCCGCCCGGCTTCACCTTCGACGTCAAGGCGTTCCGGCTCTTCACCGGCCACCACACGCCTGTCGACGCGCTGCCGAAGGACCTGCGGCCGACCGGGGGCCCGAGCCGGATCCGGTGGCGCGACCTGTCCGCCGGGGCGTACGACCAGCTCTGGGACCGGTTCCACGCGGCGCTGGCGCCGCTCGCGGCGGCCGACCGGCTCGGCGCGGTGCTGTTGCAGTTCCCGCCGTGGCTGGCCCGCGGCGACGTGGCCCGGCGGCGGATCCTGGCCGCCGCCGGGCGGTGCCGGCCCTTTCCGGTCACCGTCGAGCTGCGCCACTCCTCCTGGTTCACCGAGGACGCCGTGGTCGACACCGTGACGTTCCTGCGCGAGCACGGCCTCGGCTACGGCTGTGTGGACATGCCGCAGGGGCACGTCTCCTCGGTGCCGCCGATCCTGGTCGCCACCACCGACCTGGCGGTGGTCCGGTTCCACGGGCACAGCGACGCCTGGTCCAGCGGCGACAAGCAGGAGCGGTTCCGTTACGCCTACGGCGAGTCGGAGCTGCGGCACTGGTCCGTGCTGCTGCGCGAGCTGGCCGACCAGTGCGCCGAGCTGCACGTGCTGACCAACAACTGCTGCGGCGACCAGGCCCAACGGGACGCCGCCCGCCTCGCCGAGCTGCTCGGGGTGGTGCCCGCCGCCGTGCGCGCCTAGCGCCCCGACCGGCCCACCGCGCCCACCGGCCCACCCCGGGTTTTTCCGGCTGCCGCACGGGTACCGGCCAGGGACGACAGCGAGGGGGGGCGAACAGATGCACGAACGGCGGGACGAGACGACCCCGGACGGCCGGGATCCCCGGGCGACCCGGGAGGCCGAGGAGGCGCACGGCGGCAGCATGGCCCCGGACCTGGTGGACGACACCGGGCGACCGGTGACCGGGTCGCCGGTGCCGGACAACGAACCGTCCGCGCCCGGCGCGCCGGGGGAGGACGGCACCGGCTCCTGACCGGGCACCGCGCGGCCGGCGACCCACCCCGATGTGGGTCGCCGGCCGCGCGGTGGGCTCAGCGGCCGGACGCGACCAACTGGCGGCCGGCCGCGCCCACGGCGGCCATCTTGCCGAGGTTCTTCGGCGCGGACATCAGCCCGCCGGCGCGGTCCAGCATGCCGCGGAACACCTGACCGGGCTTCTGCTGCTCGCTCATGTAGGCGGTCATCACGACGAGCGCGCCGGTCAGCGCCGGCACCGCCCACTGGAGCAGCTTCATCTGCCGCTGGCTGGCGGCGACGGTGGCCGGCGTGTGGTGGTTCGGTTCGGTGATCCCTTCGACGGGCGGCCCGCCCGCCTTCTCCAGTCGCATGCCGACCAGCCGGCTGTAGCCGGTCACCGCCAGCGCGCCGACGGTCAGCACGGTCTTCACCGCGCTGGCCTTCCCCACCCCGGACTGCCGGGCCATCCGCGGGGTCTCGGTGACCAGTTCACCGACCGCGCCGGCCAGGTGGGCGCCGATCGCCGCCGCGTTCACCGGGGTCCACCGCGCCCAGCCGGCCGAAGCCACCGGGAGTCGCTGAGTCGTGTCGTCGATTCGTGCCGCCGCGCCGTTGACGCCGAGCGCCCCCATCAGTGAGCCGCCGAACCAGGCCGCCAGGCCCAGGTCGTGCATCGAGCGCAACGCGGTGTGCCGTTCGGACATCTGATCCCCCTCCGCCGTGTTCGGGCGGTGCGGCATACCCGTCCTCGGCCGGCTCACGCCCCCGGGATTCGTCCCGGCAGCGCGCCGGCGAACGCGGCCACCCGGGCGGCCAGCGGCGCCGCCGCGCGGACCCAGGTGAAATGGTCCAGCGCGGCGCCCGCCTCGGCCACGGTGTAGCGGTGCCGGGTCACCGGCGCGCCGGTCAGCTTGGCGCAGAGGTGGTCCAGCGTCTCGTGCGGCGTGTACTGGTCGTCGTCGACGCTGACCGCGAGCACCGGCGTGCGGATCCGCCGCACGGCGGCCTCCGCGTCGACGCCGTCGAGCGCCGGGAACCGGCCGGTACGGGCGGTGTGCGCCCAGTCGCGGATCACGCCGCTCGCCTGCCGGCCGCCGAACCCCCAGCCGGGCCAGACCCCCAGCAGCCGGGCCACCGCCGCGATGCCCTGGGTGTACGGCAGCACGCCCCAGCCGCGCCGGCCCGGGTAGCGGCGCCACCACGGCAGGCCCACCGCCACCAGCGCCAGCCCGTCCACCCGGCCGGCGTCGTGCAGCGCCTGGTGCAGCACGGCCACCTGCCCGCCGAGGGAGTGCCCGAGCAGCACCCGGACGCGGCCGTCCAGCCGGGGCTTGAGCGCGTCCAGCACCGCGCCGACGTCGGTGGCCAGCTCGGCGTAGCCGTACCGGCAGGTACGCGCCGGCGCGGGGGTGCTCTCCCCGGTGCCGCGCAGGTCCGCCACGATCACCGCGAGCCCGGCGTCGCGCAGCGCGGCGGCGAACGGACGGTAGTAGCGCGCCCGGACGCCCATCGCCGGCCAGATCACCACCACCGGCGCGCCGGGTGGCCCGGCCGGCTCCGGATAGACCTGGACGCCGAGCCGGGCACCGTCGACGTCCACGTACTCCTGCGCGTACTCGCCACTCACCGGCCCAGCCTAGCTACCGGCGGGTAGCAAGCGGCGGGTGGACCCGTCGCGCCGACCCCGGCCGGTCAGCCGGGCAGCATCCCGGGGCCGAACACCTCGTAGGCGATCCGCCGGGCCGGCACGCCCCGGCGCAGCAGGTCACCCCGGACCAGGTTCATGAACGCGATCGGGCCGCACAGGTGGGCCGTCGCCCCGGCGGCGACCGGGATCCGGTCCGGCTCGACCAGGCCGGCGCGTACCTCCGCCTTCAGCGGGGGCAGCTCGGCGTCGGCGATGTCCTCGTACCAGAGGTGGACCGCCAGGTTCGGCAGCCGCTCCTGCATCGCGGGCAGCTCGTGCCGCAGCGCGTGGGCGGCGGCGGTGCGATCGGCGTGCACCACCGTCACCTCGCGGTGCGGGTCCCGCTCGGCCAGGTGCGCCAGCGCCGCCATCGCCGGGGTGAGCCCGATGCCGGCGCTGACCAGCAGCAGCGGCCCGCCGTCACCGGTCGCGTCGACCTCGCCGAACGCCGGGCTCAGCCGGAGCGTGTCGCCCACCGACACCCGGTCGTGCAGATAACCGGAGACCAGGCCGTCCGGCGCGCCGGCCTGACCACGGACCCGTTTCACGGTGATCCGCCACTCGGCGGCGCCCGGTCGGCCGGAGAGGCTGTACTGCCGGATCTGCCGTCCCCGACCGTCGTCCAGGTCGACCGCGACCGAGACGTACCGGCCGGGCGTGAAGTCGGGGGCCGCGCCGCCGTCGGCCGGCACGAGCGTGAACGAGACGACGTCGGCGGTCTCCCGGGCCCGGCCGGTCACCCGCCAGTCCCGCCACACCGGGCCGCCCTCCGGCACGCCCGCGCCGGCGTACAGTCGCGCCTCCCGGGCGATCAGTTCGCAGGCGAGCAGCCAGTAGACCTCGTCCCAGGCGGCGGCGACCGCCGGCGTGACGGCGTCGCCGAGCACCTCGGCGACCGCGGCGAGCAGATGCCGGCCGACGATCGGGTACTGGGTGGCGGTGATGCCGAGCGAGGCGTGTTTGTGCGCGATCCGGTCCAGGACCGGCCCCCACGGCAGGCCGGCGGCGTCCCCGGTCAGGTGCCCGGCGTACGCGACCACCGCCGCGGCGAGCGCGGCCTGCTGCTGGCCGGTCGCCTGGTTGCCCCGGTTGAACAGGTCGAGCAGCTCCGGGTGGGCGTCGAACATCCGCCGGTAGAACCGGCCGGTGATCGCCTCGCCGTGGGCCCGGACGGCGGGCAGGGTCGCGGTCACCACGGCGGCGGAGGATTCCGAGAGCACGGCGTGTCTCCTTCTGGCGTCGGACGGGTCGACCACCACGAAACAGGCATCGGAGATTCCTCTTCAGGGTCCAAGGTCCCGGAACGGGCGTGGCGCGGATCACCGTCGATCGGCCCGTGTCACGTACGGCGTCCAGTGACTACTGTCGTGGTGTGAGGCTCAACCGGTCGACCGACATGGCGCTACGGATCGCCATGCTGACCGCGGCATCCCCGGTCCGGGCCACGGTGGACGAGTTGGCCACCCGGCTCGCCCTGCCCCGCAGCCACGTGGCCAAGGTGGTGCAACGGCTCCAGCGGCTCGGCGTCCTGGTCACCATCCGGGGCCGCTCCGGCGGGGTGGCCTTCGCCGAGCACGCCGGCGACGTGACCGTCGCGGCGGTGGTGCGCGCCTTCGAGGGCGACGACGAGGTGGTCAACTGCGCCGAACCGGCCTGCCCGCTGGTCACCGGCTGCCGGCTGCGCGGCGAGCTGCGCCGGGCCCAGGCCGCGTTCCTCGCCGTGCTCGACGGCGTACGCCTCGGCGACCTGGTCGACGGCCCGGCCGGCCCGCTCCTGCTCAGCCTCGGCGCCCGGCCGGCCATCCCCTGATGGGCGTCTCGCACCCGGTCTTCGCCCGGCTCTTCGCCCGGGCCAGCGTCGCGATGGACGCCGCCGGCGCGGCCACGCACCGGGGCCGCCTGGTCACCGGGCTGTACGGCCGGGTGGTCGAGGTCGGCGCCGGCAACGGACGCAACCTGCCGCACTACCCGCCGACCGTGACCCGGGTGCTCGCCGTGGAGCCGGAACCCCGGCTGCGCGCCCTCGCCCGGGCCGCCGCGGCCACCGCCCCGGTCCCGGTGACGGTCACCGCCGGCGTGGCCGAGGCGCTCCCGGTCGCCGACGGCGCCGCCGACGCGGTGGTGCTGTCGCTGGTGCTCTGCTCGGTGCCCGACCAGGCGGTGGCGCTGCGCGAGGCGCGCCGGGTGCTCCGGCCCGGCGGCGAGCTGCGCTTCTACGAGCACGTGGTCGCGTCGACACCGGGCCTGCGCCGGGCCCAGCGTCTCGCCGACGCGACGCTCTGGCCGCTGCTCTGCGCCGGCTGCCACACCGCCCGCGACACCGTGGGCGCGATCCGGGCCGCCGGCTTCACCGTGACCGCGCTGGACCGGTTCCGTTTCCCCGCCTCCGGGATCCCGGCGCCCGCCTCGCCGCACGTGCTCGGCACCGCGACCCGCGCCTGAGCGTCCGGGTGCCCACGCGCGGGGACGCCGGCCGTTGACTGCCGGCCGGCGTCCCCAGCGCCCGCGGGTCGGGTGGCGTCAGCTCACGCTGATCGTGCCGTCCGGGGCGCGGACGCAGGACACGGCGCGGGCGCCGGTCACCGCCGCTCCGCTCAGGCAGCGGCCGAGCACCTGGTGGCCGGCGGCGCTCGGGTGCCACGACTCCTGGCAGGTCTGGAAGTAGGTGCCGCAGGCGTTCGCGATCCGCTGGATGTCCAGCTTGTCGTAGCCGGAGAGGCTGGTCACGAAGGTGCCGCTCGGGCCGTCCATCAGCCGGATCGGGGTGGCCAGCGCGTTGGCCGGGCTGCCCGCCGACTCGCAGAGCCGGGCGCCGTCGAACGCCCGCTGCACGTTCAGGTAGACCAGGTCGTCGGCCGGGAACTCGGCGGCCAGCGTGCCGCGAACGGAGCTGACCAGCGTGCCGAGGCCCTGGGAGAAGCGCTGGCCCGGGGCCAGGCTGGCGCGGTGGATGGGGCAGCCGGCCGCGTACCGCTCCGCGCCCAGCGCGCGGAACTTGTCCCGGGTGTCGTCCCGGCTGTCCTCGCTCCAGTAGCTCTGGTCCAGCTCGTACGGCAGCGGGTTGGTGTAGTCCTGGAACACCACCCGGTGCTGGCCGTCCGCGTCGACCTCGTCGAGCGTGGTGAGCAGTTGCCGCAGCGCCGCCGTGGTCTCCGCGGTGGCGGCCGAGAACTGCGCGGCGGTGCCCAGGTCGGCGTCGGTGCACGGCTTCTGCTCCACCGGCCCGCCCAGGTACGCCCAGAACTCCCACCAGCCCGTCCACGCGTCCGCGATGAACCGGTTGGCGCACTTCTCCGCCACGCTGCCGAACGTGAAGGAGCTGTTGTTCGAGCCGAGCCCGACGAGCACCAGGTCGATGTCGTGGGTCCGGGCCACCGAGCGGAGCTGGTCGAGCTGGGCGGCCACCTGCCGGCCCTTGGTCCGGCTGGCCGAGGCGTTGGCGATGTCGTACGGCTGCCCGCCCGAGCAGGCCAGGTTGAACCGCGCGGAGATGCCCGGCAGCTCGGCCCGGAACAGCGAGGCGTTCGGTGAACGGTGGCAGAAGTAGGCGTTGGCGTTCGCCGCCGACCATCCGGGGAAGCCCTGCGCGACGCCGTTGACGTCGACCACCGGGGAGTACCCGCCGGCGCCCTCGCCACTGATGAAGCTGTCACCCAACGCCACCGCGGCGGTGGGCAGCGCCGCGGCGGCGGGCGCGGCGGGCGCCACGGCGGCCGGCAGCGCTGCCGTGGCGAGCGCCAGCGCCGCCACGAGCACGGAACGACGGAACACGGACATGCCCCACCTCACCCTCACACATAGAAACGTGAAAGATCCTCTGAGGTGGCGATCACATCACGGGCGTGTGACGGGCGTCAATGCCCGGACACGTGGTCACGACCGGTGTTCACAATCCGCCCGCGAGCGACCGGGAAGACGAGCGGCGGCCCGGTCGTTGTCGGGCACGGACGCCTTTCCGTCGTCGTCGGACACCGCCGCCGGGGGTGGCCCGCAGGTCGACCGGGCAACACCGCACCCGGGTGCATCGGACCTGTCGGAGCGCCGGGCTAGGCTCGCTGCGGCGCGCCGCGCCCGGCGATCGCCGTGGGGACCGCTCACGGTGAACGGCACCACACCGCCGAGACCTGGGAGTACGACCAGTTGACCGCACAGCCTGAGATGCTCTACGGGGCCGACGACCTGACCCACCTGGAGGGCCTCGACGCCGTCCGCAAGCGCCCCGGCATGTACATCGGCTCCACCGACAGCCGTGGCGTGGGTCACCTCGTCAACGAGATCCTCGACAACTCCACCGACGAGGGTGTCGCGGGTCACGCCACCGCCGTCGACGTGATCCTGCACGCCGACGGTTCGGTCCAGGTCGACGACGACGGCCGCGGCATCCCCACCGACGTGCACGCCAAGTCCGGCATCTCCGGCGTCGAGCTGGTGCTCACCCGGCTGCACGCCGGAGGCAAGTTCGGCGGCTCCGGCTACAAGACCTCCGGCGGCCTGCACGGCGTCGGCGCCTCCGCCGTCAACGCGCTCTCCCGCCGCTTCGACGTCACGGTCCGCCGCGCCGGCAAGGTGCACGCCATGTCGTTCCGCCACGGCGTACCGGGGATCTTCGACGGCGACGGCCCGGACGCGCCGTTCACCCCCGGTCCCGGTCTCCAGGTCGTCGGCGCGGTGAAGCGCGGCCAGCGCACCGGAACCTCGATCCGCTGGTGGCACGACCCGCGCTACTTCGAGACCGGCGCCGCGCTGGACACCGAGGCGGTCCGGCTCAAGCTGCGCAACACCGCCTTCCTGGTCCCCGGGGTGGCCTACCGGCTGCGCGACGAGACCGGCGAGCAGGCGGTCGAGGAGCGCTTCCACTACCCCGACGGCCTGACCGACATGGTGGAGTTCCTCGCCCCGGCCGGTGACCGCCCGGTCTCCGGCACGCTGCTGGTCACCGGCGAGGGCACCTACCGCGAGAACGCCGCCGACGCCAACGGCGTCATGCAGTCCAACGTGCAGCGTCGCGCCGAGGTCGAGATCGCGTTCCGCTGGGGCACCGGCTACGACCGCACCGTCGAGTGCTTCACCAACACCATCCGCAACGCCCACGGCGGCACCCACCGCAAGGGCTTCGAGCGCGCGCTGGCCCGCACCCTCGCCGAGGCCGCCCGCACCACCCGGGGCCTGCTCAAGCCCAAGGAGGACGCGCCCACCCTGGACGACGTCCTGGAGGGCATGACCGCGGTGGTGCACGTGCGGATCCCGGAGCCGCAGTTCACCTCGCAGACCAAGGACGAGCTCTCCACCGCCGGCATCACCAAGGTGCTCCAGGGTCTGGTCGAGGCGCACCTCAAGAGCTGGCTGGACGACCGCCGCACCAAGGCCGAGGCCCGCACGGTGCTCCAGAAGATCGTCGACGCGGCCCGGGTCCGGCTCACCCAGAAGCAGCAGAAGGACGCCGCCCGCCGCAAGACCGCGCTGGAGGGCGCGGCCATGCCGGCCAAGCTGGTCGACTGCCGCGCGTCAGGCATCGACAGAAGCGAATTGTTCATCGTCGAGGGGGACAGCGCCCTCGGGACAGGGCGCCTCGCCCGATCCTCCGAATACCAGGCCCTGCTGCCCATCCGCGGCAAGATCCTCAACGTGCAGAAGGCCAACCTCCAGCAGGTGCTGGACAATGCCGAGTGCGCGGCGATCGTGCAGGTGCTGGGCGCCGGCTCCGGGCGGACGTTCGACCTGTCCACGCTGCGCTACGGCCGCGTCCTGATCATGGCGGACGCGGACGTCGACGGCGCGCACATCCGGACGCTGCTGATCACGCTCTTCGCCCGCTACATGCGACCGCTGATCGAGGCCGGCCGGCTCTACGCCGCGATGCCGCCCCTGCACAAGATCACCACCAGGGGGCGCAACCCGCAGACCGTCTACACCTACACCCAGGCCGAGATGGAGGCGACGGTCCGCAAGCTGGAGAAGGCCGGCAAGCAGATCGTCACCCCGATCCCGCGCTTCAAGGGCCTCGGTGAGATGGACGCCGACGAGCTGTGGGAGACCACCATGAACCCGGCCACCAGGGCGGTTCGCCGGATCACGCTCGACGACGTCGACGCCGCCGAGCGGATCCTCGAACTGCTCATGGGGGAGAAGGTCGAGCCCCGCCGCAACTGGCTCATCGACTCCGCCGACCGCGTCGACCGCGACGCCATCGACGCCTGACCACCGCGTTCGTTTCGGAAGGAAGCTGCACCATGGCACGCCGCAAGGACGACCGCGCGAAGGCCGATCTCTCCGCCTTCGACCAGGCCGGCGCCCGGGTCTTCGACAACCCGCTGGTCACCGAGGTTTCCGACTCCTACCTGGAGTACGCGTTCTCGGTCATCCACTCCCGCGCCCTGCCGGACGCCCGGGACGGGCTCAAGCCCGTGCACCGGCGCATCCTGTGGTCGATGCACGAGTCGGGGTTCCGGCCGGACCGGTCACACGTCAAGTCGGCCCGCGTGGTCGGTGACGTGATGGGTCGCTACCACCCGCACGGCGACACCGCGATCTACGACGCGATGGTCCGACTCGCGCAGGACTTCTCGCTCAACGTCCCGCTCATCGACGGGCACGGCAACTTCGGCAGCCCGGACGACGGCCCGGCCGCGGCGCGCTACACCGAGGCCCGGATGTCGCGGGAGGCCATGCTGCTCGTCGGCGAGCTGGGTGAGGACACCGTCGACGTCGAGCCCAACTACGACGGCTCGCTGACCCAGCCCACCGTGCTGCCGGCCGCCTTCCCGAACCTGCTGGTCAACGGCGCGTCCGGGATCGCGGTCGGGATGGCGACCAACATGATCCCGCACAACCTCGGCGAGGTGGTCCAGGCCGCCCGCTGGCTGATCAACCACCCGGACGCCACGCTCGACAAGCTCATGGAGTTCGTGCCCGGCCCCGACCTGCCCACCGGCGGGCTGCTGCTCGGCCTGGACGAGGTGCGCCGGGCGTACGAGACCGGGCGCGGCGTGGTGCGGATGCGTGGCCGGGTGGAGATCGGCCCGCTGGAGGGCAGCCGGGGCCGGCAGGCCATCACCGTCACCGAGCTGCCGTACGGCGTCGGCGCCGAGAAGGTCATCGCGGCCATCACCAACGAGGTCAACAAGACCAAGCGGCTGACCGGCATCGCCGACGTCAAGGACCTCACCGACCGGGAGAACGGCACCCGCCTGGTGGTCGAGTGCAAGGTCGGCGTCAACCCGCAGGCGCTGCTGGCCGACCTCTACCGGCTGACCCCGCTGGAGCAGTCCTTCGGCGTGAACAACCTGGTGCTGGTGGACGGTCAGCCGCGCACGCTCGGGCTCAAGGAGCTGCTGGAGGTGTTCCTGTCCCACCGCTACGAGGTGGTGACCCGGCGCACCGCGTACCGCAAGCGCAAGCGGGAGGAGCGGCTGCACCTGGTCGACGGGCTGCTGATCGCGCTGCTCGACATCGACAAGGTCGTGAAGCTGATCCGGGCCAGCGAGGACGCCCAGGCCGCCAAGGACGGCCTGATGCAGAAGTTCACGCTCTCCGAGATCCAGGCCAGCTACATCCTGGACACCCCGCTGCGTCGGCTGACGAGGTACGACCGGCTGGAGCTGGAGGCCGAGCAGGAGACGCTGCGCGGGGAGATCGCCGAGCTGTCGACGATCCTGGACGATGAGAAGGTGCTGCGGAAGCTGGTCTCCGACGAGCTGGCCGCGGTGGTGAAGCAGTTCGGCGTGCAGCGGCGCACCACGCTCGTCGACGGCGACCTCAAGGAGGTCCTCGCCGCCTCGGTGCCGGCCGGCCCGCTGGAGGTCGCCGACGACCCGTGCCAGGTGATCCTCTCCGCGACCGGGCTGGTCGCCCGCACCGCGGCCGAGTCGGAGGAGGCGGCCGAGGCGCGTCGCCGCAGCGGCCGGGTCAAGCACGACGCGGTACGCGCGGTGGTGCACTCCACCGCCCGGGGGCGGGTGCTGCTGGTCACCAGCGCCGGCCGGGCGTTCAAGATCGACGTCCTGCCGTTGCCGGTGCTGCCGGAGCAGTCCGGCACGGTGTCGCTGCGCGGCGGCATGTCGGCCGCCGAGCTGGCCCCGTTGGCGCCGGGGGAGACCGTGGTCGGGTTGGCGCCGCTGGGCCCGTCCGCCGAGGGGTCGCCCGGTCTGGCGCTGGGCACCCGGCAGGGCGTGGTGAAGGTGTGCGCGCCCGACTGGCCGGTCCGCTCGGACGAGTTCGAGGTGATCTCGTTGCGGGAGGGCGACGAGGTGGTCGGCGCGTCCTGGCTGACCGACGGCACCGAGGCGCTGGCGTTCGTCTCCTCGGAGGCGTCGTTGCTGCGCTTCCCGGCGTCCCTGGTCCGTCCGCAGGGCGTCAAGGGCGGCGGGATGGCCGGCATCAACCTCCCGGCGGGGGCGCGGGTGGTCTTCTTCGGCGCGGTCCGCACCGACGACCCGCGGCACGGCGAGCCGATGGTGGTCACCTCGACGGGCGCCACGGTCAAGGTGACGCCGATGACGGCGTACCCGGCGAAGGGCCGGGCGACCGGCGGCGTGCGCGCGCAGCGGCTCCTCAAGGGCGAGGTGGAGCTGTCGGTGGCCTGGATCGGCCCGCGGCCGGTGGGCGCGACGGCCAACGGTGACCCGGTGGACCTGCCCCCGGCCGACCCGCGCCGCGACGGTTCCGGCTTCGCCGTGATGCTCGGCCCCACCGTCATCGGCCACCACATCGACCGCGACTGACCCCACCCCCACCCCACGCCCACCCCCCACCCCGCCCGGCGCGCGCTGATTCACGGAAAGAGTGGCTATTCCGCCCCGGACAGCCACTCTTTCCGTGAAAGAGGGCCCGGGGGTGGGGGTGTCAGGGGGTGGTGCCGCGCAGGCGGGCGATCAGGCGCATGCCGTGGTAGATCGCCAGGGCGGCGGCGGTGCCCAGCGCGATGCCGTTGAAGGAGAGGTCACCGGCGGTCAGCGTGTAGTTGGCGGCGCCGACGATCACCGCGACCGCGGCGGTGAACAGGTTGACCGGGTCGTGGAAGTCGACCCGGTTCTCGATCCAGATGCGGGCGCCGAGCACCGCGATCAGGCCGTACAACGCGGTGGTGACGCCGCCGAGCACACCGGCCGGCACGGTGAGGATCAGCGCGCCGAACTTCGGGCATAGCCCGAGCAGGATCGCCGTGCCGCCGGCCACCCAGTACGCGGCGGTGGAGTAGACGCGGGTCGCGGCCATGACGCCGATGTTCTCCGCGTACGTGGTGGTGCCGGAACCGCCGCCGGAGCCGGCCAGCACGGTGGCGAGGCCGTCGCCGAGGAACGCGCGGCCCATCTGCCGGTCGAGGTTGCGGCCGGTCATCGCCGCGACCGCCTTGACGTGCCCGGCGTTCTCCGCGATCAGCACCAGGATGACCGGGATGACCAGCACGACGGCGCGCAGGCTGAAGCTGGGCGTGTGGAACTCCGGCAGCCCCACCCAGGCGGCCTGCCGCAGCCCGGTGACCGCCTGCTGGTCGAGCTGGCCGGTCAGCGCCGCGACCAGCCAGCCGACCACCACACCGAGCAGGATCGACAGCCGGGCCAGGAAACCGCGGAACAGCACGGTGGCGACCAGGATCGCCAGCAGCGTGACCACGGCGATCAGCGGTTGCGCCTTGACGCCGGTGCCGGCGCCGCCGCCGTCCCAGGCGACCGGCGCGAGGTTGAGCCCGATCAGCGCGACGATCGCGCCGGTGACCACCGGCGGCATCAGGGCGTCGATCCACCGGGCGCCGGCCACGTGCACCACGACGCCGACCAGCGCCAGCGCGGCGCCCGCGACCACGATGCCGCCGAGAGCCGCGCCGATGCCGCCGTCGGTCTTGGCGGCGATCACCGGGGCGATGAACGCGAACGACGAACCGAGGTACGACGGCAGCCGGTTACCGGTGATCAGCAGGAACAGCAGCGTGCCCAGGCCGGAGAAGAACAGCGTGGTGGCCGGCGGGAAGCCGGTGATCAGCGGCACGGTGAAGGTGGCGCCGAACATGGCGACCACGTGCTGCACGCCCACCCCGACGGTGCGCGGCCAGGAGAGCCGTTCGTCGGGATGGACCACGTCGCCGGGGCGTACCGACCGGCCGTCGCCGTGCACGGCCCACGTGGGGAACTGGATCATCGCCTCGCCCTTTGTCTCGGGTGACGGGGGCGTGATCGACCCTGGGAGTTGTTTCTAGCACGGGGCCGGGTCAGGCCACCCCGGCGGGGCGGAACTGGACGCTGACCCGGGGGCCGACCGGGCGGGTGGTCTTCGGCACGGCGTGTTCCCAGGTGCGTTGGCAGGAGCCGCCCATCACCACCAGGTCGCCGTGGCCGAGCGAGAAGCGCACGCCGGGGCCGCCCCCGCCGCGCGGGCGCAGCAGCAGCGGGCGGGGCGAGCCGAACGAGACGATCGCCACCATGGTGTCGGTGTGCGCGGAGCGGCCCTTGGTGTCGCCGTGCCAGGCGACGCTGTCCCGGCCGTCGCGGTAGAGGCACAGGCCGGCGGTGACGAACGGTTCCCCCAGCTCGGGCGCGTAGTGCCGGCTGAGCGCGTCGCGGGCGGCGGTGAGCACCGGGTGCGGCAGCGGTCGGCCGCCGGCGTACCAGCAGAGCAGGCGCGGCACGTCGACCTCGGTGTCGTACATGGTGCGACGCTCGGCCCGCCACGGCACGTCGTGCCGGAGCGTGTCGAGCACCGCGTCGGAGCCCCGCACCCAGCCGGGCAGGTGGTCGACCCAGGCGCCCCGGCTCAGCTCGTGCCGAGCCGGCCGGGCGAGCGGACCGAGAGTCGGCCCGTGCTCGGCCAGGTCGAGCATCGAGGGCTGGTACGCGACGTCGGACACGCAGGCGATCGTACCCCGGCGGTCGAACAGGCGTACGACGGATCAGCGTCGCAGCATCCGGCGGACCGGGTCCGGGACGGCCTGCTTGATCCGCTCGCGCAGCCCCTGCGCGCGCAGCGTGCGCACGGTGTCGGCGAGCCGGCGGTTCTCGTCGTGGAGCCGCTGGATGCGGGTCAGCAGCTCGGCCGGCGGCGTGGCGGCGGCCGGGCGGACCGCCGGCGGGAACTCGGTCTCCGCGACCCGCCTGTCGAACGCCGCGGCGCTGTCGCCGTCGGCGAACGAGGTGCCGAGGTCGTGCTTGGCCAGGAACGCGGTGATGGTGTCGAAGCGGGCCTTGTGGCCCTCGGTCAGCGCGGTGTAGTCGGCCTCGGCGTAGAGGTCGGCGGCGTCGACGTCGGCCGGCACGTCCCGCATGATCCGGTGCGGGATGCCGAAGTACCGGGCCAGCTCCAGGGTGCGCGAGTCGTGCGCGAACAGGTAGCCGGGCGTGCCGGCGATCAGCGCCGTGATGGTGCCGTGGATGCGGGTGCCGAAGTTGAAGTCGAAGCCGGACAGGTGCGCCATCCAGGTCCACGGGTCGACGAACATCCGCACCTTGTCCTCGACGAAGAGCGGGTGCGAGGTGTGCAGTGGCATCTCGCTGTGCTTGCCCCGGTGCTCGGGCGCGTCGCCGTAGAGCAGCGTGCCGAGCGTGCGCAGGTCCTGCGGCACGTAGCACAGGTTCGGGTAGCGCTCCCGGTGGCGGCGGACGACCGGGGCCATCGACGAGACGTACGGGGAGATGGTCAGCGCGATCCGGTCGTCGGTGGTCAGCTCCGGCCGGGTCTTCTCCAGCGTGAACGTGTCCCCGTGCAGGAACATCGACGGGCAGCCGATCTGCTCCACCGCGGAGAAACCGAGCGTACGCAGGTAGCTCTCGGTGATCTCGCCGCGCACCCCGATGCTGTGCGACCGGTCGAGCACGGCCCGGCAGAACGCGCTCACCGGCTCGTCGATCTGGCGGAGGTACTCCCGGTCGCCGTCGACGTTCGTCTGCACGCCGACGCCGAGGACCACCACCGGGATCTTCAGCCGCTCGATCAGCCGGGTCATCGGTTCGAGGCGGTTGATGAAGCTGCGCCGGAACGCGTTGGCCAGCGGTACGACGAAGACGTCGTACCGTTCGTTGATCTCGTCGGCGTCGCGCGGGTCGGCGAGCTTCCGGGTCGACGTGACCTCCGCCGTGGAGGTGGCCAGCAGCTTGTTCGCGGCGTGGCTGAAGACCAGGTTGCCGGTGTTGTCGCTGATCCAGTTGCCGGCGAAGGTCTCCTCGGGCGTCAGGACGTCGAACGGGCCCTTGCGGGCGCGGAGGAGGATCCGCTGGTGCATCCGGTTGCTCACCTTCCGTACGGGCCCGGCGGGCCCGGTGGGCCCCGCCGCGCGGGAACGGAAATCCTATCCGCCGCCCGCCGGGACCGGCCCGGACGTCGCCGTGCCGGAACGCGCCCCCGGCCACCCGGTAAGGTGCCCGGGATGACCAGCGCCCCGACCACCACCCGTGCTCCGCGTCTGCCGTCGCTGACCGGGCTGCGGTGGATCGGGGCCCTGCTGGTCTTCGGCTTCCACGCGGGCACCATGCGGATCATCGCCGAGCCGCAGTGGCAGGCGGTGATGGGCAAGGTCTTCAGCCTCGGGCTCTCCGGCGTCGAGTTCTTCTTCATCCTCAGTGGCTTCGTGCTCGTCTGGTCGTACCGGGACGGCGAGTCGGGGTGGACGTTCCTGCGCCGCCGGGCGGCCAAGATCTACCCGAACCACGTGGTGACGTTCCTGGCGGCGCTGGCCGTGGCGGCCTGGTTCGCCGACCCGGTGCTGCCGTGGGCCGCGATCGGGAACCTGTTCCTGGTCCAGGCGTGGATCCCGCTCAACGGCTACTTCTACAGCATCAACAACGTGAGCTGGTCGCTCTCCTGCGAGCTGGCCTTCTACCTGTGCCTGCCGCTGGTGGTGCCGTGGCTGCGCCGGGCGCGTACCGGCGTGCTCCGGGCCGTGCTGGTCGCCGCGCCGCTGCTCATCCTGGCGCTCTGGCCGGGGCAGCACCTGGTGCCCGAGGAGCAGCGGTGGTGGTTCACGCAGATCTTCCCGGTCACCCGCTCGTTCGAGTTCTGGATGGGGGCGGCGGCGGCCGAGCTGATGCGCCGCCACCGCTGGCGTGGCCCCGGGCTGACCACGGCCAGCCTGGCCTTCGTCGCCACCTGGGTGGCCGCCGCGCTGTGGATCCGGGCCGAGTTCTGGGCGGCGTTGCTCGCCGTCGCGTACCTGCTGGTCATCACCGCGGCGGCGGACGCCGACGTGCGGGGCCGGCGGACCCCGTGGCGGTCCCGGCCGATGCTCTGGCTCGGTGAGGTCTCGTTCGCGTTCTACCTGGTCCACGTGCTGGTCATGGTGACCGTGCTGCGGCTCACCGGGGACTGGGGGACCGGGCTGCCCGGGTGGCGGGGCCCGCTCGCGGTGCTCGGCTTCCTGCTGCTCACCCTGGCGCTCGCCGCCGTGCTGCACCGCTGGGTGGAGGAGCCGATGATGCGCCGCCTCGGCCCGTCGCGCCGGGCCCGCGGCGGTCCGGCCGCCGCCGCGCCGGCACCGGGCGTGCCCGCGCCGCGCGCGGCCGCCGACGACACCGGCGCGGCGTCCGCCGGTGAGCCGGACCCGTCGATCGAGTACGCCGGGCGGCGCCGGCCGGACTGAGCGGTCCACCCTGGTCAACGGCGTCGCGACACGCCGGGCGGCGATGCGCCGTGCCCGGATCGGCGGTAATTTGTTCCCGTGGCTCCGATCGCGCTCACCTGTCCCGTGTGGTGGGTGGCGCGCTGGGTCGCACGGATGCTGGCCAGCCTGGCCGTGGTCGTCGCCTGTTCGCTGGGCGCCGCCACGCTGCCGACCGGCGTGTCCCCGATCGCACCCGCGGCGGCCGGCCCGGTCGCCGGGTTGCGGGCCGACGCCGCCGCCGAACGGCCGAACGGCCGTGTCACCGAGCGGCAGGGCGACACTGTCGTCGAGCGGCAGGGCGACACTGTCGTCGAGCGGCAGGGCGTCCCCGTCGTCGATCGGCAGCGGAGCCGCGTCGGCGTTCCCGAGCCGCAGCCGGTGGGCGATGTCCCGCCCCCGACCGGGCGGCACCCGTTCCCGGTCGGCCAGCCGCCGGCCCCGGCCGGTCCGCGGGCCCCGCCCGCCCGCTGACCCGCCACGGGCCCGGCCCGTGACCGCGCCCACCGAACCTCACCCGCACCGCCCCTCGGCGGCCCGGCGGCGCCCGAACTCCGGCCGCGCCCCGCCTCCGACCGGCCGTGCGGAGTTACCCGCCACTGTCTCCCGTGAGGTGCCGACCATGTCGCAGACCGTTCTCCTCAATTTCCTCACCGCCGTCCCCGAGGCCGCCGCCATCTGGTCGGCGCTGACCGTGCTCGCCCTCGTCCTGCTCGCCGTGCTGGTCGCCCGACCGGAACGCGACGGCGCGGGTGAGCCGGCACCCGAACCGGTCGACGCGGAGGTGCTCCACCGCGCCGACCTGGCCCGGTACGCCGACGAGGTGGCGGTGGCCGCCGCCGGGGCCGCGCAGACCGCCCGTCGCCGTCGCGAGCAGTGGCTGGCCGCCCAGAGCGAGGCCGACCGGGCCTGGACCGCCTACGACGAGGCGGACGCCGCCGCCCGCCGCCTGGCCGGCGCCGGCGCGCTGCCCGCCCCGCACACCCCCCGCACCCCCGCCGAGTACGCGGCGCGCGAACGCTGGCTGCACCACGCCGCCATGACGGCGCACTGGCGGGGGGAGTTGACCGCCCGCCAGCTCGCCGACGTGCTGGCCCGCCGCAACGGGTGGGACCCGCGCCGGCACCCGGCCGAGCAGGAGATCGTGCTGGCCCGGACCGTCCGCGACGGGCGGCGGGCCGGCTGGGAGACGGCCGCCGAGCGGGAACGCCTGGCGTGGCGGGACGCCGAACTGGCCGCCGAGGCGGCCCGGACGCTCGCCGCCGAGGCGTACGCGGCGGCCACGGCGCTGCGGCCGGTGCCCACGTCCCGCGTCTCGACGGTGAGCCGCGTCCCGGTCCCGTCGGCGGTGCGGGGGGCCCGGTGGCGTCCGGCCCGCGTCGGCTGAGCGGCCCCGGGAAGCACGTCGACCGAATCGTTACCCGAAACCGGTGAGGCCGGTCACCGGTGCCGACCGCCGGCGACCGGCCGGATCGATGGCCCCTGCTGCGCCCGCTGCCCGATTCTCCGTCGGTCGGATGTCCGCTTCCTGCCGCACGGCGCCGACGTGGCCGCTTGTCCCATTGAGGGAGGTCGGTGACCGGCTGTTCCGAATCCGTAGTCGTCGAGGACGTTTAAGCAGGTGAGAGCGCTTGGCAGGGCGTGTACCCGCCGGTAGTGTCGGCGCGTCCGGTGCGGTTCCCGATCGCAGATGGCGACGCCGCGCCGACCCGCCTAATCGTGCATACGAACCGGGGACCCAACGCAACACCGGGGTGAATCCGCGAGCCCACGGCCGCGGTAGGGCGTACTTCCCGCCCGAATCCGTCAGCTAACCCGGTCGGCGGCCACGGAAGGAGTTCCATTCCCGTGCCCACCACCCCCCGAACGTCTCCCCGCCTCCACGGCCCCGGGGTGCCGGCGCTCGCCTGACGCGACGCGCTTCCGACCCCGTCCCGCCCGGCATCCGGGCGACTTCCCGCGGCCGTCCCGCCCGCCAGCGCGTGTGAGTTCCTCCACGCGCGGGGTCGGCTCGTGCCGCCCACCCCGTGGAGGAAACCCGTGAAGTACCACCTGAAGCGCCACCTGCGTCGCCTCGCGACCGAGCGTCCGTACCAGATCATCGCCGGTTCGGCGGCGGCCCTCGTGCTGGCCGGCGGCACCGGCGCCGCGCTGACCGCCACCGACGACGCGCCGACCCGGCAGGAGAACACCGCCGCGGTGGCGGAACTCGGCTCCCGCCTCGGCGACACCGCCAGCCGCAGCGAGGCGCGCCTCGCCGTCCCGTCGCCGAGCGCCTCGCCGAGCGCGTCGTCCAGCGCGTCGCCCCGCCGCTCGCCCAGCACCTCGCCCACGGCCTCGCCGTCGGCGAAGGTCGCCGACCCGGACACCACCCGCAAGGCCACGCCGAAGCCGCCGTCGAGCAAGGTGCTCGACTACGACTACCAGGCGCAGACCACCTACTACTACTGTGGCCCGGCCGCGGTGCGGAACGCGCTCAGCGCCGCCGGCATCGAGCGCAGCCAGGACACGCTCGCCGTCGCGCTCGGTACCACCGAGATGGGCACCAACTCGGCCGAGGACACCACCCGGGTGCTCAACCAGCAGGTCAAGGGCGACCCGTACCGGACCCGCACGATCCCCGGCACGGCCACCAAGGCGCAGATCGACCGGCTCCAGGCCGACGTGGTCAACGCGGTCCGCAACGGCCGGGCGGTGGTCTCGAACATCGTCGGGGACGCCACCGACACCAACGGCGGCTGGCACTCGTTCCCGGGCGGCCACTACATCGCCGTGGTCGGCTACCAGAACGACGGCCGGACCGTACGGATCGCCGACTCGGCCGACCCGTCGCTGCCGTCGTACTGGATCAGCACCATCGACCTGGCGAACTGGATGGCCACGCGCGGCTACTCCGCCTGAGGAGTACGCGTCGAAGGCCGGCACCCCGTGCGGGGTGCCGGCCTTCGCGCTGTCTCAGCTGTTCCAGTGCTTGCCGACGAGGTCGGTGGCCTGCTTCTCCCACTGCGCGTACGCGTCCGGGTAGGCGGACACCTGCACGGTCTGCGCGGCCTTGGTCACCGGCATGTCCTGCCAGCCGTCAACCTGCTTCAACCCCTTCAGGAAGGCGAGGGTCGAGTACTCGGGGTCGGTGATCTGCTCCGGGGTGCCCCAGCCCGAGGACGGGCGCTGCTGGAACAGGCCCAGCGAGTCGTGGTCATTGCGGTCGCCGAGGTGGCCCAGGTTCTCCAGCTTCGACTCCTGCAACGCCGTCGCGATCGAAACCACCGCAGCCCGCTCCGGCAGGCCGGCCTTCTTCGTCGCGGCGATGATCGCCTTGACGTTGGCGGTCTGCTCGTCGTTCAGGCTGATCGTGGACTGCTCACCCTGCACGCTGGCGACCGCAACCGGCTTCGCGGCCGTGGCGGCGTGCGCGGACTCGACGTGACCGGCGATCGGACCGGCGAACACACCACCGGTGAAAGCCAGACCAGCAATACCCAGAACGCTCTTACGCAGCATCGTGTTCATGAGGGGGCTCCATTCGGGGGTCAACGCACCGGGGGGTGCGGGCACCGTCAGGCGCTCAAGAAGAATGGCTGCTCGCGGGGCGGGGGCCTCGTCGCGGCGCCGGGAGTGTGTGTAACGACCGGGGTCCCACCGTCATTCCCAGGGGCTGGCGGGCGCTTGCCTTCCTCGGCCGTGCACCCGTCTACAACGCCGCGACCCCGTCGACGATTCCGCCGCCAGCATGCCGCCCATCACCGCCGAACCGGACAACCCACCCAGTGAGGCCCTGGAACGCTGTGCATGTCGGTGCGGACAGTCAGTGCTCCAGAGCCTGCGAACTTGATGGCGTGGACGGGTCAGGACGGCGACCCGTCCACGCCATCAAGTTTGTAGCGCTGCGAGCGCAGGCAACGTCCGGCTGCCCGACGCGTCGACACCGCCGAGGGCAATCACCGCGTTCCATTCGCCCGGGCGGTGCCGGCATGCGTGGTCTCGCGCGGGGTGTCTGTGCGGTGGCAGACTGCGGCGTATGGGCGATACGACGGGGACCCGCCACCTGGTGCTCCTGCACGGCATGGGCGCCACCGGCGAGGTGTGGTTGCCCTGGGCGCCGCTGCTGGAGCGTCGCTGGCAGGGGCGTTGGCTCGCCCCCGACCTGGCCGGCCACGGCTGGTCACCGCCGTTGCCGGGGGCCGGGTACTCGTTCGCGGCCCTGGCGCAGCGCGTGGCGGACGGGCTCGACGCGCTCCGGCTCGGCCCGCACGACCGGCTGGTGCTGCTCGGGCACTCGCTCGGTGGCGTGGTGGCGCTGTCGCTCGCCGCGCGGCAGCGGGGCCTGCCGGTCGACGCGGTGGTCGGGCTGGGCATCAAGGTGGTCTGGTCACCGGCCGAACTGGCCAAGGCGGACGAGTTGGCGGCCCGGCCGGTGACCTGGTTCGCCACCCGGGACGAGGCGGCCCGCCGCTACCTGCGGGTCTCCGGGCTGGCCGGCCTGTTCGCCCCCGGCCACCCGGTGGTCGACGCGGGGCTGCGGCGGGAGGACGGCCGCGGGCACCGGAGCCACCCCGGCGGCGACGAGCGGGGCGGTGGACGGTGGCGGCTGGCCATGGATCCGGCCGCGTTCGCGGTGGGTGAGCCCGACATGCCCGCCCTGCTGGCCGCCGCCGACGCGCCGGTGCTGCTGGCGCGCGGCGAGACGGATCCGATGGTGACGGACGCGCAGCTCACGGCGTGCGGCGTGCCGGTGGCCACCCTGCCCGGGTTGGGCCACCATGCCCACGTCGAGGACCCGGCTGCGGTGCTCGCCCTGCTCGACCCCTATCTCTAGGCCGGACGCGGCGCCGGGACGGCCCAGTCCGGTTCCAGCTCGCGGCGGGCGGCGGTGAGGAACGCCTCGGCGTAGCCGTCGGCGGGGAAGTCGCCCAGGTAGCGGGTCCGGGCCGTCCAGCGCTCGGGGGCCTTCGGGTCGGTGTCGAGCAGCGCGGTGAGCACGTCGTCCACGTTGGACATGTCGCGGCGCAGCACGTAGCCGGAGGCCGCGAGCGGGAACCGCTCGACGAAGTGCGCACCGTCGGCGCCGGTGTCGGTGACCGCGTACGGCTTGCCGGAGTAGAGCCAGTCGGAGATGACCCCGGAGACGTCGGAGACCAGCGCGTCGGCGCGGTTGACGCACTCGGTGAGCGTCAGCTCCCGGGCCGCCGCCGCGCCCCACAGGTGCGGCCGGCCGGTCTTCGCCTTGTCGGCGGCGAGCAGTTCGGTGAGCCGGGCGAGCTGTCGCGCCGAGGCCGGGTTCCGGTCGGTGTACGGGTGGGCGCGCAGGATCACCGCCGCGCCGCGGTCGATCAGCCGGCGGATCAGCGTCTCGGCCACCGGCAGCGAACAGTAGTTGGCGTCGGCGTGGTGCCCGGTCCAGGTCGGGGTGTAGAGGACGGTCGGGTGCGCCGACGCCGGCCTCGGCTCCCCGCGTACCTCGATGGCCTCGACCTGGGGGCGGCCGACCACGACGAACTTCTCGGCGGGGATCTCCACGCCGGCGCGGGCGTACCTGTCGATCGCGGCCTGGCCGGCCACGAAGATCTTGTCGAAGATCGCCGACACCGGGTTGGCGCTGGGCGCCTTGTCGCTGTCGCCGTGGTGCAACTGCACGTGGGTGAGCTGGTGGAACCGGATCACGTGGGCGTTCTTCGCGCCGTGGTTGACGTAGAACGCCGCCCGCAGGCTGGGCACCAGCGCCTCGTCGAGCGCCTTCAGGGTGGGGCAGAGGACCACCGGCGCGCGGGTGGCGGCGGCCACGGTGGACAGGAACTCCGGCTCGCGCACCACCACCAGGAACGGCCGGCCGATCCGCTCCAGGTAGGGCAGCCACATGGTGACCTGGTACTCCGACCCGGGCGGGGCGGAGAAGTGCAGCACGAACTCCGGCTGCTGCCGACGCAGCGCCCGGCCGACCGGACCGCCCCCGGCCGGCGGCCGGAACCGGCGCCGGGCGAGGTCGAACGCGATCGCGGCGCAGCCGGCGCCGACCAGCAGCGTGGCGGCCAGCGGCAGCCAGGCCGGCAGCGGCCACGCGGCGGCGAGCGCCACAAGGGCGAGCAGCACCAGCAGGGCGTCGCCGAGCCGAGCGGCGACCAGCGGCGTCCAGGAGCGGACCGGCAGGTTCGCCGCCCGGATCTCCAGCGCGCCGGCCTGCCGCAGCGGGCCGACCAGCAGCACCAGGCCGAGCAGGACCAGCGCGGTGGCGGCCAGCGCCGGATCGAACCCGTCGTCGGCCCGGCGGGCGTAGCCGACCAGGATCCCGGCGGCCACCAGCACCGTCTCGACGAGCCCGTCGGCGCTGGGCCGGACCCGGCGCTCCCAGGCGGCGGCGGCCAGCGCGGCGACCGCCAGCGCCAGGCCGGCGCCGGTGGCGCCGGTGAGCGCCACGACGAGGAACGCCAGCACCGCCAGCCCGCTGGTCAGTACCCGGGCGAGCAGCTTCCGGACCAGGTCACCACGCATCTGCACGTCCCTCGGGTCAGGCGCGGGTGGACAGTTCGGACCGCTGCGCGCCGGGCTGCGCCGGCACGTCGGCCACCGGCTCGCCGGGTGCCCGGCGGACGTCGACCACCTGACCGGTCAGTTCGGAGATCAGCACGTCCAGGGAGGCCTGGGCGACCGCCTCGGAGGCGAGCAGCGTGTGCTCCGGCTCCTCGCCGAACGCCTTGGTCCGCATCGGGGTGGCGGTGCGTTCCGGGTTGACGCAGTTGACCCGTACGCCGAACTCCGCCCACTCGTCGGCGAGCGCCTGGGTGAGGTTGACCAGCGCGGCCTTGGTGGCCGAGTAGAGCGCGTACCGGGCCCGGCCCCGGGTGTAGGAGCTGGACGTGTAGAGCAGCAACTGCCCCTTGGTCTGCTGGAGGTACGGCAGCGACTGGCGGGCGATGGTGACCGGGCCGACGAAGTTGACGTGCAGGAGCCGGTCCATCGTCTCGTCGTCCATCTCGGCGAGCGCGCCCTTCTCCAGGATGCCGGCGGTGACCACCACGTGGTCGATCCGGCCGGTCGCCTCGAACGCGGTCTTCAGCGCGGCGGCCACGTCCTCGGCGCGCTCCACGTGCGTGCCGGTGCTGGACCGGCTGAACGGGAAGACCTGGGCGCCGTAGCGGCGGGCCAGCTCGGTGAGGTCGTGCCCGATGCCGTAGCTGCCGCCGAAGACCACGATGGTCCGGCCGGTCAGCTCCTCGGCGTAGCCGCGGTGGCTGAGCCGGGGCGCCTGGGCGGCGGCGAGTTGGAACAGCTTGTCGGCCAGGTGCACGTCCACCGGGTGGGTGACCTTGATGTTCTCGTCCGAGCCGTCGATCACCTTGATCGGCGTGCCGGGCAGGTAGCGCAGCACCACACCGCAGTCGTCGGTGGCGGCGAAGTCGGGGTCGCCCTCGGCCCGCCGGTACGCCTCCCGGATGGTGCCGGAGCGGAACGCCTGCGGGGTCTGGCCGCGGCGCAGCCGGGACCGGACCGGGATGTCGGTGATGCAGTCGTCCGCGTCGACCTGGACGATCGTGTCGGCGGACGGGATGGCCACGTCGACCGCCGAGTAGCTCCAGAGCGCGTTCACACACTCGCGCACGATCCGCGCGCTGACCAGCGGGCGGACCGCGTCATGGAAGAGGATGTTGACGTCGCCCTCGCCGACCGCGTCGAGCGCGATCCGGGTGGTGTCGTTGCGCGTCTCGCCGCCCTCGATCACCTTGGTGACCTTGCGGAAGCCGGCGCCGGCGACGATCCGTTCGGCGTCCGGCACGTGGCCGGTGGCCATCAGCACGATGATCTCGTCGATCTCCGGCGCGGCCTCGAAGACGGCAAGCGTGTGCTCGATGATCGGCTTGCCGGCGATCTTCAGGAGCTGCTTCGGGATGCCCAGACCGAGGCGGGTCCCGGTGCCCCCGGCGAGGATCACGGCCACCGTACGCGTGGGGCGCCAGGGTGCCGGGCTCGCCGGCGCGGCGTCCGGTGCGGTGGTGTGGTCCTGCGTCATTGCCGTACCTCACTCTGGGTGAAGGGGATGGGTCCGGAAACCTTAACGCGTACGACGGAGCGCACCGCCCGGACCGATCCCGGGTCGGTGCGCTCCGGCGGGTTACTTCTGGTTCTCGTAGGCGTCGCAGACCTCCTGGGTGGGGCCGTCCATCCGCAGGACGCCGCTCTCCAGCCAGATGGTCCGCTCGCAGGTGTCCCGGATCGAGCCGATCGAGTGGCTGACCAGGAACACGGTGCCGGCACTGTCGCGCAGCTCCCGGACCCGCTGCTCGCTGCGGACCCGGAACTTGCGGTCGCCGGTGGCCAGCGCCTCGTCGATGAGCAGCACGTCGTGCTTCTTCGCCGACGAGATCGCGAAGCGCAGCCGGGCGCCCATGCCGGAGGAGTAGGTGCGCATCGGCAGCGAGGCGAAGTCGCCGCGCTCGTTGATCCCGGAGAACTCGATGATCTCCGGGGCGATGCGCTTGACCTCCTCCGGCGGCATGCCCATGGCCAGGCAGCCGAGCACCACGTTCCGCTCGCCGGAGAGGTCGTTGAGCAGCGCGGCGTTCACGCCGAGCAGGGACGGCTGGCCCTGCGTGTAGACCGCGCCCCGGGCCGGCGGGAGCAGGCCGGCGATGGCCCGCAGCAGGGTCGACTTGCCGGAGCCGTTGCTGCCGATCAGGCCGATGGCCTCACCCTCGTACGCGGTGAAGCTCACCCCCTTGACGGCGTGCACCTCGCGGATATTCGGCGCCTTGGTGCGGGAGACGATCCGCTTGAGCGCGGAGACCGGGGTGGTGCCGCCGGCCGCGCCCTTGTGGATCCGGTAGATCACGTGCACGTCGTCCACCACCACGGTGGGGACGCGGCCCGAGTCGGTCACGGTGCCGGCGTTCACCGGCAGGGTCTGCTCAGCCACGGCCGTACTCCTTCTCTCCGCGCCAGAAGTAGACGAACCCGCCGACGCCCATGACGACCGCCCAGAACACGCCGAGCGCCCAGAGCTTCGGCGGGGAGCTCACCATGTTGGGCTGGTGCGAGTCGAGCAGCGCGTAGCGGGCCAGCTCGATGAAGACCAGCGGCGGGTTCCACTCCAGGATGCTGGCCGCCCAGGACGGCAGGTGCTCGCGCAGCAGCGCCACCGGGTAGAGCACGCCGGAGGCGTACAGCCAGGTGCGCATCACGAACGGCATGATCTGCTTGAGGTCGGCGACCTTGGAGCCGAGGCGGGCCATCACCATGCTCAGCCCGACGTTGAAGATCGTCTGGAGCAGCAGCATCGGGGGCAGCAGCAGCCAGCGGAACGTGACCGGCTCGCCGGTGAGCAGCACGATCGCGGCCAGCACCACCATCGACATGAGGAGCTGCTGGAGCTGCACCAGGGTGACCGTGATCGGCAGCGCGGCGCGCGGGAACTGCAACGCCCGGATCAGCCCCAGGTTGCCGGTGATGGCGCTGGTGCCGTTCGTGGCCGCGGTCTGGGTGAAGATGAAGATGAACACACCGGTGCACAGGTACGCGATGAAGTTGTTCACGTTCCGGTGCTGGGCCAGGATCAGCCCGAAGATCAGGAAGTAGACCGCCGCGTTGGTCAGCGGGGTCAGCACCTGCCAGAGCTGGCCGAGCTGGGTGTTGCTCAGCGAGGACGCGACCTTCGCCCGCGAGTACGCGGTCATGAAGTGCCGGTACGCCCAGAGCCGGCGGGCGTACTCGCCCAGGGGCGGTCGTTCCCCGGCGACCCGCAGTCCGTACCGCCCGGCCAGTTGGGCCCGGGTCAGTCCGGATTCGGGGTCGGCCACCGCGGTGTTGGCCATGGTCAGGCGCTCCGATCTTTTCGTGCCGATGGGGAGCAGTGCGGTGAAGACATCCAGCGTGGCCGGGCGGGGAGGAGCCGCCTCGCTGCTGCATGGAAGGTAGTCCACCGAACGTCGGGACGCAACCGTACCGTCGTTGCGCTACATTGTCCCACGTGACGACCGAGAAGAGGCGTGCCCCGGCCGGCGCGGCGGTGCTGCGCGGCGAGATCACCAGCGCCATCCGCACCGCCGTGATGCAGGAGTTGGCCCAGGTCGGCTACGGTCGCCTCTCGATCGAGGCGGTGGCCCGCCGGGCCGGCGTGAGCAAGACCGCGATCTACCGACGGTGGCGTTCCAAGCTCGACCTGGTGCTGGACATGGTCTCCGCGGTGGCCGGGCGGAACATCCCGCTGCTGGACACCGGGAGCCTGCTGGGCGACCTGGAGATCCTGCTGCACGTGATGGCGCGTGCGTTGCGTCACCGACTGGCCGCGCAGATCATCCCGGACCTGCTGGCCGAGGCGGCGCGCAACCCCCAGATCGCCGAGAAGCTGCAGACCGCGCTGGACGACTACCAGCAGGCCGTCGGCCGGATCCTGATCGGCCGGGCGGTGGAGCGCGGCGAACTGTCCCCGGACACCGACCGGCGGGCCGCGGTCGACCTGATCGTCGGGCCGGTCTACTGGCGGATGGCCATCTCCCGGGCCCCGCTGGAAGCGGCCGAGGTGCCCCGGATGGCCGCCGCGATCGTCGCGGCGCTGCGGGTAGCATGCTTGGGGCCTGCCCGCGACGAGGTGGAAGTGTGAGTCACCCGTCGATCATGAACAGCGCGGAACATCCGGTCGGACACTGAGCGCGAACGCAGCGTTTTCCGTCCAGACCGCTACCATCCCCCCGAACGTCCCCCACAGTCACGCGTCGACAGGAGGAAGCCCCATGGCCGGGCCGCATCCAGAGTTCATTCCCCCAGCACGACCGATCATCGGCGAGGCCGAGATCGAGGCGGCTGTCCGGGTGCTGCGGAGCGGCCGGGTGGTGCAGGGCCCCGAGGTCGCCGCGTTCGAGGAGGAGTTCGGCGACCTGGTCGCCGGCCGGCACTGCGTCGCCGTCAACTCCGGCACGTCCGCGCTCCAGCTCACCCTGATGGCGCTCGGCTTCGGCCCGGGCGACGAGATCATCGTGCCCTCGTTCTCGTTCGCCGCCAGCGGCAACGCGGTCCGGCTGGTCGGCGCCGAGCCGGTCTTCGTGGACATCGAGCCGGGCAGCTTCTGCGTCGACCCGGAGGCGGTCGCCGCCGCGATCACCCCGAAGACGGTCGCCATCATGCCGGTGCACCTCTACGGCCACCCCGCCGCGATGGACCGGATCATGGCGATCGCGCAGCAGCACGGCCTGGCCGTCGTCGAGGACGCCGCCCAGGCGCACGGCGCCGAGCTGAACGGCACCCCGGTCGGCGCGTTCGGCACCGCCGGCTGTTTCAGCTTCTACCCGACCAAGAACATGCACTCCCTCGAGGGCGGCATGATCACCACCGCCGACGCCGGGCTCGCCCGCACGCTGCGGCTGCTGCGCAACCAGGGCATGGAGCAGCGGTACGCCAACGAGATCGTCGGCGCCAACATGCGGATGACCGACGTGGCCGCCGCCATCGGCCGGGTGCAGCTCGGCCAGCTCGCCGGGTGGACCGAGCAGCGTCGCGCGAACGCCAAGTTCCTCGACTCCGCGATCACCGGCATGGTCACCCCGCCGGTCGCCGACGGTGCGAAGCACGTCTACCACCAGTACACGGTGCGGGTGACCGGCGACCGCGACGCCGCCCAGGCCCGCCTCACCGAGCTGGGCATCGGCAACGCGGTCTACTACCCGACCCCGATCCACCGGCTCAAGCCCTACCTGAACGCCGACGGCCAGCCCGGCCCGTGGGAGCTGCCGGAGACCGAGCGGGCCGCCGCCGAGGTGGTCTCGCTGCCGGTGCACCCGTCGCTGAGCCAGGCCGAGCTGGAGCGGATCGCCGACGCCGCGAACGTCGCGGGCGGTGCCCGATGAGCGGGGGACGCAAGCTGCGCGCCGGGCTGATCGGCCTCGGCGCCATGGGCCGCAACCACGCCCGGGTGCTGTCCAACCTGGACGGCGTCGAGCTGGTCGGCATCGTCGACCCGGCCGGTGACACGACCGGCACGCTGCGCGCGCCCGTCGTGGCCGAGCTGAGCGACCTGCTGGCGCTGGGCGTCGACTACGCGGTGGTCGCCTGCCCGACCGCGCTGCACGAGTCGATCGGCCTGGAGTTGGCCGCCAACGGCGTCTGCGCGCTGATCGAGAAGCCGCTCGCGCAGTCCGTCGAGGCGGCCACCAAGCTGGTCGACGCGTTCGAGACGGCCGGGCTGGTCGCCGGCGTCGGCCACATCGAGCGCTACAACCCGGCGTTGCAGAGCCTGCGTACCCGGCTGGAGGCCGGTGAGCTGGGCGAGGTCTTCCAGGTGGTCACCCGCCGGCAGGGCCCGTTCCCGCACCGCATCGCCGACGTCGGCGTGGTGATGGACCTGGCCACCCACGACATCGACCTGACCGCCTGGGTGACCGGCCAGGAATACACCTCGGTCGCCGCCCGCACGGTCTCCCGCAGCGGCCGGCTGCACGAGGACATGGTCGCCGTGGTCGGCACGCTCGCCGACGGCACCATGGTCAACCACCTGGTCAACTGGCTGAGCCCGCTCAAGGAGCGGTCCACCGTGGTCACCGGCGACAAGGGCTGCTTCGTCGCCGACACGCTCACCGCGGACCTCACCTTCTACGCCAACGCCGCCATCGACACCGAGTGGGAGGCGCTGCGCGCGTTCCGCGGCGTGGCCGAGGGCGACATGGTCCGCTACGCCATCCCGAAGCGGGAACCGCTGCTGGTCGAGCACGAGCGCTTCCGCGACGCGGTCGAGGGCAAGCAGAGCGACATCGTCACGCTGCGGCAGGGTCTGCGTACCGTGCAGGTGGCGGCGGCGCTGCTGGAGTCCGCGTCCGACGGCAAGGTCGTGTCGGTCGTGTCGAGCGGCAGCGACGCGGAGCCGGCGCTGCGATGAGCCCCGCGCCGGTGCGGCGGACGGTCTCGGCGGTACGGCGGCGGATCCCCCGGCGGTGGCGCATCGCGCTCCGCCGGGCCGCCGCCGGCACGCGGCCCTTCCAGACCCCGTCGGTACGCGAGCTGTGTGAGCTGCCCGCCGGCACGCCGCTCCTGGTGCACGCCGGCGGGATCACGGCGGACCGGGCGCTGGACGGGGTGCTCCGTACGCTCGACCGGTTGCCCGAGTTCCACCTCGCGCTGGTCTGCGACGAGGCGGAGCGGACGGCGGCCCGGGCCCTGGTCGACCGCGCCGGCAAGGCCCGTCGCCGGATCCACCAGGTGCCACGCCCACGCGCGGTGACCGCCGCGTTCCTCGCCTCGGCGGACGTGGCCGTGTTCGGCTTCGACCCGGACGCCGGCCTGGCGCTGCTGGACACCTACCTCGCCGCCGGGCTGCGGATCGTCGCGGCGGACAGCCGGGTGGTCCGCGAGCACCTGGCCCGACACGGGACCGGCGAACTCTTCGCACCCGGCTCGCTGCCCTCCTTCGCGAAGGCGGTGCAGCGGGCCCGGCAGCACGACGACGGGCCACCCGCGCCGGACGGGCCCACGGTCGCGCCGATCGAGGCCGGCACCCCGGGCCCCTGGCGGGCGCTCGGCACCGGTCCGGTCCGGTTGGGGCTGGGCACCGCCAACTACGCCGGGCAGCTCTCCGCCCTGGCCGTGGCGCTCACCACCGCCCGGACGGACGTCGGCGTCGAGCTGGTGATGGCCAAGCCGCCGGAGACCTACCGCTACCCGGCCGACCGTTACCTCAACTACCCGGGCGAGCACCGGCTCGACGTGCAGACGGAGCAGGCACGCCGGGTGCTCGGCTGGTACACGCACCTGATCGTGGACGCGTTCCGCCCGGTGCTCGGCCGGGCCAACGGCGACGACATCGCCGCCGACCTGCCCGCGCTGCGCCGGGCCCGGCTCAAGGTCGCGCTGCTGGCGCACGGCAGCGAGATCCGCCATCCGGGCGCGCACCTGGAACGGCACGCCGAGTCCGCGTTCCGGGACGCCGACCCCGAGCTGCGCGAGCGGCTCACCACGGTGGCCGAACGCAACCGGCGCACCGCCGAGGAGAGCGGCCTGCCGTTCTTCGTGACCACTCCCGACCTGCTGGACGACGTGCCGTTCGCCACCTGGGCGCCGCTGATCGTCGACGTGGACGACTGGGCCTGCGACCGTCCGGTGCTGGAACGCGCCCGGCCGGTGGTGCTGCACGCGCCGTCGAAGCGGTGGACCAAGGGCACCGACCGGCTCCTGCCCCGGTTGCAGGAGCTGCACGACCGCCACGTCATCGAACTGCGCCTGGTGGAGGGGCTGCCGCACCACGAGATGCGCCGCCAGGTGCAGGACTGCGACATCGTGGTCGACCAGCTCGTGATGGGCAGCTACGGCACCTTCTCCTGCGAGGGGATGGCCGCCGGCAGGGTCGTCGTGGCGTACGTCAGCGAGGGCCCGCACCGGGCCGCCGGCGTCCGCCCGCCGATCGCCAACGCCACGCCCGACACCCTCGTCAAGGCCATCGAGTCGCTGCTCGACGACCGGCCCGCCGCGGTCGCCCTCGCCGCGGAGGGCACGCGTTACGTCCGTGACCACCACGACGGGCGACGGACCGCCGAGGTCTTCGACGCCTTCCTCCGATAGCCCCGCCCGTGCCCGCCCCCGTCAACGAGGAGAAGCACCCGATGCAAGCTGGCTCGAACACCGATGCCCGACCGACCCGGGGACGGGTGGTGATGCTGGTCGACAACGGGGTCCACGGCGACTCCCGGGTGCAGAAGGCCGCCCGGTCCGCGGCGGACGCCGGCTGGGAGGTCGTCCTGCTCGGCATCCGCAACGCCCGCTCCGAGGTGGACACCTGGCGGATCGGCGGCGCGGAGGTGCGTCTGCTGCGCGTGCCCAAGCCGCTGCACCGGCTGCCCCGGGAGTACCGTCGCTCGCTGCGCCGGCCGCTGGCGTACGCGTCGACCAGCCGGGCCGCCTACCGGGTCCAGGAGATCAAGGCCTGGCAGGCCGACCTCTACGAGCGCCGGATCCGCGCCCGGGCGCTCGACGGCGGGCCACCCGCCGCCGTGCGGCAGGCGGCCCAGTTGCCGTCCCGTGCCGCCGCCACGGCGCTGGCCCGCTGGGTGCGGTTCCGCAACGGGGAGACCCACCGGCTGCGCAAGGCCCAGCTCGACCCGGAGGCGCCGCTCACCCGGCTGCCCATCCGGCTCTGGCAGAGCGTGCTGGGCAACCGCGCCTGGCGTCGGCTGGACCCCGGGCTGTGGGACTTCGAGCTGGCGTTCCGGACCGCGCTCGACGAGCTGAAGCCGGACATCATCCACGCCAACGACTTCCGGATGCTCGGCATCGGGGCGCGGGCGACGCTGCGGGCCCGGGCCGCCGGCCGGCACACCAAGCTGGTCTGGGACGCCCACGAGTTCGTGGGCGGCATCACCGGCCGGGCCGACAACCCGCGCTGGCTGCCGGCCCAGATCGCCTACACGGCCGAGTACGCGGCCTACCCGGACGCGGTGGTGACGGTCTCCGACACGCTCGCCGACCTGCTCCAGGAGACCCACGCCCTGCCCGAGCGGCCGGCCGTGGTGCTCAACGCGCCGATGGCCCCGCCGGCCGAGGCCGAGGGCGAGGTGCCGGACCTGCGGGCGCTGTGCGGCGTGGACGACCGCACGCCGGTGCTCGTCTACTCCGGCGCGGTGAACCCGAGCCGGGGCTGCCAGATCATGGTGGAGGCGCTGCCGGAACTGCCCGACGTGCACGTCGCGTTCGTGACCATGAACCCGAACGGCGACAACACGTTCTCCGAGCGGCTGCGGGAGCGGGCCGTCGAGCTGGGCGTCGCGGACCGGGTGCACCTGCTGCCGTACGTGGCGCACTGGCAGGTGGTGCCGTTCCTGTCCGCCGCGGACGCCGGGGTCATCCCGATCCACCACAAGCCCAACCACGAGCTGGCGCTGATCACGAAGTTCCTGGAATACTCGCACGCCCGCCTGCCCATCGTGGTGAGCGACGTGAAGACGATGGCGCAGACCGCGCGGGCCACCGGTCAGGGTGAGGTGTTCACCGCCGAGGACCTGGCCGACTACGCGCGCGCCGTGCGGGCCGTGCTCGCCGACCCGCAGCGCTACCGGGCCGCCTACGACAAGCCGGGCCTGCTGGACGGCTGGACGTGGGAGGCGCAGGCCCGCATCCTCGACGAGGTCTACACCTCGCTGCGGGGCGTGTCCCGCGCCGGCGGGGCCCGCCCGCCGGCGTCCCGGTCCGCCGAGGACGAGCAGCAGCTCGCGGGCACCTCGCGCTGACCCGACGAACGAGTTCGGCCGGCTCCCCCGAGGGGGAGCCGGCCGAATCTGTTTCCGCCGGTCAGTCCGCGCTGCTCGGCGGCTCCAGCAGCAGCCGGTCGAAGTCCTTCTGGGTGACCGACCAGTCCCAGGTGCTCAACACGTGCGACGCCGCCGCCCGGCCCGCCTCGCGCCAGACCTCCTCCGACGCGGTGAGCGCCAGGATCCGATCGGCGGCCTCCTCCGGCGTGCCCACCACCCAGTCGCTCGGGAAGAGCGAGCGGGCGCTGTGCTGGCGGCCGGCGAAGAACGGCCAGTCGCGGACCACCGGCACGGCGCCGCTGGCCGCGCCCTCGACGAGCGCGCAGTGGAAGCTCTCCCGCAGCGAGGTGCTGAGGATGACGCCGACGTCGGTGAGCGCGCCGGGCACGTCGTCGGTGCGGCCGGCCCGCACCACCGCGCCGGCCGCCTCCAGCTCGGCCAGCTCGGCGTCGAGGTCCCGGACGTACGCCGCGACCGCCGGGCTGAGCTCCGGGTTGAGCGGGTCGCCGACCAGCTTGAGGCGGTACCTGTCGTCGCGGCGGCGCAGCTCCCGCAGCACGGCGAGGGCCCAGCGCGGATCCTTCGCCAGCGAACTCAACCCGACCAGCCCGAGCGTGAACCGGCTGTCGGCGGAGACCTTCGGCGCCACGTACCGGTGCAGGTCCATGGCGTTGAAGATCATGTGCGTCCGGGGCCCCTGCGGGGCACGCAGCCGCGGCACCGCGGCCAGCGCCAGGTCGCGGAGGTGCTCGGAGACGAAGACCACGTCGTCCACCCGGGACCAGTCGGTCACGTGCGGCCACCAGCTGAACGCCTCGAAGCTGTGCAGCCGGACGACCACCCGGGTGGTGCCCGGGTCGATCATCGACAGCATCGCGGCGCCCAGGTTGCACCAGTCCACGAAGACCGTGTCGGCCCAGTCGAGGTGCGGACCCCACGCCTCCTGGACCTCGCCGGCCCGCTTGGAGGCGCCGGCGAGCATGTGGAGCGTCACGTTCGTGCGGCCGTTGCTGAGCACCGGGAGGATCGACTCCTCCATCAGGTTCAGCCGGCGGACCTCCACCCCGGGCATCGCCTCGTAGCGGTCCAGGATCGGCCCGAGGAAGTTGTCGTTCAGGCCGGTGAAGAAGAGCATCCGGTGCGGCCGGTCGGCCGGCGGGAACGCCGCCGGCTGCTGCCGGCCGCGCGGGGTCGCCAGCGCCCGGCCGGCGTCGCTGTCGTGCAGCGGCGCGAGGAACTTCTCCGGGTCCTCGGCCAGCGGCGAGGTGGTGCCGTCGAACTGCACGATCCGGTGGAACAGCAGGTTGAACGCGCGCAGCACGTGCGGCGCGGCCTTGCCCGGGTTGCGCTTCCGGAGGAAGCCGTCGGCCAGTTTGAGCTGGCCCCGCACCACGGTCATCAGATGCTCGGGCACCCGGCCCTGGCTCAGCTCCGCGTCGACGATCGGGCCGAGGAGCTGCCCCCGGGTCGTCGGGCTCTTCAGGCGGCCCTGCGCCGCCAACGCCACCCGCTTCGCGCTGGCGCCGTGCCCGGACTTGAGCATGGTGCCGGTGACCCGCTGGGCGATCTTGCCGCGGTGCCGTTCCGGCAGGCCGGGCGCGGTGACCGCCCCCTGCCAGAACCAGCGCACCGGGCTGAGCTTCATGGCCCGCTTGCCGGTGCTCAGCTCGAACATCCGCTTCGCCAGGTCGACGGTCTGGGTGCGGGTCGCGCTCGTCAGCACGGACGGGGCGGGGCCGACGGTGTGCAGCCGGGGACGGCGGTAGCGCGCCGGGTCGGCCGACCGCTTCTCCACCGCGCGCAGCGCCGGGGCGATGCCGTAGACCGCGTCCGCGCGCCGGTACCGCTGGGCCAACTGCCAGACCGTGTGCAGCGCCTGCGCGTCCAGCGCGACCAGGACGTCGGCGCGCTTGGCGTGCCGGCGGACCCACGGGTCGCGCTGGGCGCGCAGCCAGGGCCGCCGGGCCGGGCTGGCCCGCTTGACCATCCGGCCGAACCGCGGGCCCAGCTCCTTGGCGGTCGGCAGCAGGTGCAGCTCGGCCAGCTCGGTGGCTGCCGGGATCCGCTCCGCCGGGTCGAACGTGGTGGCCACCCGTACGGTGACGCCCAGGGCGCGGAACTGCGTCAACGCGTCGGTGAGGACCGCCACCCGCCCGGGGACGGTGCCCATCACCATCAGGACCTCGATCATGACCTACCTTCTCGGGCCAGGACGCGCGCGCCGGCCGGGGACGTCCGCGGGGCGCCGGTGCCGAGGACCAGCTCGGTGACCTCGCGGACGGCGGGAATGAGCTGCTCCTCGCGGGCGTACTGCCGCGCCTCGGCGCGGGCCTTCGCCCGCTCCTGGGGGCCGGCCTCGCGGGCCATCGCGGCGGCCCGCCGGAACGCGCCGGCCAGCTCGGCCGGGTCCAACCCGACCGCGCCGGTCCAGAGCGGGTACGTCGACAGCACGGTGGAGGCGTCGTGGTCCGCCTCGTGGGCGGAGACCACCGGCATCCCGGTGGCCATGTACTCGTAGACCTTGCCGGAGGTCATGAACCGGCCACCGGTCACCATCAGCACCACCGCGTCCCACCGGGAGTAGAGGTCCACCACCTCGGCCTTGGGCACCGAACCGCCGACCACCACCCCGTCGACGGCGGCGGCCCGGAGCAGCTCGGCGTGGGCGTTGTCGCCGCGCGCCCAGGCCGCGCCGATGTGGCCACGGACCTCGAAGCGGGCGTCGGCCAGCGCCGGGTCCTCCGCGCGCGCCGTCCGCCAGCCCTCCAGCACGGCGCTCAGCAGCGGCACCGGCAGGTTGAGCGCGCCGAGGTAGCCGAAGGTGAGCGGCCGGTCGGCGGGGGCGGGGAGCGTCTCGGCCGGGATGCTGGCCGCGTCGTAGCCGTTGCGCACGACCCGCATCTTGTGCGCCAGCTCCGGATAACGTTCGCGGTACCAGCGGGAGATCGGCTCGTTGACGTTCCAGATGGCGATGGCGTTGGTGAGCAGCTTGATCTCCCACTGCCCGGAGACCGACTCCCGGGTGAACGCCTCGCCGTTGTTGATCACGTCGACCGACCAGCCGTCGCGGAAGTCCACCACGTAGGGGACCTGGTGGGTCTCCCACAGCTTCCAGGTGGCGGACAGGTTCACGTACGGGGCGCAGGTGGTGACCAGCAGGTCGACCGGCCGCTCCCGGTGGATCTGGAGCAGCGCCTTCTCCAGCGCGGGACGCCAGCCGCCGAAGACCGGCTCCGGGAAGATCTTCAGGTTCTGCTTGCGCAGGTCGGCCAGGTAGTCCAGGTGAGCCAGCGCGCGCTGCTCGGTGAACGCGCGGATGTCGGTCTCCAGGTCGTCCCGGAACAGCGGCAGCTTCACCACCCGGACGTGCGGGTCCACCCCCTGGGACAACGTGTGGTCCAGCCCGTACTCGCGCTCCCACGCCTCGTCCGCGATGGTGACCGCGGTCACGTCCCAGCCCGCCGCGGCGAACTGGTTCGCGGTCTCCCGCATCCGGTAGGCGCAGCTCTTGGCGGCCGGCGGAAAGCCGATGGCCAGATAGATCATGTGCGGTCGGGACCCGGACCGTCGCGGCCGGGGGAGCTTCAACGAGTCCCAGAGATTTCGCCCGTTGTTCATCGATTCCGATCCTGGGAGGGTGGGGGAGAGCGGAACGGCCCTCGGACAGCCTGCGGACCCTACAATAACGCCGTCCCGCGCGCCGGACGTGCCACCGAGGGGTGGGGGTCACCGCTTTCGTAGACTGCTACGCCATGACCTCGCCCGCGCCCGACACCCGCGATCGTGAGCCCGTCCCCGCCGGGGACGCCGAGGTGGCCGGTGGCGACACCCCCGGTCCGGCACCGGCGGCCGAGGGTCGTCCGGCTCGCCGGCGGTGGTCCCGGGTCGACGCGGTGGTCGCGCTGGTGTTCCTGCTCGGCGCGGTCTGGGTCACCGCTCGGGGCTGGCGGGACCCGGGCGGGCGACTGCTCGGCAGCCGCCCCAACGACCAGGGCTTCAACGAGTGGATGCTGGCGTACGCGGCGCACGCGGTCAGCCACCTGGAGAACCCGTTCTTCACCACGCTCCAGAACGCCCCGGCCGGGGTGAACCTGATGACCAACGTCGGGCTCCAGCTCCCCGGGCTGGTGCTCGCCCCGGTCACCCTGCTGTTCGGCGCGTCCTTCTCCTATCTGCTGTTCATCACGCTGAACCTGGCCGGCACCGGATACGCCTGGTACCACGTGCTCTCCCGGCACCTGGTCGACTCCCGGGCCGCCGCGTTCGTCGGCGGGCTGTTCTGCGCCTTCGCCCCGGCGCTGGTCTCGCACAGCAACGGCCACCCGCACATCACCGCGCAGTGGCTGGTGCCGTTCATCGTCTGGCGGGTGGTCGCGCTGTCCCGGGGCGGGCACGTGGTCCGCGACGGCCTGGTGCTGGGCGGGCTGGTGGTGGCCCAGTTCTTCGTGAGCCTGGAGATCCTCTTCCTCACCGCGCTCGGCTGCCTGATGCTGGTCCTGGCCCACCTGGCGGTGCGACCCCGCGACGCGCTGCGCCGGGCCCGCCCGATGCTGCCCGGGCTGGCGATCACCGCCGTGCTGGTGGGGGCCGCGGCGGCGTACCCGCTCTGGATGCAGTTCGCCGGGCCGCAGCACCGGGTGGGCCACCCGGGCACCCCGGACATCTACGCCCTGAAGCTCGGCTCGTACGTCAAATACGCCACCCAGTCGGTGGCCGGCGGCCCGACCAGCGCGGTCGGCTGGGCGCCGAACACCACCGAGCAGGCCAGCTTCTACGGCTGGTCGCTGCTGGTGCTCGCGGCCGGCGTGCTGTGGTGGCTGCGGCGGGACGTGACGGCCCGGGTGCTCGGCGTCGTCGGCCTGGTCTCGGCGCTGTTCTCGATCGGCACCACCTGGACGTCCGGCACCCGCCGCACCGACATCCCGGCGCCGTTCGCGCTGGTGCAGGACCTGCCCGTGTTCGACTCCGTGGTGGTGGCCCGGTTCGCGCTGATCACCACCGTGGCGCTCGGCGTCCTGCTGGCCGTGGCCGGCGACCGGCTCGCCGCCCGGCGGGACGAGCCGTCCGGGCGACTGGCCGCCCGGGTCGGCGCCGTCGCGGTGGCCGCCGCGCTGCTGCCGGTGCTGCCGGTGCCGCTGGAGGCGCGGGGCCGGACGCCGGTGCCGGAGTTCGTCACCGGTGGGGCCTGGCGCGACCACGTGGCGCCCGGTCGCACCCTGGTGCCGGTGCCGGTCAACGGCATGACGTCGCTGTACTGGAGTTCGGCCGCGGTGGCCGGCTTCGCGGTGCCCGAGGGCTACTTCCTCGGGCCGGTCTCGGCCACCGACGCGACCGGGCGGTGGGGCGTCGACCCGCAGCCCACCGCCAAGCTGCTCACCGCCGTGTCCCGGGGCGAACGGGACACCGCGGTCGGACCGGCCGACATCGCCCAGGCCCGCACCGACGTGCGGTACTGGAAGGCCGACGCGGTGGTGCTGCCGGACCGGGGGGCGCGCCGGCACGACGACCTGAAGGTCGTGCTCGACGCGCTGTACGGGCCCGGCCGGCGGGTCGACGACGTGTGGCTCTGGGACGTCCGGCCGGTCACCCGCTGACCGTCCGGCGGCGGGCCGGTCAGGGCGACTTCGTCCAGATCAGCAGCAGGTACCCGCCGAAGTAGCTGGAGAACACGACGAGCGTCACCAGCACCGTGCCGGCCCGGGCCCGACCGGCCCGGGCCAGGCCCACGGCCGCCGGCAGCAGCAGCGGGAACGCCGGCAGCAGGAACCGCGCCTTGGAGTGGTAGTAGCCGGCCGCGCCGAGCGTGGTCACCAGCAGCAGGCCGCTGTAGAGCAGCAGTTGCCAGGGCTGCCGGTCGAGCACGCTCAACACGAAGAACATCAGCGACACCAGCGCCACCACGGTGACCACCAGCAGCGGCAGCGCGGCCACCTGCACCAGCGCCTGCTGCCCCCGGTCGACGGTGTAGACGCCGAAGTCGAACGAGGTGCCCCAACCGGCCGACTGGATGTGGAACCAGCCGTCCGGCCGTCCGGTCCGCGCCCCCACCCAGGCCAGGTACGCCAGCCAGCCGGCGGGCGCGAGCAGCAGCGCCGCGTACGGCCGCCAGCCGTCCCGCCGCCGGACCACCGCCAGCAGCGCGGCCAGCCCGACCACCGGGATCAGGGACGAGGCGGTGGGCCGGGTCAGGCCGGCGAACAGGCAGACCACCCCGGCGGTGACCCAGTGCCGGCGCAGCAGCGCGTACAGCGTCCACGCGGCGAGCGCGGTGAACAGGCTCTCGCTGTAGCCCATCGACTCCACCACCGCGTGCGGCATCGCCGCCCAGAGCGCGGCGAGCAGGACGCCGGTGCGCCGGTCGTGCAGGTACGCGCCGATCGCGAACAGCCCCCACGCGGCGGCCAGCCCGGCCAGCCACGCCACCAGCAGCGCCGACTCGCGTGGGCTGAGCGGGGAGATCCGGTCCAGGGCCCCGGTCAGGCCCGGGTAGAGCGGGAAGAACGCCATGTTGCTCTGCGTCTTCTCGTACCCGTCGTACCCGTGCCGCGCGATCGCGAGGTACCAGCCACCGTCGGCCCGGGTGAGCTGCTCGACCGGGTTGCTCCCCACGTTGCCGGCCCAGATCCAGACGGTCAGCAGCCCGATGAGGCGGATCACGGCGTAGACCGCCAGCGCAGGCAGCGCGGCGCGGGCGGCGTGGCGCAGCCGCCCGGCGGGCATGGGCCGGGGCGGGTCGGGCGCTGCCGACGCCGGGCGGCTCGGTTCCTCGGTCGTCACCACGTCCATTGTCTGATCCATCCGCGCTGACCTGGAGTGATCCGGCGGCACGCGGGCCGCGGGCGGGCGGCCTACCGCCGGCCCGGCGACGACCCGGGGCGAGCGCCGGTCGTTGAACAGCATGGAGGGTAGCAATCGGCGCGACAGGTCACGGATCGCCGACGGCGGCGGGCGTGGCGGCCGGAACCGTTGTCGTAGACTCGCTCGGGTCCGCGGGCGCGGTGCTGGCGACGACGAAACGGGCAGGGATGGGATCTGACGGCACGACCGCAGCGGCGGGCCCCCGGGGACGGGTGGTCATGCTGGTGGACAACGGGGTCATCGGGGACTCCCGGGTGCAGAAGGCGGCGCGGTCCGCCGCCGACGCCGGCTGGGACGTCGTCCTGCTCGGGCGCGCGCCGGTGGGTCAGCCGCAGAGCTGGCGGCTCGGCGCCGCCGAGGTGCGCCTGATCCCGATGGCCGAGCCGCTGTCCCGTCGCCGGCACGAGTTCCGCCGCGCCTGGCTGCGGCATCCGCTGGCGTACCCGCCGAGCGGCGTCGCCGCGCACCGCACCCAGACGGTCCGGGCGTGGCGCGCGGACCTGGCCGTCCGCCGGGCGGCGCTGACCACCGCGGCCCGCGACTCCGGCGCCGGCCGCCCCGGCGGGCTGCCCTGGGCCACGCTGCGCGCCGAGGAGAAGCTGGCCGGCCTGACCCGCCGGTGGGTCGGCTTCCGCAACCGCCAGCTCACCCGCGCCCGCAAGGGCCGCAAGCTGGACGGCCCCTGGGACCGCGCGTACACGGCGTTCTGGCGCGGGCTGCGCGGCGACGGCGCGTGGCGCCGGCTGGAGCCCGGCCTGTGGGACTACGAGCTGGCCTACGGCCCGGTCGTCGACGAGTTGGCGCCGGACCTGATCCACGCCAACGACTTCCGGATGCTCGGCGTCGGCGCGCGCGCGAAGATCCGGGCCGCCGCCCGGGGCCGGCGGATCGCGCTGGTGTGGGACGCCCACGAGTACCTGCCCGGTGTGCAGCCGTGGCGGGACAACGCCCGCTGGCTGCCCGGCAACGTGGCGCACGAGCGGGAGTACGTGCCGTACGCGGACGCCACCACCACCGTCTCCGGCGGCCTGGCCGACCTGCTGCGCGAGGAGCACCGGCTGGCCGAGCGCCCGGCCGTCGTGCTCAACGCCCCCGCCGTCGACGAGTTGCCGGCCGACCCGACCGGGCCGGTGCCGGACATCCGCGCGCTGTGCGGGCTCGGGCCGGACGCCCCGCTGCTGGTCTACAGCGGGGTGGCCGCCGCCAAGCGCGGGCTGGGCGTGCTGGTCGAGGCGCTGCCCCGACTGCCCGGCGCGCACGTCGCCCTGGTGGTCAACAAGCCCACCTCGGCGTACGTCAGGGGTCTGGTCACCCGGGCCGGCGAGCTGGACGTGGCGGACCGGCTGCACGTGCTGCCGTACGTGCCGCACCACCAGGTGGTCCGCTTCCTGGCCGGCGCGCAGGTCGGCGTCATCCCGATCCAGCACTGGCCGAACCACGAGATCGCGCTGATCACCAAGTTCTTCGAGTATTCACACGCCCGCCTGCCGCTCGTCGTCTCCGACGTGCGGACCATGGCCGACACTGTCCGGGAGACCGGCCAGGGCGAGGTGTTCCGCGCCGAGGACGTGGCCGACTTCGTCCGGGCGGTCACCGCGGTGCTCGCCGATCCGGCGCGGTACCGCGCCGCGTACGACCGGCCGGGCCTGCTGGCCGACTGGACCTGGGAGGCGCAGGCGCGGGTGCTCGACGACGTCTACGCCCGGCTGCTGCCCGACGCGCCGCCCCGCCCGGCCACGTCGGCGTCCGCGCCGGCTCCGGCGGCGGTTCCGGCTTCGGTGGAGGTGGGCGCGTGAGCCAGCCGGACGTGACGGTGGTGGTGGCCGTCTACAACACCATGCCGTACCTCACCGCCTGCCTGGACTCGCTTGTCGGCCAGACCATCGGCCGGGACCGGCTGGAGGTCGTCGCGGTCGACGACGGTTCCACCGACGGCAGCGGCGCGGAGCTGGACCGTTACGCCACCCGCTACCCGGGGACGGTCCGGGTGCTGCACCAGGCCAACTCCGGTGGCCCGGCGGCGCCGAGCAACCTGGCGCTGGACCACGCCCGGGGCCGATACGTCTTCTTCGTCGGCTCCGACGACCACCTCGGGCCGGAGGCCCTGGAGCGCCTGGTCGCCGCCGCCGACCGGTGGGACTCCGACGTGGTGCTCGGCCGGATGGTCGGCACCAACAAGCGCTACGTGCACCAGGCGGCGTACGCCTGCACCGCGGAGCGGCTCGACCTGTTCGACAGCGCGCTGCCCTGGTCGCTGTCGAACACCAAGCTGTTCCGGCGGGACCTCGTCGAGCAGCACGGGCTGCGCTTCCGCACCGACATGCCGATGGGCAGCGACCAGCCGTTCACGCTGGAGGCGTGCTTCCGGGCGAAGAAGGTCTCGGTCCTCGGCGACTACGACTACTACTTCGCCGTCAAGCGGGACAACGCCCAGAACATCACCTACGCCAGCCGCTTCGAGGAGCGACTGCGCTGCGCCGAGGAGCTGGTCGCGTTCGTGGCCGGCCTGATCGGGCCCGGCCCGAAGCGGGACGCGGTGCTGGTGCGCCACTTCAGCTGGGAGGTGGCGAAGCTGCTCCGCGAGGAGTTCCTCACCCTCTCCCCGGACGTGCAGCAGCACGTCCACGACCGGGTCCGGAAGCTGGCCGGGGCGTACCTCACCGACGGGGTGCTCGCCCGGATGGAGCCGGCCCTGCGGGTGCGGCTGGCGGTGGCGCGCGACGGCGGGCTCGACGCGCTGCGCGAGCTGATCGGGCAGCAGGCCGACAAGACGCTGCCCGAGGTCACCGTGGACGACGGTCGCTGGTACGCGCACCACGTCGGGTTCCGCGACCCCGCGTTCGGCTACCCGGACGACTGGTACGACGTCACCGACCGGGCCGCCGCGCAGCTCGCGAAGCTGACCGCGACCGAGCTGGCCTGGGGGCGGGACGCGGCCGGCGCGCGGGCCCTGGTGGTCACCGCCCGGAGCCGGTGGGCGGAGCTGGCCGAGCTGAGCGCCGAGGCGCTGCGGGTCAGCGTGGGCGATCTCACGGGTGCCACGTCGGTGACGCCGGACGGGCCCGGTACCGTCGTACGGACCGACTTCGCGGTGGACCGGCTGTTGGCGGTCGTCGCGCCGAACGGGGAACGGCGGACGGTACGCGCCGAGGTGTCCGCGCTGGGCGGGGCCGGCTCGGCGCCGATGCGCACCGACCGACCCGTCGCCGCGCCCAAGCTGCTGGCCCGCCACGGCGCCCGGTTGCACCTCGTCACACCCACCACGAACCACAAGGGCCACGTGATCGTCGCGATCACGCCGGTGACCCCCGGTCGGTTCCTTGCCCGCCTGCGCCGCATCTGGCCCTCTGGAGGAAAGTAGTTCATGAACATCTGCGTCGTCGCGCTCGGAAAGATCGGCCTGCCGCTCGCCGTGCAGTTCGCCTCGAAGGGGCACCGGGTGCTCGGTGCCGACGTCTCCGAGCGGGTCGTCCAGCTGGTCAACGACGGTGCCGTGCCCTTCCCGGGTGAGGCCGACCTGGACGTCAAGCTGAAGGAGGCGGTCGCCGCCGGGCTGCTGTCGGCCACCACCGACACCGCCGCCGCGGTCGCCGAGTCGGAGGCGGTCGTCGTGGTCGTGCCGCTGTTCGTGGACGCCGAGGGCGTGCCGGACTTCGGCTGGATGGACGACGCCACCCGGGCCATCGCCCGTGGCCTCAAGCCGGGCACGCTGGTCAGCTACGAGACCACGCTGCCGGTCGGCACCACCCGCAGCCGCTGGGCGCCGATGCTGTCCGAGGGCTCCGGCCTCACCGCGGGCACCGACTTCCACCTGGTGTTCAGCCCCGAGCGGGTGCTCACCGGCCGGGTCTTCGCCGACCTGCGCCGCTACCCGAAGCTGGTCGGCGGCATCGACGAGGCGTCCGCCGCGCACGGCGTGCGGTTCTACGAGGCGGTGCTCGACTTCGACGAGCGGGCCGACCTGGACAAGCCCAACGGCGTGTGGGACCTCGGTTCGGCGGAGGCGTCCGAGCTGGCCAAGCTCGCCGAGACGACCTACCGGGACGTGAACATCGGCCTGGCGAACCAGTTCGCCCGCTTCGCGGACACGGTCGGCGTGGACGTCACCAAGGTGATCGAGGCGTGCAACACCCAGCCGTACAGCCACATCCACTCGCCGGGCATCGCGGTCGGCGGCCACTGCATCCCGATCTACCCGCGGATGTACCTGTGGAACGACCCGGCGGCCACCGTGGTCCGCTCGGCGCGCGAGGCCAACGCCGCGATGCCGGACTACGCGGTCGACCTGCTCGCCGCCGCGTACGGCGACCTGACCGGGGTGGGCGTGCTGGTGCTGGGCGCCGCCTACCGGGGCGGCGTGAAGGAAACCGCCTTCTCGGGTGTCTTCCCGACCGTGGAGGCGCTGCGCCGCCGGGGCGCGACCCCGTACGTCGCCGACCCGATGTACTCGAACGAGGAGCTGGCCGCGCACGGCCTGCCCGGCTACGACGGTGAGCCGGTCGGCGCGGCGGTGATCCAGGCCGACCACGCGGAGTACCGCAACCTCACCCCGGCCGACCTGCCGGGCGTGACGGTGCTGGTGGACGGCCGTCGGGTCACCGACCCGGCCCGCTGGGCGGGCGTGCGCCGGGTGGTCATCGGCGGTTGATCAGGCTGCGCGGCGGGCCCCGGCCGGGCCGGCCGGGGCCCGCTTCGTGCTGTGCCCGGTCGGGTACCGGGCGGGAAAGTCGTCGTCCGATGTTCACCTCTCGGACACCCCGGTAATACTTGCGTCACTTGACCCGTTTAGGGTCGCAGCCGTCCGGTATCGGGCCTTGCCGACATTCGGCGGGCAGACAGGGAGCGTGTCGTTGTTCAGCAGAGTACGCAGCCAGCAGGGCCTCGCCGCGGTGGGCGCGACGCTCCTCGGGTACGGCGTCATGATCCTCGCCGGGTCGCTCGGCCTGGTTATCCCGTACGCGGTGGCCGCGGTGGTCGCCCTCGCCGGTGAACTGGCGCTCGCCACCCGGTACGCCGAAACGGCCGAGCTGCTCGCCAAGGCCGGTGTGGGCGCCACGTTCCGGCGGCTGCTGCGGGACCTGTCGGTGGTCCTGCTGGTGCTCGCCGCCGTGCGTCCGGGCGTGGCCGGCACGGTCGCGGTGCTGCTGCCCGCCGCGCTGTGGACCCTCGCCGTGCTCACCACCGCCGTGACGAAGACGATCGACGGGCGGGTCGACCCGCCGGCGTACACCCGCAACATCGACCTCGGCGCGCTGCGCCGCGTCCCGGTGCCGCCGGCCTGGGCGCGCGGGCTGGCCGGGCTGCGGATGCCGCTGCTCAACGTGCTGCTGGTGCCGGCGGCGGTGGTGGCCGCCGCGCTGGACCGGGTCGCCCCCGTGGTGCTCACCGGCCTGGTCACGCTGGTCGCCGGTCTGGTCACCGCCGTGGTGCTGGCGCTGACCGCGCTGCGCGGCCGGGGCGGGACGCCGGGCGTGCTGCCCGCCGTGCACGACTGGCTGGCCCGGGAACAGCCCGAGGTGGCGCTCTACTTCGCCGGCCCGGCCAAGGACGTCTACCAGGCCAACATGTGGCTCGCGCCGCTGGAGGCGACCGGTCGCCGCGCGGTGGTGCTGCTGCGCGCCGCGGACGCGTTCGGCCAGCTCGCCGACACCCGGCTGCCGGTGATCTGCGTGCCGGCCGGCGTCGACTTCATGAACCTCGACCTGGGCTCGCTGCGGGTCGCGCTGTACGCGGCGAACGTCGGCGCCAACATCCACCTGCTGCGCGAGCCGGGCGTGAAGCACGTCTTCGTCGGCCACGGCGACAGCGACAAGGCGGCCAGCGTCAACCCGTACAGCAAGGTGTACGACGAGGTGTGGGTGGCCGGTCCCGCCGGCCGGGAGCGGTACGCCCGGGCCGGCGTCGGCGTGCTGGACCGCGACATCGTGGAGGTGGGCCGCCCGCAGCTCGCCGGCGTGCACACGTTCGGCTCCGGCGCCACCGACCACGCGTTCACCGTGCTCTACGCGCCGACCTGGGAGGGCTGGCTGGACGACGACCCCTACCACACCTCGCTGGTGCTGATGGGGGAGCGGATCGTGGCCGGGCTGCTGGCCGCCGGGAACCTGCGGGTGGTCTACAAGCCGCACCCGTTGACCGGCACCCGCTCGCCGAAGGCCAGGGCGGCGCACGAGCGGATCGTGGCCCGGATCCGGGCCGCCGGCGGCGACACCGACCCGACCTCGCTCGACGGCGCCGCGCACCTGGTGGTCACCGGCCGCACGCCGGCGCTGTTCGACTGCTTCAACGTCACCGACCTGCTGGTCAGCGACGTGTCCAGCGTGGTCTCCGACTTCGTGCAGAGCGAGCGGCCGTACGTGGTGGCGAACCCGGCCGGGCTGTCCGAGGACGAGTTCCGCCGGCAGTTCCCCACCGCGCGGGCGGCGTACCTGCTCTCGGCGGACTGCGGCGAGCTGACCAAGATCCTGGACGTGACCCGGGTCGGCGACGACCCGATGACCGAGGCGCGGCGGGAGCTGAAGGAATACCTGCTCGGCCCGGCCGGGTCCAATCCGATGGACCGCTTCCGGGACGAGATCGGCCGGCTCTGCGGCTGACCGGCGCACCGACGCGCGGGGGCGACGACCGGATCTCGTCGCCGCCCCCGTCGCGCGTTCAGCCCTGCCGCGGCGGGTTGTCGACGTCCCGGGAGACCACCTCGCCCTTCGCGTCGACCCAGCCCTTGGGGCGGGCCGGGTTGCCGGCGACGAGCTGGTACGGCTGGACGTCCCGGGTGACCACCGAACCGGCCGCGATCATCGCGTACTCGCCGACCTCGATGCCGCACACCAGCGTGGCGTTGGCGCCGATCGACGCGCCGCGGCGGACCAGCGTCGGGGTGATCGTCCAGTCCGGATTCTGGGCACGCGGCCGGAAGTCGTTGGTGAACACCGCGCACGGCCCGACGAAGACCTCGTCCTCGATGGTCACGCCCTGGTAGACGGAGACGTTGTTCTGGATCTTCACCCGGTCACCGACCGTGACGCTCGCGTCGACGTACACGTTGCGGCCGATCACGCAGCCGGCACCGACCTGGGCGCTCGACCGGATGTGGGCCAGGTGCCAGACCTTGGTGCCGTCGCCGACCTGGGCGCCGTCCTCGACGTCGGCCGTCGGGTGGACGAAGACGGAGGCGGACCGGTCGTTGCTGTCAGTCATTTCCACTCGCATCGTTGCGGGGCGCGTCGCGCCGTCGGGCGGGGCTCGACGCAGCATAACGAGCGCCTCAGGTGATCAGTTCGGCCACCGCGTCGGCGGCCGGCCGGTCCGCCGGCAGCGCGTGCGCGGCGACCACCGCGTCGACCGGCAGCGCGGCGTACAGGTGCGGGAAGAGCGCGCCGTCGCGGGACTCCTCCCAGCGCAACGCGTCGCCGAGCCGCGCCTCGTCCACCGCGAGCAGCGTGAGGCCGGTGACGCCGGCGAAGTGCCGGCGCGCGGTCTCCACCACCTGCCCGGCGGCGGAGAGGTGGAGGTAGCCGTCCTGCCGGTCCAGGGCGGTGCCGGCGAAGCTCCCGGCCGCCCGCGCCGCCCGCCACTCGTCGTCGGCGAGAATCTTGTAGATCACCACCGCAGCCTAGAACGGCCCTCGCGTCCGGGCGACGCGTCTGCCACCATTCCGGGGGCAACAGGTCGAGCGGACGGAGAGACACGGGTGCGGATCCTCCTGGTCGAGGACGACCGACGGGTCGCCGCGGCGCTGTCGTCCGCGCTGACCCGCCGGGGGTACCAGGTGGAGCACGCCGCCACGGTGGCCGCCGCGCTCTCCGCCGCCCCCTGCGACCTGGTGCTGCTCGACCTGACGCTGCCCGACGGCGACGGCACCGACCTGTGTCGCGAGCTGCGCCGGCGCAGCAGCCAGCTCGGCATCATCGCGGTGACCGCCCGGGGCGAGGAACGCGACCGGGTGCTGGGCCTGCGGCTGGGCGCCGACGACTACGTGGTCAAGCCGTTCTCGATGGTGGAGTTGCAGGCCCGGATCGAGGCGGTGCTGCGCCGCGCCGCGCACACCGTGCCGGAACGCCACCTGATCGAGGCGGGCGAGGTCCGCATCGACGTGGGCGGCCGGACGGTCAGCGTGGCCGGGCGGGCGGTGACGCTGACCCGTAAGGAGTTCGACATCCTGCTGTCGCTGGCCCGCCAGCCGGGGGTGGCGGTGCCCCGGGACCGCATCCTGCTCGACGTGTGGGGCACCACCTGGGCCGACCGGCACACCGTCGAGGTGCACGTCGGTTCGTTGCGCGGCAAGCTCGGCGACCCGACGCTGGTGGAGACCGTACGCGGGGTCGGCTACCGGCTCCGCACCACGTGAGGAGGCCGCGGTGCGCCGCCGGTTGGTGATCAGCTACCTGCTGCTGATGGTGCTGGTGCTGCTCGCGCTGGAGACCCCGCTGGCGGTGACGCTGGCCTCCCGGGAGACCGACCGGGTCCGGGCCGACCGGCTCGCCGACGCCACCCGCTTCGCGTCGCTGGCCGGTCCGGCGTTGCGCGGCGGCAGCCCCGGCCCGCTGGACGGGGAACTGGCCGCCTACGACGACCTCTACCGCATCGGCGCGGCGGTGCTGGACCGGGACCGCCGGACCGTCGCCGCGTCGTCCCGGTGGGAGCCGGGCGCGGGCACCGGCCCGGCGGTCGACACCGCGCTGTCCGGGCAGCAGTTCAGCGGCCCGGAGTCGGTCTGGCCCTGGGTGGACGGGCCGCTGGTGACGGCCGTGCCGATCAACGACGGCGGTGAGGTGCTCGGCGCGGTGGTCACCACCACCCCGGCCGACGGGGTGCGCCGCACCGTCACGGTGTGGTGGCTGATGCTGGCCGGCATCGGCCTGCTCGCGGTGCTGGCCTGTGTCTCCACCGCGTTCGGGCTGGCCGGCTGGGTGCTGCGCCCGGTCACCGAGCTGGACGCGGCGACCCACGAGATCGCCGAGGGGCGCCGCACCGCCCGGGTCCGGCCCCGCCTCGGCCCGCCGGAGCTGCGCCGGTTGGCGACCAGCTTCAACCACATGGTCGACGCGGTCTCCGACGTGATGGACCGGCAGCGGGCCTTCGTCGCGCACGCCAGCCACCAGCTCCGCAACCCGTTGACCGCGCTGCGGCTGCGGGTGGAGGAGCTGGGCCCCAGCCTCACCGACCCGGACGGCCGGGCCGAGCACCGGCTGGCGCTGGAGGAGACCGACCGGCTGGCCACCGTGCTCGACGCGCTGCTGACGCTGGCCCGGGCCGAGCGGGAGGAGAACCAGCGGGTCACCGTGGACGCGGGCGCGGCCGCCGCGTCCCGGGTCGCGGCGTGGCTGCCGCTGGCCCGGCACCGGGCGGTCACGCTCCGGCTCGACCCGGTCGACACGCCGGCGTACGCCCGGACCGTGCCGACCGCGATCGACCAGGCGCTCGACGCGTTGATCGACAACGCGGTCAAGTTCAGCGGCGCCGGGGGAGAGGTGACGGTGACCGTCCGCCCGGCCGACGGCGGGACGGCGCTGACCGTGGCCGACACCGGTCCCGGCATGACGGCCAGCCAGCTCGACCAGGCCACCGAGCGGTTCTGGCGGGCGCCGGACGCGCAGAACGTGGACGGCGCGGGGCTGGGGCTGACCATCGCCGCGGTGCTCGTCGACGCGTCCGACGGCCGGCTGACCATGCGCCAGGGCGAGCCCCTGGGACTGGTCGCCGAGCTGTGGTTCCCGGCGCCGCCCGCCGACGCCGGCGCCCTCGACCCGGCCGACGGGCCGGCCGCGCCGCAGCGCCACGACGAGCCGGTCGGCCGCTGACCCCGGTCAGGGCTTGGCGTCGCGGTACCACCGGGCCGCGCCCGGGTGCAGCGGCAGCGGGGTGGTCACGATCGCCGACCGGGGGCTCATCCGGCCGGCCGCCGGATGCGCCGCGGCCAGCTCCTCCCGGCGTTCCATCAGCAGCCGGGTCACCTCGCGCACCAGGTCGGCGGGGAGGCTGGCGCGGACGATCAGGTAGTTCGGGTTGGCCACCGTGCTGACCGGCTCCGCCTGGTAGACCGAGCGGGGAATGTCCCGGGTGACGTAGACCTGCCCGTACGCGCGCCGCAGCGGCTCGGTCCAGTCGCCCAGGTCCACCATCCGCAGTGCGGTGCGGTGGGCCAGCTCGGCGACGCCCCGCACCGGCAGGCCGCCGGAGAAGAAGAACGCGTCGATCCGCCCCTCGCGCAGCGCGGCCACCGAGTCGTCCAGCCCCAGGTGCTCCTGGCGGATCCGGGCGCCGCCGAGCTGCGCCACCTCCAGCAGCCGGGTGGCGGTCACCTCGGTGCCGGAGCCGTCGGCGCCCACCGAGACCCGCCGGCCCCGCAGGTCGGCCAGCGTGCGAACCGGGCCGCCGGCGGTGGTCACCAGGTGCAGCAGGTCGTCGTAGACGCGGGCCACGGCGAGCACGGCCGGGTGGGCCGGCTCCCGGGGCGGCAGCACGTCGGCCTGGGTGAAGCCCAGCTCCGCGTCACCGGCGCCGACCAGCCGGACGTTCTGCGCGGAGGCGGCGGTCACCACCACGTCCGCCCGCACCCCGGGCAGCTCCCGGTTGAGCAGCGCGGCGAGCGACTGGCCGAAGGCATGGTAGACGGCGGTCGGGCTGCCGGTGGCGATCCGGATCCGCACCGGTTCGGTGGGCTCGTCCCGGCAACCGGCCACCCCGGCGACGAGCAGCAGCAACGCCAGCGGGGCCGCGATCCGGCGCCGGCCGCGCGCAGACCAGTGTCGGTTCACGCGCTGCACTCTGCGCCGTGCACCCGCCGCCGCGCAAGCCCGCCGCCGGGACCGGTCAGCCCAGGGCGGCGCTCTCGGTGATCCGGGCCCGGTGCTCGCCGTTGGCGACGCTCACCAGGAAACAGCCCGAACCCGGTCGCAACGCCGCCGGCACCTCCAGCAGCGCCGCGCCGCGCACCAGCACCGCCGCCAGGTCCCGGTCGGTGAGCCGGATGCCGAGGCAGTGCCGGCGTACGTGCCGGCCGCCGGCGAGCAGCGCGGCCCGCCAGACCGCGGTGGCCAGCCGGGGACGCCAGACGCGGCGGGCCGTCGACGCGCCCGGGAACGGCCCGCCGAGCAGCTCGCGACGGCCCTGCCGCCAGCCTGCCGCCAGCAGGTTCGCGTATGTCGACCGGTGCTCCGGGAGCACCGACAGCCGGTGCAGCTCGTACCGGCGGCGCAGCCCACCGGTGGTCAGCTCGTGCGCGACCGGCACGTCGAGCCGGCGCAGCAGGTGCCGCATCCGGTGCGCCGCGTCCTCCCGGTTGAACTCGGCGATCCCGCCCCGGTACGGGTCGACGTCGAGCCGGCGGACGTGCGCGGCCGGCGGCGTCGTGCAGCGCACCAGGCAGGCGAGTTCGAAGGCGTCGGTCAGGGTCGGCCAGTCCAGCGGTGGGGGCGACGACGGGCGCGGCCGGTCGAGCAGCGTGGTGGGCTCGGAGAGCATCGGCACAGCTCCTTGGTCGGCGTCGTGGCCCCTCTACCGTGGCCCGCACCGCCGGGCCGGGGAACCGCTGCGCCCGAGCCTTGAGCAAAACTTGCGCGAAGCCGCGCTCAGAGTTCGGTGACGACCACGTCGAGCAACCGGGGCCGGCCGGGCGTGCGGGGGCCCTCCTCGACCGTGTGCCCCAGCTCGCGCAACGCCCCCACCAGCGCGGCGGCGCTGCGCGGGCGGGCGTCGGCGACGAGCAGGTCCCGGACCAGCCGGCCCTTGGTGGCCTTGTTGAAGTGGCTCACCACGGACCGGGACGGGGTGCCGTCCACCAGCCGTTCGTGCAGCACCCGCACCGTCACCGTCCGGTCGGCGAGCGGGCCCGACGGCGTCCAGGTGGCCGCGTACGCGCCGGAGCGCAGGTCCAGCACCGGGCCGCGACCCGCCGCCGCCGTCACGGCCGGGTCCAGCGCGGCCCGCCAGTACGCCGACAGCGCCCCGATCCCCGGCAGCCGTGCCCCGACCGGGCAGCGGTACGGCGGCACCCGGTCGGTGAGCCGCACCGCGCCCCACAGGCCGGAGCTGATCAGCACCGACCGGCGGGCGGCCCGCTGCGCCGCCGGGGCAAGCGTGGCCAGGTCGAGCGCCTCGTAGAGCACCCCGGTGTAGAGCCGCCCGGCCGGTGCGGTCGCCGCCACCCGCAGGCGCGCGTTGCGGCGCAGCTCGCCGCGCTGTCCCTCGCTCAGCCCCAGCGCGTCCCGGGCGGCGGTCTCGTCCGGCCCGGCGCACAGCGCGACGAGCGCGTCCAGCACCGCGTCCCGGGCCGGGTTCAGCTCGGGCAGGGAGAGCCGGGACAGGTCCAGCCGGCGGCCGGTGCCGGCGTCGGCCTTGCCCTCGGACGGGGGCAGCAGGATGAGCATCGGCACAGCGTACGGGCGGGCGTCAGCGCCACGGTCGCACGGCACGCTCCGGGTGGTACACGCGACTGCGCCCCACCTCGGCCACCACCGCCGCGTCGGCCCGCCCGCCCAGCAGCCGCCGCAGGGCGCGTTCGGCCGGCGACCCGACCGCCACCACGTACCCGGGGCGGGCCGCCCGGGCCACCCGCTGCCAGTACGCCGGGTAGCGGTTCTGCCCCGGGGTCAGGTTGCCGTCCAGCACGCCGCAGGCCACCGCCTCGCCGGTGTTGAAGATCAGCCGGTTGCAGGTCCAGTAGTCGCCGTACACCTCGTGCAGCCCGGCGCGCCGCACCGCGCCGGCCAGCCGGCGGGCGTCCCGCTCGTCGGCGCGGATCCCGGGCAGGCCGACCAGGAACGTCGCGGTGCCGGCCAGCGTGGCGGCGGTCAGCCCGGCCAGCAGCACGGCGGCCGGCCCGCCGCGCAGCCGGTCCGCCCGACCGGCGGTGGCCCGCAGCGCGGGCGCGGCGGCCCGCCAGAGCGGCCAGAGCACCGCCGGCAGCGACACCTGGAGCACCGACAGGTAACGCGCGTCGCCCAGCGGGTCGGTGGCGGCGAGCGGGCTGCGCACGTACGCCAGCAGCGTCAACGCGGCGCCGGCGACCAGCGCGAGGATCGTCGTGGCCCGGACCCGCGCGGCCGGGTCCCCGGCCCGGCGGTACGCGACCACGCCGAGCCCGGCGGCGGTCACCAGCAGCACCGGGTAGAGCACGCCGAACCACTGCGCCCAGCGCGCGCAGCCGTCCATCGGGCAGAGCCCGGACGCCAGCGGCACCCCCTCCAGCAGCCCGCCGTGCAGCCGCGCCGTGAGCGACGGGGCGACGCCCTCCTTCGTGCTGATCTCCCGGAACACCGACAGGGAGTCCTGCCCGGGCGGCGCCACCACGTTGTCCTTGATCATCGGTGCGACGCCGGCCAGGAAACCGACGACCAGCAGCACGCCCGGCCAGCCGATCAGGTCCCGGGGCGCGGCCAGCACCAGCACCACGCCGGCCGCCAGCAGGTAGGGCGTGATCAGCCAGTCCGACCAGAGCGCCAGCCCGGTGAGCAGGCCGAACGCGCCGGTGGCGAGCCAGCGGTGCCGGACCCGCCGCTCGCCGAGCGCGACCGCGAGCAGCAGCAACGCCAGGACCGCCGGTTTGACCTCGGGCCGGCCGCCGACCACGGTGAGCTGGTCCCGGACCACCCGCTCCGAGCCGAGCGCCAGCAGGCCCACCACGGCCACCGCCAGCCCGGGGGAGAAGAGCCGGCGTGTCAACCGGTACGCCAGCCACAGGAAGACCGCGTAGAGCGCGAGCAGTGGCAGCCGCAGCACCGGCCAGCTCGCCCCGGCCCAGCCCACCAGCGGCGCGGCCAGGTACGACTCCAGCATCCCCATGTAGCGCTGGCCGTAGAGGAAGACCGGCCGTTCGTGGCCGTCGGCGATGTGCAGCGCGGCCAGGCCGAACGTGGCCTCGTCGCTGTTCGAGGCGGGCACCGTGAACAGGGTCAGCACCAGTCGGTAGCCGACCCCGGCCGCGCCGAGCAGCAACGCCACCAGCGCCGGCGCGTCCGGGTTGCGCTTCGCTGTCGACACGACCCAGGCCCCCGTCGTCGCCCTCGACCGCAGTCTGACACGCTGCTCACCCGGTGCCGGGGCGGATCGGCGGAGATCACTCGCGTGGCCGGGCCCGGCCGGTTGTGGCAGGGTTGGCACGTGCCGCCCACACCACCGGACCAGCTCGCCGTGCCCCAACTGCACCGCGCCGCGCGCATCGAGGACGCGCTGCACGGCCTGGTGGAGCGCCGGTTGCGGCGCACCGGGTGGCAGCCCAACATCATCGCGTACGCCGGCTACGGCGCGCCGGGCTGGGCGCGGGTGCTCTGCCGCGTGCTGCTGGGCCGACCGGACACCCGCCGCCGGGGCCGGCTGGACAAGGTGCGCGGCTGGCGCAGCTTCGCCACGCTGCCGGCCAAGCACGCCCGGGTGACCATCGAGGTCAACGGCGTGCGCCACGAGGTCACCGCGGACCGCAGCGGTTTCGTCGACACCGTCGTCGAGGGTGACTTCACGCCCGGCTGGGGCTGCGTACGCCTGAGCGTGGCGGACGCCGAGCCGGTGGAGGCGCTGGTGCGCGTCCTCGACCCGAACGTCCGGTTCGGCATCCTCTCCGACATCGACGACACGGTCATGGTGACCGCGCTGCCCCGGCCGATGCTCGCCGCGTGGAACACGTTCGTGCTCGACGAGCACGCCCGCAACGCCGTGCCCGGCATGGCGGTGCTCTACGAGCGCCTGGCCACCGCCCACCCGGGCGCGCCGGTCTTCTACCTCTCCACCGGCGCCTGGAACGTCGCGCCGACGCTGACCCGGTTCCTGTCCCGGCACCTGTACCCGGCCGGGCCGCTGCTGCTCACCGACTGGGGGCCGACCGCCGACCGCTGGTTCCGCAGCGGGCGGGAGCACAAGCGGGCCACGCTGGCCCGGCTGTCCCGGGAGTTCCCCGAGGTGCGCTGGCTGCTGATCGGCGACGACGGGCAGCACGACCCGGAGATCTACCGGGAGTTCGCGGCCGCCCATCCGGACAATGTGGCCGGCGTGGCGATCCGGCGACTCTCGCCGACGCAGTCCGTGCTCGCCGGCAGCCTCCCCGCGCCGCAGGGACGGTCCTCCTCCGGCCCGATCGGCCAGAAGTGGCTCAGCGCCCCCGACGGCGCCGGCCTGTGGAAACTCCTCCGCGAAGCCGACCTGGTCTGACCGCCGGGCTCCGGGGTCAGTTCTGGCGGAGCCAGAGGACGCCGAGCGGGGGGACCTGGAGGGCCGCCGAGGCGGGCAGGCCGTGCCACGGGACGTTCTCCGCGTGCACCTCGCCCAGGTTGCCCACCCCCGACCCGCCGTAGTGGTGGGCGTCGGTGTTCAGCGCCTCGGTCCAGGTGCCGCCCGCCGGCAGGCCGATCCGGTAGTCCGCCAGCGGCGTCGCGGAGAAGTTCGCCACGCACACCAGCGTCCCGCCGTCCGGGGCGATCCGGATGAACGAGACCGCGTTGTTGGCGACGTCGTCCCCGGCGATCCAGCGGAACCCGGCCGGGTCGGTGTCCTGCGCCCAGAGCGCCGGCGTGGCCCGGTAGGCGCGGTTCAGGTCGGCGACCAGGCGCTGCACGCCGGCGCGGGCCGGGTCGTGGGTCAGGTACCAGTCGAGGCCGCGTTCCTCGCTCCACTCCCGGTCGTCGGCCAGCTCGCAGCCCATGAAGAGCAACTGCTTGCCCGGGTGCGCCCACATGTACGCCAGCAGCGCCCGCACGTTCGCCAGCCGCTGCCAGGTGTCGCCCGGCATCTTGCCCGCGAGCGAGCCCTTGCCGTGCACCACCTCGTCGTGGCTGATCGGCAGCACGTAGTTCTCGCTCCACGCGTACGCCAGGGAGAACGTGAGCTGGTGGTGGTGGTGCTGGCGGTAGATCGGGTCCTTCGAGGTGTAGAGCAGGGTGTCGTGCATCCAGCCCATGTTCCACTTGAACCCGAAGCCGAGCCCGCCGTCCGAGGTCGGCCGCGTCACGCCCGGCCAGGCGGTGGACTCCTCGGCGACCATCAGCACGCCCGGATGGTGCCGGTAGGCGGTCGCGTTGACCTCCTGGAGCAGCGCGATGGCCTCCAGGTTCTCCCGGCCGCCGTGCACGTTCGGGGCCCACTGCCCCTCCGGCCGGGAGTAGTCGAGGTACAGCATCGAGGCGACCGCGTCGACCCGCAGCCCGTCGACGTGGAACTCGTCCAGCCAGTAGAGCGCGTTGGCGACCAGGAAGTTGCGCACCTCGTTGCGCCCGAAGTCGAAGACGTACGTGCCCCAGTCGGGCTGCTCGCCGCGGCGCGGGTCGGGGTGCTCGTAGAGCGGGGCGCCGTCGAAGCGCGCGAGGGCCCACTCGTCGGTGGCGAAGTGCCCCGGCACCCAGTCGAGGATGACCCCGATGCCGGCGGCGTGCAGCCGGTCGACCAGGTGGCGGAAGTCGTCCGGGTCGCCGAAGCGGGCGGTGGGCGCGTAGAAGCCGGTGACCTGGTAACCCCACGAGCCGCCGTACGGGTGCTCCATCACCGGCAGCAGCTCCACGTGCGTGAAGCCCATCTCGGTGACGTACGCGGTCAACTGCTCGGCCAGCTCGCGGTAGCCGAGGCCGGGCCGCCACGAGCCCAGGTGCACCTCGTACACGCTCATCGGCTCCTCGTGCGGTCGCCGCGTCGCCCGGCGCTCCAGCCACTCCGCGTCGCCCCACGCGTACGCCGAATGGTGCACCACCGACGCGGTGGCCGGCGGCACCTCGGTGCGGGTGGCCATCGGGTCGGCCTTGTCCCGCCACCGGCCGTCGGCGCCGAGAATGCGGTACTTGTAGCGGCTGCCGGCCGGCACGCCGGGCAGGAAGACCTCCCACACGCCGCTGGACCCGAGCGAGCGCATCGGCCAGCCGTCGTCCGGCCCCCAGCCGGTGAAGTCGCCGACCACCCGCACGCCGCGCGCGTTGGGCGCCCAGACCGTGAACGCCACGCCCTCGTCGAAGGCCCGGGCGCCGAGCGCCGACCAGAGCCGCTCGTGCCGCCCCTCGCCGATCAGGTGCAGGTCCAGGTCGCCGAGCGTGGGCGGGTAACGGTACGGGTCGTCGAGTGTCGCGCCGTCCACCTCGACCCGGTAGTCGAGCACCTCGCCGGGCACCACCGACTCGAAGACGCCGACGTCGTGCACCCGCTTCATCGGGTGCCGTTCCCCGTCGACGAGCAGCGTCACCTCACCCGCGCCCCGGCGCAGCGTGCGGATCGTGGTGCTCCCGTCGGCCGGGTGCGCGCCGAGCACGGCGTGCGGGTCGTGCGCCTCGCCGGCGATCAGCTGGTCCATCGTGCGTCGTCCTTCTCGGCCGGTGCGGTCGGTGCGGTGCCGCCGGAGAGGTCGGCGGGTACGTCTTCGACGGTCAGGTCGGGCGTCGCCTGGTGCGCCGGCTCGGCGTCGGCCGGTGGCGCGGGCTGACGCACGGTCAACACGTGCGCCGGTTGCAGGTACGGGTCGAGGCGCACCGCGTTGCGCTGCCCCCAGTCGTACTCCGCGCCGGTCAGCTCGTCGCGCACGGTGAACCGCTCGTGCCAGTCGAACCCGAGCGCCGGCATGTCGAGCGTGGTGTTGCCCCACTGCACCGTGCGGGAGTCGAACGAGCAGACCACGATCACCGTGTTGCCGGTCGCCGGGTCGTGCTTCGACCAGCACAGCAGCGCCGGGTTGTCGATGTCGTGGAAACGCAGGTTGCGGAGCTGGTGCAGGGCCGGGTTGTCGCGCCGGACCCGGTTGAGCGTGGTGATGAACGGCGCCAGCGACCGCCCGCGCGCCAGCGCGCCGGCCCAGTCGCGGGGCCGCAGCTCGTACTTCTCGTTGTCCAGGTACTCCTCGGCGCCCGGACGCGCGACGTGCTCGAACAGCTCGAAGCCGGCGTACATGCCCCAGGAGGGGCTGAGCAGCGCGGCCAGCACCGCCCGGATCTTGAACATCGGCGGCCCGCCGTGCTGCAACGACTCGTGCAGGATGTCGGGCGTGTTGGGCCAGAAGTTCGGCCGCATCCAGTCCGCCGAGGCGACCAGCTCCTCGCAGTACTCCCGCATCTCGGCCGCCGTCGTGCGCCAGGTGAAATAGGTGTACGACTGGGTGAAGCCGATCTTGCCCAGCCCGTGCATGATCGCCGGGCGGGTGAACGCCTCGGCCAGGAACAACACGTCCGGGTCGACGCGCTTCACCTCGGCGATCAGCCAGTGCCAGAAGTCGAACGGCTTGGTGTGCGGGTTGTCGACCCGGAAGATCTTCACGCCCTCGCCGACCCAGTGCCGGACCACCCGCAGCACCTCGGCCCGGATGCCCTCCGGGTCGTTGTCGAAGTTCACCGGGTAGATGTCCTGGTACTTCTTCGGCGGGTTCTCCGCGTACGCGATGCTGCCGTCGGCGCGGGTGGTGAACCACTCCGGGTGCTCGGTGACCCACGGGTGGTCCGGCGCGCACTGCAACGCCAGGTCCATCGCCACCTCCAGGCCCTGCTCGGCGGCGGCGGCGACGAAGTCGCGGAAGTCCTCCGGCGTACCCAGGTCGGGGTGGATGGCGTCGTGGCCGCCCTCGGCCGCGCCGATCGCCCACGGCGAGCCCACGTCGTCCGGCCCGGCGGTGAGCGCGTTGTTGCGGCCCTTGCGGTTGACCCGGCCGATCGGGTGGATCGGCGGCAGGTAGAGCACGTCGAAGCCCATCGCGGCCACGCCGGGCAGCCGGTCGAGCGCGGTGACGAACGTGCCGGAGCGGGCCGGCGCGTCCACGGTGGCCGGGATCGCGCCCTCGGAACGGGGGAAGAACTCGTACCAGGCGGAGAACAACGCGCGCGGCCGGTCCACCCACAGCGTCCGCTCGTCGCCGGTGGTGACCAGCTCACGGACCGGGTACGCCCAGAGCAGCGGCGCGAGGTCCAGCGCCGCGCTCACCCGGTGGGGCAGGCTTCTGGCGTCGTCGGTCAGCGCCTCTGCGGCTTCGCGTACCCGATCGCGGTCGGTCTTCGGCACCAGGTCGAGCGCGGCGGTCAGCACCCGCGCGCCCTCGGCCAGGTCGTTGGCCAGCTCGGCCGGCCCCTGCCCGGCGGCCAGTTTCTTGGTCACCGCGTTCTGCCAGGTGAGGTATGGATCTCCGAACGCCTCGACGGCGAACCGCCACTCGCCGACCGCGTCCGGGCAGATGGTGGCGTGCCAGCGGTCCTGTCCCGGCTCGCCGGGACGCATCCGGGTGAACGGGCGGGCCGCGCCGTCCGGGCCGAGCCAGACCACGTTGCAGCCGAGCGCGTCGTGGCCCTCGCGGTAGGCGCGGGCGGACACCGGCACGACCTCGCCGACCACCGCCTTGGCCGGGTAGCGACCGCAGGCGACGACGGGGGAGACGTCTTCGATCGGGAACCGTCCAGTCACCCGCCCAACCTACTGCGCGAGATCGTCTCGCGCTCGGCAGCGTCCCCGATGCCCCCGTCGGTGCCCTACTGCCGCGCGAAGGGCGTCTCCGGCGTGCGCAGGCACCTGTCGCGTGCCGGCCCTACCAACTTGATGGCGTAAACGGTTCGCCTCGTGACTCGTCCACGCCATCAAGTTCGTAGCGCTGCGCGCACACCCACTGCGCCGCTACGGCGTCTCGCGCCCGGCTCAGGCGGGTGGTTTCGGGGCCACGAACGAGCCCTTGCCCTGGTGCGTGATGATCCAGCCCCGCTCGTCCAGGATGCGCAGTGCGTATCGGACCGGCCAGGCACTCGACTGGTACTGCTCACGCAGTTCGGCGATGGACGGCAACTTGTCGCCGGGATGCAGGGTGCCCGCACGGATCGAGGCCGTGACATCGGCGATGATCTGCTCATACAGCGGGGTCTGCGGCATGGGGGCACCACCTCTCGTCAGCGATCCGATCTTCGCACTCGGAGTGACGCGCCGTGCATGCTCTGTCGACTGTGCAGGCTATGCCTTCTAGGTTGGAGTGGTCGGGTGTTCTCGTCAGCAACGGATCCTCCCGATTCTTCAGTTCCCGGTCGACCGTTCAGGAGGCGTGGATGCGTGAGCTACCGCATGAGGGGCGGGTGCCGGACGGTGACCGGGTGCCCGGCCCACCCCGACCCGAACGCGCGGCGCTGACCCGGCGGCAGTACGCCTACGGCGGGACGGTCGCGTTGCTCGTACTCGCTCTGTTGCTGTTGGGGTTGCTCCGGTGAGCGGGACGGGCCGGCGGTGAACGAGCTGCCGGTGGGTCGCCGCGTCGCCCAGTGGCGGGTGCGGCGCAACCTGACGCAGCAGCAGTTCGCCGACCGCCTCGGCAAGTCGAAAAGCTGGGTGGACAAGGTCGAACGCGGGGTACGCCGGCTGGAACGGGTGTCCAACCTCCGCGAGATCGCCGACGCGCTCCGGATCGACCTGGAGGTCCTGCTCGTCGAGTCGCCGGACCGGTCGCCTGCCCCCGTCGTCGACGTGGAGCGCCTGCGTGCCGCGCTCGCCCGCTACCACCTCCCGACCGCCACTCCACCGCCCGACCCGACGCGGCTGCGTGCCCGGCTGGAACACGCGGAGCAGAGCTACCGGCATGCCCGCTATCCGGCGCTGCTCGCCCTGCTGCCCGACCTGATGGACGACGCCCGCGCCGTCCCCGCGGGCCCGACGGCCGACGCGCTGCTGGTGCCGGCGTACGGGCTGGTCGCCCTGACACTGGTGAAGCTCGACCGGGCGGAGCTTGCCTGGCTGGCCGCCGACCGGGCGATCGCCGTCGCCCGGTCCGCCACCGACGTGCGACTCACCGCCATTGCGACCGTGCCGCTGGTCCAGGCACTGCGGGCGGTCGGCCGGCGACGGTCCGCGCGGGACGCCGCACTCGTCGCCGCCCGCCGCGCCGACGACCCCGGCCTACGCGGCGCGCTGCTGTCGCAGGCCGCGCTCGCCGCCGCCGCTCAGGGGGACGGGCCCGCCGCCCGCGAACTGCTCGACCGCGCGGAGCGGGCCGGCGACAAGGAAATCAGCCGGGCGGCGATCGAGGCTGCGCGGGTGGTCGCCTAGGCGGCGCTCGGCGAGGTCACGGCGGCGACGGTACGCCACGAGCGGCTGACCGCCGGCGACGAGTGGCGGTGGCTGCCGGCCGAGCACCGGGCCGCGTACCTGCTCGACGTGGCGCGGCTGCACGCCTCGGTGGGCGACGGGCTCCGCGCCGGTCGGGCGCTGCTGGAGGCCGAACGCACCGCGCGCGGCGAGGTCCACGACCGGCCGGCCGCGCGGGATCTGATCGCCGTGGTGGCGCGGTCGCCGGCCGCCCCGCCCGGCCTGCCCCGTCTCGCCACCGCCCGGCCCGCCTAGGGTTCCCGCATCCGGGCCCGGAGCACGTCGAACTCGCACCCCGGCGCGTCCGGGTCGAAGCCGTGCTCGATCAGCCAGCGCGACGCCAGCAGGCTGCGCAGCGACCACCAGGCGCGGATCGCCTCCCGGTCCGCGTCGGCGCCGTAGCCCGCGAGCAGGTCATCCAGGCGTTCCTCGTGCCCGAGCGTCAGCGTCGCGAGGTCGGCCATGGCGTCCCCGGGAGCGGCCTCGGACCAGTCGATGACGCCGGTGACCTCGTCGCCGTCGACGAACACGTGGGTGATCTGGAGGTCGCCGTGGACGAACACCGGTTTCCGCGGCCGGAGCGCGGCCCCGGCGATCTCCCGGTTACGCCGGATCACCTCGGCGGGCAGGACGGCGTTGGCGAGCAGCCACGCGCACTCGCGGTCGAGTTCCGCCGCCACGTCGTCGAGCCGGCGGCCCGGCCACGGCGGTAACGGCGCGTCGTGCAGCCGCCGGACGGCGGCGCCCGTGGCGGCCCACGCCGCTGGCGACGCGGCCGACGGTTCGCCGAGGAGGCCGAGCGCCGTGCCGGGCACGGCGGCGATCGCGAGTACGGGCGGCTCGTGCCAGCGGACCGCCGGGGTCGGTATCGGGGCCAGGGCCATCGCCCGCACCTCGATGTCGGCGTGCGACGGGTCACCGTCGATCTTCAGGAACACGTCGCCGACGCGCAGCGTCACGCGCTGGCGGTGGGCGACGACGACCTCGACGTCCTGCGTGCCGGACGTCCCGGCGGGCTCTGCCATGTCGGCCATCCTGGCGGGGACGGCCGCCGATGTCGCCGGAGTTTGCCGGCCGGTCGACACCTGTCAACAAGGGGCCCCGCCTCTACCGGAGGCGTTAGGAAGGGGCCCCGCCTTTCACGGAGTGATAGAGGGCGAGGGTTTGGGTGGCGATTGCGGGCCAGGAGAAGTGGTCGACGGCGCGCTGTCGGCCGGCCGCGCCGAATGCCGCGATCCGCGCCGGGTCGGCCAGCAGTTCGTTCATCCGGGCGGCCAGGTCGGCCACGAAGCGTTCCGGGTCACGTGGCGTGCCGGAGCCGTCGGTGGCCTGCTCGATCGGCACCAGCAGCCCGGTCTCGCCGTCGGCGACGACCTCCGGGATGCCGCCGGTGGCGGTGGCCACCACGGCCGTCTCGCAGGCCATCGCCTCCAGGTTGACGATGCCCATCGGCTCGTAGACGGACGGGCAGACGAAGATCGTGGCGTGCGTGAGCACCTGGATCACCTCGTGCTTGGGCAGCATCGCCGCCACCCAGACCACGCCCGAGCGCTTCGCCCGCAGCTCGGCGGCCAGCTCCTGGACCTCGGCGCCGATCTCGGGGGTGTCCGGCGCGCCGGCCAGCAGCACGAGCTGGGTGTCGGCGGGCAGCTCCCGGGCCGCGCGTAGCAGGTACGGCAGGCCCTTCTGCCGGGTGATCCGCCCGACGTAGACCACGCTGGGTCGGGCCGGGTCGATGCCGAGCCGGTCGAGCACGTCGGTGTTCCGGTCCGGGGCGTACTGCGCGGTGTCGATGCCGTTGTAGACCACCCGTACCCGGTCCGGGTCCACCGCCGGGTACGCGGTGAGCACGTCGCGCCGCATGCCCTCGCTCACCGCGATGATCGCGTCGGCGCTCTCGTACGCGGTCCGCTCGCACCAGGAGGAGAGCGCGTACCCGCCGCCGAGCTGTTCGGCCTTCCACGGGCGCAGCGGCTCCAGGCTGTGCGCGCTCACCACGTGCGGCACCCCGTGCAGCAGCTTCGCGGTGTGCCCGGCCAGGTTGGCGTACCAGGTGTGGCTGTGCACCACGTCGGTGCCGGCGGTGCCGGCGGCCATCTCCAGGTCGACGCCCATGACGCGCAGCGCGGCGTTCGCGCCGGCCAGCCCGGCCGGCTCGGCGTACGCGGTGACGCCCGGCTCGTCGCGCGGCGCGCCGAAGCAGTGCACCCGCACGTCGGCGAGGCGGCGCAGCTCGCGGGCCAGGTACTCCACGTGCACCCCGGCCCCGCCGTAGACCTCCGGCGGGTATTCACGGGTGAGCAGGTCGACGCGCATCGGTGCCATGCCCGCACCCTAGTGCAGACCGCCGGATCGCACCGGGTACGCAAGTGTGGCCGTCCGAGTGGTGAAGTCGCGTCCGGGTGGATAGCGTCTGACCATGGCTGCCAAGGTGCTCGCGATCGTCCTGGCCGGCGGGGAGGGCAAGCGCCTGATGCCCCTGACCACCGACCGGGCGAAGCCGGCCGTCCCCTTCGGCGGGATGTACCGCATGGTCGACTTCGTCCTCTCCAACCTGGCGAACGCCGGCTTTCTCAAGATCGTCGTGCTGACCCAGTACAAGTCCCACTCCCTGGACCGTCACATCACCAAGACCTGGCGGATGTCGACGCTGCTCGGCAACTACGTCACGCCGGTGCCGGCGCAGCAGCGCCGCGGCCCGTGGTGGTTCGCCGGCTCGGCCGACGCGATCTACCAGAGCTTCAACCTGATCAACGACGAGCAGCCCGACTACGTGATCGTCTTCGGCGCCGACCACATCTACCGGATGGACCCCCGGCAGATGGTGGAGGACCACATCGCCTCCGGCGCCGGGGTGACCGTGGCCGGCATCCGCCAGCCGCTGAGCATGGCCGACCAGTTCGGCGTGATCGAGGTCGGCGAGGACGGCAAGCGGATCCGGGCGTTCCGGGAGAAGCCCACCGACGCGGTGGGGCTGCCCGACGCGCCCGACCAGATCTACGCCTCGATGGGCAACTACGTGTTCTCCACGGGCGCGCTCTGCGAGGCGGTCGAGCGCGACGCGGAGGACAAGACGAGCAAGCACGACATGGGCGGCAGCATCATCCCGATGCTTGTCGAGCGCGGCGAGGCCAACGTCTACGACTTCAAGGACAACGAGGTGCCGGGCAGCACCGACCGGGACCGCGGCTACTGGCGCGACGTGGGGACGCTCGACTCGTTCTACGACGCGCACATGGATCTGATCAACGTGCACCCGGTGTTCAACCTCTACAACTTCGACTGGCCGATCTACACCGACCAGCCGCCGTACCCGCCGGCCAAGTTCGTCCACCAGTGGGGCGAGCGGGTCGGCCGGGCGGTCGGCTCGATGGTCTCGCCCGGCGCGGTGATCTCCGGCTCGCTGGTGGAGAACTCGGTCGTCTCGCCGAAGGTCAAGGTGCACTCCTGGGCGCACGTCGACGGCGCGGTGCTGATGGAGGGCGTGGAGATCGGCCGGCACGCGGTCGTCCGCCGCGCGATCCTGGACAAGAACGTCTACGTTCCGGAGGGCGCCGAGATCGGTGTCGACCTGGAGAAGGACCGCCAGCGCTACACCGTCTCCGACAACGGCATCGTCGTCATCGGCAAGGGCCAGCGCGTCGAGCCCTGACCGGCCCCATCCAACCCGAGGAGGATCCCGCAGTGGCCCACCCCCGTGCCGGGCAGCCCGCCGAGCCCGCCGACCTGGTCGACGTGCCCCGGCTGGTCACCGCCTACTACGCCGAGCACCCGGACCCGGACGACCCGGCGCAGCAGGTCTCCTTCGGCACCTCCGGGCACCGCGGGTCGAGCCTGCGCAACGCGTTCAACTCCGACCACATCCTCGCCGTGACCCAGGCGCTCTGCGACTACCGGCGGGAGCACGGCGTGGACGGGCCGCTGTTCCTGGCCCGGGACACCCACGCGCTCTCCGCCCCGGCCGAGGCGGACGCGCTGGAGGTGCTGGCCGCGAACGACGTCACCGTGCTGCGCGACAGCCGGGACGGCTACACCCCGACCCCGGCGGCGTCGCACGCCATCCTCACCCACAACCGGGGCCGCACCGGCGGGCTCGCCGACGGCATCGTGATCACGCCGTCGCACAACCCGCCGTCCGACGGCGGGTTCAAGTACAACCCCACCAACGGCGGGCCGGCCGACACCGACGTCACGAAGTGGATCCAGGACCGCGCGAACGCCATCCTCGCCACCGGGCTCAAGGAGGTGAAGCGCATCCCGTACGCGCGGGCCCGCGCCGCCGACACCACCGGGGAGTACGACTTCCTCGCCCGGTACGTCGACGACCTGCCCGCCGTGCTGGACATCGACGCGATCCGGGACGCCGGGGTGCGCGTCGGGGCCGACCCGATGGGCGGGGCGAGCGTGGCGTACTGGGGGGAGATCGCCGAGCGGCACCGCCTCGACCTCACGGTGATCAACCCGGAGGTGGACCCGACCTGGCGGTTCATGACGCTCGACGGCGACGGCAAGATCCGGATGGACTGCTCCTCGCCGAACGCGATGGCCTCGCTGATCGCCGCCCGGGACCGCTTCGCGGTCTCCACCGGCAACGACGCCGACGCCGACCGCCACGGCATCGTCACGCCCGACGGCGGGCTGATGAACCCCAACCACTACCTGGCGGTGGCGATCGGCCACCTGTTCCGTACCCGGGAGCGGTGGAGCCCGGCCGCGGCGGTGGGCAAGACGCTTGTCTCCTCCTCGATGATCGACCGGGTCGCGGCCGACCTGGGCCGGCCGCTGCTGGAGGTGCCGGTCGGCTTCAAGTGGTTCGTGCCCGGCCTGCTCGACGGCACGGTCGGCTTCGGCGGCGAGGAGAGCGCCGGCGCGTCCTTCCTGCGCCGCGACGGCAGCACCTGGACCACCGACAAGGACGGCATCCTGCTCTGCCTGCTGGCCGCCGAGATCATCGCGGTGACCGGGCGCACGCCCAGCGAACACTGGGCCGAGCTGGCCGAGCGGTTCGGCGCGCCCGCCTACGCCCGGATCGACGCCCCGGCCAGCCGGGAGCAGAAGGCCGTCCTCGGCAAGCTCTCGCCGGAGCAGGTGACCGCCACCGAACTGGCCGGCGAGCCGATCACCGCCACGCTCACCAGCGCCCCGGGCAACGGCGCGTCGATCGGCGGGCTGAAGGTGACCACCGGGTCGGGCTGGTTCGCGGCCCGGCCGTCGGGCACCGAGGACGTCTACAAGATCTATGCCGAGTCGTTCCAGGGGCCGGAGCACCTGGCCCGCATCCAGGACGAGGCGAAGTCACTGGTCGACGGCGTGCTCGGCACGGCCTGACGGTCAGCGGTCCGGGGGCAGCTCACGGCGGTTGAGCTGCTCCCGCAGCCCGTCCGGCAGCAGCTCGCGGAGCTGGTCGGGCAGCAGCGGCAGGTCCAGCAGGCTCAGCTTGAGCTGGTTGCGTTCCTGGTAGCGGCGCGGGTCGAGGCGGACCACCCGGCCGGCGTCGCGGACGTACCGGACGTGCACCGACCCGCCGGTCGCCGCCTCGCGGATCAGCAGCCCGTCCATCTCCACCGCCACCGGCGCCGAGTCCGGGCGCAGCTCCAGGTGGACGCTCTCGTGCGGGGAGAGCAGCACCGACCGGGAGATCCCGGCCATCGGCGCCGACGGCGTCACCACCAGCGCCTCCGTGGCCGGCGAGACCAGCGGGCCGCCGGCGGCGTAGCTGTACGCGGTCGATCCGGTCGGCGTGCTCACCACGATCGCGTCGCACCGGTAGTAGCCGTACCGCTGACCGTCCACCGCGAGCGTGGCGGTGACGAAGCCGGCCCCCGGCTGCCGGACCAGCGCGATGTCGTTGAACGCCACCACGTCGTCGCCGCACACGTCACAGGCCAGGCAGGCGTGCGACTCGATGGTGAAGTCGTGCGCCACCAGCCGTTCCAGCGCCCGGGGCAGATCGGGTGGCTGCACCTCGACCAGGAAACCGACCCGGCCCAGGTGCACCCCGAGCACCGGCTTCGGGTCCCGCACGGCCAGCCGCAACGCGCCGAGCATGGTGCCGTCCCCGCCGATGCTGATCAGCGCGTCGCTCTGCGCGGCCAGCGCGTGGGCGGGCACCGCCGTCACCGAGGGTGGCACGCGGTGCCGGTCCTCGACGCGTACGGCAAGCGTCTTGCCGTGCCGGGTGGCCCAGCCCACGATCATCTCCACCACCTCGGAGACGTCCCGAGTCGGGTGCAGCACCAGCCCGAACACATACCCCGCCACCGATACAGCTCACCACATCGGAGGGCGGCCCGCCGGGTGTACGGCCGCGACCGCGCGGCTCAGCGGGAGGTGACGAAGACGAGCTGCTCACCGGGCCAGGGCTCGGTGATGCCGTGGCGGTCCAGGAGCGTCATGCCGCGGGCCTCGATCGCCTTCACCAGGTCGTCGGTCTCTTTCCAGGCGGTGGCGGCCCACGCGTCGAAGGCCGCGTCGGCGACGCCCTGCTGCGCGTCCACGATCAACCGACCGTCGGGCCGGAGCACCCGCCGAATCTCGTCGACCGTGCGGTCCAGGTCGAGCGCGTGGTCGAGGGCGTTGCAATAGACGGCGTCCACGCACCGGTTGGGGAAGACCAGATGGTGGAAGTCGCCGTGCAGCACCCACGGGTTCTCCGCGCCGGGGTTCAGGTCGATGCCGACGGCGAAGGCGCCCACGTCGTGGAACGCCTTGACCTCGGTGCCGAGCCGGGCGGCGAGGCAGAGCACCGATCGGCCCGTCCAGTCCTCCCCGGCCAGCCTGGCGGCCAACGCGGCGCGGAACCTCCGGTCGTACTCCGACAGGTCCAGCAGCGCGAGCTTGCTGCGTTGGTGGGCCACGTACGACTTGTACGAGCGGTAGCGGCGACTGGTCACGAGCTGGTCGGCGTCCGCTGGTTGCCAGGACCGCGCGTCGCGGACGAACCAGGCCAGGCCGGCCCAGGCCCGGCGGTCCAGCAGGACCCGGGTGGTACGCACGGGGCGCCGGACGGCCTTGGTGACGGTCCTGGCGAGGGTGCGCGCGCTCATCGTGCTCCTTCCGGGTGATCGCGATGCGGAGCGTGGATCACCGTCCGACCTGCGGGTGGCGTTCGACCCGCTCCTGTCGTCGTATCAACGGTCGTCGTCCGGTCCGGTGATGGGCGACCGGAGGATTTGTCCCTTTAGCGCGGTTGCGTCGCCTCGGCCGCTCGCGCCGACGGACGTGACCTCCTGCCGCGGTGGTCGTTAGGTGGTGGGTCGGGTGGGAGCGGATGAGCGTGCTGGGGACCAAAACTCCCGCTTTGCCCCACTTGGTGGCGTTCAATCACGCAGAATGCCCACGGTGTGCATCGCCGGAGACGACAAGGAGAGTCCACGTGCCAGGTGACGGTGGGTCGCTGCGGGATCAGCCGCCGACGCGGCCGATGACTGCGCACGCTCGCCCCCCGGAGCGGCGGTCCCGCCCGTACGACACGGTCAAGCGGGTGATGGACGTCGTGCTGGCCGTCGTCCTGCTCGTCCTGGCGGCCCCGCTCATGCTGCTGGTGGCGGGCGTGATCCTGGCGACGCACGGGCGTCCGGTGCTGTTCCGGCACACCCGGCCGGGCTTGGACGGTGCGTTGTTCGACGTCGTCAAGTTCCGCACCATGCTGCCGTTGGATCCCCGCCGTGGCCTGGTCACCGACGCCGACCGGCTGACCCGGCTCGGGGCCTGGCTCCGCGCCAGCAGCCTGGACGAGCTGCCGGAGCTGTGGAACGTGCTCCGCGGCGAGATGAGCCTGGTGGGCCCCCGCCCGCACCTGGTCAGCTACCTGGAGCGTTACACCCCGGAACAGGCCCGCCGCCACGAGGTCCGCCCCGGTCTGACCGGTCTCGCGCAGGTGCGCGGGCGCAACGCGTTGAGCTGGGAGAAGAAGTTCGAGTACGACCTGGAGTACGTCGACCGGCGGTCCCTCGCCCTGGACCTGCGGATCCTCGCCGAGACCGTCAAGGTGGTGCTGCGTCGGGAGGGCATCTCGGCACCCGGCACCGTCACCTGGCACGAGTTCATGGGCACCCCGAGCGAGCGTGACGCCAGTGACCGTCGCTCGTCCCCGGCGGCGACATCGGCACGTTCGTCCGGCTGATCTCGACACGACGGGAGCCCCATGGTCAGGATCCTGCTCTTCGGCGCGTCCGGCTTCATCGGCCGTGCGGTCCGGGTCGTCCTCGCGGAGCACTTCACGGTCGTCGCGCCGAGCCGGCGGGAATGCGACCTCGTCGCGCTGGACCGGGCGGACCTGATCGCGTTCCTGCGACGGGTGCGACCCGACGCGGTGGTCAACTGCGCCGGGCGGATCGTCGGTACCGCCGCCCAGTTCATCGAGGCGCACACGCTGGTCACCGCCAAGCTGATCGAGGGGGTCGAGGCGGTCTCGCCGCGGACCCGGCTGGTCCGGATCGGCTCGGCGGCGGAGTACGGGACCATCCCGTACGGCGGTGACGCGGCCGAGACGGATCCGGCCCACCCGGTGAGCGAGTACGGGATCAGTCAGCTCGCCGCGACCGACCTGGTGCGGCTGGCCGCCGGTCGTCCCCAGGTCGACGCCGTGGTGCTGCGGGTCTTCAACCCCGTCGGACCGGGTTCGCCCCACGGCACGGTGCTGGGGCGCGCCGCCGACCTGCTGAAAGCCGCGTCGGCCAGCGGAGCCGGACAGATCGAGCTGGGGCTCAGCGACGCACACCGCGATTTCGTCGACGTCCGCGACGTGGCGGGCGCGGTGCTGGCGGCGCTGCGGGCCGATCGTCTGCCGGCGCCCGTCTTCAACGTGGGCAGCGGCCGGGCGGTCGCCGTCCGGGAGGCCGTCGAGATGCTCGCCCGCCAGGCCGGGTTCACCGGGCACATCGTCGACGGGCTGCGATCACCGGCCGCCGAGCGGTCCGCGGCGGTGCCCTGGACCCGCGCCGACATCAGCCGGGCCGCCGACGCGCTGGGGTGGTCTCCCCGGCACTCGCTGGCCGACTCCCTGGCCGGACTGTGGGCCGGCCGGCTGGGTGCCCCGGCCGCGCCGAACGACACCCTCGCGTTCGAGTCGGTCACCTCCTGACACCGACTTCCACCTCGACGAAGGAGGACATTGTTGAGTACGACCCGCGTACTGGTCACCGGCGGCGGTGGCTTCGTCGGCAGCAACCTCGTCCGGGCCGCCCTGGCCCGGGGCGCGTTCGCCGACATCCGGGTGATCGACGACTTCTCCGTCGGCCTGGAGAGCAACCTGGACGGTTGCGACGTGGAGGTCATCCGCGGCTCGATCCTCGACCCGTCGGCGCTGCACCTGGCGATGGCCGACCGGGACGCCGTCGTGCACCTGGCCGCCCTGCCGAGCGTGCCGCGCTCGCTGCGCGACCCGATGGCCTCGCACGCCGCCAACGCCACCGGCACGTTGGCGGTCCTCGACGCCGCCCGGCACGCCGAGGTGGGCCACGTGATCGTCGCCTCCTCGTCGTCGGTGTACGGCAGCAATCCGGCGCTGCCCAAGAGCGAGACGGACTGGACCCGACCGCTGAGCCCGTACAGCGCCAGCAAGCTCGCCACCGAGGCGTACGCGTTGGCGTTCCAGTCCAGCTTCGGCCTGCCGGCCCTGGCCTTCCGCTTCTTCAACATCTACGGCCCCGGCCAACGTCACGACCACGCCTACGCCGCGGTGATCCCCCGGTTCGCGTACGCGGCACTCGTCGGTGAGCCGCTCACCGTGCACGGTGACGGCGGCCAGTCCCGGGACTTCACCTACGTGGAGACCGTCTGCCAGGTGCTGATCGACGCGGTGCTCCGTCGCGTCGCGCACCCGCAGCCGGTGAACCTCGCCTTCGGCACCCGCACCGACCTGCGCACCGTGCTGGACGAGCTCCGCCTGCTCGTGGACCGGCCGCTCACCGTCCGGCACGAGCCGCCCCGGCCCGGGGACGTGCGGCACTCCCAGGCCGACAACCTGCTGCTGCGAGAGCTGTTCCCCGGCATCCGCCCGGCGCCCTTCGCCGACGGCCTGCGCCACACGGTGGACTGGCTGCGGTCCCGGCTCGGCCCGCTCACCGCCCGGGTTCACGGCGAGGTGGCCCCCAGCGGCTCGCTCAGCGCGCGTACCGTGCGGTAGAAGTCGGACCGGCGGGTGTCGAGCACGTCGGCGCGGTAGTCCTGGGCGCGCCGCAGGTTCCGCCGCGACGCCTCGGTCAGCCGCGCCGGATCGGCCACCAGCGCCCGGATGCGCTCCGCCAGCGCCGCCGGGTCGTCCGGCCGGACCAGGACGTCCTCGGCCAGCAGCTCCGGGATGCCCCCGGCGGTCGAGCCGATCGCCGGCAGGCCCCGCGCCATCGCCTCGATCAACGCCCGGGGCAGCCCCTCGGTGCGCGACGGCATCACGAACACGTCCGCCCGGTCCAGCACCTCGCGCAGGGCCGTGGGGGAGGACACCCAACCGGCGAACGTGACCTGCCCGGCCACTCCTCGTTCGTCGGCGTACCGGCGCAGCCGGTCGGCGAACCGCCCCACGCCGACATGGGTCAGTTCGTGCCGTTCGCCGGTGCGGTTCAGTTCGACGAGCGCGTCGATCAGCGTGTCGACGCCCTTGTACATCTGGTCGAGCGAGCCGACGCAGAGCAGCCGGGCCGCCGGCAGGGCCGCGGTGTGCGCCCGCGGTTCGTCGACGTACGCCTCCGCGGGCAGGTCCACCGACGAGATGCTGACCGAGGGCGCGCCGGCGGCGGCCGGATACCGCCGTTGGAGCGTGTGCTCGGTCTCGTAGGAGACGGCGGCGGCGGAGCGGCACTGCTGCTGCATGGTGGTGGTGGCCCAGTAGCGCAGGGCGGGCCGCGCCGGGTGCTGCACCCCGCCGGGGGCGAACAGGTCGTACGGATCCCCGATGACCTCGACGGCGTATGGCCGACCCCGCCGTCGCAACCGACCGCTGGCGATCGTGGCGATCGGTGAGGGCACCCGGAGGATGACCGAGTCGGCGTCCACCACCGCCCGGGCGATCGACTGCCGGATCGCCACGTTGTGCCGGGTGAACTGTGCCGGACCCTCGTAGTACGGAACCGCCCACACCTCGACGCCAGGTCCGTCCACCCGGCCGGCGTCGGACGGCGCGGCGTCGACATGGCGTACCCGGGACACCAGCCGGACCTCGTCGAAGGCGGCCAGATAACGGGACCAGATCGAATGGTCGGGTCCGGCCTCGATCCAGGTGCGGCCGTCGGGCGTTCGCAGCAGCCGGTGCTCCGACGTGACGACGACTTTGGACATCAGTTCTCCCGTCGAGAGTCGGACAGGCTTACCCCGGGTGCATCAGCGTTCCATCAGAATAGTCAGACGCTTGCTGTCGCGTCCTCGAAACAGGACAGATATCCGTGCACCTCGACGATTCCTGCGGTTCTGCCCGTCACTTTCCACGCGACAAGATCGTTGCACCGGACGGTGCGGCAGGCTGGGCGTGGCCGACATTCCAATTCGGGGGCTCAAGGGGGAATCGGTGTTCTCGTTCGTCGGACTGCCAGGAAGGCCGTGAACCGGGGCTATGTCGGCGCGCACGCCGCCGCGGAGGCGGCCACGCGGCGGGACCGCGCCGCTCGGCGGGCCGACGGAGCCCGGATAGCTGACCCGGGCAAGGTGCTCTGGGCCATGCTCGGCCTGGCCGTGGCGTCGGTGGCCCAGTGGGCGGTCATCACGTTGCTCGCCCGCTTCGGCACCCCGCACATGGTGGGGCAGTACGCGTTCGGCCTCGCGGTCAGCGCGCCGGTGATGCTGGTGGCCGGCCTCGGCCTGCGTACCGTCCTGGTCACCGAGACGCAGGGGCGCTTCGACTTCGACGACTACCTGCGGCTGGGTGTCGTCGCGGCGCTGGTCGGGCTCGTGCCGCTGACCCTCATCGCCGGTGTGCGAGGGTCCGCCGACGGCGTGATCATCATGCTCGTCGGGCTCGCCAAGGCGATCGACGGGATCGGTGAGATCTATTTCGGGTTCTTCCAGCGGCGGCTGCTCATTCGAACGATCAGTGTCGCGATGATGGTCAACAGCGTTCTTACGCTGCTGTTGATGGGAGGCCTGCTGCTACTCACCGGCAATGCGGCGTGGGCGACGCTCGGCTCGGTCATCGGGTCGACCATCGGGTCGATCGCCTACTCCCGCCGGGCGGCCCGTCGACTGACCGGACCCTCGGTGCCGGGCACCGGCGGAAAGGCATGGCGACACTCTCGGCTGCTCCTGGTGATCGCCTTTCCGGTGGGGCTGTCCGTGGGGCTCAACTCGTTCACCACAAACATTCCTCGATATATTCTGGAGCGGCAGCAGGGTACCGCCGCGCTCGGCATCTTCGCCGCGCTCAGCTACGTGGTGCTGGCCGCCAACACGTTCTTCTCGGCGGTCTCGCAGACGGTGTTGCCCCGGATGGCTCAGCTCCACCAGGGCGGTCACCACCGCCGGCTGGCGGCGCTGACCGGGCGGCTGGTTCTCGCCTGCCTGGTTCTCGGCGCCTGCGCCTGTCTCGTCGCCGCGGTGGTCGGTGGGCCGGCGCTGAGGTTGCTGTACGGAGCCGAGTATGCCGGCTACACCGGCGTCCTCGTCGTCCTCACCGTCGCGGTCGCGTTCAGCGGGACGCTGTTCTTCATCAACACCGCGTTGCTCGCCGCCCGACGATTCGGCAACCAACTGACGGCGAGTGTCGCGATGCTGGGGCTCAACATGGCCGTCAGCGTCCTGCTGGTTCCGGCGTACGGCCTCGTCGGCGCCGCGTGGACGGTGGTGGTCGCCCTCGGCGTCGAGACCCTGATCAAGGTCGTGATGCTGATCCGGTCGCTCTCGATCCGCCCCGGGGAGAGGGCTCCGGGTGCCGGCCGACGGTCAGGTCTGAATCCTGGTGGGACCCGGCACGTCGGCCCGCAGCATCGGCGGGGACGGATCCGCGCCTGAGGACGGCCGGGCCATCGCGTCCCGCACCATCTGGTAGAAGCCGTTGCGTCGAGGCTCCAGGGTCTCCCGGGAGAACTGACGGGCCCGGGCCAGGTTCCGTGCTGAGGCCGCATCCATGCGAGCGGGATCGTCGAGCATCAGGGCAATGGCCGTGGCCAGGGCCGAAGGGTCCCCCGGAAGCACCGTGTCAGCCGCGGGCAGGAGTTCGGGGATGCCACCGACCCGCGTGCCGATGGCCGGCAGGGCGCGTGCCATGGCCTCGATCAGCGCGCGCGGCAACCCTTCCGTCCGCGACGGCATCACGAACAGGTCCGCGCGGTCGAGCTGTTCCCGCAGCGGGGTGCCGGGGGCGACCCATCCGGCGAGCGTCACCCGGTCGGCCACGCCGTGCTCGGTGATCAGCCGATGCAGCCGGTTCCGGTACTGACCGTCACCGAGGTGCACGAGTCGCACCCGCACCCCCCGGGCGGCGAGCTGCGCCACCGCGAGGACGAGCGTGTCGACCCCCTTGTACATCTGCTCGAGCGTGCCCACCGCGACGATGGTGGGTACGACACCGACCTGCCTGGCGAACCGTCGAGGACGAGCCACGAATGCCTCGGCCGGCAGATCGATGCTGGACACGGCGACGGTCGGCACGCCCGGCGCGCCGGGATACCGGGCCTGGAGGTGCGACTCCGTCACGTACGACACGGCTGCCGCGGCGCGGCACTCCCGCCGCAGCCGCCTTGTTGCCCGGCTCCGCAACAGCGGGCGGAGAGGATGCCGGATGACGCCCTTGGCGAAGACGTCCCAGGGATCACCCACGACCTCCACGGCGAACGGCAGTCCCTGCCGGACGCGGGCCGCGCACAGCAGCGTTCCGAGGACGGACGGGACCCGGAGGATCACGGCGTCGTCCGCGGTGGCGGCGGCACCGACGGCGCGGCGTACCAGGTGACGTTGACGGAGATACTGCCAGGGACCGAGGTAGTAGGGCACCGCGTGGACCTCGACGCCCTCGCCGTCGACCCGTCGTAGGTCGGCCGGAGGCTCCCGCTGGTCCAGGACCCGGGCCACGACACGGACCTGGTCGAAGGCGCTGAGGTAGCGTCGCCAGAAGCGGTGGTCGGCTGTGGTGGACGTCCACACACGGCCGTCCGGGGTCCGGATGAGCCTGCTCTCCGTGGTGACCACGACCCTCACTCGGCGGTCTCCAAGGAAGAACGTCGAGTGCCGGCTACCGGGCGTCGCGGGCGATCGGGCGCATGTCGCTCGACGGCCTCCTCGATGAGGTCGACCATCCGGTGTTCCGCCCGCTGCCTGTCGAAATGCTGCTCGGCGTATCGGCGGGCATGGTCGCCACGGGTGTCCAGCCGCCCGGCCGCGTACTCGCGGTACGCCACCTCCAGGCCTTCGGCCAGTGCGTCGACGTCGTCTCGTGGCACCACCCAGCCGGACCGCCCGTCCACGGTCTCCGGCAGTCCACCCGCATCGCTGACCACACTCGGCACCGACATGGCGCTGGCCTCCACCGGGGCCCCGTGCCCCTCGGACAGGGACGGGCTGACGCTGAGGTTCGCCGCTCGGTAGGCCGGGCGCACGTCCTCGACCGAGTTCAGCCACGTCACGCTCGGATCGGCGATGACGTCGAACCGCCGGATCAGCTCGTCCCGATGCGCCACCCCGATCCGGTTGGTGCCGCCGCCGACCAGCAGGAGGTGCGCGTCGGGCCGGCGGGCCCGGAACGACCGCCATGCCGCCAGCAGCACGTCGTGGCCCTTGATGCCGCGCCGACTCGTGCCCAACCACCGTGGTGGATAGACGAAGGCGACCATGATGACCACGAAGCCCGACAGCGGCAGGCCGAGGTCGGCCCGGGCCTTTGCCCGCTCCCGGTCCCGGTGTGACGGGGGCCGGTAGCGGGAGATGTCGACCCCCACCGTCACCGCGGGGCGGCGCTCGCTCGACAGGCCGAGTTCTCCGTACAGTCGGGAGGTGTAGGCGGTGCCGCAGATCACGAGATGGTCCAGGCGGCAGAGCACCCGTTCCACCGCGCGGATCACGGGCGACTCGAGGAACAGCGGGCCGACCACCGTGTGCACCCGGCAGAACCCGAGCCCCAGGGAGGCGATCCGGGCGGCGAGGGCGGCGGCGTACAGGTGATGGTTCACCACGTCGGGCCGCAGCTCACGCAGGAGCCGGCGGAGCTGCCACAGTTGGCGCACCGTGGCGGGGGTCGGACGGAAGCGGAAGCTGAAGGGGGACGGCACGGTCCGTACGCCGATCTCGTGCAGGCGTTCGGTGAGTCGACCGGGGCCGGCCGGAAGGACGACGATGGGCTCGTGCCCACGGTCGCGCAGGGTCGCTGCCTGCGTGGCGACCCAGGCGCCGCCCACATTGGTCTTGACGATGATGGCGATGCGCAGACCGCTCATGGCGTAGTTCACCCGCGCTCCAGGAACCGCTCGATGGTCCGGAAGACGTGTGCCTCCTGTGAGTCGTCCATGGCCGAGCCGCTCGGTAGCGCGAGACCGTGGGCGAAGAGTCGGTCCGACACCCCGTTCAACGCTGCTCGGGCGCCTGCGTAGACCGGCTGGCGGTGCATCGGCTTCCACAGCGGGCGAGTCTCGATGTCGGCGCGGGAGAGCGCCGCCGCGAGGTCGGCGGCGGGCCAACTCGACCGTTCGGGATCGACCACGACACAGGTCAGCCAACAGTTGCTCTCGACGTCGCCTTCGCCGAGCAGTCGCACTCCGGGTATGGCCGCGAAGAACTTGGCGTACCGCTCGCGCAGTTGCCGGCGGCGTGACCTCATCTCGTCGAGCCGGGTCAGTTGGGCCCGGCCGAGAGCGGCCAGCAGGTTGCTCAGCCGGTAGTTGTAACCGACCTCGTGGTGCTCGTAGTGCACGACCGGCTGCCGGGACTGGGTGGCCAGATGCCGGCACCGCTCCACCAACTCGCCGTCGTCGGAGACCAGCATCCCGCCACCGGAGGTGGTGATTATCTTGTTGCCGTTGAAGGAGAAGACTCCGGCACGTCCGAACGAACCGGCCGGGCGCCCGCCGTGGGCCGCACCCAACGACTCGGCGGCATCCTCCAGCAACGGAACGCCGGCCGCATCGCACACCGGGAGCAGGCGGGTGTAGTCGGCGCAGGCGCCGAAGAGATCGACCGCCATGACCGCCGCGACGCTTCGGCCCTCAGCCCGCAGCGTCTCCAGCAGCGCGGCGAGAAGCGCGGGATCGATGTTGCCGGTGTTGGGCTCACTGTCGACGAAGACGGGCTCGGCGCCTGTGTAGACCACCGCGTTCGCGCTGGCCACGAACGTCATGGTGGGTACGACGACGACCTGGCCCGGGCGGACGCCCAGGGCGAGCAGCGCGAGATGCAGCGCCGCGGTGCCCGAGCTGACGGCCACGGCGTGGGCGCACCCGGCTCGCTCCGCGATGTCCCGCTCGAAAGCGGTCACCTCGGGACCTACCGGCGCGATCCAGCCGGACCGCAGGGCGTTGATGAGATAGGACTCCTCGAGCTGCCCCACGTCGGGCGGGGACAGATGGACCCGGCCGCTCATGCAGTCTCCCGTCACAGTGGTGGACACCCTCGGGGGGTTCATGGGAAGGATGAACAGATCTTATCCGACATATACCTTGAAAAGGTTCATAATGCCCTCAACGGGTAACCGAAAAGAATCGGCTCACTTCCCGTGGTGGCCCGACACTCGCGACGGCATCAGGCCCTGCGGCTAGACGACCGACGTGACCGGTGCTCGCCGGTGCCGGCCCGCCAGTTCGTCGCGAACAGGACCCGGTAGAGATGGCGAGAGGTGAGCGAGATCGTGGGGAGAGGTGTGGTGGGTTCGGCGGGAGAAGAAGACGACGGTGACCAACGGCAGCGCGGTCTTCACGAGGTACCAGAGCAGATTGTCGAGGTCGCTGCCGAGGGCAAGGATCACGATCACCCCGGCGATCCCACTCATGACCGCCACCCCGGATTCCCTGCTCAACCGGGCGCCGAGGTAACGGCGGCGGGCTGTCCGGACCACGGCGGCCAGCACGGCGAACGAAGCTACCGAGCCGGCCGGACCGAAGTTCAGCAGCGCCTCCCCGGCAAGGCCGTAGATGCGGGACGATCGCCAGCCGGAGTCGAAGGCGCCTGTGCCCATCAGCATGTCGGTCCCGGCCTGCACCTTGTCGCGCATCCACTCCGGACGCGAGGCATCGGGAATCATGAACGCCGCGGCGCCGACGTAGGTGACGCCGTAGCTCAGCGGCGCGTATCCGGCCCGTTCATGGTGCAGAAGTACCGCTTGGATATCGGACCGGCCGAGGTCGCCGAGCAGCATGGTCGGCATGGTCCGCCCCGTCTCGTCGCCGAGTTCGGTGACCGAGGTGGTTCCTCTGGTGGCGAACAGGATCTCGCTACCGGCGCTCTTGTAGACGCCATAGGCGTACATGAAGACCAGGAACGAGATGCCCATCGCGGCAAGTGCGCGTCGAGTGACCGGCCGCACCGCCAGGTGTACGACGATCAGTCCGATGAGCAGGGGCCAGATCGTGTTACTGCGTGAGCCCCGCAGGCCGCCGACGGCGAACTGCGTGATCGCGAACACCAGGAACAGTGCGGACAAGGTGGCCGGCCGCCCGGTCAGTGCCACCCGGAAGCGCACCACCGCCACGACGAATCCGACAAGCGGGAACGACTCGCCGATGAGGAGCAACCACCCGTAGCCGATGAAGGAATCGCGATCGTCGGCTGCTGCCGACACGTAGCCGCTCAGGCCGCCGAAATGGATGATGACGGCGATGAAGCCGGCCAGGCCGACCGCGAACGCCAGCCACCCGAGCTGGACGAACACCCGATCGTTCAGCTTCCGTGCGATGCGCGGGCTCCGTGTCGACGGCACCCGGAGGTTCAGGACCACGCGGTAGACACACAGGCCCAACACGTTCAGCGTCGCCATCGCGCCGAGCCCGGCCTTCCAGTCGGTAAGCGGTTCCAGGAACCTGGGCCAGTAATCGAGCATGACGTGCAGGATCGGCGCCAGATAGAAGAAGTGGAATCCGAACAGGCCGACCAGCGCCCGAGGGTCGAACGTGTCCAGGCGCCGCGCCGCCCAGTCCACCACGTCCGGCGCGATCAGCATGCCGCAGATGGTGACCGGAATCATGTACCAGTGCAGGAGTCGTGCATCGAATGCCATGAGGACCAGGCTGATCAGGGTGGGCAGGATGACGGCGAAGAGCCACGGGTCACCGCCCCTGGTGGTCCTCTCCATGCCGTTGTTGCCGATCATCAGCGCCATCCCCGTATGCGTCCTGCCGCCTTCCCGCACCGACGACCGTGATCGCAGACGCGGCCTGCCGTATGGCTAACGGAACCAGGCGTGGAAAGTTGTGAGGGAATCTGCGACGAACTGAAATCGTGAAAAGGGCCTTGTGCCCGCACCTCTCCCTCTACCCTCCAGCCAGATCGAGTCGTACGTGACGATCAGCAGGGAGGGCCGAGATGGCCACCGTCATCCCGACCGGGGCCGCGGCGGCGACGCCCCCGACCGCCGGCCGACCCGCCACTCCCACGGTCGTCTTCGTGGCGGGCGTCGGCATGACGCTCACCAACATCGTCGCGCCCGTCGCGCGGTCGCTCGCCGACCGTGGCATCCGGCGGGTGGCGGTGGCCGGGCGTGGTTCCGTCGGCCCCGAACTGCTGGCTTCCTTCGACGACGTCCGCGAGGTGACGCCGTTCCGCCGGGGGCGACCGTCGGAGATCGTACGGGCGGCCGGGGACCTGCGTCGCATCGTCCGCGAGGAACGGGCGGCCCTGCTGCACCTGCACTCGCCGTTCGGCATCGCGGTGGGCCGGCTCGTCGCCCGCAGCAGCCGGACCCGCCACCTGGCGGTGGTGAGCGGTACCCTCTTCGGCGTCCCGGGGTTGTCCGGCCGCGTCTTCACCGTGGCCGAGGCGGCGTCCGCGTGGTGCACGCCCACCTACGTCACGCTGAACCCGGAGGACGAGCGCAGCTACCGTCGTCTCGCGCCCTGGAGCCGGGTCCACCGGGCGCCGTGCGGCGCGGCCGGTGTGGACCCGACGCAACTGCGCCTCGATGACGCCGGGGACGCGGCGCCGAGGGACCGCCCACCCCGGGTGCTGGTGCTCGGCCGCCTCACCCCGGACAAGAACCTCGACCTGGCGGTCGCGGCGTGGCGCCGGGCCCGGTCCCACCTGCCCGGTCTCGAACTGCGCATCGTGGGGTCGTCGCCGCCCGGCGAGAGGGCGTGGACACCACCGGCCGAGCCGGGGGTGAGCGTCGGTCCGTGGACCTCCCGGCCGGGTACGGAGCTCGCCCGGGCCGACGTGCTGCTCTCCACCAGTGGCCGGGAGGGTCTGCCGATGACCCAGGTGGAGGCGCTCAGCCTCGGCACCCCGGTGGTGGCCGTGCGGAACCGGGGCAGCCGCGCGCTGGCCGAGCAGGTGGAGGCGGGGTTCACGTTGGTGCCGGCCCGCGCCGAGGCGGTGGCGGTTGCGCTGCTGGACCAGCTACGGGCCAAGCGGGTGGTGGTTCCGGCCCAGGTGCTGCGGAACTGGGAACGGCAGTCCGTGGTCGACTTCCACGTCCGGCTGATCCTGCGGGAACTCGGGGTCGGGTGATGTCCGGCGGCCCGGTGTAAGGTGCGACGACCTGTATCCCGACCGGCCGTCCTGGAGTTTGCCCGTGCTGCACCTGAGGGTGATCGCGCCCGGCGACCGGTCGTCGGCCGTCGTCGACCTGTTGGCCGCCGACCCCGGCGTGACGCACCTCGTGGTGCTCCCCGGCGCCGCCCGCGAACCGGCCGGCGACTACGTCACCTGCGACGTGGTCCGGGAGAGCGCGGACGGGGTGCTGCACAAGCTGCGGGAACTCGGCGTCGAGGCGCACGGGGCGATCGCCGCCGAGGACGTGGAGCTGACGCTCTCCGCGGCGGCCGACCGGGCCGCCGACGAGGCGCCGGGGCACGGCGAGGACGCGGTGGTCTGGGACGAGATCGCGGCGAAGACCGGCGAGCAGACGGTGCTCACCGGCACCTTCCTCGCCCTGATCACCGTGGCCACCATGATCGCCGGCATCGGCGTGCTGCTCGACCAGCCCATCCTGATCGTCGGCGCGATGGTGGTCGGCCCCGAGTTCGGCCCGCTCGCCGCGCTCTGCGTGGCGCTGCTGCGCCGTCAGCCCGGCGTCGTCGGCCGCTCGGTGCAGGCCCTGACCGTCGGCTTCCTCGTCGCCATGGTGGCCACCGTGTTGAGCACCTGGGCGCTCACCGCGGCCGGTCTGGTCAGCCGGGACATGCTGCTCGACGAGCGCCCGCTCACCGACTTCATCTGGCGGCCGGACGCGCTCTCCTGGGTGGTCGGGCTGCTCGCCGGGGTCGCCGGCATGCTGTCCCTGACCTCGAAGAAGTCCGGCTCGCTCGTCGGCGTGCTGATCTCGGTGACCACCGTCCCGGCGGCCGCGAACGTGGCGGTCGCGGCCGGCTACGGGGTGTGGCACGAGGCGGCCGGTTCCGCCCTCCAACTGGTGATCAACCTGGCCGCCATCGTGCTGGCCGGGCTGCTCACGCTGGTCGTGCAGTTGTGCTGGTGGCGGCGGGTGGCACGGCGGGCCGGGCGGGGGGTGCCGCGGCAGCGGGCCGACCGGCCGACGCCGGTCACCGCCAGTCGTCGCCCGCCTCGAGACGCCGGCTGAGCAGCGTCGCCAGCGGAACGGACTCGCCGTCCCGGCCGCCCCGCCCGACGACCAGCGGGGGCGCGCTCGGCGGCGGCTCGGCCCCGAACAGCCGCGACCCCAGGCTCGGCGGCACGCTGAGCAGGTAGAAACGCCCGTCGGTGTCCACGGCCCGGCTGCGCGCCCGGTCCACGTACCAGCCGGTGATCCGGGTGCGGTAGCGACCGCGGCCGTCGTGGGCGGTCGCGACCAGCCGGTCGGTCGCCAGGCCGCGCCGCCGCGCCTCGGCGGCGAACGCGGCCACCAGCTTCGCGGCCTCCGCCTGCTCCGCGGCGCGTTCCCGGGCGTCGGCCGCCGCGTGGGCCACCATCGCCCGGCGCTGCCGCTCCCGCCACTGCGCGTCGTCGTCCACACCCACGCCCGCGAGGGTACGCCCGCGCCGCCTGCCCGCGGGGATGGGCGGCGCCACCCGTCTCGCGGCGCTGTCGAGCTGAGTCGTTCGTGACCTCAGCTCGACAGCGCCGCGACCGGCGACGGTCAGGCCAGTCCGGCGCGGCGCAACGCCTCCGCCATGGCGTCGTTGACCGGCGCGGAGGCGCCACCGCCGCGCCCCTGACGCGGCTGCGAGCCGCCCCGGTCCGCACGCTGACGGCCGCCGCCTCCGCCTTGCCCGCCGCCCTGCCCACGGTCCTGGCCGCCCTGCCCGCCGCGCTGGCCGCCGCCGCCCTGCCCACGGTCCTGCCCGCCGGCCTGTCCGCCCCGCTGGCCGCCGGCCTGCCCGCGGCCCGGACGGCCACCGCCCGCACCACCTCGGCTGCCGTCCGCACCGCCTCGGCCGTCGCGGTCCCGCCGGCCCTCGCCGCCGGCCGGGCGTCCGCCGCCGGTCGGCGCCTCGTCGTCCAGGCGCAGCGTCAACGAGATCCGCTTGCGCGGCACGTCCACGTCGAGCACCCGCACCCGGACCACGTCGCCGGACTTCACCACGTCGCGCGGGTCCTTGACGAACGTGTGCGACATGGCGGAGACGTGCACCAGACCATCCTGGTGCACGCCCACGTCGACGAACGCGCCGAACGCGGCCACGTTGGTGACCACACCCTCCAGCACCATCCCGGGCGTCAGGTCGCCGATCTTCTCGACGCCCTCGACGAACGTCGCGGTGCGGAACTCCGGCCGCGGGTCGCGACCGGGCTTCTCCAGCTCGGCCAGGATGTCGGTGACGGTGGGCAGGCCGAACGTGTCGTCCACGAAGTCGGTCGCCCGCAGGCCGCGCAGGATCGCGGACCTGCCGATCAGCGCGCGCAGGTCCTGCCCGGTGGAGGCGAGGATGCGGCGCACCACCGGGTACGACTCGGGGTGCACGCTTGACGAGTCGAGCGGGTCGTCGCCGCCCGGGATGCGCAGGAAGCCGGCGCACTGCTCGAACGCCTTCGGGCCGAGCCGGGCCACCTTCTTCAGCTCGGTCCGGGTGCGGAACGGCCCGTTCGCGTCCCGGTGCAGCACGATGTTCTCCGCCAGCCCGGCACCGATGCCGGAGACCCGGGTGAGCAGCGGCGCGGAGGCGGTGTTGACGTCCACGCCGACCGCGTTGACGCAGTCCTCGACGACGGCGTCGAGGGAGCGGGACAGTTTCACCTCGGACAGGTCGTGCTGGTACTGCCCGACGCCGATCGAACGCGGGTCGATCTTCACGAGTTCGGCGAGCGGGTCCTGGAGACGCCGGGCGATGGAGACCGCCCCGCGCAGCGACACGTCGAGCCCCGGCAGCTCCTGCGAGGCGTACGCGGAGGCGGAGTAGACCGACGCGCCCGCCTCGGAGACCACCACCTTGGTCAGCGTCAGCTCGGGGTGTTGCTTGATCAGGTCACCGGCCAGCTTGTCGGTCTCCCGGCTGGCGGTGCCGTTGCCGATCGCCACCAGCTCGACGCCGTGCGTCGCGGCCAGCGTGGCGAGCGTGTGCAGCGACGCGTCCCACTGCCGGCGCGGCTCGTGCGGGTAGATCGTGTCGGTGGCGACCACCTTGCCGGTCGCGTCGACCACCGCCACCTTGACGCCGGTGCGCAGGCCCGGGTCGAGACCCATGGTGGGCCGCGCGCCGGCGGGCGCGGCGAGCAGCAGGTCACGCAGGTTGGTGGCGAAGACCCGGACGGCCTCTTCCTCGGCCACCTGCCAGAGCCGGGTCCGCAGGTCGGCGGCGAGGTGGATGAGGATCCGGGTACGCCAGGCCCAGCGCACCGTGTCGGCCAGCCACCGGTCGGCCGGCCGGCCCCGGTCGCTGACGCCGAACCGGCCGGCCACGGCGGCCTCGTAGCGGCTGGGCCCGGTGACGGTGTCGGTGTCGTCCTCGGCGTCCGGGGCCATGGTCAGCTCCAGCACGCCCTCCTTCTCGCCGCGGAACATGGCGAGGATCCGGTGCGACGGCAGTTTCGGGTACGGCTCGGCGAAGTCGAAGTAGTCGGCGAACTTGGCGCCGGCCGCCTCCTGGCCCTCGCGTACCAGGGAGACCAGCCGGCCCCGCGACCACATCTGCTCGCGCAGCGTGCCGATCAGGTCGGCGTCCTCGGCGAAGCGCTCGATCAGGATGGCCCGCGCCCCGTCCAACGCGGCGGCGGCGTCGGCCACGCCCTTCTCCGCGTCGACGAAGCCGGCCGCGGTGGCGCGCGGGTCCTGCGCCGGGTCGGTGAGGAGCGTGTCGGCCAGGGGCTCCAGCCCGGCCTCGCGGGCGATCTGCGCGCGGGTCCGCCGCTTCGGCTTGTACGGCAGGTAGATGTCCTCCAGCCGGGACTTCGAGTCCGCCGCCAGGATCTGGGCTTCCAGCGCGTCGTCGAGCTTGCCCTGACCGCGGATCGACTCCAGCACCGCGGCGCGCCGCTCGTCCAGCTCCCGCAGGTAGCGCAGCCGCTCCTCGAGCGTGCGCAGCTGCGCGTCGTCGAGGGTGCCGGTGGCCTCCTTGCGGTAGCGGGCGATGAACGGCACGGTGGCGCCGCCGTCGAGCAGCTCCACGGCCGCCCGCACCTGACGCTCGGCGACGCCGAGTTCCTCGGCGATCCGCTGGTGCACAGACTGAGTCACGATCTTGCTCCGCCTCTTCCCGGTGAGTTCGTCGTGCATTCTGCCCGCCGGCGCCGACAGCCGCGCAGCCGCCCGATGGCAAAGCCGACGAATAATATGAAAGCGCCCCTGGGCTGCCAACCGCGCCTCTAGCCTCCAACCAGGAATTTCTACTCCTGTCTGGAGAACCGGGTGAGCACGGAGAAAGTGGTCGTCATCGGTCAGGGCTACGTCGGTCTTCCCCTGGCCGTACGCGCCGTCGAGGCCGGCTTCGACGTGGTGGGCCTGGATGTGGACGCCGACCGGGTCAAGCGGCTCGCCTCGGGGGAGTCCTACGTGGAGGACATCCCGGCCGAGCGCCTCGGCCGGGCCCTCGGCAGCGGCCGTTACCGCCCGAGCGCCGAGTACGCCGACGCCGAGGGCTTCGACGTCTGCGTGATCACGGTGCCGACCCCGCTCCGGGACGGCACCCCGGACCTGAGCTTCGTCGAACAGGCCGGCCACCACGTCGGCCCGTACGTGCGGCCCGGCGCCACGGTGGTGCTGGAGTCGACGACGTACCCGGGCACCACCGAGGAGCTGCTGCGCCCGCTCCTGGAGACGGCCAGCGGACTGCAGGCGCCCGGGGACTTCCACCTCGGCTACAGCCCGGAACGCATCGACCCGGGCAACCCGACCTGGCGGCTGGAGAACACCCCCAAGGTGGTCTCCGGCGTGGACGCCGCCGCGCTGGAGCGGGTGGACGGCTTCTACCGTCGGATCGTGGCCCGGACGGTGCCGGTGCCGTCCACCCGGGTCGCGGAGCTGACCAAGCTGATCGAGAACACGTTCCGCCAGGTGAACCTCGGGTTGATCAACGAGCTCACGATCCTCTCCCACCACCTCGGCATCGACGTCTGGCAGGCGATCGACGCCGCCGAGACGAAGCCGTTCGGCTTCATGCCGTTCCGGCCCGGGCCCGGCGTCGGCGGCCACTGCCTCCCGATCGACCCCTGCTACCTGTCCTGGCAGGTCAAGCGGCGGCTGGGCCGGCAGTTCCGGTTCATCGAGCTGGCCAACGACGTCAACCACGAGATGCCCGAGCACGTCACCCAGCGGATCATGGCCGGCCTCAACCGGGCCGGCCGGGCGGTCAGCGGCGCCCGGCTGCTGATGCTCGGCCTGGCGTACAAGAAGAACACCGGCGACATGCGTGACTCGCCGGCGGTCGACGTCGCGCGCCGGCTGTGCGACCTCGGCGCGGACGTGCGGGCCGCCGAGCCGTACGCCGAGCCGCACCAGATCCCCGCCGGCGTGCTGGTCGTGCCGCTTACCGAACACGAGGTCGACGCCGCCGACGCGGTGATCGTCGCGACCGACCACGACGTCTTCGACTACGAGATGGTGGCCGGCCGGGCCCGTTACGTCTTCGACGCGCGGAACCGGTGTTCGGGACCGACAGTGGAGCGGCTCTAGGAGCACCCCGCCCCGACCGTCGACGGCTGCGCTAGCGTGGCGATCATGGAGGCACCTGCGGATCCACGGGCCCGGCGACTCTTCGGGGGCAGCGCCCGGGCGCTCGGCGACCTGGCCGCCGGGCCGTTCCGGGCCGACCGGGACCGGATCGTCGGCTCGCCGTTCTTCGCCCGGCTGAACGGCGTCACCCAGGTGATCAGTCCGGGCGGCTCCGGGCTGCTGGTGCACAACCGGCTCACGCACAGCCTGAAGGTGGCCCAGGTGGCCCGCGCGATCGCCGAACGGCTGACCGCCGACCCGGCGCACCGGGACCTGCTGGAGAAGCTGGGCGGCTGCGACCCGGACGTGGTCGAGGCCGCCGCGCTCGCCCACGACCTCGGACATCCGCCGTTCGGGCACCTGGGGGAGCGGGTTCTCGACCGGCTGGCCCGGCAGCGGCTGGGGCTGCCGGACGGCTTCGAGGGCAACGCCCAGTCGTACCGGATCGTCACCAGCACCGAGATCCGCGGCGCGGCGACCACCGGGCTGGACCTGACCGCCGCGGTCCGGGCGGCGATGCTGAAGTATCCATGGACCCGGCTGGACCACCCCGACCCGCATCCGCGACACCTCGACCCGGCGCCCCGGGGCGCCGCGCCGCCGCCGGACGACCCGGAGAGCGGGTCGTTGAAGTTCGGCGCGTACCGCACCGAGCTGGACGACCTGCGGGCGGCCCGGGAGCCGTTCGCCGGGCGGATCCCGGACTGGCAGCAGACGCCGGAGGCGTCCGTGATGGACACCGCCGACGACATCGCGTACGCCATCCACGACGTGGAGGACTTCTACCGCGTCGGGGTGCTCCAGCAGGGCGCGGTGGCCGCCGAGCTGATGGCCTGGCAACGCGAGTGCGGGCACCTGCGGTCGATCACCGCCTCGGCGCTGGACACCGCGGGCCGGCGACCCGGCGCGGCGATCGAGCGGCTGCGCCGCCAACTGCACCGCAAGGACGGCTGGATCGCCGACGACGAGGCGTTCGCCGCGGCCGTCGAGCACGTCCGCGAGGAGCTGGTGGAGGGGCTGCTGGCGTTGCCGTTCGACGGCTCGATCGAGGCGGAGCAGTACGTCGCCCGCTTCTCCGCCCGCTGGTCCACCCGCTTCGTGGAGGCCATCACGGTGACCCCGGAGCCGGACGTCCGCTCCGGGTACGTGCTGCTGGGCAAGGCGCAGTGGCACGAGGTGCAGGTGCTCAAGTTCGTCCACCACCGGTTCGTGCTGGCCCGCCCCGACCTGGCGCTGCACCAGCGCGGCCAGGCGCGGCTGCTGGACACGCTGGTGGAGGCGCTCTGGGAGTGGCTGCTGGACCCGGAGGAGGAGTCCCGACTACCCCGCCGGCTGCACGACCTGGTGGAGCTGGCCGAGGCCGAGCTGCATCCGCGTACCCCGGACCGGATCGGTCGGGCCCGGGGCCGGGCCATCGTCGACTTCGTCGCGCAGCTCACCGACGGTCAGGCGGTGGCGATGCTGGACGCGCTCTCCGGGCGTTCCGGCGCGTTGTGGACCGACGCGTTCGTGCTCTGAGGCTCGCTCAGCGCGCCGGCACTCCCTTGACCACGAGGCCCGGCGCCACGTCGCGCACCACGCAGGCGCCGGCGCCGACTGTCGCGCCGGCCCCCACCCGAAGGCCCGGCAGCACCACGGCACCCGCTCCGACCAGCGCTGCGGTGTCGAGGCGACAGTCGCCCGAGACGGCCGCGAGCGGGTGCAGGGAGACGTAGTCACCGACCACGCAGTCGTGGGCGAGGGTGGCGTTCTGGTTGACGTGCAGGTGCCGTCCGACGGTGACTCCGGTGGTGATCCGGCCGCCGGCGAAAACCACCAGACCCTCGGCCGACACCAGGTCCGGGCCGACGGTCGCGTCCGGGTGTACGAGACTGGCCGCGGGCAGGCCGAACAGTTCGACCCGCGTGCCGACGACCCGCCGGATCCGTGGGTCGCCGAGGCCGAGGACGACGTGGGTCGCCGGCGACAGGTGCCCGAGCGTGGCCACGGTCCCGAGGTAGGGGACGCCTGTCGACTCGACGCGCTTACGGTTCCGCTCCGACGGGTCGTCGTCGACGAAGCCGACCAGCCGCCAGGGCGGCCGGTTCGACGCGGCGTTGACCGCGGCCACGACCTGCGCGATCTCCCGACCGTGGCCGCCGCATCCGACGATGACGAGGTCGAGACCCACCGCCGCTACCGTCCCGCCGTCGCCGGTTCGGGCCGCTCCGGCGCGGTGCCGCGGAACTCGTGCGCGGTGGCGGTGCCGGGTGCGTTGATTCCTCGCCGGCGGAGCACGGCCACCGCCGTCCGGGCCAGGATGCGGGCATCGAGGCTGAGGCTCCAGTGGTCCACATACCGCAGGTCGTAGGCGAACCGCTTCTCCCAGTCGAGCTCGTTGCGGCCATTGACCTGCGCCAAGCCGGTCAGCCCCGGTCGGACGGCGTGGCGCCGGAACTGCTCCGGTGTGTAGCGATCGCGGTAGCTGGTCGGGAACGGGCGAGGACCCACGAGGCTCATGTCCCCGCGCAGGATGTTCCAGAGGCTGGGCAGTTCGTCCAGGCTGGTGGACCGCAGCCACCGCCCCAACGGGGTCAGCCGGAGCTGGTCGTCGCCGGGCGAGAAGGCGTGGCCGCCGCCGGCCATGGAACGAAACTTCACGATGGTGAACTCGCGGCCCCGCCAGCCGATCCGCCGTTGCCGGAAGAGCACCGGGCGGCCCAGGCCGAGCAGCACGGCGACCGCCACCGCGGCCAGCACCGGGGCCATGACCAGCAGGGCGGTCGAGGCGACGACGACGTCGACGACCCGCTTGACGGCCGCGACGCCGCCCCGGGACGAGGTGGGTGTCGCGGGATCTACCACGCCTGGGGAGAGGCGAACCTGCATGCTGTCCTCCGGCCGCTGACTCGTCAGCGAACAGAGTACGCAAAAATAGGCCGAAGAGTGCCTTGTCTGTCTTTTTCCGCCAAGTCAGGCGATCGCCTGCCACCAGCCGTCCACCGCCGGCGGCTCGTCCACCACGACCCGCTCGCCGGGGCGCGGCACCGCCAGCCGGACGCCCCGCGCCTTCGCCTCGGCCCAGAGCCGGTCCACCGGCTCCGACCAGTCGTGCAGGGCCAGGTTGAACGTGCCCCAGTGCACCGGCACCAGCAGTTCGCCCCGGACGTCGAGGTGGGCGGCGACCGCCTCCTCCGGGAACATGTGGATGTTCGGCCACGCCCGGTCGTACGCGCCGATCTGCATGAGCGTGACGTCGAACGGGCCGTGCTCGGCGCCGATCGCGGCGTAGCCGTCGAAGTAGCCGGAGTCGCCGGTGTAGAACAGCTTCCGCCGCGCGCCGGCCACCACCCAGGAACTCCAGAGCGTGCCGTCGCGGCGCAGCCCGCGCCCGGAGAAGTGCTGCGCGGCGGTGGCGGTGAGCGTCAGGCCGCCGACCCGGTGGCGCTCCGACCAGTCCAGCTCGACGATGCGGTCCGCCGGCACGCCCCAGCGTTCCAGGTGGGCGCCGACGCCGAGCGGCACCAGGAACGGCGCGGACTGGTGGGTCAGCAGCCCCCGGACCGTCGCCATGTCCAGGTGGTCGTAGTGGTCGTGCGAGATCAGGACGGCGTCGAGCCGGGGCAGCTCGTCGAGGCGGACCGGCGGCTCGTGGATGCGTCGCGGGCCGACCAGCGCCGACGGTGAGCACCTGTCGCTCCACACCGGGTCGAGCAGCACCCGGTGGCCCTCGATCTCCACCAGCGTGGAGGCGTGGCCGTACCAGATCACGTTCAGCTCGTCGGCCGGGTCGGCGGGCGCGGCGTCGGTCGGGCGCAGCAGCGGCACGGCGCTGCCCGGCCGCCGCTTCTGCTTACCGAAGATCAGCTCCCGGACCAGGTTGCGGCCCGGGTCGGCGACCATGGTGGCGTTCGTGCCGGTCGGGTTGTGGAACGTGCCGTCGCGGAACCGCGGTGACCGGGCGGCGCGTTCCGCCCGGGCGCCGGTGAGCCGGCCGCCGAGCTGGGCCGGCACGTCACGCGCCGCCCAGGCCAGCCCGGCCACGGCGGCCAGCCCGGCGAGCCGCCACCCCCGCCCGCCGCCTGCCGTGCCCGGTTCGCGTTCCGTCGGTGCCCGCATGCTCGTCCCCTCCGCCGTGTCCCGCAGTACACGGTAGCCACCACCGTCCCCATCCGTGGAACGACGGGTCTGGGGAGACGCTGACTCAGCTCAACCGCCGCCGTACCGCCGACCCGACCGTCGCGGTCGCCCCGCCCACGGTCCGGACCACCCGCGACAGGTCGGGCAGCCAGCCGCCCCGGACCGCCTCGCCGGCCGGGTTGGGCGTGAACACCACGCCCTCGGTCGGCGGCACCGGCCGGCCGGTGAGCCCGCCGAGCCGCATCAGCGGGCCGACCAGCACGTCGTAGACGGCCGGCAGCGCGGTGAAACCGACCCGCATGACCAGGTTGACCCGGCCCACCGAGATCTCCCGGCGGGGCTTGTCGGCGCAGTGCGCGATGGCCCGGGCCACCCGCTCCGGGGTGGTGATCGGCAGCGGTGGCCGCCCGATCCGTCCCACGTAGTTCGCCGCCTGCTGGTAGACCGGGGTGTCCACGCTGCCGGGGGTGACCAGGCAGACGTTGACGCCGGGCAGGTCCCGGGACTCCTGCTGCAACGCCCGGGCCAGCCCGTGCAGGCCCCACTTGCTGGTGACGTACCCGCTCATGTAGGGCGCGGTGATGTGACCGAGCACGGAACCGGTGAGGATCAGCGTGCCCGCACCGGCCTCCTTGAAGTGCCGCAGCGCCACCCGCGCCACCCCGGCGGAGCCCAGCAGGTCGGTGCGGACCACCTGCTCGAAGACCTCCGCCGGGATCTCCTCGAAGCGTCCGTACGCCATCACGGCGGCGGTGTGCACCCAGACGTCGATCCGGCCGAACCCGGCGACCGCGGTCGCCGTCAGCGCGTCGAGCGCCCCCGGTTCGGTGACGTCGGTGGGCACGACGCGCACGTCCGCCGCGCCGGCGTCGGCGCACTCCCGGCGTACCTGCTCCAGGGTTTCGGGCGCGCGGGCCGCGAGGACCAACCGGTCCCCGCGGCCCGCGAACTCCCGGGCCGCCGCCCGGCCGATCCCGCTGGTCGCGCCGGTGACGACCACCGTCCGGGTCACGGCGCGAGCACGACCTTGACGCAGCCGTCCTCCTTCTTCTGGAACATCTCGTACGCCTGCGGCGCCTGCGCCAGCGGCAGCCGGTGGGTCCGCAGGTCCTCGACGCCCAGCGGGTCGTCGTCGCCCGCCAGCAGCGGAATGATCTCGTCCACCCAGCGGCGCACGTGACACTGGCCCATCCGCAACTGGATGCCCCGGTCGAACATCTCCATCAGCGGCATCGGGTCCTGCTCGCCGCCGTACACCCCGGAGATCGAGACGGTGCCGCCGCGCCGGACCGCCTTGAGCGCGGCGTGCAGCACCACCAGCCGGTCCACCCCGGCCGCGTCGATCATCGGCCGGGCCAGCTTGTCCGGGAGCAGGCCGGCGGCGGCCTGCGCGATCTTGCCGACCGGCGCGCCGTGCGCCTCCATGCCGACCGCGTCGATCACCGCGTCCGGGCCGCGCCCGTCGACCAGGTCGATGAGCGCGCCCGGCACGTCGTCGAGCTGGCTGACGTCGAGCACCTCGATGCCGTGCCGGCGGGCCATCTCCAGCCGCTCCGGCACCAGGTCCAGGCCGATCACCCGGCCGGCGCCGAGGTGCCGGCCGATCCGGGCGGAGAACTGCCCGACCGGGCCGAGGCCGAACACGGCGAGCGTGCCGCCGGGCGGGGTGTCCGCGTACTTCACCGCCTGCCAGGCGGTGGGCAGGATGTCGGAGAGGTAGAGCCAACGCTCGTCCGGCCCGGTGTCGGGGATCTTGATCGGGCCGAACTGGGCCTGCGGGACGCGCAGGTACTCGGCCTGGCCGCCCGGGACCGAGCCGTAGAGCGAGGTGTAGCCGAACAGCGACGCGCCCTTGCCCTCGGCCGTCACCTGGGTGGTCTCGCACTGGGCGTAGAGCTGCCGCTCACACATCCAGCAGTGCCCGCAGGAGATGTTGAACGGGACGACCACCCGGTCGCCCTTCTTCAGCCGGGTCACCCCGGAGCCGACCTCCTCGACGATGCCCATCGGCTCGTGGCCGAGGATGTCGCCGGGCTTCAGGTACGGCCCGAGCACCTCGTACAGGTGCAGGTCGGAACCGCAGATGGCGGTCGAGGTGATCCGGACGATCGCGTCGGTCGGCTCCTCGATCCGGGGGTCCGGGACGTCCTCGACCCGGACGTCACGCTTGCCTTGCCAGGTCAGTGCCTTCATGCCTGAATGTCCCTCCTCGGTGCCGTCCATGGGACTGCTACCCGCGCGGAGTGGCTTGAACCGGCGGCGTCCCGTCGCTGTCCACCGCCCTGCCTCGCGGCCGTCCCGCTCGGGCCCGGCGTGCTGGTGCGGGCCAGCCCGACGGGTGCCCCGCGCGGGCGTGGGAAGCGCGCAGATCTTGGTAGGAAAGTGCCCCTCCGGGGGCCATTCCGTACCAAGATCTCCGGGGCCGGGGGGCTGCGTGCCCCGGAAACGGGCCGACCGCCGCGCCCCTGGCTGCGGGGTGCGGCGGTCGGGTGGTGCGGTGGCGAAGGGTCAGGAGCCGGGGGTGCCGGCCCGCTTCGTGGTCGCCTTGAGGTAGTCCCGGTTGAGGCGGCCGATGGTGTTCAGCGGGATGCCCTTCGGGCAGGCCGAGGCGCACTCGCCGATGTTGGTGCAGCCGCCGAAGCCGGCCTCGTCGTGTGCGTCCACCATGCCGATCACCCGGGTGTAGCGCTCGGGCTGCCCCTGGGGCAGCAGCGAGAGCTGGGTGACCTTGGCGGCGGTGAACAGCATGCCGGAGCCGTTCGGGCAGGCCGCGACGCAGGCGCCGCAGCCGATGCAGGCGGCCGAGGAGAACGCGGCGTCCGCGTTGTCCTTCGCCACCGGGGTGGAGTGCGCCTCCGGGGCGCTGCCGGTCGGCGCGGTGACGTAGCCACCGGCGGCGATGATCTTGTCGAACGCGTTCCGGTCCACCACCAGGTCCTTGATGACCGGGAAGGCCCGGGCCCGCCAGGGCTCGATGTCGATCGTGTCGCCGTCGGAGAACTGCCGCATGTGCAGCTGGCAGGCGGTGGTGCCGCGCTGCGGGCCGTGCGCCTCACCGTTGATCATGAGGCTGCACATGCCGCAGATGCCCTCACGGCAGTCGTGGTCGAACGCGACCGGCTCCTCGCCGTCGAGGATCAGCCGCTCGTTGAGCACGTCGAGCATCTCCAGGAAGGACATGTCCGGGGACACGTCCGGCACCGGGTAGGTCACCATCCGACCCTTGTCCTCGGGGCCGGTCTGGCGCCAGATGCGCAGGGTCAGGTTCACTTGTAGCTCCGCTGCGAGGGGTGGACGTATTCGAAGGTCAGGTCTTCCTTGTGCAGCACGGGCTCGCCGGTGCCGGTGTACTCCCAGGCGGCCACGTACGCGAACCGGTCGTCGTCGCGCTGCGCCTCGCCGTCCGGCGTCTGGTACTCGGCCCGGAAGTGGCCGCCGCAGGACTCCTCGCGGTGCAGGGCGTCGATGCACATCAGCTCGGCCAGCTCGAAGAAGTCGGCCACCCGGCCGGCCTTCTCCAGCGACTGGTTGAGGCCCTCACCGTCGCCCGGGACGCGGACCCGCTGCCAGAACTGCTCGCGCAGCGCCCGGATCTCGGCGATCGCCTTGCGCAGCCCGGCGTCGGAGCGCTCCATGCCGCAGTGCTCCCACATGATCTGGCCCAGCTCGCGGTGGAACGAGTCCACCGTGCGGTCGCCGTTGACCGCGAGCAGCCGCGTGATCCGGTCCTCGACGTCGGTACGCGCCGCGACCGCCTCCGGGTGGCTGGCGTCGACCTTCTCCATCGGGTTGGCGGCCAGGTAGTTCGCGAGGGTGCTCGGCAGCACGAAGTAGCCGTCGGCCAGGCCCTGCATCAGCGCCGAGGCGCCGAGCCGGTTCGCGCCGTGGTCGGAGAAGTTCGCCTCGCCGATCACGAACAGGCCGGGGATGGTCGACTGGAGGTCGTAGTCGACCCAGAGGCCGCCCATCGTGTAGTGCACGGCGGGGTAGATCCGCATCGGCACCTCGTACGGGTCCTCGCCGGTGATCCGCTCGTACATCTCGAAGAGGTTGCCGTACTTGGCCTCGATGGCCTTGCGGCCGAGCCGGTCGATGGCGTCGGCGAAGTCGAGGTAGACGCCGAGGCCGGTGGGGCCGACGCCGCGTCCCTCGTCGCACACGTTCTTCGCGGCGCGGGAGGCGATGTCGCGGGGGACCAGGTTGCCGAAGGACGGGTAGATCCGCTCCAGGTAGTAGTCCCGCTCGTCCTCGGGGATGTCCCGCGGGCCGCGGTCGTCGCCCTTGGCCTTCGGCACCCACACCCGGCCGTCGTTGCGCAGCGACTCGCTCATCAGGGTCAGCTTCGACTGGTGGTCGCCGGAGACCGGGATGCAGGTCGGGTGGATCTGGGTGTAGCAGGGGTTGGCGAAGTACGCGCCCTTGCGGTGCGCCCGCCAGGAGGCGGTGACGTTGCAGCCCTTGGCGTTGGTGGAGAGGTAGAAGACGTTGCCGTAGCCGCCGGAGGCCAGCACCACCGCGTCGGCCATCTCGGTGCTGATCTCGCCGGTGACCATGTCGCGGACCACGATGCCGCGCGCCCGGCCGTCGACGACCACCAGTTCGAGCATCTCGTGGCGGGCGTTCATCTCCACGTTGCCCAGGCCGATCTGCCGTTCGAGGGCCTGGTACGCGCCGAGCAGGAGCTGCTGGCCGGTCTGGCCCCGGGCGTAGAAGGTGCGCTGCACCTGGGCGCCGCCGAACGAGCGGGTGTCGAGCAGGCCGCCGTACTCGCGGGCGAACGGGACGCCCTGGGCGACGCACTGGTCGATGATGTTGACCGAGACCTCGGCCAGCCGGTGCACGTTCGACTCCCGGGAGCGGAAGTCGCCGCCCTTGACGGTGTCGTAGAAGAGGCGGTGCACCGAGTCGCCGTCGTTGCGGTAGTTCTTGGCGGCGTTGATGCCGCCCTGGGCGGCGATCGAGTGGGCCCGGCGCGGGCTGTCCTGGTAGCAGTAGGACTTGACGTGGTAGCCCTGCTCGGCCAGCGTCGCCGCGGCGGAGCCGCCGGCCAGGCCGGTGCCGACCACGATCACGGTCAGCTTCCGGCGGTTGGCCGGGTTCACCAGCTTCATCTCGAAGCGGTGCCGGTCCCACCGGGTCTCGACCGGGCCGTCCGGGGCCCGGGTGTCGGCGATCGGGTCGCCCTCGGTGTACAGATCCATGTCAGGCCACCAATCCGGTGAGTACGGCGAACGGGACCACCAGGTAGCCGGCGCAGAGCACGACGGCGAACACGAGCGCGGCGGCGCGGGCCCGGCGCTCGACCCGCGGCGTCTGCTGGCCGAGGCTGCGGAACGCGCTGAACGCGCCGTGCCGCAGGTGGAAGCCGAGGGTCACGATGGCGAGCGTGTAGAAGAGGGTGACGTACCAGCGCTCCGGGGCGAAGTCGGCGACCACGTTGCCGTACGGGTTGGCCGGGTCGCCCTGCGGGTTCAGGTGACCGGTGGTCAGGTCCAGGATGTGGTAGATCACGAAGAGCAGGATGATCACACCACCCCAGCGCATGGTGCGGGCCGCGTAGTTCACGTGGATCTTCCGCCGGTGCGCGTACGCCACCGGGCGGGCGGCCCGGGCGCGCATCGCGAGCACGGTGGCCGCGCCGATGTGGGCCAGCACCGCCACGGTGAGGATCGTGCGCTGGATCCACAGGTACCAGGTGGTGGGCAGCAGCGGCGTGCCGAGGTCCCGCAGCCAGTGCGCGTAGTGGTCGAACGACGTCTCGCCTGTGAAGATCTTCAGGTTCCCGAGCATGTGCACGATCAGGAACAGCACCAGGAGGATGCCCGTCACCGCCATGACGGCCTTCAGGCCGACGTTGGAACGGATGGGCGACCGAGTTTTCGTGATTACCACACGACCGACGCTAGGAGCACTTCGATCAGGCGTCCAATGCATCGAAATCACAGTCTTGATAGCCGTAAGCTATAGAGATGCAGCTCCATCAGCTCCGGTACTTCGTTGCGGTCGCAGAAGTACGACATTTCACCCAGGCGGCCGATGTCGTCGGCATAACGCAGCCCTCGTTGAGTAAGCAAATTCACGCCCTGGAGGCCGACCTCGGGGCGCCCCTCTTCGAGCGGGTAAGGGGCAACATCTCGCTCACCACGGCCGGCGAGGTGCTGCTGCCGCTGGCCAAGCGGATCCTCGCCGACGTGGACACCGCGACCCGTGAGGTGCAGGAGCTGGTCGGGCTGCGCCGGGGGCGGGTCCGGCTCGGGGCCACGCCCAGCCTGGCCACCTCGCTGGCGCCGCCGGTGCTCCGCCGGTTCCGCGACGCCCACCCCACCGTCGACCTGCGCGTCGAGGAGGGCGGCTCGCAGGATCTCGTCCGCGACATGCTCCGCGGCGACCTCGACCTCGCGCTGATCATCATGCCGTCCGGCGGCGCCGATCCGGGGTTGCGCGTCGACCCGATCCTGCGGGAGAGCCTGGTGGTCGCCTCGGTCGACCCGTTGCCGGGCGTCTCGGCCGGCGGCGAGCTGCGCATCACCGACCTGCGGGACCAGCCGCTCGTCATGTTCCGCGAGGGCTACGACCTGCGCGACGCCACGCTCCAGGCGTGCCGGGCGGCCGGCTTCGAACCGGCCCTGTCGGTGGACGGCGGGGAGATGGACGCCGTGCTCAGCTTCGTCGAGGCCGGGCTCGGCGTCGCGCTGGTGCCCGGCATCGTGGTGGCCCGCCGGCCCGGCATCCGGGTCACCCGGCTCGCGCCGCCCGGCGTACGCCGCACCATCGCGGTGGCCCGCCGCCGGGACGTGGTGCCCACCCACGCCGGCCGCGAGCTGCGCCGCATCCTCCTGGAGTACGTGCACGACGCGACCGCCACCGACCGGCTCCCGGCCGGGGTGGAGCCGCTGGCCTAGCTGGCGGCAGCCGTGGGCCAGGTGCGCAGCAGGGCGTCGACGGCGTCCAGGACCCGCGCCCAGCTCTCCGGCGGAGCCGGCGGGCTGTGGTCGAAGCCGCCCCCCATCTCCAGCCCGACGAAGCCTTGGAAGACGCTGCCGAGCAGGCGGACGGCGTGCGTCTGGTCCGGCTCGGGCAGGTGGTAGCCGCGCAGGATCGCCCGCATCATCTGGGCGTGCCGGACGCCGGCGCTGCCGGCGGCGGTCGCCGGGTCGAGCCGCAACTGGGCCGCCGCCCAGCGGCCCGGGTGCTCGTGGGCGTAGTCGCGGTAGGCGTTCGCGAAGGCGGTCAACGCGTCCTTGCCGGCCCGCCCGGCGAGCGCGTCGGCGGCCCGGTCGGCGAGTTCGCCGAGCGCGAGCAGCGCGATCCCGGTCCGCAGGTCCTGGGAGTTGCGGACGTGCGAGTAGAGGCTGGCGACCGTGACGCCGAACCGTCTGGCCAGCGCCGACACGGTCACCTGGTCGAAGCCCACCTCGTCGGCCAGCTCCGCCCCGGCCCGGATCAGACGCTCCTGACTGAGTCCCACGCGGCCCATGTGCCTCCCCTCACCACGGCCCATTATGCCTTTGCCTAATACCCTTAGGAAAATTACCCTCGGGTGTATGACCCCGCTGACCGAACCCGAGATCCGGGCCGCGTTCGTGAACTGCACCAAGGGTGAGGCGAAGCGCATGCACGTGCCCCGCGACCTCGACGCCCGCCCCTGGGCCGACCTCGACTACCTCGGCTGGCGCGATCCCCAGGCGCCCGACCGGGCCTACCTGGTCGCCACCGTGGACGGCCGACCGACCGGCCTCGCGCTGCGCCGCCCCAGCCCCGGCCCTCGCCAGCAGCGCCGCAACATGTGCTCGGTGTGCCTGACCAACCCGGTCGGCGGCGTCAGCCTGATGGTCGCGCGTAAGGCGGGCAAGGCCGGGCAGCAGGGCAACTCGGTGGGCATCTACCTCTGCGACGACCTCGCCTGCTCGCTCTACCTGCGCGGTCGCAAGGACGCCGGCCCCGGCGCCCGCCTGCCCGAGTCACTGACCCTGGCGGAGAAGATCGACCGCACCGTGTCGCACCTCACCGCCTTCATCACCCGCGTCACCACCTGACCCCCGCCCCTCCCGGCCGGACGGGCGGGTCAGCGGGCTTCGGCGTCGTCCATGGCGCGGTAGATGCGCTGCTCGGAGACCGGGTACGGGGTGCCGAGCGCCTGGGCGAACACGTTCACCCGCAACTCCTCGATCATCCAGCGGATCTGGCGGGCCGCCGTCGAGCCGCGCCGGGCCGGCGGCAACGCGGCCAGCATGTCCTGGTACTCCTTCCGCACCACCGCGATGCGGTCCTGCTGCTGCTTGTCGCGCTGCGGGTTGCCGGGCAACCGGTCCAGCCGGCGTTCGATCGCGGTCAGGTAGCGCAGCAGGTCGGGCAGGCGGGCGTAGCCGGCCTCGGTGAGGAAGCCGGCGTGCACCAGGCCGGTGAGCTGGACGCGGATGTCGGCGAGCGCGGCCACCACGGCCAGGTTGCGGGTGGCGCCGAGCCGCTGCTCCACCGCGTACGAGGCGGCCAGCACCTGCCGGGCCCGGGCCATCACCTCGACCACGGTGTCGACCAGGTCGGCGCGGACCCGCTCACGCAGCGCGGCGAAGCCGTCGGCGTCCCAGGCCGGGCCGCCCGCGTCCGCCATCAGCTTGTCGATGGCGGCGCCGGTGGCGTCCTCGATCAGCGCCGGCACCCCGCCGTGCGGGTTGCGGGACAGCGCCAGCTTCGCCTCGTTGCTCAGCCGACCCTGGAGGAACCGCGCCGGCGACGGCAGCGTCAGCCGCAGCAGTCGACGGGTGCCGGCCCAGTGCGCGGCCTCCTGCTCGCCGGCGGAGTCGAACACCTTCACCCCGACGGTCGTGCCCTCGTCCACAAGCGCCGGGTACGCGGTCACCGCGAAACCGGCGCGCACCTGCTCGATGGTGCGGGGCAGGCTGCCGATCGACCACTCGGTGAGCCCGCTGCGGGCCACGTCCGGCGCGGCGGCGGCGACGACCTGGCGTACCTCCTGGCGGAGCCGGCGTTGCAGCGCCGGCAGGTCCTTGCCCTCGGCGACCGGCTTGTCGTCGTCGCCGAGCACCCGGAACGTGACCCGCAGGTGCGACGGCAGCTTGCCCACGTCCCACGCGTCCGGCGGCACGGTCACCCCGGTCATCCGGCGCAGTTGCCGGGTCAGCGCGGCGAGCAGCGGCTCCTCGCCGGGCGTGATGGCGGCCAGCGCCGCCCGCGCGTAGTCGGGCACCGGCACGAAGTTGCGCCGGACCGGCTTGGGCAGCGAGCGGATCAACGCGATGACCAGTTCCTCGCGTAACCCCGGCACCTGCCAGTCGAAGCTCTCCGCCGGCACCTGGTTGAGCAGCGGCAGCGGGATGTCCACGGTGACGCCGTCGGTGGGCGCGGTCGGGTCGAACGTGTACGTCAGCGGCAGCGTGACGCCGTCGGCCCGCCACTCGTCCGGGTAGTCCTCCTCGTCGACGCCGCCGCGGCCGGCGTTGACCAGCAGCTCGCGGGTGAACGTGAGCAGGTCCGGCTGCTCCCGGCGGGTCTTCTTCCACCAGGTGTCGAAGTGCCGGCCGGAGACCACCTCGGCGGGGATCCGCTGGTCGTAGAAGGCGAAGATGGTCTCGTCGTCGACCAGGATGTCGCGTCGTCGGGCCCGGTTCTCCAGCTCCTCGACCTCGGTCAGGAGCTTCTGGTTGTCCCGCCAGAACTGGTGGTGGGTCTGCCAGTCGCCCTCCACCAGCGCGTGCCGGATGAACAGCTCCCGGCTCAGCGCCGGGTCGATCCGGCCGAAGGTGACCTTGCGGGAGGTGACCAGCGGGATGCCGTAGAGCGTGACCTTCTCGTAGGCCACCACCGCGGCCTGCTTCTTCTCCCAGTGCGGCTCGCTGTAGCTGCGCTTCACCAGGTGCTGGGCCAGCGGTTCGACCCACTCCGGCTCGACCCGCCCGGCGACCCGGCCGAACAGCCGGGACGTCTCGACCAGCTCGGCGGCCATCACCCACCGCGGCGGCTTCCGGAACAGCGCCGAGCCGGGGAAGATCACGAACTTCGCCCCGCGCGCGCCGAGGTACTCGTGCTTCTGCGCGTCCTTGAGCCCGAGGTGGGACAGCAGGCCGGGCAGCAGCGACTGGTGCACCTTCGGGGTGTCGATCTCCTCCGGCAGGTCCGCGCCGGCGCCGCGCCGACCCTCACCCTTCTCCGAGGTACGCAGCACCTGGCGCACCTGGCTGACGATGTCCTGCCACTCGCGCACCCGCAGGTAGTTGAGGTATTCCGCCTTGCACATCCGGCGGAACGCGCTGGAGGACAGCTCCCGCTGCTTCTCCCGCAGGTGCCGCCACAGGTTGAGGTACGCGACGAAGTCCGACTCCTTGTCGGCGAACCGGGCGTGCGCCTGGTCGGCCTGGGCCTGCCTGTCGGCCGGGCGTTCGCGCGGGTCCTGGATGGAGAGCGCGGCGGCGATCACCACCACCTCGGTGGCGCAGCCGTTGCGTTCGCCCTCGATCACCATCCGGGCCAGCCGCGGGTCGACCGGGAGCTGGGCCAGCCGCCGGCCCAGCGCGGTCAGCCGCTTCGCCGGGTCGGCCTCGGTCGGGTCGAGCGCGCCCAGCTCGTGCAGCAGGTTGACGCCGTCGGTCACGTTGCGCCGGTCCGGCGGGTCGATGAACGGGAACGCGGCGACGTCGCCGAGCCCGATCGCGGTCATCTGGAGGATGACCGAGGCGAGGTTGGTGCGCAGGATCTCCGGGTCGGTGAACTCCGGGCGGGAGTCGAAGTCCGACTCGTCGTAGAGGCGGACGCAGATGCCGTCGGAGGTGCGCCCGCAGCGCCCCTTGCGCTGGTTGGCGCTGGCCTGGGAGACCGGCTCGATCGGCAGCCGCTGCACCTTGAGCCGGCTGGAGTAGCGGGAGATCCGGGCGGTGCCCGGGTCCACCACGTACTTGATGCCGGGGACGGTCAGCGAGGTCTCCGCGACGTTGGTGGCCAGCACCACCCGGCGGTTGCTGTGCGCGGCGAAGACCCGGTGCTGCTCGGCGGTGGAGAGCCGGGCGAACAGCGGCAGGATCTCGGTGCCGAGCAACGAGCGTCGGGACTGCACCAGTTTGCCGAGCGCGTCGGCGGTGTCCCGGATCTCCCGCTCGCCGCTGAGGAAGACCAGGATGTCGCCCGGCCCCTCGGCGGCCAGTTCCTCGACCGCGTCGCCGATGGCCTGGATCTGGTCCCGGACGTTCTCCTCGTCGGCCTCGTCCTCGCCGTCGGCCTCGGTGACCTCGACCAGCGGCCGGTACCGCACCTCCACCGGGTAGGTGCGACCGGAGACCTCCACCACCGGCGCCGGGTTGCCGTCGGCGTCGGCGAAGTGCCTGGCGAACCGGTCGGTCTCGATGGTCGCCGAGGTGATGACCACCTTGAGGTCGGGCCGGCGGGGAAGGAGCTGGCGCAGGTAGCCCAGGATGAAGTCGATGTTGAGGCTGCGCTCGTGCGCCTCGTCGATGATCAACGTGTCGTACTGCCGGAGCATCCGGTCGGTCTGCAACTCGGCCAGCAGGATGCCGTCGGTCATGAGCTTGACCAGGCTGTTCTCGCCCACCTGGTCGGAGAAGCGGACCTTGTAGCCGACCACGCCGCCCAGCTCGGTGCCGAGTTCCTCGGCGATCCGGTCGGCGACCGTCCGGGCGGCCAGCCGCCGCGGCTGGGTGTGCCCGATCAGGCCGGTGACACCGCGTCCCAGCTCCAGACAGATCTTCGGGAGCTGGGTGGTCTTGCCGGACCCGGTCTCGCCGGCCACGATCACCACCTGGTGGTCCCGGATGGCGGCGGCGATGTCGTCCTTGCGCTCGCTGACCGGAAGCTGCGCCGGGTAGGTGACGGTCGGCACCGCGGCCCGCCGGGCCGCCAGGCGCGTCTCGGCGCGGGCCACCTCGGCCCCGATCTCGGCCAGCGCCGCCTCCCGCCGCTGCGGGTCCCGCAGCTTCCGCGCGCCGTCGAGCCGCCGCTGGAGCCGGCGCTGGTCGCGGAACATCAGGGGGCCGAGGCGGCGGTGCAGGTCGCGGGTGGTCTCGGGAGCGGCGGGTACGGCTGGATTCTGCATGTCGTCGCCAAGGATAGGCAGCCGCGCGGCGGACCGCTCCCGGGTTACCCGCGCGTGGGCGTGCCGTCCGGGCGCGACGCCCCGGCCCGGATAGGGTTGCCGCCGACGAGGTCGACGAGGGGGCGGGGATGATCATGCGGGACACCGACCGGGCGCTCGTGCAGGCCGCCACCGCCGTCGCGAAGCTCCGTTGCCGCAGCGAGAACCACACCGTCGCGGCGGCCGTGCGCAGCGCCGACGGGCGGGTGTTCAGCGGCGTGAACGTCTACCACTTCACCGGTGGCCCGTGCGCCGAGGTGGTGGCGCTCGGCGCGGCGGCCACCCAGGGGGCCGGCGAGTTGGAGACGATCGTCGCGGTGGGGGACCGGGGACGGGGCGTCATTCCGCCGTGCGGGCGTTGCCGGCAGGTGCTGCTCGACTACTTCCCGTCGATCCGGGTGATCGTCGGGCCGCTGGACGGGCTGCGCGCGGTGCCGGTGGCCGAGCTGCTGCCCGAGACGTACGTCTGGTCGGACCACCAGGTCGAGGTGCCGGCCGCTCCGCGTACCGGGGTGTGGCCGCAGCCGGTGGTGCCGGTGAGTCGCCAGTCCGCGGAGGACTGAGTTCCGCGCTTGCGGCTGCGCCGCCGGCTCACCTCGCTGGCGTTCAACCTCACCACCGTCGACACGGTCGAGGAGGTGGGCCCGTTCGAGATCGCCCCGGGCACCCAGTGGGACGACGGCCGCGCGTTCGACCACGAGATGTTCCCGTCGAAGGACCGGTACCCGCGCTACGAGGCCCGCGCGGTGCGCAAGTACCCGAAGCGCGGCGACCTCTCGGCGCGCTCCGCGCTCACCCTCCACCGGGGCACGCCGAACGTCAGCGACCGGGCCCGCCCGGTGCTGGTGCTCGGTGTCGACGCCCCGGGCGCGGGCAACGCGGCTTACCACGACCTGGCCGTCACCCGCCCCTACCGGGACGCGCTGCCCGACCTGGTCCGTGACCACCTGCGCTGCCCGGTGGTGGACACGCTCGTCCCGATCCGCCAGAAGCACACCATCGAAGGACTGGTGATGGGCGCGGAGTAGGCCCGCCGCGTCAGCCGTCGCCCGCTCGGGCGCGTAGTGCCCGGATCGTCCAGTCCAGCACCGGCGCCAGGCTCTCGGCCGGTCGCCGATCGAGTAGCGCTCTCCACCGTCCATGTCGCCCACCCTGCCGCCTCCCCCCGGTGGAGGCGCAAGCCCATCGACAACGCCGAGTTAGGCGTGCCTTACCTGGTCAGTTAAGGTAAGGCGTACCTAATCGGAAGGCGAACACCCCCCGTGACCACCGTCGCCGTCCGGCCCGCCCGGGCCGACGCCCCCGCCCGCCCCGGCGCGTCCCGCCGCGTCGCGGTCACGTTCGCAGCGGCGCTCCTGCTCGTCGCCGCGCTGCTGGCCAGCCTGGCGCTCGGCAGCCGCCACCTGCCGGTCGACCAGGTGTGGCACGCGCTGGTGGCGCCGGACGACGGCGACGCCACCACCGTGGTCCGCGAGCTGCGGGTGCCGCGTACCGCACTCGGGCTGGTCGTCGGGCTCGCGCTCGCGCTGGCCGGGGTGCTGTTCCAGGCCGTCACCCGCAACCCGCTCGCCGAGCCGCGCATCCTCGGCGTCAGCGCCGGCGCGTCCTTCGGCGTGGTGCTGGCCATCGCCGTGTTCGGGGTCGGCACGCTGGCCGGCTACGTCTGGTTCGGCATCGCCGGCGCGCTGCTCGCCGGGCTGCTGGTGTTCGCCATCGCCAACCGCACCCGCGACGGCGCCAGCCCGGTCACGCTCGCGCTGGTCGGCGCCGCGCTCGACGCCGGTCTCGGCGCCATCGTGTACGCGCTGCTCAGCATCGACGCCCGCACGTTCGAGGAGTACCGCTTCTGGGTGGTCGGCGGGCTCACCGGCCGGGACGTGGGCGTCGCCGGGCAGGTGCTCCCGTTCGTGCTGGCCGGCGTGCTGCTGGCCGCGCTGGCCGCCCGGGGCCTGGACGCGCTCGCCCTCGGCGACGACGTCGCCCGCGGGCTGGGGCACCGGGTGGCCCTGGTCCGGCTGGCCGCCGGCGGCGGCGGGGTGCTGCTCACCGGCGCCGCGGTGGCCGCCGCCGGCCCGATCGCGTTCGTCGGGCTGGCCGTGCCGCACCTGGCCCGGGCCCTGGTCGGCGCCGACCACCGCTGGACGCTGCTGGTCGCCGCGCTGCTCGGCCCCGCGCTGGTGCTGGCCGCCGACGTGGCCGGCCGACTGGTCGCCCCGCCCGGCGAGATCCCCGCCGGCATCATCACCGCCCTCCTGGGCGCCCCCTTGCTGGCCATCCTGGTCCGCCGCGCCAAGGTCGTCACCTCATGACCACCCCCACCCCCACCCCCACCCCCACCCCCACCCCCACCCCCACCCCCACCCCCACCCCCACCCCCACCCCCACCCTTCCCCCTCCTCCCGCCCGCGATCTTGCAGTTGCTGCCCCGGCAAAGCGGACAAGTGCCGCGCCGGACGGGCCGCAACCGCAAGATCGCCGAGGGCGGGGTGGGGCGCTGGCCGGAAAGGCGCTGCTGCGCGTGGGGCCGGTGGCGGTGCCGTTCCGGTGGCGGGCGGTGGTCGTGGCGGCGGTGCTTCTGGGGCTGCTTCTCGGGGCGATGGTGGTCAGCCTCTCGCTCGGGACGCCGTACGTGGCACCGGGTGACGTGCTGCGGTCGCTGTCCGGGGCGGGCACGCCGTACGACCTCGTGGTGCGTGACCTGCGACTGCCCCGCGCGGTGCTCGCGGCGCTGGCCGGGGCGGCCTTCGGGGTGGCCGGCACGCTGATCCAGAGCGTCGCCCGCAACCCGCTGGCCAGCCCCGACGTCATCGGCGTCACGCAGGGCGCCGGGCTGGCCGCCACGGTGGCGCTGACCAGCGGGGCGGCGGCCGTCCTGGTGGCCCCGGCGGCGCTGCTCGGCGGCCTGGCCGCGGCGGTGCTGGTGTTCGCGCTCGGCGCGCGGCACGCCCTGGCCGCCCAGCGGTTCGTGCTGGCCGGCGTGGCGGTGGCGTTCGCGTTCCGGGCGCTCATCGAGGTGGTGATGCTCACCGCCGACCCGATCGACGGCCTGCGCGCCCAGCTCTGGCTGATCGGCACGCTGGCCGGCAAGGGATGGACCGAGGCGGCCTGGATCGCCGGCACGCTCGCCGTGCTGCTGCCGGTGCTGCTCTGGGCCGGCTGGGCGCTGCGCGGCTCCGCCCTGGACGACGACACCGCGCGGGGGATCGGGCTGCGCCCGGTGGCCCGGCGGATCGGCCTGGCCGGCACCGGCGTGCTGGCCGCCGCCGCGGTCACCGCCCAGGTCGGCGCCGTGGACTTCGTGGCGCTCGTCGCGCCGCAGGTGGCCCGCCGGCTGGTCCGCGCGGAACGCCCGCCGATGCTCTGCGCCGCGCTGCTGGGCGCGCTGTTGCTGGTACTCGCCGACCTGGCCGGCCGGCGCCTGTTCGCGCCCACCCAGTTGCCGGCCGGTGTGCTGACCGCGGCCATCGGCGGCCCGTACCTCATCTTCGTGCTGCTGCGTACCCGAGGGAGGCGGTCGTGACCGCGCTGCTGTCCACCCGCGACCTGGTCGTCGGCTACGAGGGCCGGACCGTGCTGGACGGGCTGGAACTCGACCTGCCGGCCGACGCGTTCACCGTGATCGTCGGCCCGAACGCCTGCGGCAAGTCGACGCTGCTGCGCACCATGGCCCGGCTGCTCACCCCGCGAAGCGGCGCGGTGCTGCTCGACGGTACGCAGATCCGCGACCTGCCCACCCGGGACGTGGCGCGGCGGCTCGGCGTGCTGCCGCAGAGCCCGCTGGTGCCCGAGGGGATCACCGTGGCCGACCTGGTCGGGCGCGGCCGGCAGCCCTACCAGCGTTGGTGGCGGCAGTGGTCGACCGAGGACGGGCGGGCCGTCGACGAGGCGATGCGGCTGGCCGACGTGACCGCGCTCGCCGACCGCCCGGTGGACACGCTCTCCGGCGGGCAGCGCCAACGGGTGTGGATCGCCATGACGCTCGCCCAGGACACCGACGCGCTGCTGCTGGACGAGCCCACCACGTTCCTGGACCTGGCCCACCAGGTGGAGGTGCTGGACCTGCTGCACCGGCTGCGCGCCGAACGGGGCCGGACCGTGGTGGCCGTGCTGCACGACCTCAACCAGGCCGCCCGGTACGCCGACCACCTGGTCGCCATGCGCGACGGCGCGGTGGTCGCGGTCGGCCCGCCGCGCGAGATCCTCACCGCCGACCTGGTCCGCGACGTGTTCGGGCTCGACTGCGTGGTCGTGCCCTGCCCGGTCACCGGCGCCCCGCTGGTGGTGCCCGCCCGTACCCAGACCCCGGCCGCCCGCACCCAGACCCCGGCCGCCGGCACCCGGCCCCCGGCCGCTCCGGCCGGCACGTCGGCCGCCCCTGCCCGGACCCCGGACGTTCCCGCCGCCCGCACCCAGACCTCGGCCGCTCCGGCCGGCACGTCGGCCCCGGCCGGCGCCCCCGTCGGCGACGCCTGAGCGTGCCGACCGCACCCGCACCACGGAAAGGAACCTGATGCGTCGCCTCGCCGCCGTACTCACCACCGCTCTCGCCCTCGGCGTCGGCCTCACCGCCTGCGGGGAGAGCGACCCCGTCGCCGACGCCGGCACCGGGGAGACCCGGGAGATCACCCACGCGATGGGCGCCACCAAGGTGCCGGCCGCGCCGAAGCGCGTGGTGGTGCTCGACACCGACAAGATCGACACTGCGCTGTCGCTGGGCGTCACGCCGGTCGGCGCGGCCACCGCGGGCGAGGCGAAGAGCTGGCCCACCTACTTCGGCGCGGAGAAGCTCACCGGCATCACCGAGGTCGGCGTGCTCACCGAGCCGGACCTGGAGGCGATCAACGCGCTCAAGCCGGACCTGATCCTGGGCAGCAAGTTCCGCCAGGAGAAGTTCTACGACGAGCTGTCCGCCATCGCGCCCACCGTGTTCACCGAGAAGGTGGGCGTGACCTGGAAGGAGAACTTCCTCCTCGACGGCCGGGCGCTCGGCAAGGAGCAGGAGGCCAAGGACCTGCTGGCCACGTACGAGAAGCGGGCGAAGGACGTCGGCGCGAAGCTCGGCGACCCGGGCGCGCGGAAGGTCTCCATCGTGCGCTTCATCCCGGGCAACATCCGGGTGTACGGGCCGGACTCGTTCTCCGGCATCGTGGTCGGTGACACCGGCCTGGGCCGCCCCGAGCGGCAGCGCCTGGACGGCAAGGAGGACAAGCGGTTCGACCTGGTCAGCGCCGAGCGGGTGAACGAGGTCGACGGCGACGTGGTGTTCGTGACCGCGTACGGCGAGAAGGCCGCCGCCGAGCAGGCGAAGGTCACCGCCGGGAGCCTCTGGCAGGGCCTGTCCGCGGTCAAGGCGGGCAAGGCGCACGTGGTCTCCGACGAGACGTGGATGACCGGCATCGGCGTCACCGCCGCCAACAAGATCCTCGACGACCTCGAAAAGCACCTCCCCGCCTGACCCCCACCCCCTTTCGGGGGCGCTGATTCACGGAAAGAGTGGCTGTTCGACGCCGGACAGCCACTCTTTCCGGGAAAGCGCAGCGGCGGTGCGGTCACCGGGGGCGGCGGGTGGCCAGGGCGGTACGGATTTCGGTGAGCACGCCGTCGAAGTCCTCGGCCATGCGTTTCGCGGTGACGTGCAGGACGAGCCAGTCGTCGCCCAGGATCTGATTCAGGCGACGGCGGTCCCGGTGGAACTGTTCGGCGTCGTGGTGCCAGAGCCCGTCGTACTCGACGGCCACCTTGCGGTCGGGCCACGCCAGATCGACCCTCGCCACGAACCGTCCCTGCCGCGAGATGACGTGCTGGGTCACCGGTCGGGGGAGGCCGGCACGGATCAGTCGAACTCGCAGCCGGGACTCGGGTAACGACTCCGCGCCGCCGTCGACGAGCGGCAACGCCTCGGCGAACCGGCGGACGCCGCGTTCCGCACCGCGTCGTCGCTGGTACGCCGCCAGCTCGGCGTGATCGGTGACGCCCCGACGGAGCAGCGCGTCGATGTGCGCCACCGCCTCCACGACGTCCAGCCAGCAGGCGAGGTCCCAGCAGGTGCGGACCGGTGTGGTGACCGGCGCCCGGTCGACCCGGAACACCTCACCCTCCCGCCAGTTCGCCACGTGGATGCGCAGGCCGGCCACCGGTCCGAAGCGGGCCGACGGCTCCACCAGCACCTCGACGGGTTCGTCGGGACGGGGCTGGGGTCCGCCGAGCAGAGCGACAGCCGAACGGCCGGCGATGGCGCAGCCCGGAGGGAACAGCCACGACGCGGCCGCCCGGGCGCGCATGACGTGCGAGATCTCCAGTCGCGCATCGGCGTAGACGTTGTGGAACAACTGCCGCCAGGCGCTGCTGCGTAGGTCGTTCCTGGTGAGCAGTCCGAGATGAACCGCTTCCCGCGCGAAGAACATCTTGCCGACGAGTTCGGCCGGCCGACGAGGAGGACGAGCCACCCCCCAACCCTCCCGCCTTCCCACCCCTTCCAAAACCCCCTGTGGACAACCCTCCCCGCCGCCTTGCGCTTTCACGGAAAGAGTGGCTATTCGACGTCGAATAGCCACTCTTTCCGTGAATCAGCGCGCTGGCGGGGCGGGGGAGGGCGCGGGGCGGGGGAGGGGGGAGGGGAGGGGAGGGGGGAGGGTCAGGCGGCGGTGGACCAGATGGCGCGGAACGCGGCGGCCTCGCCGGCCAGCCACTGCTCGATCCGCTCGGGCTTGGCGTCGGCCGGCATGCGGTGCGCCTCGCCTCGCCGCACGTCGACCAGCACCGGCTCGGCGTGCGGCAGCACCGCGTCCATGTGCCGGGCCATCAGGTGCAGCGTGGCAAGCGTCGCCTCCTCGCTCGGCGGCGCCTCGTCGAAGTGCAGCCGGATCGCCTCGGCCCGGCCGTCGGCGAAACGCACGCCGAACTGCGGGTTGATCTTCACGGGGAGGTCGCCCAGCATCGCCAGCGCATCCCGGGTCTGGGCCAGGTCGACGCCGGTCGGCTCGCCGAGCGAGTGCAGCCAGCGCGTCGCGCCCGGCACGAGCGCCTCGTAGAGCGGGCGCCAGCGTGGCTTGACCACGTCGGCGACCTGGGCCAGGTGGGTGCCGCCGGTGTGGAACGCGACGTCGGCCTTGAGCGCCTTGACGAACTGCCCGTGCGGGTTGAAGCCGTGCCGGCTCGCCCGCTGCCGGCGCAGGCCGCCGACGAACGTCGCCTTGGTGGGGCCGGTCCGGTCGACGTAGCGGGTGAAGCCGAGAAGGGTGGCGTAGGGGGTGAGAGGGGCGGCTGAGGTGGGCGCAGTCACGAGCATCCTCCCAGGTCAAAAGCTCGTTTAGTACATACATTCTAATCGACGGGTGTGACATCGCCCAGGGTCTGGAGGTGCCCGCGTACGCGGATGGCGCAGAACGCCCGCGGTGGCGGCACGCCCCGTCGCTGGACCGGCGCCGAGGTGGCCCTGGCGGCCGGTCGGCTCCTCGCGCCGATGCGCTGAGCCGGTCGAGGATCACCGGGCACGGACGGGCCGAAGCGGACGGGGACGAACCCGACGACCCCGACCCGACGACCGCGTTCCGCGGCGCTGTCGCTCAGGCGACGGCACCGGGCCCGGCACGGGCCTACGCTGAGCGCCGTCACCCCCGGTTGACCTGGCCGGACGACGTCGAGGAGCACCCCATGAAGACTCCGCACCGCAGGTTCCGGGCCCGGTTCTGGGCCGAGGTCGTCTCGGCGTCGCTCTTCGGCGCGCTCTTCCTGCTGACGCTGTTCTGGCGGGACTGGCTGGAGGCGTTCGGCATCGAGCCCGACAACCACGACGGCACCGTCGAGTGGCTGCTGGTCGCCGGCCTGTTCGTGCTCTCCGTCGGGTGCGCCGTCTCGGCCCGGCTGGAGTGGCGTCGGACGGCTCCGGCCCGGTGAGGCCGTCATGACCACGATCGACGACGTCAGCCCCACCCGCGCCACCATGCCGCACCGCAAGTCGGGGCAGTTCACCACCGGGCGGATGCTCTCGCTCGACAGCTCCGACGACGGCCGGCTGGTCTTCGCCGGGTCCTTCTCCAGCGGCCTCTGGCGATCCGAGGACGGCGGCGAGTCGTGGGCGCAGATCGCCCGACCGGAGCCGGCCGCCGACCAGTTCGGCGTGCCGGGCGCGATCGGCGGCTACTGCGTCACCTCGATCGCCGTCGCGCCGGACGCGGCGCGCTGGTCGGTGGAGCGCACCCCCCGCCTGCCAGGGGTCATCTCCGCGGCCTCCGGCGCGGGCATCGTCGGCTTCGGCGACACCGGCGTGTGGACGGCGACGAGCGGATCCGACGGCACGTTCGCCGCGCCCCGGCTGTTGTCGGCGGACTTCGGCACGCAGGCCGGGGGCTGGCGGGTGGACCGGCACCCCCGGTTCCTGGCGGACGTGACAGGTGACGGTCGGGCCGACATCGTGGGGTTCGGCGACGACGGGGTGTGGGTGGCGTTGAACCACGGCGACGGCACGTTCGCGCCGCCGCGGTTCGTGCTGGCCGACCTGGGCTACCACTCCGGTTGGCGGGTGGAGAAGCACGTCCGGGTGCTGGCGGACCTGACCGGGGACGGGACGGCCGACATCGTGGCGTTCGGCGATGCCGGGGTGTACGTGGCGCTCAGCCAGGGGGACGGCTCGTTCGCGTTCACGCCGGTGCCGGCGGTGGCGGCCTTCGGGGCGCAGGCCGGTGGTTGGCGCGTCGACCGGCATCCCCGCTTCGCGGTGGACGTGACCGGGGACGGGAAGGCGGACATCGTCGGGTTCGGCGACGACGGCGTGTGGGTGGCGTTGAACCACGGCGACGGCACGTTCGCGCCGCCGCGGTTCGTCCTCGCCGACCTCGGCTATCAGGCCGGCTGGCGGGTGGAGAAGCACCCCCGGTTCCTGGCGGACCTGACCGGTGACGGGCGGGCCGACATCGTCGCCTTCGGCGACGCCGGGGTCTACACCGCCCGCAGCAACGGCGACGGCAGCTTCGCGTTCATCCCCACGCCCACGCTTGCCGACTTCGGCTACGCCGCCGGCGGCTGGCGGGTCGAGCGGCATCCCCGCCTGGTCGCGGACGTGACCAGCGCCGGGCACGCCGACCTGGTCGGCTTCGGCAACGCCGGCGTCCACCTCGCCCGCAACAACGGCGACGGCACCTTCGCGCCACGCCGACTGGCGGTCGCCGACTTCGGCCACGACCAGGGCTGGCGGGTGGAGAAGCATCCCCGGTTCCTGGTCGACGTGACCGGCGACGGCCGCGCCGACGTGGTCGGGTTCGGCGACGCCGGTGTCTACGTCAGCCTCGCCAACGGGACCGGGTTCGATCCGCCGCGCTTCGTGCTGCCCACCTTCGGCGCGGAGGCGACCGTGCTCGCCCTGACGCAGAGCGACCGGGAGACACAGGACGCCGGCGTCTGGCGGTCCAGCGACCGGGGGGCGACCTGGGCCCGCGTGCACACGTTCCCCCGGGCCGCCGGCGAGGCGCGGCTGCCCGGGGCCGGCCAGCTCGTCTGGGCGCCCGGCACCGCCAACCTGGTGTACGCCGCCGGCGGCAGCTCGCTGGCGGTCAGCACCGACGGCGGCGCCACGTTCACCGACGTGCTGCGCCAGCCCGGCGGCCGCCGCCAACCGGTGAACCACGTGGCGGTCGCCGAGACGCCCGTCGGCGGCCTCCAACCCCCGACGGTGTACGCGCTGGCCAACGGGCAGGTCTTCGTCTCCGTCGACGCCGGCACGACCTGGGTCCGCGACGCCGGCCCGGTCCCCGCGACCATCGGCGGCGCGACGGGCCTGGCGAACGCCCCCAACGAGCGCGTCATGGTGGTGTCCCCGCGCTCACCGCTTGAGGTGTTCGCCACCGGCAACGCCAACCTGGTGCCGCCCCAGCTCTGGCGCGGCGACTACGCCCGGTTCGCGCAGACCGGCGCGGCACAGTGGACGCCGGTGCCGCTGCCGACGCTGGGCCAGCAGTACAGCGGCAACGTGTTCGTCGCCGCCACCCGGCCCGGCCACGGCGAGGTGCTGTTCTACGGGCCGCAACGCGCGAAGGTGTTCGCGGCGCCGCTCGACCCGGCCTCCGCCGCCGACTGGCAGGAACTCGACGACGGGCAGCACGCCCACGTCGACCTGCACGGCGTCTTCCTCTCCGGCGACTTCGCGGCCACCTTCTCCGACGGTGCGTACGCGCCGACCGCCGGCACCGTCTGGATGGCGAGTGACGGCGGCATCTTCCGCAGCACCGACGGCGGCCGGCACGTCGACGTCGCCGGCAGCATCAGCACGCTCTCCGTGGTGAACATCGCCGGCCTGGCGCTGCCCGGCCGGGGCCCGGTCATCTCGCTGAACACCGGCGACAACGACGGCTTCGCGTCCCCCGACGGCGGGCGGACGTGGCGACCGCAGGACTACGGCGGCGGCGACAACGACTGCTCGTTCGCCGACCCGCTGCGGCCGTCGCAGATGCTGGTCTTCACGCCACGGTGGAACACCGACGGCGGCGTCGCGGTCGGCGGCACGGGGAACACCCTGGCCGTGTACGGGGCCGCCGACGGTGAGCTTCCGGACGTTACCGGCACCGCGCGGCGGCAGATCATCCCGGGTCCGCCGCTGCGCCCGGGTTCGACGCTCTGGAACGCGGTCAGCGGGTTCGTCATCCGCGGCTACCGCCCGATCGTGCTCGACCTGCCCGGCGACGCCCCGCAGCCCGACGACCACGTCTTCATCCGCTTCTTCGGCAACTTCTCCTCCCCGGGTCAGCCCAGCTTCCCCAACAACCTGGCCGTGCTGCTGCGCGTCCGGAACCTCCGCGACGTGCGGAAGCGCACGGACTGGGACACGCCCGGCGGCTGGCGGGTGGACCGGCATCCCCGCCTGCTCGCGGACCTGACGGCGGACGGCCACACCGACATCGTCGGGTTCGGCGACGCGGGCGTGTGGACGGCGTTGAGCACGTCCGGCGGCTCGTTCGCCGACCCCCGGTTCGTGCTGGCCGACCTGGGCTACGACTCCGGGTGGCGGGTGGACCGGCACGTACGGGTGCTCGCGGATCTGACCGGTGACGGGCGGGCCGACATCGTGGCGTTCGGCGACGCGGGTGTCTACACCGCGCTGAGCAACGGTGACGGCAGCTTCGCGTTCTCCCCGGTGCCGGCGGTGGCGGGGTTCG
>NZ_JBNCLA010000004.1:72720-203759 GCF_049841835.1 Micromonospora sp. DT227 | reverse complement strand
CGGGTACGCGGCGGGTGGCTGGCGGGTGGAGCGGCATCCGCGGTTCGCGGTGGACGTGACGGGTGACGGTCGGGCGGACATTGTCGGGTTCGGCGACGACGGGGTGTGGGTGGCGTTGAACCACGGCGACGGCACGTTCGCCGAGCCGCGGTTCGTGCTGGCCGACCTGGGGTTCAACGCCGGCTGGCGGGTGGACCGGCACGTACGGGTGCTCGCCGATCTGACCGGTGACGGCAAGGCGGACATCGTGGCGTTCGGGGACGCCGGGGTGTACGTGGCGCTCAGTCAGGGCGACGGGTCGTTCGCGTTCTCCCCGGTGCCGGCGGTGGCGGGGTTCGGGTACGCGGCGGGTGGCTGGCGGGTGGAGCGGCATCCGCGGTTCGCGGTGGACGTGACGGGTGACGGTCGGGCGGACCTCGTCGGGTTCGGCGACGACGGGGTGTGGGTGGCGTTGAACCACGGGGACGGCACGTTCGCCGAGCCGCGGTTCGTGCTGGCCGACCTGGGTTTCAACGCCGGCTGGCGGGTGGAGCGGCACCCCCGCCTCCTCGCCGATCTCACCGGCGACGGGAAGGCCGACATCGTCGGGTTCGGGGACGCCGGGGTCTACGTCGCCCGCAGTCAGGGTGACGGGTCGTTCGCGTTCACGCCGACGCCGGTCCTGGCCGACTTCGGCTACCAGGCCGGCGGTTGGCGGGTCGAGCGCCACCCGCGCCTGGTGGCGGACGTCGCCACCACCGGCCACGCCGACCTGGTCGGCTTCGGTGAGGCCGGTGTGCTCGTCGCCGTGAACAAGGGCGACGGCACGTTCGCGCCGCGTCCCCTCTTCGTCATCCCGGGCTTCGGCGCCGGCCCGAGCGGGCCGGTCACCCAGCAGGGGCCGTTCCTGCCGGACCCGAACGTCGGCCTCGTGCAGGCGTCCGGCGGGCACCGCGACACGGTGTTCTACGTCGGCGGCGACTCCGCGCGCCGGCTCTGGACGTGGACCGAGGGGATGGCCACCTGGCAGCAGCTCGTCCCCGGCGGGGGTGCCGGCGCGGCCCGCCGGTTCTTCGTCGACCCGTACCGGCCCCGCCTGCTGTACCTGCTCGACTCCGACCACGTGCGACGCTCCGACGACGGCGGCGTCACCTGGCAGGTCGACACCGCCCTGGAGCAGATGCTCACCTGCGGCGGCCGGATCGAGGTCGTCCGCGACGAGGACGCCGACGGCCAGGGCGACCACTACGGCGGCATCCTCAACGACATGCAGTTCGACCCCACCGATCCGGGGCGGCGCTTCGCGGTCGGCCTGGCCGGCGCGTTCACCACCGCGGACGGGCAGCACTGGACGCGGCTGCTCGACACCGGCGCGCTCCGGGGCCGGCCGGCGAACTGCTACTACGACCCGATCTCGAACCCGGCCGACCCGGCGCTCTACGTGGCCTTCGCCGGGCGCAGCCTCGTGCGGATCAGCGGGTTCGCGGCCACCGCCGCCGCCGCGACCGGCACCGCTCCGGCCCGGTTCGACGACGCGCCGCCCGCGCCGCCCCGGTCCCCGGTCCGCACCCCGGACGGGCGGGTCGGCACCGCGCAGGCCCGCCCGGACGGCCGCGCGGCGGTCACCTTCGACGACGGCCGGACCGCCGTCGTCGACGCCGCCGACCTCACCCCGCCCGACGGCGTCGGCTGACCCGTCGGCCCGGCACCGGCTGGCTCAGCCCGGCACCGGCCCGGCCGGCTCGGTCAGGAAAGGGCCGAGCCGGTCGGGCCGGGTCAGAGCTGGCCGACGTCGGTGACGCGGACCACCGCCGCGCCCACCTCGTCCGAGGCGGCCAGGTCCACCTCCGCGCTGATGCCCCAGTCGTGGTCGCCGTCGGGGTCGTCCAGGATCTGGCGTACGGTCCACCGCTCCCGGCCCTGCTCGATCATCAGCAGCGCCGGCCCGCGCGCGTCCGGCCCCACCCCGATCGAGTCGTACGCCTCGAAGTACGGCTCCAGCGCGTCCGCCCACGCGTCCGCGTGCCAGCCGTCCCCGGCGTCCAGTTCGGCGAGCAGGTCCCAGCGGCGCAACGCGGCCAGCTCGACACGACGGAACAGCGCGTTGCGCACCAGCACCCGGAACGCCCGCGCGTTACGGGTCACCGCCGGCGGCCGGTCGTCCAGCGAGGCGGCCACCTCGGCCACGTCGGACGGGTTGCGCAGCCGCTCCCACTCGTCGATCAGGCTGGAGTCGACCTGGCGGACCAGCTCGCCCAGCCACTCGATGAGGTCGACCAGTTCCTCGGTCTTGGCGTCCTCCGGCACGGTCTGCCGCAGCGTCTTGTACGCGTCCGCGAGGTAGCGCAGCACCAGCCCCTCGGAGCGGGACAGCCCGTAGAACTGGACGTACTCCGGGAACGTCATGGCCCGCTCGTACATGTCCCGGACCACGGACTTCGGGGCCAGTTCGTGGTCGGCGACCCACGGGTGGCCCTGCCGGTACATCTCGTACGCGCCCGCCAGCAGCTCGGCGAGCGGCTTGGGCCAGGTCACCTCGTCGAGCAGTTCCAGGCGGGCCTCGTACTCGATGCCGTCGGCCTTCATCGCGGCGACCGCCTCGCCGCGGGCCTTGAACTGCTGCGCGGAGAGGATCTGCCGCGGGTTGTCCAGGATCGCCTCGATCACGCTGAGCACGTCCAGCGCGTACGCCGGGGACTCCCGGTCGAGCAGCTCGATGGTGGCCAGCGCGAGCGGCGACAGCGGCTGGTTGAGCGCGAAGTCGAGCTGGAGGTCGACGGTGAGGCGTACCCGGCGACCCGCCTCGTCCGGCTCGGGCAGCTCCTCGACCACGCCGCCGGCGCGCAACGCCCGGTAGATGGCGATGGCCCGGCGGATGTGCCGCCGCTGGGCGGCCGGGTCCTCGTGGTTGTCGGTGAGCAGGTGCCGCATCGAGGCGAACGCGTCGCCGGGGCGGCCGATCACGTTGAGCAGCATCGAGTGGCTGACCTGGAAGCTGGAGGTGAGCGGCTCCGGCTCGGCCTCGACCAGGCGCTGGAACGTCGGCTCACCCCAGCCGATGGAGCCCTCCGGCGGCTTCTTCTTCACCACCTTGCGGCGCTTCTTCGGGTCGTCGCCGGCCTTGGCGAGCGCCTTCTCGTTCTCGATCACGTGCTCGGGCGCCTGCACCACCACCCGGCCGATGGTGTCGAAGCCGGCCCGTCCGGCCCGGCCGGCGATCTGGTGGAACTCGCGCGCCTTGAGCAGCCGGGTGCGGATGCCGTCGTACTTGCTCAGGCCGGTGAAGAGCACGGTGCGGATCGGCACGTTGATGCCGACGCCGAGCGTGTCCGTACCGCAGATGACCTTGAGCAGGCCGGCCTGGGCGAGCGTCTCCACCAGGCGGCGGTACTTCGGGAGCATGCCGGCGTGGTGCACGCCGATGCCGTGCCGGACCAGCCGGGACAGCGTCTTGCCGAAGCCGGAGGTGAACCGGAAGTTGCCGATCGCGGTGGCGATCATGTCCTTCTCGGCGCGGGTGCAGACGTTCACGCTCATCAGCGCCTGGGCGCGTTCCAGCGCGGCGGCCTGGGTGAAGTGCACGACGTACACCGGGGCCTGCTTGGTCTCCAGCAGCTCTTCGAGCGTCTCGTGCAGCGGCGTGGTCGCGTACGAGAAGAGGAGCGGGACCGGTCGCTCGGCCGAGCGGACGACGGCGGTCGGCCGGCCGGTGCGCCGGGTCAGGTCGTCGACGAAGCGGGTGGTGTCGCCGAGCGTGGCCGACATCAGCACGAACTGGGCCTGCGGCAGCTCGATGATCGGCACCTGCCAGGCCCAGCCCCGGTCGGGCTCGGCGTAGAAGTGGAACTCGTCCATGATCACCTGGCCGACGTCGGCGCGGCGGCCCTCCCGCAGCGCCAGGTTGGCCAGGATCTCCGCGGTGCAGCAGATGATCGGCGCGTCCGCGTTGACGCTGGCGTCGCCGGTGAGCATGCCGACGTTCTCCGCGCCGAAGACCTCGCAGAGCGCGAAGAACTTCTCCGACACCAGCGCCTTGATCGGCGCGGTGTAGAACGTCGTCCGGTCGCCGGCGAGGGCCGCGAAGTGCGCCGCGATCGCCACCAGGCTCTTGCCTGAGCCGGTCGGCGTATTCATGATCAGGTTCGCGCCGGAGACGATCTCGATGACCGCCTCCTCCTGGTGGGGGTAGAGGTCGAGACCGCGCTCGGACGCCCAGGAGGCGAACGCGTCGTAGAGCGTGTCGGGGTCGGCGGTCTTCGGCAGCGCGGCGGTGAGAGTCATGGCGGCTCCCATCGTGCCTGGGCGGTGCCATGCCGCGCCAACCGGGTTCAGCGCTGCGGCGTCAGCGTCCCGGCTTCAGCGTCCCGGCTTCAGCACCTCGGCTTCAGCGCCGCCGGTGGATCAGGTCGAAGACGTCCCGGCCGGCGGTCAGCGCGCGCCGCTCGAACTTGGTCACCGGTCGGTGCGCCGGGCGGGGAGCGTAGCCACCGTGCACGTCGACCAGCTCCGGGTCGGCGGTCAGCGTCGCCCGCATCGACTCGGCGTACTCGGCCCAGTCGGTGGCGCAGTGCAGCGTGCCGCCCGGCGCCAGCCGGGACCGCAGCAGCGCCACGTGCGCCGGCGCGATGATCCGGCGCTTGTGGTGCCGGGTCTTCGGCCACGGGTCCGGGAAGTAGACGTGCACCGCGTCCAGGCACCCCTCGGGCATCGCCCGGACCAGGTCCAACGCGTCGCCCTCGGCGACCCGCACGTTCTCCAGCCGGTGCCGTTCCACCAGGTCCAGCAGGTTGGCGATTCCCGGCGTGTGCACCTCGACCGCCAGATAGTGTCGGCTCGGGTCGGCCGCCGCCATCGCGGCGGTGGCGTCGCCCATGCCGGAGCCGATCTCCAGCACCAGCGGCGCCCGCCGTCCGAACAGCGCCGCCGGATCGCACGGCCCGTCGAGGGCGGCGATCTCCAGGCCGTACGCGGGCCAGAGCCGGGTCAACGCGTCGCGCTGCCGGTCACTCATCCGGCCGCGACGCGGATGGAAGGTGCGGATGCGGGCGGTGGAGACGTCGGTGGTGGTCACAGCGACCCGAGCCTACGCGACCGACGCGGCCGTTCGGATGTGAGGTGCGGCCGGGGGTGAGAGGATTCATTCCCGTACGCCGGGAGGGTTCATGGGGTCAGTCAGGGGACGCGCGGCGCTGCTGGTCGCGGTCGGCGCGTGCGCCTTCCCGCTGCTCGGCGCCGTGCCCGCCCGGGCCGAACCGGTGCCCGAGCAGCCCGCCGGTGACGTGATCTTCGTGGAGGTCACCCCGGGCACGGTCGAGCCGGGTTTCCTGGTCGGCATCCGGGCCAGTTGCCGGGACAATTCGGTGCCCGCGATCGTGGCCTCCGACGCCTTCGGCAAGATCCAGGTGCAGCCGCAGCGCGGTCTGCTCACCGCCTCGCCGATGGTCAACGAGCGCACCCGACCCGGCAACTACCGGGTCAAGCTGGAGTGCCCGAGCGGGGAGACCGCGTCCACCATGCTCCAGGTCGTCAAGCGGGCCCAGCCCACCCGGCCGCCGAGTCACCCGCCCAGCCACTTCCCCAGCCGCGGCCCGGCGACCGGCTTCGGCGGCACCGCCGGCCCCGGCCTCGGCGGCCTGCTGGTGCCGATCGGGTTGGCGCTCACCATGGTCGGCGCCGGTTTCGGCGTGGCCGCCTCCCGTCGGCACGCCGCCGGGCGCTGAGGCCCGCCATGGCCGACCACGCCGCCCCGCCGCCCGCCGGTTCCCGGCGCTCCGGCTGGCCGTTCCTCGCGCTGCCCCCGCCCGCCGCCCCGCCGCGATCCGCCGCCGCGCCGCCGCACTCCGGTGTCTTCCCTTCTGCCGCGCCTGTTTCCGGTGCCCGGCCTGTTTCCGGTGCCCGGCCTGTTTCCGGTGCCCGGCCTGTTTCCGGTGCCCGGCCGGTCAGCGCGCCGCCCGGCGGCTCGGGGTCGTGGAGTCCGCCTCCGGTTGGGTCGCCTCCGGCCGAGGTGCCGCCCGCCGGGTCCCGTCCGGCCGGGACCTCGTCGACGGGGTCACGACCGTTGATGCCGCCGCCCGCCGCCTCCCGACCGTGGAGCCCGCCCGCGGCCGGGCCGCCTGCCGGGCGTTCCCGGCTGGTCGGTCCGCCTCCCGCCGGTGCGTCGCCGTCCGGTCCGCCGCCCGGATCCGCGCCGAGGCGGGACCAGGGCCGGAGCCCCTGGTCGAAGCCGCTGGCTGTGGTGCTGGTGCTGGTCGGCGTGTTCGCCGTCGGGGCCGGCCTCGGTCGCACCGCCGGGCCGTTCGACTGGGCCGAGGCATCGGCCGGGTCGAGCGTGGCGGCACCCGCGCCGGCCACCACACCGGCCCGGAAACCGGTCGGCCGCCCGGTCCGCCTGTCCGTGCCGGCCATCAAGGTCGACGCACCGGTCACCCCGGTCGGTCAGGCGCGGGACGGCTCGGTGGACGTGCCGCCGCTGACCGAGACCGACCAGACCGGCTGGTACAACCGGGGTGCGGTGCCGGGGGAGCCGGGGCGGGCGATCATCGTCGGTCACGTCGACAGCAAGAGCGGGCCGGCGGTGTTCTACCGGCTCCGCGAGCTGAAGCCCGGTGCGCTGATCCGGGTGACCCGCGCCGACCGGAGTGTGGTGTCGTTCACCGTCGACAGCGTGGAGTACTTCGACAAGGCGAAACTGCCCGCCGCCCGGGTCTACGGCGACTCCGGCCCGGCCGAACTGCGCCTGATCACCTGCGGCGGCACGTGGCTCGGCGGTCGCACCGGCTACGAGGACAACGTGATCGTCTTCGCCACCCGCACCCCCTGAGGGGCTCCGTCCATGCCGTTCCACTCACGGTGGACAGGCCGAATGGGTGGAACGTTATGGCTGTCTCCGCGCCCGTTTGACGTTCATGCCGTTCCACCCACCGCTTGCACTGCGCCCCGCGCTCCGGCCGGAGGGGCGAGGTTTGGGTGCATCTGTGGTTGCCAGAGCGACATCAGTTGCACCAAACGGCGTGATCGAGGCGGGCCGCCGAGCGTCCAACGGCGAGGCCAGATCAGCCGCGGTCACAGACGCACGAGCGCGCCACGGGCCAACGTGCGATCAGCTGGTGATCATGAAGTTGGCGGCGACAAAACGGACAGCGAGCGCCGTCAACTTCATGATCACCGGGCCGGGCGGGCCCGGAGGGGTGGGGTGGGGTCAGGTCAGGGGGTGTGGGGGACCTGGAGGGCCACCTCGAACTCCAGGAGGGTGGCGCCGGTGGCCACCGGCTTGCGCGGTTCGGCGCCCTCGGGGGTGGCGTGCGCGGCCCGGGACGAGCCCTGCGCCCACGCCTGGTACGCCTCCTCCGTCTCCCACCTCGTGTAGACGAAGTAGCGGGTCTCGCCGGCGACCGGGCGGAGCAGCTCGAAGCCGAGGAACCCGGGGGAGTTCTCCACCGCGCCGGCCCGGGCGGCGAACCGCTTCTCCAGTTCCTCGCCGGCACCGGGCGGGACGTCGATCGCGTTGATCTTCACGACTGCCATGCCGTCCAGCCTACGGCGACTCAGAACGCCTCGACGGCGGGCGTCAGGTCGGCGTCGACCACGATCGGGGCGTGGTCGGAGGGGCCCTTGCCCTTGCGGGCCTCCCGGTCCACGTACGCGGAGCGGACCGCCCGGGCGAACGGCGCGGTGGCGTACACCAGGTCGATCCGCATGCCCTTGTTCTGGTGGAACATGCCGGCCCGGTAGTCCCAGTAGGTGTAGGGGTGCGGGCCCTTCATCGGGGTGGGCACCACGTCGCTGAGCCCCAGGTCGCGCAGCGCGGCCAGCGCGGCCCGCTCGGCCGGCGTGACGTGGGTGGAGGTGGCGAACAGCGCCGGGTCCCAGACGTCGGCGTCGGTCGGCGCGACGTTGAAGTCACCGCAGACGGCGAGCGGCCGGGCCGCGGCCACCTCCGGCTCCAGCGCGTCGCGCAGCGCCGCGAACCAGGCCAGTTTGTACGCGTAGTGCGGGTCGTCGGGGGCGCGGCCGTTCGGCACGTACACCGACCAGACCCGCACGCCGTCGCAGGTGGCGGCGATGGCCCTCGCCTCCGGCGCGGGGAACCCGGGCTCGCCGGGGAAGCCGACCGCCACGTCGGCCAGCCCGACCCGGGACAGCACGGCCACGCCGTTCCACCGTCCGTCGCTGTGGCTGGCCACCTCGTAACCCAGCGCGCCCACCTCGGCGACCGGGAACGCCCCGTCCGGGCACTTCGTCTCCTGGAGACAGAGCACGTCGGGCTTCGTGGTGCCCAGCCAGTCGAGCAGCCGGGGCAGGCGGGCCTTCACCGAGTTGACGTTCCAGGTCGCCAGGCGCATGACTCCAGCCTGCCGCATCCCGGCCCGCTCCGCCCGGTCAGCGTTCCGGGGTGTCGCCCGGGCGGGTCTGCTCGGCGAGGAAGCGTTCCAGCTCGGCGCCGAGTTCGTCGGCGCTGGGCAGCGGGCCGGTCTCGGTGGCGAGCAGGCTCTTCTCGCCGCGACCCCGGGCGAACGCGTCGTACTGCTCCTCCAGCGCCTGGACCAGCGTGGCCGCCTCGTCGGTCTGGGCCACCTGGCGGTCGATCTCCACCCGGATCGCCTCGGCCGCGGTGCGCAGGCCGTCGCGCGGCAGCAGCAGGCCGGTGCCCTTGGACACGGCGGCGAGCAGCGCCTCGGCGGCGGCCGGGTACTCGGTCTGGGCGACGTAGTGCGGCACGTGCGCGGCGAAGCCCAGCGCGTCGCGTCCCTGCTCGCCGAGCCGGTACTCCAGCAGGTGCCCGACGCTGGCCGGCACCTGCACCTTCTGGAGCCAGGGCTCGTGCCCGGCGATCAGCTCCGGCCGGGTGGCGTGCGCGGTGACGCCGCTGGGCCGGGTGTGCGGCACCGCCATCGGGATCGAGTTGAGCCCGACGGTGAGCCGCACGTCGAGGCGGGCGGACAGCCCGGCGACGGCGGCCACGAACCGCTCCCACTGGAGGTCCGGCTCGGGGCCGGTGAGCAGGAGGAACGGCGTCTCGTCGTCGTCGTGCAGCAGGTGCAGCTCGACCTCCGGGGCGTCGTAGTCGGCCCAGTGGTCCTCGACGAAGGTCATCACCGGCCGGCGGGACCGGTAGTCGAACATCTGGTCGATGTCGAAGCGGGCGATGGTGCGGGCGTCCAGGGAGGTGAGCAGCTGTTCCCGGGCCAGCCGGGTGGCGCTGCCGGCGTCGACGAAGCCGGTGAGCGCCTGGATCAGCACCGGCTGGCCGAGGTCGTCGGGCAGCTCGTCGGTGAGTTCGTAGAGCTCGTGTGGGTCGAGCACCGGTGGGTCCTCCCTGTCGACGCGTACGGGGGGCGTCGCGCGGACGCGTCCCCGATTCGGCAAACGTACCGGGGGGAGTGGTCCATTCCGTTACGGACCCGTCGACCGCCCGGAGCGTGATCACAATTCGGCCACGGCTCGGTCCGGCGGCCCATGACGGATCGCCCGAACGGACGAGTTAGTCGATCATCGGCTGGTCCGCCGCCGGCCGCGTGCTTCCTGCCCGGGCCGACCGGCTGCGTGGCGGACCGGCGGTTGGCCCGTTCCGCGAGGTCGGCACCGTGCTGGGTGGGACCGCACGCGAATGTCCCGCGGCGTCCCCCCGAAGTGTGGCGAGGGCCACTCGTTGAGCCTGGGTGATCCCTATTTGCCCTGTCTAGCCTCGTCGGATGCGTGACAACGGCACCCCCGACGACCCGAACAGCCCCGGCCGCCCGGCTGACCGTTTGGACGATACCCCGTCAACCGAATGGACAACCACTGCCTCGACGACTACCCGGCGTACCCGCTTGCGGGCCCTGCTGAACCCCCGCGCCCGGCTGGTGGTCGCCGCCGGCACGGCCTGCTGCCTCGGCCTGGTCGGCGTCAGCCAGCTCGACCTCGGCGCCGCGGACCGCGCCGCGAAGCCCGCCCCCGCCGTGGAGCTGGCCGAGCGCGCGGCGTTGGACGCGGCCTCCCGCGGCCTGGCCCGGCCGAGCACCACCCCGACCACGCCGACCACCCCGAGCGCCAGCCCGTCCCCGTCCCTGTCCGCGACGCCGAAGCCGAAGGTCAAGGCCACGCCGAAGGCGAAGCCGAAGCCGAAGCCACGCCGGATCGTCCCGGTCGCCGGCCTGAACCGCACCCAGATGGACAACGCCACGAAGATCGTGCGGGCCGGTCGGGAGATGGGTGTGCCGCGCCGGGGGCTGGTCATCGCGGTGGCCACCGCGATGCAGGAGAGCACGCTGCTCAACTACGCCAGCGGTGTGCTGCCCGAGTCGCAGAGCTACCCGCACCAGGCCGTCGGCTGGGACCACGACTCGGTCGGACTGTTCCAGCAGCGGCCGAGCAGCGGCTGGGGCACGGTGGCCCAGCTGATGGACCCGGAGTACGCCACCCAGGCGTTCCTCGCCGCGCTGGAGGAGATCCCCGGCTGGCAGGACCTGCCGTTGTCGGTCGCCGCCCAGGCGGTGCAGATCTCGGCGTTCCCCGACGCGTACGCGCAGCACGAGTGGCTGGCCGGTGAGGTGGTGGCGGAAGTCCTCGGCTGACCGAACTGGACGGTTGCCGGACGGCCGGTCCGGGTACCAAGGGGTTGCCGGTTCCAGGTACACATGAGGGGGACCGCGAACAGGAGGACGTCATGTCGCTGATGCAACGGATCACCACCTTCCTGCGGTCGCCGCGTGGTCAGCAGTTGGTCGACCGGGGCCGGCGCGAGATCGCCAAGCCGGAGAACCAGGCCCGGCTGCGGCAGCTCGCCAGCCGGCTGTCGTCGACCCGCCGTCGCTGACCGGCCCACCCCCCGCCGTACGAGCCCCGGAGCGTCCCGTGACCGACCCCGCCCCCGTCGACGGGGAGCCCACCGCCGTCCCCGCCGCCCCGGTCCCGCCGGTGGAGGCGCCCGAAGCGCCGCCGGCCACGCTGTGGGACCGGATGCGGGAGGACCCGCAGTACGCGCCGGAGCACCTGGCGCTGGAGGCGGTGCGCCGGCTCGGCCCCGAGGCCGCGCAGTGGGCCGCCCGGGCGCGGGCGGAGCGGCCGGACGCACCGCCCGAGCAACTGGCCGACCAGGTGGTCCGCAAGTTCGTCAACCACGCCCGGCTCTCCGGCGCGGTCTCCGGCGCCGCCGGGCTGCCGGGCGCGGTGATCGACGTGGGCGTGCTGGCCTGGACCCAGGCCCGGCTGGTGCTGCACGTGGCCGCCGCCTACGGCGTCGACCCGACACACTCCGACCGGGCCACCGACCTGCTGGTGCTCCAGCGGGTGCACAAGGCCGCCGAGACCGCCCGGCTGGCGCTGGGCGTGGCCGCCGGCCGGGAACGCGCCGGCGCGTTGTTCGGCTCCGCCGGCAACCGGGCGCTGGGTCGGGTGATGCTCCAGCTCGGCGTGCGGCTGGCCCGGATGGCCGGAGTCCGCGCCGCCAAGCGGATGTTCGCCAAGGTCGTCCCCGGAGCCGCGATCATCCTCGGCACCTGGGCCAACTCGTCGGCCACCAAGGAACTCGCCGACCGGGCCCGCGCGCTCTACCGGGTGGCCGGCCCACGGCAGCTCCCGGGCCCGCGCCAACCCTGACCGGGTCGGTCGGTCTCAGTCGCGGGCCCAGCCGGAGGCGTTCCAGGCCACCTCGGCCAGCCGGCCCTGGCCGGCCGCGTTCGGGTGGAACCAGTCCAGCGCGTTGACCTGGTCCAGGCCGAACCGGTGGCGGTGCACCGCGCCGCCGTCCCAGCGGCAGCGCGACCCGTACGCGCGGCAGGCGGCGCGCAGTTCGTCGTCGTACGCCTCGATCCGGGCCTTGACCTTGGCCCGGCGGGCCGTCGCGGCCGGCGCGGTCGACGTGGCGTCGGCCAGCAGCGCCGGGCAGACGCCGCGCGACCAGGCCCGGACGGCCCGCGACTCGGTGTGCCCGAGCTGCCAGAGGCGGTAGAGGTCGGGGATGCTGACCACCAGCACCCGCGCCTTCGGCCGGCCCTTGCGCACCACCGTCAGCGCCGCGTCGACCTGGTCCCGGAACGTGTCGGCCGGGGTCATCGCGTCGACCCCGGCCCGGCACACGTCGTTCGCGCCGATCAGCACGGTGACCAGGTCCGTCTTGTCGCGGACCGCGGACCGGGCCTGGTCGGCGAGCCCGGCCGCGCGGGCGCCGGGCTCGGCCCGGTTGTACGCCCGCAGCGCCGGCGCGTCCGCGCGCAGCCGGCGATAGACGCTCTCCACCCGCAGGCTGTCCCCGCTCGACCACGAGTTGCGTTCACAACTCACCAGCACCAGGCAGGAGCCGAAGCCGGTGGTGACCGAGTCGCCGAGCGCGGTCAGCACCCGGGGGTCACCGGGCCGGGGCGTGTCGGACGGGCGGGGCGACGCCGAGCCGGAGCCGTCGCAGGCCAGCGCCACCAGCGCCGCGACGCAGGCGAGCGCGGCGATCCAGCGTCGAGGCATGCGGGTTCCCCCGTCCGGTGGCACCAAGCGGCGCGTCGACCCTATGCGCCTCGGTCGTCCGTACGGAAGGTCTGTCGCCCATCTTTCATTGACATCGGTCGTTCACATTCGCGGGCTCAGCGCCGCCAGGGTGCCGGCTGGCCGTGCAGCCACCAGTGCAGCGCCCGGGTGATCCGCGGCAGCACCAGGTAGGTCATCAGCGGGGTCAGCACGAGCGTCATCAGCAGCGTCCGCCCCGCCAGCGGCACGTCGGCGACGAACCGGGCGGTCAGCAGCGTGGCGGTGAGGCTGAGCGGGAAGAACGCCAGCCAGATGGTGACCGCCTGCTTCCAGCGCGGCGGCGCGGCCGGGGCCGCCGGCTCGGCCGCCCCGACGGTCTCCACCGCGTGGTCCACCGGCCGGTCGAACCAGCCCTCGATGCCGGTACGGCGTTCCACCCGGGTGTGCTCGACGATGCCCTGCGCGGAACTCAGCCACCAGTGCCGCTGCGGGGAGTCCTCCCAGCCACGCAGCGTGTCCGCGTCGGCGAAGCGGTACATCACGTGCCACTCGGCGGAACCCGGGGCGCTGCGGACGAAGCCGGCGCCCAGGAACCCCGGGAAGCTCTCCGCGAGCGCCGTGCCGGCCCGCATCCACGCCACCATCTCCCCGGTACGCGCCGGGTCGGCGCGCCGCGAGACGGCGACGGTCACGGGCACCGCCTGCATCGTGGTCATGCCATCCTCTCCACCGCCGCGGGATCTCCGCCGGAACCGGCAGACCGATCCAACGCGTCCACCCCGCTGTCGCATCCGGCGCGTGCCCGCTCCGTGGCCGGGATCACCGGTCGCGCCGGCCGCACCGGTTAACCCCGGCCGAGCCGGGGTAGCCGGGAGGAATGACCCGATCACAGCCCCGCCGCGCCCGTGGCACGGTCGGACACGCGAACAGCGCGCTGAACCTGCGCCTCGTGCTGGCCCTGTTCGGTGTGGTCGTGATGACCGTCCTCGCGGTGTTCGCGTTCGCCGCCGACCTGGCCTGGCTGGGCGTCGTCTGCGCGATCCTCGCCGTGGTGGCCGTGGTCGATCTGGTCGTCATCCAGCGCCGTCGCGCCGCCCGCCGCCGGGAGGAGCCGGGCGTGCGGCACTCGCTGTTCGAGTGACAGGAGTCGCCATGCCCATCGCCACCACCAATCCCGCCACCGGACAGGTGCTCAAGACGTACGACGCGATGTCGGACGAGCAGGTCGACGCCGCGATCGAGCGGGCCGACCTCGCGTACCGGCAGTTGCGGGACACCACGATCGCGCAGCGCGCCCGGTGGCTCACCGCCGCCGCCGACCTGCTCGACGCCGAGCGGGACTCCACCGCCCGGCTGATGACCACCGAGATGGGCAAGACGTACGCCGCCGCGAAGGCGGAGGTCACCAAGTGCGCCACCGCCTGCCGCTTCTACGCGGAGAACGCGCCGGCGATGCTCGCCGACGAGCCGGCCGACGCCGCCGCGGTCAAGGCGAAGCGGGCGTACGTCCGCTACCAGCCGATCGGCGCGGTGCTGGCGGTGATGCCGTGGAACTTCCCGCTGTGGCAGGTGATGCGCTTCGCCGCCCCGGCCCTGATGGCCGGCAACACCGGCCTGCTCAAGCACGCCTCGAACGTGCCGCAGACCGCGCTCCACCTGGAGGACCTGTTCCGCCGCGCCGGTTTTCCCGAGGGCGCGTTCACCACGCTGCTGGTCGGCTCCGACGCGGTGGACCGCATCCTCAGCGACCCCCGGGTCCGCGCCGCCACGCTCACCGGCAGCGAGCCGGCCGGCCGCTCCATCGCGCAGATCGCCGGCCGGGAACTCAAGAAGACCGTGCTGGAACTGGGCGGCAGCGACCCGTTCGTGGTGATGCCCTCGGCCGACCTGGACCAGGCCGCCGAGGTGGCCACCACCGCCCGCTGCCAGAACAACGGCCAGTCCTGCATCGCCGCCAAGCGGTTCATCGTGCACACCGACGTCTTCGACGCGTTCGCCGAGAAGTTCGCCGCCCGGATGGCGGCGCTGCGGGTCGGCGACCCGATGGACGACGGCACCGACGTCGGTCCGCTGGCCAGCGAACGCGGCCGGGACGAGGTGCACGACCAGGTGACCGACGCGGTCCGGCAGGGCGCCACCGTGCTCTGCGGCGGCGAGAAGCCGACCGGGGACGGCTGGTTCTACCCCCCGACCGTGGTCACCGACCTGCGGCCGGAGATGCGGATGTGGAGCGAGGAGGTGTTCGGCCCGGTCGCCGGCCTCTACCGGGTCGGCTCGTACTCCGAGGCGATCGAGGTGGCCAACGGCACCAGCTTCGGCCTCGGCTCGAACGCCTGGACCACCGACCCGGCCGAGCAGGAGCGCTTCGCCACCGACCTGGACGCCGGCAACGTGTTCGTCAACGGCATGACCACGTCCTACCCGCAACTGCCGTTCGGCGGCGTGAAGAACTCCGGGTACGGCCGCGAGCTGTCCGCGCTGGGCATGCGCGAGTTCTGCAACACCAAGACGGTGTGGATCGGCGAGGGTGAGGCCGGCGCGGGCGCCGGCGCGCACGCCGAGTGAGGTGCGGTTGGCCGGACGCCGGCATGGGTAGGAGTGCTGCCCATGACGGCGTTCGGGTTCCACGCATCCCATGAGCAGATCCACCCGGCGAAGCTGCTGGAGGCGGTGGTCCACGCCGAACGGGCCGGCTTCGACGCGGCCATGTGCTCCGACCACTTCTCCCCGTGGAGCGAGCGGCAGGGCCAGTCCGGGTTCGCCTGGTCCTGGCTCGGCGCCGCGCTCCAGGCCACCAACCTCTCCTTCGGCGTGGTCAACGCCCCCGGCCAGCGCTACCACCCGGCGACCATCGCGCAGGCGATCGGCACGCTCGGCGCCATGTACCCCGGTCGCTTCTGGGCGGCGCTGGGCACCGGCGAGGCCAGCAACGAGCACATCACCGGCGACGTCTGGCCCCGCAAGGAGTTGCGCAACGCCCGGCTGCGCGAGTGCGTCGACGTGATCCGGGCGCTGCTGGCCGGCGAGGAGGTCAGCCACGACGGGCTGGTCACCGTGGACCGGGCCAAGCTGTGGACCCGCCCCGAGGAGCCGCCCGCGCTGGTCGGCGCCGCGGTCAGCGTGGCCACCGCCCGCTGGTGCGCCGAGTGGGCGGACGGGCTGATCACGGTCAACGCGCCGGTCGACCACCTCCGGCAGATGATCGACGCCTACCGGGACGCCGGCGGGCGCGGGCCGCTGCACCTCCAGGTGCACGTGAGCTGGGCGCCCGAGCAGGCCGAGGCCGAGGCGATCGCGTACGAGCAGTGGCGCAGCAACGTGTTCGCGCCGCCGGTCTGCTGGGACCTGGAGACCGCCGAGCACTTCGACGTGGTCAGCGCCGACGTGCCGATGTCGAAGGTCACCGACACCGTCAACGTCTCCGCCGATCTGGGCCGGCACGTCGGCTGGCTGGAGGAGTACGTCGAGCTGGGCTTCGACCAGATCGCCCTGCACCACGTGGGCCAGGAACAGCGCGCGTTCCTCGACGCGTTCGGCGCCGAGGTGCTGCCGAAGGTACGCCCGACCGCGTGATCACGGGCCGGCCCGGGGACGCCTAGGCTCGTACCCCGTGGAAGCTCTGTTCGAGGTCGTGGTGTTCCTGGCGATCGCCACGTTCGGGGCGGCGCTGGCCCGCCGGCTCGGGTTGCTCGCGCCGATCCTGCTGGTGGTGCTCGGCCTCGCGCTGTCCTTCCTGCCGTTCTTCCCGCACGTGCGGCTGGAACCGGACCTGGTGCTCGTCGGCATCCTGCCGCCGCTGCTCTACGTGGCGGCGGTGAACACCTCGGTGCCGGCGTTCCGGCTCAACCTGCGGCCGATCCTGCTGCTCGCAGTCGGGCTGGTGATCTTCACCGCGTTCGTGGTGGGCACCGTGGTGCACCTGTTCCTGCCCGACCTGCCGTACGCGATCTGCGTGGCGCTCGGCGCGGTGGTGGCGCCGCCCGACGCGGTCGCCGCCACCGCGGTGGCCCGTCGGGTCGGCCTGCCCCGGCGGGTCGTCACCATCCTGGAGGGCGAGAGCCTGGTCAACGACGCCACCGCGCTGGTGCTGCTGCGGGTGGCGATCGTCGCGGCCACCGCCACCACCGGCGGCGTCGGCGTCGGCTACGTGGCCCGGGAGGTGCTGATCGCCGCCGGCGGCGGCATCGTGGTCGGGGTGCTGGGCGTGGTGGTCTTCGGCTACCTGCACAAGCGCATCACCGACCCGGTGCTGGACAATGCGCTGTCGCTGATCGTGCCGTTCGCGGTGGTGTACGCCGCCGAGGAGATCCACGCGTCCGGCGTGGTCGCGGTGGTGGTGACCGGGCTCGGCATCGGCCACAAGCTGCCGATGCTCATGTCGGCCGGCTCCCGCCTCCAGGTGACCGCGTTCTGGCGACTGATCCAGTTCCTGCTGGAGGGGCTGGTGTTCCTCCTGGTCGGCCTGCAACTGCCCGAGGTGGTGCGCGACCTCGACGAACCGGTCGGCTCGCTGGTCGGGATCACCGCCGCGGTGCTCGCCGCCGTCTTCCTGTCCCGGTTCGTCTGGATGTTCCCGGCCACCTACCTGGCCCGGCTGGTGCCCCGGATCCGGCAGCGCGACCCCGCGCCGCCGGTGCAGTTCCCCATCGTCATCGGCTGGGCCGGCATGCGTGGCGTGGTGACGTTGGCCGCCGCGCTGGGTCTGCCGCTCACGCTCGCCGACGACCGGCCGTACCCGCGTGCGCTGCTGATCTGGCTGGCCTTCGCGGTGATCGTGGCCACCCTGGTCGGGCAGGGCGCCACCCTGCCGTGGCTGGCCCGGCGGCTGCGGCTGCCCCCCGACGACCCGGTGCAGGACGCGCTCTCCGCCGCCGGCGTGCAGCAGCGGGCCAGCCGCGCCGCCCGGGAACGGCTCGACGCGCTGGCCGGCGACGCGCCCGAGGCGGTGGTGGAACGGCTGCGCGGGCTGACCACGTCCCGCGCCAACCTGGCCTGGGAACGGCTCGGCGGCACCGACCGGGAGACCCCCTCCCAGGCGTACGCGCGGCTGCGGCAGGAGATGATCGACGCCGAGCGGGAGGTGTTCCGGGCCGCCCGCGACTCCGGCCAGATCCCGGAGGAGGTGCTCACCCGCGCCTACCGTGATCTGGACCTGGAGGAGTCGCTGCTACGACAGGAGGTTCTCGAATGAGCTGTCCGCACCTGACCGGGGCGGGCGACGCCGAGCCCGCCACCACCACCGAGTGCCCCGACTGCGTGGCGGTCGGCAACCGGGACTGGGTGCACCTGCGCGCCTGCCTGAGCTGCGGGCACGTGGGCTGCTGCGACTCGTCGCCGTACCAGCACGCGAGTAAGCACTTCGGGGCCACCGGGCACCCGGTGATGCGCTCGATCGAGCCGGGGGAGTCGTGGCGCTGGTGCTTCGCCGACGAGGAGATCGGCTGACGTCGGCGGCGCTCAGTCGAGCCGGCGGGCCAGCACCTGCCCCGGCCACGGCGGCCGACCCGGTCGGCTCACCGTGAACGGCTCGGTGGCGGTGAAACCGCAGCCCTCGTAGAAGCGCACCAACGCCCGGTCCGCGCTCCGGAAGCAGTCCACCCGCAGCAGGCCCAGCCCGCGTTGGCGGGCCAACTCCGCCGCGTGCGCCAGCAGCCGCGCGCCGACTCCCCGGCCCGCGTACGCCCGGTCGGTGACCAGCAGGTTGACGTACAGCTCCGGCTCGGTGGCCGGCGGCACGTGCTCGGTCGCGTCGCCGACCACAAGCGCGCCGACGACCGTGCCGTCGATCTCGGCGAGGTGCAGGCCGCCGCCGCGAGCGTAGGCGTCGGCCCGGGCGATGTGGCGCGTGTCGGTCGAGACCGGGTCGACGCCCCACTGCTCGGGCCGGCCGCGTTCGACCAGCCACGCGATGGCGCTGTCGAACAGCCGCAGCACGGTCGGCGCGTCCGCCGGGCCGCCGGGCCGGATGGTGATGCTTCCCCGTTCGGTCATCCCGTCATCCTGCTACCCGGGGTGACCGGCTGGCCGGTCGGGCACGTGCGTGCCGAGCACCGCGGACGCGCCGCTCACCGCGACCATCAGGAACGCCGTCAGCGAGTCGACGAGCAGGTAGGCCAGGCCGGCGACGGTCAGCCCGGCGCCCACCGAGGAGGCGGAGAGGCCGACGTCCCGGGTCAGGTACAACGCGCCGCCGGCCAGCCAGGGCCCGGTGCCGACGGTGTTGGCCAGGGTGGCGGACGCCAGCGTGCGCAGCGGGCCGGGCGGCGGAAGCGGCGAGACGCGTGCCATCAGCGTCCGGCGGGCGCCGGGCCGAGGGACGGTGTCCTCCGACAGACGGTGTCCTCCGCCGGCGGCGTCCCGTTGACGGTCATGACAGCGACGCTAGGCCCGGGCACACGCCCGACGGGTGCCCCGACCGGGGCGACACCGATCACATCGGACGGCACGGCCGGGGGCTCGAGCGCTCGGGCGTGTCGGCGCCGGCAGGATGGTGGCGTCGCGAGCGATATGACAGCAGGTCATAAATATGACCGAGCGGTATATCGTGTCCATCCGCATGGTCTCGCTGACGCGTCACGCACCGTGACGCCGGGCGGGCCCTTTCGGCACGGTCACCGAGTGGCCGACCGCTCCCGGGGGTGCGGCACCCGGACCGACGCCATGCCCGCCGCCGTCGCGGCCGCCACGCCGAGATCGGTGTCCTCGAAGACGAGACAGCCGGCCGGCTCGACGCCGAGCCGTCGGGCGGCCAGCAGGTAACCCTCCGGGTCGGGCTTGGCCCGCGTGCAGTCCTCGGCGCAGACCAGCGTGTCGAACCGGTCGAGCAGGCCCAGCGTGGTCAGCGAGGCGGTCACCGACTCCCGGGTGCTGCCGGAGACGACCGCGAACGGCAGCCACCCGTGCGCGTCCTCGATGTGCGCCAGCACCTCGGGCACGGCGCTGACCCCGGGCAGCAGTTCCTGGAACAGGTCCTCCCGGCGACGGGCCACCGCCTCGACCGGCATGGCCAGGCCGTGCCGCCGGTTGAGGTCGACGACGATGTCGGCGACCGGCCGGCCGCCCCAGGCGTAGAACAGGTCCTCCGGCAACTCGCAGCCCCACTCGGCCAGCGCCGCGCACCAGGCGCGGTGGTGCACCGGCATCGAGTCGACGATCGTGCCGTCGCAGTCGAACAGGTACGCGCGGAAGTCGCCGGCCGGCAGGGGGAGAGCCACCGGTGCAGCGTACGCCGAAAACCGTTCGCGTCCCCGCGCCCGCTCTGCCAGGGTCGGCGCCGTGCCGCACCGCAGCAGAAGCGCCCGCGCCGACGAACTGACCGGGATCCAGCGGATCGAGGTGGCCTCCGGCGCCCCGTTCCGGGAGATCGGCATGCACCTGGTGGCGGACATGCCACCGCTGCCCTTGGACGCGCTGGCCGCCGGGCAGCGCGCCGGCCGGCTGCGGGTGGCGGTCGACGCGGCCGACCGGCCGATCGCGTTCGTGCTCGTCGACCTCGTCGACGGGGCGGCCCACGTCCAGCAGCTCAGCGTCGACCCGGCGTACGCGCGGCGCGGCATCGGACGGGGCCTGCTCGACGAGGTGGCCGGTTGGGCGACGGCCGAGGGGTGGCCGGCGTTGACGCTGACCACGTTCCGGTCGGTGCCGTGGAACGCGCCGTACTACGCGCGCTGCGGGTTCCGTGAGCTGGCCGAGGCGGAGCTGACCCCGGGGCTGGCCGGGTTCCTGGCGGCCGAGGCGGCGCTCGGCTTCGACGCGACCGACCGGGTCGCGATGCGCCGGCCGGTCGACTGAACGGGCCCGGCGACGTGGGCAGGCGGGGCGTGGACCGGGCCGGCGTCGGTCAGTGGGCGCCGCCGAGGTTGAGCACCACCACGCCGGCGATGACCAGCCCGGCCCCGACGACCTTGGTCACGCTCAGCGGCTCGCCCAGGAACGCCGCGCCGACCGCCATGATGGCGGCGGTGCCGAGCCCGGACCAGATCGCGTACGCCACGCCGACCGGGACGTCCCGCACCACGAGGGCGAGCAGCCCGAACGCCGCCAGGTAGCACGCCACCAGGCCGACCGTGGGCCAGAGCCGGGTGAAGCCGTCGCTCGCCTTGAGCAGGCTGGTGCCGATCACCTCGGCGGTGATCGCGAGGGCCAGGAGCAGGTACGCCATCGGAGGACCGTACCCGCCGACGTCGCCGACCGGGCGGTGACGACGCCGGGCGGGCGCCGCCACCGCACGGTCGCGGGGACGGGGACGGGAACGGGAACGGGTCAGGAGACGGTGCAGGCCTTCCCGTTCAGGGTGATCAGGGTGGGATCGGGGTTGGGGGCGCCGGCGGAGGTGCCGTTCAGGCCGAACGTGGTGGACGCGCCCGGTGCCAGTTTGGCGTTCCACGCCAGGTTCTTCGCGGTCACCGTGGCGCCGCTCTGGGCGACCTGCGCCGACCAGGCGTGGGTCACCTTCTGGTCGCCGGTGAAGGCCCAGCGCAGGCTCCATCCGTTCACCGCCGACGTGCCGGTGTTGCGCACCGTCACCTGGGTGGTGAAGCCGGCCGGCCAGCTCCCGTGGGTGGTGTAGGTGACCGCGCAGGTGGGCGCCGGCACCGCCGCCGCGTCACCCTGGTCGGCCAGGAACGAGGCGAGCCAGGCCAGCGCCGAGTTCCAGTTGATCGCCACCTCGTTGGTCGCGTACGAGTTGATGTCGTCGACGTAGCAGAACATCGGCGCGCAGCCGGCGAGCAGGTTCGCCGCGTACGGGTCCTGGAGCGCGGCGTTCGGGCCGCCGGCGAGCGAGCCGGCCGGCGGGGTCGGCAGGTCCGGGTTGAGCTGGTGGCCGAAGATCCGGCTGTGCTGGTTGTGCGCGTTCTGCTCGCCCCAACCGGTCACGTAGGACATGTTCAGCGCGTTGCGGCCGAACAGGTAGTCGGCGGCCTGCACCGCGCCGTCCCGGTACTTCGCGTTCCGGCTCAGGTCGAACGCGGTGGCCAGCACGATCGTGTTGTTCACGATGTTGCTGTTGCTGCCCCAGACGTACGCGTCGGCGGTGCCGGGCATCGGCAGCCCGTACGCCTGGTCGGCGATCGTGGCCAGGTAGCGGTCCGCGGCGGCGGTGATCGACGCGCGGATGCGGGTCTTCTCCGCCGCCGGCAGCGTGTTCGGCACGGTGGCCAGGTCGAGCCGGCCCAGCGCGGCCACGCTCTGCCAGCCGAACGCGCCGTTGGGGGTGAACACGTCGGCGGTGTGCAGCGGCGAGCCGGTGACGTCGGCGAGGTACGCCTTGTCGCCGGTGGTCAGCCACAGCTCGGCCGCGGCCCAGTAGAACTCGTCGGTGACGTTGTTGTCCTCGTACGCGCCACCGCCGGTGCCGTCGCTGGCCGAGGCGTAGATCGCCGGGTGCGCCTTGGCCGCCGCGTACGCGGTCTTCGCGGCCGTGCCGCAGCGGGTCGCGTACGCGGCGTCGTACGGGGCGAACAGCCGCGCGCACTGGGCGGCGACGGCGGCCAGGTTGAGCGTGGCCGCGGTGGACGGCGGGTGCAGCTCACGCACCTGCGGGTCGTCCTGCGGGGCGAGCGGGAGGCCGGTCCAGTTCTGGTCGTGGATCTTGTGGTGGACCATCCCGGCCAGCGGCTTGCCGGCCGGCACCTGCATGCGCAGCAGGAAGTCCAGCTCCCAGCGGGCCTCGTCGAGCACGTCCGGCACGTCGTTGCCGCGCTCGGGCACCCGCAGCGTGGCGTCGCCGAGCGCCGCGCCGCCGTCGGCGGTCTCCGCGGTCTTGGTGCGCTCGAACGTGTTGAGGAGCTGGTAGGTGGCGATGCCGCCGTTGACCACGTACTTGCCGTGGTCGCCGGCGTCGTACCAGCCGCCGCGCACGTCCAGCTTGTAGTCGCAGACGCCGGGCTGGCAGGGCACGTCGGTGTCGCCCTTGTTGGGGGCGACGTCGAGGTGGCCGGCGGGGCGGGCGTACTCGTCGCCGATCAGGTCGCCGTCGATCGCGATGCCGCTGCGCTGGGCGTAGAAGAACTGGAGCGAGTCCGCGCGCAGCCGGTCGTAGACCGTGCCGGAGATGTCGAACGGGTGGCTGGTCTCCCCGTCGACGGTCAGCGTGTAGCCGGTTCCGGGCGTGCGGTACGCGGAGAAGTCGACGGTCTGCACGTTCTGCGCCGACGCCTCGTCCACGCCGCGCGGCGTGCTCTCGCCGCTGGCCACCACGGCCCCGGCGGCGGACGTGAGCTGCCAGGGCAGCGCCCCGGTGGCCTCGGTGACCACGGTGGCGTGCTTCGGGCCGCCGGGCAGGTAGCCGACCTGGTTGACCCGGACCCGGGGGCCGGTGTCCGGCTCGTACGGCGGGGCCGCCTCGCCGCCGCGCAGCGACACGTTGTCGAGGCAGAACGTCTGCGCCTGCGCGCTGCCGCCGACCTGGAAGATGAGCTGCGCGCCGGCGTTGTCGGCCGGCGCGGTGAACGTGGTGGTGACGTGCTTCGCGGTGCCGGTGGCGGTGGCGTCCACGCTGGCGTACGTGGTGTACGGGGCGCTGCCGAGCTGGAGCACCGCCTTGAGCGCCGCCCCGGGGGTGGCGGAGACGTCGAAGGAGAGTTCGTACTCGGCGCCGGAGATCAGCGGCACCGCGTCCTGGCCGATGCCGGCGTCCCAGGGGTTGGCCGTGCCGGCGGCGACCGTGGTGCAGAGCCGGCCGTCGGTGACCGCCAGCTCACCGGTGCCGTAGGAGAACCAGGGGGAGACGCCGGCGCTGAAGTCGCCGTTGCGGAGTTGTTCGGGGGCGTCCGGCGGCACCTCGGCAAGGGCCGGGCCGGCGGTGAGGCCGGTGAGCGCCAGGGTGGCGGTCGCGGCGAGCGCGACCAGCCGACGACGGGAACGGGTCACGGAGGGTTCCTTCCGTGCTCAGGGGTGACGGTGGGGGAGCGACGGGAGCTGGGAGCGCTCCCAATATCAGGCCGATGTTTCCATCGCGTTCCGTCGCTGTCAATCGATCCGGTCCGATGGCGGGCGTGCGCCCACGCGCAGTGAGATTCACCGCGCCACGTACGATGGTGGTGATCTCCTAGAGACAACCGAGCCCTCAACCTGGCAGGCTGCGTCCCATGACCCTGAAGCTTCGTTCCGTCGGAGCGAGCGACCGTGGGCTGATCCGCAGCGGCAACCAGGACGCCCAGCACGCCGGCCCCTGGCTGGTCGCGGTCGCCGACGGCATGGGCGGCATGGCGGCCGGCGACCTGGCCAGCCGCATCGCGATCGACGCGATCGCCCCGCTGGACGTGGAGACCCCGGAGGACGCGCTGGTCGCCGCGCTCCAGGGCGCCATCGAGCGGGCCACCGCGGGCATCCGCCGGGCGGTCGAGGAGGACCCGGAACGCCAGGGCATGGGCACCACGCTGACCGCGTTGCTGTTCGCCCGCACCGGAAGCTGCCTGGCGCTGGCACACGTCGGCGACTCCCGGGCCTACCTGTTCCGCGACGGCGTGCTCAAGCAGGTCACCCGCGACGACACGTTCGTGCAGATGCTCGTCGACCAGGGCCTGATCACCCCCGACCAGGCGAGCAGCCACCCCCGGCGCGCCGTGGTGACCCAGGCGTTGCAGGGCGAGCAGGTCTCCCCGGCGTACGCCACCATGGTGCCCCGGGCCGGTGACCGCTGGCTGCTGTGCAGCGACGGCCTCTCCAACGTGGTCCGCGCCGACACCCTCACCGAGGTGCTCGGCGAGGGCCTGGACCGGGACGCCTGCGCGGCCCGGCTCATCGACCTCGCGCTGCGCGCCGGCGGGCCGGACAACATCACCGTGGTGATCGCCGACGTCGTCGAGGAGTGAGCCCGGTCAGCGTCGGCGCGGGCTGGCCCGGCGAGTCGGCTCGGCCGTCGTCGGGTCCTCCGGCCACGGGTGTCGCGGGTAGCGCCCGCGCAGCTCCGCCCGCACCTGCGGATAGCCGTTCCGCCAGAACGAGGCCAGGTCCGCGGTGACCGCCACCGGCCGTCCGGCCGGCGAGAGCAGGTGCAGCAGCACCGGCACCCGCCCGTCGGCGATCCGGGGCACGTCCCGCCAACCGAACGTCTCCTGGAGCTTGACCGCGAGCACCGGCGCTGCCGCATCGGCGTAGTCCACCCGGATCCGCGAGCCGCTCGGCACCGGCAGCCGCTCCGGCGCCAGCTCGTCCAGCCGGGCCGCCTGCCGCCAGTCGAGCAGCCGGCGTAGCGCCGTGGTCACGTCGACGCGGGCCAGGTCGGCCCGGCGGCGCGCCCGGCCCAGCTCCGGCCCGAGCCAGCCGGGCGCGGCGGCGAGCAACGCGGCGTCCGACACGTCCGGCCAGTCGTCGCCGAGCGCCTGCCGGCAGAAGGCCAGCCGGTGGCGCAGCGCGGTCGCCTCCGGCGTCCAGCGCAGCAGCCCCGCGCCCTCCTGCCGCAGCCCGTCCAGCACCGCCGCCGCGACCAGCTCCGGCTCGGGCGCGGCGAGCGGCCGGTCGACCAGCTCGATCGCGCCGAGACGGACCACCTCCCGGGCCACCACCCCGCCGCCGGACCAGGCGACCTCCCGCCCGTCGCGCAGCAGCGCCGCGCCGGCCTCCCGCGCGGTCGCCTCGTCGACCGGCGCGGCCAGCCGGACCCGGGCGGCCGGCGCGCCGGGGGAGCGGTCGGCGACCGCGACGGCCAGCCACGTCGACCCGGCCAGCCCCGACCCCGCCGCCAGCTCCGCGGCGGTGCCACCGGCCATCAGGTACGCGGACCCGCCGGGCCGCCGCACCCGGGCCAACCGTTCCGGGTACGCCAAGCCGGCCAGCAGCCCGGCGGCCAGATCGTCCGGCAGGCGCTCCGGCCGGCCGCCGGCTGTCTGTCCGGGCTGTTCCGGCCGGCCGCCGGTGTCTCCGGCGGGCCGGTGCGGTGGTTGGCCGGTCGGCGCTCCGGGCTCCGGCCGGCTGTCGGCGGTGCGGGCGGGCAGGGCGGCGCGCAGCCGGCGTACCTCGGCGCGCCACCGGGCGGTGGCGGCCGGGTCGGTGCCGGCGCGCAGTCGGCGCCACCGGGCCGGCAGGTCGTCCCCCACGCCGCCCGACGACTCGTCGGCGAGCACCGCCACCACCTCGGCCGCCCGGTCGGCGCCGACCCGCCGCGCGCCGTCGAGCAACGCCCGGGCCAGCCGGGGATGGGCGCCGACCGACGCGATCGCCCGCCCCCGGGACGTGATCCGGCCGTCGGCGTCGACCGCGCCGAGCGTGCCCAGGGTCTCCCGGGCCACGGCCAGCGCGGCCGGCGGCGGCGGATCGGGCAGCGCCAGGCCGCTGCCGTCCCACGTGCCCCAGGCGGCCAGCTCCAGCGCGAACCCGGTCAGGTCGGCGGTGGCGATCTCCGGTTCGGGCTGCGGGGCGAGCCGGGCGTGCGTCGCCTCCGACCAGCAGCGGTAGACCGCACCCGGGGCCTCCCGCCCGGCCCGGCCGGCCCGCTGGGTGGCCGCCGCCCGGGACACCGGCACGGTGACCAGCGCGCCCAGCCCACGGGCCAGGTCGGTGCGCGGTACCCGGCTCAGCCCGGCGTCCACCACCACCCGCACCCCCGGCACGGTCAGGCTGCTCTCCGCCACCGCGGTGGCCAGCACGACCCGCCGCCGGACGGTTCCCGGGTGGGCGGTTCCTCGGCCGGACGGTGGGGCCAGCGCGGCGTCCTGGGCGGCGCCGGAGAGCCGGCCGTGCAGCGGCAGCACGGCGACCGTGTCGCGCAGGTCGGCCAGTCGCCCGGCGACGGCCGCGATCTCGCCCGCCCCGGGCAGGAAGACCAGCACGTCGCCGACCCGCTCGCGCAGCGCCCGGCGCACCGTGGCGGCCACGTGGTCCAGCAGCGCCGGGTCCACCCGGCCCGCGCCGGGTGGGGCGATCGGGCGCGGCGGTGGCGCCCACACCCGGTCGACCGGGTGCAACGCGGCCTCGGCACGGACGACCGGGGCGGGCACGCCGCCGCCGAGCAGCGCGGCGAACCGGTCCGCCTGCGGGGTCGCCGACATCGCCAGCAGCCAGAGGTCCGGACGCAGGGTGGCCCGGGCCTCCACGCTGAACGCCAACGCCAGGTCGGCGTCGAGTTGCCGCTCGTGACACTCGTCCAGCAGGACCGCGTCCACCCCGGGCAGCTCCGGGTCCTGGTGCAGCCGGCGTACCAGCAGGCCGGTGGTGACCACCTCGACCCGGGTCCGGGGCCCGCTCCGGCGCTCGCCCCGGACCGCGTACCCGATCCGGTCGCCGACCCGCTCGCCGAGCAGGGCGGCCATCCGGTGCGCGGCGGCGCGGGCGGCCACCCGCCGGGGCTGGGCGATCACCACCCGCCCGGTGACCGCGTCGGCGACCGCCAGCGGCGCGGTCGTGGTCTTGCCGGTGCCCGGCGGCGCCACCAGCACCCCGGCGCCCGCCGCGCGCAGCGCCTCGACGAGCGCCGGCAGCACCGGCCGGACCGGCAGGTCGAGAGGAACGTCGGCGAGCACGCCCCCACTCTCGCACCCACCCCCGGAACAAGCACGGGCCCCCTGTTCACAGGGGGCCCGTGCTTGTTCCGGGCACGGAACGGCCCGGCCGGCGCATCGCCGACCGGGCCGAGAGCCGCTAGTACGTGCCGTGGAGCTGGCCGCGCAGCTTGGTCAGCGCCCGCGCCAGCAGCCGGGACACGTGCATCTGCGAGACGCCGATCTGCTCGGCGATCTGCGACTGGGTCAGGTTGCCGTAGAAGCGCAGCGTGAGGATCCGCTGCTCGCGCTGGTCGAGCGTGGCCAGCGCCGGGCCGAGCGCGACCCGCATCTCGGCCAGCTCGAACTCGCCGTCCTCGCCGCCGAGCAGGTCGCCCAGCTCGGTGGCGCGCTCGCCGTCACCGGTGGGGGTGGACAGCGACACCGCGTTGTAGGCGCGGGCGCCTTCCAGGCCCTCCAGCACCTCTTCCTCGGTGACCTTGAGGTGGGCGGCGATGTCGGCGACCGTCGGCGACCGGCCGAGCGTCTGGAGCAGGGTGCTGTTGGCGTCGGAGATCGCCAGGCGCAGCTCCTGGAGCCGGCGCGGCACCCGGATGTCCCAGGTGCGGTCGCGGAAGTGGCGCTTGAGTTCACCGATGATGGTCGGGATGGCGTAGCCGGCGAAGTCGACGCCGCGGGACGGGTCGAACTTGTCGATCGCCTTGATCAGCCCGATCGCCGCGGTCTGTGCCAGGTCGTCGGTGGGCTCGCCCCGGCCGCTGTAACGGTGGGCGAGGTGGTTGGCCAGCGGGAGCCAGGCCTCGATGGCGCGGTCGCGCAGGGCGGCCCGCGAGGGGTGGTTCGGGGGCAGCGCGACCATCGCGTCGAGCAGATTGGCGGCGCTGTCGGTGAGTGAGCGGGGGTCGAGCTTCGCGGGTGCCTTGGTCGTCGGGGCGGTCATGGTGGTCCTCCCTGCACCTCGTCCGCGGAGAAAAAGAAGAGACGCTGTGGTTTAGGTTTAAGTAGTCCGTTCGGGAGCAACACTAGCCTGATCGGCTAACAGAAATCCAGCCGAAAGTACGATGCACTTACGGTGTATCGGGGTAGGAAAGGTTCTTATCGGGCCATAGTCCGCCCGAATCGCCGGGACGGAGTGTCGACTTTCTGTCGTTGTCCCGCCAATGAGACCGCCCGTAGCGTCCGTGGGGACACGTCTACGGAGGCACCGTGCTCGATCCCGCCGCGCCGCAACTCGTCATCAACGCCCGGACGCTGCTGTTCAGTTGGCTCCCGGCGGACCCGGGCGCGGCCGAGGCGCTGGTGCCGACCGGGCTCCGCCCGCATCCGCAGCGGCAGGTCTTCCTCAACCAGTACGTGGTCGACGACGACACGCAGACCTCCGGCTTCGGGGCCTACTCGCTGACCTACCTGGGCGTCTCCCTGGCGGACATGGAGCCGCCGGACCGGGAGACCCCCGGTGGCTGGTGGACGCACTACCTGGCCTCCAGCAACCGCGTCCGGCAGTACGCCGCCGCGCGCGGCGCCCCGGCCGCCGACGGGACGACCCGGCTCGACCTGCGGGGCGGGTGGCTCACGGCCGAGACCTGGGTCGACGACCGCCCGCTGATCCGGGTCACCGCCCGCGTCGGGCACACCGGCACCGACGCGCGCAGCGGCCACCACCGCTACCTCACCCGCCACCACGGGGAGCTGATCGTCACCGACTACCCGTACGTGGCCGAGCCGGTGTCGCCGTTCGAGGTCGAGTCGGTGGAGTTCCTGGCGCCCGACCATCCGGTCCACGCGCTACGCCCGGCCAACCCGCTGGACGTCTGCTGGGGGTTCTACTCGCCCCGGGTGTCCTTCGCCTACCCGGCCCGGCCGGGTGCGCCGGGCGAGCCGGCGGCACGTCACCAGGTGCCGGCGCGTCGGGCCCGCAGCGGTCTGCCGTCCGGGTCGTAGACCAGCCGGTACGCGGGCAGCGCCCAGATCCGCGTACGCCAGGGCAGTCGCTCGGGACGGTGCGGCCGCAACCGGCCGGGCGGGCGGGGACCGACGCGGCCGCCGTCGTGCCAGCGGTCCAGCGCGTCCGCCGCCGCGGTGATCGCCGCCACCGCGTCCGCCGGGTCCAGCAGGTCGTCGTCCTGCGTCCCGTCCGGGTCCCGGTCCAGGTGCTCGCGCCACAGCCGCAGCCGCAGGTCCCGGGCGAAGGCCCGGGCGCCGTCGCCGAGGCCGGCCGGGTCGGCGGGGGCCCGCTCGTCGCGGGTGTCGTCGAGCACCGCGCAGGACAGCTCGCTGTCGTGGGTCCAGGAGCGGCGGTTGAAGTTGTCGCTGCCCACGCTGGCCCAGACGTCGTCCACCACGCACACCTTGGCGTGCACGTAGACCGGGGTGCCCTCGTGGTTCTCCACGTCGAAGACGTGCACCCGCTCCGGGGCGGCCCGCTGACAGAGCGAGAGCGCCTGCTCCCGGCCCACCATGTTCGGCGGCAGCGCCCACTTGCCGTCCACGTCCGGGTGCCGGGGCACCACCGCCACCAGGTGCAGCTCCGGGTGCTCGCGCAACGCCTGGGCGAACAGCTCGGCCACCTCGGTGGACCAGAGGTACTGGTCCTCCAGGTAGATCAGCCGGCGGGCCCGGCGGACCGCCTTGGTGTAGCCGCGGGCCACGGTGCGCTCGCCGTCCGGGGCGAAGGAGTAGCGCGGGCGGACCGCCGGGTAGGTGCGCAGCACCTGGATGTGGTGCGGGCCGCAGGGCGGCGGGTCGGCGGGCTGCTCGGGCAGCGGATCCGGGGTGAGGTCCGAGCCGCGCAGCCGGTCCCGCAGGTAGGCCAGCGGGTTCTCCGAGTCCAACGGCATCGGGTCGGTCCACCGCTCGCGGAACGTGGTGTCCAGCGCGCCGACCACCGGGCCGCGCACCGCGAGCTGCACGTCGTGCCAGGGCGGGGTGGGGCCGTACCGGGGGGACATGCCCACCGGCTGCGGATCGCCGGCGTGCGCGGCGTCGTCGCGCCGGCTGTGGCACAGGTCGATGCCGCCGGCGAACGCGATGTCGCGTTCCGGCTCGTCGGGGTGGCGCAGCACGACCAGCTTCTGGTGGTGCGATCCGCCGCGGCGGACCCGCTGGTCGAGCAGCACCTCGCCGCCGGCGGCGCGGATCGTCTCGCTGAGGTCGCGGTTCTCCGCCTCGCTGTAGGAGAGCGTGTCGAGGTGGGAGCGCCAGAGCAGACCCTTGACGATCACCCCGCGCTGGGCGGCCCGCGCGAACAGTTGGGCCACGGTCGGCCCGTCGGGGCGCATCCGTTCGTCCGGGTCGCCCCGCCAGTCGGTGAAGAACAGGTGGTCGCCGTCGCCCAGCGCCTCCACCTCGCTGACCAGCCGGTCAAAGTACGCGGATCCGTGAATCAGCGGCTCGGCGAGGTTTCCATCCGTCCAGACGGGTAACTCAGACCGTGGGTTGGCGCGTTCCTGTGCGGTGAGGAACCAGTCCCGCAGGGTCACGTTCCAGCCTCCCGAGGTCGACAACAGTCCTCACACGGTAGGACCCCCGGACGGGCCCCCGCACCACGACGCAGCAGGTCGGCGGCGGTACGCGCCTGGGGTACCCCGGACCCCTGGATCGCGAAACCCAAGGAGGCACAGACATGCCCGCCGAGACGACGAACACCGTGACCGACGGCCGCGACCAGGCGGTGGAGGGGGAGCGGGGTGCGCTGGTGGCGGTCCTGTTGATGGTGATCCTCGGGGTGGCCGGGATCTTCGCCGTCTCCTGAGCCGCGTCGGGCGCCCCGGCGAACCGGAGCGCCCGACCTGGGCCGCGGCCCTGACCGCCCGGTCAGGGGCGGTCACCCTGACCGTCGCTGTGCGGCAACCGCCCGGTCGGGATCACCCCGAGCCGGCCGGCCTGGAAGTCCTCGACCGCCTGGATCAGCTCGGCCCGGGTGTTCATCACGAACGGGCCGTAGTGCGCCACCGGCTCGCGGATCGGCTGGCCGCCCATCAGGTAGAGCTCCAGCGCCGGGGTGTTGCCGTCCTGCGTCCGGTCGGCGGTGATCCGCAGCGCGTCGCCGGGCCCGTGCACGGCGAGCTGACCCAGGTGGATCGGCTGCCGGTCGGTGCCGACCGTGCCCCGGCCGGCCAGCACGTAGACGAGCGCGTTGAAGTCCGGCCGCCAGGGCAGGCTCAGCTCGGCCCCGGGCTGCAACGTCACGTGCGCGATGGTGATCGGCGTGTGGGTCGAGCCCGGCCCCCGGTGCCCGGCGATCTCGCCGGCGATCACCCGGATCAGGCCGCCGCCGTCGGGCGTGGTGAGCAGCGCCGACTCCCGGCCGCGGATGTCCTGGTAGCGCGGCGCGCTCATCTTGGCCACCCGGGGCAGGTTGACCCAGAGCTGGAGACCGTGGAACAGGCCGCCGCTCATCACCAGCTGCTCCGGCGGCGCCTCGATGTGGAGCAGGCCGCTGCCGGCCGTCATCCACTGGGTGTCGCCGTCGGTGATGGTGCCGCCGCCACCTGTCGAGTCCTGGTGGTCCATGATCCCGTCGATCATGTAGGTCACCGTCTCGAAGCCCCGGTGCGGATGCCACGAGGTGCCCTTCGGCTCACCCGGCGCGTAGTCCACCTCGCCCATCTGGTCGAGGTGGATGAACGGGTCGAGATCGGTCATGGAGACCCCGGCGAAGGCGCGGCGGACCGGGAAGCCCTCGCCCTCGTAGCCGCTGGGCGCGGTGGTGACCCGGCGGACCGGGCGGTAGCTGGTGGACTCGTCGAGCTTCGGCAGGCGGGGCAGGACGAGGACGTCGTCGACGGTGATCGCGGGCATCACGGGCTCCTTTACTTGTCGGCCGGGGTGGACGACGCGACGCGGTCGGCGCGCAGGCGCCGGCCGAGCCGCTCGAAGACCCGGGTGAGGCAGGCGACCTCGGCGTCGTCGAGGTCGTCGATCAGGTGGGTGCGCACGGAGCGCAGGTGGTGCGGCGCGGCCTCGCGCAGGGCCAGCAGGCCGGCCGCGGTGAGCACGGCCTCGCTGCCGCGCCGGTCGGCCGGACAGGACTCCTTGGCCACCAGGCCGCGCTTCTGCATCGAGGTGACCTGGTAGGTCAGCCGGCTCGGGGAGAACACCAGCCGGTCGGCCAGCTCGCCCATGCGCAGCCGCTGCCCCGGCGCCTCGGAGAGCAGCACCAGCACGTGGTAGTCGGCGAAGCTCAGCTCGCTGGCCGCGCGCAGGTCGTCCTCCAGCTGGGTGAACAGCCGCTGGCTCGACTCGATGTAGGCCCGCCAGCAGGCCATCCGCTCCGCGTCCAGGCTCTCCGTCATGCCGCAAAGGTAGCACTATTTAAAATTTAAACAAGTCTCTCCGACGTGGCCGTCAGCACAGTCCCGTCCACAGGAAGTCGATCGGTCGAAATTTGAAGCGACCGCCCGGCTAGGGTCGGGGAATGGATGACCTCGACGTGCTCGACTGGCGGGAGCGGGTGGCCGGGCTCTACCTGTCCGACCTCGACCTGGGCGGGTTCCGGGCCGCCCGGGACGAGCTGTTCCGCAGCCACCCGAGCAGCCCGGTGCCACCCGCCGACCGGGCCGGCTTCACCGGACTGCGCTGGTACCCGCCGGACCCGGCCGCCGTGGTGGAGGCGCCGTTGCGGCCCGCCACCGGCGCGCTGAGCATCGACACCGGCGGGCCCGACGGGGTGGTCGACTACCGCCGGGTGGCGGTCGCCGAGACGCCCTGGGGGCCGCTCACCCTGTGGTGGATCGACGCGTACGGGGGCGGGCTGTTCGTGCCGCTGCGCGACGCGAGCTGCGGCGACGGGTCGTACGGCGGCGGGCGCTACCTGACCGACACGGTGAAGGGCACGTTCGGGCGGGGCCTGACCGTGCTGCCCGGCAACAGGGTCCGGCTGGACGCCAACTACCTCTACAACCCGAGTTGCGCCTACGACGACCGGTGGGCCTGCCCGCTCGCCCCGCCGGAGAACCGCCTCGACGTGCCGCTGCGCGCCGGGGAGCGGGCGTACCACGAGTGACGCGGAACGGGAGGGCCCCGACCGGGACCCTCCCGCGGGTGGCCGCCGGCCGCCTCAGCGGGCGGTGGCCCCGGTGGGCGTCAGGTGCATCCGGCCGAGCATCTGCCGGGCCTGCTCCGCCAGCTCCGCGTCCACGGTGACCGCGTACTGGCTGGCCCGCAGCGAGCTGGCCGAGGTGAAGTCGCGCTGCCCGCCGCTCATGGCGTGCGCGACCGCGCCGAACACGGCACCCCAGATCGCGCCGATCACCAGCCCGACCAGGATCACCGCCAGCCAGTTGCCGGCCGTGAAGATGCCGAAGAGCAACCCGATGAACAGGCCGAACCAGGCGCCGGTGCCGGCGCCCAGCAGGGCCGCCCGGCCCGTGGTGAGTCGCCCCATCACGGTCTCCACAAGCGTCAGGTTGGTGCCGACGATCGACGTCCGTTCCACCGGGAACCGGTTGTCGGCCAGATAGTCCACCACGCGTTGGGCGGACGGATAGTCCGGGTACGAGCCGATCGTGACGGTCGGCGGGCCGGCCCGCGGCCCGTGCCCGTCCCCGCTCGGCGGCGTCGGGCGACCGCTCGGGCCGGACGGGAGGTTGTCGCTGCCCGGCATTCCGGGTCGCCAGGCCGCGGTCGGAGTCGAGGGTCTGGTCATGAGCATCCTCCTTCGTCAACCCGCCGCGTTCCCGACACCGGCGAGCGGTAACGCGCCGGCCGGCACCGATCCCGGCGACGCATGGCGACGGCGAGGCCGGGTAGCCAGCACCGTGCGGACCGGACGGATCAGTGAGCACGGCTTCCTCGCCGACGGGCGCAGCGCCGCCCTGGTGGACACCGCCGGCGCGGTCAACTGGTGGTGTCCGGCCCGGTTCGACGGGCCGTCGGTCTTCGGGCGGCTGCTGGACGACGACGCCGGGCACTGGGCCATCCATCCGGAGGGCGAGTTCACCAGCACCCGGTCCTACCTGGACGAGGCACTGGTGCTGCGTACCGTCTTCACCACGCCGACCGGGACGGTGGCCGTCACCGACGCGTTGGCGCTGGAGCCCGGCGCGCGCGGGCACGACGTCGGGCTGCGGTCGCCGCGGGTGCTCGCGCGGCTGGTCGAGGGCATCGGCGGCGAGGTGCCGATGCGGGTGGACTACGCGCCGCGGTTCGAGTACGGCCGGGTCGGCGCCTACCTCACCGAGCGCGACGGGGTGGTGGTGGCCACCGCCGGCGCGTGCCGGCTGGAGCTGCGCGCCGACGTGGGCCTGACGTTCGCCGACGGGACCGCCGTCGGTCGGTTCACCGCCCGCGCCGGCAGCGCCCACCACTTCACCCTCGGGTACGCCCCGACGTACGCCGGTGGGACGCCGACGCTGCCCGACGCCGCCGAGGTGGTGGCCGGGACGGTCGCCGGCTGGCGGTCCTGGGCCGAGCTGCACGACTACCGGGGGGAGTACCGCGACCTGGTCCGGCGCAGCGCGCTCGTGGTGCAGGGGATGACCTACGGGCCGAGCGGCGCGGTCGTCGCGGCGGCCACCACCGCGCTGCCGGAACAGCTCGGCGGGGACCGCAACTACGACTACCGTTTCGTCTGGCTCCGCGACTTCAGCCTGACGCTCCAGGCGCTCTGGCGGGCCGCCTGCCCGGACGAGGCGGACCGGCAGTTCACCTGGGTGGCCCGGGCGATGGGCCGGCTCGGCGACGCGCCCGCCCCGATCATGTACGGGGTCGAGGGGGAGCGGGACCTGACCGAGCACGACCTCGACCACCTCGCCGGGTACGCCGGCAGCCGGCCGGTCCTGGTCGGCAACGACGCCTGGCGGCAGCGGCAGAACGACGTGCTGGGCGAGGTGCTCGACGCGGCCTGGCTGATGCGGCACTACCTCGACCCGATGTCACCCGACGTGCGCCACCTGCTGTGCACGCTCGCCGACCAGGCGGTACGCGACTGGCACCGGCCGGACGCCGGGATGTGGGAGGCGCGCGACGCCGAGCGGCACTACGTCTCGTCCAAGGTGCAGTGCTGGACCGCGCTGGACCGGGCGGTGCGGTTCGGGCCGCGGCTCGGCGACCCGTCCGACGTGGCCCGCTGGGCGGCGGCCCGGGACGAGGTCCGGGCGGCGGTGCTCACCCGGGGCTGGAACGAGCGGGTCGGTGCGTACACCGGTGCGTTCGACTCCGACGACCTGGACGCCTCGGTGCTGGTCATGCCGCTTGTCGGGTTCCTGCCGGCGGACGATCCGCGGATGCGCGCCACGATGGACGTGATCGAGCGGCGGCTGTCCCACAACGGGCTGCTGCGGCGCTGGGACGGTGACCCGGCCGGCTTCGTGATCTGCTCGTTCTGGCTGGCCGGTTGCCTGGCCGAGGCGGGCGAGCTGGACCGGGCCCGGCGGTTGTTCGAGCAGCTCGCCGCGCGCACGAACGACCTCGGCCTGTACGCCGAGCAGATCGACCAGGTCACCGGCGAGCAGCTCGGGAACTTCCCGCAGGCGTTCTCGCACATCGGCCTGATCAACGCCGCCGGCCGGATCACCGAGGCCGCCGCGCGGTTCGCGCACGACCGACCGGCCGTGCCGATTGGCGCGGCCCGCACGGAGGGAGCACGCGGATGACCGGACGGCTGGCGGGCAAGACCGCCCTGATCACCGGCTCGGACTCGGGCATCGGCCAGGCCACCGCCATCGAGTTCGGCCGGGAGGGCGCCGACGTGGTGGTGCACTACCTGCACGACCACGCCGGGGCGAACCACACCCGGGCCGAGATCGAGTCGGCCGGTGGGCGGGCCGTGGTGGTGCAGGGCGACATCAGCGTCGAGCACCAGGTCGACGCGATGTTCGACGAGGCGCTGGCCGAGTTCGACCGGCTGGACGTGCTGATGAACGACGCCGGCGTGGACGCCTCCGGCATCCCGGTGGCCGACCTGGACACCGAGACCTGGGACCGGTGCATCCGCACCAACCTCTACGGCATGTTCTTCTGCTGCCGGCGGTTCGTCCGGCACCGCCGGGACGCCGGCGGCGGCGGAAAGATCATCAACATCACCTCGATCCACCAGGAGGTGGCCCGGGCCGGCGGCGCGGACTACGACGCCAGCAAGGGCGGCATGCTGGAGCTGGCCAAGAGCCTGGCCCTGGAGGTCGCCCCGATGCGGATGAACGTCAACAACATCGGGCCCGGGATGGTGCTCACCCCGTTCAACCAGGAGGCCATCGACGACCCGAAGTACCTGCACGAGCAGGTGCAGAGCATCCCGTGGAAGCGGGCCGCCGAGCCGGCCGAGATCGCGAAGCTGGCGGTGTTCCTGGCCAGCGCCGACGCCGACTACGTGACCGGGTCGACGTACTTCATGGACGGCGGCCTGATGCAGAACCAGGGCCAGGGCGCCTGAGCGGCGCCGCCGCGCCGGGTGCGGGAGGATGGCGCGGTGAAGCTGGTCGTCATGGCGGACACGCACGTGCCGAAGCGGGCGCGGGACCTGCCGGAACCGCTCTGGGCGGCGGTGGACGCCGCCGACGTGGTGGTGCACGCGGGGGACTGGGTGGACGAGGCGCTGCTGGACGCGCTCGAGGCCCGGTCGCGCCGGCTGGTCGGCGTGTACGGCAACAACGACGGGCCGGCGTTGCGGGCCCGGCTGCCCGAGGTGGCCCGCGTCGAGCTGGCCGGGCTGAAGGTCGCGGTGGTGCACGAGACCGGGCCGAAGACCCGGCGGGAGGAGCGGTGCGCCGCCGCGTACCGCGACTGTGACCTGCTGGTCTTCGGCCACTCGCACATCCCGTGGGACACCGTCGCGCCGGGCGGGTTGCGGCTGCTCAACCCCGGCTCGCCCACCGACCGGCGGGCCCAGCCGTACGCGACCTACCTGACCGCCCGGGTGGCGGCGGGGCGGCTCGACCGCGTCGAGCTGCACCGCCTCCCCCCGCGCTGATCGCCGGTCTCAGCGCCCCCGGCCGGTCTCCGCCTGGAGCTCGTCGATCCGTCGGGACGCCTCCGCCTTGGTCAGCCCCTCCGGCACCGTCTCGCCCGCCTCCTGGGCCAGGGTGTGCAGGTAGGACTCCTGGGCCGCGGTGGGCGGCTCGTCGCCGGTCACCCAGTCGTCCGGGTCCTTGACGGCGGCGTCCGGATTCACGTTCACGGTGGTGCGGTCGTTGGTGCGGTCGGCCATGATGATCACCCTTTCTCGAACGGATGTGCCATTACCCCCGTGCCGGCGGGTTCATGCCGGCCGGCACCTACGATCAACCGATGACAGCGGACCGGGCGGGTGTGGTGGTGGTCGGCGCGGGCATCGCCGGGGTGGCGTGCGCGACCGAGCTGGCTCGGGCCGGCATCCCGGTCGAGGTGCGCGAACGCGCCCGCGTGACCGGTGGGCGAATGGCCAGCAAGCGCTTCGACGGCCGTCCCGCCGACCTGGGCGCCGCCTACTTCACCGTCGACGACCCGGACTTCGCCGCCGTGGTCGCCGGCTGGCAGGCCGCCGGGCTGGTCCGGGAGTGGACCGACACGCTCGTCGCGTACGGGCCGCGCGGGCGGGAGCAGGTGACCGGCCCGATGCGCTGGGCCGCCCCGCGCGGGCTGCGCTCGCTCGTGGAACACCTGGCCGCCGACCTGCCGGTCACGCACGACCGGCTGATCATGATGGTCGAGCCGGGACCCCGGGTGGACGGCCGGGCCGCCGAGGCGGTGGTGCTCGCCATGCCGGGCCCGCAGGCCGCCCTGCTGCTCGACCCGGCGCTGGAGACGGCCACCCGCGCGGTGGCGACCCAACGCTGGTCGTCCACGCTCGCCGCGGTGCTGCACTTCAAGTCCCGCCGCTGGTCCGACTTCCGGGGCGCGTTCGTCAACGACCACCCGGTGCTGAGCCTGGTCTGCGACGACGGCGACCGGCGTGGCGACGGCGCCCCGGTGCTGGTCGCGCACACCACGCCGGCGTTCGCCGCCGGCCACCTGCTGCAACCGACCGCCGCCCGGCCGGAGATCGAACAGGCCGTCCGGGACCTGCTCGGCCTGCCCGAGCCGGCCCTGTCGACCCACGTGCACCGCTGGACGTACGCCCGGCCGGTGGCGAACGGCGCGGACGGCACGTTCCACCTGGACGACGACGGGATCGGCCTGGCCGGCGACGCGTTCGGCCGGCCACGGGTGCAGAGCGCCTGGCGGTCCGGCCACGATCTCGGTCGGGCGTTGGCCGCCCGGCTGCGCGGGGACTGACCCCCCGCCGGCCGCCGGGACTCGCTCAGCCGGCCGGCACCGGCTCCTTGCCCGCACCGGTCTCGGTGCTGTCCCGGGTGCGGTCGCCCGCCCGGTCCAGCAACTGCATGACCGGCGTCGCGGCGACCCCGTGGGCCACCACCGAGACCACCACCACCAGGCCGACGGTGGCCCAGAGCAGCTCCGCCTGCGGGAAGTCCGTCTTGCTGGTGGCGTACGCCAGGTAGTAGAACGAGCCGACGCCGCGGATGCCGAACGCCGAGATCACCCAGTGCTCGGCCGGCCGGCCCGGCGCGCCGCGCAGCGACAGCCAGCCGACCAGCGGCCGGATCACCAGCACCAGGCCCAGCCCGACCAGCGCCGCCGGCCAGGTGAGCGGCGCCAGCAGCCCGCCGATCACCGCGCCCCCGAACAGCAGCAGCAACAGCACGGTGAGCAGCCGTTCCACCTGCTCCGCGAAGTCGTGCAGCACGGAGTGGAACTCGCTGGTGCGCTCGGCGGCCCGGATCGCCCGGGCCGCCACGAAGACCGCCAGGAAGCCGTACCCGCCGATCACCTCGACCAGTCCGTACGCGAGGAACGTGGCGGCCAGCGCGAGGAACCCCTCGGAGTGCTTGGCCAGCCGCAGCGTGCTCGGGGCACGGAAGAACAGCTTGCCGAGCAGCCAGCCGACCAGCAGGCCCCCGCCCACGCCGGCGGCGAGCTTGTAGACCACGTCCACGGCCACCCACTCGGCCAGCCAGGCCGACGGGGCGAGGCTGGTGCTGGCGATCGCGATGGCGGCGTAGACGAACGGGAAGGCCAGACCGTCGTTCAGGCCGGCCTCCGAGGTGAGCGCGAAGCGCACCTCGTCCTCGGAGTCCTCCACGTCGGTCGGCTCACCCACCTGCACGTCGGAGGCGAGCACCGGGTCGGTCGGCGCGAGCGCCGCCCCGAGCAGCAGCGCCGCCGCCGGCACCAGGCCGGCCCACCACCAGCCGAGCAGCGCCACCGCGGCGATGCACAGCGGCATGGCGATGGCCAGCAACCGCCAGGTGGACGACCAGCGGGCCCAGCTCAGCGGCCGGTCGATCTTCAGGCCGGCGCCCATCAGCGCGACGATCACCCCCACCTCGGTGAGGTGGGTGGTCAGCTCCGGCGAGCGCAGCGGATCCGGTGTCGGCAACCCGGTCGGCAGCGCGAAGACCAGCATGCCGAGCCCGAGGAACGCGATCGGCATCGACAGTGGCCGCTTCTCCAGCACCCGGGGCAGGATGCCCGCCAGCAGCGCACCGACGCCCAGCAGAGCGAACGCGACATCGACCGGTTCCACGACCCCACCCTTCGGCCGCCCGGCGGCCGGGCGGAGGTGGTCAGCAGTGCCCCGAACCGGTGCCGGCTAAGCCTTTCGACGCAGCGGTGTTGACCGGTGGCTCAGCCGAGGGAACCGATCGCGCTGTCCGGCAGCCCGTCGAGCAGCTCGGCCGGGTCCTCGTACACCGCCACCGCGCCGGCGCCCGCCAGCTCCGCCCGGCCGGTGCCGCCGCAGGTCAGGCCGATGCAGGGGATGTCCAGCTTGCCGGCCGCGGCGACGTCCCAGACCGAGTCGCCGACGAACACCACCCGCTCGGCGGCCAACCCCGACTGTCGCAGCGCGGCGGCCAGGATGTCGGGGGCGGGCTTGCTCTCCTTCGCGTCGGCCGAGGAGGTGACCGTGTCGATCACGTCGTCGGCATCCAGCGCGGCGCGCAGCACGGCCACCTCGTGCTCGGCCGCCGAGGTGGCGAGCACCACCCGCAGGCCCCGGTCCGCGCAGGCGTGCAACAGCTCCCGGGCCCGGGGCAGCGGCGCGAGCCGCTCCCAGTACTCCGCGTAGAGCGCGTCGTGCGCGTCGCGCAGGCGCCCGTCGGCGTCGGCGTCCCGTTCGGCGCCGAGCAGGTGGTCGAGGAGCTTGTCCGAGCCCATGCCGATGGACCTGTGGATCCGCGCCATCGGCACCCGGTGGTCGGCCTGGCGCAGCGCCTCCCACCAGCTCACCGTGTGCAGGTAGGTGGAGTCGATCAGGGTCCCGTCGACGTCGAAGAGGACGCCGTGGCGCGTGTCGTCGGTCATGGCGTGCCTCCTACCCGGGACGGACGCGAGCGACGCCCGGCTCACCCGGCCGGAATGAGGATCTCGAACCAGACCGTCGAGCCGCGTACGGTCGGGTCGGTGCCCCACGCGTCGCTCAGCTCCTCGATCAGGCCGAGCCCGCGGCCACGGCTGCTCAACGTGTCGGTCTGGGCGCGGGTGACCTGCCCCCGGGTGCCCGAGTCGGCGACCGACACCAGCAGCCGCTCCGCGCTCAGGTCGATCTCGACCCGGGCGGCGGTGCCGGCGTGCAGCAGCGCGTTGGTGGTCAGCTCGCTGGTGCAGAGCACCGCCGCCCCGACCACCGCCTCGGGCACCTGCCACTCGGTGAGCTGGGCGGTCAGCCAGTGCCGGACCCGGCTCGGCGCGGTCGGCTCGGCCGGCACCTCCATGCCGGCCGACCGGCTGGGCCGGACCGCGTGCTCCACCGCCAGCACGGCCACGTCGTCCTCGGTGGCGCCCGGCACGGCGGCGGTCGCGACCGCGCACAACGCCCGGGGGTCGCTGCCGCTCGCGGCGCTCACCGCCGCGCCCAGCCCGGCCAGCCCGGAAGCCAGGTCCTGCCAGCGTCGCTCCACCACGCCGTCGCTGTAGAGCAGCAGCGTGTCGCCGGGGCGGAACGGCACGGTGACCGGGCGCGGGACGCCGCCGAGGCCCAGCGGTGGGCCGGGCGGCACCTCGACGAACTCCGCGGCCGGGCCGGCGCCCGTCCGGCCGCGTCGGATCAGCGGCGCGGGATGGCCGGCGCTGGCCAGCGTGACCAGCTCCCGGTCGGCGTCGACCACCCCGAACACGACGGTGACGAACAGCTCGTGCGTGCCGCCCTCGACGCCCAGGCTCGCCACCAGCCGGTCCAGACCGCCGAGCACCGCGTCCGGCCGGGGATCGGAGAGGGCGAGCGCGCGCAGCGCGGCGCGGACCTGACCCATCCGGGCGGCGGCCTGCACGTCGTGCCCGGCCACGTCGCCCAGCACCACGCCGAGCGCGCCGGTGGGCAGCAGGAACGCGTCGTAGAAGTCGCCGCCGGCGGCGTTGCCGTCGACGCCCGGCTCGTAGCGGGCCGCGATGCGCAACCGGGGCAGGTCGGGCAGTTGCTCCGGCAGCATGCTGCGTTGCAGCAACTGGGCGGTGCCGTGCTGCGTCTCGAAGCGGCGGGCCCGCTCGGCGGCCTGGCCGATCAGCTCCGCGGACGCGGCGAGCAGCGCCCGTTCCGCCGGCGACCAGGGACGTGGCGTCTGGTAACCCACGGTGAGCGCGCCCCGGACCACTGTCGAGCGCAGCGGCAGCGCGGCGAGCGCCCGGATCTTCTCGTCGTGCCGGTCCACCGCGACGTCGCGCAACGGCTGCCCGTCGGCGGTGAACGAGGGCACGCCGCTGCGCGCGGTGACCACCGCCGGCATCGCCGCGTCGGCGCTCATCCGCCGCCACAACGGCGGCAGCCGCTCGTCGGCCTCGTCGAGCAGCTCGCCCCGGATCCGGCGGACCAGCCGCCAGGTGGCGCCCTCGTCGACCACGAAGGAGACCCGGTCGGCGTCGAACGAGTGCAGGCAGTAGCGCAACGTCACCCGGGCCACGTCGTCCAGGGTGAGCGTGCCGGAGAGCGCCGCGGCGAAGTCGCTGAGGCTCTGCAACTGCCGGGTGAGCTGGGTGGTCTGCGCCGAGACGGTGAGCACGCCGACGATGCGGCCGGTGGAGTCCCGGACCGGGGAGTGGCCGCGGGTGAACACCGCCGGCTCGGCCGGGCCGGCGCCCTGCCGGTCGGCCGGCAGCACCGCCTCCCGCTCCAGGAACGGCTCGCCCTGCCGGTAGACCCGCGCCAGCGCCTCGCCGGCGCCGGCCTCCCGCCACACCTCGGCGAACACCTCCGCCGCCGGCCGGCCCAACGCGTCCGGGTGCCGGTCGCCGATCAACTCGGCGTAGCCCTCGTTGTAGAGCAGGACCAGGTCGTCACCGAGGAGCAGGGCCATCGGTACGGGGGAGGACAGCACCACGTCCGCCACGGCGCGCACCGCCGGGTCCCATTGCTCCGGGGCGCCCAACGGCGTACCGGCCCACGGGTGGGCGGGCGCTCCCGGAGTGGGGGCGGACGGCGTGGGAATCCGACCGACGGTGCCTGGCATGACCGCAGCCTAACCGGCGGGTGGCCGACGGGTTCCGATCATGCGGCCACCGTCGCCGCCGGTCGCCGTCGGCGTGAACGTTAAGGGCAGGTCAGGGCCGGTTCGGCGGGTCATGTCGGGAAATTGCCCCGGTCCGGCCCGGCGTGCTGCCCAGAGCGACGGGTATGCGGGCGGCGCAGTTCACGCGACAGGAGGGACATCATGCCGAAAACCCTCGCGGTCGGCCAGGTCGACATCAGTGCGGCCTGGACCGACTTCTGGAGGTCGGTGCTGCTCTTCGTACCGAGGGCCATCGCGTTCATCGCGATCCTCGTGGTGGGTTGGCTCATCGCCCGAGCCGTCCTCAAAATCGTGGACGCGGCACTGGAACGGGTCGGGTTCGACCGCGCCGTGGAACGCGGCGGGATCAAGCGCGCCCTGGAACGCACCAAGTACGACGCCAGCGACATCCTGGCCAGACTGGCCTACTACGCGGTCCTGCTGTTCACCCTGCAGTTCGCCTTCGGGGTGTGGGGACCCAACGCGATCAGCGACCTGATCCGCGGGGTGGTGTCCTGGCTGCCGCGGGCCTTCGTGGCGATCGTCATCGTGGTGATCGCGGCCGCCATCGCCAACGCCGTCCGGCAGTTGGTGTCCGGCGCGCTCGGCGGGCTCTCGTACGGCCGGATTCTGGCCGACGTGGCGGCGTTCTTCATCCTGGCGCTCGGTGTCATCGCGGCGCTGAACCAGGTGGGCATCGCCACCACGGTGACCACGCCGGTGCTCATCGCGTTCCTCGCCACGGTGGCGGGAATCCTGGTCGTCGGTGTCGGCGGTGGTCTGATCAAGCCGATGCAGAACCGCTGGGACGGCTGGCTGGACCGGGTCTCGGAGGAGTCCCGGGCGTTCCGGCAGCAGCGGCAGGGGCAGCAGACCGGCCGCGGCGACTACGAGCGGCGGATGGCCGACCGGGGCGGACAGCCGGCCCCGACCGGACCGCAGTCGTCCATGTCGGGCGCGGGCACGTACCGCTCCGGCGAGCGGGGCGACGAGACGCAGCAGTTCCGTCGGCCGGGCGGCTGACGGCAGCACGGGTGACGGGGGGTGTCCGCGGGGCGATCGCGGGCGCCCCGCGCCGTGTCTCAGGCCAGGTGGCGCGGGTCCAGCGCGCGGGCCAGCAGGCAGACCGCGAGCAGCCGGGTGAGCAGCCAGCCCGGTGCCGACCAGTCGACCGGCCCGACCGGCGGCGTCCAGCCGTGCTCGGACGCCGCCTCCCGCAGCCCCTCGGCGTACCCGGCGAGCGCCGCCACGGTCAGCGGCCGGCGGTCACCGTGCAGGCTGTCGCGTACCCCGGCGGCGTGCTGGTCGACCTCGGCGAGCAGCCCGGGGTTCAGCCGGGCCGCGGCCAGGCCGGCGGTGCCGACGGCGGCGGTGAGCGTGGTGAGGGTCGACCGTGCGGCCACCGCCGCGGACGGGGTCGCGACCCGGTTGTTCGGCACGCGCATGGGGACCGAGGCTAGCCCCGCGCGGACCGGGGCGGCCTCGGCCGACCGGCCGATGCCCGGCTCGTCCGGGCGACCCGGCCCGCCTCGGCCCCGGGGATTGAGCCGCCCGAGGCGGGGCAGAAGGGAACCACGCAGACGACGCAGCCGAGTCCGCGGAGGCACACGATGGGACAGCAGGTCGACGGACCGGACCGCGCGCACCGCCGGCCGGACGGGGTGAGTGACGCCACGGTCGAGGCACTGGGCAAGCTCGGCGAGGCGCTGGAGTGCGTCGAGCGGGCCCGCGGCCACCTCTACGAGCTGCACCAGCTCATCGGCCACGCCGATCTGATGCTGGACGAGGCGGTGGAGCGGTTCCGCTCCGCCGGCCACCCGAGCATCGCCGAGCGGATCGACCGGGACCTGCTCGGCCGCAACGTGATCGCCGGTAGGTGGACGTTCCAGATCGTCGAGGACTTCGACGACGGCTACCACGCGCTCTTCCGGGAGGTGGACCGGCAGGCCCGGGACGAACTGGTCGGGGGCCGGCGGCACCTCTACGAGGCGGAGCTGAAGGAGCGGCGCCGCAGCCGGGGACGGCCGGGGCACGAGGCGCGCCCGGCCGAACGGTGATCAGTCGGAGGAGCGGGCCTCGGCCGGGCGACGGCGCCGGGCACCGTCGTCGGCGATGATCACGGTCGCGACCATCAACGCGACCACCACGCTGAACAGCCAGGAGCTGTCGTCGCTGAACTTCGCCGCAACGGGAGCCTGGAGGGCGGCGAGCAGGAAGCCCAACCAGGCGAGGCGGCGCTGACGAGTGGAGAGGAAAGCGGAGCCCTGATCCATTCCGAAATTCTTACGCGCCGGACCCGGAGAACTGCTAGCCGTTCGGCCGATTCTGGATGGGCTGTCCGTTTTCCCGACCGTCCGTACGGCAGTTTTTGTCGTTTCGGTCGATGCGCGCTCCTGGCTCCGGGCACTCGGCGAGTGCCCGGAGCAGGGGTGCTCAAATGCTGTCCGGTCCGGTCCGACCGGTGGTGGACGGCCGGTACGCCCGATCCGCGTCGGTCATCTCCCGACGCTCGGCCTCCGCGCCGGCGCCCCGGTCCACCGCCTCCGGACCGTGGCCGAACGCGGCCTCCTCACCGGCGTCGTTCCCGGTCGCGTCGTCGGCCTGGCCGTCCAGCGTCGACCGGGCGATCGCCTGGTCCAGCTCGTGCAGGGGAGTGCGGTCCTCGTCGCGCCACTGGCGGTCGTTGTCGGTCATTCCCCTGCGGTACCCGGGCCGGATGATCGCAAACGGACCACCGGCACGGCGATGGCCGCCGGTGGAGCCGGCGGCCATCGGGGTTCGTGCGGGGGAGACGCTCAGGGGGTGGGGCGGTCGACCGCGCCGCGCCAGGCGCCGGTCTCCTGACCGCGCCGCTCGATGAACTGCTTGAACCGCTCCAGGTCGCCCTTGGCCCGGCGGTCCACCACGCCAAGCTTGTCGCCGGCCTGCTCGACCACGCCGTGCGGCTCGAACTCCATCTGCAACGTGACCCGGGTGTGCCCCTCGTCGAGGCGGTGGAAGGTCACCACGCCGGCCTGCTGGGTGCCGCCGGTGGACCGCCACGCCACCCGCTCGTCCGGAAGCTGCTCGGTGATCTCGGCGTCGAACTCGCGCTTCACGCCGGCGATCTCCACGGTCCAGTGCGTCATCGTTTCGGAGAGCTGCCGGACCTCCTGCACGCCCTCCATGAAGTGCGGGAACTCCTCGAACTGGGTCCACTGGTCGTACGCGGTCCGGATCGGGACGTCCACATCCACGTGTTCCATTACGCCGCTCATGTCGGGGTTCCTCCTGTTCCGCCGGTGTGCTGTCGCGAACCGTGGGCCGGCCCGCTCACCAGCGCGTCGTCTCGTTCCTGTGCCCGAGTGCGGCCCACACCTCGGAAACCGTCTGGTAACGCGTGTCGTCCGGCAGGCCCTCTAGGGCGGCGACGATGTCCGCTGGCGCCTCGTTCTGCCGGGCGTTGGCCACCAGCGCGTCGCGGTCACCGGGCAGCGCCGCCATGCCGATGAACCGACCGAGCCGGCTGCGCGCCTCCACGTCCGTGGAACTCATCCCCTGCGGGGAGCCGGTACGCAGGTCGCCGGCCGGCGCCGTGGTGGCCTCCGGCTGGTCCTCGCCGGACGGCTCGGCCTGGCGGAACTCGTCGACCCGGGCACCACCCGTGCCCGGACCCTGGACCAGGCCGCTGACCTCGCTGCTCATCTGGTCGTCGACCCTGGGCGAGTGCTTGCTGCTGCCACGTTCCATGCCCTCGGTGATGCCCCGGAGGACCGCCGGTAAACCGGAGCCGGTCCGGCGAGCCGGTCATCCGGCCCGCAACCGGGCGGGCGGTCTCAGGAGTCGGCCGGCGCGCGGGGCGGCAGCACCGGCTCCGCCGGGTCCTCGACGCCGGCCTGTATCGCCCGGCCCCGCTGCAACTCCGCGTTGACCTGCACACCGAGCATCAGCGCGCAGTTCGACAGGTAGAGCCAGACCAGGAACGCGATCACCGCGCCGAGACTGCCGTAGGTGACGTCGTACGAGCCGAAGTTCGCCACGTAGAGGCCGAAACCGAAGGACGCCAGCACCCAGGCCACCAGCGCCAGCCCGCCGCCCGGGGTGAGCCAGCGGAAACGCGGCTGCCGCACGTTCGGCGCGATCCAGAACAACAGCGACAGCAACGTCATCGCGACCAGCGCGAGCAGCGGCCACTTCGTCACCGACCAGGTGGTCCGGGCCAGGCCGCCGGCGTGCAGCCGGTCGCCCACCGCGTCGGTGACCGGGCCGCTGACGATCAGCCCGGTGGCCACCACCGCCAGCAGCAGCATGGTCACCGCCGCCATGCCGATCTGGAGCGGGCGGAGCCGGTAGAACGGCCGGCCCTCCTGGACCCCGTAGATCGCGTTGGAGGCCCGGGTGAACGCGCCGATGAACCCGGACGCGGACCAGAGCGCGCCGAGCAGACCGAAGCTCAGCAGCGCCTTCGCCGGGCCCTGCTGTTCGACCACGGTGCGCACCACGCCGACGAACGCGTCGTTGCCGACGACCGAGCCGGCGCCGATCTCCCGGGCCAGGTCGATCACGGTGTCCACCGTGCGCGGGCCGTCGGAGACCAGCCCGACCAGGGCCACCACCACGATCGTGGACGGAAAGAGCGCCAGCACCCCGTAGTAGGTGAGCGCGGCGGCCCAGTCGGCGCAGTTGTCCTTGACGAAGCCCTGGCCGCTGCGCAGCAGCACACCCCGCCAGGTGCGCCAGTCGAGTTGGCGCATCCGGCGGGGGAAGCGGGCGCGGTCCGCGCCGTCGACAGTGGGTGGTGTCGTCGCCGTCATGACCGCCTCCTCCACGCGCCCGGTGCGCCACCGGGGCGTGGCCGGGCGGTACCCCCCGGTGGAAATCGACAAACCGTGCACCGGTTTGTCCCCCGGGCCGGGGGGAACGACACGGGACACCCGATCGAGACGGAGGTGGACGAGATGCCCGGGCGCGAGGTGTTGCCCAGCACGTTGAAGCGCTCTCCGGCCAAGGCGCAGCGGACCTGGGAGAAGACGCACGACTCGGCGGTCGAGACGTACGGCGAGGGGGAACGCGCGCACCGCGTCGCCTTCGCCGCGGTCAAACACGAGTACGAGAAGGTGGGCGACCACTGGGAGGCCAAGGGCCGCAAGGGGCCGAGCGACAAGCAGGCCGCCGGCGGCGGACCGGCCCGGCGCGCGCCCACGGCCGGCGGGGTGGACGCCAACGCCACCAAGGACCACCTCATGTCGGTGGCGAAGAAGCTCGACGTGCGGGGCCGCTCCCGGATGACCAAGCCGGAGCTGGTGAAGGCGATCCAGAAGGCGAACAACACCGCCACCCGCAAGGCCCGCGGCGGTCGCTGACCCGCCAGGGGTACGCCGAGAGGGCCCGGGACCGGCGCGGTCCCGGGCTCCGGTCGTGCGGGTGCTCACCAGTGGCCGCCCCCCGGCGCCTCCAGGTGGACCACCTTCACGGTGCTGAACTCGTCGAGCAGTTCCGGGCCGTACCCGAAGCCCTGGCCGCTGCCCCGGCGCGGCTGGGCGGCCCCGCCCGGCGCGCCACCGAACACGGCGTTGACCTTGACGGTGCCCACCGGCAGCTCCCGCCAGGCCCGCTGCGCGTGGCTCATCGAGCCGGTCAGCACGGTGGCGGCCAGCCCGTACGGCGAATCGGCCGCGCACCGGAGCCCCTCGTCGAACGAGTCGACCACCACCACCGGGGCGACCGGGCCGAACGTCTCCTCGCGCACCAGCGCCATCTCGTGCCGGCAGCCGTCGACCACGGTGGCCGGGTAGAACGCGCCAGGCCCGTCCGGCGCCGCGCCCCCGGCGCGGATCCGCGCGCCCTGCGCCGCCGCGGCGGTGACCTGCCCGTGCACGTGGTCCCGGTGCCGCCTGTCGACGAGCGGGCCGAGCTGGGTTCCCGGGTCGCGGCCGGGGCCCACGACGAGCGCCTCGGCGCGGGCCACCAACGCGTCGACGAAGTCCCCGGCGATGTCGCGGTGCACGTAGACGCGTTCCACCGCGACGCAGATCTGCCCGGCGTTGGCGAAGCAGCCCAACGCGGCCTGCTCGGCCGCCCAGCGCGGGTCGACGTCGGCGTCCACCAGCAGCGGGTCGCTGCCACCGTTCTCCAGCAGCACCTTCGCGCCGGTCCGCGCGCCCGCGGCGGCGATCGCCCGGCCGGTGGCGGTCGAGCCCACGTGGGCCACCACGTCCAGCTCCTGCCCGGCCAGCGTCGCGCCCACCTCGCCGCCGCCGGTCAGCAACGACAGCACGCCGGCCGGCAACGCCGCGTCCAGCGCCCGGGCCAGCAGCCAGCCGGTGCCCGGGGTGCGTTCGCTCGGCTTGAACACCACCACGTTGCCGGTCACCAGCGCCGCGCCGAGCAGGCCGCAGGAGACCGCCACCGGATCGTTCCACGGCGTGATCGCGGCGACCACGCCGCGCGGCTCCGGGGCCATGAAGTCCACCGCGGCGTGGCCGCCGTGCAGCGTCCGGCCGCCCCGCAGCGGGGCCAGCTCGGCGTACTGCCGGAGCGTGCCGACGCCCGCCGCCACGCCGCCGCGGGCGTCGTCGAGCGGTTTGCCCATCTCCGCGGTGGTCGCCTCGGCCAGCTCGTCGGCCGCCGCCTCGACCGCGTCCGCGGCCCGGTGCAGCGCGGCGGCCCGCTCGGCCGGGGCGGTCGCCGCCCACTCCGCCGCCGCGCCCCGGGCCGCCTCCACCGCCTTGGCCACCTCGTCCGCGCCGGCCACCGGCGCCCGGGTCACCGGCGTCCCGTCGGCCGGATCGTGGACGACCAGCTCGCCGCCCTCGCCCCCGGCGCCCCACACCCCGCCTATGAGCTGCGCAACCGTGTACATGCGCGTGGTTGCCCCGGCCCGGGCGAGGCAAACGTGTTTCCGCCGCCGGGCGGCCGGGTAGGCGCAACGGATGACTTCCACCGCCGACGCCGTCGTCGTCGGGGCCGGGCACAACGGGTTGGTGGCGGCGAACCTGCTGGCCGACGCGGGCTGGGACGTGCTGGTCCTGGAGGCCACCGAGGCGCCCGGCGGCGCGGTGCGTTCCGCCCACGTGACCGCCCCGGGCTATCTCAGCGACCTGTACAGCTCCTTCTACCCGCTCGGCTACGCCTCCCCGGTGCTGCGCGGGCTGAACCTGGACCGCCACGGCCTGTCCTGGACCAACGCCCCCGACGTGCTGGCGCACCTGCTCCCCGACGGGCGGGCCGCGGTGGTCAACCGCGACCTGGACACCACCGCCGCGTCGCTGGAGGCGTTCGCCCCCGGCGACGGGGAGCGCTGGCGGCACGCGTACACCGACTGGCTCCAGGTGGCGGAGCCGATGCTGGACGCCATCACCAGCCCGTTCCCGCCGGTCCGCGGCGGGGTGGGCCTGCTGCGCCGGCTGCGGGTCGCCGGCGCGCTGCGGCTGGCCCGCCGGCTGGTGCTGCCGGTGCGCAAGCTCGGCGCGGAACTCTTCCAGGGCGAGGGCGGGCCGGCGCTGCTGGCCGGCTGCGCGCTGCACACCGACCTGTCCCCGGAGGAGGCCGGCTCCGGCGTGTACGGCTGGCTGCTCGCCATGCTCGGCCAGCAGGTCGGCTGGCCGGTGCCGGTGGGCGGCGCGCAGCGGATCACCGACGCGCTGGTGGCCCGGCTGGTGGCGAGCGGCGGCCGGATCGAGTACGACGCCCGGGTCGAGCGGGTGCTCACCGCCCGGGGCCGCGCCATGGGGGTGCGGACCGCGGATGGGGCGGACTGGCGGGCGCGCCGCGCCGTGCTCGCCGACGTCCCCGCCCCGGCGCTCTACCTGGACCTGGTCGGCGCGGCGGCGCTGCCGCCCCGGCTGGTCGAGGATCTGGCGCACTTCAAGTGGGACGGCTCCACGCTCAAGGTCGACTGGGCGCTGTCGGCGCCGGTGCCGTGGCGGAACCGGGACGTCGCCGGCGCCGGCACCGTGCACCTCGGCGCGGACCTGGACGGCCTCACCACGTACGCCGCGGAACTGGCCCGGGGCGAGGTCCCGAAGGATCCGTTCCTGCTGGTCGGGCAGATGACGGTGGCCGACCCGAGCCACTCGCCGCCGGGGACCGAGTCGCTGTGGTCCTACACCCACCTCCCGTTCCGCCGGAACTGGCGGGCCGAGGAGATCGCCGGGCACGTGGAGCGGATGGAGGAGGTGCTGGAGGCCGCCGCGCCGGGCTTCCGCGCGTCCGTCGTCGGGCGGCACGTGGCCGGTCCGGCCGATCTGGAGGCGGCCGAGCCGAGCCTGGTGGGTGGCGCGTTGGGTGGTGGCACCGCGGCCGCGTACCAGCAGCTCTTCCTGCGGCCGATCCCGGGACTCGGCCGGGCGGACACCCCGGTGGACCGGCTCTACCTGGCCAGCGCCTCGGCCCACCCGGGCGGCGGGGTGCACGGCGCGCCGGGCGCGAACGCCGCCCGCGCCGCGCTGGCCCGCGACCGCGCGCTCACCGGCCAGGTGTACGCCCGCGCGATCGCCGCCGCCCACCGCACCGTCTACCCCTGACGCGCGCTGCCCCTGCCCCTGCCCCTGCCCCCGCCCGCGGTCCGGGCCCGGTGCCCGGCGCGCCTGACACCCGACGGGCGTCTCCCTGGCGAGATGATGCCATCACGGAAGGTAGTCGTTGCCGGGAGTCAGTGAGTGTCCGTCCGCCGCCTTTGCTCTGCAGCCATCGACGCATCGGTGACGCAAGGTGCCGACGGCGGGTCGCGTGCCGGCCGAACGGAAACGCTCGGTCGCAGGTCAGCGCGGTGCTGCGTCGAAGGCTGCAGAGCAAAGGCGGCGAGCGTGTCACCTCACCGACGGCAAAGAAATCACGCTGCGTCATGTTGACGCAGCGTGATGGCTTGGCGTGCGGCGGCTCGGTCAGGAGTCGATGTTGCGGTGGCGGGTGCGCAGCTTGAACGGCATCAGCGCGCTCTCGATCTTGGTGGCCGTGGTCATCTTCGAGTCGCCCTCGCGGCGCTCCTCGAAGCGGATCGGCACCTCCAGGATGGTGTGGCCCAGCTTCGTGGCGAGGTAGTGCATCTCCACCTGGAAGCTGTAGCCGTTGGACTGCACCCGGTCCAGCCCGATGGCGCGCAACGCGTCGGCCCGCCAGATCTTGAAGCCGGCGGTCAGGTCGCGGATCCGCACCCGCAGCAGCGTGTGCACGTAGAGGTTGGCCCAGCCGCTGAGCGCGCGGCGGTAGAGCGGCCAGTTCTCGTCCAGCTCGCCGCCGGGCACGTAGCGGGAGCCGATGACCACGGACGCCTGGGTGGAGAGCAGCGCGCCGAGCATGCCGGGCAGTGCCTCCGGCGGGTGCGACATGTCCGCGTCCATCTGGGCGACGTACTCCGCGCCGTCGTCGATCGCGCGGCCGATACCGTCCACGTACGCCCGGCCGAGGCCCTCCTTGCCGGGGCGGTGCACCACCAGCACCCGGTCCGGGTGCTCGATGGCCAGCTTGTCGGCGACCTCGCCGGTGCCGTCGGGGGAGTTGTCGTCCGCGACGAGCACCTTCAACCCGGGCAGCGGCAGCGCGAGGAGGCGCTCGACCAGCACCGGGAGGTTGCCCGCCTCGTTGTAGGTCGGAACGACGACGGTCAGGCGCGCGTCCGCCCACGGGGAGGGCAACTGCACGGGTTCGATCATCACGGACTTCCTCGGTCGGCCGACAGGTTCACCTGAGAGGGTAGCCAGTCCGCTTTCCGGCGTCCGCACAGACGCCCCGCGATCGACCGCTCACCGCTCCGACTTCTGTCGCGTCGCGATGTCGGACAGCCGGGCCAGCGTCTCCCGGTTCCGTAGATGCAGCACGAGGTCGTTCAGCTTGGTCCGGACCCACCGCAGCGGTCCGGCCGCGAAGTCCTCGCCGAGGGTGACCCGGGTCCGGCCGTCGTCCAACGGCTCCAGGACGAACGCCACGACCGCCTCGCCGGCCGGCCAGAGCCCGGCGCGCAGCACCAGCCGATGCGGCGCCTGACACTCCAGCACGGTGGACCTGTCCTGGAGCGAGAACGGCCACGGGCCGGCCCGGTGGTGCAACCGGCTGCCCACCCGGGGCCAGGTGTCGTCCACGTCCCGCACGTGGGCGGTGCCCACCACCCAGTCGCTGTACGTCCAGCCGTCGGCCAGCACCTCGAAGACCCGGTCCGGGGACGCATCGATCACTTTTTCCACAACCGCCACGAGTGTCCGGTACCCCGGGGCGACCGTCGCTAACGGCAGCCGGGTTAGCTTCTCGGAGGCGGCGGGTAACCGGGGCTGACGTTTACTCCTCGGGGGGTCGGGAACCCGCCGCCCGTGCGACGGGACCACGAGCGGGATCAGTGCAGGTCAGCCCGGGTTTACCCGGGTGCTGACCGGCTCCCGTCCGGCCTGTACGAGGCGGTGCTGCTGGACCGCGACGGCACGCTGGTGGAGGACGTGCCGTACAACGGTGACCCGGAGAAGGTCCGGCCGGTGCCGGGCGCCCGGGAGGCGCTGGACCGGCTGCGCGCGGCCGGCTTGCGGCTGGCCGTGGTCACCAACCAGTCCGGCCTGGCCCGGGGCTGTTTCACGGCGCACGACCTGCACCGGGTCAACGCCCGGGTCGAGGAGCTGCTCGGCCCGTTCGACAGTTGGCAGATCTGCCCGCACGCGGAGCCGGACCGGTGCGGCTGCCGCAAGCCGGCGCCGGGGCTGGTGCATGCCGCCGCGCGTGCGCTCGGCACCACGGCGAGCCGGTGCGTGCTGATCGGGGACATCGGCGCCGACATGGCCGCCGCCGCGGCGGCCGGCGCCGCCGGCGTCCTGGTCCCGACGCCCGCCACCCGGGCCGCCGAGGTGGCCGCCGCGCCGACCGTCGCCGCCGACCTGCCGGACGCGGTGGACACCGTGCTGACCCGGATGCGGCTGGTGGCCGCGCCGGCGCCCGACCGTCGGCGTCGCGCCGGCACCGTGCTGGTGGTCCGCAGCGACGCGGCCGGGGACGTGCTGGTCACCGGTCCCGGCATCCGGGCGGTCGCGGCCGGCGCCCGCCGGGTGGTGCTGCTCTGCGGTCCCCGCGGCCGGGCCGCCGCCGACCTGCTGCCCGGCGTCGACGAGATCGTCGAATGGCCGTTGCCCTGGATCGACGCCCCCGCCCCACCGGTCGACCCCACCGCCATCCGCGCGCTCACCGACCGGCTCGCCGCCGTGCACGCCGACGAGGCGGTCGTCTTCACCAGCTTCCACCAGTCCCCGCTGCCGCTGGCCCTGCTGCTGCGCCTGGCCGGCGTGCCCCGGATCAGCGCCGTCAGCGACGACTACCCCGGCGCCCTGCTCGACGTGCGCCACCGCGTCCCGGTCGGCGTGCCCGAACCCGAACGCGCGCTCTCCCTCGCCGCCGCCGCCGGCTTCCCGCTGCCCACGGACGACGAACCCGCGCTGCGCCTGCGCACCGACCGGTTGCCGCAGGTCCCGGCGGCGGCCGGAGCGTCCGGCTACGTGGTGCTGCACCCGGGCTCCTCGGTGGAGACCCGGGCCTGCCCGGTCGAGCTGGCCACCCGGGTGGTCCGGGTGCTCGGCGCCGCCGGCCACCGGGTGGTGGTCACCGGCGGGCCGGACGAGCGGGAGCTGACCGCGCGGGTGGCCGCCGCCGGCGGCGTCGACCTGGGTGGCCGGACCGGGTTGGCCGAGCTGGCCGCCGTGATCGCCCGGGCCGGCGCGCTGGTGGTCGGCAACACCGGTCCGGCGCACCTGGCCGCCGCGCTGGGCGTGCCGGTGGTCAGCCTGTTCGCCCCCACCGTCCCGTTCGGCCAGTGGGGACCGTACCGGGTTCCGACGGTCCGCCTCGGCGACGCGGGCGCGGCCTGCCGGGACACCCGCGCCACCACCTGCCCGGTCCCCGGCCACCCCTGCCTCTCCGCGGTCGAGCCGGGCCGGGTGCTGGAGGCGCTGCGGCTGCTCGGGGTGGCCGGATGAACATCCTGCTGTGGCACGTGCACGGGTCCTGGACCACCTCGTTCGTGCACGGCAAGCACCGCTACCTCATCCCGGTCAACCCGGCACGCGACGCCTACGGACTCGGCCGGGCGCGCACCTACCCCTGGCCCGACAACGCCGTCGAGGTCACCCCGGAGCAGCTCCGCACCACCGACGTCGACGTGGTCGTCCTGCAACGCCCCGAGGAACTCGACCTGGCCGCCCGGTGGCTCGGCCGCCGGCCCGGCCGCGACCTGCCGGCCGTCTACGTCGAACACAACACCCCCAAGGGCGACGTCCCGAACACCCGCCACCCGATGGCCGACCGCGACGACCTGCTGCTCACCCACGTCACCGGATTCAACGAACTGTTCTGGGACAACGGCGCCACCCGCACCACCGTGGTGGAACACGGCGTCGTCGCACCCGCCGTCGAATGGACCGGCGAACTCGACCGCCTCGCCGTGGTGATCAACGAACCGGTACGCCGCTGGCGGGTCACCGGCACCGACCTGCTCGCCCGGTTCGCCGCGGTCGCCCCGCTGGACGTCTACGGCATGAAGGTCGCCGGGCTCGCCGCCCACCTCGGGCTGCCCGAGGACCGCCTGACCAGCCACGACGACGTGCCGCAGCACGCCATGCACGCCGAGCTGGCCAAGCGTCGCGCCTACCTGCACCTGTGCCGCTGGACCTCGCTCGGGCTCAGCCTGATCGAGGCCATGACCATCGGCATGCCGGTGATCGCGCTGGCCACCACCGAGGCCGTCGAGGCGGTACCGCCGGACGCCGGAGTGCTCTCCACCCGGGTCGACGTGCTGCTCGACGCCGCCCGGGGCCTGCTGGACGACCCGGCGGCCGCCCGCCGGGCGGGCGCGGCGGCCCGGGCCGCCGCCCGCGACCGCTACGGCCTGGAGCGTTTCCTCGCCGACTGGGACCGGCTGCTGGAGGAGGAAGTATGCGCATCGCGATGATCTCCGAACACGCCAGCCCGCTCGCCGTCCTCGGCGGGGAGGACGCCGGCGGCCAGAACACGCACGTCGCCGAACTCTCCGCCGCGCTGGCGGCAGCCGGACACGACGTCCGCGTCCACACCCGCCGCGACGCGGTGGACCTGCCGGTGACCGTGGCCGCCCCGGACGGGTACGAGGTGGTGCACGTGCCCGCCGGCCCGGCCGAGCCGGTGGCCAAGGACGACCTGCTGCCGTACATGCCGGCGTTCTCCGACTGGCTGACGGACCGGTGGCGCACCGGTGACTGGCAGCCCGAGGTGGTGCACGCGCACTTCTGGATGAGCGGGCTGGCCGGGCTCGCGGCGGCCCGGCGCACCGGCGTGCCGATCGTGCAGACGTACCACGCGCTCGGCACCGTCAAACGCCGCCACCAGGGTGCCCTGGACACCAGCCCGCCGGGCCGCGTCGACCACGAACGGGAGCTGGGCCGCGCGGTGGACCGGGTGGTCGCCCAGTGCCAGGACGAGGTCGCCGAACTGGTCCGGCTCGGGGTGCCGCGGTCCCGGATGACCGTCGTGCCGTCGGGGGTGAACCTGTCCACCTTCGACCCGCTGGGCCCGGTCGCCGACGCCGACGGCGGCCGGGCCCGCATCCTCACCGTCGGACGGCTGGTCGAGCGCAAGGGCTTCCAGGACGTCATCCGCGCCACCGCGCTGGTGCCGGACGCCGAGTGCGTGGTGGTCGGCGGGCCGCCCGCCGGGCTGCTGGAGACCGACCCGTACGCGATGCGGTTGCGGGCGCTGGCCCGGTCGCTCGGCATCGCCGACCGGGTACGCCTGGTCGGCGCCGTGCCGCGGGAGGAGATGGGCCGCTGGTACCGCTCCGCCGACGTGCTGGTGGCCGCCCCCTGGTACGAGCCGTTCGGGCTCACCCCGCTGGAGGCGATGGCCTGCGGCGTACCCGTGATCGGCACCGCGGTCGGCGGGCTGATCGACACGGTGGTGCCCGGCCGCACCGGCGACCTGGTGCCGGCCCGCGACCCGGCGGCGCTCGGCGCGGCGATCCGGGGCCTGCTGGGGGACCGGATCCGCCGCTTCGCCTACGCCACGGCGGCGCTGGAACGGGCCCGGACCCGCTACTCGTGGGCCACCGCGGCCGACCGCCTCGGCACGCTGTACGGCGAGGTGGCCGGCGTGCGTCGACCGACCCGGGTGGTCGCCTGATGACGGCCGCCCGGACGGCCGGCGGGACGGTGCTGGCGGACCACCTGACCCGGCTGGCCGGCGCGTTGCCACCGCTGCGCGAGGCGGAACAGCTGCTCGCCCGCTGGGGCGGGGAGCTGGCGCACCGCCTCGCCTCGGGCGGCCGGTTGCTGGTGGCCGGCAACGGTGGCAGCGCCGCCGAGGCCCAACACCTCACCGCCGAACTCGTCGGCAAACTCCGCCACGACCGCCAACCCCTGTCCGCCATCGCCCTGCACGCCGAGACCAGCGCCCTCACCGCCATCGCCAACGACTACGGCTACGACGAAGCCTTCGCCCGCCAGGTCCGCGCCCACGGCCGACCCGACGACCTCCTCCTCCTGCTCTCCACCAGCGGCACCAGCACCAACCTCCTGACCGCCGCCCACGCCGCCCACGACACCGGCCTGCGCTGCTGGGCCTTCACCGGACCCGCCCCCAACCCCCTCGCCGACCTCTGCCACGAGCGGCTGGCGGTCGACTCACCGGACGCCCAGGTGGTGCAGGAGCTGCACCTGGTGGCCGTGCACGTGCTCTGCGAGTACGTCGACCGGGCGTTGCCGGCGGCGCTGGCCGCCCGGACCCCGGCCGGTCCGGTGCGCACCGGCGTCGAGGTGGTGCTCGGCGACCCGGCTCCGGAGGTGCAGGCCCGATGAGGAGGTCGAGCATGGCGGGACCCGTGGTGGTGCTCGGTGACACACTGCTGGACCGGGACGTCGAGGGGGCGGTGAACCGGCTCTGCCCGGACTCCCCGGTGCCGGTGCTCGACGAGACCGCGTCCGTCGACCGCCCCGGCGGGGCCGGCCTGGCCGCCGTGTTCGCGGCCGCGCTGGGCGCCGAGGTCGCGCTGGTCACCGCCGTCGCCGACGACGCCGGCGGGGCCCGGCTCGGCACCCTGCTCGCCGCCGCCGGGGTGCAGCTCTACGCGCTTCCGCTGGCCGGGGCCACGCCGGAGAAGGTCCGGCTGCGGGCGCGCGGGCGGGTGCTGCTGCGCCACGACCGGGGCGGGCCGACCGGGGTGCCGGGGGAGCCGGGCGAGGCCGTGCGGCGGCTGCTCGCCGGCGCGTCCGCGGTGCTGGTCAGCGACTACGGCCGGGGCGTCGCCGGGCAGCCCGCGTTGCGGGCCGCGCTGGCCGCCACCCGGGCGCCGGTGGTGTGGGACCCGCACCCGCGCGGCCCGGCGGCCGTGCCCGGGGTGCACCTGGCCACCCCGAACGAGCCGGAGGCCCGGGACCTGGCCAAGACGCCGCCGGGCGGGTCCCGCCTGGCGAACGCGTCCCGGAGCGCGCAGGCGTTGCGCCGGCGCTGGCAGGCCGGCGCGGTCGCGGTCACGTTGGGCGGGGACGGCGCGTTGCTCTGCCACGCCGGCTCCACCCCGCTGGTGGTCCCGGCGCCGCCCGCCGAGGGGGACACCTGCGGCGCGGGGGACCGGTTCGCCGCCGCGGCCACGCTGGCGCTGGCCCGGGGCGCGCTGGTGTCCGAGGCGGTGCAGGAGGCGGTCGCCGAGGCGTCCGCGTACGTGGCCGGCGGGGGCGTGACCACGGCGTTGCCGGCGCCGGTCCGGGCGGTCGCCCCGACGGTGGTCACCGCCGGCGGGGACCGGATCGGCGCGGTCGCCGCCGGCGAGGTGCTGGCCCGGGTACGCGCCGCCGGCGGCACCGTGGTGGCCACCGGCGGCTGCTTCGACCTGCTGCACGCCGGGCACGTGGCGACGCTCCAGGCGGCCCGGCAGCTCGGCGACTGCCTGGTGGTCTGCCTCAACTCCGACGCGAGCGTGGCCGGGCTCAAGGGGCCGGAGCGCCCGGTGGTGCCGCAGGGCGACCGCGGCCGGCTGCTCGCGGCGCTCGGCTGCGTCGACGCGGTGCTGATCTTCGACGAGCCGACCCCGCACGCGGCGCTGTCCTGGGTGCGCCCGGACATCTGGGTCAAGGGCGGCGACTACGCCAGCGGCGGCGGCGCGGAGACGCTGCCGGAGTCGGCGATCCTGGCCCGCTGGGGCGGCCACACGGTGGTGGTGCCCTACCTGGCCGGGCGGTCCACCACCGACATGATCGCGGCGGCCCGCGCCGGCCGCGGCAGCGCCGGCTGGCCGGCCGGCCCGGTCCCGGAGACCGGTCCGGAGCCGGTCGTCCGGTCCACGGCGAAGGGAGCACGATGAACGCGCCACGCAACCGGCCCGGCGCCGGGCCGACCGTGCTGGTCACCGGCGGGTCCAGCGGTCTCGGCGCGGCGGTGGTCGCGGCCGTCGCCGGCGCCGGCGGCCGGCCGCTCGTGCTGGACCGGCAGCGGCCCGCCGACGGGGTGCCGTGGGTCGAGTGCGACCTGGCCGACACCCGGGCTGCCGAGGCCGCCACCCGGGACCTCGCGGAACGCTCCGGCGGCCTGGACGCGGTGGTCACCGCCGCCGGCCTGGACGTGCCCGGAAAACTGGCCGACGTGCCGGCGGAGACCTGGGAACGGATCGTCACGGTGGATCTGCTCGCCACCGCGGCGGTGATCCGGGCCGCGCTGCCCTTCCTGGAGGAGTCCCGGGGCACCATCGTCACGGTCGCCTCCACGCTCGGCGTCAAGGCGGTCGGCGACGCGACCGCCTACTGCGCGGCGAAGTTCGGGGTGGTCGGGTTCACCCGGGCGCTCGCCGCCGAACTGGCCGGCGCGGTCGGGGTGACGCTGCTGATCCCCGGCGGCATGCGCACCGCGTTCTTCGACGAGCGCGACGAGCAGTACCGGCCCGGGCCGGACGCCGTGCTCAACGAGCCGGCCGACACCGCCGCCGCGGTGCTGTTCGCGCTCTCCCAGCCCGCCGGCTGCGCGGTCCGCGAGCTGGTGGTCTGCGCCGAGCGGGAGTCGTCGTACCCGTGATCCTGGTGCTGCGCGCGCTCGGCGTCGGTGACCTGGCCACCGCGGTCCCGGCGCTGCGCGGCCTGCGCGCCGGGCTGCCCGGCCGGGAGCTGGTGCTGGCGGCCCCGGCCTGGCTGGCGCCGCTGGCGGCGCTGACCGGGGCGGTCGACCGGGTGCTGCCCACCACGGGACCGGACCGGATCCGGTGGACCGGGCCGCCGCCGGAGGTGGCGGTGAACCTGCACGGCCGGGGACCGGAGTCGCACCGGGCGCTGGCCGCCGTCCGGCCGGGCCGGCTGCTCGCCTTCCGGAACCCGTCGGCCGGCCACCTCGACGGTCCGGCCTGGGACGCCGACGAGCACGAGGTGCGTCGCTGGTGCCGGCTGCTGCACGCGTACGGCCTGCCGGCGCATGCCGGGGACCTGGCGCTGCGGCGGCCGGCCGCGGTCGGCGTACCGGCCGGGGTGACGGTGCTGCACCCGGGCAGCAAGGTGCCGGCGAAGCGCTGGCCGGCGGACCGCTTCGCGGGGCTGGCGCGGGCGCTCACCGCGCGCGGCCACCGGGTGGTGTTGACCGGTTCGGCCGACGAGCGGGCGCTGGCCGCCCGGGTGGCCCGCGACGCGGACCTGCCGCCGACGGCGGTGCTGGCCGGGCGGACCGGCCTGACCGAGCTGGCCGCGCTGGTGGCCGACGCCCGCGTGGTGGTGAGCGGCGACACCGGGGTGGCGCACCTGGCCACCGGGTACCGGACCGCCTCGGTGGTGCTGTTCGGCCCGGTGCCGGCGGCCCGCTGGGGTCCACCGCCGGACCGGCGCCGGCACCTGGTGCTCGGTCGCGTCGAGGTCGCCGGATCCGACCCGGACTCGACCGGTTCCGGCGGGGTGGGAACGCATCCGACATTGGATGCCATCGGGGTCGACGAGGTGGTGGCGGCGGTGGCCGAGGTGGAACGGGTCTCCGGTGCGGTTGCGGCGTAGCGACCCGGGCCGGCCGGGGTACGCCCGGCGGCGGCGCGGCAAGGGCTGGCTCTTCCTGGACGCGACTGGCGAACCGGTGCGCGACGCCGACGAACTGGCCCGCCTGCGCGAGCTGGTGGTCCCGCCCGCCTGGCGGGACGTGTGGCTCTCGCCGCACCCGAACGGGCACATCCAGGCCACCGGGATCGACGCGGCCGGCCGCAAGCAGTACCTCTACCACCCGCAGTGGCGGCGCAAGCGGGACGAGGTGAAGTTCGACCACGTGCTGGAGGTGGCCCACCGGCTGCCGGCGCTGCGGGACCGGGTCGCGCACGACCTGGCGCTTCGGGGGCTGCGGCGGGAACGGGTGCTGGCCACCGTGGCCCGGCTGCTCGACATGGGCGCGTTCCGGGTGGGCAGCGACCAGTACGCGACCGGCGACGACCCCACGTTCGGCGTGGCGACGCTGCGACCGGAGCACGCCCGCTCCCGCGGCGGGTGCGTGGTGTTCGAGTTCCCGGCCAAGGGCGGCATCGACCAGGTCCGCCGCGTCGAGGACGCGGAGCTGTGCCAGGTGCTGCTCAACCTGCGCCGACGGCGTCGCGCCCAGGAGCGGCTGTTCGGCTACTGGGACGGTCGCGCGTGGCGCGACGTGCGCAGCGACGAGGTGAACGACTACCTGCGCGACGCCAGCGGTGGGGAGATGACCGCGAAGGACTTCCGCACCTGGCACGCCACCGTGCTGGCCGCCGCCGAGCTGGCCTCGGTGGGCCCGCAGCGGTCCGTCACCGCGCGCCGCCGGGCGGTGGCGGCGGTGATGCGCTCGGTCGCCGAGCTGCTCGGCAACACGCCGACGGTGGCCCGCACGTCGTACGTGGACCCGCGCGTGGTCGACCTGTACCACGACGGGGTGCTGGCGCCGGTGCAGCCGGAGATGCCGCGCGAGGCGGTGGAGAAGTCGGTGCTGGCGCTGCTGGAGGAGGCGGCGGCCGACTGACCCCCGACCGGCCCCGTCGGTCCTGGGGGGAAAACGACGGGGCCGGAACCCGGGTGCCGTCCGATGCGGCGCGAGGGGGTCACCGGGCGGCCGCCCGCGGCTGGACCGCCGCGGGCGCCACGCCACGGCCCCCCGTTACCAGCGGGTCGTCACCGTCGCCGGTGCCGGCCCGGGTTCATTGTGTCCGGGTCGAGTTGACTTCGGATGCCGGGCTGTTGACGATCCGTGCCTGTTCCAGGTGACGTGCCCGGAACGCCTGCGGTGTCTCCGCCTGGGTGGCCCGGAAGGCGCGGCTGAAGTGGGCCTTGTCCCGGAACCCCCAGCGGCCGGCGATGACCTGGATCGACCGGTCGGCCAGCGCCGGGTCGGCGAGGTCGCGCCGGCACCGGGCCAGCCGCTCGTCCCGGATGTACGCCGCTACGGTGGTCTCCTCGTCCTCGAAGAGCCGGTGCAGGGACCGTACCGACAGGTGGTGGGCGTCGGCGATCGTGCCGGGGCCCAGCGTCACGTCGCCGAGGTGCTGCCGGACGTACGCGTGCACCTGGGCGAGCAGCGCGCGGCGCCGGACCTCGGTCGGCACCGCCTCCTCGGAGACCAGGTGGCGACCGAGCAGCGTGGCGATCAGGTCGAGCGCGACGCCGCCCAGCCGGTCCGCGTCGACCGCGTGGTACTGGTCCGGATGGCTGGTGATCCGGATGAGGTAGTCGGCCAGCAGGGCGCCGATCCCCTCGGCGCCGGACATCCGGCTGGCGAACAGCGGCGTGAGCCGGCGGTGCGGCAGCGGCAGCGCGTCGTGCGGGATGAGCGCCACGATCGACGCGGCGGACCGGTCGTCGGCACGGTCGGTGTGGTGGCTGAGTTCCTGGGGCCGGGCGCAGTCGTAGAAGGTGAGGTCGCCCGGTGGGCAGACCCCCCGCTGCCCGTCCTGGTCGGCGATGCCGGTGCCGGTGAGCGTCAGCGCCAGCAGGTAGCAGTCGGCGTCGGACCGGCTGATCAGCTTGCGGGTCCGGATCCCGTGCAGCGACGGGTAGCGGTGCCGGATGAGCTGGATCGGCCCCAGTTCGAGGAACTCGGCCCGCGCCTCGAAGTTGTCGGCGTGCTCGGTGTGGACGCGCATCAGCGTGGGCGTCTGGGCGAGCATCTCCAGCCAGAGCCCGAAGCGGTCGGCGGCGGGTATCTGCGCCGTGTCGAAGATCTGCGGTTGCATCGGTGTGTCCATGAACGACCCCCGTGGTCTGTCGACATCCCTCCACAAACACGACGCCCCACGGGGCCGAAATGCGGCACCCGTGGGGCGTGACGTCCGTCATTGACGAACGTGGAAGCCTCTGTTAAGTCTGCGTTCAGTCGTTGAGCACCTGGGACAGTCGGTCCCGGAACCGGCGCTCGGAGTCGCTCACCACGTCCCCGCCGATGCCCAGGATGCCGCCGGTGGAGGCGGCGCCCACCACCTGCTCGGCGATCTCCACCAGCCAGTGCCGGTACGCCCCGGCCTGCCCCTCGTCCACCTTGCCGGTGAGCAGGGCGGACGCCTGGCCGGCCCGGGCGAGCACGTCCTCGATCATCGCGGTCGGGTCGTCCGGCGTGATGACCGGCAGCTCCGCGCCGGTCTCCGGGTCGCCGACCCGGGAGACGATCTCGCCGGCCACGGCGGCCACCAGCGGGCTGGCCGACTCCCGGCCGGCGGCGATGGTCTCCAGCCCGGCGGCGTTCTCGGCCATGGTGCGCCGGGTGCCGTCGGACTCGGCGGCCGCCGCCGCGGTGAGCACCGACTGCGGCAGTCCCACCAGCAGCCCCCACTCCTCGTCCGAGACGCCGAACCGGGTGTACGCCGGCTGCTCGATCACGATCAGGTTCCTTTCGCCGCGGTCGTCGTTGTCGACGGGCACCGTCGCGGTGCCCGGATCAGGCTAGTCCAGCTCCAGCAGGCCCTGTTCGGACACCACGCGCACGGACAGCGTCTTGTAGCCCACCTCGTCGAAGAGCACCGTCATCCGGCCCTCCTCGTAGCTGAGCACCAGGCCCGACCCCCACTCGGCGTGGCGGACCTGACTGTGCACCGGGAACGGCCCGACCGCGCCGTCGTTGGCCACGCTGGTGCCGGCGTGGCAGTTGTCGCAGTGGCCGCAGACCTCGCTCATCTGCTCACCGAAGTAGGCCAGCAGCGCCTGCCCGCGGCAGCCGGTGGTCTCGGCGAACGCGCGCATCATGTCGGTCCGCGACCGGGTCACGGTCTGCTGCCGTTCGGCCTCGGCGCGCGCGGCCCGGCCGGCCTCGGCGGCCTCCGGCGCGTAGCGGGGCACCCCGACGCGTTGCCGGGCGCGGGGCTCGGCGGCGCCGATCTGCTCCAGCAGGGAGAGGTACTGGCCGAGCTTGCGCGGGCCCAGCCCGGTCAGCTCGCGCAGTTCCTTGCGGGTGCGGGCCTTGCTCCGCAGCACCGCGGCCAGGTCGGACAGTTCCTTCTCGTCCGGCAGCCCGCCGCTGAAGTAGCGCTGGAGGCCGACGTCCTCGGAGCGCCACAGCAGCAGCACCCGGGACGGGGAGCCGTCCCGGCCGGCGCGGCCGATCTCCTGGAAGTAGCTGTCCGGCGAGTCGGGCAGCGCCATGTGCACCACCCAGGCGATGTTCGGCTTGTCGATGCCCATGCCGAACGCCGAGGTGGCCACCATGATGGGCACCCGGTCGGCGAGGAACGCCTCGTGCAGCTCGTGCCGCGCCGCGGTGGGCATGCCGCCGTGGTAGAACTCGGACGGGAAGCCCGCCTTGGTCAGTCGCTCGGCCAGCTCCTCGGCCGCGCGCCGGGTCGGCACGTAGATGATGCCGGGCCGCTCGTCGTCGCGCAGCAACGCGACCAGCCGCCGCCACCGGTAGTCCTCGGTCGGGCAGTGGGCCACCTCGAGGAACAGGTTCGGCCGATCCAGCCCGGAGACCACCACCTCGGGCTCGCGCAGCCGCAGCCGGGCGATGATGTCGTCGCGCACCGGGGGCGAGGCGGTGGCGGTCAGCGCCACCACCGGCGGCCGGCCGAGCCCGTCGATCAGGTGGCCGAGCGCGAGGTAGTCCGGCCGGAAGTCGTGGCCCCAGGACGAGATGCAGTGCGCCTCGTCGATCGCCACCAGCGCCGGGGACAGCGAGCGGACCTCGGCCAGCCGGTCCGGGTTGCTCAGCGCCTCGGGCGTGATGAACAGGAACTCGGCCCGGCCGGCCCGGACGTCCTCGATCGCCTCGGCCTGCTGCGCGGCGCTCTCGTCCGAGCTGATCCGGACCGCGCGCAGCTCGGGCCGTTGCCGCTCGTTGAGCGCGGCGATCTGGTCCTGCTGGAGCGCGAGCAGCGGGGAGATGACCACGGTCGGGCCGGGGATCAGGCTGGCCGGGATCTGGTAGATCGCCGACTTGCCGGCGCCGGTGGGGAGCACCACCAGGGCGTCGTGGCGCTGCATGACGGCGCGCATGGCGGCCAACTGGTTGGGCCGCAACGCGGTCCAGCCGAACAGGTTCTTCGCCGCGCGGCGCAGAGTGGTGGCGTGCCTGGTCAGTTTCATCAAGCGCCTCAGCTACCCCCGGAGTCCGACCCCGAAACCGGCTGCCCTGATCACCGCAGTTGGGGCAGCACGTCGCGCTGGTAGAGGTCGAACAAGCCCTGCCAGTGCGGGCCGGTGTTGGCCACGTAGACCTCGTCGAACCCGGCCTTGGCGTACCTGTCGATCATCTCCGGGTGGTAGTGGTCGGAGATCCACAGTGCCTCGAAGCCGGCCTGCTCGGCGCCGCGCGCCTGGGCCAGCAGCTCGGCCGGGGTGTACTCCTCGCTGGACAGGAAGTAGCCGATCTTCATGCGCCGCACCCTCCGCCGTGTCGGGACACCGACACCCCTACCCCGGCGGCCCCTGTCGAACCGGGTGTCAGCGGCGGAACATCGCGCGGATCGCGATCAGCAGGAAGAGCGCGCCGACCACCAGGCCGAGCAGGCGTACGCCGGGGATGTCGGCGGCGCCGGTGGCGTCCGCGAGCGGCAGGGCGGGCATGGACGAACTCTCCCACGGGGCGGGGCGGGATGCCAGCAGCTAACAGTAAGGATTGTTGACTATTTAGCTGCGCGGTGTGACCATGTCAGCACCCGTCGATCCCCGGCGGGTCCGTGGGGATACGGGGGTAGCACAGCGTGAGGGAACGGATCGTGGGCGCCAGCGGAGACCTGGCGGCGCTCGCCGCCGCCGTCCTGCAACCCGGGTTCGTCGGCACCACCCCGCCGCCCTGGGTCTGCCGCTGGCTCGGCGAAGGGCTCGGCGGGGTGGTCCTGTTCGCCCGCAACGTCGTCGACCACGAGCAGGTCGCGACGCTGACGGCGAACCTGCGGGCGGAGCGGCCGGACGTGATCGTGGCGATCGACGAGGAGGCCGGCGACGTCACCCGGATCGAGTCGGCCCGGGGCAGCTCGCGGCCCGGCAACTTCGCGCTCGGCGCGGTGGACGACGCGGCGCTGACCGAGGACGTCGCCCGTGACCTGGGCGCCGAGTTGGCCGCGGTCGGCATCACGCTCGACTACGCCCCGGACGCCGACGTCAACTCCAACCCGGCCAACCCGGTCATCGGGGTGCGCTCGTTCGGCGCCGATCCCGAGCTGGTCGCCCGGCACACCGCCGCCTGGGTCCGCGGGCTCCAGGCCGGCGGCGTCGCCGCCTGCGCCAAGCACTTCCCCGGGCACGGCGACACCCGGGTCGACTCCCACCTCGACCTGCCCCGCATCGGCGGCGACCGGGCCCGGCTGGACGCGGTCGAGCTGGCCCCGTTCCGCGCCGCGGTCGCGGCCGGGGTCCAGGCGGTGATGACCGGCCACCTGCTGGTGCCGGCGCTCGACGAGGAGCTGCCGGCCACGCTCAGCGCGCGCATCCTGGGCGGGCTGCTCCGCGAGGAGCTGGGCTTCCACGGCGTGGTGGTGACCGACGCGGTGGAGATGCGCGCGGTGTCCGACCGGTACGGCTTCGCCGGGGCGGCGGTGCGGGCGCTCGCCGCCGGCGCGGACGCGATCTGCGTGGGCGGGGAACGGGCCACCGAGTCCGACGCCCGTGAGCTACGCGACGCGATCGTGGCCGCGGTGGTGCGCGGCGAACTGCCGGAGGAGCGGCTGGCCGAGGCGGCGAAACGGGTCGGTCAGCTCGCCGCGTGGAGCGTCGCCGCCCGCGCCCACCGCAGCGGTGGCCGGCCGGCCGCCGACGGGTCGCCGATCGGGCTGGCCGCCGCCCGCCGGGCCGTCCGGGTCACCGGTGACGCCGGGCTGCTGCCGCTGGCCGGGCCGGCGCACGTGGTGGAGTTCGCGCCGCCCCGCAACATCGCCATCGGCGAGGAGACCCCGTGGGGGATCGCCACGCCGCTGGCCCACCTGACGCCGGGCACCACCACCGCCCGGTACGCCGCCGATGCCGTCCCGGCCGACCCGGCCACCGGCCCGGCCGACCGGCCGCTGGTGCTCGTGGTCCGCGACCTGCACCGGCACGGCTGGATGCGGGACGCGGTGACCCGGGCGTTGGCGTCCCGCCCGGACGCGGTGGTGGTCGAGCTGGGCGTGCCCGAGCTGGCCGCCGGTCGGGTGCACCTGGCCACCCACGGCGCCACCGCGGCGGCGGCCCGGGCCGCCGCCGAGCTGCTGGCCGGCGTCCGCTGAACTCCCGGCCCGGCCGGGTGGGGAGGTCCCCCGGTCGGGCCGGGCCTCAGGGCGCGTCGACCACCAGGTCGGCGTAGTCCGGGTGCCGTTCGATGAACGCGGCCATGAACGGGCAGCGGGGCACCACCCGGCCACCGTTGGCGCGCACCTGGTCCAGCGTGCCCCGGATCAGCGCGGCGCCCACGCCCTGCCCCTGGTAGCGGTCCTCGACCTCGGTGTGCGTGAAGACCAGCACCTCACCGCGCGGCAGGTACGCGGTGAAGCCGGCCAGCGCGTCGTCGACCAGGATCTCGAAGCGGTGCTTGGCGGGGTTCTCCTCGACCAGGAAGCTCACCTGACCATTGTCCCCTCGTCGTCGGCCAGCCGGTCGAGTTCGGCCAGCAGCCGGTCCACCTCGTCGACCGTGTTGTAGTGGTAGACGCTGGCCCGCACCGCGCCGCCGCTGTCGCGCAGGCCCATGGCCTGGAAGAACTCGTAGGCGTAGTAGTCGCCGGAGGAGAGGCAGAGATCCGCCTCGCCGAGCGCCGCGGCGGTCTCCGCCGGGGTCCGCCCGGCCACCCGGAACGACACCGTGGGGCAGCGCCGGGCGGGCGCGCCGTACACCGTGACGAAGGGGCGGGCCGCCAGCCCGGCGAGCAGCCGGTCGAAGACCGCCTCCTCGTGCGCCTGGGCGGCGGCCAGGCCGGCGCGGACCCGGGCCCGGCGGTCGCCGGTCGCGGCCGGGTCGAGCGACGCCAGGTGGTCCACCGCGGCGGTCACGCCGGCCAGCAGCGGGAAGCTGGGTGTGCCGTACTCGAAGCGGTCCGGGACCGTGTCGGCGGAGGGCAGCAGCTTCGCCGGGCGCAGCGCCGCCCACCGCGCCGGGTCGGCGACCATCGCCGCCAGGTGCGGGCCGGACCACTTGTACGCGCTGGTGACCAGCACGTCCGCGCCCAGTGCGGCCAGGTCGGTGGGGCCGTGCGGCACCGAGTGCACCCCGTCCACGCAGACCAGCGCGCCGACCGCGTGTGCGGTCTTGGCGATCGCCGGCACGTCCGGCGCGGTGCCGATCGCGTTGCTGCCGGCGGTCACCGCGACCAGCCGGGTGCGCTCGCCGACCAGGTCGGCGTACTGGCCGGCGGGCAGCTCACCGGTGGCCCGGTCGAACTCGGCCCAGCGCACCGTCGCGCCGGCCGCCTCGGCGGCCTGCACCCAGGGCCGGACGTTGGCGTCGTGGTCCAGCCGGGAGACCACCACCTCGTCGCCCGGTCGCCAGCCGGCGCCCAGCGTCCGGGCCAGCGTGTAGGTCAGCGCGGTGGCGCTGGGCCCGAGCACCACGCCCGACGGGTCCGCGCCGAGCAGGTCGGCGACCGCGGCCCGGGCGTCGGCGACCAGCTCCAGCGCCCGCCGGCCGGGCCGGAAGGCGGTGCTGCGGTTGCCCATGGCGGCGCGCATGGCGTCGGCCACCGCCTCGATCACCCCGGTCGGGGTCTGGGTGCCACCGGCGCCGTCGAAGTGGGCGAAGCCCTCGCCCAGCGCGGGATACGCCCCCCGCACCCGCCCCACGTCAAAAGCCATTCCCGCACCCTAGCTTGCGGGAACGGGAGCGGTGGTGGTGAGCACGTACCGTTGGGGAGGTGACGAACCGACGCGCCACCTTCCCCCCGACCCCCACCCGTCGTGCCGCCGGGCTGCTCGCCGGTCTCGCCCTCGGCGCCGCGTTGCTCGCCGGGTGCAGCTCCAACGGCGCCGACACCGACTGCGGCCTGGACGCCTGCACCATCACCTTCGACCGTGGCGTGGACGCCAGCGCCACCATCCTCGGCGTCGAGGCCAAGCTCATCGGCGCCCAGGACGACCAGGTCACCGTCGAGGTGGCCGGGGAGCAGCTCTCGCTCACCACCGGCCAGCAGGCCACCGAGGTCGGCGGCTTCCAGGTCAGCCTGGACAGCGTCACCGACCAGAACGTCACGCTGCGGGTGGCCCGCAACCCCAACAACTGATCGGATTCGGCCGGGCGGCGGTCGGCGGCGGCGGGCGGTGACGTTTGGAAAACTGCACGTCGGGAGATTGAGGGCCCATGTCTCTCACCCGGAACGCCGGAGCCACCGCCGCCCAGGCCAAGAACAGCCGGTGGCTCGAACTGCTGACTCGCGCCGGTTTCATCGGCTACGGAATCGTCCACCTCCTGTTCGCCTGGCTGGCGCTGCAGATCGCCTTCGGGAATTCCGGGGAGGAGGGCAACCAGAACGGCGCGCTGCGCACGCTCGGCGAGCAGCCGCTCGGCAAGTTCGTGTTGGTGGTGATCGCCATCGGCCTCTTCGCCATGGCCCTCTGGCAGGCCTCCGAGGCGCTTGTCGGTCACCAGTCCAGGACCGGCAAGGAGCGCACCTTCGAGCGGATCGCCTCGGTCGTCCGGGTGATCATCTTCGTCTGGCTGGGCTGGACCGCGATCAAGGTCGTCCAGGACGCCAGCTCCAACTCCTCGGACCAGCAGCAGCAGCTCACCGAGAAGCTGATGGCCTCCGACGGCGGCCGGTGGCTGGTCGGGCTCGCCGGCCTGGTGCTCGCCGCGGTCGGCATCGGCATGGTGATCTACGGCCTGAAGAAGAAGTTCGAGCGCAACCTGAAGACCGGTGAGATGAGCCCGAAGACCCGCCAGCTCACCCGCCGCCTCGGCATGGCCGGGTACGCCGCCCGCGGCGCCGTCTTCGCCATCGCCGGTCTGCTGATCGTGGTCGCCGCCGTCAAGTACGACCCGGAGAAGGCGCGCGGCCTGGACGCCGCCCTGCGGACGCTGCGCGACCAGGCGTACGGGCCGTGGCTGCTGGCGCTGATGGCGCTCGGCATCGCCGCGTTCGGCGTCTACTGCTTCTTCCAGTCCCGGTACCGCAAGGTCTGATCCTGGTCGATACCCGGACCGCGGGGCACCATTGGGCCTTTGTGCCCGAATCCGCGCGGGCCGGAGGGAGAGAATGTCGTGCAGAGCTATCTGGTGACGGTCGCCGCCGCGCTCGCCGCGGCGGCGGTCGCGTTGGTGCTGGTCGAGGTGGTCCACCGGGTCACCCGCCGGCTCGGCCGCCGCTCGCTGCTGATGACCGAGCTGACCGAGCACTCGCACCGCGCGTTCCAGGTCGCCGCCACCGTGGTCGGCGTCCAGCTCGCGGTCCGGTTCACCACGCTCTACGCGGTGGGCAGCCCGTGGCGGCAGTTCGTGCTGCACACGCTGGTGCTGGCGATGATCGCCGCGGCGGCCTGGCTGGTGGCCTCGTTGCTGGTGGTGGCGGAGGACACCGCGCTGGCCCGGTTCCGGGTGGACGTGCCGAACAACCGGCACGCCCGCCGGGTACGGACCCAGGTGGTGCTGCTGCGCCGGCTGACCATCGCGGTGATCGTGATCCTCGCCGTCGGCGTGATGCTGATGACGTTCCCGGCCGTACGCGGCGTCGGCGCCGGCGTGCTCACCTCCGCCGGTGTGGTCGGTGTCGTCGCCGCGCTCGCCGCGCAGAGCCTGCTCGGCAACGTCTTCGCCGGCCTCCAGCTCGCCTTCAGCGACGCGGTACGCCTCGACGACGTGGTGGTGGTCGAGGGGGAGTGGGGCCGGATCGAGGAGCTGACGCTCAGCTACGTGGTGGTGCAGATCTGGGACGACCGCCGGTTGATCCTGCCCACCTCGTACTTCACCAGCAAGCCGTTCCAGAACTGGACCCGCACCGAGGCGGCGGTGCTCGGCACCGCCGAGTTCGACCTCGACTGGGCCATCCCCGTCCAGGCCATGCGGGAGGAGCTGCGTCGGCTCTGCGAGGGCACCGAGCTGTGGGACGGCCGGGTCTGCGTGCTCCAGGTGACCGACGCGACCGGTGGGATGGTCAAGGTCCGCGCGCTGGTCAGCGCCGCCGACGCCGGCAGCCTCTGGGACCTGCGCTGCCTGGTCCGCGAGCACCTGGTGACCTGGGTACGCGACCACCGCCCGACCGCCCTGCCCCGGCTGCGTGCCGAGGTGGGCGACGCGACCGGTCCGCTGCCCTGGCAGGTGGTGCAGCCGCGCCGGGCGGCCCGTCGGCCGGCCGACACCGAGGCGCACGACGACGCGCGGGTCTTCGGCGGCAGCGACGACGGGGACGCCCGCAGCGAGGTGTTCGTGGGCCGCGAGGACCACGCCGAGGCCCGCCGCTGAGCCGTCGTACCCCGATCGGAGCCCCCGGCCGCCCGCGCGGCGCCGGGGGCTCTCCGTGCGTGCCGAGCCTGGGGCCGGGCGTCCGGGGTCCGTAGCGGGCCCGGCCGGACGGGTTTGCCCGGCCGAGTTCCGGGGACCTGCTGCGCACGCCCCGGATTCCGGCTGGTCGACGCCGGGCGCCGGTGGCGCGCGGCCGGGCCGACCGGCCGCCCCGCGCAGGATTGACGGGCGGCGACTCCGGGCATACAGCGCGGTGATGAAGAAAGGAGGACAGCATGGCTGACGTCGCGAGTCACAGTACGTCCCGGACCGGGCACGAGCCGTCCACCGCGGAACTGGTGCAGCGGGCCACCGAACAGGTCACCCGTCTGGTACGGGACGAGTTGACGCTGGCCCGGGCGGAGCTGACCCAGAAGGGCAAGCACGCCGGGATCGGGATCGGTCTGTTCGGCGGCGGCGGGGTGATGGCCCTCTACGGCGCGGGCGCGCTGGTCGCCACCGTGATCCTGCTGCTGGCGCTGGTCATGCCGGCGTGGCTGGCCGCCCTGATCGTGGCGGTGGTGTTGTTCCTGCTCGCCGGGATCCTGGCGCTGGTGGGCAAGAAGCAGGTCAGCCGTGCCGTCCCGCCGGTGCCGGAGGCGACGGTCCGCAGTGTGCGGGCGGACGTCGACACGGTCACCGCCGCGGTGAAGGACGGGAGGCGGGCGTGACCGGCAACGGGAACGGGAAAGCGAACGGGAACGGGACCCCGGACGTGGCGGCGCTCCGGGAGGAGATCCGCCGCACCCGGGTGGAACTCGGTGAGACGGTGGAGCTGCTGGCGGCCCGGGCCGACCCGAAGGCGCTGGTGCGGCACTCCGCCGAGCAGGCCAAGGCGAAGGTGCGCCAGGAGGCGTCGCTGACCGTCGCCCGGGTGCGCACGCGGGCCACGGAGCGGGCCCGGCAGGTCCGGGCGCAGGCGTACGAGTCGGGTGAGGCGGTCGGGCGCAACCCGTTGCCGTGGGCGGCCGTCGCGGTCGGCGCGGTGGTGACCGTGGTGGTGCTGTTGGTGGTCCGAGGGAGGCGCAGGTGAGCGGCAGGATCGGCAAGGCGGCCTACAAGCCGGTGGGGGTGCTGCTCGGCCTCGCCGCCGGCACGGTCGCCGGAATGATCTTCCGGCAGGTCTGGAAGCTGACGGCGGGCGACGGCGACGCGCCGAGCGCCACCGACGAGGACCGCGGGTGGGGCGAGGTCCTGGCCGCCGCGGCGCTCCAGGGCGCGATCTTCTCGGCGGTGCGCGCCGCCGTGGACCGGGGCGGCGCGGTCGGCGTACGCCGGCTGACCGGGCACTGGCCGGACTGAACCAGCTCGATCGAAGGCCCCTTTCCCGTTGCGTGGGAGAGGGGCCCTTCGCGTTTCCGGACCCCGGCCATCCGTCGATCTCCGGACAACTTTCAGGTCACATGTCGGAGAACTTCGTCCGGTAGGCTGTGCGAAGTTTTTGCGTACGTGGTTTGCTGTCTCACGCTGTTGCGAGACGCGTGGGTTGAGGGACGTTCCCCTGCACGGGGGGCCGCCTCAGGCGCCGCTGCTCGAAAACGGCCAATCGGCCGCACGGCGTGCTCGGCCGCCAGTTTTAGAAGGAGTTGCACATGGCGCAGGGAACCGTGAAGTGGTTCAACGCTGACAAGGGCTTCGGCTTCATCACCGTCGACGGCGGGGGTGCTGACGTGTTCGTCCACTTCTCGGCCATCCAGTCCAGCGGCTACCGCTCGCTGGAGGAGAACCAGCGGGTGGAGTTCGAGATCGCCCAGGGTCAGAAGGGTCCGCAGGCCGAGCAGGTCCGCCCCATCTGAGCTGACACCGTGCCGGCCCCGCCGGCCGGTGCGCGAAGCCCCGCATCCCGCACGGGAGGCGGGGCTTCTCCGTGTCCCACCCGGCAGGCGCGCCGGTGCGCCTCAGCGGCGTCGGGCCCGCATGCCGAGCCAGAGCGCCACGAACCCGACCAGGACGACCACCGGGCCGACCAGTGCCCAGATCCGCCGGTCGGTCAGCACGCTGCCCTCGACGTAGCCGAGCCCCAGCACGGTCCAGAGCGCGCCGATCACCACCGCCAGCAGGCCCATGGTGAGCCGGAACCAACCCCTCATCGCGCCCCCTCCGACGACGTCCGCCCCGCCCCAGCATGCCCGCCGACGCCGGTCGTGGGCGACGCCGCGCCGGCGGGCCGAATCGGTGCGGTCACCACCGGTCGTGCACCTGCGGCCGGATCAGCTCGTCGTAGGTGGCCCGCACGGAGGCCAGCTCCACCTCGGTCAGCGGCGGCTGGCCGGCCGCCTCGGCGTTGCGCCGGGCCTGCTCGGCGGAGCGGGCGCCGGGGATCACCACGGTCACGCCGGGCTGGTCGAGGATCCAGCGCAGCGCGAACTGCGCCATGGTGCGGGCGTCGCCGACCAGTGGCGCGAGCCGGCGTACCGCGGCCAGGCCGAGGTCGTAGTCGACGCCGGAGAACGTCTCACCGACGTCGAACGACTCGCCGTGCCGGTTGAAGGTGCGGTGGTCGTCCGCCGGGAACGTGGTGTGCTCGTCGTACCGGCCGGAGAGCAGGCCGCTGGCGAGCGGGACCCGGGCGATGACGCCCACCCCGGCCGCGGCGGCGGCCGGGAGCACCCGTTCCAGCGGCTTGTGCCGGACCGCGTTGAGGATGATCTGCACGCTGGCCACGCCGGGCCGGGCGATGGCGGTGAGCGCCTGGTCGCAGGTCTCCACGCTGACGCCGTACCCGGCGATGCGCTTCTCGGCGACCAGCGTGTCCAGGGCGTCGAAGACGCGGTCGTCGGCGAAGACCGCGGTGGGCGGGCAGTGCAGCTGCACCAGGTCGAGCGTGTCGACGCCGAGGTTGGCCCGGGACCGGTCGGTCCAGGCCCGGAAGTTGTCGAGCGTGTACGCCTCCGGCGTCTGCGGCACCCGCCGGCCCATCTTGGTGGCCACGGTCAGCCCGTGACCCGGGTGGGACCGCAGGAACCGCCCGATGAGCTGTTCGCTGCGGCCGTCGCCGTACACGTCGGCGGTGTCCAGGAAGGTGACGCCGGCGTCGACGGCGGCGGTCAACACGTCGAGCGCCGCGTCCTCACTGACCTCGCCCCAGTCGGCGCCGAGCTGCCAGGCGCCGAGTCCGATGATGCCCACGTGCCGACCGAGCCGGTCGAAGTTGCGCTGTTCCATCCGGTCGAGCCTAGTGAGCGGGTTGCCGTGGCGCTCGCCGGGCCGTACGGTCGTCAGCAAGACGTACGTACGGTTTGGAGACTTGTCATGTGGGACCCGAGCACCTACCTGCGCTACTCCGACGAGCGCTCCCGGCCCTTCCACGACCTGCTGGCCCGCGTCGGCGCCGAGCGCCCGCGCGCGGTGGTCGACCTCGGCTGCGGGCCCGGCACGCTCACCGTCGGGCTCGCCGAGCGCTGGCCCGGCAGCCGGATCACCGGCCTCGACTCCTCGCCCGAGATGATCGGCCGGGCCGCCGCCCTGGCCGCCCCGGTCACGTTCGCCGTCGGCGACGCCCGGGACTGGCGGCCGGCGCCGGACGTCGACGTGCTGGTCGCCAACGCGGTGCTCCAGTGGGTGCCCGGCCACCGCGAGCTGCTCACCCGCTGGGCCGTCGAGCTGCCGCCGGACGCCTGGCTGGCGTTCCAGGTCCCCGGCAACTTCGCCGCGCCGTCGCACCGCGCGCTGCGTGAGGTCGCCGGCCGGGACCGGTGGCGCCAGCCGCTCGCCGGGCTGCTGCGCGAGGCCCCGGTCGGTGAACCCGTCGACTACGCCACGCTGCTGACCGGAGCGGGCTGCGCGGTGGACGCCTGGGAGACTACCTACGTGCACCTGCTCCCGGTCGCCGGCGCGGACCACCCGGTGCTGACCTGGATGGAAGGCACCGCGCTGCGCCCCGTCCGGGCCGCGCTGGACGCCGCCGGCTGGGCCGACTTCCGGGCCGAGCTGGGGGCCCGCCTCGCCGAGGCGTACCCGGTGCGGCAGGGTCAGGTGTGTTTCCCGTTCCGTCGGATCTTCGTGGTGGCCCGCACCGGCGCCCGCGCAGAGGAGAACCCGTGACCGACCTGTCCACCTTCATCGCCGGCCTGCCCAAGGTGGAGCTGCACGTGCACCACGTCGGCTCCGCCTCGCCCCGGATCGTCGCCGAACTGGCCGCCCGGCACGAGGGGCGCAGCCCCGTCCCGGCCGACCCGGAGGCGCTCGCCGACTACTTCGCGTTCCGCGACTTCGCCCACTTCATCGACATCTACCTGAGCGTGGTGGACCTGATCCGGGACGCCGACGACGTCTGGCTGCTCACCCACGAGGTGGCCCGCGAGCTGGCCCGCCAGCAGGTCCGCTACGCCGAGCTGACCGTCACCCCGTACTCGCACGTGCACCGGGGCATCCCCGCGCCGGCGTTCTGCGAGGCGATCGAGGACGCCCGCAAGCGCGCCGAGGCCGACTTCGGCATCGCGCTGCGCTGGTGCTTCGACATCCCCGGCGAGGCCGGGCTGCCGGCCGCCGAGCAGACGCTGCGCATCGCGCTGGACCAGCGGCCGGACGGGCTGATCAGCTTCGGTCTCGGCGGCCCCGAGATCGGCGTGCCCCGGCCCCAGTTCAAGCCCTGGTTCGACCAGGCCCGCGCGGCCGGGCTCCGGTCGGTGCCGCACGCCGGTGAGACCACCGGGCCGGAGACCATCTGGGACGCGCTGCGCGAGCTGGGCGCCGAGCGGATCGGCCACGGCATCTCCGCCGTGCTCGACCCGGCGCTGCTGGCCCACCTGGCGGAGCACCGGATCCCGCTGGAGGTCTGCCCCACCTCGAACGTCCGCACCCGGGCGGTGGCCAGCCTGGACGAGCACCCGCTGCCGCAGCTCGTCGAGGCCGGCGTGCCGGTCAGCATCAACTCCGACGACCCGCCGATGTTCGGCACCACGCTCGACGAGGAGTACGCGGTCGCCGCCCGGCTGCTGAAACTCGACGCGCACGGGGTGGCCGCGCTGGCCCGCGCCGCGGTGGACGCCGCGTTCCTGGCGCCGGCCGAGGCGGCCCGGATCAAGGCCGAGATCGACGCGTACGCGGCGGGCGCGGCCCGCTGACCGACCGGACGGAGAGCGGCGCGCGACGGGAGCGAGGTGTGGGGGGACCGGACTCCCGCCGCGCGCACGGATCCGCCGGCCGGAAGGTGTTACGGGGCGTCCCGGCCGACGGAACTGATGGGTTCTGTCAGAGATCCTGGCATTTCGCGGCGGTGTCGGGGCGGTCGTTAAACCACTCCTAAGGAGAACTTGCGCCGGCCCACAACCAGGGGTCAGCGCGGGCGCGGCCAGCGCCGTCCGGCGCGGGGCTCCCGGGCCTCCCGGGTCATCCGACCGACCAGCCCGAACCGGTTGACCTGCCGGGGCGCCGCGTCCGGATCGGCCAGCAACATCACCACGCTGGCCCCGCCGAGCCGGGCCCGGTCGATGCTCACCGAACCGTTGGCCTGCAACGCGACCCGCTTGGCGATGTCCAGCCCGAGCCCGGTGGAGCCCTTGTCGCTCTCGCCCCGGCGCAGTGCCCGGTCCGGGTTGGCGATGCCCGGCCCGGCGTCGTCGATCCGGATCGCCACCCAGCCGTCCCGGCGGCTCACCGCCACCTCGAACGCGGTGCCCTGCGGCGTGTAGCGGAACACGTTGCCGATCACCGCGTCGAGCGCGGCGGCCAGCTCGGCCCGGGGCACCGGCGCGGGGATGCGCAGTTGCGCCCCGACCACCCGGTGCGGCCGGTTCTGGTCGCCGGCCAGCGCCGACCAGAAGACCATCCGGTCCCGCACCACCTCGCTGACGTCGCAGGACGCCGGGGCGGTCTCCTGGCTCACCGCCTTGCGGGTCGTCTTGATGAGCTGGTCGACCTCGCCCTCCAACGTGACGATGGCCTGCCGGATCCGCCGGATGCCGCGTCGCCGGTCCAGCTCCGCCTCGCTGAACGTGCCGATGCTGGTGTCGTCGGACTCCAGGGCCTCCGCGTCCAGCCGCAGCGCGGTCAGCGGGGTACGCAGCCGGTGCGACAGGTCGGCGACGAGTTCGTGCTCGTCGGCGCGGAGCGCCACCAGCCGTTCCGCCATCCGGTTGAACGCGTGCCCCGCCTCGGCCAGCTCCCGGGGGCCGGCCGGCTCGACCCGTACGCCCAGCTCGCCGTCGCCCACCGCGAGCGCCGCCTTGACCAGGTCGCCGGTGGCGTCCACGGCCCGGGCCGCCACCCGGTCGACCACGATCACCGCGGCGCCGACCAGCGCCAGCGCCACCGCGAGCAGCAGCAGCCACCGCCCACCGCTGCCCGCGTCGAGCACCTCGTCGGGGACGAAGACCTCCACCACGGCCACCCGGTCACCGAGCACCACCGGGTCCAGCCGCAGCACGCCACCGTCCACCTCGGTCACCACCGAGCGCCGCTGCGCGGCGGCGTCGGCCAGCGCGGCGGAGTCGGCCCGGCCGGCGGACTCGTCGGCGCCGACGCCGTGCACGACCGGCCGAAGCGCCGGGTCGTCACCGCTGGCCGCCACCGCCCGCCGGACCACCTCCGGGTCGGTGCTGACCGCCAGCGCGCCGGTGACCAGCGCGCCGCGCCGGGCGGCGTCGGCCAGCTTCTCCTCGCGGGACTGGTCCGACAGGGTGATCCCGAGCGGGACGAGGAAGGCGAGCGCGACCAGGCTGCACATGCCGGCGGTGAGCCAGGCCAGCGCCGTCCTCAGTCCGGTGCCACCAGCCGGAAGCCGACCCCCCGCACGGTGCGCAGGTAGCGCGGCTTCGCCGCGGACTCGCCCATTTTGCGGCGGAGCCAGTACAGGTGAACGTCGATGGTCTGGTCCTCGCCGACCGATGGCTGCCGCCATACCTCCTCCAAGAGTTCCCGCCGGGACACTACCCGGCCGGGACGCGCGGCGAGATACGCCAGCAGGTCGAATTCCTTGCGGGTCAGCGCCAGCGCCTCCCCGTCCAGCACCGCGCTGCGCTCGCCCACGTCCACCCGCAGGCCGCCGACCGTGTGCACGGCCGGTTGCACGGTACGGCTGGCCCGGCCGGCCCGGCGCAGCACGGTGGTGATCCGGGCGTCCAGGTGCGCGCCGGTGAACGGCTTGACCATGTAGTCGTCCGCGCCGGCCCGCAGCAGCCGGACCACCGACTGCTCGTCGTCGCGGGCGGTGGCGATGATGATCGGCACGTCCGTGATGCCGCGCAGCATCCGCAGCGCGTCCGAGCCGTCCAGATCCGGCAGGCCCAGGTCGAGCACCACCAGGTCGGGCGTCTCCGCGGCGACCCGGCGCAACGCGTCCAGCGCCGTGCCGACCGCGTGCACCGCGTGGCCCCGGTCGGTCAGCGACCGCAGCATCGCGCCGCGGACGACGTGGTCGTCTTCGACCAGCAGGACGGTTGCCACGTCAGCACCGTACTCGGCGTGGCAAGTCGGTCGCGTTGCGGCAGCCCGGGGAACCGGGCAAGCTGGAACGGCGATGACGTTCACCCTCTTCCCCGACGCCCGCCTCACGCTCGCCCGCGACGCGCTGGCCGGCCTGTCGGTGGGCGACGCGCTCGGCTCCCAGTTCTTCGTGCCCGGTCGGCACCCGGGCGACCTCGCCGAGGGCCGGCTGCCGGCGCCGCCGTGGGAGTGGACCGACGACACCGAGATGGCCTGTTCCGTGGTGGCCGAGCTGGCCTCCGCCGGGCGGATCGACCGGGACCGGCTGGCGCTGGCGTTCGCCGAGCGCTGCGAGCCGTACCGGGGTTACGGCCCGGGCGCGGTGACCGTCCTGCGGCTGATCCGCACCGGCACGCCGTGGCCGGTGGCCGCCGCGTCGGCGTTCGACGGGCAGGGCTCCTGCGGCAACGGCGCGGCGATGCGGGTGGCCCCGCTCGGCGCCTGGCACGCCGACTCCATCCGGCGCGCCGCGGACCAGGCCCGGGCCTGCGCCGAGGTGACCCACGCGCACCCGGAGGGGATCGCCGGCGCGGTGGCGGTGGCGGTGGCCGCCTCGCTGGCCGCCCGGGCCCGCCTCGACGGCGACCGGCCCGAACCGGCCCGCCTGCTCACCGCCGTGGCCGGCGCGCTCGACCCGGCCGGCGAGGTGCACCGGGGCGTACGCCGGGCCGTCGCGCTGCTCGGTCGCCCGGCCGCCGAGGTGGTCGACGCGGTGGGCAACGGCTCGCGGGTCACCGCGCAGGACACCGTCCCGTTCACACTCTGGGTCGCCGCCACGACGCTGGCCGACTACCCGGCCGCGATCCGCGCCTGCGTGGAGGCGGGCGGCGACGTGGACACCACGGCCGCGATCGTCGGCGGCGTCGTCGCCGCGTACGCCGGGGTCGGCACGCCCGGCGGCGTCCCGGAGGGCTGGCTGACGGCGCGCGAGCCGCTGCCCGGCTGGCTCACCGCCCCGGCCTGACCCCGCCCCGTCGGCGCTCCGGCGGGGCGCGCCCCGCGCCGATCCGCGCCCGTCACGCTCCTCGCACCCGCTGTGCCGCCCGTGCCCGTCACGTCCGCTGTGCCGCCCGCGCGTGGTGCCGCCGGCGGCTGCCGCCAGCCCCGCCATCACCGTCAGTGACGGGCCGGTGGGGCATGGTGCGACGAAGCGATATACCTCAGCGTCATAATTATGACGCTGAGGTATATCGCTTGGCGGACTCACTATCCCCGCGGCGCGACACGCCGACGAAGTGCCGTCCCGACACGCCCGCGCGTTCACGCGGGCGGGCGCGCGCCGCCGACCGGGACGGGCTCGACCATGGTCACGCCGTCGCCGTCGCCGTGGCCCGTCGCGCTCCGGTGCGCGGTACCGGCCGGGGGTGCCTCGGCGGTGGGGGAGTCGGGTCCGGGCGACAGGGTCATGGTGCCGCTTCGGCGGCGGCTGAGCAGCCAGCCGATCGCCCCACCGCCGGCCAGGCCGGCGAGCAGGCCACCGCCGAGCAGCAGGTCCGCGCTCGGCCCGTCGTCGGCCGCCGGCGCCGCGGCGGTCACGTCGGCCGGCGCCGGGTCGCCCGGCGCGCCGTGGCCGCCGTGCGCACCACCGACCGCACCGGCGCCACCGGCCGCACCGGCGTCCCCGCCGTGCGGGGCGGCCCCCGACAACGGCGGCAGCAACGCGACCGTCGGCGCCGGGTGCGCACCACCGGCCGGGTCCGCCCAGCGGACCACCGTGCCGTCGGCGTACGTCTGCACCACGGTGAAGGTCAGCCGGTCGGTGGCCGGCATCGGGCCCATGCCCAGTGGCAGCCGGGCCGCCCCGGCGTCGCCGCCGGGCACCCGCAGCCAGGTCACCGCGTGCGTCACCTGGTTCAGCTCGGCGGCGTGGATGCCGGCCACCGGCTGGTCCAGGGTGCGGGTGGTGATGCTCGGCGCCCAGTCCGGCACGGACAGCGGATAGACCTCGCCGATCGGCGCGTCCGCCGGCATGGTCAGCTCGATCTTGCTGGTCCGGGTGCCGGGGCGGTCGGCGGGCACCACCACCGACAGCTCGATCGCGTCGCCCTGGCGTACCTCGCCGGGAGAGGTCGTGACGGTCACGCCGGCGGCGGCGACCGGGCCCGGCCAGCTCACCGCGCCGGCCAGCGCGGCGGCCAGCAGCGACGCCGCCCACCGGCCCTGACGGGTCATCCTCATGGTCGTCCCCATCCTCGTCGACTGGGGCCGGTTCCGGCTCCGGCCCCACCCGGTAGTTCGGCCGGGAGGACGGAAAGGTTCAACGCGGCGGGGAAGTCGTGACCGGCGGGCCGGCGTCGGCGACGGCGTGGTCCGGGTGACCGATAGCATCGCAGGGGCCGGTCCCCGGCAGATCCGTACCGTCGACGACAGGAGTCACCGTGTCCGCACCCCGTACCCCCGCCGTGGCCGACCCCGTCGTCGTCGCCGCCGGGACCACGGCGGCCGACGCGGTGGCCGCGGCCGGCCTGCCCACGACCGGGCCCAAGGCCGTCGTGGTGGTCCGCGACCCGCGCGGTCAGCTCCGTGACCTGGACTGGGTGCCGGCCGAGGAGACCCCCGTCGAGCCGGTGGCGCTGAACAGCCCGGCCGGCCTGGAGGTGCTGCGGCACTCCACCGCGCACGTGCTCGCCCAGGCCGTGCAGGACGTCTTCCCGGAGGCGAAGCTCGGCATCGGCCCGCCGATCGAGAACGGCTTCTACTACGACTTCGGCGTCGACAAGCCGTTCCAGCCGGACGACCTGGCGAAGCTCGAGAAGCGGATGCAGGAGATCGTGAAGTCCGGCCAGCGGTTCCGCCGGCGGCGCTTCGCCAGCCTCGACGAGGCCCGGGCCGAGCTGGCCGCCGAGCCGTTCAAGCTGGAGCTGATCGAGGTCAAGGGCGAAGGGCTGGACTCCTCCGAGGTGATGGAGGTGGGCGGCGGCGAGCTGACCATCTACGACAACCTCGCCGCGAACGAGGAGAAGGTCTGCTGGTCGGACCTGTGCCGGGGGCCGCACCTGCCGAACACCCGGCTGATCGGCGCGTTCAAGCTGATGCGCTCCGCCGCCGCGTACTGGCGGGGCTCGGAGAAGAACCCGCAGCTCCAGCGCGTCTACGGCACCGCGTGGCCGACCCGGGACGAGCTGAAGGCGTACCTGAAGCTGTTGGAGGAGGCCGCCCGGCGCGACCACCGCAAGCTCGGCGCGGACCTCGACCTGTTCAGCTTCCCCGACGAGATCGGCTCCGGCCTGCCGGTCTTCCACCCCAAGGGTGGCGTGCTCAAGCGGGTGATGGAGGACTACGTCCGCACCCGTCACATCGAGGAGGGCTTCCAGTACGTCGGGACGCCGCACATCTCCAAGGAAGGTCTCTTCCACACCTCGGGACACCTGCCCTACTACAAGGACACGATGTTCCCGCCGATGGAGATGGAGGGCAGCGACTACTACCTCAAGGCGATGAACTGCCCGATGCACAACCTGATCTACCGGTCGCGCGGGCGGTCCTACCGGCAGCTCCCGATCCGGCTGTTCGAGTTCGGGTCGGTCTACCGGTACGAGAAGTCGGGCGTCATCCACGGGCTGACCCGGGTGCGCGGCTTCACCCAGGACGACTCGCACTCCTACTGCACCCGCGAGCAGGCGCCGGCGGAGATCAAGCACCTGCTGGGGTTCGTGCTCAGCCTGCTGCGTGACTTCGGCATCGACGACTTCTACCTGGAGCTGTCCACCCGCGACGACACCCGGCCGGACAAGTTCGTCGGCACCGATGAGGACTGGGCCACCGCCACCGCCGTGCTGGAGGAGTGCGCCCGGGAGACCGGCCTGGACCTGGTGCCCGACCCGGGCGGCGCGGCGTTCTACGGCCCGAAGATCTCCGTGCAGGCCAAGGACGCCATCGGCCGGACCTGGCAGATGTCGACGATCCAGTACGACTTCAACCAGCCGAAGGGCTTCGGGCTGGAGTACCAGGCCGCCGACGGCACCCGGCAGCAGCCGGTGATGATCCACTGCGCGAAGTTCGGCTCGATCGAGCGGTTCATCGGCGTGCTCACCGAGCACTACGCGGGCGCGTTCCCGGCCTGGCTCGCGCCGGTGCAGGTGGTCGGCATCCCGATCCGCGACGACCACGGCGACTACCTGGAGGAGTTCGCGGCGACGCTGCGGCGGCACGGGATCCGGGCCGAGGTCGACCTGGGTGACGACCGGATGCAGAAGAAGATCCGCAACGCGCAGCAGCAGAAGATCCCGTTCATGGTGATCGCCGGCGACGACGACGTGGCCGCCGGCACCGTCTCGTTCCGCTACCGGGACGGCTCGCAGCGCAACGGGGTGCCGCTGGCCGAGGCGGTGGCGCACGTCCGTGAGGTGACGGAGTCCCGCACCAACAGCGGCCCCAGCGCCGCCTGAGCGGCGGCGCTGTTCAGCGGAGGTGGGGCGCGGATCGTAGGATCGCCGGTGTGACAGGGGTGGAGCGGCACACGGACAGTGGCCTGGCGGACGGGCTGGACCGGCTCTGGACGCCGCACCGGATGACCTACATCTCCGGCGACGACCGGCCCGAGGGCGGGTACGAGAAGCCGACCGGCTGCCCGTTCTGCCTGGCCCCGGGCCGGCCGCCGGAGGAGAGCCTGGTGGTCGCCCGGGGCGAGCACGTCTTCGCGGTGCTCAACCTCTATCCCTACAATCCGGGCCACCTGCTGATCTGCCCCTACCGGCACGTGGCCGACTACACCGAGCTGGACGCGCCGGAGACGACCGAGCTGGCCGCGTTCACCAAGGACGCCATGCGGGTGGTCCGGCGCACCTCCAGCGCGCACGGGTTCAACCTGGGCATGAACCAGGGCGGCGTGGCCGGTGCGGGCATCGCCGCGCACCTGCACCAGCACGTGGTGCCGCGCTGGGGCGGCGACGCCAACTTCATGCCGGTCATCGGCCGCACCAAGGTGCTGCCGCAGTTGCTCGCCGACACCCGCGCCCTGCTCGCCGAGGCGTGGCCCGCCTGACTCGGCGCGGCCGGCCCCGCACCGGCCCGACTCAGCGCAGCCGGCCCCGCACCCGGGCGAGTCGGCGGCGGGCCCCGGTGGCGGTCCGCTGGGCCGCCGCGGCCCGGTCCGCGGCCAGTTCCGCGCGGACCGCGAGCTGACGCAGCCGACGCTGCACCATCCGGTCGCCGTGCCGCGCGATCCACAGGCAGACCCCGGCCAACGGCAGCTCGACCAGCACCGCCAGCACCACCGACACCACCAGGTCCGGCCCGGGCGGCGTGGTCGTCACGTCGAACCAGGCGTCCACCGCGAGCATGGTCGCGGTGGCGGCGGCCGCGAGCACCACCTGCCGGTTCCCCCGGTACGCGTGCCAGGCGGTCAGCCCGAGCAGCGCCACCAGGCCCAGGTCGAAGCCGACCCAGGCGGCCCGGTAGTGCACCGTGACCTGGTGCCGGGGCAGGGTGAACGCCAGGTAGCCGATCCAGGGCAGGGTGAGCACGGCCAGCGCCACGAACGTGGGCGCCACCCAGCGGGGCGCCGGGCGTACCCGCGCCGCCTCGTCGACCTGATCCACCGACGTCTCCATGCGCGCCTCCCGGCCCGGTGGTGCCCGCGCCACCGGGCTCGGCAAACCCCGATGGTCACCCCTCGACAGTACGATCTTGCGCATGGCCCTGCTGCACCGCGCGGAACTGCGCCCCTCGAAGTTGGAGCTGCTCGCCGGGTGGCTGCCCGCCCGGCCCTGGTTCACCGGCGGCGCCGACGGGCCGGTGACCCGGGTGGCGGCCTACCGGTTCGACGACCCGGCCGGTGAGGTCGGCATGGAGACGCTGCTCGTGCGCGCCGGCGACGGTCCGGTGCTCCAGGTGCCGCTGACCTACCGGGGCGCCCCGCTGCCCGGCGCGGAGCGGTTCCTGGTCGGCGTGGTCGAGCACTCGGTGCTCGGCCGCCGCTGGGTGTACGACGCCTGCGGTGACCCGGTCTACCCGCCGGCGCTGGCCGCCGCGGTGCTCGCCGACGCGGGCCAGGCGGAGGAGCACTTCGAGGTCGACGGCGAGCGGGAGGTGCGGGCCCCGAGCATGACCGTGTCGGGCAGCCGCACCGACCGCGCGCTGCCGGCCGGCCCGGCCGACGAGGTGGTGGACGGCGATCCCACGGTGATCCGCGTCGACGGCGTGGAGCTGGCCCTGGTCCGCCGGCCCGCCCCGGCCGACACGCCGGCGGCGGGCCGGCTCACCGGCGCGTGGCCGGGCCGGGACGCGCCGGTGCTGCTGGCCTACGCCCGCTGACTCCCGGCCGTTGCGGGCCCGCGGTTCGCGGCCGAGTGCCGAGCGCCCGGCGCCGAGTGCCGAGTGCCGGCGTTCCGGCCCGCTTCGACGTGCGGTGCTCGACGGTGTGGCGCTCGACGAACGATCGCTCCGGAGCGATATGACGAGGAGTCATAATTATGACTCTGCGGTATGTCGGTTACCTGGCGACGCTTCCCCGCTGGCGTCACGGAGAGTGACGAGATTCCGGTACGCCCGGTGACGAACGGGCCCGCGCGTGCCGGGAAGGTGACAGGATTCGGCGATGGCAGTCAGCACGCGGCCGCTCGGCCGCAGCGGCATCGAGGTGAGTGCGCTCGGCATGGGATGCTGGGCGATCGGCGGCCCGTGGGCCGAGGGCGCCCGCCCGTTGGGCTGGGGCGCGGTCGACGACGACGAGTCGGTCCGGGCCGTCCGCCGTGCGCTCGACCTCGGGGTGACGCTCTTCGACACCGCCGACACGTACGGGGCCGGGCACAGCGAGCGGGTCCTCGGGCGGGCCCTCGCGGGCCGGCGCGACGAGGCGGTGATCGCCACCAAGTGGGGCTACACGTTCGACGAGCGCACCCGGCAGGCCACCGGTGAGAACGCCTCGCCGCAGTACCTGCGCCGGGCGGTGGTCGACTCGCTGCGCCGGCTGGGCACCGACCGGATCGACCTCTACCAGCTCCACCTCGGCGACCTGCCGCTGCCCCGGGCCGAGGCGCTGGTCGGCACGCTGGACGAGCTGGTCGCCGCCGGCCTGATCCTCGCGTACGGCTGGAGCACCGACCGGGCCGACCGGGCCGGCGCCTTCGCCCAGGTGGCCCACGGTGCCGCCGCTGTGCAGCACGCGCTGTCGGTGCTGCGGGACGCCCCCGCCATGCTGGCCGCCTGCGACAAGCACGACCTGGCCAGCCTGGCCCGGGGGCCGCTCGGGATGGGACTGCTCACCGGCAAGTACACGCCGGAGTCCACGCTGCCCCGCGACGACGTGCGCGGCCTCGGGCCGACCTGGCTGGAGTGGTTCCGCAGCGGCCGGCCCGCCCCGGAGTGGCTGCGCCGGGTGGCCGCGGTCCGGGACGCGCTCACCGCCGACGGCCGCACCCTGGCCCAGGGCGCGCTCGGCTGGATCTGGGCGCGCAGCGACCGGGCGGTGCCGATCCCCGGCGCGCGTACGGTCGCCCAGGTGGAGGAGAACGCCGCCGCGTTGGCCCGGGGCCCGCTCGCCCCGGACCACTTCGCCGAGGTCGAGCGCCAACTGGCGGCGGTCAGGTCGGCCGCCCGCCGCGACGCCGACCGCCCGCACTGGCCGATGCCCCCCATCCCCACCGTCCGCCCCTGACCCACCTCCACCCGCGCGGACCACCGCGGGAAGGGGTTAGGGGTGGGGGGTGGACTCCTTGAGGGTCTGGTCGGCCAGGTGTGGGGGCATGGGGTCGTGGCGGGCGAACTCGCGGCGGAACGTGCCGGTGCCGGCGGTCATCGCGCGCAGCTCGACCGCGTACCGCAGCAGTTCGGTGGCGGGCACCTCGGCGCGCACCAGCGTCCGGCCCTCGGCGTCCGGGTCGGGCTCGGTGCCGAGCACCCGGCCGCGTCGGCCGGACAGGTCGCCCATGACCGCGCCGACCGAGGAGTCGGGCACCCGGACGACGACCTCGTCGACCGGCTCCAGCAGCGTCGGCCGGCCCTTCTCGGCGGCGTCGCGCAGCGCCAGCGCGCCCGCGGTCTGGAACGCGGCGTCGGACGAGTCGACGCTGTGCGCCTTGCCGTCGACGAGCGTCACCCGCAGGTCCACCACCGGGAAGCCGGCGACCAGGCCGCGTTCCATCTGCGCCCGGACGCCCTTCTCCACCGACGGGATGTAGTTGTGTGGGACCGCGCCGCCGACCACCCGGTCGACGAACTCGAAGCCGGCGCCCCGGGGCAGCGGCTCCACCTCGAGGTCGCAGACCGCGTACTGGCCGTGGCCGCCGGACTGCTTGACGTGCCGGCCGTGCCCCCGGGAGGCCGCGGTGAACGTCTCCCGCAGCGACACCCGGACCGGCTCGGTGTCCAGCTCGACGCCGCCGCCGCGCAGCCGGTCGAGCACCACGTCGGCGTGCGCCTCGCCCATGCACCAGAGCACCAACTGGTGGGTCTCCGGGTTGCGCTCCAGGCGCAGCGTCGGGTCGCCGGCGACCAGCCGGGACAGGTTGCGGGCCAGCGCGTCCTCGTCGGCCCGGCTGCGCGCCACGATCGCCACCGGCAGCAGCGGCTCGGGCATCTCCCAGGGCGCGATCAGCAGCGGATCGTCCTTGGCGGACACCGTGTCGCCGGTCTCCGCGCTGCCCGACTTGGTGATCGCGCAGAGGTCACCGGCGACGCACACCGGTACCTCGCGCAGCGTCGCGCCGAGCGGACTGTAGACGTGCCCGACCCGCTCGTCGGCGTCGTGGTCCGGGTGGCCGCGCTCGGCCAGGCCGTGCCCGGACACGTGGACCACCTGGTCGGGGCGGAGCGTGCCGGAGAAGACCCGGACCAGCGAGACGCGCCCGACGTGCCGGTCCACCGTCGTCTTGACCACCTCGGCGACCAGCGGGCCGTCCGGGTCGCAGGTCAGCGGCGGGCGGGGCGAGCCGTCCAGCCCGGTGACCGCCGGCAGGTCGTGCTCCAGCGGCGACGGGAACGCCGAGACCAGGCCGTCGAGCAGCGCGTCCAGCCCGACGCCGGTCTCCGCGCAGACCGGCACCACCGGGTAGAAGTGGCCGCGGGCGACCGCCGTCTCCAGGTCGGCGATGAGCACCTCGGGGTCGATCTGCTCGCCGCCGAGGTAGCGGTCCATCAGGGTCTCGTCCTCGCTCTCCGCGATGATCCCCTCGATCAGCTCGTCGCGGGCCTCCTGGATGGCCGGCAGGTGCTCCGGGTCCGGCTCGCGCACCGCCGGCGGCAGCCCGCCTGAGTAGTCGAACACCCGGCGGGTGATCAGGCCCATCAGCCCGGCCACCGACTCGCCGTCGTCGCCCAGCATCGGCAGGTAGAGCGGGAGCACGTTGTCGCCGAAGACGCGCTGGCAGAGCGCCACCGCCTCGTCGAAGTCGGCACGCGGGTGGTCCAGCCGGGAGACCGCCACCGCGCGCGGCATGTCCACCGCGGCGCACTCCTCCCAGAGGGCGGCGGTGGCGGCGTCCATCCCGTCGACCGCGGAGACCACGAACAGCGCGGCGTCGGCGGCGCGCAGGCCGGCGCGCAACTCGCCGACGAAGTCGCCGTAGCCGGGCGTGTCCAGCAGGTTGACCTTGACGTCGCGGTGGACCAGCGGGGCGCAGGCCAGGCTCACCGAGCGTTGCTGGCGGACCGCCGCCGGGTCGTGGTCGCAGACCGTGGTGCCCTCGGTGACGGACCCGGCCCGGCCGATCGTGCCGCTGGCCGCGAGCAGCGCCTCGACCAGCGTGGTCTTGCCCGCGCCGGAGTGCCCGACGAGCACCACGTTGCGAACCCTGCCGGGCTCGGTCACCACCGGCGCGCCGCCGGTGACACCCTTCTCGTGACTCTTCTGCGCCATCGCGGCGCACCTCCCTCAACCGGTGGTGGTGGCGACCGCCGCGGGCGACGGGAGCGGACCCCCGGGGTGGGCGCCGCGGCGATATCTTCCGGTGGACTCCTGCGGGACGGGAACGCCGACCGTGATCCGGTGAACTGGCTCACCTCCCACGCTCGATCTCACACCCGCGCCGGTGCCCGCACAAGGTCCGCCGGGCGGGTCGTCCGCCCGGCTGTGTCCCCGGTCCCGGCCGGCCGTTATCGTGGGACCGCCATGGCGAAGATCTTCCAAGTGACGGCCCGAGCGGGGATGACCCGCGTCGTGGAGCCGATCGCGCGCGGACTGCTCCGCGCGGGCGTGTCCCCCAACGCGGTCACCGTGACCGGCACCGTCGGCGTGCTCGTCGGCGCGCTCGGCTTCGGCGCGCGCGGCCAGCTGGTCGCCGGCGCGCTGATCGTCACGGTCTTCGCCCTCACCGACCTGCTCGACGGCACGATGGCGCGGATGAGCGGCGGCTCCACCCGGTTCGGGGCGTTCCTCGACTCGAGCATGGACCGGGTCGCCGACAGCGCGGTGTTCGGCGCGGTCGCCTACTGGCTGGCCACCCAGCAGCAATATTCGGGCGTGGCCGCCGCGCTGGTCTGCCTGGCCGCCGGCGGCCTGGTCTCCTACGTCAAGGCCCGCGCCGAGGGGCTCGGCATGACCTGCAACGTGGGCATCGCCGAGCGCACCGAGCGGCTGCTCATCGTGGGCGTCGGCGGTGTGCTCACCGGCGTCGGCCTGGACCGGGCCCTGGAGGTCGCGCTCTGGCTGCTCGCCGCCGTCTCGATCTTCACGGTGGGGCAGCGGATGGCGCACGTCTACCGGCAGGCCCAGCGGGTCGGCACGGAGTGAACGTCACCGAGGTGGGCTTCGTCGCCGGCTGGCGCCTGGTCCGGGCGCTGCCCCGGCCCGTCGCGGCCGCGGCCTTCCGGGCGGGCGCCGACCGCGCCCACCGCAAGGACGGCGGGGGTACGCGTCGACTGCGCGCCAACCTGCGCCGGGTGGTCGGCCCGGAACTGCCCGAGGCGGAGCTGGACGCGCTGGTCCGCGCCGGCCTGCGCTCGTACGCCCGCTACTGGCTGGAGGCGTTCCGGTTGCCCGGCCTGAGTCGGGCGGAGATCCTTGCCGGGTTCCGCCTGGACGGCGCGGAGAAGCTCGCCGCGGACGTGGCGGCCGGGCGGGGCGCGGTGGTGGCGCTGCCGCACGCCGGCAACTGGGACGCGGCCGGCGCCTGGGTGGCGGCCACCGGCTGGCCGATGACCACGGTGGCCGAGCGGCTGCCGGACGGCGTCTACGAGCGGTTCGTCACGTTCCGGGAGGGCCTGGGGATGGAGATCCTGCCCAACCGCGGTGGCCCGCGCCCGGCGTTCGACGTCCTGGTGGACCGGCTGAACGCCGGTCACGTGGTGCCGCTGCTCGCCGACCGGGATCTCTCCGCCCGGGGCGTGGAGGTGGACTTCTTCGGCGGCCGGACCCGGATGCCGGCCGGCCCGGCGCTGCTGGCGCTGCGCACCGGCGCCCCGCTCTACGTGGCCTCGATGTGGTACGAGCCGGACGCCGCCTGCGCCTCGATCGAGGGCCCGCTGGCGCTGCCGGAACCGGACAACGCCCCGCTTGACACCCGGGTCACGCTGGTGACCCAGCGGATAGCCGACGGTCTGGCGGCGGGCATCGCCCGGCATCCGCAAGACTGGCACATGTTGCAGCGGATGTGGCTGGACCAGGGACCGGCCGGGGCGCCGACGTCGGCGCAGCCGCCGGCCACCACCGGGACGGTCTAGGGGGACGCCATGCGGATCGGCATCGTCTGCCCGTACTCCTTCGACGTCCCGGGCGGCGTGCAGAACCACGTCATGGACCTGGCCGAGGCGCTGCTCGGGCTGGGCCACGAGGTGAGCGTGCTGGCCCCGGCCGACGAGGACGCGACGCTGCCGCCGTACGTGGTGTCGGCGGGGCGGGCGGTGCCGCTGCCGTACAACGGGTCGGTGGCCCGGATCGCGTTCGGCCCGGTCTCCACCACCCGGGTGCGCCGCTGGATCAACCGGGGCGACTTCGACGTGCTGCACGTGCACGAGCCGCTCACGCCGAGCCTGTCGATGCTGGCGGTGCTCTGCGCCCGGGGCCCGGTGGTGGCCACGTTCCACACCGCGATGACCCGGTCCCGGGTGCTCTCCGCGGCGCAGGGCGTGCTCCAGATCCTGCTGGAACGGATCACCGCCCGGATCGCGGTCAGCGCGCTCGCCCGCAAGGTGCAGGTCGAGCACATGGACGGCGGCGCGGTGGAGATCCCGAACGGCGTGGCGGTGGCGAAGTTCGCCGGCGTCGAGCCGCTGCCCGGCTGGCCGGGGGAGTGCGCGCCGGGCGCCGGCGGCACGCTGGGCTTCCTGGGCCGGTTCACCGAGCCGCGCAAGGGTTTCCCGATCCTGCGGGACGCGTTCGTGGCGCTCGCCCCGGACCGCCCGGGGTTGCGCCTGCTGGTGGCCGGGCCGGGTGACGCCGACGAGCTGTACGGCCGGTTCCCGGCCGAGCTGCGTGACCGGGTCACCTTCCTCGGTCTGGTCTCCGAGGCGGACAAGGCGCGCATGCTGCGCAGCGTGCACCTCTACGTCGCACCGAACACCGGCGGGGAGTCGTTCGGGATGATCCTCACCGAGGCGCTCGCCGCCGGGACCACGGTGGTCGCCAGCGACCTGGACGCGTTCCGCCGGGTGCTGGACGGCGGGCGGGCCGGGCGGCTCTTCCCGACCGGGGACGCGGCCGGCCTGCGGGCCACGCTGACCGAGCTGCTCGACGACGCCGGTGGGCGGGCCGCGCTGACCGGCCGGGGCGACCAGGTGGTGGCGAATTTCGACTGGCCCGTGGTTGCCCGCCGCGTTCTGGAGGTATACGCAGCGGCGATCGAGGCCACCGACGGTCGGGTCATGGACCAGGAGTGGGCGGGGCTGGGCTGACCATGGTGGCCGGTGGGGCCGCTGTGACGAGCGCGTCGACCGGTGCCCACGCCGGCCGGCCGGGATGAGGGGCAGCACTACGATGCCGGGCATGTGGTGGGTGGTGGGCACGGCACTGGTGCTCGGGCTGGTCTCGGCGTACCTGATCTGGACCGCCGGCCGGGTGCAGCGGCTCCAGGTCCGCGCGGAGTCGGCGGCCCGCGCGCTGGACGCGCACCTGCTGCGCCGCGCGGCCGCCGCCGCGGTCCTGGCCGAGCAGCGGTACGGCGTGGAGCTGTACGCCGCCGCCCGGATCGCGCTGGACGCGCTCCCGGAGGAGCGTGAGGCGGCCGAGAACGACCTGACCCGGCAGTTGCGCGCGGTGCGGCTGGACCCGGACGACCCGGCCTGCGGCGCGGTGATCGCGGCGAGCCGGCGGCTGGCGCTGGCCCGGCAGGTGCACACCGATCTGGTCCGGGACGCCCGCTCGGCGCGGGGCCGTCCGGTGGTGCGCCTGTTCCGGATGGGGCGGGGACGCGAGTGGCCCCGCTACTTCGACATCGACGACCCGACGCTGGTCCCGCGCGCGGACGTCACCACCGGCTGAGGCGGCGCCGGGCGGGGCCGTGACGGCGGCCACAGGGCAGGCCACCAGGGGTGCGATTGGCTGTCGGAGCGGCGTCGTGGCGGCCGTAGCATTTCCGCGCAGCCACCCTGACCGCCTGCCGAGGAGCGATGACCGTGTCCGAACCCACCGCACCGACCACCGACCCCACCGTCGGCACCGCCCGCGTGAAGCGGGGCATGGCCGAGATGCTCAAGGGCGGCGTGATCATGGACGTGGTCACCCCCGAGCAGGCGAAGATCGCCGAGGACGCCGGCGCGGTGGCCGTGATGGCGCTGGAGCGGGTGCCGGCGGACATCCGCGCCCAGGGCGGCGTGTCCCGGATGAGCGACCCGGACATGATCGACGGCATCATCTCCGCCGTCTCGATCCCGGTGATGGCCAAGGCCCGGATCGGGCACTTCGTCGAGGCGCAGGTCCTCCAAGCGCTCGGCGTGGACTACGTCGACGAGTCCGAGGTGCTGACCCCGGCCGACTACGCCAACCACATCGACAAGTGGGCGTTCACGGTGCCGTTCGTGTGCGGTGCGACCAACCTGGGTGAGGCGCTGCGCCGGATCACCGAGGGCGCCGCCATGATCCGCTCGAAGGGTGAGGCGGGCACCGGGGACGTCTCCAACGCCACCACCCACATGCGGAAGATCCGGCAGGAGATCCGCCGGCTCCAGAACCTGCCGGCCGACGAGCTGTTCGTCGCGGCGAAGGAGCTTCAGGCCCCGTACGAGCTGGTCAAGGAGGTCGCCGAGCGCGGCAAGCTGCCGGTCGTGCTGTTCACCGCCGGCGGCATCGCCACTCCGGCGGACGCGGCCATGATGATGCAGCTCGGCGCCGAGGGCGTCTTCGTCGGCTCGGGCATCTTCAAGTCCGGCAACCCGGCCCAGCGGGCCGCCGCCATCGTCAAGGCGACCACGTTCCACGACGACCCGGACGTGCTGGCGAAGGTGTCCCGGGGCCTGGGCGAGGCGATGGTCGGCATCAACGTCGACGACATCCCCGTCCCGCACCGCCTCGCCGACCGCGGCTGGTGAGCTTGTAAGGAGGGGCCCCTTCTTAACGCATTCCGCATAGGCGGGGCCCCCGCTTAACACCTGTGAGAGGAGTGGCGTGACCGTACCCGTGATCGGGGTGCTGGCCCTCCAGGGCGACGTGCGTGAGCATGTCGCGGCGCTGGCCGGTGCGGGCGCCGAGGCCCGGCCGGTCCGCCGGCCGGGCGAGCTGGACGCGGTCGACGGCCTGGTGGTGCCCGGCGGCGAGTCCACCACGATCAGCAAGCTGGTGGACATCTTCGAGTTGCGCGAGCCGATCGACAAGCGGATCGCCGGCGGCATGCCGGTCTACGGCTCCTGTGCCGGCATGATCATGCTGGCCGCCGAGGTGCTGGACGGCCGCCCCGACCAGCGCGGCTTCGCCGGTATCGAGATGACCGTGCGGCGCAACGCGTTCGGCCGCCAGGTCGACTCGTTCGAGGCCCCGGTGACGATCACCGGGGTCGACGGCGAGCCGTTCCACGCGGTGTTCATCCGCGCGCCCTGGGTGGAGCGGGTCGGCGCGGGCGTGGAGGTGCTCGGCCGGGTCACCGACGGCCCGGCCGCCGACCGGATCGTCGCGGTCCGGCAGGGAAACCTGCTGGCCACCTCGTTCCATCCCGAGCTGACCGGCGACCTGCGCCTGCACCGCCTCTTCGTGGACCTGGTCCGGGCCGCGTCCTGACGCGCCCACCCGACGACGGTCAGTGGTGTCGCGGATTGGGTGCGGCCCACTCCCGGAGCACCGGGTCGGTGAGGTGGTTGAAGCGTTGTATCCGGGTCGGCTGCTCGCTCTTGAAGGCGACCACCTGCTCTCCGGGGGACAACTGCAACAGCTCGCCCACGTTGACGCCGAGCCGTCGGGACAACTCGGCGGCGGCGCCGAAGTTCGCCGGGCTGAACACCTGGAGTACGCCGGAGTTGTTGATCATCGTTTCGCCGACGCCCCGGTAGATGCTGGTGAGCTGCGCCAGGTCCTGCCAGAACGTCCAGGTGCGCAGCCCGTAGCCGCGCAACAGGGTGATCGCGTCCTGGAGCAGGGAGAACCGGCCCAGTTGCGCCGCCTCGTCGATGAGGAACAGCAGGCGTGACTGGTTGATCGTCCGGCTGTTCATGACGTAGTAGAGCAGGCAGCCGATCCAGGCCCGGAGCAGGCGCTGGTGGGTACGGAGCTTGTGCGGCGGTACGACCACGTAGATCGAGATCCGGCGGTCCGGGTCCACCAGGTGGGCGAGCGGAAAGCTCGTACGGTCGGTGGCCTCCACCGTCCGCCGGGAACTGAACGGCGCGAGCTGCTGGGCCGCCGTGACCACGATGCTGGGGAAGGTCTTCTGCTGGTCGACCCCGAGCAGCATCTGGAACTCCTGCCGGGTGCCGGCCGGCATCCGGCCGTCCCGGTCGTTGTCCAACGCCTCGGCCAGATACATCACCAGGTCGCTCTGGAAGAGCCGGCTGCGCAGCTTCTGGAGGGTCAGCGAGGAGGCGCCCGACGGTTCGGCCGTTGCCTCCGCGGTGATCAGGTGGGTGGTCAGGCCGGCGATCAGGAGCTGGGCCATCTCGTCCCAGAACGGCTCGACCGTCGACTTCTCGCCCCCCATCAGCAGGTCGGACAGGAGCCGCCCGAAGTCCTCCGGCTCCTCGGCGTCCTCGTTGTCCCGAACCAGTTCGGCGAACACGTCGAAGGGGTTCAGGGCGCCGCGGTCGGCTCGGGTGCCGTTGCTGGCCCCGAACGGGTCGAGCAGCACGATCTCGTGCCCCAGCGCGTCGCGCCGGTGGGCGTGGGTGACGTCGTAGTTCTCCCCCTTCGGGTCGAGCACCACCACCGAGCCCTCGTAGCTGAGCAGGTTCGGGATGATCACGTCGCGGCCCTTGCCGGCGCCGGTGGGCGCGATGGTCATGAGATGGCTGTCGTCGTCCGAGGCGACCACCGGGCCCAGCGCGTCGTCCGCGATGATGTGTTCCTCACGCAGGCCGAGCCGGATCCGGGCGTCGGTGACGCTCGCTCGACGCGGCGCGAACTGGCTCCTCGACTTCGACTCCGGATCGAGGTGGCGGGCCAGGAAGCGTCCGATGATCAGCTTGGACACCGGGATCCCCTCACGCTCGACGACGGGTGATGTGGGCGGGCGTGAAACCGGTCATCGTGCCGCTGCCGGACCCGGCTGAGATGCGGAGGTTGAGGGGCTTGTCGTGTTCGTTGCCGAGCACGTCGAAGTAGCGGATCCGGAGCACCAGCGAGCCCAGCTCGGGGATGTGCGGCGGGTCGCTGAACCGCAGCCGCTGTTCGATGTCCGTCATGGGTTGCACCGCGTCCGCCTTCGGCTCGCCCAACGGCACGAACTCCAGCGCCGACTGGTCCAGCGTGATCTGGTCGATCCGCAGGCCGAGCAGCGGGCCGGCGCCGACGTTGCGCAGCCGGACGGAGAGCACCACCAGCTCCTGCCCGCGCCAGGTGAGCCGGGAGTCCTGAATCATGGCGACCGGCACCACCGACGCCTCGAGCTGTTCGCCGGCGATCCGCGCCTCCCGGGCCGTGGCGCGGTTGTTCTGCCAGGAGAGGATCAGGGCGATGACACTCAGGGTGAGCGTGACGGCCAACCCGACGACCTGGAGCGTGTTGAGCGATTCCTGACTCATGGCATCGTGCCGACGGCGCAGGAGAAGTTCCACTCCCGGAAGAAATCCGCCATGAAACCCTTCACCACCCGGTCGCGGAAGAAGTCGCGGTACGGCACCTCGTAGTTCTCGAGCAAAAAATCCGGACGGGGCGCGATGCGGGCACCCGGCTCCGCGTTGTCCGAGCCGATCGTCTCGGCGATGGAGTGGAAGTCCAGCCAGATGCCCCGGTAACCCTGATTGGCCGGCGCCTGGATGTCGTAGACCTCCCGCAGGTGCACGCCGGGGGCGGCCTCCCGGAAATTGGAGATCTTGATGTCGAGTCGACCGGTGCGCAGTGAGCTGGCCGCGTCCTGACCGGTCGGCACCGGCCGGAACCGGCCGTCCTCGTCGGGCCGACGGGACAGCAGCGGTCCGATCAGTTCATGGCTGCTGACCGGTTTCTGCCGGTGCACCGGAATGAAGTCGTAGACGATCATCGAGAAGCGGTAGGCGGCGCGCAGGGGTTGCAGATCGAAGTCCGAGTGCAGCACCTCGGACAGGTCGATCGCGATTCGGGAGACGAGCCCCCGGAGGTACGGCATCAGGAGCCGGTACCAGTTGTGGAACAACCGCAGCGACGAGCCCGAACGGCTCAGGGTGATCCGCAGGTCCCGCCGGATGTCGATGCGGAAACCGAACGAGGGCTCCTTGTAGACCACGCCGACGTCGCCGTCGCTCCAGTCCAGCCGCAGCGTGTCCACCTCGTGCAGCTCGCTGGCCTCCAGCACCTCCGCCACCGCCCGGTAGAGTCGCGCGCCCAGTTCGCGCCGCAACGCGTCCAGTCCCTGGAGGTCCCGCGCCGCAGGCAGTTCGACGATGAGGGAGAAACCATTCAGGGCGTCCACACCGTGCGGCCCCAGCATGTCGATTCCGGCGGAGAATTCGTCGAACGTCTCGAGCACGTTTCCTCCGCTCATCGCTTTCGGGGATTCGCAGGCTAGCCGGAATGCCGATCAGCTCCTAAGGACCGGACAAGGCAGGAGAGACTGACCCGTCGTTGGGCCCGGATGGCTGTTCGGTTGAACGTGTGCCGCAGGTCGACCCAAAGACGCAGGTCGACGCGAATACGCGAGCCGACCGCCATCCGACGCGGGGCGGGACGCCGGTCGGGCGCGGCAGCCCGGGGCGTACCCGAATGATTGTCGGATCTCCGTCATCCGCCCGGCGCGGCGGCCACTCCGGCCCGGATGCCGCCTCCGGCCGGCGGGTGTGCGACGCCCGGGGTGCGACCTCGGTAGGATTGCCGACGGTTCGGCAGGGCCGTCACCGCCCCAGCCCGTCACGCGGAGCCGTCGGGGGTGCTGCGGCTCGCGGCGCCCGGGCGGTGGGGTGCCGGCGCGAGCAGTCGACGCAGGCGTGGGTCAACAGACGGAGGTATCAGATGTCCGGCCACTCAAAGTGGGCGACCACCAAGCACAAGAAGGCCGTGATCGACGCCAAGCGCGGCAAGATGTTCGCCAAGCTGATCAAGAACGTCGAGGTGGCGGCCCGCACCGGCGGCGGCGACCCGGCCGGCAACCCGACGCTCTTCGACGCCATCCAGAAGGCCAAGAAGAACTCCGTCCCGAACGACAACATCGACCGCGCGGTCAAGCGGGGCTCCGGCCTGGAGGCCGGCGGCGCCGACTGGCAGACGATCATGTACGAGGGGTACGGCCCGAACGGCGTGGCGATGCTGATCGAGTGCCTGACCGACAACCGCAACCGCGCCGCCACCGAGGTCCGCACCGCGCTGACCCGCAACGGCGGCTCGCTGGCCGACGCCGGCTCGGTGTCCTACATGTTCTCCCGCAAGGGCGTGGTGATCGTGCCGAAGACCGGCACCTCCGAGGACGACGTGATGATGGCGGTCCTCGACGCCGGCGCCGAGGAGGTCAACGACCTCGACGAGGCGTTCGAGGTGATCTCCGAGCCGGGTGACCTGATCGCGGTCCGGACCGCGTTGCAGGACGCCGGCATCGAGTACGAGTCGGCCGAGTCCTCCCTGATCCCCAGCGTGAACGTGCCGCTGGACGAGGAGGGCGCCCGCAAGATCTTCAAGCTGATCGACGTGCTGGAGGACTGCGACGACGTGCAGAACGTCTACGCCAACTTCGACGTCTCCGACGAGGTCATGGCCGCGGTCGGCTGACCCCCTTCCTGATCGACACCGGCTCGGGGGGGTGGGGGGGGGGGCCACCCCCCCCGCCCCCGCCCGCGTACCCCGGGGCCGCGGGGGGCGGCCCCCCTCCCCTCGCCCCCCGGGCGGGGGGTTGGGGGGGTACCCCCCCCCGGGTACCCCGCCACTACGCCGTACCGGTGCGTCGCCGCGTCGGTGGGTGCGCTGGTGGGTGTGCCGCCGACAGCCGGCGCAGGCCCGCCGGCCGGACGAAGACGGTCCGGCGGGCGACAGCGTCGCCGGCGGCGTCCAGCTCGTAACCCTCCAGCCAGGCCCACCCGTCGTACGTGGTCCAGTCCAGCGTCCTGATCACCCGGAACATGATCGGCCGGACGAACTGGACCGAGGCTGCCCGGCTGATCTCCAGCAGCTCCCCGGCGCGCGGCGTCACCCGCGCTTCCGGTCCCGCCACGCCCGGAGCGTCTCCCCGGCCCGGGCGAGCCGTTCGCAGCCGCCGTCCGGCCGGCACCGGGAACACGCGTCCCGATGGTGCAGGTCGACGACGTAGCCGGCCAGGATGACGGCGAACGGCGGCTCGGGCAGCCGCTGCTCCGCCCCCGTCACGACGCGCTCCGCGAGCGCCCGGTGTCGTTGTCGGACCGCCCGTCCCGGGGCCGGTCCGTCGGCCGGTCGTCGGTCGACGCCTCCGGACCGTGCGTGCCGTAGGCGCCGCCCCGGTGCGCGTACGCCGGGCGCTGCACCACGTCGACGGGCTCGTCCTGCCGCTGGAACCACTTCCGCCGCCCCACGTGCCACCCCCTGTCTCGTTGCTGCTCCGGAGCGTCACGATCGGGGACTTTCGGTGCCTGCTGCAACACTCTGCGTGAGATGGTCACCGTAAGACGCGACTGACGGTTGTTGATGCAGAAGGCGTCTCACGCCAGGCCGGGGGAGGCGTCAGGATGAGACAGCGAGGACGGGCCGATGAACGAAGCGGGATCGACGGTGCCGAGGCGGGAGCTGGGCCGTCTGCTGCGGCAGACCCGGGAGGAGGCGGGCATCGGGCTCGAGGCTGCCGCCGCCGAGCTTGAGTGGTCGCGCGCCAAGATGTACCGCATCGAGGCCGGGCAGACTCCCATGCGGGCCCTGGACGTGGACCAGATGTGCCGGCTCTACCAGGCCCCTCCGGACATGACGGAGGTTCTCGTCAGCCTCGCCCGGGAGTCCAAGAGCAAGGGGTGGTACCACGCCTACGGGGATGTGATTCCCCGCTGGTTCGAGCTGTACGTCGGCCTGGAGTCGGCGGCCAGCCGACTACGCACCTACGAGCACGCGCTGGTGCCGGGACTGCTGCAAACGCCGGAGTACGCGGCTCAGGTGGCCAGAACGCGGCCGAACGTCTCCGACGACGAGGCGGCGAAAGTGGTGGAGCTGCGCATCGAGCGTCAACGACTGCTCACCCGGAAGCGGCCCGCAGCGCCCGTGCTGGACGCGATCGTCGAGGAGGCGCTCCTCCACAAGAACGTGCCGGGAATGCGGGCGCAGATCGACAAACTCGTGCAGGCCAGCGACGCGCCAAACGTGTCCGTCCGCGTGCTCCCGCTCGGTGGCGCGATCACTCATATAGTGGTTTCCGGCGGTTTTGTCATCCTCGATTTCCCGACGAAGGGCGCGAGGTCGGCCGAGCCGACGACGGTCTACAACGAAGGTCTCTCGGGTGCGCTCTACCTCGACCGGACCGACGAGGTGAGGACGTACGCGGAAGTCTGGAAGGCGCTCGCCGCTCAGGCGTTGAGCGTGGCGGAATCCCGGAAGCTGATGCGGGAGATCAAGGAGAGACACCGTGATTGATCTGACGGAAGCGACCTGGCGCACGAGCACCAGGAGCAGTGCCCAGGGCAATTGTGTGGAGGTCGCCGACAACCTCCCCGGTGTGGTCGCCGTTCGGGACAGCAAGGATCGGCAGGGCCCGGTCCTGGCCTTCACGCCGATGGCATGGTCCGCGTTCCTCGCCCTCACAGAAGGGCAGGAATTCCTCTGAATGCCACACGCGCGATCGAGGAGCATGCTGGCCGGCCCACGGCCCGCCGTCGGCTCTCGTCCTTGCGACGACGCGGGACGCTCCGCCCCGACCGCCTCGACAACCAGGAGCTTTCCATGCCACCGATGACGGAAGCGGCACTGACATGGACCTGACCAACGCCCGGTGGCGTACGTCGACGAAGTCCGGGACGAACGGCGGGAACTGTGTCGAGGTCGCTGACAACCTTCCTGGTGTGGTCGCCGTTCGGGACAGCAAGGATCGGCAGGGCCCGGTCCTGGCCTTCACGCCACGCTCCTGGCAGGCGTTCGTCTGCCACGCGAAGTCGGTCGCCTGACCCGCTGGCGTCACGCCCGCCGAAACCGGGCTGACCGGGGCGCCGGCAGCCCGTAGCCTGCCGGGGTGCTCGTACCCGATCTGCCGTTGCGCACCGCGCGCCTGGTGCTGCGTGCCTTCACCGCCGACGACCTCGCCGTGGTCCGGGACTACCGGGGCCGTCCGGAGGTCACCCGGTTCCTCTACCACCAGCCGTACGACGACGCCGCCGCCCGGGCGGCGATCGACCGGCTGGTCCGGCGCACCGCGTTGCGCGCGCCGGGCGACGTGCTCAACCTGGCCGTGACGCTTGCGGACACCGGCGTGTTCGTCGGTGACGTGCTGCTGACCTGGACCAGCGCGGAGCACCGGCAGGGCGAGATCGGTTACGTGGCCCATCCCGACCACACCGGCCACGGCTACGTGACGGAGGCGGCCCGGGAGTTGTTGCGGCTGGGCTTCGAGGGCTTGGGCCTGCACCGGATCGTCGGCCGGTTGGACGCCCGCAACACCGCCTCGGCCCGGGTGCTGGAACGATTGGGCATGCGTCGCGAGGCGCACCTGCGGGAGAACGAGTTCGTCAAGGGCGAGTGGACCGACGAGGCGGTCTACGCCCTGCTGGCGCGGGAGTGGCGGGCGGCGGGCTGACGGCCGGCGTACCGGACGGCCCGGCGCGCCCTCGACGGGCGGCGCCGGGCCGGCGGAGGTCTCAGCGGGTGGCGCGCCGCGCCTTGACCATGCTGTCGATCACGTCCCAGATTGCGATGACCACGGTGACCACGACGGTGACGCGGGCCACGTCGTCGGCCCCGCCGTCGCGCAGCCAGGTGAACCGTTCGATCAGCTCCGGGTTGAGCAGCCGGTCGGTGAGCAGCAGCCAGACCACCGGACCCGCGAACGCCAGGTTGAGCAGCGCGTTGACCGCCACCAGCGGCCAGGTCCAGCGGCCGGCCCGGTACTTCGCGACCTCCAGGCCGACGGTGGCCAGCAGCACCACGATCAGGGCGGGGAGCCAGAAGCTCCACAGTGCCGGGTCGAGCACCGGCAGCCGGGAGCCGTCGCCGCTGGCCCACCGCTGGAAGTGCTGCCCGACCAGGACCGCGACGGTGCCGAGCAGGAAGACGACCGAGGCCACGCTGTCCGGCTGGCTGATCTGCCGGTCGCGGGTGTCCTCCGGGAGCTGGTCGACGGTCCACTCGGGCAGGCCGAGCGGCGCCCGGGTGCGCTCCAGGACGGCGAAGCTCAGCGTCACCCAGAACGCGACCTGCACCGCGGTCTGGAGCGCGACCGAGATCGCCGCGCCGATGGCCCGGCCCGGCTCGTCGCCGACGGTGGCCGTGACGAGACCGGTGATCACGCCGACCGCCGCCGGGATCCAGGTGAGCAGGGTGCGCAGCACCCGCCACCAGAGCAGGTAGTAGCGCGGGCCGATGAGCTGGAGCGTGCGGTCGCTGTAGCGGGCGGCGAGCTGCTCGGGGCGGCCCATCTCGGTGAGCACCTCGCGCTCGGCGGCGGCGTGGTCCTGCCCGCCGGCGGTCCGGTCGTCGATCATGTCGGCGATGGAGGCGCGCAGCTCCTCGGCGAGCTCGGCGCGGCGCGGCGCGGGCACGGTCCGCAGCGTGGCCGCCAGGTAACGGTCGGTCAGGGAACTCATCGCCCTACTCCTTCGATCAACTGGGTGACGGACGTCCGCACCGCGGTCAGGTCGTCGAGCAGGCGGCCCAGCACCGTCTCGCCGTCGTCGCTGGTGCGGTAGAACTTGCGCGGCCGGCTCTCCTCGGTGTTCCACTCGCTGGTGAGCAGGCCCTGTTCCTCGAGCCGGCGCAGCAGTGGGTAGAGCGTGTTGGCGTCGACCGCGAAGCCGTGCGCGGCCAATCGTTGCAGCAGGGCGTAGCCGTAGTCGGGGCGGCGCAGGGCGACCAGGCTGGCCACCACGACCGTGCCGCGTCGCAGCTCCTGGAGATGGGTCCGGAGGACCTCGTCGCTGACCATGCGTCACACGATACTGTGTGGCACACACTATGGCAACCGGATACAGCATCGTGTGGCGTACGTGCCGGGCGTGCGTCCCGGGTCGTCGGAGAGACGGCCACCACCGCCGCCCGCGTGGCCAATGGAGCCGCCGAGATCACCTCGGTAGGGTGGGTCGGTCGACTCCGACGCAGCTTGATCCACAACCCGGGGGGCGCCACGCATGGGCGATTCGTTCGCGCATCTGCACGTACACACCGAGTACTCGATGCTCGACGGTGCGGCCCGCCTCAAGGACCTGTTCGCCGAGGCGGCGCGGCTCGGCATGCCGGCCGTGGCGATCACCGACCACGGCAACATGCACGGCGCGAACGACTTCTACAAGCAGGCCATGGCCGCCGGCGTCAAGCCCATCCTCGGCGTCGAGGCGTACGTGGCGCCGGAGTCGCGCTTCCACAAGGCGCGGGTCAAGTGGGGGCGGCCCGAGCAGAAGAGCGACGACGTCTCCGGCAACGGCGCCATCACCCACATGACCATGTGGGCGGCGAACCGCACCGGCCTGCACAACATGTTCCGACTCAACTCCCGCGCCTCGATGGAGGGCCACTACGTCAAGTGGCCCCGGATGGACATGGAGCTGATCGCCGAGCACGCCGAGGGCATCATGGCCACCACCGGCTGCCCCTCCGGCGCGGTGCAGACCCGGCTGCGGCTCGGCCAGTTCGACGAGGCGCTCAAGGTCGCCGCCGCGTACCAGGACATCTTCGGCAAGGAGAACTACTTCCTGGAGATCATGGACCACGGCCTCGACATCGAGCGCCGGGTCCGCGACGGGCTCACCGAGATCGCCCACAAGCTCGACATCCCGCCGGTGGTCACCAACGACTCGCACTACACGCACGAGGCGCAGGCCGAGGCGCACGACGTGCTGCTCTGCGTGCAGACCGGCAGCAACGTCGCCGACCCCAACCGGTTCCGCTTCGAGGGCGGCGGCTACTTCGTCAAGTCCGCCGACCAGATGCGCGCGGTCGACTCGTCCGAACTGTGGCAGCAGGGCTGCCGCAACACGCTGCTGGTGGCCGAGAAGGTCGACCCGACCGGCATGTTCACGTTCCACAACCTGATGCCGCGGTTCCCGATCCCGGACGGCGAGACCGAGGAGTCCTGGTTCCGCAAGGAGACGTTCGCCGGGCTCAAGCGCCGCTTCCCGAACGGCATCCCGGAGGGCCACGTCGTCCAGGCGGAGTACGAGCTGGGCGTCATCATCCAGATGGGCTTTCCGTCCTACTTCCTCGTGGTCGCCGACTTCATCCAGTGGGCGAAGAGCCAGGGCATCGCGGTCGGCCCCGGCCGTGGCTCGGCGGCCGGCTCGCTCGTCGCGTACGCGCTGGGCATCACCGACCTGGACCCGATCCCGCACGGCCTGATCTTCGAGCGGTTCCTCAACCCCGAGCGCGTCTCGATGCCGGATGTCGACATCGACTTCGACGAGCGTCGGCGCGGCGAGGTGATCAAGTACGTCACCGACAAGTGGGGCGAGGACAAGGTCGCGCAGATCGCCACGTTCGGCACGATCAAGGCGAAGGCCGCGATCAAGGACTCGGCCCGGGTCCTCGGCTTCCCGTACGCGGTCGGCGACCGGATCACCAAGGCCATGCCCCCGGCGGTGATGGGCAAGGACATCCCGCTCTCCGGCATCTTCGACCCGAAGCACCCGCGCTACGCCGAGGCGGGTGAGATCCGCGGCCTCTACGAGACCGACCCGGACGTCAAGAAGGTCATCGAGACCGCGAAGGGCATCGAGGGCCTGATCCGGCAGACCGGTGTGCACGCGGCCGGCGTCATCATGTCCGCCGAGCCGATCATCGAGCACATCCCGCTGATGCGGCGCGACGCCGACGGCGTCATCATCACGCAGTTCGACTACCCGACCTGCGAGTCGCTCGGGCTGCTGAAGATGGACTTCCTCGGCCTGCGCAACCTGACCATCATCGACGACGCGGTGAAGAACATCCAGCTCAACCACGGCAAGGAGCTGGACCTGCTCGGCCTGCCGCTGGACGACAAGCCGGCGTACGAGCTGCTCGCGCGCGGCGACACGCTGGGCGTGTTCCAGCTCGACGGCGGGCCGATGCGCTCGCTGCTGCGGATGATGAAGCCGGACAACTTCGAGGACATCTCCGCCGTGCTGGCGCTCTACCGGCCCGGCCCGATGGGCGTCGACTCGCACACCAACTACGCGCTGCGCAAGAACGGCCTCCAGGAGATCACCCCGATCCACCCGGCGCTGGAGGAGCCGCTGCGCGAGATCCTCGCCCCCACCTACGGCCTGATCGTCTACCAGGAGCAGGTGCAGCGCGCCGCGCAGATCCTCGCCGGCTACACGCTCGGCCAGGCCGACCTGCTGCGCCGCGCGATGGGCAAGAAGAAGAAGGAGATCCTGGACAAGGAGTTCGTCCCGTTCCGGGACGGCTGCCGCGCGAACGGCTATCCCGACGACGCCATCCAGGCGGTGTGGGACGTGCTGGTCCCGTTCGCCGGCTACGCGTTCAACAAGGCCCACTCCGCCGCGTACGGCCTGGTGTCGTACTGGACCGCCTACCTGAAGGCGCACTACCCGGCGGAGTACATGGCGGCGCTGCTCACCTCCGTCGGCGACGACAAGGACAAGATGGCGCTCTACCTGTCCGAGTGCCGCCGGATGCGGATCCAGGTCCTGCCGCCGGACGTGAACACCTCCGCCGGCCCGTTCACCCCGGTCGGCAAGGAGATCCGCTTCGGCCTCGGCGCGGTCCGCAACGTCGGCGCGAACGTGGTCGCCTCGATCATGCGCTGCCGCGAGGAGAAGGGCGAGTACGCCGACTTCTACGACTTCCTGTCCAAGGTCGACGCGGTGGCCTGCAACAAGAAGACCATTGAATCGCTGATCAAGGCCGGCGCGTTCGACTCGCTGAAGCACCCGCGCAAGGCCCTGCTCGCCGTGCACGCCGACGCCATCGACGCGTACGCCGACGTCAAGCGCAAGGAGGCGGTCGGCCAGTACGACCTGTTCGGCGCCGGGTTCGGCGACGCGGACGCCGGCAGCACCACCGTCATGCCGGTCATCGCGGACAGCGAGTGGGACAAGCGCGACAAGCTGGCGTTCGAGCGCGAGATGCTCGGCCTGTACGTCTCCGACCACCCGCTGTTCGGCCTGGAACACGTGCTCGGCGCGGCGGCCGACACCACCATCGCCGCGCTGTCCGAGGAGGGCACCGTGCCCGACGGCGCGGTGGTCACCCTCGCCGGCATCCTCTCCGGCGTGCAGCGCCGGGTCACCAAGCAGGGCCGGGCCTGGGCCTCGGCCACGCTCGAAGACCTCGCCGGCGGCGTCGAGACGCTGTTCTTCCCCAACACCTACGAGGTGATCGGGCAGTACATCGCCGAGGACGCGATCGTGGTGGTCAAGGGCCGGGTGGACCGCCGCGACGACACCCCCCGGATCATGGCGATGGACATGTCCATGCCGGACGTCACCAGCAACCCGGCGAACAAGCCGGTCACGCTGACCATCCCGGTGCACCGCTGCACGCCGCCGCTCGTCGAGCGACTCAAGGAGACGCTGGTGCTGCACCCCGGCGACACCGAGGTGCACGTCAAGCTGCTCAACGGCGGCAAGGTCACCACGCTGCGTCTCGGGCCGTTCCGGGTCGCCGCGACCACCGCGCTGATGGGTGACCTGAAGAGCGTCCTGGGCCCGGCCAACGTGAGCTGACCGTGCGGGGCGGGCGGTGATCGGGCAGCATCGACGGGATGCCGCCCGATCATCTGCTGCACGTCCGTGACCTCGTGCCCGACGCGCTGGCCTGCCTGCGCGAATGCCGGTCCGCGCCGGCCGACCGCTGGCCGCGGCACTGGCGGTCCGGCTACCTGGACCGGCACCCGGACGTGTTCCGGGTGCTCGACCGTGACGGCGACTGGTCCGAACCGGCGTCCGCGACCGCCGCCGTGGCCGGGCTCCGCGACCGGGTCGCCGACCTGGCCGACCGTGCCGAGGCGGTACGCGGACTGCTGCCCGCCGGTGTCGCGGACGCGGCCGGCGCGCTGGGCTGGTCCGGTGCGGGTGGACCGGTCGAGTGCGTGGTGCTGGTCGGGCTGCACCAGGCCAACGGCTGGGCCGACGACCTGGGCGGTCGCTACGCGCTCTTCCTCGCCGTGGAACTGCTCGGCCCGGGGGAGGACGTCGGGCTGCTGGTGCGGCACGAGGCCGCGCACGTGGTGCACGACCGGCGGGCCGGGATCCGCGGCTGGCCCGAGCACGGGGTGGCGAACCAACTCTTCGCCGAGGGGCTGGCCACCCAGGTCACCGCCGAACTCGACCCGGGCCGGCCGCCGGAGGCGTACCTCTGGTTCGGTCGTCCCGGCCACCGGGCCTGGCTGGACGAGTGTCGCCACCGCTGGCCGGAGATCCTGGGCCGGGTCCGGGCCGACCTGGACGCCACCGACCCGGACCACCACGCCGCCTACTTCCTCAAACGGGACTCGCCGCTGCGCGGCGACCTGCCCGCGCGCTGCGGCTACCTGGTCGGCCTGGCGGCGGTGCGGCGACTGCGGGCGCGGCACGGCCTGCCCGAACTGGCCGCCTGGCCGCTGGACCGGGTCCGGGCGGAGCTGGCGACCACGCTCGCGGACCTGCCCGCCCCTCGTGCGGTTCGCTGAGACCTGCCTCACAGTATGGGCATGGACACCACCACCTCCGCCCCCGAGGACGTCCGGCCCGCCCGCCGGGACCGGACCCGGTACCTCTACCTGGCGGTCATCGCCGCCGTCGTCGCCGGCATCGTGGTCGGCCTGCTCGCACCGGACGTCGGCAAGGCGCTGAAACCGCTCGGCACCGGATTCGTGAACCTGATCAAGATGATGATCAGCCCGGTCATCTTCTGCACCATCGTGCTCGGGGTCGGTTCGGTCCGGCAGGCGGCCAAGGTGGGCAAGGTCGGCGGTCTCGCGCTCGGCTACTTCCTGGTCATGTCCACCGTGGCGCTGGCGATCGGCCTGGTGGTCGGCAACATCATCCACCCCGGCGCCGGCCTGGACCTGGGGCCGGACGTGGCCGACGCGGGCCGGTCCGCGGCCGGCGAGGAGGGCGGCGGCACCGTCGACTTCCTGCTCGGCATCATCCCGACCACGCTGGTCTCCGCGCTGACCGAGGGCGAGGTGCTCCAGACCCTGCTGGTGGCGCTGCTGGTCGGCTTCGCGGTGCAGGGCATGGGCCGTCGGGGCGAGCCGGTGCTGCGGGCGATCGGCGTGCTCCAGCGCCTGGTCTTCAAGGTGCTGGCGATGATCATGTGGCTGGCGCCGATCGGCGCGTTCGGCGCGATGGCGGCGGTGGTCGGCGCCACCGGCGTGGACGCGCTGAAGAGCCTGGCGCAGATCATGCTCGGCTTCTACGCCACCTGCCTGATCTTCGTGATCGTGGTGCTCGGCCTGCTGCTGCGCCTGATCGCCCGGATCTCGATCTTCTCGCTGCTGCGCTACCTGGGCCGCGAGTTCCTGCTGATCCTGTCCACCTCGTCGTCGGAGTCGGCGCTGCCCCGGCTGATCGCGAAGATGGAGCACGTCGGCGTCAGCCGGCCGGTGGTCGGCATCACGGTCCCCACCGGGTACTCGTTCAACCTCGACGGCACCGCGATCTACCTGACCATGGCCGCGCTCTTCGTGGCCGACGCGCTGGGCAAGCCGCTCGCGGTCGGGGAGCAGATCTCGCTGCTGGTGTTCATGGTGATCGCGTCCAAGGGCGCGGCCGGCGTGACCGGCGCCGGGCTGGCCACGCTGGCCGGTGGCCTCCAGTCGCACCGACCGGACCTGGTCGACGGCGTCGGCCTGATCGTCGGCATCGACCGGTTCATGTCCGAGGCTCGGGCACTCACCAACTTCGCCGGCAACGCCGTGGCGACCGTGCTGGTCGGCACCTGGACCGGGGAGTTCGACCGGGACCAGGCCCGCGCCGTGCTCTCCGGCGACCGCCCGTTCGACGAGACCAGCATGCTCGACGAGGACGACGACGACCGCCCCGCCGACACCGGAACCCCACCCGCCCCCACCCGCCCCCTCGCCCCCTCCACCACCCCCTAACCCCCCGCCCTCGCCCCCCGGCCCCACCCCGCCCCCTCGCGCGATCTTGCACTTTCTGCCCCGGTGAAACGGACGAAGCGCCCACCGAAGGGGCCGAAACCGCAAGATCGGCGAGGGGAGTGGGGGAGGGGAGGGAGGGACGGGGGAGGGACGGGGGTGGGGTGGGCCACGGGGGTGGGATTGGCGGTTTTGGGTGGGGGTGGGGGTGGTTAGCGTCGGTGACATGGAGCTGGAGCAGGCACGGAAGTTGTGGCAACCGGAGCCGGGCTGGTTGAACACCGCCACCTACGGGCTGCCGCCCGATCCGGTGTGGACGGCGATGCAGCAGGTGCTCGCCGACTGGCGTACCGGACGGGTGTCGTTCGAGGTGTGGGACGAGTCGGTCGGGCGCTCCCGTGCCGCGTTCGCCCGGCTGGTCGGCGTGGACGCGGCCGACGTGAGCATCGGCGCGGCGGTCTCCCAGCTGGCGGCGCCGATCGCGGCGGCGCTGCCGCCGGGCGCCACGGTGGTGGTGCCCGAGGTCGAGTTCACCTCGATCCTGTTCCCCTGGTTGGTGCAGGAGGAGCGCGGCGTGCGGGTGCGCACCGTCCCGCTCGACGGCCTGGTCGACGCCATCGACGCCGGAACCGACCTGGTGGCGTTCAGCCTGGTGCAGTCCGCCGACGGCACGGTCGCCCCGTACGACGAGATCGTCGCGGCGGCCCGGGCACACGACGCGCTCGTGGTGGTCGACGCCACCCAGGCCTGCGGGTGGCTGCCGTTCGCGGCGGACCGGGCGGACGCGGTGCTGGTGGGGGCGTACAAGTGGTTGATGGCGCCGCGTGGTGCGGCCTTCGCCTACCTGGCGCCGGCGCTGCGCGAGCGGATGCGTGCCGACGCCGCCGGTTGGTACGCCGGCCGCGACCCGAGCGCCTCGTTCTACGGCCTGCCGCTGCGGCTGGCCGACGACGCCCGCCGGTTCGACATCTCCCCGTCCTGGCTCTGCTACGCCGGCGCGGCCCCGGTGCTGGAGCTGCTCACCGAACTCGACCCGGTGGCGGTGCGCGACCACGACGTGGCGCTGGCCAACCGGTTCCTGGCCGGGCTGGGGCGACCGCCCGGCGACAGCGCGATCGTCACCGTCGAGGTGCCGGACGCGCAGGAGAAGCTGGCCCGGGCCGGGGTGCGGGCGGCGGTGCGGGCCGGCCGGGTGCGCGCCTCGTTCCACCTCTACACCACCGAGGCGGACGTCGACCTGGCACTGGAGGCGCTGGCCGGTTGAGCCCCGGCTCAGGCCAGGTGGCCACCGATCCTCGTGTAGCCGCGCAGCAGGTCCCGCGCGATGATCAGCCGTTGCATCTCGTCGGTGCCCTCGAAGATGCGGTACAGGCGCACCTGCCGGTACCAGCGCTCGATCGGCAGCTCCCGGGTGTAGCCCATGCCGCCGTGGATCTGGAGCACCCGGTCCACCACCCGGTTGACCATGCCGGCGCCGTAGAGCTTGCCCATCGAGGCGGCGTGCCGGGGGTCCAGCCCCTGGTCGACGGTCCAGGCCGAGCGCAGGATCAGCCAGCGGGCGGCCTCCAGCTCGGTCTCCGAGTCGGCGATCATCCACTGGATGGCCTGGTTGGTGGCGATCGGCGCGCCGAACGTCTCCCGGGTGTTGGCATGGTCGATCGCCATCTGGAGGGCCCGCTCGGCGATGCCGATCGCGTGCGAGGGGATGGTGTAGCGGCCCTTGCCGATCCACTCCATGCCGAGCGTGAAGCCCTGCCCGATCTCGCCGAGGATGTTGCGGTGCGGCACCCGTACGCCGTCGAAGACCAGCGCGGCGGGGCCGCCCTCGCCCATCGTCGGGATGAACTCCGACCGCCAGCCCATCGCGCGGTCGACCAGGAACGCGGTGGCGCCGCCGCGCCGGGCGCCCTTCTCCGGGTCGGTGACCGCCACCACGATGGCGAAGTCGGCGTCGTTGCCGTTGGTGATGAACGTCTTCTCGCCGTCGAGGATCCAGTCGTCGCCGTCGCGGCGGGCGCGCAGCTTGATGTTCGCCGCGTCCGAGCCGGCCCCGGGCTCGGTGATGGCGAAGCAGGAGATCCGGTCCCCGGCGATGGTGGGGAGCAGGAACTCGCGCTTCTGCGCCTCGGTGGCGTGGAACAGGATGTTGTCGGCCTCGCCGCCGAAGCGGAACGGCACGAAGCTGCGCCCCAGCTCGGTCCAGATCAACGACTGCGTGACCGCCGGCAGCGCCATCCCGCCGTACTCCTCCGGGGTGGCCAGTCCCCAGAAGCCGAACGTCTTCGCCTTGAGCTGGAGTTCGCGCAGCTCGGTGCGGTCCAGGCCGGGGCGGTGGGCGCGTTCGCGACGCAGCAGCTCCGCCTCCAGCGGCATCACCTCGCGGGTGACGAACGCGCGGACGGTGTCGCGGATCGCGCGTTCCTCGTCGGACAGGGCGAAGTCCACGGTGCCTCCTCGGGTCGGCGTCGGCTCCAAACTAGTCGGGGGTAGCGTCGAGGACCCACCGTCGATCTCCGCCCCGAAGGACGCCATGGATCCCGTCGCCACGCCGCCCGTCCCGCGCCCGCTGCCGGCGGTCCGGCGATGAGGGCGCTCGTGGTTCGCGGCCGGGGCGCGACCCCGGCCGTCGAGGAGGTGCGCCTGCCCGCCCCGGGCCCGGGTGAGCTGCGGGTCCGGATCCGCGCGGCCGGCCTGTGCCACTCCGATCTGGCCATGGTGCAGGGCACGTTGACGCCCGGGTACCCGCTGGTGCTGGGGCACGAGGCGACCGGCGTGGTGGCCGAGGTCGGGCCGGGCACCGCGTTGCCCGTGGGCACGCCGGTGGTGCTCAACTGGGCGCCCGCCTGCCGCGACTGCTGGCACTGCCGGCACGGCGAGCCCTGGCTGTGTGTCGCGAACAGCGCCGCCTCGGTGCCGCGCGGCGAGACCGCCGACGGGGAGCCGGTGCAGGTCACGCTCGGGCTCGGCGCGCTCGCCGAGGAGGTGGTGGTGCCGGAACGGGCGGCCGTGCCGGTGCCGGCCGGGCTGCCGCCGGCGCAGGCGGCGCTGCTGGGCTGCGCGGTGCTCACCGGCACCGGCGCGGTCCGCAACACCGCCCGGGTCGCCGCCGGCGAGTCGGTCGCGGTGATCGGGTTGGGCGGCGTCGGGCTGGCCGTGCTCACCGCCGCGCGCCGGGCCGGCGCGGCGCCGATCCTCGCCGTCGACGTGGTGGCGGCGAAACGGGAGCTGGCCCTGGCCGCCGGCGCGACCGACTTCCTGCCCGCCGACGACGCGCTGAGCCGGGAGATCCGGGCCCGCACCGACGGGCGCGGGGTGGATCACGCGTTCGAGTGCGTCGGCCGGGCCGCCACCATCCGCGCCGCCTGGCGGGCGACCCGGCGCGGGGGCGCGGTCACCGTGGTCGGCATGGGCGGCCGGGACGACCTGCTCAGCCTCTCCGCGATGGAGATCTTCCACTCGGCGCGGACGCTGCGCTCCTCGGTCTACGGCTCGACCGACCCGGACCGCGAGGTGCCGGAGCTGGCCGCCGCGCTCGCCGCCGGTGACCTCGACCTGGCGCCGCTGGTCAGCGGCACGGTGTCGCTGGCCGAGGCGCCCGCCGCGCTGGACCGGCTGGCCCGGGGCGAGGGCGCCCGCTGGGTGGTCACGTTCCCGGACTGAGCCCGCCGTCGACCAGGACCGCGACGCCGTCGAGCAGCCGTCGCAGACCGAAGTCGAAGACCGTCTCCAGGTCCAGGTCGACGCCGCCGGCGGTCAGCGCGTCCATGGTGGCCAGTCGGCCGCCGGCCATCAGCCGGTGGAACGTGTCCTGCTGCCGTCCACCCACTCCTCGTCGGTGAGCCCGGTGTCCTGCACCGCCTGCGCGCCGGCCGCCAGGTTGACCGCGACGCCCTTCACGTACGCCATCAGCGTGATCGCCACATGCCAGCGCGCGTGGCGGTCCAGGCCCAGGCCGGCGATGGCCCGCAGCGCCCGGCCGGTGAGCCCCCTACCCGGTCACCGGGCCGGGTCCGCTACCCGGTCGCGGGAGCCGGCCCGGTCACGGTGCCGGGCCACATGTCGACGGCTGCCGATGGGTCGACGGTGCCCGGCGCCTGTGGCGGTCCGCCCCGTGCCGGGCGGGGGGAATGTGTGGCGCATCGACATGGCTCGACCCGTTCGACGCCCCGTAGGTTTCCTGCACGCGACGGCCCTGTGACCCCGGTCACCGACCCGGCCGTGGCGGACGGACCTGCGGAGGGTGAGGCGATGGCCGGGCAAGCGATCCTGTCGGCCCGTGGGCTGACCCGGGACTTCCGGGGTTTCCGGGCCGTCGATCGCGTCGACCTGGACGTGGCGTCGGGCACCGTGCACGCCCTGGTGGGCCCGAACGGCGCCGGCAAGACCACGCTGTTCAACCTGCTCACCGGCTTCCTGCCGCCCAGCGGTGGCCGCATCGAGCTGGACGGCAGGGACGTCACCGGGCTGCCCCCGGAGCGGGTGGCCCGGCTCGGTGTGGCCCGGTCGTTCCAGATCACCAGCCTCTTCCCGCAGCTCGGCGCGCGCGAGCACGTCGAGTTGGCGCTCCAGTCGTCCAGCGGGCTGGGCTGGCGGTTCTGGCGGTCCGCGAAGCTGATGCGCCGCTACCGGGACCGGGCCGACGAGCTGCTGGCCATGGTCGGTCTCGCCGACCTCGCCGAGGCCCCGGCCGAGGCGCTCGCGTACGGGCGCAAGCGGGCCCTGGAGCTGGCCCTCGCGCTCGCCCTGGACCCGAAGGTGCTGCTGCTCGACGAGCCGACCGCCGGGATGGGCCTGGAGGACGTCGACCGCACCGTCGAGCTGATCGCCACCGTCCGCACCGGACGGACCGTGGTCATGGTCGAGCACAACATGAGCGTGGTGGGCCGGCTCGCCGACACGGTCACCGTCCTCCAGGCCGGCACCGTGCTGGTCGAGGGGCCGTACGAGCAGGTCCGCGCCGACGAGCGGGTCATCACCGCCTACCTGGGAGCCAGCGATGCTGCGCATTGAGAACCTGTCCGCCTGGTACGGCGAGGCCCAGGTGCTGCGCGAGGTGAGCCTGGAGGTGGCCGCCGGCGAGGTGGTCACGCTGGTCGGGCGCAACGGCGCCGGCAAGTCCACGCTGCTGCGGTCCGTGATGGGGCTGCACCCCGGCCAGCGCGGCGCGGTGCACCTCGACGGGCGGGACATCTCCCGGCTGCCGGCGTACAAGCGGGCGCGGGCCGGGCTCGGCTGGGTCCCCGACGACCGCGGCGCGTACGCCACGCTCACGGTCACCGAGAACCTGACGCTGCCGCCCCGGGTCGGCCCGGACCCGTGGCCGCTGGCGCGGGTGTACGAGGCGTTCCCCGCGCTGCACGCCCGGCGCGACTCGGCCGCGACCATGCTCTCCGGCGGCGAGCAGCAGATGCTCGCGCTGGCCCGGGTGCTGCGCATGGGCGCCCGGCTGCTGCTCTGCGACGAGCCCACCGAGGGGCTGTCGCCGCTGCTCGTGCAGCAGGTCGGCGACCTGCTGCGGGAGGCCAAGCGGCACGGCGTGACCGTGCTGCTGGTGGAACAGAACCTGCACTTCGCCACCGGCGTCGCCGACCGGCACTACCTGCTGGCCGAGGGCCGGATCGCGGAGGCGATGGAGAACACGGAGGTGCGCTCGCGGGAACGCGAGCTGCTGGCGTACCTCGGGATCTGACAGTCGACGGCCGAACCCGCGCGGACCGCGCGGCGATGAAGGGATGACCATGCGTAGGAGCGTGGGTGTGGCCGCCGCCTCGGCGGCGGCGCTGCTGGTGGCCGGCTGCGGCGGCGGTGGCCCGCAGTCCGGCGGCGACTCGAAGCTGACCGGCGACAAGATCGTGTTGGGCGTGCTCAACGACCAGTCGGGGGCCTACTCGGAGCTGTCCGGGCGCAACTCGGTCAAGGCCGTGGAGATGGCCATCGCCGACTTCAAGGCCAAGCACGGCGACGACGCGGTCACGAAGAACATCAGCGTGGAGACCGCCGACCACCAGAACAAGCCGGACGTGGCCAACAGCAAGGCCCAGGAGATGGTCGACCGCAAGGGCGTCGACGCGATCCTCGACGTGCCGACCTCGTCGGCCGCGCTGAAGGTCGCCGACGTGGCCAAGGAGAAGAAGAAGCTCTACTTCAACATCGGCGCGGCGACCACGGACCTGACCGGCAAGAGCTGCAACAAGTACACGTTCCACTACGCGTACGACACCTACATGCTGGCGCACGGCACCGGCACGGTGACCACCGAGCAGGTCGGCAAGAACTGGTACATCCTCTACCCGAACTACGCGTTCGGGCAGGACATGGAGAAGAGCTTCACGGCCGCCATCACCGCGGCCGGCGGGCAGGTCGTCGGCTCCGACGGCGCGCCGTTCCCGAACACCAGCGGCGACTACTCGTCGTTCCTGCTCAAGGCGCCGACGCTGAACCCGAAGCCGCAGGTGCTCGGCACCATGCAGGCCGGCGCGGAACTGGTCAACGTGGTCAAGCAGTACAACGAGTTCAAGCTGCGGGAGAAGGGCGTCGGGCTGGCCGTCGGCCTGATGTTCATCACCGACATCCACTCGCTCACCCCGGCCGCGCTGGCCGGCACCACCTACACCGACGCCTGGTACTGGAACTTCGACAAGCAGAACCGGGAGTGGGCGGACCGGTTCCAGAAAGAGACCGGCACCCGGCCGTCGTTCGCGCACGCGGCCAACTACTCCGCCGCCATGCAGTACCTGGAGGCGGTGCAGGCCGCCGGCACCGACGACGCCGACGCCGTGGTCAAGGAGCTGGAGGGCAAGGAGATCAACGACCTGTTCCTGCGCAACGGCAAGATCCGCGCGGAGGACCACCGGGTCGTCCACGACGCCTACCTGGCGCAGGTGAAGCCGCAGGCCGAGGTCAAGGAACCGTGGGACTACGTGAAGATCCTGAAGACCATCCCGGCGGCCGAGGCGTTCCGCGCCCCGTCGGCCGACTGCAAGCTCTGACATGTCCGGCTTCCTGCAGAACACGTTCAACGGGCTGGTGGGCGGGGCGTTCTACGCCCTGCTCGCCCTCGGGCTCGCGGTCATCTTCGGCATGCTCCGGGTGGTGAACTTCGCCCACGGCGCGTTCTACATGCTCGGCGCGTTCGGGGCGTACGTGCTGCTGGCCGAGGCGGGCGTACCGTTCTGGGCCGCGTTGGTGATCATGCCGCTGGCGCTGGGCCTGCTCGGCATGGCGCTGGAACGGGCGGTGATCCACCGGCTCACCCGGCTCGACCCGCTCTACAACTTCCTGCTCACCTTCGGCCTGACGCTGATCCTGCAGGACCTGGTCAAGTCCCGGTACGGCGTGCAGTCCAGCCCGTACGCCACGCCCGCCGAGCTGAGCGGGACCGTCGACTTCGGGCTGTTCGACTTCCCGACGTACCGGGTGTTCATCCTCGGCTTCACCGTGCTGCTCTGCGTGGCGGTCTGGTGGGTGCTCGGGCGGACCCGGATCGGCATGGTGGTCCGGGCCGCCACCGAGCGGCCGGAGCTGACCCGGGCGTTCGGCATCGACGTGGGGAGGTGGGTCACCCCGGTCTTCGGCTTCGGCATCGCGCTCGCCGGGCTGGCCGGGGTGCTCGCCGCCCCGATGCGGGCGGTCAACCCGCTGATGGGCGCCGACCTGATCATCGTGGTCTTCGCGGTGGTGGTGATCGGCGGGCTCGGCTCGATCTTCGGCTCGGTCGCCGCCGGCTTCGGCATCGGCCTGATACAGGCGTGGGGCGAGGCGTACCTGTCCGACTACCCGCTCGTGTCGCAGACCGTCGTGTTCGTGGTGATGGCCGCCGTGCTGCTGTGGCGCCCGGCCGGCCTGTTCGGCCGTGAGGAGGCACCCGCGTGAGCAGTACGGTGGACACCCCCACCGAGGAATCGGCCCGTCCGGCTGCCCGGTCCGGGCTGCTCGCCGTCGCGCGGGCGCCCGGCTGGGTCCGGTACGCGCTGCTGGCCGCCGGCCTGCTGGTGGCGCTCTGGCTGCCCAACGGGCTCTACCCGGCGGTCGCGGTGGACATCCTGTGCTGGGCGCTGTTCGCCGTCTCGGTGGACCTGCTGCTCGGCTTCACCGGGCTGATGTCGTTCGGGCACGCCGCGTTCTGGGGCACCTCGGCGTACGTCACCGGGCTGGTCGCGATCCACGCCGGCCTGCCGTTCCCGGCCGCGGTGCTGGCCGGGGCGCTGGCCGCGGCGCTGCTCGCGCTGCCGATCGGCTACCTGGCGGTGAAGCGCACCGGGATCTACTTCGCGATGGTCACGCTGGCGTTCGCGCAGATGGTCTACTACGTGGCCAACGAGTGGCGCTCGGTGACCCAGGGCGAGAACGGCCTCCAGGGCGTGCCGCGCGCGTTCTTCGGCGCCGACTTCACCGACGACTACTACTTCTACTACGCGATCCTGCCGATCGTGCTGCTCGGGCTGCTCGCGGCGTGGCGGATCGTGCACTCGCCGTTCGGCCGGGTGCTGGTCGGCATCCGGGACAACCCGGCGCGGGCCCGCGCGCTGGGCTACCCGGTGCACCGTTACAAGCTGACCGCGTTCGTGCTCTCCGGGTTCCTCGCCGGGCTCGGCGGCGGGCTGTTCGCCGTCGGTCACCGGTTCGTCTCGCTGGACGTGCTGCACTGGACCACGTCCGGCAAGGCGGTCATCGTGGTGGTGCTCGGCGGCATCGGCACGCTGTGGGGCGGCGTGCTCGGCGCGGCGCTGGTGGTCCGGCTGGAGGACTGGCTGTCGTTCTCCGGGTTCGAGGCCATCGGGCTGGTCACCGGCGGCATCTTCGTGCTGGTCGTGCTGCTGTTCCGGCGGGGCGTCTGGGGCACTGTCGCGCACCTGGCCCGGCGTCGGGGAGCCGCCCGGCGCGAATGAACCTCCCGGTGGCGCATCCGGATCGGGCCGCCCGGACGAACCCCCAGGTAGAAGAGCTACCCGGGGGTACGTCCGTTGCTGACCGAGAACATGCCGGCCGGGGCCGCCGAGTCGGCCCGTAAACGGCTCATCACCGCCGCCGAGGACCTGGACGACAACCAGGTCGCCGGGCTGGTGCTCGACCTCGCCGCCGAGGTCGGGGTCACGTCCTTCTGGGAGCAGGTCTGCCTGCCGCTGCTGGGCGCGCTGCGCGGGCACAGCGCCGCCGAGATCGCGGTCGAGCACGCCCTGTCCGAGGGCGTCCGGGTCGGGCTGGACGTGTTCCGCCGGGAACCGACCCGACCGCTGCCGGTCGAGGGGGTGCTGCTCGCCGGCGCCGAGCACGAGACGCACTGCCTGGGGCTGCACGCCCTGGCGGCGGCGCTGCGCGAGCACGGTCGGGGCTGCCTGCATCTGGGCTCGGCCCTGCCCTGGTCCGCGCTGGCCAGCGCGGTGGCCCGGGTCCGGCCCCGGGTGGTGGTGGTCTGGTCGCAGACCCCGGTGACCGGTCGGGCGTACCGCCTGGTCCGGCTCCGGCGGGACGTCCCGGACGTCCGTCTGCTCGCCGCCGGGCCGGGTTGGATCGAGCCGTTCCCGCCCGGCCCTGCCGCCCCGCGCCGCCTCACCACCCTCGCCGAGGCCACCGCCGCCTGCCTGGAAGGCGGGGCCCCCGCTCAACGCCTCCGGTAGAGATGGGCGCCCCGCTTGGTGGGCGCCTGCTTGGCGGGGAGCGCCGTCGGCGGGCGGGCCGTTGGCGGGTGCGCCGTCGGCGGGCGTTCAGCCGGCGCGGAAGCCGTGCAGCAGGGCGGCCACCGCCGACTCCGGATCGAACGCCTCCTCGGGGGCGGCGAGCTGGTTGCCGAGGAGCCCGTCGACGAGCGCGAGCAGGCTCCGGAAGTGGGTCGCCGGATCGGTGGAGCCGAGCGCCGCGACCAGCGGTACCCCCCACTCGGCCAGCCGTGCCCGCCCGGCCTCGATGGCGGGCCGTAGTTCGGGCCGCACGGCCGCCTCCACGAACAGCGCGTACCGGGCCAGCGTGACCACCCGCTCCTCCTCGGTGAACCGGCGGATCAGCCGGCCGAGCACGCGGGTGAAGCCGGCGACGTCCCCGGGTGGCAGATCGACGGCGAGCCGCTGCCAGGCCAGCGTCTCCACCTCGACCAGCCGGGCGAGGACGCCGTCGACGAGCGCCTCCCGGGTGCGGAACCGGTTGGACGCGGAGCCCTCGGGCAGGCCCGCCTCGGCGTCCACCGCCCGGTGGGTGAGCTGCCGCGGACCCCGGGTGCCGAGCACCCGGATGGCGGCGTCGAGCAGGAGCTGCCGGCGATCGGTCACCGGATCAGACTACAGGTGTAGTGAAAGCGACTACATCTGTAGTACGGTGGCCGGCATGGCGGGTCGGGCGGTGGTGGTCGGTGGCGGCATCGGAGGGCTGGCGGCGGGCATCGGGTTACGCGCCGCAGGCTGGGAGGTCACGGTCCTGGAGCGGTCCGCCGGGCTGCCGGAGACCGGGACCGGCCTCGGCATCTGGCCCACGGCGATGCGCGCGTTGGACACGCTCGGCGTGGGCGACGAGGTGCGTCGGCGGGCCCGCCGGCAGGGCGGCGGATCGATCCGGCGACCGGACGGAAGCCGCATCGCCGCCATCGACGTCGACCGGCTGGAACGCCGCCACGGCGAGCCGGTCCACCTCATCACCCGGCCGGCGCTGCTCGCGGCGCTGGCCGGCGCGCTGCCCGGACCGGCGCTGCGATTCGCCGCGCCGGTCGTCGACCCGGGCGCGCTCGTCGACGCGTACGACCTGGTGGTCGGCGCGGACGGGATCAACAGCGTGGTCCGCGTCGCGTTGCACGGGCAGCGCTGTCCGCTGCGCTACGCCGGCGCGGTGGCCTGGCGCGGGGTGGCTGACGTGGAACTGTCCGAGGGGGGTGAGACCTGGGGGCGGGGCCGCCGGTTCGGGCTCACGCCGATCGGTGACGGGCGGACCAACTGGTACGCCTCGGTGCGCCTCCCGAAAGGGCATCCCGCGCCGGTGGACGACGTCGCCGAGCTGCGCCGCCTCTTCGGTGACTGGCACCCGCCGGTGCGCCGGGTGCTGGACGTCCTCACCCCGCCCGGCGTCCTGCGGCACGAGATCCGCGACCTGACGCCGCTGCCGTCCTACGTGGCCGGCCGGACGGCACTGCTCGGCGACGCCGCCCACGCCATGACCCCCGACCTCGGGCAGGGCGCCTGCCAGGCGCTGATCGACGCGGTCGCGCTGGCCGACTGCGTCCGCGACGCCGACGACCTGCCGGCCGCGCTGCGGGCGTACGACAGGCGCCGACGCCGGCCCACCCAGCGGATCGCGGCCGGCGCGCGGTGGGCCGGGCGGCTCGCCCAGGCCCGGCGGCTGCTGCCGGTGCGGGACGCGGTGCTTCGGCTGGCGCTGGCCGCAGGCCCACCGGCCTGAGCCCCCCCCGCCCGCCCCCGCCCACGCCCCCGCCCCCGGGGCCCCGACGCCCCGGCACCCTGTTTCACGGAAAGAGTGGCTAACTGGGCCCCGAAGGCCACTCTTTCCGTGAAACAGGCGCATGGGGGGCGGCGCGTGGCGGCGGGGCGGGGCGTCTGAGGCCCGGTGCGGGCCCGCGTATGGGGGTGGGGGCGCACTGGCGTGACCTGGCACACATTCGATACGGACCTGTTCCGTATCGAAACTCGCTCACCTACGCTCGGCAGCGTTACGAGTCTGCCCCGTATCGTATTCGGACGCGGGTGAGTCGGGGGGAGAACCCAGATGGAAGCGCACGAAAACACCGGGCACCCGAGGAGGTGGGCGATCCTGGGCGTGCTGGTGATCAGCCTGCTCGTGGTCGTCCTCGACAACACCATCCTCAACGTCGCCCTGCGTACGCTCGCCGACCCGGTGCACGGCCTCGGCGCCAGCCAGGGCGACCTGGAGTGGGCGATCAACTCCTACACCCTCGTCTTCGCCGGCCTGCTCTTCACGTTCGGCGTGCTCGGCGACCGGTTCGGCCGCCGGCGCTTCCTGATCCTCGGGCTGGTGCTGTTCGGGCTGGCCTCGCTGCTCTCCGCGTACGCGCAGGACCCGGCGCAGCTCATCGGCGCGCGGGCCCTGATGGGCGTCGGCGGCGCCGCCATCATGCCGGTGACGCTCTCGATCATCTCCAACGTCTTCGACCCGCGCGAGCGCGCCCGCGCGATCGGCGTCTGGGCCGGCGCGGTCGGTCTCGCCGTGGCCATCGGCCCGGTGCTCGGCGGCGCCCTGCTGGAGCACTTCTGGTGGGGCTCGGTCTTCCTGATCAACGTGCCGGTGGTGGTCGTCGGCGTGGCGCTGGTGGCGATGCTGGTCCCCGAGTCCCGGGACCCCGCTCCCGGCCGGGTGGACGTGCTCGGCGTGCTGCTCTCCGTGGTCGGCCTGGTCGCCCTCACCTACGGCATCATCGACGGTGGCGAGCACGGCTTCGGCCGGCCGCAGGTCTGGGCCGCGATCGTCGGCGGGCTCGCGGTGCTCGGCTGGTTCGTCGCCCACGAGCTGCGCAGTGACCACCCGTCGCTGGACGTGCGACTGTTCCGGGTGCCCCGGTTCGCCGCCCCGGTGGCGTTGGTCGGGCTGGTCTTCTTCGCCGCCATGGGCGTGATGTTCTTCGGCGCGTTCTACCTCCAGCTCGTGCGTGGCTACAGCCCGCTGGAGAGCGGCCTGCTCTTCCTGCCCTTCGCGGCCGCCCAGCTGATCTTCGCGCCGCGCAGCGCCGCGATGGTCCGTCGCTACGGCGGCCGGGCGGTCGCCGCGGTCGGGCTGCTGCTGACCACGATCGCGCTCGCCGCGTTCGTGTTCATCGACGCGGACACGCCCATCTGGATCTTCTCGGCGGTGGGTTTCGTGCAGGGCGCCGGAATGGCCAACATCATGCCGCCGGCCACCGAGTCGATCATGTCGGCGCTGCCTCGCGAGAAGGCCGGCGTGGGCTCGGCGGTCAGCAACACGGTCCGCCAGGTGGCCGGCGCGCTCGGCGTGGCGGTGCTCGGCTCGGTGCTCTCCGCGGTCTACCGCGACCAGGTCGGCCCCGCGGTGGCCGCGCTGCCCGCCCCGGTCCGAGACGCCGCCCGGGAGTCGGTCTCCGGCGCGTACGCGGTCGCCGACCGCCTCGGCCCGGCCGCGCCGCGACTGATCGACGCCGCCAACGACTCCTTCGTCTCCGCGATGCACTGGGCCGCCGGCATCTCCGCGCTGGTGGCCGCGCTCGGCATCGTGATCGTGGTGCGGTGGATGCCGGGGCGGGCGGTCGTCGCGCCCGACGCCGCCCCGGCCACCGAGCCGGAGTTGGCCGGGACCGCGTAGGTTCGTGGACAATGTCTGACATGACGTCCACGACGGGTGCTCCGCGATCGCCGGGTCGACCGCGGAGCACCCGCGCCGACGAGGCGATCGTGGAAGCCACCCTCGACCTGCTCGCCGAGGGCAGCACGATCGAGGCGCTCTCCATCGAGGCGATCGCGGCCCGGGCCGGGGTCGGCAAGGCCACCATCTACCGCCGCTGGTCGGGCAAGGAGGCGCTGCTGCTGGACGCGCTGCGCCGGCTCAAGGGCGTCCCGCCCCGCCCCGGCGGGCGTTCCGTCCGGGACGACCTGGTGCTGCTGGTCGGCGCCGTCGGCCAGCACACCGACCCCCGGGCCCGCAAGATCATGCCCTGCCTGGTGCCCGAGGTGAGCCGCAGCTCCGCCCACCGGCAGGCCTACGAGGCGATCATCGAGCCCCGGCGGCAGGCCATGCGCGACGTGCTGCGCCGCGCGATGGACAGCGGCGAGTTGCGTGCCGACCTCGACATCGAGGTGGCCATGGCGTTGCTCACCGCGCCGATGCTCACCCAGCGCATGTTGCACTGGCACCCCGAGCTGGACGAACGCATCCTGCCCGAGCGGATCGTGGACGCCGTCCTGGACGGCCTGCGCGTCCGCTGACGCCCGGCCCGCGCGCCCGCCGGCCGGGGTGCGCGCCGACGTCAGCCGGCCGGGGTGCGCAGCCGGTGCAGGCGCAGCGCGAGCTGCACCTCCAGCGCCCGCTCCGGCTTCTGCCAGTCGGCGCCGAGCAACTGCCCGACCCGCTCCAGCCGCTGGGTCACGGTGTTGACGTGCACGTGCAGCTGCTCGGCCGCCCGGGCCAGGCTGCCGCCCACCCCGAAGTACGCCTCCAGCGTCCGCACCAGCGCGGTGCCCCGCCGGGCGTCGTAGTCGACCACCGGCCCCACGGTGGCGGTGAGGAACCGGGCCACGTCCCGGTCGCCGGCGTCGCCGACCGCCCCGAGCAGCAGCCCGACGAAGCCCAGCTCCGCGGTGCTCGCGCCCTGCCCGGCCCGGCCCAACGCGCCGAGCGCGGTCAGGCAACGCTCCGCCTCGGCGAACGCGACCGCCAGCGACGCCGGACCGGTCGACGGCCCGCTCGCCCCGGCGGTCACCGGGCGGCCGGTCACCCGGGACAGGTCCCGGGCCACCGCGCGGGCCGCGCCGCCGGCGTCCCGGCCGGGCAGCATCAGCACCACCCGGCCGTCCCGCGCCGCGGCCAGCCCGCCCCGCGTCGAGGCGTACGTGGTGGCCCAGGAGAGCACCCGCTGCCGGGCCGAACCGGTCTCGGCGAACGCGTCGTCACCGACCGCCACCAGCACGTGCGGGGCGTCCAGGTCCACCCCGATCCGGCGGGCCCGGCCGCGCAGCGCGTCGGCGTCCCGCAACGGGCGGGCGATCAGGTCGTCCAGCAGCTCGCCCCGGACCCGCCCCTCCGCCTCGGCCACCGTGCGGCGGAACAGCAGCAGCAACGCGGTCACCAGCGCGGCCCGCTCCAGGATGCGCTGGTCGGCGTCGACCAGCTCGTCGTCCGGGCGCAGCACCAGCGCGCCCAGGTTCTCGGTGCCGGCCACCACCGCGGCGTACCAGAGCGGGCCCCGGCGTACGCTGCGCCCCTCGGTGCGCGACGCGGCGACCGCCTCCACGATGTCCGCCCGGTCCGGCTCGTCGATCTCGCCGACCCGGGCCAGCCGCCGCCCCTCGGCGTCCAACGCCAGCAGCGCGCCGCCGAGCACCTCGGTCACCGCGGCCGCCACGTCCTCCATCCCGCCGCCGCGTACCACCAGCGCGGTCATCCGGTCGTGCGCGGCGGCGGCCCGCTCCACCGAGCTGCTGTGCGCCTGGATCGTGCCGTTCGCCGCCGACAACTCCGCCAACGCGGCCCGCGTCTCGGCCAGCAGCCGCGCGGTGTCGATCGCCACCGCGGCGTGCGCCCCCAGCGAGACCAGCAGCGACACCTCCTCCCGGGCGAACGGGCGCGCCGACCGGTTGGCCGCGTAGAGCACGCCGATCACGCTGGAGCCCAGCCGCAGCGGCACCCCCAGGATGGCCACCAGGCCCTCCTCGCCCACCCCGCCGTCGATCTCCCCGGTGTGCCGGAACCGTTCGTCCTCCTGGTAGTTCGAGGTGACGTACGGGGTGCCGGTCTGCGCCACCAGACCGCCCAGCCCGTCGCCCATCTCCAGCCGCAGCCGCTGGAACCGGGCCGAGATCGACCCGTCGGTGACCCGCATGTACGTGTCGCCGCGCTCGTCGTCGTTGAGCGTCATGTACGCCACGTCGGTGCCGAGCAGGATCCGGGCCCGGTGCACGATCGCGCGCAGCACGTCGTCCAGGTCCCGCAGGCCGGCCAGGTCGCTGGCGGTGTCGTACAGGCCGGACAGCTCGGTCTCCCGGCGCCGGCGGCGCTCCAGCAGCGCCCGCACCCGTAGCGCCACCACCTTCGCCTGCTCCAGCTCCGCCAGCCGGTCGGCGGGCAGGCCGGCGGCGCGCGCGGCGACCAGCGGACCCTCGAACTCGACCGCGGCGGCCTCACGCGCCAGCAGCTCCAGGAACTCCACCGGCGACGACATGACCGACATTGTGCGCGGCGCCACTAGTTGGCCGTCCAGCCCCCGTCGAGGGCGATCGAGGCGCCGGTGAGGAACGCGGCCGGCGGCGCGCACAGGTACGCCACCAACTCCGCCACCTCCTCCGGCTCGATCAGCCGCTTGATCGCCGCCCGCGCCAGCATGATCTTCTCGATCACCTCGTCCTCGCCGATGCCGTGACTGGCCGCCTGGTCGGCGATCTGGCTCTCCACCAGCGCGGTCCGCACGTACGCCGGGTTGATGCAGTTGGCCGTCACGCCGTGCGCGGCGCCCTCCAGCGCGACCACCTTGGACAGCCCTTCGAGGGCGTGCTTCGCCGAGACGTACGCCGCCTTGAACGGCGAGGCGCGCAGCCCGTGCACCGAGGAGATGTTGACGATCCGCCCCCAGCCGTTCGCGTACATCCGGGGCAGCGCCCGGCGGATCAACAGGAACGGCGCCTCGACCATCACCCGCTGGATGTACTCGAACCGCTCGACCGGGAACTCCTGCACCGGCGCGACGTGCTGCAGGCCGGCGTTGTTCACCACGATGTCGGCGTCCACCTCGAGCCGGCCCACCGCCTCCGGGTCGGCCAGGTCGACGCCCTCGGCCCGGCCGCCGGCCTCGGCGGCGACCGCCTTGGCCGCCTCCACGTTGCGGTCCAGCACCACGACCGAGGCGCCGGCCGCCGCCAGCCGCAGGGCGCAGGCCCGTCCGATGCCGCTGCCACCACCGGTCACCAGCGCGCTGCGACCGGAGAGGTCGACGTGTACGACGTGGGGGACCGCCACGGGTTCTGCCGTCATGGCGCAAGAAGTTACGAGGCGTGTGGCCCCGGGCACATGGGGCGGCGACACATACTCGACCGCTTCGGTGTGTGGTGCGTTCCGCCCCGTTCCGCCCCCGGCGTGTCCGCCCGTCCGCTGGTCGGACCCGACCAGTAGGGTGTGTCGAACACACGTACTGCTGACGGCTCGGGGAGGAGGCGGCGTGCGCGTGCTGGGCGTCGACCCGGGGCTGACCCGGTGCGGGGTCGGCGTGGTCGAGGGCTTCCCCGGGCGCGCCTGCACGCTTGTCGCCTACTACGTCGTCCACACCGATCCCGGGGACGACCTGCCGCTGCGCCTGCTGCACCTGGACCGGTCGCTCACCGACCTGGTCGCCGAGCACCGGCCGGACGCGGTCGCCGTGGAACGCGTGTTCAGCCAGCACAACGTGCGCACCGTGATGGGCACCGCCCAGGCGAGCGGCATCGCGGTGCTCGCCGGCGCGCGGGCCGGGCTGCCGGTGACGACCTACACCCCGAGCGAGGTGAAGGCGGCGGTGACCGGTTCCGGTCAGGCCGACAAGAAGCAGATGACCACCATGGTCACCCGCCTGCTGCGGCTGGCGGAGCCGCCGAAACCGGCCGACGCCGCCGACGCGCTGGCGCTGGCCATCTGTCACGTCTGGCGGGGCGGCACCCGGTCCAAGCTGGCCGCGGCCGCCGACGAGGCCCGACGAGGAGGGGCGCGACGATGATCGCGAGTGTGCGCGGCACCGTGACCGCGACCGGTCCGGATCACGCGGTGGTGGAGGTGGGCGGCATCGGCCTGGCCGTACAGTGCGCCCCCGGCACGCTCGCCGACCTGCGGGTCGGCCAGCCGGCCCGGCTGGCCACCAGCCTGGTGGTCCGGGAGGACTCGCTCACCCTCTACGGCTTCGCCGACGACGACGCCAAGCAGCTGTTCGAGCTGCTCCAGACCGCGAGCGGGGTCGGCCCGCGGCTGGCCCAGGCGGTGCTCGCCGTGCACACCCCGGACGCGGTCCGCAAGGCCATCGCCAACGCCGACACCGCGGCGCTGACCCGGGTGCCGGGGATCGGCAAGAAGGGCGCCGAGCGGCTGGTGCTGGAGCTGCGCGACCGGATCGGTCCGGTGGCGATCGGCCCGGACGGCGCGGCCGGGGTGACCGCCGGCGCCTGGCCGGAGCAGGTGCGTCAGGCGCTGGTCGGGCTCGGCTGGTCGGCGGCCCAGGCCGAGCAGGCGGTGGCCGCGGTCGCGGAGACCGTCGACGGTGCGACCCCGCCGGTGCCGGTCCTGCTCAAGCAGGCCATCCGCCTGCTGGGCCGCACCCGATGAGGTCGGTCGGCCGGCCGTCGGGGGGAGCGCGCGGATGAGCAACGAGAACCTGGTCTCGGCGTACGTCAGCGACGCGGAGCTGGACGCGGAGGCCAGCGTCCGGCCGAAGCGGCTCGCCGAGTTCATCGCCCAGGACCGGGTCCGCGACCAGCTCGACCTGCTGTTGCAGGGCGCGATGCGGCGCGGTTCCCCGCCCGACCACATCCTGCTCTCCGGCCCGCCCGGGCTCGGGAAGACCAGCCTGGCCAACATCGTGGCGGCCGAGCTGGGCGCCGGCATCCGGGTGACCAGCGGGCCGGCGATCGAGCGGTCCGGCGACCTGGCCGCGATCCTGACCAGCCTCGCCGAGGGCGACGTGCTGTTCATCGACGAGATCCACCGGATCGCCAAGCCGGCCGAGGAACTGCTCTACAGCGCCATGGAGGACTTCCGGGTCGACGTGGTGGTGGGCAAGGGGCCCGGCGCGACCGCCATCCCGCTGGACGTGGAACCGTTCACGCTGGTCGGCGCCACCACCCGGTCGGGTCTGCTGACCGGCCCGATGCGCGACCGGTTCGGCTTCGTCGCGCACCTGGACTTCTACTCCCCGGCCGACCTCAAGACGCTGCTGCACCGGTCCGCCCGGATCCTCGGCGTGCCGATCACGCCGGAGGGCGCGGCGGAGATCGCCGGCCGGTCCCGGGGCACGCCGCGGATCGCCAACCGGCTGCTGCGCCGGGTCCGGGACTACGCCGAGGTCCGCGCCGACGGCGTGGTCACGGTGGAGACCGCCCGGTCCGCGCTGACCGTCTACGACGTGGACGCGCTCGGCCTGGACCGGCTCGACCGGGCGGTGCTCAAGGCGCTGGTGGACTCGTTCCGGGGCGGCCCGGTCGGGGTCTCCACCCTCGCGGTGGCGGTGGGGGAGCAGCCGGACACGGTCGAGGAGGTCTGCGAGCCGTTCCTGGTGCGGGCCGGGCTGCTGGCCCGGACGCCCCGGGGCCGGGTGGCGACCGAGGCGGCCTGGCGGCACCTGGGGCGCAACCCCCCGAATGGTACATTTGGCATGGAAGCCCCTTCGGGCCCCGATCTGTTCTCGACGCAGACCGATCGGCCGTGATCCTAACGTGATCTGTGCCGCATTCGGTCTTCTCAGGAGCAGGGACTAGACTTCGCCGCGGTCTGTACAGGACGTGAGAATCCGCCTCCGCTGCGGTGCCCCCCGGGGCCGGCGGGGGCCAACCGGAAGGTCGACACCGTGCTTTACGCAGCAGCGAGTGGCGGGGGAGCCGGCGGTCTGACGCCGATCCTCATGATCGCTCTGCTCTTCGTCGTCATGTACTTCATGATGATCCGTCCGCAGCAGAAGCGCCGCCGGGAGGCGGAGCAGATGCAGTCCGCTCTCGCCCCGGGCGACGAGGTGGTCACCATCGGCGGCCTGCACGGCACGGTCACCGTGGTCGAGGACGAGACGGTCCTGCTCGAGGTCGCCCCCGGTGTGCAGACCCGGTACGCGCGTCCCGCCGTGGCCCGGGTGGTCAAGCGGGCCGAGGCGCCCGAGGCCGAGACCATCAGCGAGGAAGCCGAGCCGATCAAGGAGTGACCAGTCGCCCCGGACGGGGCAGCGGAAACACCCCCACAAGTGGATAGTTGGGTCGGCGTCCGTCGTCGGCACGCGGCCGGACCCGCGCGACGCCCCCGCGTCGCGCCGGGGTCTGCGTGCCGGTCGCCGGTGCCGGCCAGCCGGAGCAGTCGGGCGGACACCCCCGGCCCGACAGGTGTCGCCGCCGTGGAAGCGGCGCGACCGTACAGGGAGACAGGACAGCCGTGGCACCACCTCAGGGACAGATGCGCCCCGGACGGCAACTCGCCGTGCTCGGGTTCATCTTCGTCGTCCTCTATCTTTTGGTGTTCTTCTCGGGCGGCGCCAGCGGTGGCTGGAAGGACCGGCTGGAGCCCCGGCTCGGCCTGGACCTCATCGGCGGCACCCGGCTGACGCTCGAGGCCACCAACACGGTGGACGGCAAGCCGCCGACCGCCGAGAACCTCGAAGAGGCGCGCCAGATCATCGAGAGCCGGGTCAACGCCTACGGCGTGGCCGAGGCGGAGGTGGTCACCGAGGGCAACCGGAACATCGTCATCTCCCTGCCCGGCGAGAACCGTGACCTGACCGACGTGGGCAGCGCCGCCGAGCTGCGCTTCCGCAAGGTGCTCAAGGCCACCGACGGCAGCGGCGCGGCCGCCGCCCCGCCGCCGAGCCCCAGCGCCTCGGCGGCCCCGTCCGGCAGCGCCAAGCCCTCGGGCAGCGCCTCACCGAAGCCGTCCGGCAGCGCGTCGCCGAAGCCGAGCGCCAGCGCCAAGGTCACCGCGTCGCCGAGCGCCGGCGGGCAGGGCGGCATGGCCCCCGCGCCGAGCGCCAGCGCCACGCCGACGCCGTCGGCCCCGGCGAGCGCCGCGCCGAGTCCGAGCGCCAGCGCCGCGCCGGTGCCGCAGAGCATCGAGCAGCAGCGCAAGGCCGTCGAGCAGAAGGTGGGCGCGGCCGCCTGGGCCGCCGCCTCCGGGCTCCAGGCCCCGGCCGACCCGGCGCAGGCCGCCGCGTTCAAGCCGTTCGGCACGCTCTCCCCGCAGGAGACCGCGGTGCTCCCGGTCGAGATGCAGTTCAACGTCCCGACCATCACCTGTGCCCAGCTCGACAAGCGGCCGGCCGGCTCGATCAACGACCCGAAGCAGAAGGCGGTGGCGTGCGAGTCCGGCGCCAAGTACCTGCTCGACGTGGCCAAGGTGGAGGGCACCGACGTCAAGAACGCCTCCGCCCAGCTCGACCAGACCAGCGCCTGGGTGGTCAGCCTCACCTTCAAGGGTGACGGTCAGGAGAAGTGGACCGCGCTGACCCGCGAGGCGTTCAACAACGAGGGCCAGGCCTGCGACCAGACCGCGCTCGGCCAGGACGGCAAGTGCCGGGTCGCCGTGGTGCTGGACAACGAGATCGTCTCCTCGCCGGAGATCCAGGGCGTGCTCACCGGCGACTCGCAGATCACCGGCAGCTTCGACAACAAGTCGGCGAACGCGCTGGCCAGCCAGCTCCGCTACGGCGCGCTGCCGGTCACGTTCGAGCCGCAGGAGAGCCAGAACGTCACCGCGACGCTTGGTGACAGCCACCTGCGGGCCGGCCTGCTGGCCGCCGGCATCGGCATGCTGCTGGTCATCATCTACTCGTTCTTCTACTACCGGCTGCTGGGCTCGGTCATCTTCCTCAGCCTGGTGCTCTCCGCGCTGCTGGTCTTCGGCGCGCTGGTGGTGCTGGGCCGGTCGATCGGCTTCACGCTCACGCTCGCCGGCATTGCCGGCATGATCGTCTCACTCGGTGTGGCGGCGGACTCGTTCGTCATCTACTTCGAACGCCTCAAGGACGAGATCCGCGAGGGCCGCAGCCCGCGCAGCGCGGTGCCCCGCGCCTGGATCCGGGCCCGCCGGACGATCATCTCGGCGAACGCCATCACGCTGATGTCGGCCGTGGTGCTCTACATCGTGTCGGTCGGCGCGGTGAAGGGCTTCGCCTTCGCGCTCGGCCTGGCGACCGTGCTCGACCTGGTCGTCGTGTTCCTCTTCCGTCACCCGATCATGACGATGTTCGCCCGCACCCGGGCGTTCCTGTCCCCGCGGGTCAGCGGTCTGGGCCGGGCGCTGCCGGCCCGGTCGGCCGAGCCGGGCACCGCCCGCAACCCGCGCGTCAAGGAGGCCTGAGATGGCTAAGAGTGGTCTGGCCGCCCGGCTCTACCGGGGCGAGGCCGATCTCAACATCGTCGGCAAGCGCAAGCTGTGGTTCGGCGTGGCCGGCGCGCTGGTGCTGATCGCGGTGCTGAGCTTCGCGATCAACGGGTTCAAGCTCGGCATCGAGTTCGCCGGCGGCAACTCGTTCCAGGTGCCGGCCAGCGTCGGCACGCTCGACCAGGCCGAGCGCACCATCGACGACGTGCTGGCCAAGGAGGCCCCCGGCGTCGAGGTGGTCACCGCGCAGAAGGTCGGCGGGGCCGGCGGCGAGACCTACGAGATGCGCACCGGGCAGCTCAGCCAGGAGCAGGCCAACGCGGCCAAGACCGCGATGGCGCAGGAGTTCGGCATCCCGGCCGACCAGATCAGCGGCAGCCAGGTCTCCGAGGCCTGGGGCAGCCAGGTCACCTCCCGCGCGTTCCTCGGCCTGCTGATCTTCCTCGCCGTGGTGTCGATCTACCTGGTGCTGCGCTTCGAGTGGCGGATGGCGGTCGCCGCGATCGTCTCGCTGCTCACCAACCTGGTCCTCACCTCCGGCATCTACTCGCTTGTCGGCTTCGAGGTCACGCCGTCGACGATCATCGGCTTCCTCACCATCCTGGGCTTCGCGCTCTACGACGTGGTGGTGGTCTTCGACAAGGTGCAGGAGAACACGCGGGGCATCACCGCGAACAACAACCTCACCTACGGCGAGGCGTCGAACCTGGCGCTCAACCAGAGCCTCATGCGTTCGCTGAACACGTCGGTGGTGGCGCTGCTCCCCGTCGGCGGCCTGCTGTTCATCGGCGCCGGCCTGCTCGGCGCCGGCACCCTGAAGGACCTGGGCCTGGTGCTCTTCGTCGGCATGGCGGTGGCGTTCCTGACCTCGATCCTGCTGGCCACCCCGCTGCTGGTGCTGCTGAAGAACCAGGACCCGCGGATCAGCGCGCACAACAAGCGGGTGCTCTCCCGCCGGGCGGCCATCGCCCGCGGCGAGGTCACGCCGAAGGGCGCCCCGCGTCCCGCGTCGACCGGTGACCAGCCGATCGAGGCGGACGCGGCGCTGGCCGGCGCCGCCCCCAAGGTCGGCTCCCGGCCGACCGGCAAGCGCCCCAGCGGCGCCCGGGGCGGTCGGCCCAGCGGTGGCGGAGGCAACCGGCCGGGCGGCGCGAAGCGCCGCTGACCGCAGGACCCGAGAAGATCGACCGGACGGCGTCCGTCATGCTGTTACCACGGCATGACGGACGCCGT
>NZ_JBNCLA010000004.1:0-72622 GCF_049841835.1 Micromonospora sp. DT227 | reverse complement strand
GGCGCCGCTGACCGCAGGACCCGAGAAGATCGACCGGACGGCGTCCGTCATGCTGTTACCACGGCATGACGGACGCCGTCGTCGTTTCGAGAGGACATGGGACGCATCGTGACGGAGACGCACACCACCGGCGTACGGGGAGACAGCGGTCCCGAGGCTGCCCGGCTGGTCGCCAGCCGGCTGCTGGACGTGCCGGACTTCCCCAAGCCGGGGGTCATGTTCAAGGATCTGATGCCGCTCTTCGCCGACGGCGTGGCGTTCCGTGAGGTGATCGACCGGATCATCGCGTACCACGGTCCGGAGTCCTTCGACGTGGTCGCCGGCATCGAGGCGCGCGGGTTCGTGCTGGCCGCCGCCGTCGCGTACGCCACCGGCGTCGGCGTGGTGCCGGTACGCAAGGCCGGCAAGCTGCCCCGCGCCACCCACTCCGCCTCGTACGCGCTGGAGTACGGCGAGGCGACGCTGGAGGTGCACCAGGACGCGTTCACCGCCGGGCACCGGGTGCTGGTGCTGGACGACGTGCTGGCCACCGGCGGCACCGCCGAGGCCACGCTCGACCTGGTGGAGCGGGCCGGCGGCACGGTCGCCGGCTTCACCGTCCTGCTGGAGCTGGGCTTCCTCCAGGGGCGGGAGCGCCTCGCTCCGCGCCCGGTCCATGCCCTGCTGACCGTTTGACGCTGCTCGTCCCGCGCAGCCCGCCGGCACCGACCGTCCGGGGGAGCGGCGGTGTGTCCTGCCTACGGGTAGCATTGCCCTTTGCCTGAGCGGGCGGGCGACCGTCTGCGGGCCGCCGGGGCCGAGCCCCGGTGACCGGCGCGGAACAACACCGGCCCCCGGGTCGGTTGGATCAGACGTCGGCCGGACGGTCGGCGCATCCCGGCGAACGGTGAGGAGGCCGGTGTCCCACGATGTCGTCCCTCCGGTGGAGGGCACGGTGCACCCGACAGGCGACGCGGACGGCTCGGTGACCGAGCGCGACGGCAACCCATCGGTCGGGGCGATCGACGCCACCGACGGCACGCCGGACGCACCGGCCGACGGCGGTGGGGTCGTGGTGCCGTTCCCGACCGACGGCCCCGATGACCCCGGGTCCGGCGGCGGCTTCGCGCTGTCCAACGCGCCGACCGGCCGGCGGGTCCGCGCCCGGCTGGCCCGGTTCAACGCGCCCTGGCAGACCTCCCAGGTCAGCGAGGTGCTGGAGCCGCTGATCGCGACGCACCGGGTGAACCATCCCAAGGCCGACGCGCGGCTGTTGCAGCGCGCCTTCGACACCGCGGCCCGGTGGCACTCGGGGCAGTACCGCAAGTCCGGCGACCCGTACATCACGCACCCGCTCGCGGTGGCGACGATCCTCGGCAACCTGGGCATGGACACCACGACACTGGTGGCGGCGCTGCTGCACGACACGATCGAGGACACCGAGTACACCCTCGATGCGATGCGCGCCGACTTCGGCGGTGAGGTCGCGCTGCTCGTCGACGGCGTCACCAAGCTCGACAAGGTCAAGCTGGGCGACGCGGCCAAGGCGGAGACCATCCGCAAGATGGTCGTGGCGATGGCCAAGGACCCGCGGGTCCTGGTGATCAAGCTGGCCGACCGGCTGCACAACATGCGGACGCTGACCTTCCTGCCCCGCCCCAAGCAGGAGCAGAAGGCCAAGGAGACGCTGGAGATCCTCGCCCCGCTGGCGCACCGCCTCGGTATGAACACCATCAAGTGGGAGCTGGAGGACCTGGCCTTCGGCACGCTGTTCCCGAAGCGGTTCGAGGAGATCAACCGGCTGATCGGGGAGCACCAGCCGCAGCGCGAGGCGCTGCTGCGCCAGGTGACGCAGAAGGTGCAGACCGACCTGAAGGCCGCCAAGATCAAGGCGGAGACCACCGGGCGGCCGAAGCACCTGTACTCGATCTACCAGAAGATGATCGTGCGGGGGCGCGACTTCAACGACATCTACGACCTGGTCGGTGTGCGGATCCTGGTCGACACGGTGCGCGACTGCTACGCGGCGCTGGGCGTCATCCACGCCAACTGGCAGCCGGTGCCGGGCCGGTTCAAGGACTACATCGCCATGCCCAAGTTCAACATGTACCAGTCGTTGCACACGACTGTCATCGGGCCCACCGGCAAGCCGGTGGAGATGCAGATCCGCACCTACGCGATGCACCGTACGGCCGAGTTCGGCATCGCCGCGCACTGGAAGTACAAGGAGCACAAGGGCACCCAGGTGGTGGGCCCGCCGGCGCACATCGACGAGATGACCTGGCTGCGGCAGCTGCTGGACTGGCAGCGGGAGGCGGCCGACCCGAGCGAGTTCCTGGACGCGCTGCGGTTCGACCTGTCCAGCCAGGAGGTGTACGTCTTCACGCCGAAGGGCGACGTCATCCCGTTGCCCACCGGGTCGACGCCTGTCGACTTCGCGTACGCGGTGCACACCGAGGTCGGGCACAAGTGCATCGGGGCGCGGGTCAACGGCAAGCTGGTGCCGCTGGAGTCGACGCTCTCCAACGGCGACGTGATCGAGATCTTCACGTCGAAGTCCGACACGGCCGGCCCGACGCAGGACTGGCTCGGCTTCGTCAAGAGCCCGCGCGCCCGCACGAAGATCCGACAATATTTCAACAAGGAGCGGCGCGAGGAGGCGATCGAGGCCGGCAAGGACTCGATCGTCAAGGCGATGCGCAAGCAGGGCATGCCGTTGCAGCGGATGCTCACCTCGGACGCGCTGATGGCGATCGCCCGGGACCTGCACCTCGCGGACGTGGCCTCGCTCTACGCGGCGGTCGGCGACAGCCAGGTCTCCGCGCAGTCGGTGGTGCAGAAGCTGATGGCGTCCTACGGCGGCGAGGAGGGCGCGGCGGAGGACATCGCCGAGACCGCCGTCGCCACCCGGCCGCCGCGTAGCCGGCAGAGCAGCGCCGACCCGGGCGTGGTGGTGCGCGGCGTCAGCGACGTCTGGATCAAGCTGGCCCGCTGCTGCACGCCGGTGCCGCCGGACTCGGTGTTCGGGTTCGTCACCCGCTCCGGCGGGGTCAGCGTGCACCGCGACGACTGCGCCAACGCCGAGGACCTCCGGGCCCAGCCCGAGCGGGTGGTGGAGGTGAGCTGGAAGCTCACCTCGGCGTCCACGTTCCTGGTCGCCATCCAGGTGGAGGCGCTGGACCGGCACAAGCTGCTCGCCGACGTCACCCGGGTGCTCTCCGAGGAGCGGGTGAACATCCTCTCCGCGACGGTCACCACCACCCGGGACCGGGTGGCGGTCAGCCGGTTCAGCTTCGAGATGGCCGACCCGAAGCACCTCGGGCACCTGCTGGCCGCGGTGCGCAAGGTCGACGGCGTGTTCGACGCGTACCGGGTCACGTCCGGGGCCTGAGCAGGCACGTACGAGAAAACGCCCGCCGGTCACGCCGGCGGGCGTTTTGTCGGTGACGCGGGTCAGCCCTGGATGTCGCTCAGGCTCACCTTGGTCATGACGATCTCCTTCTTCGGGTGACCGCCGCCGGCCTGTTTCGCGAACGCGCCGTCGTCACCGGCCGCGGCGACCTGCTTCACCACGTCCATGCCGCCGGTGATGGTGCCCAGCACGGTGTAGTTCGGGTCGAGCGGGGAGTCGCCGTACACGATGAAGAACTGGCTGCCGGTGCTGCCCGGCTTACCGGAGTTGGCCATCGCGATGACGCCCTCCGGGTACGGCGGGCGCTTGTTGGTGGGCAGGTTCTCCTCGGCCAGGTTGTAGCTCGGCCCGCCGGTGCCGTCGGTGTCCCGCCAGCCCTTCCCGGTCGCGCTCGGGTCGCCGCACTGGAGCACCTTGATGCCCTCGGTGACCAGGCGGTGGCACTTGGTGTTGTCGAAGAAGCCCTTGCTGGCCAGGTGCGTGAAGCTGCCGGCGGTGCAGGGCACCAGGCTCCGGTCCAGCGTCGCGGTGATCGGCCCCAGGTTGGTGTCGATCGTCATCGTCTGGGTGCCCTTGCTCGCCTGCTGCGCCGGGGGTAGCCCGACGTCCTTGATCTGCGGCGGCCGGCCCTCCTTGGGCACCTCGTTGTAGGTGCACTGGGCGAAGCCGGCCGAGGTGCCGGCCTGCTCCTTGTCGTCGTCGTCGCCGAGCGACGTGGCCAGCCAGACGGTGCCGGCCACCACGAGCACCAGCACGGCTGCGGCGCCGGCGATCGCCTGCGTCTGCCGGCGCTTGCGGGCCTTGCCGGTCCGCTCGGCCATCTCCCGCTCGAGCCGGGCCCGCGCCGCCGCTCGCTGGCGGTCTCTGGTGGACGTCACGGTCACTCCTCACCTGCTGTGCATCGGGGGACGGCGTCGCGCGCCGTCGAGTCAGGGTGGGTCGGGGCCGACCCGAGGTGGATCAACCGGCGCTGGGGCTGCTCGCCGGCGCGGCGTTCGGCTCGCCGACGGTGAGGCTCTGGATCACCACATCCGTCTTCGGCTTGACCTTCGCCCCGCTGCCATTGTCCACGGTCGGGAGCGTGCCGATCTTCTCCACCACGTCCAGCCCGCCGGTGACCCGGCCGACGACGCTGTAGGCCGGCTTCGCCGGGTTGAAGTCCTTGAAGAAGATCAGGAACTGGCTGCCGTTGGTGCCCGGCGGGTTGCCGACCAGGGCGACCGTGCCCTTCGGGTAGGCCGGCGGCTGCGCCTGCGCGGGGGAGGCCGACGGGCTCGCCTCGGGCGCGGTGGGGACGTTCTCGTCGTAGAACGAGTAGGTCGGCCCGCCGATCCCGGTGCCGCTCGGGTCACCGCAGCGCAACGCGCCCTCGGTGGTGATCTCGTGGCACTTGGTGGTGTCGTAGAACTTCCGGCTCGCCAGGTGGGCGAGGCTCGCGCCGCCGCACGGCGCGGCGGCCAGGTCCAGGTCGACGGTGATCGGCCCGCCCTGGTTGGTGGTCACCGTCATCGGCCGCGTGCCCGAGGTCGGCAGGTTCTTGGTGGCCGGCGTGCCGACGTCCTTGAGGTTGGCGTTCGCGGCGGCGTCCTGCGGGGTCCAGAGGCAGGTGTCCTCGGCGGCCTGCTTCTTCGGCTCCGAGTCGAACGCGCCGAGCGCCCAGGCCGAGCCGGCCACGATCAGCGCGAGCACCACCGCGGCGCCCACGCCGGCCTGAATCTGCCGGCGGCGCTTCGCGACCGCGGCCCGCCGGGCGAGTTGCCGGTCGAGCTTGGCCCGCGCCAGTTTGCGCTGCCGGTCCCTGCTGGAAGCCACAGGTGCTCCCCTTCCTCTGCCTGATCGTCGCCGGCGTCCGGGCGCCGCCCGCCGTCCTCGGTAGGGGTGCGCCACGCCACACGCCCGCCAGAGTGTACGGCTACCGACTGGGAAAGTGGTGTACGAGGTCCGGCCTCGCCTTATCGGGCGTTGTCACTGGGGCCCGTGAGGCTTCCGGCACGGTGGCGGGCGAAACCCGTTCGCCGGTACGACTAGGCTGCTGAGCGAGGACGACGACCGGACGGAGAGGGGACGGACGTGCTCGTGGCCGGCTTTCCCGCGGACGCCTTCGGCACCAACTGCTACGTGGTGGCGACCGCGCCGGGGGAGCAGTGCGTGGTGGTCGATCCCGGCATCGGGGTGCTCGACCGGCTCGACGCCGTGCTCGCGGAGCACCGCCTGCACCCGGCCGCCGTGCTGCTCACCCACGGCCACCTCGACCACACCTTCTCGGTGGCGCCGGTCTGTGGCGCGCGCGGCATCACCGCCTACGTCCACCCCGAGGACCGCGAGTTGCTGGCCGACCCGTCCAAGGCGCTGTCCATGGACCTCACCGCGCTCTTCGGCGGGCGGCTGCCGTACGCCGAGCCGGACGACGTGGCCGAGCTGACCGACGGCGCGACGCTGGCGTTGGCCGGGCTGGAGATCACCGTCGACCACGCCCCCGGCCATACCGGCGGGTCGGTGCTGTTCCGGATGCCCGGCGCCGGCTCGCCCTGGGAGGCCGACGAGATCTGCCTCTCCGGTGACGTGCTCTTCGCCGGCTCGATCGGCCGCACCGACCTGCCGGGCGGCAGCATGCCCCGCATGCTGGCCAGCCTCCGGGAGAAGGTTCTCCCGCTGGCCGACGACACCGTCGTCCTGCCCGGCCACGGCCCCGCGACCACCATCGGCCGCGAGCGCGCGAGCAACCCGTACCTCGTCGAGGTGTCCGGGTCCGCGCGCCCGGCCGCGCCCACCCGAGGCCTCTAGACCCTCGCCCGCGCCTCGCGCGGGTGCCCAAGGAGTACGCCATGAGCAAGCCCACGCCCCTGTCCGGTTTCCCCGAGTGGACGCCGGCGCAGCGGATGATCGAGCAGTTCGTGCTGGACCGGATCCGCGCCACGTTCGAGTTGTACGGCTTCGCGCCGCTGGAGACCCGGTCGGTCGAGCCGCTGGACCAGTTGCTGCGCAAGGGGGAGACCTCGAAGGAGGTCTACCTGCTGCGCCGGTTGCAGGCCGACGTCGACGGCCCGGCCGGCGACGACGCGCTCGGCCTGCACTTCGACCTGACCGTGCCGTTCGCCCGCTACGTGCTGGAGAACGCCGGCAAGCTCCAGTTCCCGTTCCGCCGCTACCAGATCCAGAAGGTGTGGCGGGGCGAGCGCCCGCAGGAGGGCCGCTACCGCGAGTTCCTCCAGGCCGACATCGACATCGTCGACCGGGACACGCTGCCGGCGCACTACGAGGCCGAGATGCCGCTGGTCATCGGCGACGCGCTGCGGTCGCTGCCCATCCCGCCGGTGCGCATCCAGGTCAACAACCGCAAGATCTGCGAGGGCTTCTACCGGGGCGTCGGGCTGACCGACCCGGAGGCGGCGCTGCGGGCGGTGGACAAGCTCGACAAGATCGGCCCGGCGCGGGTGGCCGAGTTGCTGGCCGAGACCGCCGGGGCGAGCGAGGCGCAGGCCAAGGCGGCCCTGGCGCTGGCCGAGATCTCCGCGCCGGACGCCTCGTTCGCCGACGCGGTGCGAGCCCTCGGCGTCGACGACCCGCTGCTCGACGAGGGGGTCGCGGAGCTGACCGCCGTGGTGGAGACCGCCGCCGCGCACGCGCCCGGCCTCTGCGTCGCCGACCTGCGCATCGCCCGCGGGCTCGACTACTACACCGGCACCGTCTACGAGACCCAGATGATCGGGTACGAACGGTTCGGCTCGATCTGCTCCGGCGGCCGGTACGACAACCTGGCCAGCGCCGGCAACGTCCGGTTCCCCGGGGTGGGCATCTCGATCGGGGTGACCCGGATGCTCGGTCTGCTCTTCGGTGCCGGGGCGCTGACCGCGTCCCGGTCGGTGCCGACGTGCGTGCTGGTCGCGGTCACCGCCGAGGAGGACCGGGCGGCCAGCGACGCGGTCGCGGCGGCGCTGCGCTCCCGGGGCGTGCCCACCGAGGTGTCGCCGTCCGCGGCGAAGTTCGGCAAGCAGATCCGGTACGCCGAGCGGCGGGGCATCCCGTACGTCTGGTTCCCGGGGGCGGACGGCGACGAGGTGAAGGACATCCGGTCCGGCGACCAGGTGGCCGCGGCGGCGGGCGAGTGGACCCCGCCCCGGGCGGACCTGAAGCCGCTGGTCGGCGGCGCTGGCGTCTGACGACGATTCGACCTACGGTGGCGTAAGTTACGCCACCGTAGGGAGAACGTCGTGTCCGTGCTCAGTCAGACCGCTCTGCTCACCGAACTCGAACCTGTCGTGGAGAAGAACCTCGACCGGCATCTGTCGCTGGCCAAGGAGTGGTTCCCGCACGAGTACGTGCCGTGGAGCGACGGGCGCACGTTCGACGGCCCGCTCGGCGGCGAGGCGTGGTCGGAGGCCGACTCGACGCTGCCCGAGGCCGCCCGCACCGCGCTGATCGTCAACCTGCTCACCGAGGACAACCTGCCCTCCTACCACCACGAGATCGCCAGCCTGTTCGGGCGGGACGGCGCGTGGGGCACCTGGGTGCACCGGTGGACCGCGGAGGAGGGGCGGCACGGCACCGCGATCCGCGACTACCTCACGGTGAGCCGGGCGGTCGACCCGGTGGCGCTGGAGCGGGCCCGGATGGTGCACATGTCCGCCGGCTACCACAACGTCCACGACGACGAGGTGCTGCACTCGCTGGCGTACGTGTCGTTCCAGGAACTGGCCACCCGCATCTCGCACCGCAACACCGGCCGGGCCACCGGCGACCCGGTCTGCGAGGCGCTGCTGTCCCGGGTGGCGGCGGACGAGAACCTGCACATGGTCTTCTACCGCAACCTGCTCGCGGCGGCGTTCGAGCTGGCGCCGGACCAGGCGATGCGGGCTGTCGCCGACGTGCTGGCCGACTTCCAGATGCCGGGGGTGGGCATCGACGGCTTCGCCCGCAAGTCGGTGGCGATCGCGCTGGCCGGCATCTACGACCTGCGCCAGCACCGCGACGAGGTGGTGGTGCCGGTGCTGCGCCAGTGGAACCTGTTCGAGGTCACCGGCCTGACCGGCGACGGCGAGGCCGCCCGCGAGCAGATCGCCGCCCACCTGGACATGCTGGAGACCCAGGCGGCCCGCTTCGAGGAGCGCCGCGCCGCCCGTGCCGCCCGCCTGACCCGCACCCCCTGATCCCCTCCACGCCTTCTGCAGTTTCACGGAAAGAGTGGCTGTCCGGCCGCAGATGGCCACTCTTTCCGTGAAACTGCGCGAAGCCGTGGGGTGGGGGGAGGGGGAGGGGGAGGGGGAGGTCAGGGGGTTTCGAGGGGGAAGAGGAGGCAGGTGGAGGTGGCGTGGGCGACCAGGCGGTCCGTCGGGTCGGTCAGGCGGGCCTCGGCCAGCGCGGTGCGGCGACCCCGTTGCAGCACGGTGCCCTCGCAGCGCAGCATGCCGCTGGTCACGGTGACCGGGCGGAGGAACTTCACGTTGAGGTCGAGCGAGGTGTAGCCGACGCCGGCCGGCAGCGTCGTGTGCACGGCGCAGCCGGCGGCGGTGTCGAGCAGGGTGGAGAGGACGCCACCGTGCACCGTGCCGAGCGGGTTGTAGTGGAACTCCTGCGGCAGCAGCTCGACGACGACGCGACCCTCGTCGGCCGTCATCCGCGCCATGTCGATCAGGTGCATGACCGGCGGCGCGGCCAGCTCGCCGGCGATCATCGCGCGCAACAGGTCGAGGCCGCTGCGCCGGCCGACGTGGGCCGCTCCGGCTACCGGGTCGGACCAGGTGAACGTGCGGCTGCGCTCCTGCGTCTGGCTCATGGACCCAGCCTCGCAGCACGTTGCTGAGTCTGTCAATCAGACCTAGCCTGGTCGGCATGAGACCCGCGGCACTGGACTGGTCGGTGGAGAACTGCACCATCGCGCGCGCCATGGAGATCCTCGGCGAGCGGTGGACCGTGGTCGTGCTCCGCGAGGTGTTCAACGGCGTACGCCGCTTCGACGACATGCGGGTACGCACCGGCATTCCGCGTCAGGTGCTGACCAACCGGCTGTCCATGCTGGTGGAGCGCGGCGTCCTGCGGCGGGAGCCGTACCGCGAGCCGGGCAGCCGGCCGCGGCACGAGTACCGGCTCACCGAGATGGGGCTGGACCTGTGGCCGGTGCTGGTGGCGGTGCTCGGGTGGGGCGACCGGTACCTGGCCGACCCGGAGGGTCCGCCGCTGACCGTGACGCACCGCGACTGCGGCGCCGAGGTGCGGGTGGCGCTGCGCTGCGCCGAGGGGCACGACGTGGCCGAGCCGCGGGACGTCCTGCCCGTCCCCGGCCCGGGCGCGCGCCGTCGCGGCTGAGCAGGGCCGCGTCCGGTCTGACACCCTGGTGACGATGTTGTTGCTGCAGCGTTACATGCGGCGCCGGTGCGAATCCGGTCAAACGCATGTCTTGTTTACGATCTTAAATGTGTGAATACTTTGGTCAGCCCGGACGGTTTCCCCAGGTCGCCCGGGTTGTCCTCGGGCGTTTCCCCATGACAGCGCCCGTTCACCCCCATCCGGAGGTTGTTACATGCGACCCACGAGGTCCACGCTCCGTCGCGCCGCCGCCGTCGCCGTCGCCGGTACCCTGGTCACCGGCTCGCTCCTCGGCGCACCCGCTCAGGCCGCCCCCTCGCCCGCCTCGCCCGACGCCGCCGCCTCCCTCGTCGCCAAGCTCGGCGACCGCGCCGCCGGCACGTACGCCGACGCCAGCGGCAAGATGGTCGTCACCGTGACCGACGCCGCCGCCGCCCGCCAGGTGCACGCCGCCGGCGCCGTGCCGAAGCTCGTCACCCGCGGCGCCAACCAGCTCAAGGCCGCCACCAGCGAGCTGGAGCGCTCCGCCAAGATCCCGGGCACCGCCTGGTGGACCGACGCGGCCACCAACCAGGTCGTCGTCTCCGTCGACAGCACCGTCACCGGCGCCAAGCTGGAGCGGGTCAAGGCCGCCGCCGCCCGCACCGGTGGCGCGGTCCGCATCGAGGCCGAGGCCGGCACGCTGACCACCCGGATCTCCGGCGGCCAGGCCATCTACACCGGTGGCTACCGCTGCTCGCTCGGCTTCAACGTGCGCAGCGGCTCGACGTACTACTTCCTAACCGCCGGGCACTGCACCAACCTGGGCTCGACCTGGTACTCGAACTCCGGCCAGACCAGCGTCCTCGGCACCCGGACCGGCACCAGCTTCCCGGGTAACGACTACGGCATCGTCCGGCACAGCAACTCGGCCAACGCGGCCGGCAACGTCTACCTCTACAACGGCAGCTACCAGGACATCACCACGGCCGGCAACGCGTACGTGGGCCAGGCCGTCAAGCGTTCCGGCAGCACCACCGGCCTGCGCAGCGGCAGCGTCTCCGCCACCAACGCGACGGTCAACTACGCCGAGGGCAGCGTCTCCGGCCTGATCCGCACCAACGTCTGCGCCGAGGGTGGCGACAGCGGCGGCTCGCTCTTCGCCGGCAGCACCGCGCTCGGCCTCACCTCCGGCGGCAGCGGCAACTGCTCCTCCGGCGGCACCACCTACTTCCAGCCGGTCACCGAGCCGCTCAGCGTCTACGGCGTGAGCGTCTTCTGATCCGCACCGCGCGAACGGGCCGCCGGGTGACCGGCGGCCCGTTCCGTGTGCACCGGCTTCGGCGGCGTGGACCGGGGTTCGGCCGGCCGCGTGTACCGGGGCTCGGCAGCGTGCACCGGGTTCGGCCCGGTCGGCGGGCGGGGAGTGCCGGGCCCCGGACCGGGTAGGTATCGGCCGGTGAGCGCCTCCCCGACCGACGTGACCGACGTGACCGACCGGCAGCCGTCCGCCTGGGCGCCGCTGCGGTCGGCCGCGTTCCGCAGCCTCTGGCTGGCGGTGCTGGCCAGCAACATCGGCACCTGGATGCAGACCGTCGGCGCCCAGTGGCTGCTGGTCGACGCTCCGGGCGCCGCGACCCTGGTGTCGCTGGTGCAGACCGCCAGCATGCTGCCGGTGCTGATGCTGGCGCTGCCGGCCGGCGCGCTCGCCGACACGTTCGACAGGCGGCGGCTGCTGATCGCCGTGCAGTGCTTCCTGGCCGCCGTCGGCGTGCTGCTCACCGTGCTGACCGCGGCCGGCCGGATGCCGCCGGCGTTGCTGCTCACGCTCACCTTCGGCCTCGGCGTCGGACAGGCGCTCACGCTGCCCGCCTGGCAGGCGGTGATCCCGGAACTGGTACCCCGCTCGCAGCTCGTCTCCGCCTCCGCGCTCGGCTCGATCAGCGTCAACCTGGCCCGTTCGGTCGGTCCGGCGGTCGCCGGCGTACTGGTGGCCCAGGCCGGCGTGGCGGTGGTCTTCGCGGTCAACGCGGTCTCGTTCGCGATCTTCGCGGTGACGCTGGTGCGGTGGCGCCCGGCACGCCGGGAGCAGGACGCCGCGCCGGAGCGGTTCACCGCGGCGCTGCGCGCCGGCGGTCGGTACGTGCGGCACTCGCCGGTGGTCCGCCGGATCCTGCTGCGCGCCGCCCTGTTCGTGGTGCCCGGCAGCGCGTTGTGGGCGCTGCTGCCGCTGGTCGCCAGCCGCCGGCTCGGCCTCGGCGCGGGCGGCTACGGCGTGCTGCTCGGCGCGCTCGGCGTCGGCGCGGTGGCCGGCGCGCTGGTGCTGCCCCGGGTACGCCGGGTGCTCTCCAGCAACCACCTGCTGCTCCTGGCCGGACTGCTGTACGCGGTGGTGCTGGCGACGCTCGCGCTGGTGCCGGTGCCGGCGGTGGCGGTGGTCGCGCTGGTGCCCGCCGGGCTGGCCTGGATGACGGTGCTGTCCAGCGTCAACGCCGCCATGCAGCTCTTCCTGCCCGGCTGGGTACGCGCCCGCGGCCTGTCGGTCTACCAGATGGTGTTCGCCGGCGGTCAGGCGCTCGGGGCGGTCGCCTGGGGCGCGCTCGGCGAGTTCACCGGCCTGGTCGACGCGCTCACCGTGGCCGCCGCGCTGATGGCGGTCGGCGCGCTGAGCGTGCTGCTCTGGCCGTTGCGGGAGACCCGGGGCGTGGACCGCGATCCGGCCGTGTACTGGCCCGAGCCGCACCTGACGCTGGAGCCGCCGGCGCGGGGCGGTCCGGTGCTGGTCACCGTCTCGTACACGGTCCGCCCCGAGCGGCAGGCCGAGTTCGTCGAGGCGATGCGCGCGGTCGGCCGGTCCCGCCGGCGTACCGGCGCGATGCGGTGGGGGCTGTTCCGGGCCGGCGAGCGGGCCGACGGTTTCGTCGAGGTGTACCAGGTGCCGACCTGGGAGGAGCACCTGCGCCAGCACGGCGGCCGGCTCACCGGCGCGGACCGGGTGGTCGAGGAACGGGCCCGGGCGCTGGCCGAGGACGACGTCCGGGTCAACCACCTGCTGCCGGCCGAGCCGGAGTGACGGGGCGTCGGACGGGTCAGGCCGGGGTGATCCGGGTGTCGGTGAGGATCACGATCGAGTCGGGAAACTGGCACTCCACGGACAGGATGAGGCCGTCGGCGCCGGCCACGTCGGCGGCGAGCTTCCCGGGCGCGCCCTCCCGGGCGTCCACGAGCGCACGCTTCAGCCGGTCCACGCCGCTGTCGTCGGGCCGGCGGACCGCCGCGTACGCGATGACCCGTACCGGGGCCTGCGGGTCCTCCGGGGAGTGCGCCCGCACGGTGAGCGTCAGATCCTGGTAGCGACGCCGCAGTTCGTAGGTCACCTCACGCTGTTTGTCTCCGGAGACGTTCTCCGGGCACCGGACGGCGACCGCCCGGTCCAGACCGGCCGTGCCCTTGAGCGCTCGGGGGAGGTCGACGGTGTTCCCGGCGCCCGGCGCCACCGGCAGGCTGTCCAGGTGCACCCAGGCGGGCCCGGACGTCGGGGCGGCGGGACCGGTGGTCGGGGCGGCGGCACCGTCCGGGCTCGGCGTACTGGTCACCCCGGCCGGGGTGTGCGCGGTGTCCGGCTCCTCGCGTTCCCAGCCGAAGTAGTCGCGCAGCAGCGCCAGGCCGGCGATGACGACGCCGACGATCGCGGCGGCCGTGGTCACCCACAGCCCGAACCTCGGTCCGTTGTCGCCTCGGCCTCGGCCGGAACCGGCGGGCTGCTCCTTGTCGACGGTCGCCACGCCTCTCCCCGAATGTCCGTTGCCGACGCGATTGCGCCCGTGTTTCTATCATCGCCACGGTCCACAAGCGACTCTGTTCGCCTGCGTTGTCCGCTTGGCGACAGCGCAACCGCTCTGATCCTGCGATAACCGCAGTTCGTCAACCGTCGACTGTCAGGAGACGCCTTCATGAGCGAGTCCCGCGGGCCGAACGACCCCCGGCCGAACTTCCCGGGAGCGGACCCGCCACCCGCCGGCGCCGGGGCTCCGTCCGGCCCCGGCCCGTCCGGCGGTCCCGGACGCCCCGTCGGGGTTCCCCGCTCGGGCGGCCGGGGCCTCGTCGTGCTCGCCCTGGGCGTCGCCGGACTCGCGCTGCTGCTGGCCCTCGGTTCGGCGATCTTCGCCTGGCGGGCCCTCGACCAGGCGCAGGACGCGAAGGACATCGCGCTTCGCTCGGGGCCGATCGTGAGCGCGTCGGCGACCGGCGAGCCGGACGGCGGTGCCCAGACGCCCGCCAGCAGCGCGCCGACCGAGGCGGGCGGCACCACTCCCGACGACACGCCCCGCTCGCCGGGGGAGGCGCCCCCGCTCGACGAGCGGACGGTCTACCGACCCAGCTACCAGAAGCAGCCGCTGGTCCTCAAGGCGTCGTGCAGCAACTCGATGTACGCGGACCTGGACGAGCCCCGGACCAGGAACGACGCCACCGGTGCGGACATCCGGTTCAGCCGGGGCTGCGGCAACGAGCCCTCGACGCTCCGGCTGGAGGACGGGGTGGAGGGCACCGACGCGACCTCCGCCAGCGCGACGCCCCAGGAGTGCGCCGAGAAGATCCGCACCGCGCTGATCGGCGAGGGACAGCCGATCCCGGTTCGCAAGGGCACCACGATCTGCGTCACCACCGACTACGCGTACGCCAAGGCACACGGCGATCCGTGGCGGATGGCGCTGATCGAGGTGATCGGCGTGGCGAACGACGGCTCGACCACGCTCCAGGTGACCGGCTGGGACATCCCGGACGCGTGAGCCGGAACGGCGCGGGTTGGCCGGGTGGCGCGGGGGACGCTCCGCAGAGCTGACAGAATGCGGGGACAGCCCCACGATGAGGAGACGCCAGCCGTGATCCGTACCCACAATGCCGGAAGCCTGCGCGCCGCGGACGCCGGCTCGACGGTGACGCTCGCCGGGTGGGTGGCCCGCCGGCGCGACCACGGCGGGGTCATCTTCGTCGACCTGCGCGACGCCTCCGGCGTCGTGCAGGTGGTGTTCCGCGAGGAGGACGCGCACGCGCTGCGCAACGAGTTCTGCGTCAAGGTCGTCGGCGAGGTGACCCGGCGTCCCGAGGGCAACGAGAACCCGGACCTGCCGACCGGCGAGGTCGAGGTGACCGCCACCGCGCTGGAGGTGCTCTCCGAGTCCGCGCCGCTGCCGCTGCCGGTGGACGACCAGGTCGAGGCCGGCGACGACATCCGGCTGAAGTACCGCTACCTCGACCTGCGTCGCGGCGGCCCGGCGAAGGCGATGCGGCTGCGCTCGAAGGCCAACCAGCTCGCCCGCACGGTGCTGCACGAGCGGGACTTCCTGGAGATCGAGACGCCCACGCTGACCCGCTCCACGCCGGAGGGCGCGCGCGACTTCCTGGTCCCGGTGCGCCTCCAGCCGGGGAGCTGGTACGCGCTGCCGCAGTCGCCGCAGCTGTTCAAGCAGCTGCTCATGGTCGGCGGCATGGAGCGGTACTACCAGATCGCCCGCTGCTACCGCGACGAGGACTTCCGCGCCGACCGGCAGCCGGAGTTCACCCAGCTCGACATCGAGATGTCCTTCGTCACCGAGGACGACGTGATCGACCTCGGCGAGGCGATCGTGGCGAAGCTCTGGTCCGAGCTGGCCGGTCACGAGATCGCCCGGCCGATCCCGCGGATCACCTGGCACGACGCGATGGCCCGCTACGGTTCCGACAAGCCGGACCTGCGCTACGGCGTCGAGTTGACCGAGTTGACCGACTACCTGCGCGGCACCGCGTTCCGGGTGTTCGCCGGCGCGATCGACGCGGGTGGCTACGTCGGCGCGGTGGTCATGCCGGGCGGCGCGAGCCAGACCCGCAAGGAGCTGGACGGCTGGCAGGACTGGGCCAAGGCGCGCGGCGCGCGTGGCCTGGCGTACGTGGTACTGGACGCGGAGACCGGCGAGGCGCGCGGCCCGGTGGCGAAGAACCTGTCCGAGGCGCACCTGTCCGGCCTGGCCGACGCGGTCGGCGCGAAGCCCGGCGACGCGATCTTCTTCGCCGCGAGCACGGAGACCCGCGAGGCCCAGGAGCTGCTCGGCGCCGCCCGGATTGAGATCGCCAAGCGGGCCGGCCTGGTCGACGAGAGCGCCTGGGCGTTCTGCTGGGTGGTCGACGCGCCGATGTTCGAGAAGACGGACGACGGCGGCTGGACCGCCGTGCACCACCCGTTCACCTCGCCGAACGCGGAGTGGGTGGACCGCTTCGAGTCCGCGCCGGACCGGGCGCTGGCCTACGCGTACGACATCGTCTGCAACGGCAACGAGATCGGCGGCGGCTCGATCCGTATCCACCGCGGCGACGTGCAGCAGCGCGTGTTCGACCTGCTCGGCATCACCGCCGAGGAGGCGCAGGACAAGTTCGGCTTCCTGCTGGAGGCGTTCAAGTACGGCGCCCCGCCGCACGGTGGCATCGCGTTCGGCTGGGACCGGGTCTGCATGCTGCTGGCCGGCGCGGACTCGATCCGTGAGGTGATCGCGTTCCCGAAGACGCGCGGCGGCTTCGACCCGCTGACCGGCGCGCCGACGCCGATCACCGGGCAGCAGCGCACCGAGGCCGGCATCGACGCCAAGCCGAAGGCGCCCGCCGCGCCGCACGCCGGCACCGCCGGTCCCGCCGCCCCGGTCGCCGACCCCACCTGAGCCCTGCCCTTCCGGTCGCCGGCCCGGCGTCCGAGCTGTTGATCACGAGGTTGGCGGGACGCCGTCGCGGCGGGTCGCCCCGCTAACCTCGTGATCGTGGCGCGACGGGGCGGGACGAGGCTGCTGGTGGTCGGCGGCAGCGGATTTCTGGGCGGCGAGGTGTGCCGGCAGGCGGTCGCCGCCGGCTGGCGGGTGGTCGCGACCTGCCACGCGGGCGGCGTCCGGGTGCCGGGCGTCACGGTCCGCCGGCTCGACGTCACCGACCGGGCCGCGGTGCGCGCGCTGCTGACCGAGGTACGCCCGGACGCCGTGGTCGGCACCCCGTACCGCGTCGACGACTGGGCGGTCACCGCCGACGGGGCGGCCCACGTGGCGTCCGCCGCCGCCGAGGTGGGCGCGCGGCTGGTGCACCTGTCCAGCGACGCGCTGCACGCCGGGCGTCCCGCGCCGTACGCCGATGACGAGCCGCCCACGCCGGTGTATCCGTACGGGGCGGCCAAGGCGGCGGCCGAGACGGCGGTGCGGGCGGTGGACCCGGGGGCGTTGCTGGTGCGGACCTCGCTGATCCTGGGGGAGGGGAGCAAGCAGCTCCAGCGCTGCCGGGACGCGCTCGCCGGCCGGGCCACGTTGTTCAGCGACGAGATCCGCTGCCCGATCGACGTCACCGACCTCGCCGCGGCGGTGCTGGAGCTGCTCCCGACCGACCTGGCCGGCCCGCTGAACGTGGCCGGCCCGGACCAGGTGAGCCGCGCCGACGTCGGACGGCTGCTGGCCCGCCGGCTCGGCGTCGACCCGGCCGGGCTGCGGACCACCACCACGGCCGCCGCCGGTCTGCACCGCCCGATCGAGGTACGCCTCGACTCCGCCCGCGCCACCGGCCTGCTCCGGACCCGCCTGCGCGGCGTCGCCGAGCTGTTCGCCTGACCGTCCGCACGGATGCACACTTTCTTTGCATGAGTCTTGTGCACAGAAAGTGTGCACAGATATTGTGCATCGCATGGAGAGCGAACAGACCCGTCCGGAGCCGCGCCGGGTCCGGCTGGACCACCAGCAGGTGCGTGTGCTGGCCCACCCGCTGCGGATGCGCCTGGTCGGCGCGCTGCGGGTGAACGGGCCGGCCACCGCCACCCGGCTCGCCGAGCTGCTCGGCACCAACACCGGCGCGACCAGCTACCACCTGCGGCAGCTCGCCGAGGTGGGCATGGTGGTCGAGGACCCGGAGCTGGGCACCGGGAGGCAGCGGTTCTGGCGGGCCGCGCACGACGTCACCCAGTGGGAGGCCAGCGACTACGACGACGACCCGGACGCCCGCGCCGCCATCGAGTGGATCGAGGCGGACTACATCCGCTTCTTCACCGAGCACGCCGAACGGTGGGCCGCCCAGCGTCACGAGTGGTCGCCGGCCTGGCGCGACGCGTTCGGCATGGGCGACTTCTTCATGCGGATCCCGGCCGCCCGCCTCGAGGCGATCAAGGCGGAGGTGTTCGCCGTCCTCGAACGGCACCGGGACGAGACCGACCCCGACGACCCCGACGGCGAGCTGGTGCAGCTCTACCTCGCCGCGTTCCCGCTCAGCCCGGTCCTGCCGCCCGCCGAGGAGAAGCCGTGAGCGCCCTGTCCGTACGCCAGATCCGGTTCCGCTACCTCACGCTTCACGGGCTGCGCTGGCTGCCCAGCGGCCTGCTGATGACCGTGATGATCCTGCTGATGCAGGAGCGCGGGCTGTCGCTGTCCCAGATCGGCCTGGTGGCCACCGCGCAGGGCCTGGTGGTGCTGGCGCTGGAGCTGCCCACCGGCGGGTTCGCCGACGCGCTCGGCCGCAGACCGGTGCTGCTGGTCGCCTGGGTGGTCGCGCTGGCCTCCCTGGCGCTGATGGCGGTGGCCGACTCGTTCTGGATGTTCTTCCTGGTCTGGGCGTTGCAGGGCGTCTACCGGGCGCTCGACAGCGGCCCGCTGGAATCCTGGTACGTCGACGCCACGCTGGCCGCCGACCCGGACGCCGAGTACGAACGCGGCCTCGGCTGGGCCGGCACCGTCATCGGCGTCGCCATCGGCGCCGGCGCGCTGCTCGGCGGCGGCCTGGTCGCGCTCGGCCCGTTCGGTCCGGTCAGCGCGTTGACCGGCCCGGTGCTGGTCGCCGCCGCGCTCCAGGCCGTCTCGATCGTGGCGTTGCTGACGCTGATGAGGGAGCAGCGCCCCACGGGCGGCCCGGCCACGGTGCGGGCCTCGGTGGCGCAGGCGCCCCGGATGGTCGGGCAGGCCGTCGGCCTGCTGCGTCGCAACCGGGTGCTGCTGGCCCTGGTCTCCGTCGAGCTGTTCTGGGGCTTCGGCATGGTCACGTTCGAGTCGCTGTTGCCGATCCGGCTGTCCGAGGTGGTCGGTGGCGCCGACCGGGCGGCGGCGCTGCTCGGCCCCGCCGGCTCGGCCGCCTGGCTGGCCAACGCGGCAGGCGCCGCGCTCACCCCGGTCCTGCTGCGTCGCCTCGGCGCCGCGCCGGCCGCCGCGCTGATGCGGGTGCTCCAGGGCGGGACCGTGGTCGGCATGGGCCTGCTCGCCGGCCCGGTCGGCGTGCTGATCGCCTACCTGGCCTGCTACACCGTGCACGGCGCGTCGAACCCGCTGCACATGGGGCTGCTGCACCGGCAGGTCGACGGGCCGTACCGGACCAGTGTGCTGTCGCTGAACTCCATGATGGCCCAACCGGCCGGCGCGCTCGGCGCGGTGGTGCTGACCGCGCTGGCGGACGCCACCAGCGTCCGCGTCGCGATGCTTGTCGGCGCCGTGGTGCTGGCCGTGGCCGCCCCGCTCTACCTGCCGGCCTGGCGCGCCAACCGGGCCGCCGCGCGGTCCGGGGCCGCGCAGCCCCTGGTGGGCCCGGTCCCGGCGACCGGCCCCGACGGAAGTCCCGCCGGCCCCGGGCCGGCGGCCGTGCCGGTGTCGGCACCATCGGTCGGGGCCGCGACCGTGGACCGCTCCTAGCCCAGGTGGACCGTGGTACGCGGCGCGGTGCCGGTGAAGCCCAGCCGGCGGTAGAGCCGGAGCGCGCCGACGTTGACGGTGTAGACCCCGAGCGCCACCTGGTCGTACCGGGTGAACAGGGCGCACGTCATGCCGGCGGTCAACGCCCCGCCCAGCCCTCGACCGCGATGCCCGGGCGCCACGGTCAGCCCGGCCAGGAAACCGATGTCGCCCCGGCTGCGGTCGGCGCCGCAGGCGATCAGGCGGTCCCCGTCCCGGATGCCGTACCAGTCGACGACGCCCGGGTCGCCCGGCCGGGACGTGGTGCTCGGAAAGGCCTCGTCGACGAGCGCCGCCAGCGCGGGGTGGTCGGCCTCGGTGAGCCGTACCACCCGCTCCTGCTCCGGCTGGTGCGGTGGCGGCCCGGTGGTCCAGAGGAAGTCCCAGTCGCTGGAGCGGGCCACCGGCAGGCACGCGCCCAGCGCGTCCGGCGCGACCCGGGACAGGTTCACCGACTGGCCGGCCCGGAGCGTCCCGTCCGCCCGCTGGGCGGCGAGCACCTCCAGCGCCGGGCCGGGCGCGCCGATCGCGCCGCCGGCCGACCACTCGCCCGGCGGCAGCAGCCACCCGACCGTGTCCCCGCGTCGCCACCCCCGCGCGGGCTGGTCGCGGCGCAACGCGTGCCGGGCGTACGGGTGGTGGCCGGTCGCGGCGAGCACCGCCGCCCGCCCGGTCAGCACCTCGTCGACCGTGATCATGTCGCCAGCCTACGAGAGGACCAGCCGTGACCCCCATCCGCTCCGTCCGTACGGTCCGCCTGCCCGGTGCACGCTGCACGCTGCGCGAGTGGACCGACGCGGACGCCCCGGTCCTGCACGAGTTCCTGACCGAGCCCACCGTGGTCGACGGCGTGCTGGACGAGGAGATCCCGACCCCGGAGGTGGTGCGCGAGGCAATACCGGCCTGGCGGGAGACCGCTGGCGGGGAGCCGCGCCCGGAGTACCGGCTCGCGGCGGTCGACGGTGACCTCCTGCTCGGGCTGGGAGTGCTCACGGTGACGTCGGTGGCGCACCGGCGCGGAGAGGTCGGCTACGCGGTGCGGACCGCGCACCGGGGCACCGGGATCGGCACCGAGATCACCCGGTTGCTGCTGGACCTCGCGTTCGCGCGGGTGGGGCTGCACCGGGTGGAGGCGACCGTCCAGCCGGACCATGTCGCGTCCCGCCGCGTCCTGGAGAAGGCCGGCCTGCACGCGGAGGGGGTGAGCCGCGACCACCTGCTCGTCCGCGGCGTCTGGCGGGACTCCGCGCGGTACGCGGTGCTCGCCACCGACCATCTCCACGGTGGAGATTGACGAACAGACCGATCGGGTACATCCGTCGCCGACCTACTGGGAACCCCCACCGGAGGAAACGACATGCTCGCCATTCTCGCGGCCATCGTGTTCGGCTTCGCGCTGCTTCTCGACTTCATGAACACCGACCTCGGCGCCCCCGACCTGTTCAGCACCTCGACGCTCATGCTGATCGGCTTCCTGCTGCTCTCGCTCTACCTGGCCGGGGTCGGCTCCGGCCCGCGCGGTGGCGGGGGCGGCCGGTGGTACCGGGGCCGGCGGCCGGGTCGCGGCTGACCGGAAAAGACCACAGGGGTCGGGTCGGCGGCGCGATTCCGGCGCCGTCGGCCCGGCCCGGTACTGTTCTCGTGATGGAATCCGACGCCCTCTTCACCCTCGGCGAGCCCGCCGGAGCGCCCGGCGCACCCGCGGCCTCCGGCGGCGTCGACAGTTTCACCGACACCCGCGCGGATTCACCGCTGCCGGTCCGGATGCGGCCGGCCGGCCTGGACGAGCTGATCGGCCAGGACCATCTGCTCGCCCCCGGCGCACCGCTGCGCCAGCTGGTCGAGGGGGCCGCGCCGATGTCGGTCATCCTCTGGGGTCCCCCCGGCAGCGGCAAGACCACGATCGCCCACCTGGTGGCCCGCACCACCGACCGGCGCTTCGTGGCGATGTCCGCGCTGACCGCCGGCGTGAAGGACGTCCGCGCGGTCATCGAGACCGCCCGCCGGCAACGCCGCTCCGGTGGCCCGCCGACCGTGCTCTTCATCGACGAGGTGCACCGGTTCAGCAAGACCCAGCAGGATTCGCTGCTCGCCGCCGTCGAGGACCGCACGGTCACGCTGCTCGCGGCGACCACGGAGAATCCGTACTTCTCAGTCATCTCGCCGCTGCTGTCCCGCTGCGTGCTGCTCACCCTCCAGGCGCTCGACGACGACGCCGTGCGCGGGCTGCTGCGCCGCGCGGTGGCCGACGAGCGCGGGCTCGGCGGCGCGCTGGTCCTGGCCGAGGACGCGGAGGACCATCTGGTCCGGCTCGCCGGCGGCGACGTGCGCAAGGCGCTCACCGCGCTGGAGGCGGCGGCGGCCACCGCGACCGCCACCGGCGCGGCGCGGATCGACCTCGCCGTCGCCGAGCAGGCGGTCGACGTGGCGGCCGTGCGCTACGACCGGGACGGCGACGCGCACTACGACGTGACAAGCGCCTTCATCAAGAGCATGCGGGGCTCGGACGTGGACGCGGCACTGCACTGGCTGGCCCGGATGCTGGTGGCCGGCGAGGACGCCCGGTTCATCGCCCGCCGGATGGTCATCTTCGCCAGCGAGGACGTCGGCATGGCCGATCCCACCGCGCTGACCGTGGCCACCGCCGCGGCGCACGCCGTGGAGTACGTCGGCCTGCCCGAGGCCCAGCTCAACCTCGCGCAGGCGGTCATCCACCTCGCCACCGCCCCGAAGTCGAACTCGGCCACGACCGCCATCGGGGCCGCCGTCGCCGACGTGCGCGCCGGTCGCGGCGGGTCGGTTCCGCGCGGGCTGCGGGACGCCCACTACTCCGGGGCGCGCGGGCTCGGCCACGGGGCCGGCTACCGGTACCCGCACGACGACCACCGGGGGGTGGTCACCCAGCAGTACGCTCCGGACGACCTCGTCGGGACCGACTACTACCGACCCAGCGGGCACGGCGCGGAGCGGGCGTTGGCCACCCGGCTGCCGGTGCTGCGTCGGATCGTCCGCGGGTTGCCCGCACCGGTGACGCGGGGGGAGGCCGGTACGCCGGTCGCCGCGTCCGGGGTCCGGGCAAGCGGCACCGAGCAGGTCGGCGGGGCGAGTGAGGGTGGCGGCGACGCCACCGAGGGGGGTCAACAGTGATGGCGCGTGGTCCGGATCGGCCGGCGGACGGCCCTGACGAGCGGCGCGATCCGAAGGCCAAGGGCCGCCGGTGGGGGCGCGGCCGGTCCGCCGAGGCCGAGCCGGACCAGGCGGTCGCCGGCGAGGAGTTCGGCTGGATCGACGACCTGCGTAGCGCCAAGCAGCAGCGCGGCGAACTCGGCCCGGAGGGGGAGACGCCACCGGGCCCGGGTCCGCGACCCGGTGCCGCCCGCGTCCCCGAGCCGGATCGGCCGCCCCGCCCGGGCGCGGCGCCCCCACCCGGTCCCGGCGGCCCCGGCCCCGGTGCGCCGTCGGCGCCCGGCGGAGCGGCCCCGCAACCTCCGGCCCCCGGCCGGGCGACTCCACCAACTCCGCCAGCCGGCCGATCGGCTCCGCCGCCTCCGGCCCCCGGTCGGGCGGCCCCGCCGCCTCCCGCACCGGGACGACCGGGCGGGTACGCCCCGGGACCCGGTGGTCCGGCCGCACCGCCGTCGGGCACCGGTGGACCCGGCCCGCAGCCCTCGATGCCCGGCCGTCCTGGCGGCCCGCCGACGGCCCCCGGTCGTGCCGCCGCGCCGGCTCCCGAGCCCGGTCGCCCCGGCCCGCAGCCCCCGACGCCCGGTCGTCCCGGCCCGCAGCCCCCGACGCCCGGTCGGCCCGGCCTGCCGCCCCCGACGTCCGGTCGGCCCGGCCCGGCGTCGGCCGCCGGCCAGCCGGGTCGCGCCCCGCAGGCAACCGGTGGACCCCACCCGACCGGCGCCGGTGCAGCCGATCGAACCGACGCGACGATGGCGCCGGTGACGAGTCGCTCCGGCGCGGCGGCGCCCCCGGGCACCGGTGGTCCCGCCCCGGCGCCGCCGGTACCCGGCCGCTCCGGCCCGGACCGTCCTTCGGGCGCCGGCCGCTCCGGTCCGGACCTGCCTCCGGGCGCCGGCCGTCCCGGTCCGGACCTGCCTCCGGGCGCCGTTCGTCCCGGCCCGGCAGCGCCCCCCGGCGGCCCCGGTCCCCGTCCGCAGGCGGCCCGGCGTGGTCCCGACCCGACCGGGTCCGGGCCGGTGGCGCCGCCGGCCCGTCCCGCCGGCCCCGAGCCGGTCACGCCGCGCCGTCCCGTGGAGGGGCCCTGGCCCGGTGTGCCCGAGGCGCCCCGGCCGGACGGCCCGCCGCACCGTCGCGGCACGGACGGCCCCACCGGTCGGCAGCCGGCGATCGCCGGCCGGTCGGCCGGTCCTGCGGTCGCACCCCCGACCGGCCCGCCCACCGGACGAACCGGACCCGACCGCGCCGCAGCCGAGCAGGGTCCGGCATGGCCGTCCCCCGGGGACGGCGGCGCCTCCCGGACGGCGACGCCTCCCACCCCGCTCGGCCGGCACGGCGTCGAGACGCCCGGCTCCCACGCCGCGGGCCTGGACACCGGAACCCGGCCCGCCGCCACCGGTCGCCGCGCGTCGCCCGACGACCCGGGCGCGGTCCGGCCGGTCTCCGGCGCGGGCCGCCGGGCGCGACCCGACGACGAGCCGACCGGCGCGACGCCGGCCCCCGGCGGTGGACGACGCTCCCGCCACGAGGCGACCCCGCCCGCCGGTGGCCACCGCTCGCCGGAGGGTGCGGTCGACCCCGCCGCCCGACCGGTCTCGGGTGCCGGCCGGCGGGCCGCCGCCGAGCCGGACCGGCCGACCGCCGTGCCCCGCAGCGGGAACGCCCCGGAGCTTCCCGGTGCCACCGCGCCCGTCTCCGGCGCCCCGGCGGAGGGGGCGGGCCCGCCCGCTTCCCGCCGCGCCCCCGCCCGTGGCCGGCGGGCCGCTCCCGACGCTCCCGGTGCCGCCAACGCTCCCGGTCCCGCAGGTGCCGCCGCTCCGCCGGCCCGGGCGCCGCGCCCGGCGGCCGACGAGGCGGGTGAGCCACGCGCGCAGCGCCCGGAGCGGCCCGCCGACTGGCTGCGCCAGGCCGGCCGTGCGTCGCACACCGACCCCGCCATGCCGGCCGCCCGTCGGCCGGCCGGCCCGCCGGTCGACGAACCGGCCGGCGGCCCGGACCGCGCACCGACCGGCCGCGCCGTGGCCGGGCCGCCCGTTCGACCCGAGCCGGCCGGCCGATCCCAGCCGCCGGGGCCGCCGGCTCGCGAGCATCCCGTCCGACCCGAGCCGGCTGGCCGATCCCAGCCGCCCGGGGCACCCGTTCGACCCGAGCATCCGGTCCGGTCCGAGCCGCCCGGCCCGGCCCGGGGCGCGGCCCGAGCCGGGGTATCGCCGGTGGCCGGAGACCGCGGCGCGGCCGGTCCGGCCCGCGCGGGCGTGCCGCCGACGGGGCCGGGCGGTCCCGGCCCGCAGGGCGACCCCGAGCGCACCGGTGGCCTGACGGCGCGGGGAGGCCGTCCGGACGGGCGCGGTCCGGTCCGTCCCGACGACTCCGTCGCGCCGGGCGGCGCGCCCCGTCCGGCGGGAGCGCCCGAGCCACGACCGGCCGGCGGACCGACGGTGGCCCGGGCCGCCGCCGGGGTGGCCCGACCGACCGGGCCGGCCGAGCGGACCGCTGACCGGACCGCCGGGCGGGCTGTCCCGCCCACCCCGGAACCGGTCCGGGCCGCGGCCGCCGCGCCCGTCGGCGGGGTGCCGGGGGCGCCGGCGGTGGCGCGGGCGGCTGCGGTCGTACCGCCGGGGGAGGCCGCGGGGCCGCGGCCCGGCGCGGGCGACGAGCCCATGCCGCGACCGGCCGGCCCCGGTGCGGACGGGGCGGAGGCCGGTGGCCTGCGCGGCGCCCGCTCCGAACTGCGTCGGCAGATGCGCGAACGGCGCCGGCTACGGATGGGCCTCCTCGCGCTTGTCAGTCTCGTGCTGCTGGGCGCGGTCCCGCTCTACTTCGGGATGCGGACGCTCAGCCGGGACCCGGTCTTCGACACGCTCGACGCCCTCGACGTGCCGTCCTGGGCGGCGACGAAGACGGTCGACAACGTCAGCGGCAGCCGCTGGTGCCTCCAGGACTGCCGGTTGCGGGAACGCGCGGTCGAGTCCGACCAGGGGTGGAAGCAGACCGTCGCCGTCTACGAGCAGGCCCTGGCCAAGGACGGTTGGCGGCGGTGGAAGGTCGACCGCTGCCCGGAGGAGCAGGTCGAGGGCAGCTACACCTGCTGGCGGCGGGACGAGCTCACGCTCGACCTGTGGGTCCGCGACCCCGCCTGCACGCCACCGCCGGTGGACGGGGAGCCGGCGCCGTCCGCGCCGCCCGCGCCCGCAGCGGCGACGTGCACCGGCTCGTTGGTGTCGGTGAAGGTGCGCAACGCGATCGACGACGAGCGCACCGGGCCGACGCCGACCACCGATCCGTCACTCACCGGTGAGGATCCGTTCCCCACCCTCACCGACGACCCGCTCGGCGAGCCGACCCCCTCACCGTCGTGAGCCGACTTCCCTCACGGACGGTAGGGTCTGGGGCTGGCGCGCCCGCCCGCGCCCGGTGACCACCGGGCCGGCGGGGTGCGACGTGGGCAGGTTGGGCAGGTACGGTCGCGCGTTCCGGGGCGTCGGGTCCCGGGGCAATGCTTGAGGAGGACATGCGCGTGAGTGGTGGAGAGATCGCTGCGCTGATCGCGGCCGGTGCGTTCCTGATGCTGGTGCTCGTGCTGGCGGTGCCGATCCTGCGGCTGCGGCACACCGTCGACGCGACGACCCGCATGATCGGCGACCTGAACGAGCGCACCGGGCCGCTGCTGGGGGACGTGAACACCACGGTGAAGAACGTCAACGTGGCGCTGGAGCAGGTGCAGACCTCGCTGGACGGGGTGAACCTCCAGCTCGCCAAGGTGGACACCATGACGAGCCACGCGCAGAACGTCACCGCGAACGTGGCGAACCTGGCCACCGTGGTCTCCGCCGCGGCGGCCAACCCGCTGGTGAAGGTGGCCGCGTTCGGTTACGGCGTGCGCAAGGCCGCCTCCGCCCGCCGGCACGCCGAGACCGAGCGCGAGGTGCGCGACACCATCAAGCAGCAGCGTCGGGCCGCCAAGCGCGGCAACCGCTGACCCGACCGGCGTACGCGGGAAGGATGAGAGCATGAGGCGGTTGTTCTGGCTGGGCATCGGGCTGGCCGTGGGCGTCCTGGTGGTGCGTAAGGCCACCCGGACCGCGCAGGCGTACACCCCGGCGGGCATCGCCAACGGGCTGTCCGAGTCCGCCGGTGGGCTGGTCGAGTCGGTGCGCGCCTTCGTGGACGACGTCCGGGTCTCGATGGCCGAGCGCGAGCAGGAGATCCACGAGGCCTTCGCCCGCGGCGAGGCGTACGACGACGAGTTCGCCGAGCTGCGGGAGGACCCGCGGATCGGCGACCGGCAGATTTTCCCGGAGGAGCACCAGCGATGAAGACGGCGGAGATCAAGCGGCGGTTCCTCGCCCACTTCGAGGCGAACGGGCACGCCGTGGTGCCGTCCGCTCCGCTGCCCGCCATCAGCGACCCGAACCTGCTGTTCATCAACGCGGGCATGGTGCAGTTCGTGCCCTACTTCCTCGGGCAGCAGTCCCCACCGTTCGACCGGGCGGCCAGTGTGCAGAAGTGCATCCGGACGCCGGACATCGACGAGGTCGGCAAGACCAGCCGGCACGGCACGTTCTTCCAGATGAACGGCAACTTCTCGTTCGGTGACTACTTCAAGGACGGGGCGATCCCGCTCGCCTGGGACCTGGCCACCAAGTCGGTCGAGGCGGGCGGCTTCGGGCTGGACCCGGAGCGGATCTGGGCGACGGTCTACCTCGACGACGACGAGGCGTACGACATCTGGCGCGCCACCGGCGTGCCGGCCGAGCGGATCGTGCGCCGCGGCAAGGCCGACAACTTCTGGTCGATGGGCATCCCCGGGCCGTGCGGCCCGTGTTCGGAGCTGTACTACGACCGCGGTCCGGAGTACGGCCGCGAGGGTGGTCCGGAGGTCGACGAGGACCGCTACCTGGAGTTCTGGAACCTCGTCTTCATGCAGTTCGAGCGCGGTCCGGGCGTCGGCAAGGAGGACTTCCCGATCCTCGGCGACCTGCCGGCGAAGAACATCGACACCGGCATGGGCCTGGAGCGGATGGCCTCGCTGTTGCAGGGCGTGGACAACCTCTACGAGATCGACGAGGTCAAGCCGATCCTGGACCGGGCGGCCGAGCTGACCGGCAAGCGGTACGGCGCGCACTCCGGGCACGCGGCCCACCAGTCGCACCCGGACGACGTGCGGCTGCGGGTGATCGCCGACCACGTGCGCACCGCGCTGATGCTGATCGGCGACGGCGTCACCCCGTCGAACGAGGGCCGCGGCTACGTGCTGCGCCGGATCATGCGCCGGGCGATCCGCTCGGTGCGGCTGCTGGGCTACCAGGACCGGGCGCTGCCGGAGCTGCTGCCGGTGGCCCGGGACTGCATGGCCCCGTCGTACCCGGAGCTGGCCGAGGAGTTCGGCCGGATCTCCCAGTACGCGTACGCCGAGGAGGACGCGTTCCTCGCCACGCTGCGCGCCGGCACCACCATCCTGGACACCGCGATCGCGGAGACGAAGTCGGCCGGCAAGCCGGCGCTCTCCGGTGACAAGGCGTTCCAGTTGCACGACACGTACGGCTTCCCGATCGACCTGACCCTGGAGATCGCCGCGGAACAGGGCCTCCAGGTGGACGCCGACGGCTTCCGCCGGCTGATGGCCGACCAGCGCAGCCGCGCCAAGGCGGACGCGCAGGCCCGCAAGACCGGGCACACCGACGTGTCGGCGTACCGGTCGGTGCTCGACGGCGGCGGGCCGGTGGAGTTCACCGGCTACACCGAGCTGAACCGGGAGTCCCGGGTGCGCGCGCTGCTGGCCGGCGGCGCCTCGGTGGCCGCCGCGGCCGAGGGGGACACGATCGAGCTGGTGCTCGACACCACCCCGTTCTACGCCGAGGGCGGCGGGCAGCAGCCCGACCAGGGTCTGATCACGGTCGGTGGCGGGCAGGTCGAGGTCTTCGACGTGCAGCAGCCGGTGCCCGGCCTGATCGTGCACCGGGCCCGGGTGGTGCGCGGCGAGGTCCGCGCCGGGGAGACCGGGTACGCGGAGATCGACGCGTCCCGCCGGCGGGCCATCTCCCGTTCGCACACCGCGACGCACCTGGTGCACCAGACCATGCGGAACTTCCTCGGCGAGTCGGCGACCCAGGCGGGTTCACTGAACGCGCCGGGCCGGCTGCGGTTCGACTTCAACACCCCGACCGGGGTGGCGCCGAGCGTGCTGCACGACGTGGAGCAGCAGGTCAACGAGGTGCTCCTGGCCGACCTGGAGGTGCACGCGTTCGTCACCAGCCAGGAGGAGGCCCGCCGGATCGGCGCGATGGCGTTGTTCGGCGAGAAGTACGGCGAGCGGGTCCGGGTGGTCGAGGTCGGTGACTACGCCCGGGAGCTGTGCGGTGGCACGCACGTGGCCCGCTCGGCCCAGCTCGGCCTGGTCAAGATCCTCTCCGAGGCGTCGGTCGGCTCCGGTGTGCGCCGGATCGAGGCGCTTGTCGGCATGGACGCGTTCGGCTTCCTGGCCCGCGAGCACCTGCTGGTGTCCCGGCTGGCCGAGCTGTTCCGGGTGCCGGGCGAGCAGGTCGCCGACCGGGTGGAGCAGACGGTCACCCAGTTGCGGGACGCGGAGAAGGAGCTGGAGAAGCTCCGCGCCCAGCTCGTGCTCGGCGGGGCGGGCGCGCTCGCGGCGCAGGCGAAGGACGTGCGCGGCGTCGCGTACGTGGGCACCGAGGCGCCCGAGGGCGCGGCGGCCAACGACGTGCGGACCCTCGCGCAGGAGATCCGGGGCCGGATCGACGCGGCCCGCCCGGCGGTGGTCGCGGTGGCGGCCCGGGCGAACGGCAAGGCGTCCCTGGTGGTGGCCGTCAACGCCGCCGCCCGGAGCCGGGGCCTGAGCGCGAAGGACCTGGTCAAGGCCGCGTTCTCCGGTCGGGGCGGCGGCAGCGACGACCTGGCCCAGGGCGGCGGCCTGCCCGCCACGGAGGCGCCGAGCCTGCTGGCCACCGTGGAGAAGGCGATCGCCGATACGGCATGAGCGAACGCACCGAGCGAAGCGAGGGCCGTGAGCGCATGCCCGACCGTGCGGCATGAGCGAACGCACCGATCGATGCCAGGGCGGACCGGATGGTCCGCCCTGGCCCGTACCGGCTGAAGGAGGTGCTCGGCAGATGGCTGAATTCGACCGTGGTGTCCGGTTGGGGGTGGATGTCGGCCAGGTCCGGGTCGGGGTGTCCCGGTCCGACCCGCACGGCATCCTCGCCACCCCGCTTGTCACGCTGGCCCGGGACCTGACCGCCGAACCGGACACGGTGCCCGCCGACATGGCCGAGCTGGTCCGGTTGGCGGCCGAGCACGAGGCGGTCGGGATCGTCGTCGGTCTCCCGGTCAACCTCGCCGGAAAGCACGGGCCGGCGGCGGTGAACGTATCGGCCTATGCCACCCGTTTGGCTGATGTAATGGGGCCGATTCCGGTGACGCTGACGGACGAGAGGATGTCGACCGTCGTCGCGAGTCGTAGGCTGGCCGAGCGGGGCGTCCGGGGAAAGCGTCAACGAGCGGTGGTCGACCAGGCCGCCGCGGTGGAGATTCTGCAGAGCTGGTTGGACGCACAGCGGAGGCGGACGGATGATCGACGATCTTGATCTGGGGTTCGACGAGCAGGACAGGGGGGAGAAGGGCCGGCACCGGCGCGGCGCGGTGCGTCGCCGCCAGGGCAAGTCCGGCGGCAGCCGGGGCAAGACCTTCCTCGCGCTCGCGCTCGCCCTGGTGCTGCTTGGCGGCATCGGCGGTGGGGCCTACTACGGCTTCGACCGCATCCAGAACTACTTCGTCACCCCCGACTACGACGGCTCCGGCACCGGCGAGGCGATCGTCCAGATCAAGCAGGGCGCGCTGATCGCCGACATGGCGGACGCGCTGGTGGCCGCCGACGTGGTGAAGAGCACCAAGGCGTTCATCGAGGCCGCCGAGGAGAACGCGCGCAGCAAGAACATCCAGCCCGGCACGTACAAGCTGCGCAAGCAGATGAGCGGCGACGCCGCGGTCACGGCCATGCTGGACCTGAAGAACAAGATCGTCAACGGGCTCACCATCCCCGAGGGGCGCACCGCGAAGAACGTCTACAAGCTGCTCTCCGAGAAGACCGACATCCCGGTCAAGGAGTTCGAGACCGCGGCGAAGGACCCGGAGGCGCTGGGCGTACCGGACTGGTGGTTCAAGCGCTCCGACGGCAAGAAGATCAAGCCCTCGATCGAGGGTTTCCTCTTCCCCGACACCTACGAGATCCCACCGAAGGCCACCGCCGAGACGGTGCTCAAGCTGATGGTGGAGAACTTCCTCAGCGTCACCGGCGAGATGAAGTTCGCCGACCGGGTGCAGGCGGAACGCGGCGGGGTCAGCCCGTACGAGGCGCTTGTCGTCGCGTCGCTGGCGCAGGCCGAAGCCGGCAACAAGGACGACCTGGGCAAGGTCGCCCGGGTCGCCTACAACCGGGTCTACGGCGAGTTCCCCTGCAACTGCCTGGAGATGGACGTCACGGTCAACTACTACCTGGAGCTGACCGGGCAGAAGACCAAGACGTCCAAGCAGATGACCGCGGCGGAGCTGGACAACCCGAAGAACCCGTACAACCGCAAGCTGCGCGGTCTCGTGCCTACGCCGATCAACAACCCGGGAAAGCAGGCCCTGGAAGGGGCGATGGATCCGCCGCCGGGCAAGTGGCTCTACTTCGTGGCGATCGACGACAAGGGACACTCTGCCTTCGCAGACACGTTCGAGCAGCACCAGCGCAACGAGGCCAAGGCCAGGGAGGCCGGTATCATCTGACTACACAAGCAAGCGCCCAGCGTGCTGTAATTGGCGCTGGGCGCTTGCGAGATGGCTGCGGCCTAGCCGTGGCGCATCAGTACCAGAGTTGGTTGTAGTTGTTGTCGCCGGCGCAACCCCAGATCTGGATTTTGTTGCCATCGGCCGTGGAGCCGGTGGCGTTGTCCAAGCACCTGCCGGTAGCGACGTTCACGAAGCGATAATATGTGTTTCCGTTACCTTCGAAGCGCCGTTCCTGTCGCCACTGTTGCCGAGTGTCGCCGTATTCACAGGTCTGTTGGTTGACAGCGGTTCCGTTTGTGGTGCCAGTGCCCTGCAGGCCGATGCATTTTCCGCTGTACTTGTTACGCAGAAGGCGGGTATTGCTCGATGCGCCCGGGATGCCGTCGGCGAGGTACCAGTACTGGCTGTTCCCGCCGTAGAACTCCCATAGGTGGACCTTTGCGTACTCTGCAGTGGTGGGACCTTGTACATCGATCACCGACCGAGTTGATCCGCTGTTCGCTGAAGCCCACCAGAAGGGTCCGGCATCGGCTGCGGCGGCGGGACTTGCAGCTAGGGTCAGTGTTGGAAGGGCGGCACCAAGAGTGACTGCGGCAAGGGCATGGTGGAGCTTCACGCGACTCCTCAATGTAGGGAAGTTTGGCAATGTAACCATGTGCATGCACGCGAGTACAAGGGGTTGTCATGATCGCCAGGATGATCTATGTAGTTACTCAGAGTGGTATAGTCGTGTTATCTCATGTCGGCTGCTGGGCTGCGTGCTGTGCATAACCCTGGAAAGGGCCCGACGAGTCGTGCCGGGGTGGTCGGCAAGCCGATCGCCCACTCGCTCTCCCCGGCGATCCACCACGCCGGATATGCGGCGGCCGGGTTGACCGGCTGGTCGTACACGACGATCGAGGCCGGCGCGGACGAGCTGCCCGACCTGGTCGCGGGCCTCGGCCCGGAGTGGGCCGGGCTGTCGGTGACCATGCCCGGCAAGGAGGCGGCGCTCGCGCTGGCCGACGAGGTCTCGCCGGTCGCCGCCGCGGTCGGCGCCGCCAACACGCTGGTACGCCGACCCGACGGCACCTGGTACGCGGACAACACCGACGTGACCGGCATGGTCGAGGTGCTCACCGGCGCCGGCTGCGTGACCGGTGCGGTGGTGACCGTGCTCGGCGCCGGCGGCACCGCCCGGGCGGCGATCGCGGCGGCGGCGCGGATCGGGGCCGCCGAGGTGACCGTGGTGGCCCGCCGACCCGAGGCGGTCGACGAGCTGCGCCCGGTGGCGGCGGCGGTCGGGGTGCCGCTGGCCGGCGCGGAGTGGGGCGGCGCGCCCGCGCACGCCCGCGCCGACCTGGTGATCTCCACGGTGCCGAAGGGCGTCGCCGACCCGCTCGCCGACAACTTCGACTGGCGGCCGGAGACGGTGCTGTTCGACGCGTTGTACGACCCGTGGCCGACCCCGCTCGCGGCGGGCGCGCTGGCCGCCGGCTGCCGGGTGATCTCCGGCCTCGACCTGCTGCTGGCCCAGGCGGTCGGCCAGTTCGAGCACTTCACCGGCGTCTCCGCGCCGCGTGCCGCGATGCGCGCCGCGCTGGAGGGTAAGGCGGGGGCCCCGCTTAACGCTTTCGGTATAGGCGGGGGCCCCGCTTAACACCGCGCGGTTAAGCGGGGCCCCCGCCTAACCGTGGGCCGAGCGGGCGGAGCGAGTGGGCGGCGAGTCCGCAAGGCGGGACACCGGCGGCACCGCGCGGGGCCGAACCGGGGGCGTGACAGACTGTCCGCTGTGTTGCGCTGGCTGACTGCAGGTGAATCGCACGGACCCGCCCTCGTCGCGTTGATGGAGGGGGTGCCCGCCGGCATCGAGGTGACCATCGGGGAGATCTCCGGCGAGCTGGCCCGCCGCCGGCTCGGCTACGGCCGGGGCGCCCGGATGGCGTTCGAGCAGGATGAGATCGAGGTCATCGGTGGGCTGCGGCACGGCGTGACGCTGGGCAGCCCGGTGGCGATCCGGGTGGGCAACTCGGAGTGGCCGAAGTGGCAGACCGTGATGGCCGCCGACCCGGTCGACCCGGAGGAGCTGGCCGCGCAGGCCCGCAACGCGCCGCTGACCCGCCCCCGCCCGGGCCACGCCGACCTGGCCGGCATGCAGAAGTACGGGCACACCGACGCCCGGCCGATCCTGGAGCGGGCCAGCGCCCGGGAGACCGCGGCTCGGGTCGCCGTGGGCACGGTCGCCAAGGCCCTGGTCCGGCAGGCGCTCGGCGTCGAGATCGTGTCGCACGTGGTGGAGTTGGGGCCGGTGGCGGCGAAGCCGGGCCTGCGGCCCACCCCGTCCGACGCCGCGCGGATCGACGCGGATCCGCTGCGCTGTCTCGACGCCGAGGCGAGCGCCCGGATGGTCGCCGAGGTCGACGCCGCGAAGAAGGACGCCGACACGCTCGGCGGCGTGGTCGAGGTGCTCGCGTACGGCGTGCCGCCGGGCCTGGGCAGTCACGTGCAGTGGGACCGTAAGCTCGACGCCCGGCTGGCCACCGCGCTGATGTCGATCCAGGCGATCAAGGGCGTCGAGATCGGCGACGGCTGGCAGCAGGCGCGTTCCCGTGGCTCGGAGGCGCACGACGAGATCATCCCCACCGCCACCGGCGTGCGTCGGGTCACCGACCGGGCCGGTGGCCTGGAGGGCGGCATCACCACCGGCGAGCCGCTGCGGGTGAAGGCGGCGATGAAGCCGATCTCGTCGCTGAACCGCGCGCTCGCGACGATCGACGTGACCACCGGTGAGCCGGCCACCGCGATCAACCAGCGCTCCGACGTGTGCGCGGTGCCGGCGGCGGCGGTGGTCGCCGAGGCCATGGTGGCGCTCGTGCTGGCCGAGGCCGCGGTGGAGAAGTTCGGCGGCGACTCGGTCGCCGAGATGCGCCGCAACCTGGCGAGCTACCTCGACAGCCTGGTCGTCAAATGAGCACCCGGCCGGTCTGCGTGCTGGTCGGGGCGCCCGGCTCCGGCAAGACCACGGTGGGCACGGCGCTCGCCGCCGCGCTCGGCGTCGACTTCCGGGACACCGACACGGACATCGAGCGGCTGGCCGGCAAGCCGATCCCGGAGATCTTCGTCGACGAGGGCGAGGACCATTTCCGTACGCTGGAGCGGGCCGCCGTGGCGGCGGCGCTGGCCTCGCACGCCGGTGTGCTCGCGCTCGGCGGCGGCGCGGTCCTGGCCGAGGAGAACCGGGCCGCGCTGATCGGCCACACGGTGGTGCACCTGTCGGTGGAGCTGCCGGACGCGATCCGGCGGGTCGGGCTGGGCGCCGGCCGGCCGCTGTTGGCGTTGAACCCCCGGGCCACCCTCAAGCACCTGCTGGACCAGCGCCGCCCGCTGTACGCCGAGGTGGCGACCGCGACCGTGGTGACCGACGGCCGCGCGCCGGAGGACCTGGCCGCCGAGATCGCCGCCCTGCTCAAGCCCTGACCGTCGCGGCGGCGGGCCGGGTGGCCGGGCGGCCGGCGGGGCGCTCCGGCCGCCAGGTGGCGAGCAACGCGAGCGCGAGGGCGATCTCGGCCAGGTCACCGAGGTAGTACATGAGCGTGGCGCCGGCCCGCAGCTCGGCGCCGGTGGCCGGCACGTCGACGAGCACGCCGGCGTAGAGCAGTTGGGCGATCGTGGCGTGGGCGGCGACGCCGGCGCCGAGCACCACGAGGCGTACCGGCACCCGGGGGCGGTGCGGGCCGGGGTCGGGCCCGGCGACGGACCAGGTGAACAGGAAGCCGCTGAGCAGGAAGTGCGCCTGCACCAGCGTGTGCAGCAGCGGGTTCTCCAGCGTCGCCCGGTACAGCGGGGTGAGGTGGAGCAGCCACAGGCCGCCGGCGGTGAGCAGCAGGCCGGTCACCGGGTGACCGAGCACCCGCGCGGCCGGGTGCCGCAGCAGGTGGACCAGCCGTCGTGCGGTGCGCCGGTCCAGGGTGCGCAGCAGCAGGGTGACCGGCGCGCCGAGCACCAGCGCCAGCGGCGCCAGCATGCCGATCAGCAGGTGCTGCCACATGTGCCCGACGAAGTCGTCGCCGGGCGCGAGCAGCCCCGCCGCCACGAGCAGCGTGCCCAGCCCGAAGCTGACGGTCCGCCGGTGCGCCCAGCCGGGGCCGCCCGGGTCGCGCAGCCGCAGCGCGGCGGCCAGGTAGGCCCAGAACATGACCGCCGGGAGCAGCGCGGTCGCCGGGAAGCCGCCGGCGTGCCCGGCGTGGCTCACCGCGTCCGCGGCGCGCACAGGTCGATCGCGGCGGCTCGCCGCTGGATCGCCCAGCCGCCCGCGACCAGGAGTACGCCGAGCGCCAGGAAACCGAGATCCCACCAGGTCTGGTACGGGCCGCCACGGACGTGGTGGATGCCGAGCAGGTGGTGGTCGACGACGCCCTCCACCAGGTTGAACAGGCCCCAGCCGACGAGCACCCAGCCCCAGAGCATGGGGGAGCGCCAGAGCCGGCCCCGGGACCGGGTCACCCGGGCGTAGAGCAGGGCCAGCCCGGTCAGCACCGCCACCCAGGTGACGACGTGGAACAGGCCGTCCCACAGCGTGTTCATCTGGAGGCCGGGCACGGTGTCGACCGGGTAGTCCCGGATCCCGACCCGGTCGGTCGCGGTGCTGCTGAGCATGTGGTGCCACTGGAGGACCTGGTGCAACGCGATGCCGTCGACGAAGCCACCGAGGCCGACGCCGAGGATCGTGGCGGGAAGACGGATGCTCATCCCGCCGCCCTACCCGGGGCGGGGCCGGACAAACGCCCCACGGAGTGGACAGTCGCCGCGCCGGGGGCGGGCGCTGGACTAGGCTGCCGGCGATGGACGAGGTGACCCGGATCCCGGTCGGCGGCGAACGGCCGTACGACGTGCTGGTGGGACGCGACCTGCTCGACCCGCCGCCCGAGCTGCTGCCCGGCGCGGAGCGGGTGGCCTACCTGTACGCTCCGCCGCTCAAGGCGCTGGCCGAGCGGCTCGCCGAGCGGGCCCGCGCCGACGGCGTCACGCCGCTGCTGGTGGAGGTGCCGGACGCCGAGGCGGGCAAGCACGTCGACGTGGCCGCGGCCTGCTGGGACCGGCTCGGCGCGGCCGGTTTCACCCGGACCGACGCGGTGGTCGGGGTGGGCGGCGGCGCGGTGACCGACCTGGCCGGCTTCGTCGCGGCCAGTTGGCTGCGCGGGGTCCGCTGGGTGCCGGTGGCGACCTCGCTGCTCGGCATGGTCGACGCGGCGGTCGGCGGCAAGACCGGGATCAACACGGCCGCCGGCAAGAACCTGGTCGGCGCGTTCCACCCGCCGGCCGGGGTGCTCTGCGACCTCGCGACGCTGGACGCGCTGCCCCCGGCCGACCTGGCCGCCGGGATGGCCGAGGTGGTCAAGTGCGGCTTCATCGCCGACCCGGTGATCCTCGACCTGGTCGAGCGGGACCCGACGGCCGCGTTGGACCCGACCGGCCCGGTGGTCCGTGAGCTGGTCGAGCGTGCGGTGCGGGTCAAGGCCGACGTGGTCGGCGGTGACCTGCGCGAGTCCGGGGTCCGCGAGGTGCTCAACTACGGGCACACGCTCGCCCACGCGATCGAGAAGGCGGAGGGGTACCGCTGGCGGCACGGTCACGCGGTCGCCGTCGGGCTGGTCTACGCCGCCACCCTCGCGCGGCTCGCCGGCCGGCTCGACGACGCCACCGCGCGCCGGCACCGGGACGTGCTGACCGCGCTCGGCCTGCCCACCGGCTACCGCGCGGACGCCTGGCCGGAGCTGCTCGCCGCGATGCGGGTGGACAAGAAGGCCCGGGGGAGCCGGCTGCGGTTCGTGGTGCTGGACGGCCTGGCCCGCCCGGCCATCCTGGAGGCCCCGCCGGACGAGCTGCTGGCCGCGGCCTACCGGGAGATCAGCTCGTGAGGGTGTACGTGCTCAACGGGCCGAACCTGGGCCGGCTCGGCACCCGCCAGGTCGACGTGTACGGCGTGACCAGCTACGCCGACCTGGTCGCCATGTGCGAGCGGACCGGGCGGGAGCTGGGGCTGGACGTGGTGGTCCGGCAGACCGACGCCGAGCACGAGCTGCTGGGGTGGCTGCACCAGGCGGCGGACGAGGAGGCGGCGGTGGTGTTGAACCCGGCCGCCTGGTCGCACTACTCGATAGCGGTCCGGGACGCCTGCGCCCTGCTGCGTGGCCCGCTGGTCGAGGTGCACATCTCCAACATCCACGCCCGGGAGGAGTTCCGGCACCACTCGGTGGTCTCGGCGGTGGCCACCGGCGTGATCTGCGGGCTCGGGGTGGACGGCTACCGGCTGGCGCTGCACCATCTGGCGCAGCGTGCGAGTCCGATTCGACACAGCGAGTAGACTTTGCAGGTCTGTCCGCCAATTGATGATCAAGGCAGGAAATGGCCTCCACCAACGACCTGAAGAACGGCCTGGTACTCAACCTGGACGGCGAGCTGTGGGCCGTCGTCGAGTTCCAGCACGTCAAGCCCGGTAAGGGTGGTGCGTTCGTGCGTACCACGCTGAAGAACGTGCTGTCCGGCAAGGTGGTCGACAAGACCTTCAACGCGGGCACCAAGGTCGAGACCGCCACCGTCGACAAGCGCACCATGCAGTACCTGTACGCCGACGGCGAAGACTACGTCTTCATGGATCTGGAGACGTTCGACCAGATCACCGTGATGGGCGGCACCGTCGGCGAGGCCGCCAACTACCTCCTCCCGGAGGCCGAGGCGACCGTCGCCACCCACGAGGGCGTCCCGCTCTACATCGAGCTGCCGACCTCGGTCGTGCTCGAGGTCACCTACACCGAGCCGGGCCTCCAGGGCGACCGGTCCACCGGCGGCAACAAGCCGGCCACGGTCGAGACCGGCGCCACCGTCCAGGTGCCGCTGTTCATCACCACCGGCGAGAAGATCAAGGTCGACACCCGCGACGGCCGTTACCTCGGCCGAGCCTGATGGCCGAGGGTCCGAAGCAGCAGATGCCGGCGCGCCGCAAGGCGCGCAAGCGGGCGCTGGACGTGCTCTTCGAGGCCGACCTGCGGGACCGGCCGCCGGTCGAGGTGCTCGCCGGCTACCTGGAGCGGATCGAGCAGCCCCGCCCCGACCACCTCGGCTACGCGGTCGGGCTGGTCGAGGGTGTCGCGGCGCACCTCGACCGGATCGACGAGATCATCGCCAGCTACGCCGAGGGGTGGACGCTGGAGCGGATGCCGGTGGTCGACCGCAACCTGGCCCGGATCGCCGTGTACGAGTTGCTCTACGTCGACGAGATCGACGACGCGGTGGCGATCAGCGAGGCCGTCGAGCTGGCCCGGCAGATGTCGACCGACGACTCGCCCCGCTTCCTCAACGGCATTCTCGGCCGGATCGCCGAGTACGCCAGCCGCTGAGGCTCCGCACCTGGTGACGACGAAGGGCCCGTGCCGTCCGGCACGGGCCCTTCGTGGTGCGTGGCTCAGGAGGCGAAGAACGCCCGCGGGTCGGCGACCAGCACACCGTGCTCGGTGAGCCGCTCGATCAGGCCCGACGGTGAGGCGTCGTAGACGATCGCGAGGGCCCGCAGGTCGTCGGCGCGGATGGAGAGCACCCGGCCGTTGTAGTCGCCGCGCTGCTGCTGGATGGCGCGGGCGTACCGGGCGACGTAGGCCAGGTCCTCGGAGGCCTCGTCGTAGAGCCGCTCCAGGTCCAGCACGATCTTGCTGGTGGGCTCGTGACGCACCCCGCTGCCGTCGGGCAGCAGCTCCGAGACGGGAACGCGGTAGAAGTCGGCCAGCTCCGCCAGGCGGGACACGGTGACGGCGCGGTCGCCGCGCTCGTACGAGCCGACCACCACGGCCTTCCACCGCCCGTTCGACTTCTCCTCCACCCCCTGCAGGGACAGGCCCTGCTGCTGGCGGATGGAGCGCAGGCGGGCGCCCAGCGACTTGGCGTATTCAGAGGGCATTCGGACACTCCCAGTGCTGCTCGGGGTTCTCCCAGCTATCGCTACGGAGCGTGACGGTACGGGGATTGCGACAACTGGTCAAGTGGTGGTGTCGGGGAGGTTCGACAGGCCGGTGTGGCTTGTCCGCATTTCGCCGGGCTGACCGGCAGGTCAGGACCGGCGGCAGCGGGGCCGGTGACCGCTGGTAACGTGGCGTGGAGCCCCGGTCCGGGCCCCGCGCGGGCCCGCCGGAGTCGATAGACGTCCTTTAACGACCCGTCCCGTGAGGCGGGGAAGGAGGTCCGCCGTGGCCTACCCATCGGCTGCCCATTCGTCGCCGCCGCGACAACCCTCGGTGAAGGTGATCCTCGCCGCAGCGGACGTCTCGCGGGTGGTCGACCGCATCGCCCACCAGATCCTGGAGAAGACCCAGGGCGCCGCCGACACCGTGCTGCTCGGCATCCCCACCCGGGGTGTGCCCCTGGCCCGCCGCCTCGCGGCCCGGATCAGCACGTTCGAGGACGTGACCGTTCCGGTGGGCGTGCTCGACATCACGCTCTACCGCGACGACCTGCGCCGGCACGCCACCCGCGCGGTCGGCCCGACCGACCTGCCGCCGGGCGGGATCGACGGCCGGCGGGTCGTGCTCGTCGACGACGTGCTCTTCTCCGGCCGCACCGTGCGGGCCGCGCTGGACGCGCTCAGCGACGTCGGCCGCCCGGCCTCCGTGCAACTCGCCGTCCTGGTCGACCGCGGCCACCGCCAACTGCCGATCCGCGCCGACTACGTGGGCAAGAACATCCCCACCGCGCTGGCCGAGAACGTCAAGGTCACCCTCGCCGAGACCGACGGCGCCGACGAGGTCAAGTTGTACGGGGGGAATCCCGCATGATCCGGCACCTGCTCTCCGGCGCCGACCTGGACGCCGACACCGCCACCCTGGTCCTGGACACCGCCGCCGAGATGGCGACCGTGGCCGGCCGGGAGGTCAAGAAGCTGCCCGCGCTGCGCGGGCGCACCGTGGTGAACCTGTTCTACGAGGACTCCACCCGGACCCGGATCTCGTTCGAGGCCGCCGCCAAGCGGCTCAGCGCCGACGTGATCAACTTTTCCGCCAAGGGGTCCAGCGTGGCCAAGGGCGAGAGCCTGAAGGACACCGCGCTCACGCTCCAGGCGATGGGCGCCGACGCGGTGGTGGTCCGGCACCCCGCCTCCGGCGCGCCGCACCGGCTGGCCGACTGGGTGGACGGGTCGGTGGTCAACGCCGGCGACGGCACCCACGAGCACCCCACCCAGGCGCTGCTGGACGCGTACACGATGCGGTCCCGGCTGGGCCGGCTCGCCGGCCTGCACGTGGCGATCGTCGGCGACGTGCTGCACTCCCGGGTGGCCCGCTCCAACGTGCTGCTGCTCACCACGCTCGGCGCCAAGGTCACGCTGGTCGGCCCGCCGACGCTCATCCCGGTCGACATCGCGACCGCGCTCGCCCCCGGCATCGACGTCTCCTACGACCTCGACACCGTTGCACCCGGTGTGGACGTGGTGATGATGCTGCGGGTGCAGCGGGAGCGGATGAGCGACTCCTACTTCCCGTCGGCCCGCGAGTACGCCCGGCGCTACGGGCTGGACGGGCCGCGCATGCGCCGGCTGCCCGAGCACGCGATCGTCATGCACCCCGGCCCGATGAACCGGGGGATGGAGATCACGCCCGAGGTCGCCGACTCACCCCGCTCCACCATCGTCGAACAGGTCGCCAACGGGGTCTCCGTGCGGATGGCCGTCCTCTACCTGCTGCTCGGAGGGAACAACCGGTGACCGCGTACCTCATCACCAACGTCAGCGTCGTCGGCGGCGAGCCGACCGACCTGCTCATCCGCGACGGCGTGGTGGCCGAGACGGGCCGCGGGCTCGCCGCGGACGACGCCACCGTCATCGACGCGACCGGCCTGGTCGCGCTGCCCGGCCTGGTCGACCTGCACACCCACCTGCGCGAACCCGGCCGGGAGGACGCCGAGACGGTCGAGTCCGGCTCCCGGGCGGCGGCGCTCGGCGGCTACACGGCGGTCTGCGCGATGGCGAACACCTCGCCGGTCGCGGACACCGCCGGCGTGGTCGAGCAGGTCTGGCGGCTGGGCCGGGAGGCCGGCCTGGTCGACGTGCAGCCGATCGGCGCGGTCACCGTCGGGCTGGCCGGCGAGCGGCTGGCCGAGCTGGGCGCGATGGCCGACTCCGCGGCCCGGGTGCGGATCTTCTCCGACGACGGGCACTGCGTCGCCGACCCGCGGCTGATGCGCCGCGCGCTGGAGTACGTCAAGGCGTTCGACGGGGTGATCGCCCAGCACGCCGAGGAGCCACGCCTCACCGAGGGCGCGCAGATGCACGAGGGTGAGGTCTCCACCCGCCTCGGCCTGACCGGGTGGCCGGCCGTGGCCGAGGAGGCGATCATCGCCCGGGACGTGCTGCTCGCCGAGCACGTGGGCAGCCGGCTGCACGTCTGCCACGTCTCCACCGCCGGCAGCGTCGAGGTGCTGCGCCAGGCCAAGGCGCGCGGCGTGCGGGTGACCGCCGAGGTGACCCCGCACCACCTGCTGCTCACCGACGAGCGCGCGGAGAGCTACGACCCGGTCTTCAAGGTCAACCCGCCGCTGCGCACCGCCGCCGACGTCGCCGCGCTGCGTACCGCGCTGGCCGAGGGCGTGATCGACATCATCGCCACCGACCACGCGCCGCACGCCGTGGAGGACAAGGAGTGCGAGTGGGCGTACGCCAGGCCGGGCATGCTCGGCCTGGAGACCGCGCTCTCCATCGCGCTCGACGTGCTCGGCCCGCGGTGGGACCTGATCGCCGAGCGCATGTCGCGGGTCCCGGCCCGGATCGCCGGGCTGGCCGGACACGGCCTCGACCCGGCCCCCGGCGTGCCGGCCAACCTGACAGTGGTCGACCCGGCGGCCCGGCGCGTGATCGAGCCGGCCGAGCTGGCCAGTCGCAGTCGCAACACCCCGTACGCCCGCATGACGCTGCCGGGTCGCATCGTGGCGACCTTCCTGCGCGGCGAGCCGACGGTCCTGGACGGAAAGGCTGTCAAGTGAGCGCGAGGAACGCAGCGCAGCGGAGTCCCGCAGTCGCGAACGGAAGGCGGGCGCAGTGAGCAGTAGGCGGAGAAGCGCGATCCTCGTCCTGGAGGACGGGCGCACGTTCCACGGCGAGGCGTACGGCAGCGTCGGGGAGACCTTCGGCGAGGCGGTCTTCAACACCGGCATGACCGGCTACCAGGAGACGCTCACCGACCCCTCCTACCACCGTCAGGTGGTGGTGCAGACCGCGCCGCACATCGGCAACACCGGCGTCAACGGCTCCGACGACGAGTCCGGCCGGATCTGGGTGGCCGGGTACGTGGTGCGCGACCCGGCCCGGATCGGCTCGAACTGGCGCGCCACCGGCGGGCTGGAGGACCGGCTCGCCGCCGAGGGCGTGGTCGGCATCAGCGGGATCGACACCCGGGCGCTCACCCGGCACCTGCGGGAACGCGGCGCGATGCGGGTCGGTGTCTCCAGCGTCGACGACGACCCGGCCGCCCTGCTCGATCGGGTCCGCCGCGCGCCGTCGATGGTCGGCGCGGACCTGTCCGCCGAGGTGACCACCGCCAAGCCGTACGTGGTGGAGGCCGTCGGCGAGCACCGGTTCACGGTGGCCGCGCTGGACCTGGGCATCAAGCGCAACGTGCCGCGCCGGCTCGCCGCCCGCGGCGTCACCACCCACGTGTTGCCGGCCGGCTCGACGGTCGAGGACCTGCTCGCCACCGGCGCGGACGCGGTGTTCCTCTCACCCGGCCCGGGTGACCCGGCGACCGCCGACGGGCCGGTGGCGCTGGCCCGCGAGGTGCTCACCCGCCGGATCCCGCTGTTCGGCATCTGCTTCGGCAGCCAGATCCTCGGCCGGGCGCTCGGCTTCGGCACCTACAAGCTGGGGTACGGCCACCGCGGCATCAACCAGCCGGTGCTCGACCGGGCCACCGGCAAGGTCGAGGTGACCAGCCACAACCACGGCTTCGCGGTCCAGGTGCCCGGGGTCTCCTCCGGCGCGGTCGTCCCCGACCAGGTGGTCGACACCGCGTTCGGTGGCGTCCGGGTCTCCCATGTCTGCCTCAATGACAACGTGGTCGAGGGGCTGCGGGCCGAGGACGTGCCCGCCTTCACCGTCCAGTACCACCCGGAGGCGGCGGCCGGCCCGCACGACGCGGACTACCTCTTCGACCGCTTCGCCGAGCTCATCGAAGGCCGGACCCACAGCGAGGGGCGTACGAATGCCTAAGCGGACCGATCTCAAGCACATCCTGGTCATCGGCTCCGGGCCGATCGTGATCGGACAGGCCTGCGAGTTCGACTACTCCGGCACCCAGGCCTGCCGGGTGCTGCGCAGCGAGGGCATCCGGGTCAGCCTGGTCAACTCCAACCCGGCGACGATCATGACCGACCCGGAGTTCGCCGACGCCACGTACGTCGAGCCGATCACCCCGGAGTTCGTCGAGCTGGTCATCGCCAAGGAACGCCCGGACGCGCTGCTGCCCACGCTGGGCGGGCAGACCGCGCTGAACACCGCGGTCGCGCTGCACGAGGCGGGCGTGCTGGAGAAGTACGGCGTCGAGCTGATCGGCGCCAACATCGACGCCATCAACCGGGGCGAGGACCGCCAGCTCTTCAAGGACATCGTGGCCAAGGCCGGCGTACGCCTGGGTCTGGACGACCCGTCCACGCTGACCCCGCGCTCGCGGGTCTGCCACTCCATGGACGAGGTCCGCGACACCGTCGCCGACCTGGGCCTGCCGGTGGTCATCCGGCCGTCGTTCACCATGGGCGGTCTCGGCTCCGGGATGGCGCACACCGACGAGGACCTGGAGCGCATCGCCGGGGCGGGCCTGGCGGCCAGCCCGGTGCACGAGGTGCTCATCGAGGAGAGCGTGCTCGGCTGGAAGGAGTACGAGCTCGAACTGATGCGGGACCGCCACGACAACGTGGTGGTGGTCTGCTCGATCGAGAACGTCGACCCGATGGGCGTGCACACCGGCGACAGCGTCACCGTCGCCCCGTCGATGACGCTCACCGACCGGGAGTACCAGCGACTGCGCGACCTCGGCATCGCGGTGCTGCGCGAGGTCGGGGTGGACACCGGCGGCTGCAACATCCAGTTCGCGGTGAACCCGGCCGACGGCCGGATCGTCGTGATCGAGATGAACCCGCGGGTGTCCCGCTCCTCGGCGCTGGCGTCCAAGGCGACCGGCTTCCCGATCGCGAAGATCGCCGCGAAGCTCGCCATCGGCTACACGCTCGACGAGATCCCCAACGACATCACGCTCAAGACGCCGGCCGCGTTCGAGCCGACGCTCGACTACGTGGTGGTGAAGATCCCCCGGTTCGCGTTCGAGAAGTTCCCCGGCGCCGACCCGGAGCTGACCACCACCATGAAGTCGGTGGGCGAGGCGATGAGCCTGGGCCGCAACTTCACCGAGGCGCTGAACAAGGCGATGCGCTCGATGGAAACCAGGGCGGCCGGCTTCTGGACCGTCCCCGACCCGGCGGGCGCCACGAAGGAGAACACCCTCACGGCGCTGCGGATGCCGCACGACGGCCGGCTCTACACCGTCGAGCGGGCGCTGCGCCTCGGCGCGTCGATCGCCGAGGTGGCCGAGGCGTCCGGCGGCATGGACCCGTGGTTCCTGGACCAGATCGCCGCGCTGGTCGAGCTGCGCGCCGAGATCGTCGACGCCCCGGTGCTCGACGCCGCGCTGCTGCGTCGCGCCAAGCGCGCCGGCCTGTCCGACCGGCAGCTCGCCGCGCTCCGCCCCGAGCTGGCCGCCGAGGACGGCGTCCGGACGCTGCGCCACCGGCTCGGGATCCGGCCGGTCTACAAGACGGTGGACACCTGCGCGGCCGAGTTCGAGGCGACCACGCCCTACCACTACTCGACGTACGACTCGGAGACCGAGGTGACGCCCTCGGCCCGGCCGAAGGTGCTCATCCTCGGCTCCGGGCCGAACCGGATCGGGCAGGGCATCGAGTTCGACTACTCGTGCGTGCACGCCGTCCAGGCGCTCAGGGGGGTGGACTACGAGACGGTCATGGTCAACTGCAACCCGGAGACCGTGTCCACCGACTACGACACCGCCGACCGGCTCTACTTCGAGCCGCTGACGTTCGAGGACGTGCTGGAGGCGTGGCACGCCGAGGACTCGTCCGGCAAGGCGGCCGGCGGCCCCGGCGTGGTCGGGGTGATCGTGCAGCTCGGCGGTCAGACCCCGCTCGGCCTCGCCCAGCGGCTCAAGGACGCCGGCGTGCCGATCGTGGGCACCTCGCCGGAGTCGATCCACCTCGCCGAGGAGCGGGGCGCGTTCGGCGCGGTGCTGGACCGGGCCGGGCTGCGCGCGCCCGCGCACGGCATGGCCACCTCGTACGACGAGGCGAAGGCGATCGCGGACGAGATCGGGTACCCGGTGCTGGTCCGCCCGTCGTACGTGCTCGGCGGCCGGGGCATGGAGATCGTCTACGACGACGCCACGCTGCGCGACTACATCGGCCGGGCCACCGACATCTCACCGGACCACCCGGTGCTGGTGGACCGTTTCCTCGACGACGCCATCGAGATCGACGTGGACGCGCTCGTCGACGCGGACGGCGACGTCTACCTCGGCGGCGTGATGGAGCACATCGAGGAGGCCGGCATCCACTCCGGCGACTCGTCCTGCGCGCTGCCGCCGATCACGCTGGCCGGCTCGCACCTGACCCAGGTGCGCCGCTACACCGAGGAGATCGCCCGCGGCGTGGGGGTGCGCGGCCTGCTCAACGTCCAGTACGCGTTGCAGGGCGACACGCTCTACGTGCTGGAGGCCAACCCGCGCGCCTCCCGGACCGTGCCGTTCGTGTCGAAGGCGACGGCGGTGCCGCTGGCCAAGGCGGCGGCCCGGATCGCGCTGGGCGCCACGATCGCGCAGTTGCGGGCCGAGGGGATGCTGCCGCCGACCGGGGACGGCGGCACCATGCCGCCGAACGCGCCGATCGCGGTGAAGGAGGCGGTGCTGCCGTTCAAGCGGTTCCGCACGCCGTCCGGCAAGGGCATCGACGTGCTGCTCGGCCCGGAGATGCGCTCCACCGGCGAGGTGATGGGCATCGACACCGGCTTCGGCCAGGCGTTCGCCAAGTCGCAGGCCGCCGCGTACGGGTCGCTGCCCACCGCCGGGAAGATCTTCGTCTCGGTGGCCAACCGGGACAAGCGCGGCATGATCTTCCCGATCAAGCGCCTGGCCGACCTGGGCTTCGAGATCGTCGCCACCACCGGGACGGCCGAGGTGCTGCGCCGGCACGGCATCGCCTGCGAGCAGATCCGCAAGCACTACGAGTCGGGCGAGGGCGCGGACGCGGTCTCGCTGATCCTCGGCGGCGACGTCGCGCTGGTGGTGAACACGCCGCAGGGCTCGGGCGCGAGCGCCCGCTCGGACGGCTACGAGATCCGCAGCGCCGCCGTGACGGCGGACATCCCGTGCGTCACCACGGTTCCGGGCGCGGCGGCGGCGGTGATGGGCATCGAGGCGCGCATCAACGGCGACCTCCAGGTCCGCCCGCTCCAGGACCTGCACGCCGCGCTCCGGGCCAACGAGTGACCACCCCGACACCCGCGTCGATCATGAGGTTGGCGGCGGTGGAGGAGATCCACATCGCCGCCAACCTCATGGTCACCGATCCGGAGGGCGAACGGTGATCTTCGAGAAGGTGGTGCGGCCCCGGCTGTTCGCGCTCGGGGGCGGGGACGCGGAGGCGGCGCACGAGTGGACGCTGGCGCGGCTCGGTGCGCTGTCGCGGCGGCCGGCCGTGCTGGGGGCGCTGCGTCGGGCGTATTTCCGGGCGGCGCCGCGCACCGTGTTCGGGGTGCGGTTCCCGAACCCGGTCGGGCTGGCGGCCGGGATGGACAAGAACGGCGTCGCGTTGCCGGCCTGGCCGGCGCTGGGCTTCGGCTTCGTCGAGGTCGGCACCGTGACCGCGCACGCCCAACCGGGCAACCCCCGGCCGCGACTGTTCCGGCTGCGCGACAGCGAGGCCGTGGTCAACCGGATGGGCTTCAACAACGCCGGCGCCGAGGCGCTCGCCGCCCGGCTGGCGGCGTTGCCGCGCCCGCTCGGCGTCCCGCTGGGCATCTCGCTGGGCAAGTCCAAGGTGACCCCGCTGGACGGGGCGGTCGAGGACTACCTCGCCTCCTACCGGGCGCTCAAGGACCACGGCGACTACTTCGCGGTCAACGTGTCCTCGCCGAACACCCCGGGCCTACGGTCGTTGCAGGACCGGTCCCACCTGGACGCGCTGCTCGCCGCGCTGGTCGGCGAGAAACCGGTGCTGGTGAAGATCGCCCCGGACCTGACCGAGCCGGCCGTGGCGGAGCTGCTGGAGGTGTGCCTCGACCGGGGCGCGGCCGGCCTCATCGCCACCAACACCACGCTCGGCCGGGACGGGCTGGCCCCGGCCGACCGGGCGCGCGGCGCCGAGACCGGCGGCCTGTCCGGCCGCCCGCTGACCGCCCGCGCCCGCGAGGTGGTCGCCTTCGTGCACCGGGAGACCGGCGGACGACTGCCGGTGATCGGCGTCGGCGGCATCCTCGACCCGGACGACGCGACCCGCATGTTCGACGCCGGCGCCGCCCTGGTGCAGCTCTACACCGGCTTCATCTACCGCGGCCCCGCCCTCACCCGAGCCATCACCACCCGCACCCTCCCCTGACCCGCACCCCACCCCCCACCCCCCCCACCCCCGCGCCCTGACCCCCGATCTCCCGCGCGATCTTGCAGTTCCCGCCCCAGCAAACCGAACATTTCGGGCGCAACGCGGGCCGAAAGTGCAAGATCGTGCGAGAGAGCGAAGGAGGAGCTGTGACGCCCGAGGAGATCCTCGCCCTGGACCGGCGGCACGTGTGGCACCCGTACGCGGCGTTGCCGCCGGCCGGCCCGCCGCTCGTGGTGGAGAGCGCGTCGGGGGTGCGGCTGCGGCTGGCCGACGGCCGGGAGCTGGTCGACGGGATGTCGTCGTGGTGGGCGGCGATCCACGGCTACCGCCACCCGGTGCTGGACGCGGCCGTGACCGACCAGCTCGGCCGGATGAGCCACGTGATGTTCGGCGGGCTCACCCACGAGCCCGCGGCACGCCTGGCGCGCACCCTGGTCGAGCTGGCCCCGGACGGCCTGGAACACGTCTTCCTGGCCGACTCCGGCTCGGTGAGCGTCGAGGTCGCGGTGAAGATGGCCCTCCAGTACCAGCGCGCCGTGGGGCGCCCGGAGCGCCGCCGGCTGGGCACCTGGCGGGGCGGCTACCACGGCGACACGTTCCATCCGATGAGCGTCTGCGACCCGGAGGGCGGCATGCACCACCTCTGGGGCGACGTGCTGCCCCGGCAGGTGTTCGCGCCGCTGCCGCCGGCCGGCTTCGACGCCCCGCCCGACCCGGCGTACGAGGCGGCGCTGGTGGACGCCGTCGAGCGGCACGCCGCCGAGCTGGCCGCGGTGATCGTGGAGCCGGTGGTCCAGGGCGCCGGCGGGATGCGGTTCCACCATCCGCACTACCTGCGGGTGCTGCGCGAGGTGACCCGGGCACACGGCGTTCTGCTGATCTTCGACGAGATCGCCACCGGCTTCGGCCGGACCGGGCGGATGTTCGCCGCCGAGCACGCCGGCGTCACGCCGGACGTGCTCTGCGTCGGCAAGGCGCTCACCGGCGGCTACCTGACGCTGGCGGCGGCGCTCTGCACCCCGGCGGTGGCCGGCGCGATCTCGGCCGGCGGCGTGCTGGCGCACGGGCCGACGTTCATGGGCAACCCGCTCGCCTGCGCGGTCGCGAACGCCTCGCTGGGCCTGCTGCGCGCCGGGGACTGGGCCGGGCGGGTGGCGGAGATCGCCGCCGGGCTGCGGGACGGCCTGGCGCCGTTGCGCGGCACGCCCGGGGTGGCCGACGTGCGGGTGCTCGGCGCGATCGGGGTGGTGCAACTGGACCACGAGGTGGACCTGCCCCGGGCCACCGCCGCGGCGGTCGCCGAGGGGGTGTGGCTGCGCCCGTTCCGCGACCTCGTCTACACCATGCCGCCGTACGTCTGCGACGCCGCGGACGTGGCACGGATCGCCGCCGGCGTGGCGGCGGCGGTCAAGGCCGGTTGAGCCCGATCGGGGCTGACCGGGCCGGTTGAGCCCGACAGGGGCGGGTTCGGGGCCGACCGGCCGGCTGGGGCGGCCGGAGCGAGCTGACGCGACGGAAGGGCCGTCGCGCGACATCGGAGGCGGCCCGGAGCCGTCGGGAGAGGGAGAGACGCGATGGAGACGTTCGGCGCGCGCCTGCACCGGGCCGTGACGGAGCGGGGACCGCTCTGCGTGGGAATCGACCCGCACCCGGGTCTGCTGGCCGACTGGGGGCTGCCCGACGACGTCGACGGGCTGGAGCGGTTCAGCCGGACCGTGGTGGAGGCCATCGGCGACCGGGTCGCGGTGGTCAAGCCGCAGTCGGCGTTCTTCGAGCGCTTCGGCTCGCGCGGCGTGGCGGTGCTTGAGTCAACTATCCGACAGTTGCGTAATGTGGGTGCGCTCGTTCTCCTCGACGTCAAGCGCGGAGACATCGGCTCGACGGTCCGCGCGTACGCCTCGGCGTACCTCGATCCATCCAGCCCGCTGTATGTCGACGCGATCACCGCGAGCCCCTACCTGGGAGTAGGTTCGCTCGCGCCGATGGTCGAGACGGCCGCCGCGCACGGGGGCGGGGTCTTCGTCCTGGCGCTCACCTCCAATCCGGAGGGGGCCGCCGTGCAGCGCGCGGTGGGGCCCGACGGACGCACCGTCGCGCAGGCCGTCATCGACGAGATTTCCCAGCTCAACCGGGGTGCGGAGCCGCTCGGCAGCTTCGGTCTGGTGGTCGGCGCGACGATCGGCGAGACCGGCCACGACTTCGGCGGGCTGAACGGTCCGCTGCTCGCGCCGGGGCTGGGCGCGCAGGGCGGCACCCCCGCCGGGTTGCGTGCCGTCTTCGGCGCCGCGCTGCCGTCGGTGCTGCCGTCGTACTCCCGGGAGGTGTTGGGCGCGGGGCCGGACCCGACCGCCCTGCGGGCCGCCGCGGAGCGGGCGCTGGCCGAGTGCCGGGCCGCCCTGACCACCGCCGGACTGACTGACGGCTCGGTCACTTTACGTTGATCATCGCGCGTCCACGTTGCCGAAAGCTCCGTTGACCGCTAGTTTTCCCCGCGCTGGGAACCACGGACCCCTTTGGTTGCCAGCGACACCACGTTTCACAGCTGCGGTGGGGCTCCGCCCGCCGTACTAGGGACCTGAGGAGAACTGGTGCCGCTCCCGTCACTGACCCCCGAGCAGCGCGCTGCCGCGCTGGAGAAGGCTGCGGAGATCCGCAAGGCCCGCGCTGAGCTGAAGGAGCAGCTCAAGCAGGGCAAGACCACCCTCGCCACCGTCCTCGCGCGGGCCGAGTCCGACGACGTCGTGGGCAAGCTGAAGGTTTCGGCAGTGCTCCAGGCGATGCCGGGCATCGGCAAGATCCGGGCCACCCAGATCATGGAGAAGCTCAAGATCGCCGACAGCCGTCGCCTTCGCGGCCTCGGCGAGCAGCAGCGCAAGGCGCTGCTGGGAGAGTTCGCCGCCAACTGAGCGGACCACCGTGTAGAAACAAGCGGTGAGCACGGATGACGAGGCGCGCTCGGCGGCTCGGCTCACTGTCCTGTCCGGTCCTTCCGGGGCCGGTCGGGGCAGTGTCGTCGAGCAGGTCCGGGCGCGCCTTGCGTCCGTGCGGGTGCCGGTGGTCGCCACCACCCGGCCGCCGCGACCGGGGGAGCGGGACGGCGTGGACCGGCTCTTCCTCGACCCGGTCGGCTTCGACCGGCTGATCGCCGCCGACGAGCTGCTGGAGTGGTGCCGGATCGGGCCGTACCGCCGGGGGGTGCCCCGGGCGCACGTGCGGTCCCCCCTGGCGCAGGGCCGGCCGGTGCTGCTGCCGCTGGACCTGGCCGGCGCGCTCGCCGTCCGCGCCGTCGTGCCGGAGGCCCGGCTGGTGCTGCTCACGCCGCCGGCGTACCGGGCCGACCCGCTCGTGGCGGCCGCGTTCGCACATGCCGTGGCGCACGACCGGACCGAGCGTGCCGCGGCCGAGCTGGTAGGATTGCTCGGTTCGTCATTCCTGGCACCGGCCCGACCGCCACCGCGCGGTTGAGCGACGGCCGCCGCCGAGCGAGACGCAGAGGTCAAATTCGTGGGATCCATCGCCACCAACCCCGAGGGCATCACCAACCCGCCGATCGACGAGCTGCTCGAGAAGACCACCTCGAAGTACGCGCTGGTGATCTTCGCCGCCAAGCGCGCGCGTCAGGTCAACGCCTACTACAGCCAGCTCGGTGAGGGCCTCCTGGAGTACGTCGGCCCGCTGGTGGAGACCACTCCGCAGGAGAAGCCGCTCTCCATCGCCATGCGTGAGATCAACTCGGGCCTGCTCACCGCCGAGCCGACCGACCAGCCGTAACTCCGCCCGCGCCGATGCCCGCCGAGATCGTCCTCGGGGTCGGCGGCGGCATCGCCGCCTACAAGGCGTGTGAGCTGCTCCGGCTCTTCACCGAGTCGGGTCACCGGGTCCGGGTCGTGCCGACCGCGTCGGCGCTCCGCTTCGTCGGGGCGCCGACCTGGGCGGCGCTCTCCGGTCAGCCGGTCGCCGACGACGTCTGGTCCGACGTGCACGAGGTGCCGCACGTGCGCCTCGGGCAGCGCGCCGACCTGGTCGTGGTCGCGCCCGCCACCGCCGACCTGCTCGCCAAGGCCGCCCACGGCCTCGCCGACGACCTGCTCACCAACACGCTGCTGACCGCGCGGTGTCCGGTGCTGCTGGCACCGGCCATGCACACCGAGATGTGGGAGCACCCGGCCACCGTGGCCAACGTGGCCACGCTGCGGTCCCGGGGTGTCCGGGTGATCGAGCCGGCGGTCGGCCGGCTCACCGGTCGGGACACCGGCAAGGGCCGGCTGCCCGACCCGGCGGAGATCTTCGCGGTCGCCCGCCGGGCGCTGGCCCGCGGCGTCGCCGCCCCGGCCGACCTGGCCGGCCGGCACGTGGTGGTCACCGCCGGCGGCACCCGCGAGCCGCTCGACCCGGTCCGGTTCCTGGGCAACCGGTCCTCCGGCAAGCAGGGGTACGCGTTCGCCCGCGCCGCGGTCGCCCGGGGCGCCCGGGTGACGCTGGTCTCGGCCAACGTGGCGCTCGCCGATCCGGCCGGCGTGGACCTGGTGCGGGTCGGCACCACCGAGGAGCTGCGCGCGGCGACGCTGGCCGCCGCCGCCGACGCGGACGCCGTGGTGATGGCCGCCGCGCCGGCCGACTTCCGCCCGGCCAATTACGCCACCGGCAAGATCAAGAAATCCGAGGGCGGCCCCGCGCCGACCATCGAGTTGGTCACCAATCCGGACATCGCCGCCGAGCTGGGCCGGAACCGTCGACCCGGCCAGGTGCTCGTGGTGTTCGCCGCGGAGACCCACGACGCGGAGGCCAACGGCCGGGCCAAGCTGGCCCGCAAACGTGCCGACCTGATCGTGGTCAATGAGGTCGGCGTCGACAAGGTGTTCGGCGCGGAGACCAACGCCGCCGTCGTGATCGGCGCCGACGGGGCCGTGCACCGGTTCCCCGAGCAGCTCAAGGAGGCCCTGGCCGACGCCGTCTGGGACCTCGTGGCGGTACGCCTGGACGGGCCGTCCTGACCCTTGGTCTCCGCACGTTTGCGAATGACGCCGGACACCCGGCGACTAAACTGTCGCGAGCGACCTTCAAACGTTTTTACATGCTTAGGAGTGCCGTGACACGTCTCTTCACGTCCGAATCGGTCACGGAAGGCCACCCGGACAAGATCGCCGACCAGATCAGCGACGGCATCCTCGACGCGTTGCTCGCACAGGACCCGCACAGCCGGGTCGCGGTGGAGACGCTGATCACCACGGGCCAGGTGCACGTCGCCGGCGAGGTGACCACCAAGGCGTACGCCGACATCCCGACCATCGTGCGGGAAACCATCCTCAGCATCGGCTACGACTCGTCGAAGAAGGGCTTCGACGGCGCGTCCTGCGGCGTGAGCGTCTCCATCGGCGCCCAGTCGCCGGACATCGCCCAGGGCGTGGACAACGCGTTCGAGCTGCGTACCGGCGGGTCGGAGAGCGCGCTCGACGCGCAGGGCGCGGGCGACCAGGGCATGATGTTCGGCTTCGCCTGCTCCGAGACGCCCGAGCTGATGCCGCTGCCGATCGCGCTGGCGCACCGGCTGGCCCGCCGGCTGGCGCAGGTCCGCAAGGACGGCACGATCCCCTACCTGCGCCCGGACGGCAAGACCCAGGTGACCATCGAGTACGACGGGCTGCGACCGGTCCGCCTGAACACGGTGGTGGTGTCCAGCCAGCACGCGGCGGACATCTCGCTGGAGTCGCTGCTCACCCCGGACGTGCGCGAGCACGTGATCACCCCGGAGCTGGAGGGCCTGGAGCTGGACACCGAGGGGTACCGCCTCCTGGTGAACCCGACCGGGCGGTTCGAGATCGGTGGCCCGATGGGCGACGCCGGGCTGACCGGCCGGAAGATCATCGTGGACACCTACGGCGGGTACGCCCGCCACGGTGGCGGCGCGTTCTCCGGCAAGGACCCGTCGAAGGTCGACCGGTCGGCCGCGTACGCGATGCGGTGGGTGGCCAAGAACGTGGTCGCCGCCGGGCTGGCCGAGCGGTGCGAGGCGCAGGTCGCGTACGCGATCGGCAAGGCGCACCCGGTGAGCCTGTTCGTCGAGACCTTCGGCACCGAGACCGTGCCGGTGGCCGCGATCGAGAAGGCCGTCGCCGAGGTGTTCGACCTGCGCCCGGCCGCCATCATCCGGGACCTGAACCTGCTGCGTCCGATCTACCGGCAGACCGCCGCGTACGGCCACTTCGGCCGGGATCTGGCGGACCTGACCTGGGAGGGCACCGACCGGGCCGCCGACCTCAAGTCGGCCGCGGGAGCCTGACCGCCGACACGCGCCGCGACCGGCGACCCGCTGCGGGGTCGCCGGTCGCTCGCGTCTGCGTGGACGTGCCGCTGCCGCACCTCGACCGCCCGTTCGACTACCTGGTCCCGGCGGCGCTGGACGCCGACGCCCGGCCCGGGGTGCGGGTGAAGGTCCGCTTCGCCGGCCAGCTCGTCGACGGCTGGCTGCTGGAGCGCGTCGCCGAGTCCGACCACCCGAAGCTGGCGTACCTGGAGAAGGTCGTCTCCCCGGTGCCGGTGCTCTCCCCGGAGGTGGCCCGGCTGGCGCGGGCGGTCGCCGACCGGTACGCCGGCAGCCTGGCCGACGTGCTCCGGCTCGCCGTGCCGCCCCGGCACGCCCGCGCCGAGAAGACCGCGACCGCCGCCGAGGCCGCCGCAGAGCCGGCGACCGGCTCCGAGGCCGCCGCAGAGCCCGCGACCGCCGCCGAGGCCGCCGCAGAGCCGGCGACCGGCTCCGCGCCTGAGCCCGCCGCCGGGCCCGTGAGCGGACCCCCGGTCGCCGCCGTCGACGTGAGCGTCGGCGAGGGCGCCGATGTGGGCGTCGCCGGCGGCGCCGGCGTGTCGGTCGACCCGCGCGGCTGGCGGGACTACCCGGCCGGACCGGCGCTGCTGCGCGCGCTCGCCGAGGGCCGGCCGGCCCGCGCGGTCTGGTCGGCGCTGCCGGGGGAGGACTGGGCCGACCGGTACGCGGACGCGGTGGCCGCCACCGTGGCCGGCGGCCGGGGCGCCGTGGTGGTGGTCGCGGACGGCCGGGACCTGGACCGGCTCGACGCCGCCCTGACCGCCGTGCTGGGCCCGGGCCGGCACGTCCGCCTCACCGCCGCCGACGGGCCGGCCCGTCGCTACCGCGCGTTCCTGGCCGCCCGCCGGGGTGAGGCGCCGGTGGTGATCGGCACCCGCGCGGCCATGTTCGCCCCGGTGGAACGGCTCGGCCTGGTGGCGGTCTGGGACGACGGCGACGACCTGCACGCCGAGCCCCGGGCGCCCTATCCGCACGCCCGCGAGGTGCTGCTCACCCGGGCGCAGCTCACCGACGCCGCCGCGCTGGTCGGCGGGTACGCGCGGACCGCCGAGGCGCAGTTGCTGGTGGAGACCGGCTGGGCCCGGGAGGTGGTCGCCGACCGGGCCACGGTGCGGGCGCGGATGCCGGCGATGGCGCCCACCGGCGACGACCCGCAGTTGGCCCGGGACCCGGGCGCGGCCTCCGCCCGGCTGCCCAGCCTGGCCTGGACCACCGCCCGGGACGCGCTCCGCGCCGACCTGCCGGTGCTGGTGCAGGTGCCCCGACGCGGTTACCTGCCCTCGGTCGCCTGCGCCGAGTGCCGGGCCCCGGCCCGCTGCCCGCACTGCGCCGGTCCGCTCGCCCTGCCGTCGGCGCAGGGCACGCCCGCCTGTCGCTGGTGCGGCCGGGTCGCCGCCGCGTACGCCTGCCCGGAGTGCGGTGGGCGGCGGCTGCGCGCCTCGGTCACCGGCGCCCGGCGGACCGCCGAGGAGCTGGGCCGGGCGTTCCCGGGCGTGCCGGTGCGGACCTCGGGGCGGGAGGAGGTGTTGGCCACGGTGCCCGGCGGCGCCGGCCTGGTGATCGCCACACCGGGCGCCGAGCCGGTCGCCGAGGGCGGCTACGGCGCGGTGCTGCTGCTGGACTCGTGGGCGCTGCTCACCCGGGCCGACCTGCGGGCCGGGGAGGAGGCGCTGCGGCGCTGGCTGGCCGGCGCCGCGCTGGCCCGGGCCGGCGCGGCGGGCGGCCGGGTGGTGGTGGTCGCGGACGGCGCGCTGGCGCCGGTGCAGGCGTTGCTGCGGTGGGACGCGGCCTGGTTCGCCGCCCGGGAGCTGGCCGAGCGCCGGGAGTTGGGCTTCCCGCCGGCGGTACGGATGGCCAGCGTCACCGGCGTGGCCGAGGCGGTGGCCGACCTGCTGGCCGGCGCCCGGCTGCCGGACGACGCCGAGGTGCTCGGCCCGGTGCCGGCCGAGGAGGGCCGGGAGCGGATGCTGGTCCGTGTCCCGCGGTCCCGGGCGGGCGCGCTGGCCGGCGCGTTGCACGCCGCGGCCGGGCAGCGCAGCGCCCGCAAGGCCGCCGAACCGGTCCGGCTCCAGGTCGACCCGCTGAGCCTGTTCTGAGCGGGCCGCCGGGCGTGACGGAACGCACCCGGCCCCTCGCGTACGGTCGTGACCTGGGGTTTGTCGCACACCTGGTCCGGCAATTGGATAGCGGGCGGTGATAGCATCGCCCGTCATGCCCAGGCGCGCGGGATTTCCGCGCGGTACGCGGCGCGGCGGCTGCTCCGAGCACGTCGGGCCACACGGATTCGATGTCGTCAGTCAGCCGGTGAGCAGGGGTGGACCAGTCGTGACCGTTCGTCAGTCGATCGTCTTCAACGGTGATCTCGGCAGCGGCAAGAGCACCGTTTCCGTCGAGATCGCCAAGCGGCTGGGGCTGCGCCGGGTCAGCGTCGGCGACCTCTACCGGCAGATGGCGCAGGAGCGGCAGATGACCGCGCTCCAGCTCAACCTGCACGCCGAGCTGGACCAGGCGGTCGACGGCTACGTCGACCAGCTCCAGCGGGACATCGCCGCCTCCGGCGAGTCGCTGGTCATGGACTCCCGCCTGGCCTGGCACTTCTTCACCGACGCGCTCAAGGTGCACATGATCACCGAGCCGACCGAGGCGGCCCGGCGGGTGCTGGCCCGCCCGTCCGGCCCGGCGGAGAGCTACACCTCGCTGGAGGAGGCCCGGGCCAAGCTGCGGGAACGCAGCGAGAGCGAGCGCAACCGCTTCATCGTCCGGTACGGCGTCGACAAGGCCCGGCTGCGCAACTACGACCTGGTCTGCGACACCACCCGGGCCACGCCGGAGCAGGTGATCGCGCACGTCGTCGACGTGTACGAGGGCCGGCTCGGCGCCGACGTGCTGCGCGCCGGCCAGCCGCTGCTGCTGCTCGACCCGACCCGGGTCTACCCGACCGAGGACGTCGCCACGCTGCGCGGTCTCTGGGACGCGGAGCCGGCCGGCGACGAGGCGGTGGAACCGCTGAGCATCGGCTACACCGGTGAGTACTTCTTCGTGGTCGACGGGCACCGGCGGCTCAGCGCCGCGGTGCGCGGCGGCCTCCCGATGGTCCCGGCCCGGCTGGTCGCCGAGGTCGACGAGCCGGTGGTCGGCGGGCTGAGCGCCGTCGACTTCTTCGCCGCCCAGGCCCGGCCGGCCCTGATCCACGACTGGGAGGACGCGCACGGCATCGCGCTTCCGCTGCCCGAGCACGCGCTGCTGGGCGGCGGCCCGGTGCTGGCCGGGGAGCCGGGCGCCGGCGCCTGACCGGCGGGGTCGCCCGAACCGGGCGAACCGGGGGATGATGGGGTCCTTCGATGCCTGGGAGGCCGCCCGTGGATCCTGCCGACGCCCTCGCGCTGCTGATGTCCCCCGCGGGCCGGGTCGATCCCTACCCGACGTACGAACGGCTGCGGGCGCACGGCCCGGTGGTCCAGGCCGGCCCGGTCTTCTACGTGGTGACCGGGTACGCGGAGGCCGACGCGATCCTGCGGGACGCCCGGTTCGGGGTGATGGACGACGCCCTCCGGGACCAGTTCATGCCCGGCTGGCGGGAGAGCCCGGCGGTGCTGTCGATCTCCCGGTCGATGCTGCGCACCAACCCGCCCGACCACAGCCGGATGCGGCGGCTGGCCGCCGGCGCGTTCACCCCGCGCCGGATCGCCGCCATGCGCGGTGTGGTCGAGGCGCAGGCCGACGCGCTGATCGACGCCATGCTGGCCGCCGGGCGGGGCGGGGCGCCCGTCGACTTCATGGCCGCGTTCGCGTACCCGTTGCCGGTGGGGGTGATCTGCGCGCTGCTCGGCGTGCCGGCGGCGGACCGGCCGCTGTTCCGGCGCTGGGCCACCGACCTGACCGGCGTGCTGGAGCCGGAGATCACCCCGGACGAGCTGGCCGTCGCCGACCGGGGCGCGGCGGAGCTGCGCGCCTACTTCTCCGAGCTGGTCGCGGCCCGCCGCCGGGTCCCCGCCGACGACCTGACCACCGCGCTGGTGCAGGCGCACGACGCCGACGGCGAGCGGCTGTCGGGCGACGAGCTGCTGGCCAACCTGATCGTGCTGCTGGTGGCCGGCTTCGAGACCACCACCAACCTGCTCGGCAACGGCCTGGTGGCGCTGCTGGGCCACCCGGCCGCGGCGGCGGCGCTGCGCGAGCACCCGGAGTTCGCCCCCGGTTACGTCGACGAGCTGCTGCGCTACGACTCGCCGGTGCAGCTCACCTCCCGGATGAGCACCGCGCCGTCCCGGCACGGCGGCGTCGACCTGCCGCCGGAGAGCTGGATCATCGTGATGCTCGGCGCGGCGAACCGGGACCCCGGCCGGTTCCCCGAGCCGGCCCGCTTCGACCCCTGGCGCCCGCAGGTCCATCCGCTGTCCTTCGGCGCCGGGCCGCACTACTGCCTCGGCGCGGCGCTGGCCCGGCTGGAGGCGCAGGTGGCGTTCCCGCTGCTGCTGCGCCGGCTGCCCGAGCTGGCCCTGGCCGGCCGGCCCGAACGGCGGGTCCGGCTCACCCTGCGTGGCTTCGCCACGCTGCCGGTCGCGCCGGGGCGGGAGGCGGCGCCGGTCACCGTTGCCGGTCCGCCGCCGGGGGCGGCCGGGCCGACTCCGTAGACTGGGGGCGCACCACCCGTCCCAGACAAGGAGCCCCGCCGCGTGACCGTTCAGCCCATCCGTCTGTTCGGCGATCCGGTGCTGCGCACGCCGGCCGACCCGGTGGTCGACTTCGACGCCGAGCTGCGCAAGCTGGTCGCCGACCTGACCGACACGATGCGTGAGCAGAACGGCGCCGGCCTGGCCGCGCCGCAGCTCGGAGTGAGCCTGCGGGTGTTCACCTTCGACGTCGACGACATGCTCGGCCACCTGGTCAATCCGGCGCTGGAGTTCCCCGACGAGGAGGAGCAGGACGGCCCGGAGGGCTGCCTCTCCATCCCCGGGCTCTACTTCGACACGAAGCGCCGGCAGAACGTGATCGCCAAGGGCTTCAGCGCCCACGGCGACCCGATGCAGATCGTCGGCACCGGCCTGATGGCCCGCTGCGTGCAGCACGAGACCGACCACCTCGACGGGGTGCTCTTCGTCGACCGGCTCGACGCGGCCGGCCGCAAGGAGGCCATGAAGGCGATCCGTCAGGCCGACTGGTACGACCAGGGCGCCCCGCCCACGGTCAAGCTCAGCCCGCACCCCGTCAGCAACCCGTTCGGCCTGGGACGGTGACCGGGATGCGCCTGGTCTTCGCCGGCACGCCGGCGGTCGCCGTACCGGCCCTGGACGCGATCGCCGCCTCCGGCCACGAGTTGCTCGCCGTGGTCACCCGCCCCGACGCCCCGGCCGGCCGGGGTCGGGGGCTGCACCGCTCGCCGGTCGGCGCGTGGGCCGACGCGCACGGCGTGGAGGTGCTCACCCCGGCCCGGCCGCGCGAGCCGGAGTTCCTCGACCGGCTGCGCGCGCTCGCGCCGGACTGCGTGCCCGTGGTCGCCTACGGCGCGTTGGTGCCGCCGGTGGCCCTGGAGATCCCCCGGCACGGCTGGATCAACCTGCACTTCTCGCTGCTGCCCGCCTGGCGGGGCGCGGCTCCGGTGCAGCACGCCGTGCTGCACGGCGACGAGCTGACCGGGGCCAGCGTGTTCCAACTGGAGGCGGGGCTGGACACCGGGCCGGTCTTCGGCACGGTCACCGACGAGATCCGGCCCGTCGACACGTCCGGCGACCTGCTGGAGCGGCTGGCCCGGTCCGGCGCGGGGCTGCTGGTCGCGGTGCTGGACGCGATCGGCGCCGGCACCGCCCGGGCCGAGCCGCAGCCGGCCGACGGCGTCTCGCTGGCACCGAAGCTGACCGTGGAGGACGCCCGGGTCCGCTGGACCGACCCGGCGTTCGCGGTGGATCGGCGGGTGCGCGCCTGCACGCCGGCGCCCGGCCCGTGGACCACGTTCCGCGACGACCGGGTCAAGCTCGGTCCGGTCACCCCGCTGGCGAACGGCCCCGAGCTGAAGCCGGGCGAGCTGCTGGTGGAGAAGTCCCAGGTGCTGGTGGGCACCGCGACCGGGCCGGTGCGGCTCGGCGAGGTGCGCGCGGCCGGCAAGAAGGCCATGTCGGCCGGCGACTGGGCGCGCGGCGCCCGGGTCCCCACGGGTGAGGTGTTCGCGTGAGCGCGAGGAGTGAGCCGGTGTTGCGAGCCCCGCAGTCGCGAACGAAGGGTGGCTCCGCGTGAGCGCGAGGAGTGAGCCGGTGTTGCGAGCCCCGCAGTCGCGAACGAAGGGTGGCTCAGCGTGACGGGGCCCTCGGGCCCGGAGCGGCCCGTCGAGGGTGAGCGCCCGCGGGGGTACGACCGCGGCGCCGGCGACCGGCCGCGTGGCCCGGGTCGCGGCGGTGACCGGCCGTACCGGGGCGGCGCCGACCGGCGGGGCGGGCAGCGTCCGGTCCGGCCGACCGTGGACCTGCCCCGGCACGTCGCGTACGAGGCGCTGGCGGCCGTGCACCGCGACGACGCGTACGCCAACCTGGTGCTCCCGGCGATGCTGCGCGAGGCGGGGCTGAGCGGGCGGGACGCCGCGTTCGCCACCGAGCTGACCTACGGCACGCTGCGGCACATCGGCACGTTGGACGCGATCGTCACCGACGCGGCCGGCCGGGACGTGCAGCGGATCGACCCGCCGGTGCGGGACGCGCTGCGGCTCGGGGCGTACCAGTTGCTGCACACCCGGGTGCCGGCGCACGCCGCGGTGTCGTCCACGGTGGACCTGGTCCGCATGGTGGGGCCGGGCGCGACCGGGTTCGCCAACGCGGTGCTGCGGGAGATCGCCGGCCGGGACGCCGACGCCTGGGTGGCGAAGCTCGCCCCGGCCGAGGGCGTCGATCCGATCGGCCATCTCGCGCTGGCGTACAGCCATCCGCAGTGGATCGTGCGGTCGTTCGCCGAGGCGCTCGGCGGTGATCTGGGGGAGACCACCCGGCTGCTGATCGAGGACAACGAGCGCCCGCCGGTGCACCTGTGCGCCCGGCCGGGGCGGGCCGACGCGGTGGCGCTGGCCGACGAGGTCGGCGGCGCGCCCGGCGCGTTCTCGCCGTACGCGGTCTACCTGCCCGGCGGCGCGCCGGGTGACCTGGCGGCGGTGGTCGACGGGCGGGCCCACGTGCAGGACGAGGGCTCCCAACTGGTGGCGGACGCCCTGGCGAACGCGCCGGTGGACGGCCCGGACGGCCGCTGGCTGGACCTGTGCGCCGGTCCGGGCGGCAAGTCCGGCCTGCTCGGCGCGCTGGCCGCGCAGCGTGGGGCGCGGCTGACCGCGGTCGAGGTGGCGGAGCACCGGGCCCGGCTGGTCGAGCAGGCGACCCGGGGCCTGCCGGTCACGGTGCTGCACCTCGACGGGCGGGACGTCGGCGGTGACCCGAAGCTGCCGGAGGGGCACTTCGACCGGGTGCTGGTGGATGCGCCGTGCACCGGCCTGGGGGCGTTGCGTCGCCGGCCGGAGTCCCGCTGGCGCAGGCAGCCGGCGGACCTGCCGCCGCTGACCCGGTTGCAGCGCGAGCTGCTCACCGCCGCGCTGCGCGCGGTCCGTCCGGGTGGCGTGGTGGCGTACGTGACCTGTTCGCCGCACGTGGTGGAGACGCACGTGACGGTGACCGAGGCGTCCCGGCGGTGCGGTTTCCCGGTCGACTTCGTGGACGCCCGCCCGCTGCTGCCGGCCGGCATGCCCGGCCTGGGTGACGGCCCGACGGTGCAGCTCTGGCCGCACCGGCACGGCACCGACGCCATGTTCCTGGCGGTGCTCCGCCGCGGCTGACCCCGCGCCCACCCCCACCCCTCACCCCGTTTCCCGGTGCTGATTCACGGAAAGTGGTGGCATTTCGCGCGCCATGCCCACTCTTTCCGTGAATCAGCGGGGGGAGATGGTGGGGGGTGAGGGTGGGGAGACCCCGCGTCGGGTGCATCTCGGGCGGGGGAGGGGGGTGGTGGGATGTGACGGGCCGTTGACTAAGTGATCGATGCATGTAACTGTTCCGATCACCGGTCCTCGGCCGTCACCCCCGCCCGCACGACCCCCACGAGGAGTCTCCATGAGACGCAGTACGCCGACCACGAGCCTCGCGCTCGCCCTCGTCGCCACCCTGACGACAGCGAGCCTGGCCGGCACCGCCTCCGCCTCCGCCGCGCCCGCTCCGGCCGCCCCCGCCCCGGCCGTCGCCGCGCTCGCCGCACCGGACGTCTCGCTGACCAACGTCCAGGCCCACCTCACCCAGCTCAACTCCATCGCCAGCAGCAACGGCGGCAACCGCCGGGCCGGCTCGGCCGGCTACGCCGCCTCGGTCAGCTACGTCAAGGGCAAGCTCCAGGCCGCCGGCTACACGGTCACCGAGCAGAACTGCACCACCTGCACGTACCCGGGCAGCAACCTGATCGCCGAGTGGCCGCAGGGCCCGACCGACCAGGTCGTCATGTTCGGCGCGCACCTGGACAGCGTCTCCGCCGGCCCGGGCATCAACGACAACGGCTCCGGCTCGGCCACGCTGCTGGAGAACGCGCTGGTGCTGGCCGCGCAGAACCCGACCATGACCAAGCGGGTCCGGTTCGCCTGGTGGAACGGCGAGGAGCAGGGCCTCCAGGGCTCGAAGCACTACGTCAACCAGCTCAGCACCACCCAGCGGGGCTACATCAAGGGCTACTACAACTTCGACATGGTGGGCTCGCCCAACGGCGGCTACTTCATCAACCGGATCACCTCGGCCACCGCGGCGCCGCTGAAGGCGTACTGGGACTCGTTCGGCATCCAGCCGGAGGAGAACACCGAGGGGCAGGGCCGCTCGGACGACTACTCGTTCGCCAACGCCGGCATCCAGACCTCCGGCTACGCGGCCGGCGCCAGCTACACCAAGACCGCCGCCCAGGCCGCCAAGTGGGGCGGCACCTCCGGCGCGGCGTACGACGGCTGCTACCACCGCTCCTGCGACACCACCAGCAACATCAACACGACGGTGCTCAACCGCAGCGCCGACGGCGTGGCGTACGCGATCTGGGCCCTCGCGGTCGGCGGCGGCACCCCGGCCAACGACTTCTCCGTCGCGGTCAGCCCCACCTCCGGCAGCGTCGCCCGGGGCGGCTCCACCACCGCCACCGTCAGCACCGCCACCACCAGCGGCAGCGCCCAGACGGTGACGTTGTCGGCCAGCGGCGCCCCGAGCGGCGTCACGGTCGGCTTCAGCCCGTCGTCGGTCACCTCCGGCGGCTCCGCCACCATGACGGTCAGCGCCTCGTCCACGGCGACCACCGGCACGTTCACGCTCACCGTCACCGGCACCGGCTCGGCCACCCGCACCGCCAGCTACACGATCACGGTGACCGGCGGCAGCGGCGGCTGCACCGCCGGGCAGCTCATCGGCAACAGCAGCTTCGAGTCCGGCACCACGCCGTGGACGACCAGTTCCGGCGTGATCACCAACGACTCCGGCCAGGCGGCCCGGACCGGGTCGTACAAGGCGTGGCTGAACGGGTACGGCTCCTCGCGCACCGACACGCTCTCCCAGTCGGTGACGCTGCCGACCGGCTGCACCAGCTACACGCTGGCGTTCTGGCTGCACATCGACTCGGCCGAGACCACCACCTCGACCGCGTACGACAAGCTGACCGTGCAGGTCGGCTCCACCACGCTGGCGACCTACTCGAACCTGAACAAGGCCACCGGCTACACCCAGCGCAGCTTCAACCTCGCCGGGTACGCCGGCCAGACGGTGACGCTCAAGTGGACCGGCGTCGAGGACGCCTCGCTCCAGACCAGCTTCGTCGTCGACGACGTGACGCTCCAGGTCGGCTGAGCGCGTGGGGCGGGGTGGGCCGACGCCCGCCCCGCCCGCGGCTCAGGTGATCGGCAGCGCCGAACCGCCGGCGCCCCGCACCGAACGGGTCAGCGTCCGGTCGGAGACCCAGAGGAAGCACTGCACACCCCGGTCGCCGTCACGCCACTGCTGCTCGTACGGGTGGTAGACGATGGTGCCGGCCCGGTACTGCATCTTCCCGTCGTTCGGCACCTTGGCGTACTTCGCGATCAGCCCCCGGCACGCCTTGTGCGCCCGCAGCGAGGTGCGCTGGAACTCGGCGTAGCTGATGTCGGGCGCCTGGTAGATCCCGACGAACTCGGCGTGGTGCTTCGCGGTGCAGGCCACCGGCCGCATGGCCTGCACCTCGTCCTTGCTCAGCTTGGGGTTGAAGCAGCCCAGCGCCAGCGGTGAGCCGGGCTTGAGCGCGCCGCGCAGGCTGCCGGTGCGGGCGGCCACGTTGCCCTCGTCCAGGTCGGTCACCTCGGCGACGTCGCAGCGGTACCAGCGGGCGCCGCCGGACCAGGCCAGCGCGGACGGGAAGACCACGGAGAGCTGCAACCGCCCGGACCGCCAGTCCGCGCCGACGGCCCGGGTGACCTGCCGGGCGCACTCGGCGTGCGCGGAGCGGATGCCGGCCGAGCCGGCGCGCGGCGGCGCGGAGCGACCGGCGTCCGGGCCGCCCAGCGTGCCCACGTGCAGCGTCTCGGCGCGGTGCGAGGCGGCGCAGTCGACCGGCTGGTAGCCGCTGAGGTAGCCGACGTCGGCGACGGTCGGGTGGCAGACGTCGGCCGCGGGCACGAAGCCGACCGGGGCGGCGAAGGCCGGCCACTCGTCGGTGAGGTCGCGGTCCACCCCGGCCGGCGCGCTGCACCCGCCGACCGCCAGCACCGCCACCGCGCCCGCGGCGACCGCCGCCCACCATCGCCGCATCGCGCCCGACCTCCCGCCGTCCGGAGCCGCCCGGCCGACCGGTACGCCTCGGCGACGCAGCATACGGCAACCGGGCCGGCGGCCGGTCGCACGAGGCGGCCGGCTCCCGGCGGAACGGCGGTCAGATGACCGGCAGTCCCTCCGGGCCGGCGCCCCGCATCGAACGGGTCAGTTTGCGGTCGTCGCTCCACAGGAAACAGCGCACCCCCCGGTCGCCCTCCTCCCACTCCCGCTGCGACGGCGGGTAGAAGATGGACCCGGCCCGGTACGGCAGCTCGGCATTGTCCGGCACGTTGGCGAACGCGGCGATCAGCGTCATGCAGCGCCGGTGCGCGGCCGGCGCGCGCCGGGCGAACTCCGCCCAGCTCATGTCGCGTTCGGAGTAGACGCCGACGAACTCGGCCCGGTGCGGCTCGGTGCACAGCACCGGGGCCATGTAGTTGAGGTTCGCGCCGATCAGCTTCGGGTCGAAGCAGCGGTGCACCAGCGGGGTGTCGCCGACCAGCGCGCCGCGCAGGCTGCCCACCCGGTTGACCGGCCGGGTGTTGTCGATGCTGTCGGTCTCGGCCAGGTCGCAGCGGAACCAGCGCGCGCCGGCCATCCAGGCGGTCGCCGGTGGCAGCGCGATGTTCAGGGTGAGCCGGGCGGCGTGCCAGTCCCCGCCGATCATCTCCCGGGCCCGCTGGTCGCACTCGGCCCGGGCGCCGCGCAGCTCCGGCGAGCCGGGTTCGGGGCGGGCGCCCTCGGCGGCCGAGTCGGTGAACGTGCCGACGTGCACCGCCTCGGCCAGGTGGCTGCCGGCGCAGTCCACCGTCTCGTACGTGGCCGCCTGCACCACGGCGGTGAGCCGCGGCAGACAGGCGTCGGTGGCCGGGACGAACAGTTGGGGCGCCGGCAGCGCCGCCCAGTCGTCGACGAGGTCCCCGTCGGCCCGGTGCGTCGGGGCGCAGCCGGCGAGCACCGCCGTCACGGCGCCGGCCAGCGTGAGGGCGTGGAGCCACCGTCGCATCGTCCGCTCCTTCGCCGGAGAGATGGCAACCGGTCGCCGCGGCCCGTGCGGCGTCCCCCGCGCCCGGGCGTGCAGCATATGTGACCGTCCCTGTAGGAGTTTCGTCATCTTTCAATCGATCGGCCAGTCGCCGGCGACTATTAGTGTCGATTTCCGCCCCGGACGGCGGAATTCTGCACCGAAGGTGACGGGAGGGTCACCGTAGGTCCTTCGTGGTGCCGCGCCGCAGCCGGGGGATGACCGCGTTCGTACACTGGCCCCGTGACCGTACCGCCGCCCGTCGTCGCGCCCAGCATCCTGGCCGCCGATTTCGCCCGCCTCGCCGACGAGGTCCGCGCCGTGGAGTCCGCCGCCGACTGGCTGCACGTGGACGTCATGGACAACCACTTCGTGCCCAACCTGACCATCGGCCTGCCGGTGGTGCAGAGCCTGCGCGCCGTCACCGAGATCCCGTTCGACGTGCACCTCATGATCGAGGATCCGCGCCGCTGGGCCCCCGGGTACGCCGACGCCGGCGCGTACAACGTGACGTTCCACGCCGAGGCGTGCGACGACCCGGTGGCGTTGGCCAAGGACCTGCGCTCGGCCGGGGCCAAGGCGGGGCTGGCGATCGACCGGGACACCCCGATCGAGCCGTACCTGGACCTGCTGCCCAGCTTCGACACGCTGCTGATCATGACGATCAAGGCCGGCTTCGGCGGCCAGCGGTTCCTGCCGGCGCTGCTGGACAAGGTGCGCGCCGCCCGCCGCCACGTCGACAGCGGCCACCTGGAGCTACGCATCGAGGTCGACGGCGGCATCGCCGCGGACACCATCGAGCAGGCTGCCGCCGCCGGCGCCGACGCGTTCGTCGCCGGCACCGCGGTCTACGGCGCCGACGACCCGGCCGAGGCGGTACGCCGCCTGCGGGGCCTGGCGGAACGTGCGATGACCGGGGCCTGAGATGGACCCGGCCGGCGACCGACCCGACGTCATCCTGGTCGTCGACGACGACGAGGACATCGCCCGCTTCGTCGAGTTCAACCTGCGCCTGCACGGCTTCGAGGTGCTGCACGCCGCCGACGGCCAGGAGGCGCTGGAGGTGATCGAGCGGCAACGGCCGGACCTGGCCGTGGTCGACCTCATGATGCCCCGCGTGGACGGGCTGGAACTGACCCGCCGGCTGCGCGCCGACCCGATGACCTCGGCGCTGCCGGTGATCATGCTGACCGCCAAGGGGATGACCTCCGACAAGGTCAACGGCCTCAGCGCCGGCGCGGACGACTACCTGGTCAAGCCGTTCGACACCGCCGAGCTGGTCGCCCGGGTCAGCTCCACGTTGCGTCGCAACAAGGAGTTCCGGGAGGTCTCCCCGCTGACCGGCCTGCCCGGCAACAGCCGCATCCGGCGGGAGATCAGCGACCGGGTGCGCAGCGGCGTGGACTACGCCGTCGGCTACGTCGACATCGACCGGTTCAAGAGCGTCAACGACCGGTACGGCTTCGTCCGGGGCGACGAGTTCATCTCCGCGCTGGCCCGCAGCCTGCACCGCGCGGTGGTGTCGATCGGGCTGCCGCCGGCCTTCCTCGGCCACGTCGGCGGCGACGACTTCGTCATCGTCTGCGCCCCGACCCAGGTCCGGCCGCTGACCAGCCGGGCGGTGGTCGACTTCGAGACCGCCGCCGACACGCTCTACGACCCCACCGACCGGGAACGCGGCTTCGTCGAGCTGAAGGACCGGCGGGGCAACATCCGCCGGGCCGCGCTGGTCACGCTCTCCATCGGGGTGTCGCTGTCCGACAGCGGCAAGCGGTTCACCGATCCGCTGGAGGCCATCGCCGTGGCCTCGGAGATGAAGACGGTGGCCAAGAGCCAACCCGGGTCGTACGTCGCGGTCGACCGCCGCCGCGGAGTTACGTGATCGTGCGGTCTGTTGTGAGGTAGCTCGCCTGGATGGCGCGCGCCGCCGTGGAACGTGTAAGACTTCCGGAGTACCCACCACGCGCTGGCGGGGCTCGGTGAAATTCCGAACCGGCGGTGATCCACGGTCCGACCGTGGTAAGCCCGCGACCCGGACGGCTTCGGCCGGACGGTGGACCTGGTGAGAATCCGGGGCCGACGGTTGGGGTGCGGCTCGTCCGCTCCCCAGAAAGTCCGGATGGGAGACAGCGCGCGGAACGGGGGAGGCCCTGCCGGCCGCTGAGCACCCTCAGCCGCGCCCGTGGGCTCCCCGGGGTCGGCCGACGCCGTCCCCGGGCTCTCCGCCGCCGCGTGTCCGCGGCCCTCGTGCCGTCGCTCCCCACCCCGCCCGCGCGTGACCGGCGAGCGGAAGGGCAGGGCGGGCCATGGCGAGCGTCTCCGTCGACGAGGCGATGCGTCGCGCCGTCGCGCTGGCCGCCCGCGGCCTCGGCGCCACCAGCCCCAACCCGGTCGTCGGCTGCGTGCTGCTCGATCCCGACGGCGAGGTCGTCGGCGAGGGCTTCCACGCGTACGCCGGCGGACCGCACGCCGAGATCGTCGCGCTGGCGCAGGCCGGCACCCGGGCCCGTGGCGGCACCGCGGTGGTCACGCTGGAACCGTGTGACCACACCGGTCGCACCGGCCCCTGTAGCCACGCGCTCATCGCCGCCGGCGTCACCCGCGTGGTGATCGCCGTGCCCGACCCGAACCCGGTGGCCTCCGGCGGCGCGGCCACGCTGCGGGCCGCCGGGGTCCAGGTCGCGTTCGGGGTACGCGCCGAGGAGGCCGAGGCCGGCAACGTCGCCTGGCTCACCTCGATGCGCCGCGGCTGGCCGTACCTGATCTGGAAGTACGCGGCCACGCTCGACGGGCGCTCCGCCGCCGCTGACGGCACCAGCATGTGGATCACCTCGGAGGCGGCCCGCACCGACGTGCACGCGCTGCGCGGCACCGTCGACGCGGTGCTCGCCGGGGTGGGCACCGTGCTCACCGACGACCCCCGGCTCACCGCCCGCAACCTGCGCGACGGCACGCTCGCCATCCGGCAGCCGCTGCGGGTGGTGGTGGACAGCTCGGGGCGTACCCCGGTCGACGCCCGGGTCCGCGACGGCGCGGCCCGGACCTGGGTGGCCACCGCCGCGGAGGTCGGGGCCGGCCCGGACGGCCGGGTCGACCTGGCGGCGCTCCTGGCCGAGCTGCACCACCGCGGCGTGCGGGCCGCGCTGCTGGAGGGCGGTCCCACGCTGGCCGGCGCGTTCCTCGCCGCCGGCCTGATCGACAAGATCGTCGGCTACGTCGCGCCGAAGCTGCTCGGCGCCGGCCCGACCGCGCTGGGCCACGCCGGCGTGACGTCCATCGCCGACGCCGTCGACCTGGAGATCACCGACGTCACGCAGGTCGGTCCCGACCTGCGGATCACCGCGCTGCCCCGGAAGAGGGAGGCCTGACATGTTCACCGGCATCGTCGAGGAGCTGGGCGAGATCGTCCGGAGCACCGAGACCGGCGACGACTCGGCGCTGGTCGCCATCCGCGGCCCGCTCGTCACCTCGGACGCCCGGCACGGCGACTCCATCGCGGTCAACGGGGTCTGCCTGACCGTGGTCGACGTCGACGGCGGCGTCTTCACCGCCGACGTGATGGGTGAGACGCTGCGCCGCACCGCGCTCGGGGCGCTGCGCCCCGGCGACGCGGTCAACCTGGAACGGGCCGCGGCGCTGAACAGCCGGCTCGGCGGGCACCTGGTGCAGGGCCACGTCGACGGCGTCGGCGAGGTCATCGGCCGGGAGCCGGCCGCGCAGTGGGAGACGGTCCGGTTCCGGCTGCCCGCCGAGCTGGCCCGCTACGTGGTGGAGAAGGGCTCGATCACCGTCGACGGCGTGTCGCTGACCGTCGCGGAGGTGGGCGACGACTGGTTCTCGGTCGGCCTGATCCCCACCACGCTCAAACTCACCGTGCTCGGCGGCAGACAGGTCGGCGACCCGGTCAACCTGGAGGTGGACGTGCTGGCCAAGTACGTCGAGCGACTGCTGGGCGGTGCCCGGTGACCGGCCCGCTCGGCTGGCTGCTCGACGCCCAGGTGCACGTCGTCGGCTCGCCGGTGCTGGTCCGGGAGATCGTCGGCAACGTCTTCGGGCTCGTCTCGGCGCTGCTCGGGCTGCGCCGGGTGGTCTGGGCCTGGCCGGTCGGCATGATCGGCAACGGGCTGCTGTTCACCGTGTTCCTCGGCGGCGTCTTCGCCACCCCGCAGGCGCACGACCTCTACGGCCAGGCCGGCCGGCAGGTCTTCTTCTTCGCGGTGAGCGTCTACGGCTGGTGGCGCTGGTCGCGCAACCGCCGGTCCGGCGACGGCGCGGAGCCGGCCGTGGTGCCGCGCTGGGCGACCGGCCGGGAACGGCTGGCCCTGCTCGTCGCCGCCGCCGTGGGCACCGCCGCCGCCTATCCGGTGCTGGCCGCGCTCGGCTCGTGGGGGCCGCTGCCGGACGCCTGGATCCTGGTCGGCAGCCTGCTCGCCACGTACGGCATGGCCCGTGGCTGGGTGGAGTTCTGGCTGATCTGGATCGCCGTCGACGCGGTCGGCGTGCCGCTGCTGCTGGGCGGCGGCTTCTACCCGTCGGCCGCCATGTACCTGGTCTACGGCGCGTTCTGCGCGGCCGGCTTCTACGCCTGGTGGCGCACGTCGCGGACCGTCACGCGGACCCGGATCCCGGCGACGTACTCGGAGGTCGTGGCATGAGCAGCTTCGGTTCGATCGAGCAGGCGGTGGCGGACGTCGCCGCCGGCCGGCCGGTGGTCGTGGTCGACGACGAGGGCCGGGAGAACGAGGGTGACCTGATCTTCGCGGCCGAGCTGGCCACCCCGGAGCTGGTCGCGTTCATGGTCCGCCACACCTCGGGCTACATCTGCGTGCCGTTGACCGAGGCCGAGTGCGACCGGCTGGACCTGCCGCCGATGCACCACACCAACCAGGACCGGCGCGGCACCGCGTACACGGTGACGGTGGACGCCCGCGAGGGCGTCAGCACCGGCATCTCGGCCGCCGACCGGTCGCACACCATCCGGCTGCTCGCCGACGCCGGCACCGACCCGACCGACCTGGCCCGCCCCGGCCACGTGGTGCCGCTGCGCGCCCGCGCCGGCGGGGTGCTGCGCCGGCCCGGACACACCGAGGCGGCGGTGGACCTGACCCGGCTGGCCGGGTTGCGTCCGGCCGGGGTGCTCTGCGAGCTGGTCAACGACGACGGCACCATGATGCGCGTGCCGGACCTGGAGAAGTTCTGCGCCGAGCACGGGCTGACGCTGATCACCATCGCCGACCTGATCGCGTACCGGCGGCGGACCGAGAAGCAGGTGGAGCTGGCCGCCGAGGCGCGGATGCCCACGCCGTACGGGGTCTTCACGGCGCTCGGCTACCGGGCCGAGCACGACCCGGCCGAGCACGTCGCGCTGGTGTTCGGCGACCTCGGCGACGGCCGGGACGTGCTGGTCCGGGTGCACTCCGAGTGCCTCACCGGGGACGTGTTCGGCTCGCTGCGCTGCGACTGCGGCCCGCAGTTGCAGGCCGCGCTGGCCCGGGTCGCCCGGGAGGGCCGTGGCGTGGTGCTCTACGTGCGCGGGCATGAGGGGCGCGGCATCGGCCTGCTGCACAAACTCCAGGCGTACCAGTTGCAGGACCAGGGGCGCGACACCGTGGACGCGAACCTCGACCTGGGGCTGCCGGCCGACGCGCGGGACTACGGCACCGGCGCGCAGATCCTGTACGACCTCGGCGTCCGCTCGATGCGGCTGCTGACCAACAACCCGGCCAAGCGGGCCGGCCTGGAGGGGTACGGCCTGACGGTGACCGGCCGGGAGGGGCTGCCCGTGTCGTCGAACCCGGAGAACGTGCGCTACCTGCGCACCAAGCGGGACCGGATGGGCCACCTGCTGGACGGGCTGGACGAGGTGACCGAGGCGCCGATGGGCCGCCCGGTCGCCGGTGACGAGATCGGAGCGTAGGGACGATGGCGGGTTTCGGGGAGCCGGGTGTCACCGCGGTGGACGCCGCCGGGCTGACCGTCGGCGTGGTGGCCGCGCGCTGGCACGGCGAGCTGACCGATCACATGGTGGAGCGCGCGGTGGCCGCCGCGCAGGCGTGCGGCGCGCGGGCCGTGGTGGCCCGGGTGGCCGGTTCGGTGGAGCTGCCGGTGGTGGCGCAGGCGATGGCCCGCCGCCACGACGTGGTGGTCGCGCTCGGCGTGGTGGTACGCGGCGCGACCGCCCACTTCGACTACGTCTGCCAGTCCGTCACCGAGGGCCTGACCCGGGTGGCCCTGGACGAGGGCAAGCCGGTGGCACACGGGGTGCTCACGGTGGACACCATCAACCAGGCCCGGGACCGGGCCGGGCTGCCCGGCTCGGCCGAGGACAAGGGCTGGGCCGCCACGGTGGCCGCGCTGGACGCCGCACTGGCCATCCGCGCCCTGGACACCGCCAACGCCCACCGCGTGGGCTTCGCCTGACTGTGAGCATGGCGGGGTCGGTTCAGCGGTGGTGAGCTGATAGCTGGCAGCAGTGGGTGTGACTCTTCG
>NZ_JBNCLA010000003.1:294989-667388 GCF_049841835.1 Micromonospora sp. DT227 | reverse complement strand
TAAATCTTACTACCCCGTGCTAGTTTTTAAAACAACACTGGGGTGTCGGTGGGCCCAACTGGGCGCGTTCGCGGGGGCCGGTAGCGCCGCCCCCACCACCCCGGCGGGCACCGGGTCACCGGCGAAGTCGCGCACCGAGCGGCGTTGGGCCATCCGGTCGGCGAACGCCTCCGCCTCGCGCACCATCTCCGCCGGCGGGCGGCGACGGTGCCGGATGGGGACCGTGGGCAGCAGGCTCGTGTCGTTCACCTGGAACCTCCCCTGATCAGGTGCGTCCAGCATGTCCCGGCGGTGGCCGCCGTGTCGTTACTCAGAGGTGCGCTCCTCGCGCTCGGGCGCGGTGTGCCTGGCGATCGTGTCGACCACGTCGGTCAGGCGCCCGCGCGGCGCCCAGGCGTCCCGCTGGCGGCTCGCGCCGTCGCCGCCGTGGGCGAGCCCGGCCAGCCAGCCCTCCACCCGCTCGCGGTCGCCCGCCTCGTCGAGCGCCGGCCGGGCGCGCTCCACCAGCCGCTCGGCGAGCGTCGCCGCCGGCAGGGGGCGACCGGTGGCGACGTCGACGCCCTGGCCGCCCATCCCGTCCCGGGCGGCCCGCCAGTATGCCAGTCGCATCAGCTCGGGGGCCGGGCGTGGCCCTTCGTCACCCCGGTCGACGGCCTCCCCGGCGACGACAGTCAACGCCCGCACCAGGGCGGCGAACGCCGCGGACTCGGGCGCGGTGAGCGGGACGTCGGCCACCCGCACCTCGATCGTGGGGTGCCTCGTCGACAGGCGGAGATCCCAGAAGACGGTGCCGTGGTCGACGAGCGCGCCCGCTTCGAGCAGCGCGTCCACGTGGTCGTCGTACTGCTTCGCGGAGGTGAGGTACGGCGGCGGGCCGGCCACCGGCCAGCGCCCCCAGGTGATGGTGCGCCAACTCGCGTAGCCGGTGTCCCGCTCGGACCAGTAGGGCGAGTTGGCGGTGAGGGTGAGGAGCACCGGCAGGTGCGGGCGCAGGTGGTTGCCGATCAGCACGGCGCGGTCCCGGTCGGGTTGCTCCACGTGGACGTGCAGGGCGCAGATGGCCAGCTCGTCGTGCAGCCCACGGAAGGTGGCGGTGCCCCGGTCCTGGCGGGGCCCCTCGGTGACGGGTGGCGGCACCGCGCGACCGAGCACCGGCGAGCCGCTGGCGAGCACCCGCAGGCCCGCCGACCGGGCCGCGGACTGGATCGCGGCCCGTCCGTCGACGAGTTGCGCGTGGAGCACGTCGAGGCTCCGGCACGGGTCCGTCCGCGTCTCGACCTGCAACTTGGTGATCTCACCGTCGACCCGGGGGCCGAGGGCCGGGCGGGCGCGGTCGACGACGGTGGCCGCCTCCGGCACGACCCCGCGGTGCGCGGCGTCGACGACGAGGAACTCCTCCTCGACACCGAGCCGGGGTACGGAGGTTGGCACGCCCTGTTCCGTAGTCACCACGCCGCCGACCCCTCGCTGCCGGTCGTTCGCCGACGTAGAGCAGGTTACGGGATGTCGTCCCCCGGTGACGGCACTAGTCGCTCCACGATGGACAGCGTGTCGACGAGGCCGGCCAGCAGCGCCGTCCGCTCGGGCATCCGGTCCAGGCAGACGTACTCGTCGTCGGCGTGCGCCCCGCCGCCGACCGCACCCAGGCCGTCGAGGGTCGGCACCCCGATCGCGGCGGTGAAGTTCCCGTCGGAGGCGCCGTTGGCGTACGCGCCGTCGGGGCTCGGGACGCCGATCTGCCGGGCCGCCGACCGGGCCAGTTCCAGCAGCGGGCGGGCGAGGTCCGGGGACATCGGATAGCGGTTGATCCCGCCCTGCACGTCAAGCGTCGCCTCGGGCAGGACCGGCGCGAGTCCGCGGATGGCGTGGTCCACGCGTTCGAGTTCGTGCCGGGTCCAGGCCCGTACGTCGACGGCGAGGCAGGCGGAGTCGGGCACCGTGTTCGTGGTGGTGCCGGCGGAGAGCAGCGTCGGCGTGACGGACGTGCCGTCGCTGTCCGCCGTGCCGATGCGGCCCAACGTGAGGACCTGGTGGGCGACCTCGACCGTGGCGTTGACCCCGCGCTGCGGTTCGACGCCGGCGTGGGCGGCCCGGCCGGACACGGTGAGGCGGTAGACCGAGCCGCCCTTGCGGGCCACCTTCAGGTGCCCCTCGGGGGTGGCCGCCTCGCAGACCAGGACCGCACCCGACCGTCGTGCCTCCCGCTCGATGAGCGGCCGGGACGTGCCGGAGCCCGTCTCCTCGTCGCAGGTGAGCAGCACGCCCACCGTCGACGTGTCCTCGATCAGGCGCAGCGCCGTGAACATCTGCACGATGCCGGCCTTCATGTCCAGCACGCCGGGGCCGGTCGCGACGTCCCCGTGGACGGTGAACGGTCGGGACCGGACGGTGCCGACCGGGAAGACGGTGTCGAAGTGGCCGAGGAGCAGCACGCGCTGATCGACGGCCGGCCACAGCAGGTGCGGCAGGCCGTCGATCTCGACCCGCTGGGCGGGCCGGCCGAGGACCTGCTCGCCCCAGCGGGCGAGCAGGTCGGCACAGCGGGCGAGGTGGGGCAGCGAACCCGGCGCCGATTCGCAGGAGACGAGCGTGCCCAGCCGGTCGACCATGTCCGCCTGGTACTGCTCCGCGGCGCCGAGTAGCGAGCGTTTTCGGCCCATTGGTCCCTCCAACTGCATGGTTGACGGGTTCGATATGATGCCCGCCTATTTCACCGTCGCAGGGGGGACCGGACGCGGTCTTCCTCGTCCGTGCTCAGCCCGTCGGCGCGGTGGTCGACCGCAGCGGAGCGGACGATCCGTAGCCCACGTCGATGATCCGGCGAGCGGTTTCGGAGTAGGCGTCCGGCCCCTCGGGCGCGAAGGTGCCGAGGCCGTCGACGTAGCGGTTGTACATGCAGAACGCGGCCGCGATCAGGACGGTGTCGTGGATCTCCAGGTCGGTGGCGCCCTGGGCGCGGGCGTCGGCGACGAGTTCGGGGGTGACGTTGCGGCCACTGATCTGGACCGCGCCGGCGATCCTCAGCAGCGCCCGCAGTTTCGCCGAGATCGGCGCGCTGTCGAGGTCCGCGCGGACCTGGTCGACGAGGGTCATGCCGTCGTCGAGCTGCGCGGCGGCGAACGCCGAGTGCGACGCGCAGCAGAACCGGCACTCGTTGCGTCCCGAGACGTACGCGGCGATCAGTTCGCGTTCCCCCGCCGGGAGCGTGTGCGGGGCGCGCAGGAGCACCTCGGCCAGCTCGTTGAGCGGCTTGGCCGTCTCCGGGCGGTACCGCATGGGACCGGAGATGCCGGGGAACTGGTTCTCGTCGATCCCGAGATCGATGTGCGCCATGCTGTGCTGCCTCCAGTCGTGACCGTGGCGCCGGCCGGGTCATGCTCCTGCCGTCGCGGAGGCCCGGACCGGACGGCGTGTTCGGACGCCGCGCGCTCACCATCCCATATGGACCGCGGCCGCATCCCGTGGATCGTGCTCTGTGTCCGGCCCGGACCGGGCCGCCCGCGCCGCGCCGGACGCGCCGCAACGGTGGAGATGCGGACGAAAGGTGCCGACGGTGAGGCTGATCGAACAGGTGTACAGCGACGCGCCTTCCGGCTGCGGGGAGACGGGCGAATGGAGCGGGCATGAGCGAGGGCAGAGGAACCGACGTGACCGACATCTACGACTACCGGGCCGAGCGCGACGGCAGGTCACCGTTCCACCCGCCGGTCCGGTACCAGACGCTCCGCGACGAGAGTCCGGTCAGCCAGGTCACCATGTGGGACGGCAGCAAGGTCTGGTTCATCACGCGCCGCAACGACGTGCGTGCCGCGCTCGCGGACGAGCGCCTCAGCGCGGACAACCGCCGGCCGGGCTTCCCGCTGTTGAGCGCCGGGTCGGAGACGCTCACCGAGGACAACCCGACGTTCGCCCGGATGGATCCGCCGGAGCACACCCGGCAGCGGGCCATGGTCAACGCCGACTTCACGCAGCGCTCGTCGGCCCGTTGGCGGCCGGGGATCCAGCAGATCGTCGACCGGCTGGTGGACGACCTGCTGGCGAAGTCGCCGCCCGCCGACCTGGTCGCCGAACTGGCCGAGCCGCTGGCGGCGCAGGTGATGTGCCTGATCCTCGACATCCCGTACGAGAAGGACCTCTTCCTGCGGGTCGCCTCGACGTTCGCCGACCACTACGTCGGCCAGGACAAGCTCGACGGGGCCAGCGACGAGCTGACCGACGTCATCGTCGAGGTCCTCGAGGCCAAGGCCGCGAATCCCGGCGACGACCTGCTCAGCCGCCTCATCACCGAGCAGGAGGCGAACGGCGCGCTCACCCGCGCCGACATCATCGGCATGGCCCGCGTGCTGGTCGTCGCCGGGTACGAGCCGGCGGTGCACGGCGTCTCCCTCGGCCTGGCCGCGCTGTTCTTCAACCCGGACCAGTTGGCGTTGCTGCGCGAGGACCCGAGCCTGATCGCGGGCGGCCTGGGCGAGCTGCTCCGCTACAGCACCAACTTCCACACCGGGCTGCCCCGGATCGCGGTCGGCGACACCCGGATCGGGGGACAGGAGATCAAGACCGGCGAGGCGGTGCTGGTCTACCTGCCGACGGCGAACTTCGATCCGCAGTGGTACGACGACCCCGACTCGCTCGACATGCGCCGGACCCACGCCGGCAACGTGTCGTTCGGGCACGGACTGCACCGATGTCTCGGGCAGCACGTGGTCAAGATCCAGATGGAGGCGGTCATCGAGACGCTGCTGCGCCGGATTCCGGGCCTGCGGCTGGCCGTGCCGCTCGACCAGCTTCCCTTCCAGCGTGAGGCGGCCGTCTACGGCGTGTCGAAGCTGCCCGTGACCTGGTGAATCCCGGCCGCGGGCCACAGCGCCCGGCGGCGAGGAGCCCGGCCGGCGGGACCGCGCCGCCGGCCGGATCCACCCCACCGCACCCGTCAGCGCCGACGGGTGCGGTGGCGGTGGCAGGCCGCCCGACCGGTCGGCCGGGAGCCGGCACAGGGTCAGTCCCGGCGGACCGCCGCCATGGTCAGCCCGGCGTCCCGGGAACCGGCCACCCGGGCGGCGATCGGCTCCAGCTCGGCCAGTTCCGCCCCGGTGAGCACGAGACCGGCCGCGGCCACGTTCTCCGCGAGCCGGACCGGGCTCCGGGTACCGGGGATCGGCACCACCGGCAGGCCGTGCACGGCCGCCCGCTGGTGCACCCAGGCCAACGCGACCTGTGCCGCCGTGACGGAGCGGGCGGCGGCGATCCGGTGGACCGGGCTGAGCAGCGCGGCGTTGTGCCGGGCCCGGTCACCGGTGAAGCGCGGCATGTGCCGACGGGAGTCGTCCGGGGCGAGCCGGTCGACGCCGGTGACCGCGCCGGACAGGAAACCGCGGCCCAACGGCGCGTACGGCACCAGCGCCACGCCGAGTTCCGCCGCCGTCGGGACGACTGTCGTCTCCACGTCCCGGGAGAAGATCGACCATTCCGACTGCACGGCGGCGATCGGGTGCACCGCGTGCGCGGCCCGTAGCTGTGCCCCGGTGACCTCGGAGAGCCCCAGGTGCCGGACCTTGCCCTGGGCGACCAGCTCGGCCAGGGCGCCGACGGTCTCCTCGACCGGCGTCGCCGGGGCGACCCGGTGCACGTGGTAGAGGTCGATGACGTCGACACCGAGACGGCGCAGGCTCGCCTCCACGGCGCGGCGGAGATACCCGGGCGAGTTGTCGATGCCCCGGTGCCGGGGATCGTCCACGCTCCGGACCAGGCCGAACTTGGTGGCGATGACGACCCGGTCCCGGTTGGCCCGGACGAACGGCCCGAGCAGCTCCTCGTTCCGGCCGTACCCGTACGCGTCGGCGGTGTCGAAGAGCGTCACCCCGAGCTCCAGCGCCCGGTCGAGGGTCCGCCGCGACTCCTCGACGTCGCTCGGGCCGTAGAACTCGCTCATGCCCATGCAACCGAGCCCCTGCGCGCCGACCGGTGGGCCGGCGGCGCCCAGGGCGACCGGCCGCAGCGTCCGTCCCGTCATCGGGTCATCGGCCCGACCAGTGCGTACCGGCGGCGAGTTCCTGGTCGACGGTGCGGAGCAGGTCGACGTCGATCTTCCGGATGTCGTCGACCAGGTGTCGCACCCCGGTGGCCACCATCTCCTCCCGCTGGAAGTTGTGCGGCATGCTGGCCGGTACGCCGATGAAGCCGGCACCCAGCGCCCTGGTGACCTCGGCCACCCGGTTGATGTCGTCGACGAAGACGACCTCGTCGAACTCGTAGCCGAAGATGTCCCGGACGATCTCCTTGGTGCCGGGCCGGACGTCGTTCACGTCGACGTACGGGATCTCCGCGTCGAAGTAGCCGGCGAGGTGGCCGAGGTACCTGTCGAACGTGTACTCGCGGTTCCGGCCGCCGTAGCACACCACCCGCACGTCGACCTCCCGCAGCGTGGCGAGCAGCTCCTCGACGCCCTCGGTCACCTCGACCGGGTGCGTCCTCAGGTACTCCTCGCGGTGCGCGAAGAACGCCGCGATGGTCTCCTTCGCCGTCCAGGGAAGCTTGCAGGCCAGGGCCATGTTCTGCCCGGCGGCCAGTTGCGGCGAACCCCAGACGTGCCGTTCGACGTGGGCGGTGTACGCCCCGCCGTGCATGGTCACGAAGCTCTCGATCACCGGGCTGTAGGTGTCGTTCAGCACCACTCCGTCGCTGTCGAGCGCGACGAGGCGGATCTTGTCCAGCTTGCTCACTTCTTCTCCAGACGGTCGGTCCGATGGGTCGGGTGGTGCGGTCGGGCGGCGGTCACGCCGCGGTCAGCACGAGTGCGGCGTTGTGCCCGCCGAAGCCCAGCGACGTGCTCACCGCCACGTCGATCCGGGCCGGTCGCGGCGCGCCGCTGACCACGTCGATGTCGAGTTCCGGGTCCAGCCGGCCGAGGTTCGCGGTGGGCGGGACGCTGCCGTGTTCGATGGCGAGCGCGGTGTACCCGGCCTCGATCGCGCCGGCCGCCGCCAGGGTGTGTCCGGTCACCCCCTTGGTCGAGGTCACCAGCGGCCGGTCGCCCAGCACCCGGTGCAGCATCCGACCCTCGGTGACGTCGTTGAGGGGGGTCGAGGTGCCGTGGGCGTTGACGTGGTCGACGTCGGTGGGCCCGAGCCCCGCGTCGGCCAGCGCGGCCCGCAACGCCTGCTCGATCCCGCGCCCCCGCGGATCCGGCGCGGTGGCGTGGTAGGCGTCGGTCGCGGCGCCGTAGCCGCGCACCACCGCCCGGGTCCGGGCGGCCCGGGCCCGGGCGTCCTCGATCCGTTCCAGGACGAGCACGCCCGCGCCCTCCGCGACCACGAACCCGTCCCGGTCGGCGTCGAACGGCCGGGACGCCTCGGCCGGCGCGTCCGCCCGCCGCGACAGCGCGCCCATCCGGCCGAGTCCGGCGACGACCAGGGGGGTCAGTGCCGACTCGGTGCCGCCGGCGAGCACGATGTCGCAGGCCCCGGCGCGGAGCAGGTCCCGCGCCACGCCGACCGCCGTCGTCCCCGACGCGCAGGCGGTGGCGGTGACCAGGCTGGGACCGCGGGCGTCCAGGTCCAGCGCGACGTACCCGGCGGCCATGTTGACCATGTACATCGGAATCAGGAACGGGGACACCTTTCGCGGCCCGCCCCCGGTCAGCGCGGTGTGCTGCCGTTCCAGGGCGCCGGCCCCGCCGAGCGAGTTGCCGAGGACCACGCCGACCCGGGCGCCGTCCCAACCGCCGCGCTGCCAGCCGGCGTCCTCGGCGGCGGCCCGGGCGGCCACGATCGCCAGCTGCGCGAACCGTTCCAGCTGCCAGGACGCGAAGCCGCCGAGCGCGGCCTCCGGCTCGAATCCGGGCACCCGGCAGCTCAGGGCGGTCGGCGTGCCACGGAGGGTGTCGTCGGCCCGCGCGCAGCTCAGACCCGACCGGATCCGCTCCCAGTTCGCCGCCACGCCGATGCCGGCCGGCGTCACCAGGCCGAGCCCGGTGACCGCCACGCCGAAGCCGTCCGGGCGCTCGGCCATCAGGCGACCGCCTGTTTGGTCTCGACCAGCCGCGCCGCGTCCCGGATGGTCATCTCGTTGGTGAGTTCGCCGTCGTCGATGGCGATGTCGAACACGCCGTCGAGCAACAGCCCGAGTTCCACGATCACCAGCGAGTCGATGTCGAGTGACTCGAACGTCATGTCCGGCTCGATGCCGTCCGGCACCAGCTTCAACTGGGTCGCCAGAACGTCGATGATCCGGTCTTCGATTGCCTTCATCCGTGTGCTCCCGCTAGCTGTGGTCAGTTCCGTGAGGTGGTACCGCCCGGCACTCCGGCCAGACGAGCGCCACCGACCCCCAGGTGAGCCCGCCCCCGAAGCTGGCGAGCACCACCCGGTGCCCGGGGCGTACCGCGCCGGCCGCGACACCGTCGGCCAGGGCCAGGGGGATGGACGCGGCCACCGTGTTGCCCACCCGGTCGATGTTGGTGACGAACCGGTCGACCGACCGCCCGAGCCGGGTCGCGACGGCGGCGATGATCCGCAGGTTGGCCTGGTGCAGCACGAACCGGTCGACGTCGGCCGTCGCCCAGCCGCCGAGCGCGGTGGTCCGTCCGATCGAGGCCGACATGTGGCGGACCGCCTCGGCGAAGGCTGCCCGCCCCTGCATCTCGAAGTAGGTGTCCTCCGGCTTGACCGGCAGCCCGGTGGACCGTTGGCGCGATCCCCCCGCGCGTACCTCGATGAGGTCGCTGCGGCTGCCGTCGCTGCCCAGGCTCAACCCGTGCAGGGCGCCCGGCTCGTCGGCGGTGCCGCTGCGCAGCAGCACCGCGCCCGCCCCGTCCCCGAAGACGGCCCGGGTCGTCCGGTCGTCCGGGTCGAGGATGGTGGAGAACGTGTCCGCGCCGATGACCAGCACACTCGACGCGGTGCCGGCGGCGATCAGGCCCGCCCCGGTCGCCAGGGCGTAGACGAACCCCGCGCAGACCGCCGCGACGTCGAACGCCGGTACGCCGCCCAGGCCGAGTCGACTGGCCACCTCGGGTGCGGTCGCCGGGCAGGGCCGGTCCGGTGTGCTGGTCGCGACCACGACCACGTCGGCGCCGGCGGCGCCGGCCGACGCCAGGGCCCGGCGGCCCGCCTCGACCGCGAGGTCGCTGGTGGCCTCGCCCGGCGCGATGACGTGGCGTTGCCGGACGCCGGTGCGGGTGACGATCCAGTCCTCGTCGACGCCCAGGCGCGCCGCGAGCTCCCCGTTGGTGACGACCCTCGGGGGCACCCAGGCGCCCAGCCCGGCGACCACCGCCGCTCGCCCCATCAGGCCACCCGCTCCCGGTCCGTCGTCGAGGTGCCGTCGGCGTCGGGCGTCACGGTGAGACCCATCCGCGCGATCTCGGCGCCGCCCTGGTGGAACGTCACGTCGACCGGTCGGGGCGACCCGCCGACCCGGTCCGGTTCCGCCGCCGGCCCGGCCGCGTCCGCCGCGTCCGCCGGTACCGCCGGTACCGCCGTCAGCGTCACCGGCTGGTCGAGTTCCGCGTAGGCCGCGAACGACGCGGTCATCCGGGACATCACGGTGCGGTGCGGCGCGTCGCCGCCCCAGTGCGCCGTGGCCAGCGTGGCCACCTGCCGCGCGGCCTCCAGGAGCACCATCCCCGGCACGTGGTCGTGGTCGTGGTCGAAGAAGCTGATGTTCTCCACCGGCACCCGCAGGCCGGCGGTGACCGCCCGCTCGGCGGTCCGCACGTCGAGCAGCACGGTGTCGGTGGCGCGACGCCGGCCGACGCGGTCCGGCGCCGTCGGCTCGCCGGCGACGGCCGCCGGGCCCAGCCGGGACGACGTCGGCGGCGGGCCGCCGCGCCCCCGGGACCGGACCACCGTGTACGCCGCCGGGGCCAGGTAGCCGACCGCCAGGCGCACCACGCCGATCCGGTGACCGGCGACCCGGAGGGTGAACTCGTAGTCCAACCCCCGTACCCGGCCACCCACCCGACGGGGAACACCGGTGGTCACCGTCATCCGCAGCTCGGTCGGGCCGGGCGTCGCGTCCCGGACCACCGCCGCGAACCCGGGCCGGAACAGCTCGGCGGACCAGCCCCGCAGCACGAAGGCCGTGCGCGGCTCGACGTCGAAGAGCACGTGGGCGGCGTACGTCTCGGCCTGCCGGCAGCACTCGACGAGCAGCAGCGGATCGAGCCGCCGGTTGGCCGACCCGGTGTGCCCGGTGTAGTGCGGGTGCACGGCCGGCAGCAGCGCGGCGGCGACGAAACCCTGCGGGCCGACCGGTCGGACGTCGGTCAGGAACACCTCGGTCGGGTTCCGCCGGTGCACCACGGACCGGTCGACGGTACGCGCGAAGTCCAGCGACTCCGCGGCGACCAGCAGCTCCCGCTCGCCGGCGGCGGTCGCCCCGGCCACCCCGGCCACCCCGGTCACCGCGCACCGCCCACGGTCGCCCGGCTGCGGACCGGACCGGTCACCACGTCCAGCAGCGCGCCCACCGGCACGGTGGGTTGCCGACTCATCAGCGTGGTCGCCACCCGGTACGGGTCCGCGTAGCCGCGCCGGGCGACCAGCGCGCCCCACAGCTCGGCCGGCACCCGCTCCCCGGCGGCGTCGTGGTCGTCCGCACCGGCGTGGACGTCGAGCAGCCGCCGCGCGCGCCGGATCCACCGGCTGAGTTGGTGCGCCGAGTAGCTCTCCCGGGCGGTGCGCCCGAGGCCGGCGATCAGGTACAGCCGCAGGCCGAGCCGGAACGCGTCGACGCCGTGGTCGTCGACGAACCGGTCGGCGATGGCGTCCAGGGTGTACCCCTGCCAGCCGCCGAAACGGGTGGACGTGGTGACGCCGTCGATCGGCACCCGGGGCACCTCGAACCGGACCACGCGGGCGCCGAGCGCGGTGAGGACGTGGCCCACCGTCTGGTAGTCGGCGCGCAACTGCTCGTCGTGGGCCAGCACCACCAGGTCGTGGTCGGCCAGCAGCGGCACCAGCTCCCGGAGCAGATAGAGCAGGTAGTTGGGTTGTCCGTCCGCGCCGAGGACGACCCGCAGCGGGTGGCCCGCCGCGGTCGCGTCCAGGTACACCGGCGCGCCCACCGGACGGCCGTCGATGCAGAGGTTCCGGCGGACGAGCAGGTCCAGCAGGTCCGCCTCGGCCATCAGCTCGGGCCCGTGCCGGCCGAGGTCCGGGTCGAACATCCCCAGCAGCTCGTAGTGGCCACGCCAGATGTCCAGGAGCCGGGCGCTGGCCGGGTGGAGCCAACCGGACTCGGCACGTCGGACCGTCGGTTCGATCGCGGCGAACGGCAGCCGTGGGGTCCGGTGGTACGCGACGTACAGCTCGCCGATCCCGACCTCGTCCAGGCCGGCGTACGCCGTCCCGGGGTGGTGCCGGTCGAGGTGGTCCCAGAATCCCGCCACCTGCTGGCTGCCCGCGTACGCCCCGTGCTGGTAGGCGACTGTCACGTCGGCGAGGACCGCGCTGACCCGGACGATCACGTCCAGCGAGAGCAGGTACTTCAGGTGGGTCGGCGTCAACGGCTTGGTGGGACTGACCGTCACCGGCGCCAGCAGGATCCGCGATCCGGCGCCGGGCGGGAGCGGGTGCGTCATCGGGCCGCCGCCGACTCCGCCAGCGCCTTCCGGAGGCGGCCGATCACCTCCTCGGCCTCCACCGGCGTGCAGTAGCCGGGGTCGGCGATGAAGGTGCGGCCGGCCACGCCGCCGACGGTGCGGGGCACCAGCCACAGGTGGAAGTGTTCGGTGCCCTCCATGCAGGAGAAGATGTGGATCCGCGGCGCCCCGGTCACCTCCTTGAGCGGGCCGGTGAACCGCCGGACCAGCGTGCCGATGCCGGCCGCCTCCTCGTCGGTGAAGTCGGCGTAGTCGAGGAAGTGCCGGTGGGACTCGATGAGCAGGGTGCCGACCGGCCAGTACGGCGTGGGTCCGTGGCCCACCCGCCAGATGCCGTCGTCCACGAGGTGCCCGCCGGGCGGCACCGGGAAGCCGGCCCAGGCGGGCACCGGCAGGCCGGCGTACTTGGCGCAGACCAGGCACTGGCGCTCCTGGGGCGTGCGCCCGCTGAGCAGCCGGGTGAACGGGTCGCGGACCCGGGCCAGCGGCTCCAGCTGCGCGTGCCGGCTGTACCAGGCGTCGAGTCCGGCGGCGGTCGCGGCCGGATCGGTGAGGTGCGGGGTCGCGGCGTCGGCCCAGCGTTCCCGGGCCTGCTCGTCGGTCAGGCCGCTCAGGTCGGCCACGTCCCGCCAGGTCCCGCCGGTGTCGCGCAGGTAGCCGACGATCGCGTCGTGCAGCTCCGGGACCTCGGTGCCGAGCAGGCTCCACAGCTTCGGGGCCAGCGGCTCCTCCCCGTCGGGGGTGGCGACCGCCAGGCGCAGCGCCTCGGACAGGGCCTGCAACCGCGCGGACAACGCCAGGCGGGACAGGTCGGCCGCGGTGAAGTCCGGTGTGTCCATGTGGGTCCTCTTCATTCGGTCGGGCGCCCTATCGCCCCGGCTCGGGGGAGAGCCAGGTGAACAGGCGAAGTGCCGGGGAGTCGTCGCGCGCGTGGTGGACCCGCGCGTAGCCGGGCTCGGCGCGGACCAGTCGGGCGTCGAGGTCGGTCCGGTGGATCAGGCGGAGTGGCTCGTCGGCGCGCAGGCTGCCGCGCAGGACCGATTCGGCCAGGGTGTGGTGCAGGTGCACGAGGTACTCGGCCAGGGTCAGCGCCCGGACGGCCACGTGCAGTTCGCGGGGGGCGCCGGGGTGGGCCGACGCCGGCCCGGCGACCGGCGCGACCGGCGGGAGGTCGAGCGCCGCCGGCAGGGCCGGCAGCACCCCGGTCACCGGCTTGAGCAGGCGGCTCAGCCCCGGTAACCGGCCCGCCGGGAAGGGACCCAACCAGGCCGCGCTGCCCGTCGGGGCGACGACCCGGGCCGGGTTCCGGGCGGTGAGGTTGGCGGAGTTGCCGAACAAGAAGCGGGTCCGGGTCCAGGACCGGCGCCAGGCGTCCGCCTCCCCGTCGGACAGGCCGGCGGCGAAGCACCGGGCGCCGCGTACCAGGTCGTCGAGGTCGACGCTGCGCAGCAGCACCAGCACGGTGCAACCCCCGGTGTCGTCGGCGGCGCGGTGCGGCTCGGTGCCCACCCAGGCGGCGCGCGCGGCGAGGAGTTCGGCCAGCCGGCTCTGGAACGGTGCGTCGTCGAGGTCCACCGGGGCGCTCACCGGTGCACCGCCGGGGACGCCGTCCAGTTCGTCCGAGCATCCACAGTGGACTCTCTGGTCGTCGTCAGCACCGCCGCGACCACCTCGTCCGGTGGCGCCGCGCCGTCGACGATCCGCACCGGCAGGTCGCGGACCTCGGCCAGCAGCGCCGCGCGCAGGTCCGTCTGCAACCTGACGAAATCGGCGCGGCCGACGGTCGGCCCGTAGTGCTCGAACCGGTTGACCCGCGCGCCGTCGCCACTGCGCGCCCAGGCCGTCTCCGCCGGCACGTCCAGGTAGAGCACCCGGCCGGGCTGCGGGAACGAGCGCCAGTAGTCGAACGTGGGGGTGTGCTCCACCCCGAGCAGGCGGCACTTGACCAGCAACTTGTAGTAGTACGAGTCGATGATGACCCGGTCCGCGCCGGCGGCCCGCGCCAGTTCCTCCCGCAGGTGCAGCACGATCGGGGTCAGCACCGACACCACGAGCTCGGGGGAGTAGCGCTCCCCGGCCCACCCGAACGCGTCGGTGATCCAGCTGCTGCGCAGCTGATGGATCAGCGGGTACGGCCCGAGATACCGGTCGTCGTAGGAGACGACCCGCCAGCCGTGCTCGTCGTGCAGCCGGCGCAACACGGTCGACTTGCCGGCGAGGTCCGGCCCGAGCAGGGCCCAGAACCCGGTGCCGTCGGAGCGGCTCACGCCGGTGCTCCCTTCGTCAGCCACCCGACCGCGAGATAGCTCGCGTACGTCACCGGGATGTAGGCGATGGTGAGGCCCACCGGCCAGCGGGGCGCGCCGGTGACGAACCGGGAGGCCGCGGCCACCGACCACGCCAGCGGCACCAGCGCCAGCCAGCCCCAGGCGTGCCCGGCGCCGGACTGCCACGGCCGCAGCAGTCCCAGCACGATGCCGGTGGCGAGGACGGCGGCGCCGAGCGCGACGGCCGTGGTCCCCCACGGGCCGAGGACCGTGCTGTACGTCCGCTCCCCGGGTCGGGGCCGGCGGGTGGCCTTGCGGCCGAACTCCAGGCACACCCCGCTGAGCGTGACCGCGACGATGGCGAGCACCCCGGCCAGGTCCGGCCGCCGCCCCTCGGCGTGCAGGAAGGCGGTGTACACGTAGATGCTGAGCAGCGGCTGGATCGGCAGGTTCACGGCGAGGTGCAGGGCCAGCCGGTCGCCGGCGGGCCAGCCGTACACCCGGTCCAGGGTGATCACCACGGCCGTGTAGCCGAGTTGCCCGGCCAGCGCCGCCAGGACCACGCCCCGGCCGGCGTTGAGCAGCAGCAGGGCGGCGGCGCCGAGGACGACGAGGACCATCAGGTCCCGCTCCCGGACCACCCCGGCGGGCAACGGCCGGTGCGGGTTGTGCCGGCGGTCGTACTCGTGGTCCCGGATGTCGTCCATGGCCCGCAGCAGCAGCATGCCGACCACGAGCGTGACCGCGGTGACGGCGAGCCCGCCGTCGGGCCGCCAGCGCGACACCCCGCTGACCGCCGCGAAGAGGGCGGTCAGGCCGATCGCCCAGGAGAGCATGAACGGCACGTGCACCGCCGGCGGGTACGCGGCGGCCACGTACCGGCCCCAGCGGCCGGTCACCGGACTCCGTCCAGGATCCGCACCGTGCCGGCCGTGCCGTCCACCTCGATGAGGCTGCCGTCGGTGATCCGGTCGGTGGCCCGGTCCACCGCGACCACGGTGGGGATGCCGAGCATGCGTCCGGTGATGGCGGTGTGCGACAGCAGGGTGCCCCGTTCCACCACCAGCGCCCGCGCCGAGAGCATCAGGTAGAGCCAGCCGGGATCGGTCTCCCGGGCGACCAGGACGTGGTCGCGGCACTGCTCGGCGTCGACCGACGGATCGAGCACCACCTTGGCCGGGCCGCGGACGACGCCCGAGCTGGAGGCCAACCCGGTGAGGACGGCCGCGTCCGGTCCGTCGGGTGCTCCCGGCCCGGGCGCGGTGGCCCCGCCGGTGCCGCGTGCCCCGGCCAGGGCCACCGCGAGCGGCAGGTCGGGATCGGTGCGCAGCCGGGTGGGCAGCGGGTCGGTCTCCGTCCAGCGGGCCCGCTCGGCGGCCCGGACCGCCGCGAGGCCGCGCAGATCGGCCCCGGCCAGGGTGCCGTCGAAGGCGCCCAGCACCTCGTCGACGGTGAGGTCGACGACGTCGCCCGGCCGGTCCAGGCGGCCCCGCGCGGCCAGCTCCGCACCGAGGCGGGTGAGCAGCACCCGGGAGTCGCCGAAGAGCTGGCTGCGGCAGAACCGGGTGTTCTCCCGAACATTGATCAGCGTACGCATCGTCCGGCCCAGCCCGCGCAGCACGGCCCGTTTCACCGGGTTGCGGCACCGCTCGCGCAACTCGCGTACGGCCTGGTCGTGCGCCTGGCGCCCGGCGGCCCGGCTGGCCGACACGGTGAGTCCCCGGGTCAGGTAGGCCCGCACCGGCTGGAGCACGGTCCACGGTTCGTCCCGCGGGGCGGGCGTCTCCAGCTTGAGGTCGTGCATGCCCCGGTCGCCGTGGTCACGGAGGTGTTCCCGCAGCGCCGCCAGGAACCGGGCGCCGTACCGGCCGGCGACCAGGTCGTCCCAGATCCGCCGCGGGTCCGCGTCGGACCGCAGCGCCGCCCGCGTGTCCGGGTCCTCGGCGGCGGTCGCCGCCAGCGCGACCGCCGAGTGCAGCGCCGCGGTGGAGCGGTTCTCCGGGCCGCCGCACAGCAGCCCGTTGAGCAGGCTGCGGTCCGCTCCCGGCACCCACCGGCGCAGCAGCCCGTCGGTGGCCCGGGTGGCGGTGAACAGGAAGATCCCGTTGACCAGGGTGACCCCCCACCGGCGGGCCACCTGCGCCCACAGCGCCCGGTAGGCGTCGACCATCTCGTGCGGACGCCGGGCCGCCACGTCGGCGAGGCCCGCGTGGTACCCGTCCCACCAGCGGAGGAAGCGGCGGACCCGCCACGGGTGCGCGACCAGCCGGGCGAGGATCTCCAGCACGTCGAGAACGTCGGTGCGGCGGGAGCCGCGCCGCCCGCCGGGTACGCCGTCGCGCCGGGCCGTCGTCCCGTCCCGCCCGGTGCTGCCGGTCGCGGCCAGGCCGAGGGACCGTTCCCAGGTGGACCAGAGCGGGCGGAAGCACCGGATCAGGCCGTGCAGGCGGTACCAGCAGTCGAGTTGGTAGTAGATCCGGCCGTCCAGGTGCCCGATCATCCGACGCAGCGTCGGTCGCTCGCGTCGCAGCGTGCGGGCGGGCACGCCCATCCGCCGGTAGAGGTCGGTGAACCCCACCTCGTACAGCTCCCGGGCCACCGAGTAGGTCAGGGCGCAGCTGATGCCCGGGAAGCTCTCGGTGACGTTGTTGTTGTCCCAGAGCAGGGCCGGGCTCTCCGCCTCGTCCGGGGGGCGTGCCGGCGTGGCGACCGGGCGCGCCTGGACCAGGTGGATCGCGCCGTCCTCGGTGATCGTGCCCTCGATGTCCTGGGGTGCGTGGAAGCGGGCCTCGACCCGCGCCGCCAGGTCCGCGATCGCCACCAGGTCGGCGTCCGTGAGCACCGGCTCGGTGGCCAGTTCCGGGGGCACCGGCAGGTCGACCGGCCCCTCGTCGGGGCGGGCCGGATCCCACCCGACGGCCCTGGTCTTGACCGTCACGTGGGGCTCGACCGCGCCGGTCGCCGGGTCCACGAAATAGTGGTCGACGTCGGCCTTTTCCTGAACCACCCCTTCGCCAATGCCATAGGCGGCGGCGATCACCAGACGCGCCGCGCCGTCGCGCGGATCGCGGGTGAACGCGACGAATGACCGGGTGCCCATGGCCATTCGTTGAATCCCGACCGCGATTCGTGCGGCGAACGGGGCGTGGCCCCGACGGGCGCGGTAGAGCACCGCTTCCGGGTTGAACGCCGATGCCCAGCAGGCGACGAGTCGTTCGGCGAGACCGGCCCGCCCAACGTACAGGAAACTGTCACTGAGCCCGGCGAACGGATCCTCCGCCGAATCCTCGCCCGACTCCTGCTGATTGGGTCGGGGTACCGCACACGCACGCACCGCCACCAGTCCGTCCGGTCCGGCGATCTCGTCGAAGTGCGCGTCTATTTCATCGAGGAGTTCTGATGGAATTGTCAGGTACCGGACTCTCTGCCGAAGCGCTTCCGCGTGGCTGAGCAGCGCCTGGGTCGACCCGGCCGAATCGGCGCGGATATCGGTCAGGAGAGGGCCGACGACCTGGTCGAACACGGTCGCGGGCACGCACCGTAACGGCGGTACGGCAAATCCGTCACGGGCCAGTTCTGCCTGTCTGGCGAACTTGTGGCCGACCAGCTCCGGGTCGAGAATCATCGGTCCGCTTTTGACTAACCACACACTGCTGAGCCTTCCTCACGCATGCGGAATTAGCCCGACTGTCCGCCGGGACGGGCGCGTCGCACATTCGCGGTGATCATGCACGACGGGGATCTCTGATTCAAGGCCCGAAACAGAAGACCGTGCGAATCGTTGCGTTTGCGCTGTCCAGACAGGTCCGACAAAACGCGATGACGTGGGACCCCGGTGGCATGCTCCGGTCCGCCGGGTGGGCGCAGCTCATTGGCGCCGCATTCCCGCTGTTCGCGGAGGGGGGTGGAGAAACGGCAGGGCAATGCCGGACAGCCGCGACGAACCGGGCGTCCGAACGGAACGTTCCGCCGAATATTTCGATAGCGCCCAGGTTTCCGGCCCGGCTATACGTCGCTGACGTGCGCCGATGCGCGATAACCGCAGCGAAAAAACCGGTGGCGGACCAGGCGGGTTTCCGGGCGTGGCCGACGTGGCCCGGGCGGTCGCTCCCGGGGCTCGGCCCGCCGGTGGGGAGGGCTCCCGGAGCGCGCAGAAGGCCGGGCGGGACGTCGCCGACGTCGGCATCGGGCTCGGCGCGGTGGCCGAGCCCGATGCCGACGGGCGAGGCGGGCGGGGTGGCGAGGCGGTCAGATGTCCGCCGGTGGAGACGGAGCGGGCGCCTTACCGCCCCGATGCCGAGCCGGCCGCCTCGGTGGCCGCGACGAGGCTGGCCGGGCGCATGTCCGTCCAGTTCTCCTCCACGTACGCCAGGCACTCCTGACGGGAGCTGGCCTCGACCACGGTTCGCCAGCCCTCGGGCACGTCGACGTCCGCCGGCCACAGCGAGTGCTGGTTCTCCTCGTTGACCAGCACCAGGTAGGTGGCGTCCTCGTTCTCGAAGGGGTTCGTCATGACAGTCCTTCCGGGTGACTGATGGAACGGCGGTGGTGGAAAACGCCTTGTCAGGCCAGCCCCAGCGGCGCGTCCGGCGAGGCACTGTAGGTCCGGGCGATCTCCGCGAAGTCCGCGGCCATCGAGGCGATCGTCTCCTCACGGAACAGGTTGCGCTTGAAGGAGAGGCACACCGAGGCGTCACCCGACGGTTCCCTGGTCAGCGTCCACAGTGCCCCGTCCGGCACGGCGGACTTCCGCGGCTGCAGTCCCGTCGCCCGCGGGATCCGGCCGAACTTCACCTCTCCCGGCACCTCGATGTACTGCCGCTGATCGGGCACCGCCTGGAACACCGCCGCCGCGTGGTCGTCGGAGGCGGCCGTCCGCATCAGCTCCGGGGCCTGTCCGAAGATCTCCAGTGTCGGCATCTCGTGCGAGAACGCTTCGAGGCAGGTGGTCCGGGTCCGCTTGAGCAGGTCCCCGAACGACGCGCAGCCGGCAAGGTCGGTGCGAAGCGGCAGGAAGTTGAAGAGCGGGCCCACGGTGTTCTCGAACAGCTGCCCGCCACGCCCCGGCGTGAACGTCGCGATGACGACGTCCGTGGCGCCGGTCCGCCGGTGCACGAGCAGCTTGTACATCGCGACCAGGACCATGAACCGCGTGGCGCGGTGGGCTCGGGCCAGCCGGTCGATGTTCGCGAACACGTCGTCCGGGATCCGGAACCAGTGCGCCGCGGTCGACTCGGGCAGGTTCGCGGATCGCGGGATGTCCGTGGGGAGCGCCGTGAACAGCCCGCCGTCCAGCTTGCGACGCCAGTATTCGCGCTTCGCCTCCGTGCCCGCACCGGCCCCGCTCCGCTGCCAGTCGGCGAACTCGCGGAACTGCGGTGCCGCCGGCAGGTCCGGGACGGTCTGACCCGTCCGGGCGACGTACCGGTTGACCAGGTCGCGAATGACCACCTCCATGGACATGCCGTCCGAGACGATGTGGTGGATCATCACGACCAGGACCGTGTCCTGGTCGTCGAACCTGCCCAGCACCACCCGCAGGGCGGGCGTCTCGTCCACGCCGATCGTCTCGTCCTCGACCTCCTGCCGCAGCTCGTCGGCGCGCGCCGCGCGCGCCGCCTCCGGCGTCTCCGGGAGGTCGCGGATCTCCACGCGCACCGGACCGGGCGGTGAGATCTCCTGGTGCCGATTCCCCGTCGTACCGACGATCCGCGTCCGGAGCGCCTCGTGCCGCGTGACGACGTCCTGCAGCGCGTCGCGCAGCGCGGCGACGTCGATCGGCCCGCCCGTCACGCGCCACGCGTCCACCACGTGGTACCGGGGACCGAACGGGCCGTCGTCGTCACCGTGGTCGAACACGTCGACGAACTGGTGATTCAGCGACAGCGGGATCGTCTCCGGCGCGTCGACGCCTGTGGTCCTAGTGGGGCTCATCCCGGCTCCTATCAACTGGTTCCGCTTGTTCCAGGAGGTACTGGTCCAGCTCGGTGACGGTGGGCAGCTCGAACAGGTCGTCAAGAGTGAGCTCCACACCGAGTGCCTCGTTGACCGTCTGCACCAGCCGGATCCCGCTCAGCGACTGCCCGCCGAGTTCGAAGAAGCTGTCGTCGAGTCCCACCTCCGCGACGCCCAGGGCGCTGGCGAAGGCGGCGCACAGGATCTCCTGCTGCGGGGTGCCGGGGGACGTGTGGGTCGACGAACCGGCGAGGACCGGTTCGGGCAGCGCCCGACGGTCCACCTTGCCGTTCGGCGTGAGCGGGAGCGAGTCGAGCACCACGAACGCGGCGGGGATCGAGTAGTCGGGCAGCACCTTCTCCGCGTGCCTGCGGAGCGCCGCGAGGTCCACCGCATCGGTCTCGCCGACGACGTACCCGACGAGGCGGTGGTCGCCGTCGTCGGTCGGCCGGGCCACGACGATCGCCTCGGAGATCTCCGGGTAGGCGGTGAGCGCTGCCTCGACCTCGGCGGTACCGACCCGGAATCCGCGGATCTTCACCTGGTCGTTCGCCCGGCCGACGAACTCGATCATGTCGTCGGTGGCCCAGCGGACCAGGTCGCCGGTCCGGTACATGCGCGTCCCCGCGCCGCTGAACCGGTTCGCCACGAAGCGCTCCGCGGTCAGGCCCGGTCGGCCGAGGTAGCCGCGCGCCAGGCGCTCACTCGTGACGTACAGTTCCCCGACCTGGCCGGGGCCGACCGGCCGGAGCCGCTCGTCGAGCACGTACAGCTCGCCGTTGTCCAGCGAACGGCCGACCGGCACCCGCGTCGCGGGAACGAACGGCGCGGTCACCGTGGTGGTGGTGGCGAACAGCGTGACCTCGGTCGCCCCGTAGGTGGGTCGCACCGTGATGCCGGGGCACGCCTTCAGCACCCGCTCGACGGCGCCCGGCGAGATGACGTCACCACCGGTCGAGACCTCACCGACGGTGGCGAGACAGTCCGGCGCCTGGTCGGCGACCACCCGGAACAGGCCGCTGGTGAGCTGGACGGAGGTGATCTCGTGGTCCCGGATCAGCCGCCGGAGCGTGCCGAGGTCCAGGCGACCGTGCGGGGCCAGGACCAGGTGACCGCCGCGCAGCAGGGGAACCCACATCTCGTACGTCGACACCGCCGCCGCGTACGGCGCCACCATGAGCACCCGGTCCTGGGGACTGTTGTCCCAGCACGAGTCCAGGGCGACGCTCAGCACGCCCCGGTGGGTCACGCAGACGCCCCGCGGCAGCCCCTCCGACCCGGAGGTGTGGATGACGCACGCGACGTCGTCGGGCCGTACGTCGATGTCCGGAGCGGCGACCGGCTGGTCCTGCCGCGCGGCGGCCGGGTCGACGAGCACGGTCCGCCTGCCGACCGGCAGGCCCGCGCGGCGGGTCTCCTCGTCGGCCAGCAGCACCGGCCGGCCGGCGTTGTCCATGACCCGCTGCTTGGCCTCCAGCGGATGGGCGTGGTGCAACGGCAGGTAGACCGCGCCGGCCTTGAGCACGCCCAGGGTCGCCACGATCAGCTCGGGCGAGCGCGTGATCAGCACCCCGACCGGCTCGCCGGGCCGCACGCCGAGGCTGATCAGCCGATGCGCCAACTGGTTGGCGCGCTCGTCGAGCTGGCGATAGGTCAGCCGTACGCTTCCTCCGGTCAGCGCCGGCGCGTCGGGTGTCCGGGCCACCTGCCTGGCGAACTGCTCCTGGATGGACCTGGAACCCATGCCGCCTCATCTCCGTCCACTCGTTCGCAGACCCGACCTGACAAGAGGGAACGTACCGCCGGCGCTGATCGATTTCGCCTTCAGGACTGCGCTACGGGCCGTCGACGCGCATCGATGTCGATCAGCAATCGTAAAGATGTGGCAGACCGACGGAGTTGGGACACTCGACGAGGCCGTCGAAGTGGCATCAGCCCTATCTCGGCGATAAGGATCGTCTGCGGACTGGACTCCGACACGCTGCGTCTGACCGGGAGAACCGTCAGCAGCCGAAAGGATCGTGCACCGTGACACGAAATAGCAGCACCGCCGAACACGACCTTCCTGCCCCGGTCGAGCCGGACCTCACCCCGGCGCAGATGGTGGCGCGGGCCGAGGCGATGATCCCCGAGCTCGTCGACCGCCAGGCAGAGGTCGAGGAACGCAGCTTCTACGCCGAGGACATCCACGAGAAATTCGCCCGGAACGGCTTCTACCGAATTCTTCAGCCCCGGCGTTACGGCGGCTACGAATTCGGCCTCGACACTTTTGTGCGCGTCTCCACGACCCTGCTGCGCGGCTGTCCGTCGACCGGCTGGATGTTCACCCTCGGGGCCATGCACACGCAGGTTGTCGCCACCATGTTCGGTGAGCGGGCGCAGTCGGAGGTGTTCGGCGTCGGCGACTTCATCTGCCCCGGCACCGCCGTTCCCAGCGGGTCCGCCGAACGCTCCGCGGACGGCGGCTGGACGATCAGCGGCAAGTGGTCCTACTGCTCCGGGTCGCCCTACGCGACGCATTTCCTCGGACACGCCCTGATCGCCGGTGTGAACGGGGCGTCGCCGAAACCCCTGTTCTTCCTCGCGCCACGCAGTCAGTGGACGCGGTTGGACGACTGGGGCCGGCAGTTGGGCCTGCGCGGCAGTGGGTCACACAGCATCACCATGGAGAACGCCTACGTTCCGGAGCACCTCGCCCTGCCCGGCGTGCAGGTCATGGAGGCCGACGTCTCGGGTGGCACGCCGGGCCGGGACCTGCACGGGAACCCGGAGTACGGCGGCGGGCCGCTCTCCTTCACGAATCTGGGCAACGCGGCCCTGGCCGTGGGCATCGCCCGGGGAGCGCTCGACATCTACGAGATCCTGCTACGGGAGCGGACGACCCTGGTCCCGCCGATCGTGGCCCGGCACCACGATCCCGACTACCAGTTCTGGTACGGCGACGCCGTCGGCATGATCGGTACCGCCGAGGCCGCGTTGCTGAACGGAGTTCAGCAGTGGCACGACAACTGTGTCCGTGGCCCCGCGGCGGTCACCCGGCAGGAGGACCTGCGGATCTCGGCGATCTGCCGACACGTGATCCAGCTCTGTTGGGACGCGGTGGCGAACTACCTGATGCCGACCGCCGGCGCGAGTTCGGTCCGGCACGGCGAGCGGCTTGAGCGCGTCTGGCGCGACATGTCCATGTTGCACAGCCACGGGGGCATTTCCGTCCTGCTGCCGACGGTGGCCGTGCGGGAACTCACCCGGGTACGGATGCGCTGACGTCGCCGAGGGACGACAGGCCGGTCATCCGGGCGCGAGTCGCGGGTCGGCGAGTGCCGCGCCGATCGGATGACCGGCATCGATCCACGTCACGATCGTCGGCCCGCCGCCCCGGCCTCGCCCGCGCGCCGACATGAACGCATTTACGAAGACGTGGTCGCGGCGGACGCGTGGGATCCTCGGCCGGAGCGAAAGGACAGCCGCCGATGACAGTGCAAGAAAGGGTGGACGGGGCAACGGATTCCCCGACACCTCCGGGCATCAGACTCCCCTCCCTGACGGCGATGCGGACCGTGGCCGCGACCCTGGTGTTCATCCACCACGCGATGTTCCAGCCGCTCTTCTCCGACCAGGGCGTGCAGAACGCCTACAACGAGTTCTCCCGCAACCTGGGCCCGCTGAGCGTCATGTTCTTCTTCGTGCTGAGCGGCTTCATCCTCACCTGGTCGGGCAAGCCGCGCGACGGCCTGAAGAACTACTACCGACGCCGATTTTTCAAGATCTTCCCGAACCACCTCGTGGTCTACGCCATTCTGCTGGTCCTGATGTTCGTGGCCGGGCGCACCATCCTGTGGCCCGAGGCGCTGGCCAACCTCCCGCTCATGCAGGCGTGGGTGCCGAGCTTCGACTACCAGCTCCTCGCGGTGAACCCGCCGACCTGGACGTTGTCGGTGGAACTGCTGTTCTACCTGTGCTTCCCGCTCCTGCTGATCCTGATCAACCGGATCCGGCCCAGCCGGCTGTGGCTGTACGCCGGGCTGGCCGCCGTGGCCGCCCTGCTCATGCCGGTGGTCTCGCGGCTGCTCCTGCCCGACAGCCCGCCGACCCCCATCTCCGCCTCGCTCTCCTGGCCCCAGCTGTGGTTCATCTACTACTTCCCGGTCACCCGGATGTTCGAGTTCGTGGTCGGGATGGTCATGGCCAGGATCCTGATCACGGGCCGCTGGCCGAACATCCGGCCGTCGATCATCGCGGCGGTGGTGGCGGCGGCGTACGTGGCGACCCTGCCGCTCAAGCTGTTCGAGGGCGGGTACCAGACGGCGTTCCTCATCCCGCTCGCCCTGGCGATCACCGGCACGGCCGCGGCGGACCTCGCCGGGCGCCGGACGCTGTTCAACACCCGCGTCATGGTCTTCCTGGGCGAGATCTCGTACGCCTTCTACCTCGTCCACATCACGGTGTTCTTCTCACTGCAGGCCGCGTTCAACCACCAGTGGGGCCTGGGCGGGATGTTCACCTCGCGACCGTTCGACACGTTGCCCGCGATAGCGTTCCTCATCGGCTCCTATCTGGCCTGTGTGCTCGTCGCTTGGCTCCTGTACTCCCTGGTGGAGCGTCCGGTGATGCGGCGGTGGGGCCGGCCGGGACGAACCCGACCAACGGAGGCTCCGGCCGCGGTCCACTGATCGCCTGTCTGTCGCCGCCGGGTCGTGGAGCGGGCCGGCGGGGCGGTCGGGGTCGACGAGGGTGACGCTGAGGGCGTCCGCGTCGACCCCGACCGTACGACTGTGTGGCCACGCCGGTGGGTCACTGTGCGGATCGGGCTGTCGCTCCCTGCTCGCGAGGGCGGTAGCGGAGGTGCACGACGCCGTTGCGGAACCGGCGCTCGTCGACGAGATCGAGGTCGGTACGCATCCCGGTCGGCAGTCCCGGCTTGCCCCCACCGACGGCGACGGGCAGCACGAACAGTTGGCACTCGTCGACCAGCCCGGCCTTGAAGGCCTGCGTCGCGAGATTGGCGCCTCCGATGGTGAGGTCGCTGTTGGCCGTGGCCTTCATCTCCTTGACCGCGCCGGGGTCGAAACGACGTTCGACAGTGGTGTCGGCGGTTGACGCCGAGGAGAGGCTCCCGGAGTAGACGACCTTGCTCGCCGCCTGCCAGGCGTTGGCGAAATCGGCGGTGAGGTCGGACTGCGCGGCCAGCGCGTCATTGGTCTCCCAGACGGCCATCGCCTCGTACTGCCGCCGTCCGTAGAGGAACGTGCCCGCCGACCGCACGATGTCGGTGTAGCACACGAACACCTCGTCATCGACCGGAAACAGGTTGAAGTCGCCGCGTTCGTCCTCGATGTAGCCGTCGAGCGACACGTTCGTCACGTAGATCAGCTTTGCCATGCTCCACCTCTCGATGATCGGTTGCCACCACCCGGACCTCCGTCGGCGCGGCGTCCACCTGGTGTACGTCTGGCGCGAACCCTCGTGAGGGGTGCGCCGACGCTCGGGGGTCCACTCGGGATCTCCGGTCGCGCCCCTCCGCCGGCCCCATTGATGAGGCGCGGTGGACGTGCCGGAGTTGCCCTCCCATATTTACTACTTGGGCGGGATGAGTGTATGCAGAAGCTTAGGTTCTTTGTCGGATTTCGGGCGGTGTGTCAACCCGACCTGACTCGCGCAGTGGTGAGTGGCGCGCCCGACTCGCCGCCGCGCCGGGCGGTCGCGATGGGGTCGAGTCGGGCTCGCGCCAAAGGGGAGATACGTCGGATGGGTGGGAATCCCGCCACTCTTCTTTGTCTTCTTCCAGGTCAGCGGCTTGCTCGGGGAGGCCGCCGCGCAATAGACGAGAGGCAAACCGGAGAGCGTTTCGTCTGTTGGGGAGAGCAATCTGGAAGTTGTGCTGGAGGTTCCGTGCCTAAAAGGTAGTAAGGTCTGGTTCCAATAGGTAGCATCCGCTGGCGGACGGCGAGAGATGGTGGTACTGCATGCCGAGGTTTAACCCGATCAAGGAGCTTCGCTCCCTTGTTCCCGAGGATGGGCCGAAGCGGGTTTACGCGCTGGGCACCTTTATCAACATGTTCGGGTTCGGGCTGCTGGTCGTCAGTATGAGCCTGTATTTCACCCGAATCGTGGGGCTGCCCGCCTCGCAGGTGGGTCTCGCTCTCACCATCGGCGTCGCCATCAGCCTGGTCAGCGGTGTCCCGGTCGGTAACCTGGCCGACCGGTGGAGTCCGGTGAAGACCGTCAAGGTCATGCTGGTGATCCAGGCCCTGACGGCCACCACATTCATCTTCATCGACAATTTCACCCAACTTGTCATCGCCGCCACCCTCGACATGCTGGCGATGAAGGCGTCCGTGGCGGCGTCCGAATCGCTGCTGCGTCGGGTGGCCGGCGACGAGGCGGTCGGCTTCCGCGCCCAGGTGCACGCGATCCAGTTCGTCGCCATGGGCCTGGGCACCGCCGGGTGTGCCGTCGTGATCCAGATCGGTACGCCGACCGCGTACCACCTGATGATCGCCCTCGACGCGCTCAGCTTCCTGGGCGCCTTGCTGGTCTTCATGAAGCTGCCGGACTACGAGCCGTTGCCGAAGCCGGAAACCGCGTCCCGCTGGGGTGTGCTGTCCGACCGGCCCTTCGTCGCGTGGACGGCGATCGCCGGCGCCATGAACCTCCAGCTCTTCATGATCAATATGCTGCTGCCGTTGTGGGTGGTCGATGCCACCAACGCCCCGACCTGGACGGTTGCGGTCTTCTACATCATCAACAACACGTTGATCGTCTTGTTCATGGTCCGCGTCGGCAACAAGGTGAAGACGGTCCGGCAGGGTGGCGTCGCGATCCGGCGCGCCGGAGCGCTCCTCCTGTTCAGCTGCGCCGGGATGGGCTTCGCGAGCGGGCTTCCCGGCTGGGCCGCGGTGCTCCTGCTGATCGCGGCCGTCCTCGTGCACACCTACGGCGAGCTGTGGTACATGGCGGGCTCCTTCGCCCTGAACTTCGGCCTGCCGCCGGCGCACGCACAGGGGCAGTACATGGGCTTCCTCGGGATCGGCTCCGGCATCGGCGAGGCGTTCGCCCCGTTGCTGTTCCTCAGCTTCATCCTGACCCTCGGCCGGCCGGGTCTGGTCGGCATCGGCGTGTTCTTCGCCCTGGTGGGCCTGTTGGCGCCCGCCGTGGCGCGGTGGGGCGAGCGGACCCGACCCGAGTCGGCGGAGAAGCCGTCGGAGGAGAAGGCCGCGCCGGCTGCTCCGGAGGTCGCGCCGGCCGTAGCCGACTGAGGTGATCTGATCCGGCCAGAAGTGGACGCTCCGGCGACCTGATGACGGTCCCTGGAGAAGAGATGACGGTGCGACCCGGGAGTCCCGCACGGGACTCCCGGGTCGTCCGCGAGACAGACCAGCCGATCGCCGAGGTGGCGGCTGACCCGAACCAACCGCGCAGGCCCTGACACCGTCAGGGTGAGGGCCCGGCTTCGCTGACCGGCGCGGGTCGCCGCGGCGCCGGTGCAGCGTGGTGGACACCCCCGAGCACACCGGGCCGGCAAGCCGGGCGGCCACGCGTTGTCCTGTGCGCGATGACGGCAGCCGAGTGTGCGGGGCTGCGCTCCGGGGCATCACCATGGTGGACGAGGTTTGCGGGGGCGATCCCTCGGCCGGGCGTTCCCGACTCGAATCAGCGCAGCATACCCGGCGACGGGTGGCGTAAATTACTTCTCCGCTGCCGACACGGATTTCCGGTGGCCGGCGCCTCGGGGGAGCACTCTGCAACACAGAAGATGCGCTTACCCGAAAGTTCGCGAAGAATCGGCGGTGTGGCCGTCATTTCCGACGTCTGACCGTGCGGCCGGCTCCTCGGTGCGAGAGAGAGCTGGGTCCTGCCGTCTCGCCTGCCGATCCGAGGAGCGTCCGTTCGAGCGTAAAACGCCGCCCAGCATGCAGTTTCCTCACGCCCTGATGCTCAGTCGTCGATCGCCTGTTCGGAGGAACGAAATGGCGGATCAAGAGAAGATGCATGAACCGCGGAAAACGCGGCCGATGACCGGCGCCGAATACATCGAATCGCTGCGTGACGACCGCTGTCTGTATCTTTACGGTGAGCGCGTCAAGGACATGACCAGTCATCCTGCGTTCTACAACCCGGTACGGATGACCGCGCGGCTCTACGACGCGTTGCACGACCCGCGCAAGCGTGACGTGCTCACCTCGCCCACCGACACGGGCAGCGACGGCTTCACCCACAAGTTCTTCACCACACCCCGCTCGGCGGAGGACCTGGTCGAGCACCAGCAGGCCATCGCCGCCTGGGCCCGGATGAGCTACGGCTGGATGGGGCGCAGCCCCGACTACAAGGCGGCCTTCCTGGGCACGCTCGGTGCGAACGCCGACTTCTACAAACCGTTCGACGAGAACGCGCGGCGGTGGTACGCGGAGTCCCAGGAGAAGGTCCTCTACTGGAACCACGCGATCGCGCATCCGCCGGTCGACCGGAACCGCTCCCCGGACGAGGTCGGTGACGTCTTCGTGCACGTGGAGAAGGAGACCGACGCCGGGCTCGTCGTGAGCGGTGCCAAGGTGGTCGCCACCGGCTCGGCGCTGACGCACTACAACTTCATCGCGCACTACGGCCTGCCGATCAAGGACAAGAAGTTCGCGCTCGTGGCGACCGTTCCGATGGGGGCGCCCGGGCTGAAGCTGATCTGTCGTCCGTCCTACACGGCCAGCGCGGCACTGATGGGCAGCCCGTTCGACTACCCGCTCTCCTCCCGGCTGGACGAGAACGACACCATTCTCGTGATGGACAAGGTGCTCATCCCGTGGGAGAACGTGTTCATCTACGGCCATCTGGGAAAGGTCCAACTGTTCCCCAGCCGGTCGGGCTTCTCCGAGCGGTTCACGTTCCAGGGCTGCACCCGCCTGGCGGTGAAGCTCGAGTTCATCGCCGGCCTGCTCGCGCGGGCGGTGGAACTCACCGGCGCCAAGGACTTCCGTGGCGTGCAGACCCGGATCGGTGAGGTGCTGGCCTGGCGCAACCTGTTCTGGGCGTTCTCGGACGCGGCGGCCCGCAACCCGGTGCCCTGGCACAACGGTGCGGTCCTGCCCAACCCGCGGTACGGGATGGCATACCGGTGGTTCATGCAGATCGGCTACCCGAGGATCAAGGAGATCATTCAGCAGGACGTCGCCAGCGGGTTGATCTACATCAACTCCAGCGCCGAGGACTTCAAGAACCCGGAGATCCGGCCGTACCTGGACCAGTATCTCCGCGGCTCCGACGGCAGCGACGCGGTCGAGCGCATGAAGGTCATGAAGCTGTTGTGGGACGCCGTCGGCACCGAGTTCGGCGGGCGGCACGAACTCTACGAGCGCAACTACGCGGGCAATCACGAGAACACCCGGGTCGAGATGCTCTCGGCGCAACTCGCGAGCGGTGAGATCGACGACTACAAGGCCTTCGCGCAGGAGTGCCTCTCCGAGTACGACCTGGACGGTTGGACGGTGCCCGATCTGTCGTCGTTCGACGATCTCCACGAGGTGCGGGACCGGACGCTCAACGGGTGAGGGCGGCCGTGGCACCCGGCGCGCGGGGAAAGCATCCGGGTATGTCGATAGAAAGGGTCTGAACATGCGATTTGGTGTGCACTTGCCGCAGGGCTACAGTCTCGACCTCGTCAACATACCGGTGGCCGAGCAGTGGTCCACGATTCGTGACATCGCCCAGGCCGCCGACGCCGGGCCGTACGATTCGATCTGGGTCAGCGACCACTTTCTCACCATTACGGCGCCGAGCAACGAGTCGGCGTTCGAAGCGTGGTCGATGATGGCCGCGTTCGCGGTCTGCACCTCCCGGGTGCGGCTCGGGCAGTTGTGCACGTGCATAGGTTTCCGGAATCCGGCGTACCTGGCCAAGATGGCGGCCTGCGTCGACGTGATGAGCGGCGGCCGGTTGGACGTCGGCCTCGGCGCGGGCTGGTTCGAGGACGAATGGCGTGGCTACGGCTACGGTTTCCCCAGCGTCGCCGATCGGCTCGGCATGCTCGACGAGGGCGCGCAGATCATGCGGCAATTGTGGACGACCGGCACGGCCACGCTCGCGGGACGCCACTACCAGCTCGATGGTGCGGTCAGCAATCCGCTTCCGCTACAGGCCGGTGGGATCCCGTTGTTGATCGGCGGCTCCGGCGAGAAGAAGACGCTGCGGACCGCGGCGAAGTACGCGCAGTACACGAACTTCGGGCCGTTGAGCCTGGACGAGTTCGCGCACAAGTCCCGGGTCCTGGCCCAGCACTGCAAGGACGTTGGCACCGACTTCGACGCGATCACCCGCTCGGCCTACTACCTCGTGACCATCGGCGAGACCGAGAAGGACGTCGCCGACAGCATGGCGCGGAGGAGGTCCCACTACGAGCCGCTGATGCCGCCCGAGGCGCTCGAATCCTGGCTCGGCGAGTTCCGTCGTGGCCTGGTCGGGACGCCCGAGCAGATCGTCGAGCGGTTGCGCAAGGCGGCCGACGCCGGGGTCGGCTACGTGATCGCCTACTTCGCGGACGCCGCCTACGACCGGACGAGCATGGACCTGTTCGCCGGCAAGGTGATACCGGAGTTGATCGGTTAGGCGTCGTCCCCACGGCAGGTGACCGGCCGCCGGCGGAGCCCTTCGGGGTCCGCCGGCGGCACCGTCAGGTTCGGGGGACGCGGGCCCGGGCGGGGACGGCCCGGCCGGTCACACCCCGAGGGCCGTGCACCAGGTCGTGCCGCTCACCATCCCCGTGCATGCCACGAGGTCTCCGGTGGCGGGGTTCATCTTCGTCGATGAACCCCGCCACCGGAGACCTCGTCGTCGAGCGGCCACCGGCACGTGGCGCCCGACCTCGGGACGTCGGTCAGCCCGCGGTCTCCGCCTCGAGCTGCTTCGGCCCGTTGTCGATGATGTCGGCGAAGTGCTTGCCGAGTTCGTTGGCGAGGCTGCCCTCGTAGAGGTCGGTCCGCACCACCAGGTGCATCTCCAGGCCGTCGGGGACGGGTAGGACCTCGAGCACGAAGTCGTGCACGGACGCCGTCCAGTCGTCGTTCCGGGAGTCCATCACGCCGGGGACCTCGCCGAGGCTGAGCGTCGGCACGGAGTTGTAGACCACGGCCGGCTTGCCGATGAACATGGCCTCCAGTCCGCCGAACGCGCCCAGGATGCTGGCCATCTGCTTCATGTCCAGCAGGACGTCGCGCGCGGCCATGCCCTGCAGGTACGAGTCACGGATGCGGGCGAGGAGGTGCGGGCCCGACCGGAACGGCCCGTTCGGCCGCAGCAGGATGTTGCCGACCCGGGTGGTGATCGTCGCGTCGATCATCGCGCCGGCCTTGTTCCCGATCGACACCATCAGGCCGAGGTCGTGCGGGGCGCCCGCCCGGATGAGGGACTGGACGTACACCGCCACCATCCCCACCGACGGCGGCATGCCGTTGGCGCTGGCGTAGTCGTCCCAGGCCCGCAGCCGCGTCTTCGACACGGTGAAGGAGAAGTCGGCCGCGGGTCCGCTCGGCTCCGTCGGCCCGTCCTTGCGCCCGGGAAGGCGACAGGGCGGGAGGTCGCGGAGTTCGTTGAGCCAGTACCGGCGCTGCGCCTCGGCGTCCTGCGTCCTGAGCTGGTGACGGTAGTCCGCGGCCATCTCGGCGAGCGTCGCGGTTCTGCCGGACCACTGCGGCGCCCTCCCGGCCGCGCGGGCGGAGTAGGCCGCCGACAGCTCCGCCGTCATGATCTCCAGCGAACGGCCGTCGAACGCGGCGTGGTGTGCGGCCACCCCGAACAGGGTGCGACTGCTCTGCCGGCTGTGCACGATCACGCACCGCCAGACCTCACCCTGGTCGATGTGCAGCGGGTGTTCCAGCGCCTCCCAGAGCGCGTCGCCGGCCGCGCCGTCGTCGTCCTGCTCCGGCAGCCGCTGGAACCGCGCCTGGCCCGGATCGGCCGGCACCTCGGCCAGGCCGAGATCCGGCTCGTAGAGGTACTTGGCGTGCAGGGCCTGGTGACGGCGGTGCACGTCGGTGGCGGCGGCGGCGAGCGCCACGTCGTCGACCTGGCCGTCGAACCACCAGGCGAACCGCGGCACGATGTCCATCGGAACGGTGTGCGCCTGCATGGGGGTGATCGCCACGAGTTCGGCGTTGCGCTCGGCCGGTGGCGCGACCGAGGTGCGGGGCGCGTCGTTCCCGCTGTCGTGGGCGTCGATCCACGTCGCGAGCTGCGCGACGGTCGGGGTCCGGAAGAGCTGGGTGAACCGGACCCGGATCCCGGTCGCCTGTTCCAACCGGGCGCACGCGACGGTCACCGCTACGGAGTCAAGGCCCAGATCGAAGAAGGACGCCATGCGCGGCAGGCTGGAAATGCCGAGCATCTCGCCGAATATCCGCGCGATGGTGCTCTCTGTCTCGCCGCGCGGGTGCTCGTCCGTTGAGAGTGCCCCGTTGGGGTCGCTTCGCAGGTCTTCTCGCTGCGTCATGCCCGCTCCTTAGAGGGTGGATTAGCGTTCAACGAACTGGTGGTCAAGCCGGCGCCGGGTGGTGGGTGTCGGGGCGCGACAGCTGGTCGGGCGTCACCCGGTCATTGATGCTCGATGTCACAGCCGCCCGACTCCTTCGCATTCGGCCTTAATTGGGCGTCGGGGCACACGTCAGAAGCCACTTGTGCATGTCACTGTCGCAGGCTGGCCCTTCGCGATACACCTCCAAAAGAGCTACCTGAATCGCCACATAGAGCAATTTTGAAGTAGACCCCTGTGTGACCTCGCTGTTCTCATGTACCCCGTCACTGTGACGATTGGGGGAACTAACGATGGCGGATTTAAGTCGCCGTGGGCTGCTAGCAGGTGCGGTTGCCGGGGGGATCACCGTTGGGCTGAACGGGACCAGCGCGAGTGCGGCGCCGCCGGCTATCCACGCAGGATCGTCAACGAGTGCGCAGTGCGCGTCGCCCGACGCAGTGGTGGTCGGGACCAGCGACCCGCGTTATCCGAGCCTCATCACGCCGTGGAACAGGCGTTTCGAGGGCAGCCCGCAGAATGTGCACCTGGTCTACAACGCGAAGCAGGTCGCCGAGGTCGTCGGCGCTGCGGTCGCCGCGAACAAGCGATTTGCGGTTCGCAGCGGCGGCCATTCCTTCGAGAATCTCACCTCTTCTCCTGACATTCAGGAACTGATCGACCTCTCGCAGATGTCGGATGTCTACTACGACCCCAAGCGGCGGGCGTTCGCCATCGAGAGCGGCGCGACGCTGGGCAAGGTGTACGACACCCTCGTCAAGGGGTGGGCCGTCACCATTCCGGGCGGAATCTGCCCCGGCGTGGGCGTCGGCGGCCACATCGCCGGTGGCGGCTACGGCTTCCTGTCGCGCCGGTACGGTCTCGCGGCCGACTACCTGTACGCCGTGGAGGTCGTGACCGTCGACAAGTCGGGCAAGCCCCGGATCGTCGTCGCGACGCGTGACGAGGGTGACCCCAACCGGGACCTCTGGTGGGCGCACACCGGTGGCGGGGGCGGGAACTTCGGCGTCGTGACGCGCTACTGGATGCGACGTCCGGGCACGGACTCCACCGATCCCGCCGAACTGCTGCCCCGGGCGCCCGCGACCATGATCAGGCGAGCGGTCGTGATGTCCTGGGACCAGTTGGACCGCACCTCGTTCCTGAAGTTCTTCCGGAACTACACCAACTGGTACGAGCAGAACAGCGCGCCGGACTCGCCGAACGCGAATCTGTGGGGCGGCTTCTTCACCTTCCACAAGTCGGCCGGGCCGGTCGGTTTCATCGTGGGTGTCGACAGTGGGGTGCCGAATGCCCAGGCCCTCGTCGACGCACACGTCGAGGCGGTCATGTCCGGGGTGGGCGTGCAACCCGCGTCGGACACCACCGAGTTCGCGCCGTACCTGGACGACCGGAACTGGCAGAGCGAGCCGGATTCGCGTTCCAAGGACAAGGCTGCCAACCTGCGCAAGGGATTCTCGGACAGCCAGCTCGCGACCATCTACCGTCGGCTGACCGACCCGGAGCCCACGAACGCGGGCGCCGCGCTTACCATGTCCGGATACGGCGGCAGAATCAACGCGGTGGCCAAGGACGCGACCGCGACGGCGGACCGCGACTGTGTCCTGCGGGTGTACTTCACCGGTGGCCGGTGGACCTCGCCCGCCGACGACGCGAAGAACATCAAGTGGATCCGCGAGTTCTACCGGGACGTCTTCTCGGAGACGGGCGGCGTGCCGGTGCCGAACGCGATCAATGGCGGCAGCTACATCAACTACATCGACGCCGATCTCGCCGACCCGGCCTGGAACACGTCCGGGACGTCGTGGGCGGAGCTCTACTACAAGTCCAACTATCCGCGTCTGCAGCAGATCAAGAAGCGGTACGACCCGCGGAACGTGTTCCACCACGCTCTGTCGATCGTGCCGAGGTGACCGTTCGGTACCGGAAAGAGGAACGGGTCGCCTACATCACCCTGGACCGGCCACATGTGTTGAACGCCATGGACCTGCGTACGCATGAGGAACTCGCCGAGATCTGGGACGATTTCGAAGCCGATGACGACATCTGGGTCGGCGTGCTCACCGGAGCGGGTGAGCGCGCCTTCTCGGTCGGTCAGGACCTCAAGGAACTGGTGGCCCTGACCGAGCAGGGCCGGGCCACCCCGTCCACCTTCGGTAGCCGGGGCAAGCCGGGCTGGCCCCGGCTGACCGAGCGGTTCGGCCTCGCCAAACCGCTGATCGCCCGGGTCGACGGGTACGCCCTCGGCGGTGGTTGCGAGCTGGCCCTGGCCTGTGACGTCATCATCGCCTCGGACCGGTCCGTCTTCGGGCTCACCGAGGCCAGGTTCGGTCTGATCCCCGGGGCGGGCGGCGTCTTCCGGCTGACCCGGCAGGTGCCCTACCGGGTCGCGGTCGGGCACCTGATCACCGGTCGCCGGTTCGACGCCGCCCGCGCCTACGCGCTCGGAATGGTCAACGAGGTGGTGCCGGCCGCCGAACTCGACGCGAGCGTGGCGAGCTGGGTCGAGGACATCCTGCGCTGTGCCCCCCTGTCGGTGCGTGCGATCAAGGAGGCCGCGGCCACCGCCGCGACCCGGAGCCTCGCCGACGCCTTCGCCACCCGCTACGCCTGGGAGGAGCAGCGCATGCACAGTGCCGACGCGACCGAGGGCCCGCTCGCCTTCACCGAGCGGCGGGACCCGGTCTGGCGGGGGCGCTGAGCGTTCGGGCTTGACGCCCGCCCGGTCACCACGGCCGGGGCGCCCGGTCCGCGATCTCCGTCCCGTCCAGGATCCTGGACGGGACGGAGATCGTTCCGGTTCCCGCCGCGGCCGGCGCCCTCCGGGCTTCCGCCGCGCTCCCGGCCGGCTGAGGTCCAGGCGGCGCACCGGCGCCGGCGATAACGCCGGCGCCGGTGGCGCGGAGCGCCCCGATGGCGCGTCGTACGGGTCCCGGTTCAGTCCTCGGCGGTTCCGGACCCCGCCCGGATCATGTCCATGACCGTCGAGTCCATCAGCGTGCTGACGTCGCCCAGCGTGCGATTCTCGGCGACGTCCTTCAGCAGGCGTCGCATGATCTTGCCGGAGCGGGTCTTGGGCAGCTCGCCCACGAAGATGATCGAACGGGGTTTCGCGATCGGGCTGAGCGTCTTGGCGACATGGTTGCGCAGGTCGGCCTTGAGCTGGTCACCACTCTCGCCGGCGGTCTCCACGGTGCTGCGGGCGATGACGAAGGCGGCGATGGCCTGGCCGGTGGTGGGATCGGCCGCGCCCACCACGGCCGCCTCGGCGACCGCCGGGTGCGACACCAGTGCGGATTCGACCTCGGTGGTGGAGATGTTGTGGCCGGAGATGACCATGATGTCGTCGACCCGGCCGAGCAGCCACAAGGCGCCGTCCTCGTCGCGCTTCGCGCCGTCACCGGCGAAGTAGACCCATTCGTCACCGGCGTTGGCGCCGGCGCCGAACTGGGACCAGTAGGTGTCGACGAAGCGTTTGTCGTCGCCCCAGATGGTCCGCAGCATCGCCGGCCACGGCTTGCGGAGCACCAGGAAGCCGCCCCCGCCGTTCGGCACCGACTCGGCGTCGTCGTTGACCACGTCGGCGGAGATGCCCGGCAGCGGGCCCATCGCCGAGCCGGGCTTGGTGGCGGTCACGCCGGGCAGCGGCGAGATCATCATCCCGCCGGTCTCGGTCTGCCACCAGGTGTCCACGACGGGGGTCCGGTCGTGCCCGATGTGCTCGCGGTACCACATCCACGCCTCGGGGTTGATCGGCTCGCCGACGCTGCCGAGGATGCGCAGCGACGACAGGTCGTACTTGGCCGGGATGTCGCTGCCCCACTTCATCATGGTGCGGATCAGGGTGGGCGCGGTGTAGAGGACGCTGACCCGGTACCTGTCGACGATCTCCCAGAACCGGCCCGGGTGCGGGGTGTCCGGGGTGCCCTCGTACATGACCTCGGTGGCGCCGTTCGACAGTGGACCGTAGACCATGTGCGAGTGCCCGGTGATCCAGCCGATGTCGGCGGCGCACCAGTGCACGTCGGTGTCGGCCTTGAGGTCGAAGACGGCCCAGTGGGTGTACGACACCTGGGTCAGGTAACCACCGCTGGTGTGCAGGATGCCCTTCGGCTTACCCGTGGTGCCCGAGGTGTAGAGGATGAAGAGCGGGTGCTCGGAGTCGAACGCCTGCGGCTCGTGCCTGTCGTCGGCCTGCTCGACCGTCTCGTGCCACCACAGGTCCTTCTCGCCCCAGGTGACGTCCTCCCCGGTCCGGCGGACGACGAGCACGTGCTCGACGCTGGCGCACCGGGCGACGGCGTCGTCGACGATGGGCTTGAGCGCCGACGGCTCCCCGCGCCGGTAACCACCGTCCGCGGTGATGACGACCTTCGCGCCCGCGTCCTCGATCCGGGTGGCCAGCGCGTCCACCGAGTAGCCCCCGAAGACGACGCTGTGGGGGGCGCCGACGCGGGCGCAGGCCAGCATCGCGACCACGGCCTCCGGGATCATCGGCAGGTAGATGGCCACCCGGTCGCCGGCCGTCACACCGAGTTCGGTCAGCGTGTTCGCCGCCTGGCTGACGCTCTTGAGCAGGTCCGCGTAGGTGATCGTGCGGGTGTCGCCGGGCTCGCCCACCCAGTGGATGGCGACCTTGTCGCCCCGGCCCGCCTCGACGTGGCGGTCCACGCAGTTGTAGGCGATGTTGAGCGCACCGCCGACGAACCACTTGGCGAACGGCGGATTGCTCCAGTCGAGGACCTGCTCCCACTCCCGCGCCCAGGTGAGCCGCTCCGCCTGCCGGGCCCAGAACGCCGGCGGGTCGGCGGCGGCGTCGTCGTAGGTGTCCGCCGTGACGTTGGCGTGGGCGGCCAGGTCAGGTGGTGGGGCGAAGGTTCGCGTCTCGGTGGAGAGATTCTCCAGCGGCGTGGTCATGGTGGCAGCTCCTCTCGCGGCGTCGGCGCGCCACCCCAGTCCAGCCGCAACATCGCCGGTGGTCATCTTCGACCGTGCGGGGACGCCCGGGATGGTCCAGCGGGGCCGTCGCGGGCCGGCTTCCGCTGGACCAGGACGCGGTCACTCGGGCTTGCGCCCCCAGGCCTGCACGTACAGGTGTGAGATCACGCTGGTGCCGGGATCGGCGAGGTGACTGCTCAACGCCGTGTGCAGCTCGTCGAACTCTTCCCTGGTGATGAGCTCACTCGCGATGAGCCGGTCCCGCAGGTTCTCGGCGAAGTCGGCGAGCACCATCCGCCGCTCGTGTCCGGGCTCGTGGTCGATGTAGACGACGGGCCGCACCTGGACGTCGACGAGGCCGGCGCGGCGGAGCAGGTTGGGCATCCGCCTGCCCACGAACAGGTTGATCTTGTTGAGGTCGGCGTACCGCTGGGAGACCTCCATGAGCCGGGTCCACGACTCGGCGGGCGGGTCGCACACCTGCCCCACCCGGTCGCCCTCGTGGAACGCGACCCAGCCGCCCGGGCGGGCCAGCCGTACCGCCTCGGTGACGATCTCCTCGGGCCGAGGCACGTTGTGCAGGATCAGTCGCTCGGTGACGAGGTCGAAGCTGTCGCCGGGGAGGCCCGTCGCACGCGCGTCGCCGTGCCGCACCTCGACGTTGTCCAGCGTGCGGTCCACCACGAACTTGCGCGCGAGCTCGACCGACTCCGCGTCGCGCTCGACGCCGACGACGGACCCGCTCGGTCCCACCCGTCGGGCCAACTCGTCCAGGCAGCCACGGGGTCCCACGCCGAGCTCCACGACGTGCTTACCGTCGAGCGGACCGACCTGGTCGAACAACCATGCCGCCTCGGACCGGAAGTCCTCCGCCTGCGCCCGCAGACGATCGTGCTCCGCGCTCCGGTAGCCAAGAAAGTACTGGTCCTCGAGAATCATCGATGCTGACTTCCCTCGTTGGTCGAGGCCGCGGCGCGGCCGGATGGGTGTGGATCCGTTGCTCAGATGTCGACGTGCCCCCGCTCGGCACCTCGGCGCGTCAGGGGCGGGCCGTGCACCATCCACTGTGGCGTCCGTCTGCCCGCGGTCGACTCAGGGTGGTGCGGCGATCGGTCGCGCCCGGGTGGAGAGGCTCCCCAGCGACGTCGTCATTGTGGAAGCTCCTTTCACGGTTTCGACGTGCTATCTCAGTCCAGCCGCAACATCGCCGGCGGGCATCTCCGACCGTGCGGGAATTGTCGAGCGGCGCCGGGGCGGCCGGGTGACATCGCGGCCACCGGCCGGCCGGCTCCGGTAACCGGTCGATCGGTGAAAGCGCCGTCGCCACCCTCCAGATATCTGGAAGGTGGCGACTCGTCTGCGATGCGGCCCGGCGGCTACGACGGTGGCGCGAAATCAGATGCTGACGGTGTAGTCGCGCGGGGTCCGACGCGGCGGCCCGTCGACGTACGCGTTGTAGGCCTCAAGAATCTGCTGAGCCTCGTCGCTCGCCTTGGCGAACGCGGCGGCCGGGTCGGCGTCGTCGACCAGGACGTCGTGCATCGCGGAGACCAGCTTGGCGACGATGGCGGCGTGGTCGCCCATGAGGGGTCCGAGCGACGCCAGTGAGCCGTCCGTCTCCGCCGCTTGTTCACTGGCCGGTTGCAGATTGGGGTTGCGGGCGAACCAGTCCTCGGCGTCGAGGGCGTCGAGCGCCGGCTTGGTGATGGGGATGCGCCAGTGGAGCTTGGCCCACTCCGCGACGTAGCGCGGGCTGTTCAGGTACTGCATGAAGGCCAGCGCGCCGTCCTGCTTCTCCTGGCTGAGGCCGGCGGCGAGGAAGAGCGAGAACCCGCCCAGGCTGTTGCCGGCGAACCGGACCTCGTCGTTGTACGGCATGCGACCCGCCGCGACGGTGAACCCGTGCCGCTCGCCTCGCTGGATCAGGTGGGTGGCGTCGACGGACGACGTGATGAGCAGGGCGACCTCCTGGTTCTCGAATGCCTTGAAGCATCCGAGGAAGTCTCCCGGGGTTCCGGTGTACAGGAAGTGGCCGTTCCGGTGGAGGCGTCGCCACCACTCGACGTAGGCCATCATCTCGTCCGAGGCGAGGTTCACCTTCTCCGGTCGTGCCGAGCGGCCGTTGTCGTGGTCCGCGATCAGACCGCCCTGCTGCGCCACCGACTGCAGGAAGAACCAGTAGCAGTTCGGCCAGGCGATGCCGTGCGCGGGCCCGTCGGGGAGTTTGGCCACCGCCTCGCACGCGGCCTCCACCTCGCGCCAGGTGCGCGGGGGCTTGGTCACGCCGGCGCGGTTGAGAATGGTCATGTTGGCGTAGAGCACCAGGGTGGATGCCGTCCGGGGCACGGAGACCAGCTCGCCGGCGTAGCGGAAGAAGTCACGGGCCGCCGGCAGCATGTCGTCGAACATGACCGGTTCACCGAGGATCTCGGTGCGCCCCGCGATGGCCCGGTCGATGGACGTGAACAGGGGCGAGCCATCGCTCTTGAGCGTGTCCATCATGGTCCGCGTCAGCGTGAAGTGGAATTCCGCGACATCGGGCGGATTCCCCTCCGCCACGGCTCGGGTCACGGCTTCGGGCATCGTGTAGAAGTCGTGGGGCTTGATCTCGACATGATATTCCGGGTGCTTCTCGTTGAACTCGCGGGCAGCGGTCACCGCGATGTCCGGCTGGTCTGCCATCTTGTAGCTGGCAGGATCGCTCAACCACACGCTGATTCCGGTCTTCGTGGCCATATACCAACCCTCCGTTGTTATTGTTGTGGGTCAATTTTTATGGTGACAGGAAGTTGGCTCGGGTCAGCGTCCCAGTGGCGCGGCACTGGCCGCAACTTCGACTTTGCTGGGCGTTATGCCCCGCTGATGTGGCGCGCCTGCGTATTGTCGATGGCCCTTTCCGGCCGGTCCGGCGGCGCCGGGGGGCGGTGGCGAGCCCGGGGTCAGGCGCCGGACGACGGCGGTCGGCCGGAGGGCGTGCCGTTCCGGCCGCCGTGACACCCGGGCCCGGTCGCGCTACTCCGGACGGTTGCGCGGGCAGTTCTGGTAGACGGCGAGACGCCACTGCCCGTCGCGCTTCACGAGAATCCACGAGGCCCGGATCGCGGCCGAGTCCGGGAGATCCGTCTCGCCGGCCGGAATGACGCCGCCCTGGCTGATCAGGGCGACCGCACCGGGGCCGAGCGGCTTCATGTCGATGGGTTGCCCGGTTACCCGGGTGCCCTTGTAGGGGCCCTCGAACGCGGTGGCCATGAACTGCAGGATCTCCGCGCGGCCCTTCTTGTACACGCCGGGCAGGATGAGCGTGCCGTCCTCGACGAACAGATCGGCGAAACCGTCGGCGTCGTGCGCCGCCCACGTCTTGATCATGCGGGCGGGGAGGGCGGCGATTTCGGCCTGGTCCGCGTCCTGGTCCGCGGTCTTGGCGCCGGTCGGTGCGGAGTTCTTCGTCGTCATGCCGTTCTCGCTTCCATGAGGCCGGTGGCGGCTCTTTCGGCCGTAACGTGCGGGATGGGTGTCGGCGTATTCGGGCGCGGACAGCGGCTGCCGACGTAACGACAATCGCATCGCGCCCACATCGGTGCATCTTCGGTGTTGCCGCGCCCGGTGGCGCCGGTCAACGGCACGGAGCACGCGATCCGAACCGCGGAAAAAGGGGGATGAGAATTCGACTTCCGCGCCGACCGTCCGGCCGTTCGGCGCCGCGCGCCACGTGCCGCCTCGGTCGGCCCGAACCCGGCCGGACGCGCCCGTGTCGCCCCACGCGGGCGCGTGCGGGTGCCGCGGTCGGCGGAACCGGCGGCGACCTGGCGGTGGCGGGTGCGATCAGGGGTCGAGCCGGTCCACCGCCGGCCGGCCGGCCGGCGGCGGGGGAGCGGCCACCCGGCGGCTTACCGTGCGCTCGGGTCCGAGGCGAGGTCGCGGTGCAGCTCGGCGCCGATCTGCCGGGCTGCCGCGAAACTCGCCCAGGAGGTCAGCTCGATGATCGCCCGGTCGTCGTGACCCTGGGCGCGGAAGTCCTCGATGACCGCGTCGGTGACCCGGTAGGACGCGAGCGCGGTCAGCAACGCCAGCCGCGCGGCGGGCCGGTCGGTCTCCGGGAGCTCGGCGACCGCCGACTTCCACGGCGCGTCACCGCCGAGCCCGGCCGGCTCGGGCGTCCGGCTGGCCAGCTGAGCCGACACCAACCGGCGGACCCGCTCCGGCACGCTCCGCGCCCCGCCGGCCTCGATCGCGGCAGCGACCCGGGCCACCGCGCCGGCGATGTGTGGTGGCCCGGCGGCCCAGGAGAGGTCCGCCGGGAGCGGAGCGTCGGCCAGGAGGTCGGCGGACCGACCGGGGTCGGAGTGCCGGCTCGCCATGCCCCGCATGAGCCGGGCGGCGACCCGCCGGACCACCCGCAGCACCGGGGCGGGAGCCGGCGGCATCGGGGATTCCTGCAGGAAGACGTTCACCATCCGGTTGATGTAGTGGAACGTGACCGCGACACCGATCAGCTCCGGCGCCTGCCCGGGTGCGAACGGCGCCGGATGCCGTGCCTGCGCCGACGGGTTCCCGCTGGCCCGGGCCCACCGCGCCAACTCCCGTACGTCCGGGTCGCTGAGGTCGCCGACCCGGTCCCCGGCGACGGCCCACGCGTCGGGTCCACGGAGCAGCCCGGCCAGGGCGGCACCGTGGACCTCGACGCAGTACGGGCACTGGTTGGCCAGCGACACCGCGGCGGCCACCGCCTCCTTGACGGACCGGTCGACCAGGCCCGGGGCGAGCATCGTCTCGCGCAGGATCGACCAGCAGGCGGCGAGCGTGTCGGGTGCGGCGGCGTGCAGCATCACCGGTGGCGCGACCATGCCGAAGTCGGCTTCCATCTGCCGGTACACCCGGGCGGTCAGGCCGGTCGCGGCGCGGAGCGAAACCGGGGCGACGTGACGGATGTGCGTCACCGACACCCGCCGGGTGGCTCGGGCGAAGAGGGTTACCACAACGGACTTCTTTCCACGTGGCATGGGTCGCGGCAAGGTGCCGGCGCACGGTGCGCCGGCACCCTCTCAGCTACGCGGCGCGGGGGACCGCCCGCCGGCTGGCGGTCTCGCCCTCGGGCGACGGCGCACCGTAGCGTACCGAAACACCGCGCTCCTGCGCGGCCCGGACGATGCCGGGCATGGCCCGCTCGGCCAGGGCCGCGATCGTCATCGCCGGATTCACCGTCAGCGCGCCGGGCACGGCGGAGCCGTCGGTGACGAAGATCCCCGGATGGTTGCGCAGCTGGTGACCGTCGTCCAGGGCGGAGGTCGCCGGGTCGTCGCCGATCCGGCAGGACGCCAGCGGGTGCACGGTGTACGCACCCACCAGATCGTTGGTCCAGGGCATGACGCGGGCGAGCCCGTCGCGTTCCAGGGTGTCCTTGACCGCGGCGTCGGACAGCGACCAGCCGCGCCACGTGTTGGCGGTCGGGTGGTAGCGGAGCGGCCCGTTGCCGAGCATCTGCTGCGAGAGCCGGTGCGAGTTGCCGGTCTCGGGCGGCGGACCGAAGACACCCTCGTTGTCGTCCTCGGACATGGTGAAGATGGTGAGCCACGACTGCCAGCGCTGCATCATCTCCTTCTTCTCCACGCCGAACCAGGTCGGGCCGGTGGCGTCTGGCGCCTGGGCCAGGATCGTGCCCAGCCCCGGCGGGAAGTAGAGCTGTTCGAGGGAGAAGCGTTCGTACTCCGGGAGGCTGCCGTCGAGCTGGTCCCAGCTCGCGACGGTGGGTCCCCGGCCGATCTGGTAGGCGGCGTAGGCCTGGCCGCCGTCCCGGGTGAGGCCGAGCACCTCGCGCACCCGGTCCTCGTCGAAGACGGCGGTGTTGAGTCGCTCGCCGTTGCCGGAGAAGTAGCGGCCCACCGCGTGCGGCATCGGGCCCAGTCGCGGCTCGGAGCGCTGCAGGATGACCGGCGTGGCGCCCGCGCCGGCGGCCAGCACGACGATCTTCGCGTCGATGGCGCCCTCGTCGTGCAGGACCCGGTAGTCGAGGTCGTCGACGATCCGGTAGTGCACCCGGTAGCCGCCGTCGTCGTTGCGGGACAGGTACTGGACCTCGTGCATGGGCCGGATCTCGGCGCCGTGCGCGAGCGCGGCCGGGAGGTAGTTCAGCAGCAGCGAACGCTTCGCGTCGAACTTGCAGCCGGCCATCATCCAGTTGCAGTTGGTGCACAGGTCGAGGTCGATCGCGGAGGGCGCCGGGTTCGCGGTGCGGCCGGCGTGGGCGCAGGCCGCCGCGAACAGCCCACCGGCGAACGGCACCTGGTCCCAGGGGGTGAGCCGCACCGGCAGGGCCTCGGCGACCCGGTCGTACCACGGCTCGAGGGTGTCCCGGCTGATGGCGGCCGGCCACATCCGCCGGCCGATGCTGCCCCGGCGTTCGAAGACGAACCGTGGCGCCCGCGGCATGGTGGCGAAGTAGACGACGCTGCCGCCGCCGACGCAGTTGCCGCTGAGCACGCTCATGCCGTCGCCGACCACGAAGTCGAAGATGCGCGTGTAGGACGAGCCGAGCAGGAAGTCGTGGTCGAACTCGTCGGCGGTGAGCCAGGGGCCGCGCTCCAGAACGGTGACGCGCGCGCCGCCGGCCGCGAGATGGTAGGCCGCGATCGCGCCGCCGAAGCCGCTGCCGATCACGAGGACGTCGGTTGACTCGATAGCGGTCACGCTGGGCTGCCCGTCGTCGTGGTGTTCGGATGGATGTCGGCCAGTTGCCGGCCGTAGGAGAACTGGGGAAAGCGCCAGACACCGTCGGTGTCCGGCCGGAAGTAGCCGATGCTCAACAGACCCGGATGCCCGGCGGCGAGCGCGTCCAACGTGCCCAGATGCGCGGCGCTGTCGAAGGCCATGTTGCTGAACAGCGCGAGGGACACCCACATCTGTCGCTCCGGGTGCTCCGGGGCGGTGAGGAGCTGGACGAGCTCCGTGCGGTCGGCGAACGACAACGCCACGAACGGCGGCACGTCGTCGTCGAGCACCAGGTCGCGTTTCTGCGCGTACTCGGTGGCGTGGTCGTTGAGGGAAACGGCGAGTGCGTCCAGGGCGGGCGCCAGGCCACCGCCGGGCTGTTCCAGTAGGTCGATCGCGCCCGATGCCACAGCGCCGCCGCCGGTAGCGGCGCCGGCGATGGCGCGGTCGTCGGGCGAACGTTTCTCGCCGGGGACGATCGTGTCGGCGAACGCCTCGATTGTCATTGTGCGCGCCGGATCGGCGTCTAGGGTTTCGGGTTGCACGGCGTCTCTCCCAGTAGGTCGTGCTGCCGTTTGGACGGGATTGCACGCAGTCTCTGGCGGCCGGTGGGCGTGGACCAGAGTGGGCGGTTCCGTTCGCGATGGACCCATCGTGGCGGGGATAAACAGGCTGATGCATCTCCCGCGTTGCGTCGCCGGCGTTAGCCGGGGTCACGCAACCTCGAAGTCGGATCATGGTGACCGATGCACAACAATCGGCAGCAGCACCAGTGCGCACATCGTCTCCCATTGAGGAGTTCCTATGGCTTTGAATGATGCCGATCCGGCCACGATGGATCCGCGCGAGTTCGCCCGGCTGGTCAAGAAAACGCCGACCGCCGAGTTGCGCCAGATGATGCACGGCGAGCGGCGCACGGCCGTCCTCGACGAGCTGTTCAGCAGCATGCCCGGGGTGTTCCGGGCCGATCGGGCGCGCACCCTCAACGCGGTGATTCACTGGGTCATCGGCGACCGGCCCGACGGCGGTACGGACACCTATGAAATGGTGATCGCGAATGGTGCGTGTGCCTTGTCGCCGGCGCCCCACGCGGAACCCAGGCTGACCCTGGCGCTCGGTGCGGTGGACTTCCTGAACCTGGTCACCGGAAACGCGCACGCGGTGGCGCTGGTCATGCGCGGCAAGCTGAAGACCACCGGCGACCTCGCGCTGACCGCCAAGTTCCCGACCCTGTTCGACGTGCCGAAGCCCTGACGGCCCGATCGCGCTGACGCCGTCGGCGCCCCCGGATCCAACCGGGGGCGCCGACGGCGTCGCGGTGCCGGGCGTCAGGCGGCGCGGGCGGCGTCGTTCGGCGCGCGGGTGGCCGGGCCGAGGTGCCCGCCGACGCCCCCGTGTTCCGGCCTGTCGGTGGCGGGCTCGCCAGGTGTCGGCAGGCCGAACCCGTGCCCCTGCCGGGAGCGCGCCTCGACGATGCGCCGGGCCGTCGACCGGACGTCCTGCAACGCCAGCAGCACCGGTGGGTCGAGCAGCCGGAGCGGACGCAGCGCCAGGTCGGGCAGGGCGACCTCGCCGTCGTCGTGGACCCGGATCGGCCCGTGCCGTAACACGTACGGCCGCACGCCACGGGCGGCGGGCTCGTTGACCACGCCGGGCGGCAGGGCGTGCACCAGGAGGAACCAGGATCCCGGCGGCACCTTGTCCAGCAGGTAGGGCCCCGGTCGCTCGAGCACGGTGCAGCTCACCGGCCGCCCCTGCGGGATCTGCTGCGGGAACAGACCGATGAACGTGTGGCCGAGCGGGATGTCCGGAGCCGAGGAGATGGTGCCGCCGACGGTCGCCGACGGGCTGCGCGCCCCGTCGGACCGGTCGTCGACGGCGATCCGCGGTACGAAACCGCCGTACCGCCGGTAGGTCGTCGGCGACACCCCGACGCTGCTGGTGAACCGGGTGCTGAACGTGCCGACGCTGTTGTAGCCGACCCGGTGGCTGATGTCGACGACGTTCAGGGAGGTCGACACGAGGAGCTGCTTGGCCTCCTGGAGCCGCATCGCCGAGAGGAACTTCCTCGGGGACAGGCCGGTGGCCCGCTGGAAGATCCGTGAGAAGTGGAACTTGCTGAACATCGCGGTGCGGGCCAGGTCGTCGATCGTGAGCGGCTCGCCGAGGCGCTCCCTCATCAACCTGATGACTCGGTGGACCGCTTGCTCGATTGCCTTGTCCATGTCGCCTCCCCCGGTTCCCCAGGGATCCCGCCCGGGGTAGCGTGCTGCACGGCCGCATCGACATGATGAGCGCAAAAATGGTTCGCGGGGCTTCAGAAAAGAGACCGCCACCGTTCGGTGGCGATCTCCCACGGCTGCCTGCCGCCCCACCACTGAGTCTCTGAGCCAATCGGCCGGGGCGCATCTTTAGGATTGCTTTCACGTGCACTATAACCGCGTGACCGCTTTCCGGTGGTATGGCCACAATCAACGCGCGGATGCGGTCGTCGGGGCTTTCGGTATCGGCACACGACAATGCCGTACGGTCGACCGGCCCCGGGCCCCGGGGCCGGTTGGAAACGTCGTGTTGATCAGCCGGCGGTGGCCGGGATGTGGTCGAACTGGCCCGGCCGGCGTCCCGACCCGGCCGGCCCGCGGTACGCCTGCGCGATGTCCAGCCAGGACTCGGCGTCCGGCCCGGTCGCGGTCACGGCGAGGTCGGCGCGGTGCCGGCGACGGGTCACCAGCAGGCAGAAATCGACCGCGGGACCGGTGATCCGCTGGGCGGCGTCGTCCGGACCGAACCGCCAGTGCGCGCCCGAGGGCGCGGTGAGGTCGAAGCCGAACTCCACGTCGGGCGGGGTCAGGTCGCGCGCGAGGTAACCGAAGTCCCAGACCCGCACCGCGAACGCCACCAGGACCCGCAGCCGGTCGGTGTACGTGCGCCGCACCCCCAGCGCGTCGGCGATGTCCTGGCCGTGCCCGAACAACTCCATCATGCCGGCGGCGGCGAGGACGCCCGGCGGCAACGGCCGGACCAGCCAGGGCACCGGCTGTTCCGGCGGCGCGGCGGCGAGCGCCTTCTCGGCGGCGGCCCGCACGGCACGCCACTGCCCCAGCAGCACCTCGGGCGGGTCGTCGAGGAAGCGCTGCATGGCGCCCCGCACGTTGGCGTCGAAATCCGGAGTCAGCTTCGCGGCGATCCTGGCGAAGCCCTCCGGGTCGGACGCGGCGGTGCCGGCCAGATGGAACGTGGCGGTGAGGTGGGCGATCTGGTCTCTGATCGTCCACCCGTCGGCGGGCGTGGGCAGGGCCCACTGATCCGGCGTCAGGTTCGCCACCAGGCGGTCGACATCGTCGCCGTCGGCGACCAGTGCGGAGATGATCTGCTCATGGTCGGGCAACAGACAGTCCTTTCTGGATAGCCCGCGCCCCCGGCGTCACGAATAATTCGGGCCTGGACTTGGCGCGGTCCATTTCAGCATGACCGAGCCCTGTCGGCATTCATCTCCGTCGTTGCGGACGTCTCCGCAACCGGAACGCGGAGTCTTCCCGGTTGCGCAATTCTTCGTCCGCTGCGCATTTCCGGAGACGTGGTGGCGCGTACGGCGCGCCCATGCTGAGGGCATGGTCACCTATCCGCTTTTCCGATCGGAACCGCCTGTCCCGACCCCGCCGCGGCGCCTCACCGCACCGAGTTCGTGAGACCCGGTCATGGTTGCCAGGCGGGTCATCTCCTCCGTGCTCCAGCGGCAGGTCAAGTACATCAGCCCGGTGTCGCCCACGGCCGCCGCCGGCCTTGTCGCCGAGGTCTACTCGCAGGCCGCCGACGAGATGCGGGTGGTCATTCCGCCGATCCTCGCGCAGTCCCCGTCGCCGGCGGCGCTGGCCGCCTACTGGATGCTCACCCGCGAGACGCTCACCGCCACCGGTCGGGTCGACCGCGCCCGCAAGGAGGTCGTCGCGGCGGCGGTGTCGGTGGCCAACACCTGCCCGTACTGCGTCGACATGCACAGCATCGGCCTGTACGACCTGTCCTGCGAACAGACCGCGGAGGCGATCGTCGCCGACCGCGCGGGTGAGGTCCCGGACCCGGGACTGCGTGCCGTGGCCGGCTGGGCGCGGGTCGCGCACCGACCGGATGAGCCGGCCGTGCGGCAGCCGCCGTTCGCCCCGTCCGACCGGCCGGAACTCGTCGGGGTGGCGGTCACGTTCCACTACCTGACCCGGGTGGTGAACGTGTTCCTGCCGGGCTTCCTGGTCCCTCGCCGGTTCGGGCCGAACGCCCGCCGCCGGTTCAAGCACGGGCTGAGTCAGGTCCTGAGTCCGCTGTTGCGCGAGACCCGCCTGTCGGGCCGGGCGCTGGCGCTGCTGCACGACGCCCCGCTGCCGGCGGACGCGGCCTGGGCCGAGGGGCACCCGGCCGTGGCCGCGGCGGTGGCGCGTTCCTTCGCGGCGCTGGACGCCGTCGGCGCGCGGGCGCTGTCCCCGGACGTGCGGCACCTGGTCGGCGAGCGCCTGTCGACCTGGCGGGGCGAGGATCCCGGGCTCAGCCGGGAGTGGTGCGAACGGCTGGTCGCCGAGCTGCCCGAGGCGGACCGCGCCGCCGGTCGGCTCGCGCTGCTGACCGTCTTCGCGTCGTACCAGGTGGACGAGGACGTGGTCGCCGAGTTCCGGGCCCGGGAGCCGGGCGACGCCGCGCTGGTGGAGGTCGTCGCGTGGGCGAGTTACGCGGCCGCCAGGCAGGTGGGCGCGTGGCAGGTGACCGCCGGGAGCAACGCACTTCCGGAGTAGCTCTTTCGTGCCGAACACACAAGTCTGTACCGAGATGTTGATGTATGGGGAGGGCGCATGCCGACCACGCTTGGATCGCTACGCCGGCTGGTGTTGACACCCCCGCTCCGCGAGGTGACGTTCGAACGCCGCGGGTTCCCGGGCGCGTCCTCGTCGGCGGCGAGCCGCCTCGAAGCGATCCCGCAAGCGGTGATCTGCGGCTTCGAGTGGGGGATCGACGCCCGCGACCAGTGGGAGGTGGAGCGGCGGCTCAGCCTCGTCGAGGCGGAGCAGCGGGGGTTCGCCTACGAGGGCGCCACGATGGCGTTCACCGTCCTCGACGCGATGCGCGGGGGACGCGGGCACCGCACCCGTGACCTGCTGCTCGGGCCGGGCCAGCCGCACATCTTCCTGGCCTACATCGGCATCGGCTTCGCGATGGCGAAGCTGCCGCGGGCGCTGTGGAAGCGGATCGTTCCCGACCTCGACGGCACGCCGTACCACCCGACGATGAGCTGGCTCGCGGTCGACGGATACGGCTTCGACCTGGCCTACTTCAAGACCGGGCGGTGGGTCGACGAGCAGCGGGTGCCGCCGTCGTATCCGTTCCAGGGCCGTCCGGACTACTTCCACCGTGCCGTGGACCAGGGCATCGGCCGGGCGCTGTGGTTCATCCACGACGGGCGGGTCACCGACGTCGCCACGGCGGTCGGGCGCTTCGCCACCGCACGCCAGGCCGACCTGTGGAGCGGAGTCGGCCTGGCGTCGACGTTCGCCGGCGGGTGCGTGGCAGCCGACCTGGCGACGCTACGACGACTGGCCGGGCCGCACTGGACCGAGGTGGCCCAGGGCTCGGTGTTCGCCGCCAAGGCGCGCCACTACTCGGGCACCGTGCCGCCGCACACCGAGACCGCGATCGCCGCGCTGGCCGGGCTCACCGTCGAGAAGGCCGCGGCGCTCGCCGACGACGTCGCCGTGGCCGAACGGGACGCGGACGCCGGACCCGCGTACGAGCAGTGGCGTCAGCGGATCCGTACCGCCGTCGCGGCGTCGACCGCGCACGGCGCGCGCTGAGCCGCCCGTCGGTGGCGCCGCTCGGCGCACCCCTTTTGCCGGCCCGCCGGTGGCGCGGTGCGGGTCCGACCGGACGCGTCATCGCGCACGGGGCGCCGGAAACGCGTTCCGCACCGTTGAAGATGTGTCCGCGACATCGGACACCGCACCATTGAGAAGCAGGGCTGGGCGCGGTCGATCGAATTGACGACGACCGCGTTCGGCCCTTCCATTCAGCGCGGCTGTGGCATTCTCCCGACGGATTTCCGGGAAACCGCGGAGGAGCTGATCCACGCGGCGACGTCGCAGTCGAGAAATGGCGACCCGCCGGAATCCGTCGAATGGCGTGACACGCGACGACCTGTGCCGGCCGGTGGCCGGCACAGGTCGTGGTGTCGAGCGGGTCCTCGCCCGGATCGCCCCGGGCGGCGCCGGTCAGCGCGGCTCGACCTGCGTCGCGATGAACTCGGTCAGCTCGGGCTTGATCGGACCGGCCGGCTGGGTCGTCGGCAGCTCCACCACCTGGTAGGCGTCCCGGCTCAGGCCCTTCACCTCGACCGTCGAGGGGGAGTCGGTCAGCGCCGTCACCGTCGTCCGACCGACGGCCTCCGTGCTGGACGTGTCGTTGCGGCCGGCCAGCAGGAAGGCGAGCCAGCCGCGGTACCACACGATCAGGTCGGAGAAGGCCCCCATGGTGCCGCCGAGCCCCCGGCCGGCCGCCAACGCGGTCACCTCGTCCTGGAAGACCTGTTCCATCGCGGCGACGACCGCCGACGGGTCCCCGTCCAGATCCGGGCACGAGCGGGTGGCCGGACCGAACTTCCCGAGGTACTCGTCGAACTTCTCCCGCACGAGCTCGTCGTCGGGCCATCCCGGCTGCACCAGGAGGGCGGTCACCGGCCGGGTGGCCGCCAACAGGCCCGCGACGCGCAGGGCCACCGCCGAGGAGCTGCAGTGCCCGATCACGTACACCCGGCCCTGGTCCGCGCCGGACTTCAGGAACTCGTCCGCGCAGGCCTCGGCCAGCTCCGGTAGCGGAATGTAGAGGCGCTTGCCGCTGAGCGCGCCGATGGGGTCGATCTGGAACACCGGCCGGCCCTGCAGGCGCTCGCTGAGCATCTCGCTCAGACGCGGCGCCATGGACAGCGCCTGGAAGTCGGCTACCAGGATGGGATCGGCGTCGCCGGGACTGAGCCGTCGCAGCACCGGTTCGTCGAGGTCTGAACGGGTCATGTCATCCTTATCCGCTCGGGTCATCGCGCGCCGCTCACGGCCGTCGTCGGGTGCCGGCGCGCTGATTCTTGTCGGACAACTGCGGTCTCGGGTCCGCGCCCGCCGCTCACAGCCGGGCGAGCAGATCCCTGGTGAAGAGGTCCTCCGGCGAGAGGATGCCGGCGACCACGCTGAAGTAGCGCTCGGTGAGTTCCGGGGAGTCCTGGACGGCGCGCAGGAGGCTGAGCAGGTGGGGGTCGGGGTCGAGGCGGGCGGTGACGAGGTTGGTGTGGTAGGTCGGTTTCATCTGCGTGTCCCGGGCGCTGGCGAAGCGGGCCAGGGCGGCCTGCTGGCGGACCGGGTCGTTGATCGTGGCCGACGGGTCGTCGCCGCTGGTGAGTTCGGCGGCGAGCAGCTCCGACTGGTGGAACGCGTCGGTGATGCCGTGCGCGTTGATGGAGTCCTTGTGGTGGCCGGCGTCGCCGACGAGGGCCCAGCCGGGGCCGTGCGCCTGGCGGAAGAAGTTGCGTTGGTCGCCGGTTCCGTAGAGGCGCTCGGCCATGGTCGCCTCGGCGAGCCGCTCCCAGAGGGGCGGTGCCGTGGCCTCGATGTTCGCCAGATAGGCGGCCTTGGGATCGCGCCGTACCTGCGCGAACTGCTCCTGGGGCAGGTAGGAGGCGATCAGGGTGAGGTCGTCGTGGGTGCCGACCGCGGCGACCCAGCCGCCGGTGCGTTCGTAGATCTCGAAGTGGGCCGGAATCCCGGACCAGTAGGTGAAGTAGACACAGGTGAGGTTGGGATGTTCGGCGTAGTGTGGCGCGTCGACGAACTTGGCGACGGTGGACCGCATCCCGTCGGCGCCGATGACCAGGTTGGCCCGTTCGGTCGTCTCGGCGCCGTTCGCGGTGCGCAGCCGGACACCGGTCACCCGGCCGTCCTCGGTGGTGAGGCCGGTGACCAGCGTCTGTTCCCGGACCTCGACGCCGGCTTCCGCGGCGGCTTCGGCGAGGATGGGGTCGAGGACGTATCGACGGGGAGCGAAGGCGCCGACCACACCCGGCAGCGTCGGTGCCGGCCCGCGCAGGTAGACGTCGGCCACGCGGTAGCTGACGGTGGTCAGCGGTGGGCAGCCGGTCTGCCGTATCCGGTCGAGCAGGCCCCAGCGGGCGAGCCGTTCGACCCCGGACTGATGGATGTACAACGTGGACAGTGTGTCGCTCGGGTATTTGGCACGTTCCAGCAGGAGCACCCGGTGTCCCGCTCGGGCGAGCAGGAGCGCCGTTGTGGCACCCGCACAACGCGCCCCCACCACAATGGCGTCATAGGTCACCACTCCATCGTCGGGCCGGTCACCGGCCCGACCAACTCTGCTCGTGCCCGACCTGCCGCCGGCTGTCGCCCCGATCCGGAGGTCGAACCGGGCCCAAGCGGCGCGCAGCGGCCGGTGCCGCCGAATCCGGTGCCGGGTGGGCGACACGCGCGGCCGGGCCCCGGTGACCGGTGTCGCGTTCGCCGTCGTATTCGGTGGCGGTCGCCCTACCCGATGATGCCCGCCAGGAAAAGGGGCCTTCCGGGTTCACCGCGCCGTCCGGAATGACATTCGAGCGGGTGTGCCGCGACGTCGCGCCGGCGCGTATCGCATTGTCGGAGGCGATGGCGGACATTCGCGCCCGATTCCGACCTGGCCCAGATTCGCGTACCTCGGACTGGCTTGTCCGGCTGCGGATCGTCGCCAATCTGGCGAGGCCCACGTGCCGGGTGCTCCGGCTGGCCGAACGCCTCGGCGACACCGCGTCGCCGGCCCGGCTCACCGGCGGCGGCGCGAACAGCCTGGTGCGGTGCGGGGCCGCCCCGCACGCGGCGGCGACCGGCCCGACGAGCACGTGGCAGCAGTGACGGCCGCGGTCCGCGCCTGTCTCGAACGTTTTGCCACTGCTTGGTGGTCAATGGCCAGTTCGGAATGGTCGAAGGCTGTCGACCGGGGCAATTGATCTCCGCCTTCTGTCGGCAATCGTCATTCCCTTGACTCAACTTTCGGCGATGATAATATCGTCTACGCTCTATGCGCCGGACGGGACGACGCAACGCGTCCCGTCGAATGTCGTCCCATCGGACTGCGATCACCCTGGACGGGAACGTGCACCCACATTCGCCGCCGCCGGATGTCGGCGGCGGGAGTTCGACATACCCCGGTCCGGCCCGACGGGCGCCGGGTGCGGTGCGCGCACCAAGGGTGATCCCTCGTACGACCCGCTGCCCATCGCCGGCATTCCGGCCGGTCAAGTGGACCCCCTGAGCCAACTCACCGCCGACTTGTCCTGACAGGAGCAAGCCATGTGGAGACAGCACGTGCCGAGACTGCACCTCCCTCGTGTCGCCAGCCTCGCGGCGGCGCTGGTCCTGGTGGCCAGCACGGGCCTGGTCGCGGCGCCCGGCAGCACGGCCTTCGCCGTCACGCAGGTGTCCTCGAGCGTGCAGGGCTCGGACCACCGGACGTACACCGCCACCAACCACCTCACGGCGGCGGCGTTCCGCGGCGGTCCCCGTGAGTGGCTGCTGGCCTGGGCCGGTGCGGCGGACGCGTCGAACCCGGCGGCCAAGGACTTCATCGCCGTCATCGACGCGACGCGGGGCTCGCGGACGTACGGGCAGGTGGTCAACACCGTGACGTTGAGTCCGCAACGTCAGAACGAGCCGCACCACATGCAGTACATCTGGCACAAGGGTCAGCGGATCTTCGCCGCGAGCATCCTGAGCGACACCGCTTACGTGTTCGACTCGCGGAGCCTGCCGACGCTTCGACTCACCGGTGTGAACCTCCCCGTCGACACGCCGTGCGGCTCCGCGCCGGACGCGTTCTGGTCCCTGCGCGACGGCACCGCCTACGCCACCTACCTCGGCGGCCCCGACATCGCCGGGCCCTGCCGCTACACCAACGGCCAGGTCCGCGTCGGCAACGGCGCCAACGGCTCGCCCGGCCAGGTGGTCCGGATGTCGGCCGACGGGCGCACGCTGGCCGAGATCCCGATGGCGCTGCCGGACGGCGAGGACCCGGCGATCTGCCACAACCGGCCGAGCATCACGCCGGCGACGTGCGCCAACCCGCACGGGCTCCAGGTCCGCGAGGACCTCAACGTGCTGGTCGCGAGCGACTTCGCCGAGCTCAGGAGCTTCCTCGAACCCTCCGACGTGGAGACCGACCCGCTCCTGCTGCGGACCAGCATCCGGGTCCTGGACATCACCAACCGGAACAATCCGAAGCTGCGCTCGGTGTCGTACCTGCCGGACGGGCCGCGCGTGGACGACTCGATCGCCGTCAACGAGAACCGCATGGTGATGGAGAACGCGCTCACCAACCAGCGTCGGCACCGGGGCGCCTTCGCCTCCACGATGGCCGGCGGGTCGATCTTCTACACCCCCGACATCACCAGCCGCTCGCCGAAGTGGCGGGAGATCTTCGACGACACGGCGGCGTACCGCAGGTTCGATCCGACCGGGGTGCTCACCGGGTCGAATGCCGGCGGTAGCTGGTTGCAGGTCACGCCCGACGACCGGTTCCTGATCCACACCGTGATGGGCACCGACCCGCGGTTGCCGCGCGACGTCACCAGCGGCATGGTCTTCGTGCTCGACATCCAGAAACTCCTCGCGTCCGGCGCCAACCCGGCCTGCAACATCGACACGATCGAGGAGGTCGCCGCCGGCGGGGCGGAGTCCGACTGCCCGGCCCTGACCAGTGTCGTGCCGGTCGCCGACAAGGTGACGCCGAACATCGGCGTCGGGCCGCACTGGGGCAGCCAGGACATGTTCACCCGGGACCGGAACGGCTTCTACCGGGAGGCGGACCACATCGAGCGGGTCGCCACCTCGAACTACTTCGTCGCCAAGACCGGCCTCGACGGTGACCACCGCATCTGCATGTTCGACTTCGACCGCGCCGGCGTGCTGTCCCCCGACAACGCGTTCCGGGACGAGCAGACGCACCAGCCGTGCGTGAGCTTCAACCGCCAGGACTGGCCGCACGGCAGCGTCGGCGTGGCCCGCCCGCACGGCGTGCTGTTCGTGGTCAGCGACAAGGTCCTCCGCTGACCGGCTGGCAAACGCCGGACAGACAGTGAACCGGACGAGGCGCAGCGACCGCTGCGCCTCGTCCGCTGTCCGGGCGCGGCGCGGGCGGGTCGGTCAGGGCAACTGACCGCTCACCGCCGTGACGGTGCCGTGGGGCACCCAGGTGGTGCTCTGGTGGTCGTGGCCACCGGCGCCCGGAACGAACAGTTGGCCCGCCGCGTAGAGGCGCAGCGGCCCGGCGGGCACGGCGCGCTGACGCATCCACGTCAGGTACCCGATACCGGTCGGCGGTTCGAGCGGGAACAGTTCGGAGAGCTCGCTCAGGTACGCCGTCGGGGCGTCGTCGCGCACATCGAAGCGCAGCGGCAGCAGCGGCCCGCTCGGGATGGCCAGCAGCGGCCCGGTGAGCAGCCACGGCGCCAGGTAGCTGCCCTGCGCGGGCAACCGGTCGGCCGCCACCGCGCGCAGCGTCGTCTCGGCCGCCGCCCATCCGGACAGCACCAGCAGCGGGTGGTCGCCGGGGTCGGTGACGCGGAGTTTCTCGGCGGCACCGGCGGCCTCGACGAGCTGCCGGGCCGCGACGCCCCGGGGCGAGTCGTCGGACCGGACGGAGATCGCGGTGACGCCACGCCCCGCGATGAAGGACACCATCGCCCGCAGCGCGTCGGCGTCCTCGGCGGTCAGCTCCTGGGCCGGACAGGCCGCCAGGGGCCGCCCGGCGCCGGCGAGCACGGCTCCCAGGCTCGCGCTGGCGCACTCGGGGCCGTCGGGGGTGGTCACGTCCGGGCCGGGGCCGGCCCGGCCCGTGTCGACGGCGAGGGAGGCGGTGGCGCCGCCATGGGCGAGCCAGAGCCGGCTGCGGCCGGCCGGCAGCCGGACCAGCCCCCACGATCCGGTGGTGCCGGGCCGGGCGCCCGCCGCGGCCAGCCGGCCCGGATCGAGGCCGACCCGCACGTCGTCGGCGCCGACGTGGACGAGGTTCCAGCCCGGGCGCTGCGGGGTGACGAGCACGGGCAACCGATGGCCGGCGGCGTCGACCTGCCGCACCATCGGGATCCCGACGTCGGCCGGCGCGGGCGGCAGCGGGACACCGACCAGCCCGACGCCCGCCACCAGCGCGGCCGCCGCCGTCACCGCCTGGAGCCGGCGCGACGCGGGCCCGACCGTCACCGCCACGGCGGCGAGCCCGAAGTACGCGACGCTGAGCCAGCCGAACGTGAACCACAGCAGCGTGGCGTCCAGCCGCACCTCGCCGCGCACGCAGGACGCCGTGGCGACGCCGGCGGTGACCAACGCCGCCCCGGTGGCCACCGGACCCAACGCGACCGGGCCGGCGCCACGGCGACCGGCGAGCATCGCGGAGATCGCGCCCACACAGCACATCGCGGCCAGGAGCCCGACGGCGGTGAGCGCCCGGGCCGGGGACCCGTCCGGCACGGCCTGCAGGACGCGACCCGCGCCGATGACCGCGCCGAGCGCGAGCGCCGCCCGGGGGCGGGTCACCAGCCACGGCAGCGTCAACGTCCCGAGCGCGAGGAGGACCGAGGGCACCACCGCGGTGCCGCACGCCTGGATCGCGCCGATGTCCGCGACGGCGGCGACGACCGCGGCGACGGAGGTCCGCGACCGCTCCGCCCGGCCGCCGCCCCAGGCCGTCGCCACGGCGGCCGCGGTGGCCAGCAGGCTCAGGCAGTGGATCACGACCGCGAGGCCACCGCTCGGGGCCACGCCGGCCGGGGCCTCGTGATCGTGCGCCCGCGCCCAGGCCGGGGCGGTGTTGGTTGCCACCGCCACGGCGGCCAGGACGGCCACCGTCCCGGCGTGGTGGACGCGGGTCCTCATCGGACGCACTGACTGCTGACGACGCCGCGCAGGCTGATCGACACCGGCGACTCCAGTCCCAGGCAGTTACGACGGTCAATCACCTCCCGCACCATAGACAACGCGGGCACGGAATTCCATGTCGTCCGTCCGCGACGCCGGTGGGGCGGTGGGCGTCCGGGGCGGCCCCGGACCGGGCCGGGTGGCGCCGGCCGGCCCGTCGACCACCGCCCGCGCGCGGTCGCGGGCCCGCCGCCGGTCCCGTTCACCGTCGTATTCAACGGCAGCCGCGCCGGCCTGACGATTCGAGCCGGAAAATGGGGCGCCGCGAGTCACCGCGCCTCTCGAAACACCATTTGAACGCCCGTGTCACGACACCGCTCACACGTGTCTCCTATTGTCGAGGGCAATGGCGGACATGCGCGTCCGACGGCTGGTCGGGGGGCAGCGGTGATGACATGTCGCAGGCCGGTACGCATACCGCGGCGCTGGCCGTCGGACCTGCCAGGATGTGGGTCGCTGCGGACAAAACGACGGACGAGCACTCCCGGAGATGCGCCGCCGGAAACAGAGTGTGATCCTGGGTCATCGACCGGTGTGAGCGAGCGATGTCCTTTACCTGGTTCTCGTGATAACGAGAACCAGCGCCGCTTGCCTCAGGTGCGGAGCAGAGCATCGGACCGCCATATGGCTCAACAGTCCAATCAAAGTCGAGCGTGAGTGGAGCAGCCGTGACAACGCGCGTCAGTGATCAGGAAACGCCGGATTCTGCTGCTCCGGCGGAGGAGCTCTTGGGTGAGTTGTTCGCGGCGCAGGCAGCCCGGACCCCCACCGCCGTGGCGGTGGTGTCCGGGAACGTGTCGCTGTCCTATGCGGAGCTGGACGCGAGGTCGAACCGGCTGGCCCGGTACCTGGCCGCGCGCGGCGCGGGGCCGGGCCGGCTGGTCGCGGTGGCGACCGAACGGTCCGCGGAGATGATCGTCGCGGTCCTGGGGGTGCTCAAGTCCGGCGCGGCCTACCTGCCGATCGACCCGGCCAACCCCGCCGACCGGATCGCGTTCATGCTCGCCGACGCCGCCCCCGCCGCCATCCTCACCTCGCGCGCCCTGGCCACCACCACGTCGGGCGCGGCGTCGGACGGCGGACAGCCGGGCGTGCGCGACGAGCTGACGATCATGCTGGACGACCCGGCGGTGCAGGCCGAGGTGGCCGCGCTGCCCGACACCGCGGTGTCCGACGCGGACCGCGTCGCGCCGCTGTTGCCCGGGCACCCGGCGTACGTGATCTACACGTCGGGCTCGACGGGCCGGCCCAAGGGCGTCACGGTGGAGCACCACTCCGCGGCGTGGTTCGTGTCGTGGGCGGCGTCGACGTTCGGCGCGGACCGGTTCCGCCGGGTGCTGGCGTCGACGTCGTTGAGCTTCGACGTGTCGGTGTTCGAAGTGTTCGGACCGCTGGCCTGCGGCGGGTGTATCGAGGTGGTGCAGGATGTGCTGGTGCTCGCCCGGGGCGGCTGGTCGGGCAGCCTGATCAGCACCGCCCCGTCGGCGATGGCGGGGGTGCTCGCCGCCGCGGAGACGTCCGCGACCGCGCAGACGGTCGTGCTGGCGGGCGAGGCGCTGACCGGGCCGGTGCTGCGGGCCGTGCGGGCAGCGGTGCCCGGCGCCCAGGTGATCAACGCGTACGGCCCGACCGAGGCCACGGTGTACGCCACCGCCACCACCGGGGACCTGGCGGCCGGGTCCGAGCGGGACGACCGCCCGGTGCCGATCGGCCGTCCGCTGCCGGGCGCGCAGGTGTACGTGCTGGACGACCGGTTGCGGCCGGTCCCGATGGGGGGGACCGGCGAGCTGTACCTCGCCGGCGCGGGGCTGGCGCGGGGCTACCTGAACCGGCCGGCGTTGACGGCGGACCGGTTCGTGGCGTGCCCGTTCGGCACGGGGGAGCGGATGTACCGCACCGGGGACCTGGTCCGGTGGGCCGGTGACGGTCAACTGGAGTTCCTCGGACGCGCCGACGACCAGGTGAAGATCCGGGGACTGCGGATCGAGCCGGGTGAGATCGAGGCGGTGCTCGCCGCGCAGCCCGGAGTGGGCCGCGCGGTGGTGGTGATGCGGGAGGACCGCCCCGGCGACCCGCGGCTGGTCGGCTACGTGGTGCCCCGGCCCGGCGGTCAGGTGGATCCGGCGGCGCTGCGGCAGGAGGCCGCCCGCAAGCTGCCGGGATACATGGTGCCGGCCGCGGTGGTGGTGCTGGACACGCTGCCGCTGACGGTGAGCGGGAAGCTGGACCGGCTGTCCCTGCCGGCGCCCGACTTCGGCGCCGCCGCCGGCGGTCAGGAACCCACCACCCCGCAGGAGGCGGTGCTGGGTGAGCTGTTCGCGCAGGTGCTGGGCGTCGACCGGGTCGGCGTCGAGGACAACTTCTTCGACCTGGGCGGTCACTCGCTGATGGTGACCCGGTTGATCAGCCGGGTGCGCTCGGCGCTCGGCGTGGAGCTGGACATCCGGACGGTGTTCGAGAATCCGACGGTCCAGTCGCTGGCCCGGTCGCTCCGGGAGGCGACCGGCGCGCGTACGCCGTTGACCCGGGTGGTGGACCGGCCGGAGCGGCTGCCGTTGTCGTTCGCGCAGCAGCGGTTGTGGTTCATGAACGAGTACGACGGCCCGAGCCCGTTGTTCAACGTGCCGTTCGCGTGGCGGCTGCGCGGCGGGCTGGACGCGGAGACGCTGATGGCCGCGCTGCGGGACGTGGTGGGCCGGCACGAGGCGCTGCGTACCGTCTTCGCGGTCGCCGACGGCCAGCCGTACCAGCGGGTGGTGGACGCCGCGGTCGCGGTGCCGCAGGTGACCATGGCGGTGGCCGACGAGGCCAGCCTGCCGGGCCTGCTGGAGCAGGCCGTGCGGTACGTCTTCGACCTGGCCGGCGAGCTGCCGGTGCGCGCGTGGCTGTTCCGGACCGGACCCACCGAGCACGTGCTGGTGCTGGTGATGCACCACACCGCCAGCGACGCCTGGTCGGCCGAGGTGCTGGTACGGGACCTGAGCGAGGCGTACCGGGCGCGGCTGGCGGGGCGGGCGCCGGAGTGGGCGCCGCTGCCGGTGCAGTACGCCGACTACACGCTGTGGCAGCGCCGGCTGCTCGGCGAGGACCGCCACTCCGACGGCGTGCTGGCAGGGCAGCTCGACTTCTGGCGCTCCGCGCTGGCGGGGTTGCCCGACCAGCTCGACCTGCCGGCCGACCGGCTGCGCCCGCCGCAGCCGTCGCATCGTGGCGGCCTGGTCGAGCTGGAGCTGGACGCCGGGTTGCACCGCGGTCTCGAGGAGGTGGCGCGCGCCAACCGGGTGACGGTGTTCATGGTGTTGCAGGCCGGGCTGGCCATGCTGCTGTCGCGCTCCGGTGCGGGCACCGACATCCCGATCGGCACGATGGTGGCCGGCCGCACCGACGAGGCGCTCCACGATCTGGTCGGGTTCTTCGGCAACACGCTGGTGCTGCGGGTGGACCTGTCCGGGGATCCGAACTTCGGCGAGCTGCTGGGCCGGGTGCGGGAGCTGGACCTGACCGCGTTCGCGAACCAGGACGTGCCGTTCGAGCGCCTCGTGGAGGAGCTCAACCCGGTCCGGTCCGCCTCGCGGCACCCGCTGTTCCAGGTGATGCTCACCATCGACGACGACACCAGCCAGCAGTGGCAGGTGCCGGGCCTCGAGGCGCGGGCCGAGTCGCTGGCCGGTGAGACGGCCAAGTTCGACCTCAGCATGTTCTTCCGCCCGGAGTACGACGCCGACGGCTCGCCGGCCGGGATCCGCTACTCGTTCGAGTACGCCCGGGACCTGTTCGACGAGTCGACGGTGCACGCCCTCGGCGGCCGGTTGGCGCGACTGCTGGACCAGGCCGCCGCCGACCCGACCCGGCGGATCAGCGAGCTGGACCTGCTGACGCCGGCCGAGCGGGAGCTGGTGCTGCACCGGTGGAACGACACCGCCCTCGAGGTGGAGGCGGCGACGGTGCCCGGGGTGTTCGCGGCGCAGGTGGCCCGGAACCCGGACGCGGTCGCGGTGGTCGACAGCCGGACGAGCCTGACCTTCCGGGAGCTGGACGAGCGGTCCAGCCGGCTGGCGGCGATGCTCGTGGACGCGGGCGTCACCGCGGAGTCGCGGGTGCTCGTCGTGATGCGGCGGTCGTCGCAGCTGTGGGTGGCGCTGCTGGCGGTCCTGAAGGCGGGCGGCGTGTACGTGCCCGTCAACGTGAGCTGGCCGGAGTCGCGGATCGCGTTCGTGGCCGGCGACGTGGGCACCGTGGCGGTGCTGTGCGACGAGGAGCTGACGGACCTCGCCGAGCGGGTGCGCCCGGACGGGGCGCCGATCCTGTTGGCGACCGCCGGGGACGCCGCCACCGGGGTGCGGGAGGACTTCCGGGACGCGGAGATCCACCCGGACCAGTTGGCGTACGTGATCTTCACGTCCGGGTCGACCGGGGTGCCCAAGGGTGTCGCGGTGACCCACCAGGACGTGGTGGACATGGTGCGGGATCCGGGGTGGCCGGAGGGCGTGCACGAACGGATGCTGGTGCACTCGCCGCACTCGTACGACATCTCGACGTACGAGCTGTGGATCGCGCTGCTGCGCGGCGGCACGCACGTGGCGGCGCCGCCGGAGGAGATGAGCATCTCCCGCCTGGCGGAGGTGATCGCCTGGGCGGCCCCGACGGCCATGTGGCTCACGTCGGCGCTGTTCGACGCGGTGGCGGCGGAGCAGCCGTCGGCGCTCGCCGGGCTGCGGATGGTGGTGGTCGGCGGCGACGCGGTGTCCGGCACCGCGGTGCGGCGGGTGGTCGAGCGGTGTCCGGGCGTGCTGATGGTGAACGGGTACGGGCCGAGCGAGTCGACCACGTTCACGACGTTGCACGCGATGACCGAGTTCTCGGACGAGCAGGCGGCGCAGCCGGTGCCGATCGGCGGCCCGATGGCCAACATGCGGCTGTACGTGCTCGACAACAGCCTGCGGCCGGTGCCGGTGGGCGTGACGGGTGAGCTGTACATCGCCGGCGCGGGCATGGCGCGCGGGTACATGAACCGACGCGGGTTGACCGCCGAGCGGTTCGTGGCCTGCCCGTTCGAGACGGGCGAGCGGATGTACCGCACCGGCGACCTGGTCCGGTGGAACGCCGACGGTCTGCTGGTGTTCGTGGGACGCGTCGACCTGCAGGTGAAGATCCGGGGCTTCCGGGTCGAGCCGGGCGAGATCGAGGCGGTGCTCGTCGCGCAGCCGGAGGTGGGCCAGGCCGCGGTGGTGGCCCGGGAGGACCGTCCCGGTGACCGGCGGCTCGTGGCGTACGTGGTCCCGACGCCCGGCGGTCGGGTGGACCCGGCGGCGGCCCGGCAGGAGATCGCGCGGACGCTGCCGGAGTTCATGGTCCCGTCGGCGGTGGTGGTGATGGACGCGTTGCCGCTGACGGTGAACGGGAAGCTGGACCGGCGCGCGTTGCCGGTGCCGGACTACAGCGCGGTGGCCAGCGGCCAGGCGCCCGGCACGGCGCGCGAGTCGGTGCTGTGCGACCTGTTCGCCCAGGCCCTGGGCGTCGACCGGGTCGGGGTCGACGACAACTTCTTCGACCTGGGCGGCCACTCCCTGCTCGCCGCCATCCTGCTGGCCCGGCTGGAGGACCAGCTCGACATCAAGATCGGGCTGAAGGCGTTCCTCGCCAACCCCTCCGTCAAGGGCGTCACCAGCCACGCGTCGGCGGCCGACGCGCCCGAGCCCGACGCCCGCGTCAACGCGGTCTGAACGCGGAAACGCACCGGGCCTGGTGGAGATTCCACCAGGCCCGGTGCGTTTGGGTGGTGCGCCGGCGGGCTCGGTCAGCTCGCGCTGAGGTAGTTGTAGAGCCGGCGGACGCCCTCGGCGACGGTGTCCTCGCCCTTCGCGAACGCGATCCGGATCTGCGGCGGGCCGCTCCGCTCCGAGCCGTAGAAACAGAGGCCGGGTACGACGCCGACGCCGCCTTCGCGCAGCAGGCGTTGGGTCAGCTCCGCCTCCCCCTCGCCGGGGCGCGCGAACGAGCTGGCGTCACACATGACGTAGTAGGCGCCGGCCGGCCGCTGGAACTCGATGTTGCACTTCTCGAGGCCGGTGACGAGGATGTCGCGCCGCTTGCCGTAGACCTCCCGCAGCTCCTCGAAGTAGCTGCCCGGCAGCGAGAGCGCCGCGGCGCCGGCCGCCTGGAACGGGGTCGGCGCCGCGATGGTGAGGAAGTCGTGCACGCGGGCCACCCGCTCCATGAGGCGCTGCGGCCCGGTCACCCAGCCGACCCGCCAGCCGGTGACGGAGAACATCTTGGAGAGCGCGTTGATCGTGATCGACTGCTTGTCCATCCCGGGGACGTCGGAGATCCTGGGCGGCCGCTCGTTCGTGAAGTAGAGCTCGTCGTAGATCGCGTCGTGGATGACGATGATGCCGAGCCGCAGGCAGACGTCGGCCAGGCCCTGGATCTCCTCCCGGGTGAAGACGCGCCCGGTCGGGTTGTGCGGTGAGTTGATGATGATCGCGCGGGTGTTCCGGTCGGCGACGGCGGCGATCTCGGCCGGGTCCAGCACCCAGTCCGACCCCTTGAGCTGGACGTACCGGGCTTCCACGTCGATGAGCCGCAGGTTGACCGCGTAGGACTCGTAGGCCGGCTCGACGATGATGACGTTGGAGCCCTTCTCCGCCACGGCGAGCAGCGTGGCCAGCATGCCCTCGGTCGCCCCGCACGTGACGCAGATCTGCGTCTCCGGGTCGTAGGGCGTCGGCATCTCCCAGCGCCGCTGCTCGAAGTCACTGATGGCCTGGAGGAACGGCTCGCTGCCGCGCGGGGACGTGTACTGGTTGTCGTTCGAGCGGATGGCCGCCACGGCGGCCTCCTGAAGGCTCAGCGGAAGCGGATAGCTCGGGATGCCCTGGGCCAGGTTCACCGCGTCCGCCGCCAGGCACGCGCGGGTCATCCCGCGGATCACCGACTCGCCAGCGGGAATGTTCGCTGGCGACCTGAATATGTTCTCCAGATCTGACGTCACCGACATGAGCTGCTTCCTTCCGGGATTGACGTGGCGCCGGGGTGGAACCACGACGGTCTGCGCGGTCGAGCCGCCGCCGCGCGTGATGTTCGAGGGAGCGGTCCCGCGGGGGGATCACGAAGATGTCGATCGATGTGTGTCCCGGAGCCTGCCACGGCGGTCCCCGGCTCGTGCCGCCGGCCGTCGTGCGCCGGGACGCGCGGAGTCGTGGGGCGGTCCGGCGCGGGCCCGGCGAGGGGGCGCACGCACGGCCGCGGTGGCCTCGGTTCGGTCGGGACGGCCGGATCGCGGGCGGGGCGCGCGGATCGCGGCGCCGGGCGGGCGGACGGCCACGCCACGGTCGCCGGTCGCGGGGCCGACCGCGCGGCGGATCCGGCCACGAGCCGGGCCGTCCGAGGCAGCAGCCCGGGACGACGACGCGGCTCGTGGCCGATCTCGACGGGAGGGGGTGGCACCGGTGACTAGTCGAGCTGCGCGCAGATCTCCTCGAGGAGGCCGTATTCGGCCGCCTCGTCCTCGTCCCGACCGCCCAGCATGTAGTAGCCGAACTTCATGTGCTCCATCGGGCCGTTGATCTGGAGGATCCCGTTCCGGAGGTCGGTGATCGCCGCTTCCACGTCCTCGAGCTCCACCTCGGTGTTCTCGCGGATGTAGAGGGCGGTCATCCGCCGCGCGGGAAGGATCTCACCGTGCCAGGCCCGAACCTGGGGGGACTCGTTGTAGGTGTCCCAGTACATGCGCGAGCCGGGGATGATCCCGGGCGCCGCGACGGAGATGCTGGTGATCAGGTCGCGGTACTCCTCGGCCATCGCCAACCAGCTGTTCACCTCGGTCTTGAGGTTCTTCATGGTCGTGCCCGGCAGGCCCATGATGCCCGACGCGTACAGCTTGTAGTCGAGGTCGCGCGCGAGCTCCAGCGCCTCCCCGATCCGCTCCGGTCCCTTGTTGATCCCCTTGGAGTCGGCCTTGAGCAGCTTCGGGTCGAACGCCTCCAGCCCGACGTTCCACGTGCGCACGAACCCCTTGCACAGCTCCGCCGACTCGAGGAACTCGTAGACCAGCCCGTAGGCCAGCATGAACCGTTGCTTCTGCAGGATCGGCGACTTGGCGCAGGCCTCCGCCATGTCGTTGAGGTAGGAGATGTTCCCCTCCCACTGCTCACGCGAGAAGCCGAGCGTCGAGTCGCCGGCGGCGTACACGTTCGCGCCGATGTCCCCGACGATGTTCTCCAGCACCGGGATCGCGGACGCGACATCCGTCGTCTTCGGGGTCAGGCCCTGGATCGAGCAGTGCTTGCACCGGCGGCCCGGCCGCTTTCCCCAGGTGCACCCGCCGTCCAGCGGCACCGTGACCATCCGCTTGAGGTCGTAGTGCTGGGAGTACCAGACGTTGAAGGCGCGGTCGTAGTGCTTCTCGAGCTGGTCGATGATGAGGCGGTAGTCGGGCAGGATCCGACGGTCCAGCGGGAAGGTGCCGGCGTCCTGGTTGACGACCTCACCACCGGCCGACCGGTACGCCACGGAGGGGACCTTGCTCAGCTCCAGCCCGCCCTGCAGGTGGGTCAACAGGCCCATCATGGTGAACGGGCCGTTGTTGCCGGTGCTGATGAAGTCCACCAGGCGACTGCCGTACTTCCCGGTCAGGGTCTCCTGGTAGAGGATGCCGGCGTGGTCGTTGCCGAAGACGATGACGGCCTTGGGGTTGACCCGCTTGATCTCCGCCGCGACGATCATGGCCCACAGCGTGGTGGCCGTGTAGACCGTGAAGGCGGCGACGTCGGGCGGGTCCTCGTTGATGGCGGTCCGGACGTGCTGCCAGTCCAGGTGGCTCATGTCGATGTAGCGCCAGGGGAGGTCCGGGAAGCACCTGTCCTGATACGTGATCATCTCGACCAGGGCGGCGTGCGGGTACACGGACCCCTCGTTGAGGTGCCGTTCCTCCTCGGACCTCCCGTCGAGCATGGCGTTGCCGGCGTCGTGGGCATCGCGATGCGCGGAGGTGAGCGGCAGACCGAAATACCACACCGAACGAAGCTTCTTCGATGGTGTCTGCACCGAGGGACCGGGATAGTCCCAGCGGTAGCGAGGATCGGCCCCCACGATTTCCTGAATGGGCTTGAGGCTCATTTTCATGGCCACTACCTCCGACTATTCACAGGTCCTGTGGCCCTGTCCCGAATATCTCGTTGAAAAGCGTCACGTCTCCCGACGCGGGACTGTCCGGCCGAAAGTATTCAAGCCCCCATTCTTCAGAGCGACCAGGGAGGGCGGCATCTCGCAGCTTGCTAGGGTGCACGCATCCCTGCTCACCTGGTCGTCGTTCCGGCCCCGGCGGGCTCCGCAATGAGAAAGACGCCATCGGTGCCGGTAGCGCCGAAGATGGCTCTGACACCCAGTCGGCCCTGCCGGGCTCACGCAGCGGGCAGCGGCTTCGCTCGTCCGACACCACGGCTGACGGCATGGGGAAGGCGCACGTTTCTGGTTCGCAGAGGAGGAAGATCGCGATGCCTGAACAGCCTGTCGGCCGCGCGGTGGTACTCGGCGGCAGCCTGGCCGGCCTGCTCGCCGCCAATGTGCTCGCCGAGGTGTATCCCGAGGTGCTCGTCGTGGACCGCGACGAACTGGCCGGAGTGGCGGGTTACCGGAAGGGCGTTCCGCACGGTCGGCACGCCCATGGTCTGGTCGCCCGCGGGCAACAGATCCTGGAGAAGCAGTTTCCCGGGCTGACCGCCGACATGGAAGCCGCCGGCGTCCAGCCGGGTGACTTCAGCGGCGCGATTCGTTGGTACTTCAACGGAATGCAGCTCCGCCAGGCGAATACCGGCCTGCTTTCGGTGCCGTGCACCCGGCCGGTCATCGAGCACCAGGTGCGGAACCGGGTGGAGAAGGTCAGCAACATACGCTTCCTGGAGGGGTACGACATCGTCGGGGTGGAGGCGACGCCCGACAAGAGCCGGGTCGTCGGCGCGCGGGTGCAGCGTCGCGACGGCGGGTCGGAGCCCGAGGTGCTCCGTGCCGACCTGGTGATCGACGCCACCGGGCGGGGGTCGAGGACGCCGACCTGGCTGGAGGAACTCGGCTACTCCCGGCCGGAGGAGGACCGGGTGAAGGTCGACCTGGCCTACACCACCCGCCACTACCGGGTCCGTAACGACCCGTTCGGCAGCGACATCGCCGTCATCGCGGCGGCGACACCCACGCATCCGCGCGGCGCGTTCTACTACCGGCTGCCCGGCGACGACGGACGGGTCGAGCTGTCGCTCACCGGCGTTCTCGGCGACCATCCGCCGACCGACCCGGACAAGTTCCTCGAGTTCGTCAGGTCGGTTCCGGTGCCGGAGATCTACGAGTCCGTCCGCGAGGCCGAGCCGCTCAACGACCCGGTGATGTTCCGCTTCCCGGCGAGCGTTCGCCGCCGCTTCGAGCGGCTGACGCGCTTCCCGGCCGGGTTCCTGGTCATCGGCGACGCGGTCTGCAGCTTCAATCCCATCTACGCGCAGGGCATGGCCATCGCCGCGGTCGAGTCCCGCGTCCTGGCGGACAAGCTCAGCAGCACGACCGTGCCGGATCCGCTCGAGTTCTTCCAGGAGATCTCCCGCCAGATCGACTCGCCGTGGGAGTTCGCGGCGACCGCGGACCTCGGCTACGCGGGCGTGGAAGGCCGGCGGACCGCCAAGATCCGCATGATCAACGCCTACGTGGCGAAGGTCCAGCGGGCCGCCGTGCACGACCCGAGCCTCACCAATGCCCTCATGCGGGTGGCCGGCCTCATCGACGAGCCGACGTCCCTGCTCCGCCCGGGCCGGATGCTCCGCGTGCTGCGGCAGGCCGGCCGCCGGCCGAACCGGGTCCCGGCAGCGGCGCCGCTCGGCGCCGGCCGCGACTAGCGCCGGGACGTGCCGCCCGCGCGTCCGCCACGATTTTCTGCTTCTCGCTTCCGAGCGAGCCACCTGCTCAGCTCCACCCCGCGTCGCCCGTTGCGAGGCGACCCCGCGTCAGCGGACGTCCGTTTAGGAGGAACACGATGGTGACTGTTCACGCACCGGGCAAGACCGAACTCGTCAAGCGCGCGTCCGAGCTCGTTCCGCTCCTGCGGGAGAAGGCGCCCTGGATGGACGAGAACCGGCGGCTCCATCCCGATGTCATCGAAGCGCTGACCAGCGCCGACCTGCTCAAGATGCGGGTGCCGACCCGCTACGGCGGCTTCGAGTCCGACATGGAGACCGTCGTGGACGTGATCGCCGAGCTCGGGCGGGGCGACGGCTCGACCGCCTGGACGGCCTCGGTGTGGGCGATCAGCACCTGGATGATGGGGCTGTTCCCGGACGAGGTGCAGGACGAGGTGTTCGCGACGCCCGACGTCCGGATCAGCGGCATCCTCAGCCCCGGCGCGGTGGCCGTGCCGACGGACGGCGGCTACATCGTCAACGGCAAGTGGTCGTTCAACAGCGGCGTGCAGCAGAGCACGTGGAACACGAACGCGGCGGTCACGCCGACCGAGGACGGCGGGATGGCGCCGGTCATGACGCTCATCCGGAACTCCGACCTCCAGGTCGTCGACGACTGGCACACCTCGGGCATGCGTGGCTCCGGCAGCGTCACCACGATCGCGAAGGACCTCTTCATCCCGAAGGAGCGGGTGCTCCAGATGGGGCCGGTGCTCCAGGGCCAGCACATGTCCAAGCTGAACGCGGACTCGCCGATCTTCAAGGCGCCGTTCATGCCGACCGCGTGCGCGACGATCAGCGCGCCCGCGCTCGGCCTCGCGATGGGCGCCAAGGACGTGTTCCTGGAGCGGCTGCCCGGCCGGAAGATCACCTACACCGCATACGAGAACCAGAGCGAGGCGCCGGTCACCCACCTGGAGATCGCCGAGGCGGTCACCAAGATCGACGAGGTCGGGTTCCACGCCCACCGGGCGGCCCGCATGCTCGACACCAAGGGGGCCGCGGGGGAGCAGTGGACGCTTGAGGAGCGGGCGCGCGTCCGGCTCGACCTGGGTGCCGCGTGCCAGCGGGCCAAGGAGGCGGTCGACATCCTCGTCGGCGCCAGTGGCGGTTCGTCGATCTACCGCGACGTGCCGATCCAGCGCATCCAGCGGGACGTGCAGACGCTCAACCTGCACGCCATCCTGCACCCGAGCACCAACCTGGAGCTCTACGGCCGGATCGTCTGCGGTCTGGGCCCGAACACCCCGTTCATCTGATCGGCGCGTTCGCCGGCCGCCCGGGGCGCTCTCGTCAGCGCCTCGGGCTCCGGCGCGCCGCCGTCCTCGATCTGAGCCCAGCGCCGCTCCTGGCGGCTCTCGACCGACACAGGGAGGTTGTTAGATGCGTCCGTTCCGTATCGAAGTGCCGCAGTCCGATCTCGACGATCTGCACCGGCGGCTCGACCACACGCGCTGGCCGGACGAGATGCCGGGTGTGGGCTGGGATCGCGGTGCGCCGCTGGAGTACGTCAAGGAGCTGGCCGACCACTGGCGGAACAGCTACGACTGGCGGGCGGCCGAGGCACGCCTGAACGCGTACCCGCAGTTCGTCACCGAGATCGACGGGGTGAACGTGCACTTCCTGCACGTCCGCTCGCCCGAGGAGGGCGCGACGCCGTTGATCCTGACCCACGGTTGGCCGGGCACGGTGGCCGAGTTCCTGGACGTCATCGGGCCGCTCAGTGACCCGGTCGCGCACGGCGGTGACGCCGCCGACGCCTTCCACCTGGTGATCCCGTCGATCCCCGGCTACGCGTTCTCCGGCCCGACGGGTCAGGTGGGCTGGGACACCGGTCGGGTGGCCGGCGCGTGGAAGGAGCTGATGAGCCGCCTGGGCTACGAGCGGTATGCCGTGCAGGGCGGTGACTGGGGGATGCCCATCTCGCTGCGACTGGGGCTGGCCGATCCCGAGCACGTCATCGGCATCCACCTCAACATGTGCGTGGCGTTCCCGCCGCCCGACCCCGCGGCCATGGAGGGTCTGGGCGAGGCCGACCTGGCCCGCCTCCAGTTCACCGGCACGTTCATGCAGGACGGGACCGGTTGGCAGCGGATTCAGTCGACCCGGCCGCAGACGCTCGCCTACGCGCTGACCGACTCGCCGGTGGGGCAGCTCGCCTGGATCGCCGAGAAGTACAAGGAATGGACCGACTCGGCGAAGGTGCCGGAGGACGCCGTGAGCCGCGACGACATCCTCACCGCGGTCTCGATCTACTGGTTCACGGCGACGGCCGGGTCCAGCGCCCAGCTCTACTACGAGTCCAGCCGGATGGACGCCGACTTCGTCCGGACCTGGGCCGGGCCGTGGCCGCTGACGATGCCGGTGGGCGTCGCGTCGTTCCCCAAGGACGCGGTGCGGCCGGTGCGCCGGTTCGCCGAGCAGATCCTGCCGACCCTCACCCGGTGGACCGAGTTCGACCGGGGCGGGCACTTCGCCGCTCTGGAGCAGCCGCAGCTGCTGGTCGACGACGTCCGCACGTTCGTCCGCTCGCTCGCACGCTGACCGCCCGGTTCCGCCCGAGACCGGGCGGATCGGCGGGATGAGAGGCGGCCATCGCGTCGGTCCTTCACGACGACCACGTCGACGAAGGACCAGGGACGCGGTGGCCGCTTCGGCGAGTGGGCCCCGGATCGTGCGCCGGCGGGTCTGCGCACCTGACCGATCCGGCGTCGCCGAGAAGGCGCCCACGCGACCGACAGGGCGTTCGGAAAGGCTTTCCGACAATCCCCGCGCCGAAGCCTCGGGCGACTCCGGCGGACATCGGAAACACATTTCCTGACTACGCCGGCATGGGCGCCGGTCATATTCGACGGCGCACTATGGGATGTGATCGGGTATCCGTCGGGCGATAGAGTCTTAGCTGTTGATTAGGTGCGAGCGTGACTCATTCGAGCCGACACCGCGCAACCTCCAAGATGCGGCGTCCCAACCTGGGACCGCACCGTAGGCGTACGAGCATAATGCGCCTGGCCCAAAAGCCAGGCTTGCTGAGATGCGGAAGGAAGATCTGCGCGTGACCGTTGACATCGCCAACACCCAGAGGCCGTACGCTCGGACACTGGCAGCAGAGTCTCCCATTTTCCAGTCCAGCCCCTGCGAGTCCACAATTGTCGGGGTGGGCACGGCCTCGTCCTCCACACCCTTCTCCCAGCAGGACCTGCTGGACACCTTCGCGATCTCCGATCCGAAGATCCGGTCGGTCTTCCTCAACAGCGCGATCCGCCGGCGTTTCCTCGACCTGCCGTTGCCGGGAGACGACGGCCTCCCGTCTGCGGAGACCCAGGCGGACCTGCTCGACCGGCACAAGCGGCTGGCCGTGGACATGGGGCGGCGTGCCCTGCAGGCCTGCCTGGACGATGCCGGGGCGTCGCTCTCCGACATCCGCCACCTCTGCTGCGTGACGTCCACCGGATTCCTCACGCCGGGGCTCAGTGCCCTGCTCATCCGTGAGCTGGGCATCGACCGGCACTGTAGCCGGAGCGACATCGTGGGGATGGGCTGCAACGCGGGGCTCAACGCGCTGAACGTCGTGTCGAGCTGGTCCGTGGCCAATCCGGGCGAGCTCGCCGTGGTGTTGTGCACCGAGGCGTGTTCTGCCGCGTACGTGATGGACTCGACCATGCGCACCGCGGTGGTGAACAGTCTGTTCGGCGACGGCGCCGCCGCGCTGGCCCTTGTCGGCCGCCCCGCCGGCGACTTCCTGGACGCCACCGGCGGCGATTCCTCGGGCGCCGCCGGCGGCGGTCCTCGCATCCTCAAGTTCGCGAGTTGCATCATCCCCGAGGCGATCGACGCCATGCGCTACGACTGGGACAGCGTCCAGAACCGGTTCAGCTTCTTCCTGGACCCGCAGATTCCCTACGTCGTCGGCGCGCACGCGGAAATCGTCACGGACCGGCTGCTGGCGAACACCGGTCTGCGTCGTAGCGACATCGGGCACTGGCTCGTGCACGCGGGCGGCAAGAAGGTCGTCGACGCGGTGACGGTGAATCTCGGACTGAACCGTCACGAGGTGCGGCACACCACCAGCGTGCTACGTGACTACGGCAACGTATCAAGCGGCTCGTTCATCTTCTCGTACGAACGGCTCCAGCAGGAGAGAGTGACGGCCCCGGGCGATTATGGAGTGCTGATGACCATGGGTCCTGGTTCCACGATCGAGACAGCGTTGATCCAGTGGTGAGCGCGGCAACCGTCCGGACCGGCCGGGGCGAGCGTGGCGCCGGCGACGGCACGCGAGGCGATGTCGAGCTTCGCATCGACGGCTCGAAACCCCTGACGATGGAGTCCGTCGCCGCGGTGGACGCCGCCTGCACGGTGGCCGAGTCGACCAAGGCCACCACCCTGCTCGCGGTGCACCTGACCGGCACCCCCGGCAAGGACTGGACGCACGGCCTGGAGGTGGCGCTGGTCAGCAAGTGGGAGCGGTCGTTGCGCCGGCTTGAGCGGCTCACCGTCACGACTGTCGCGGTCGCCTCCGGCGACTGCGGGGGTCTCGCCCTGGACGCCCTGCTGGCGACGGACTACCGCATCGCCACGCCCGACGTCCGGCTGTCCCCGTACGTCGACGGCGAAGCCACCTGGCCCGGCATGGCGATCTTCCGACTCGCCCAGCAGGCCGGCGGGACCCGGCTGCGCCGGGCGATCCTCTTCGGCGCCCATCTGGACGCCACCGAAAGCGTCGACCTGGGCATCGTCGACGAGGTGACAAGCGATCCGGGCATGGCCCTGACCGCCGCGGCCGAGATGGTGAGCGGTCTCTCCGGCAGAGAGGTGGCCGTCCGCCGACAACTGATGTTCGACGCGCCGACCACCAGCTTCGAGGACGCCCTCGGCCGTCACCTCGCGGCCTGCGACAGAGCCCTGCGGCGGTCGGCCGGCCCCGGGGCACGGTAGTCGGATCCGCTCCCGCGCGACGCAAGGGAGCCGGGGTGGGAGTGGGGCCGGAGCCGGTCGGCGGCGCCGGCCCCACGCACCGCGTGTGCTGTCTCCGGAGGCTGACGCCGCACTCTGCGAGAATTGTCGGCCCGTCGCTCCATCTACAGTGGACCTCTCCCGGGCGGAGAGACGAGTCCCGCGATGAGGGGGAATTGTGGATCGAAAGATCGCGAAGGGCCTCGCCCTCGTCGTCACCGCGGTGATCGTGGCGGTCACGCCCGCGGCGGGCGGCTCGGCGGCGCCCGCGGTGGAGCCGGCGACGACCGCCAGGATCACCTGGAAACCCTGCGGGACGCCCGAGCCGCACGACGGCGGCGCCGAGTGCGGCCTGCTCGACGTGCCGCTGGACTACCGCAAGCCGACCGGCAGGAAGATCCAGATCGCGGTCTCGCGGATCAGGGCGACGGTGCCCGCCAAGGACTACCAGGGCGTCATCATCGCCCTGCCGGGCGGGCCCGGCAACGCCGGGCTGTGCACGTCAGCGGCGGTGTGCGTCCCCGCCGCCGTCGGCGGCGCCTACGACTGGATCGGCTTCGACCCGCGTGGCGTCGGCGCCAGCGTTCCGGCGTTGTCCTGTGACGAGGACTACCTTCACGGGCCGCGCCCGGAGTACGTCCCCTGGCGCCCGAGCATCGAGCAGACCTGGCTCCGCCGGTCGAGGAACTACGCCGAAGCCTGCCGGGTGGCCGGCGGCGCGCTGCTGGACCACATGACCACGCTCGACACGGTCCGGGACGTGGAGTCGATCCGCAAGGCGCTCGGCATCGGCCAGGTCAACCTGTACGGCATCTCGTACGGCACCTACCTCGGCCAGGTGTACGGCACGGTGTACCCGAGGACGGTGCGCCGCATGGTGCTCGACAGCAACATCGACCCGCGCAAGGTCTGGTACCAGGCCGCCCTGGCCCAGGACGTGAACTTCGAACGCAGCCTGCGCATGTGGTTCGCGTGGGTGGCGACGTTCGACCACGTCTACCACCTCGGCAGCACCGCCGACCAGGTCCGGAAGCGCTGGTACGCGACGCAGCACAAGCTGCGTACGGCGCCGGCCGGCGGCGTCGTCGGCCCGGCCGAGTTCACCGACATCTTCATCTACGCCGGCTACTTCCAGGCGATCTGGCCGACCCTGGCCGACCTGTTCGTCAGCGCCGTCGACGACCCCGACGCCGAGGTGCTGGTCGCGGCGTGGGAGAGCTCCTTCCGCCCGGCCGACGACAACGTCTTCGCGGTCTTCAACGCGGTGCAGTGCACCGACACCCGGTGGCCGCGGAGCTGGGCCACCTGGCGGCGTGACAACTGGCGTACGTTCCTCGGCGCACCGTTCGCCACCTGGTACAACGCCTGGGGCAACGCACCGTGCCTCTTCTGGCCCGGCACGGTCTCCACGCCGGTCGAGGTCGACGGCTCGAAGGTCCGGAGTGTGCTGTTCGTCGGCGGCACGCTGGACGCGGCCACGCCGTTCGAGGGCAGCCTCGAGGCCCGGCGCCGTTTCCCGAACGGATCGCTGCTGGCGGAGGTCGGCCAGACCACGCACGTCCTCTCGTTCAGCGGCAATCCGTGCGTCACCGGCGTCATCGCCGACTACCTCACGACGGGCCGGCTGCCGCAGCGCAAGGCCGGTGACCGACCCGACGCGACCTGCGACCCCCTGCCGCCGCCCGACCCGACGGCCACGTCGTCGCAGACGTTGTCCCGACTGGTCGACACCGGCGCGGCATGGGCGCCGGGGTTCCGCGCGCGACGCTGAGGTGTCGCCGGTCGACGCCGCGCGGCTCCGGGTAGCCTGCCGCGGCGCGGCCGTCGGCGCGGACGAGGGTGGACAGGCCCGCGCGCCAGGCCGCCGCTGACGGGCCGGTCGATGACTGCCCGTGGCCGTGGACGGCGCATCGCGGGACCGGTGGCGCCGCGGCGCCGGGGCGCGGCCGGTGGCCGACCCCCGGCGCCGCCGCTCAGTGCCCCCGCCGCCCCGGTTCACCCGCCGCGTCGAGCAGCTCCGCGTACGCCACGTCGAAGGCGGTCGCCGCCGGCACCGCGAGATCGGGCTCGACACCGGTGCCCTCCCAGTTGCCGCCCGTGATCGGGTTGATCGAGTAGGCGTGCGGCACCGCGATCTCCATCGTCGGCGTCAGCTCGTGGACGGTGGCGAGGTTCGCTCCGCCACGCGTCGTCCCGCCGACCAACCGGGCCCGGCCACGCACCTTCAGGTTCAGGCAGAGATCCTCGGCGCCGGAGAACGTCCGGTCGCTTGTCAACACGTACAGCGGGCGGTCGAGGTACCGCTCGCCGGGCAGCCACGCCAGGCTCCACAACTGTCGCGTCCGGTCGGTGACCCGGTCGTAGATGCTGTTGAGGTGCGTCGGTCCGGCCGGCAGGAGGTAGCTGCTCCACAGCACGACGCCGTCCGGTGAGCCGCCGCCGTTCTCCCGCAGGTCGAGGATGAGCGCGTCGGTGCGGGACACCAGCTCCATCGCGCCGATGATCGCCCGGCCGCCGTTCGCGGAGCCGCTCATGCGGCGTACGTCCAGGTAGCCGATGTTGCCGTCGAGGATCTCGACCCGACGGACGCTGGCGCCGGCGGGAGCGCGGCGCTCGTCCCGCACCCGGACCCACAGGTGCGTGTCCGGGCACACGTCGAGCAGGTCCTCGGTGAGGCGTTCGGCGAGCGTCGAGTCGTCCAGGCCGTCATAGGCGCCGGCGGTCAGTCGCTGCCGCAGCGCCGTGGCTGCCGCCTCGGCCCGCTCCGGGGAGACGTAGCGCTCCCGCAGCAGCTCGATCGCCCGCGCGACCGGGTGCACGCGCACCGTGTCGGGTTGGGTGACGATCATGAGAACTCACATTCGTCGAGGTGGGGGGCCGGCGCCGGGCGTCGTCGCCGCAGCCGGCCGGCCCGGCGGTCGGCCGGGCGGTGCCCGGCGGTGCGCGCCTGCGCGTGACCGCGGGTCAGGGCCGGGCGCTACGCAGGCCGGGCGTCGGCCGTCTTCGGGCCGAAGCGCAGTGTCGCGTGGTGCTCCTGGGCCATCCGCCGCAACGCCGACAGCGCCACGTCGAGCAGGACCCCCCGCACCACCACGGCGGCCCGGTCGGCGCCCACCCCGTCGGCGGGCAGCAGGTCGAGATCCTGGACCGCGAGTTTCTCGGCCGCCTCCGCGTACGGGAGGAAGTATTCCATCCCGCATTCGCAGCCCAGCCGCTGCAGGGTGAGCACCACGAGCGCGAGACGGTCCCGGCTGGGCGCATCCATGTCGAGGGACCAGCCGAGTTCCTTGACGAAACGGTCGACGTCGGCGCGCACCTGTTTCGCGCCGTCCACGCTGTGCAGCGCCGGCTCCTGCGGAAACAACGCGCGGTCGACGAGCGAATACAGCGCGGGCAGCGGCACCTTGTCGTTCTCGATCGCGGTCAGCAGCTCCCGCACCGAGGTGAGTTCCAGCTGACCGATGTTGGTCAGGGCGCGGATGAGCCGCAGCCGTCGCAGATGCGCTTCGCCGTACGCCGCCTGGTTGCGGCCGGTCGGGGTGCCGGGCGGGAGCAGGCGCTCCCGGAGGTAGAACTTTATCGTTGCGATCGGTACGCCTGTCTGCCTACTGAGATCTGAGATACGCATCAGGTTCCCCGCTATCGACAGCACCGGCCAGACCAGAGTAAGGGTCGGGTTGCATGTTCGTCACCTTCGATGTTGCGTTTGGTGCAACTTGCTCCCGCGGAACGATACGCGCCGGTGCCCGCGGGTGGCGTCGCATGGCCGTGGCCAGCCCGGCGCCGGCGAACAGCACGCCGGCGACCACCGAGAGCGCCGGCCGGCTGGCCGTGGCGAAGCCGTCGTGGAACGCGGCGCGGTGCGTGGAGTCGGGCAGGCGGTTCTGCAGCACGGCGCCGATCAGCGCGGCGCCGAGTGCGGCACCGGCCTGGCGGGCGGTGTTGAGCAGGCCGGACGCCGCCCCCGCGCGTCGCGAGGTGATACGACGCATCGCCTCGGTCGTGGTGGGCGCGATGGACAGGCCCATGCCGATACCGATCGCGACGAGCGGCCCGGCGAAGGTGCGCCACGACGACGAGGGGCCGGGCAGCAGCGCGACTCCGAGCACGCCGACGGCCTGCAGCGCGAGGCCGACGACGAGGAGGATCCGGCCGCCCACCCGGTCGGCGAGCCGGCCGGCGACCGGTGCGACGGCGCTGAGCGTGACCGTCCACGGTAGTGCGGCGAGGCCGGAGTCGAGCGGGCTCATGCCGAGCATGTTCTGGGTCTCCAGCACGAAGACGAACAGAAAGCCGTACAGGGCGAGGGAGCTGATGGCCGTCAGCACCGTGGCGATGGTGAAGTTCCGGTCACCGAAGAGGTCCAGCGGCAGCAGCGGCTCGGCGGCCCGCCGCTCCCACCAGACGAACAGCGCGAGCAGCACCACCCCGGCGACGAGGACGTGCGGGATGCCGACAGGTCCCAGCACCCGACCCCACGCGTACCGCTGCCCCTCGACGAGGCCGAACACGATGGCCAGCAGGCCCCCGGTGGCGAGCGCGACGCCCACCGCGTCGAACCGGTGCGCCCGGTCGGGCCGCAGGCGGGGCAGGTACCGTGCCGCGAGCAGCAGTCCGGCCAGACCCACCGGCACGTTGAGGTAGAAGATCGACTGCCAGCCGGCCTCCGTGACGAGCAGACCGCCCAGGGTGGGGCCGCTGACCGCGGCGACGCCGGCCACCGCGGTGAAGATGCCGAAGGCGGCGCCGCGGCGCTGGGGAGGAAAGACGGCGGAGATCAGGACCAGGGCCTGGGGCAGCAACGCCGCGGCGCCGACCCCCTGCAACACCCGGGCGGCGACCAGCTCGCCGGTGTGCCGGGACGACGCGCACCAGACCGACGCGACGGTGAACACGGCGAGGCCGACGACGAAGACCCGGCGCGGGCCGACCCGGTCGCCCAGCCGGCCGAATGTGATCAGCAGCGAGGCGAAGGCCAGCAGATATCCGTTGAGCACCCACAACGCCCCGTCCACCGGGGTGCGCAGCTCCGCCATGATGTGCGGCGCTGCGGTGTTGACGATCGTGGTGTCCAGCAGGATGAGGAAGTTCGCCAGACACAGCACGGCAAGGACGGACCACGGGTTGCGGTGCGCCGGTCGGTGGGGCATGTCACTCCTCGGATCGATTCCCGGCCACGGTGCCGAGGGGTTGGCACTCCTCGACGCGCCGCTCAGCGACGGATCCGCGGGTACGGCACCCGGCCGCCGGCCGTGGACATCGGGGAGGGCGGTCCCGGCCGCGCGCCCCCGGGCCGTCGCCCGCGTACGTCACGTCGACCCGGGTCCGCGCGCCGACCGGTGGCGCCTCGGCGACCCGGCGCCCCGGTCCGACGCGCCGGCCGTGGCGGCGCCCCTGCCGGCCGAGGGGTCGGCGATGGTTACGTCGCCGGTCTGCCGGGTGTCACGGCGTCGCCCCCCTGTCGGTGGGATCAGGAATTGCGGATCAATCGTCTGGGAGGCCCGGATCGGGTGCACCTCCGTGGTTGCTTCCCATTGACGACAGTGGATGAAAACGCCTCTTTGCCGGGCGGGAGTCCCTGGCGCGCGGGGGAGCTTCCCACGCCGTACTCGTCGCGCGAGAACCGCCGGGAAGGGTGAGCCCGGGTCGCCCGCCGAACCGCCACGACCGGTGGACGGTCGAGCGCCGGCGCGACCTCGTCGGGCCGGGACCACGCGCGGCGCGCGAGGACGCGACCGATGGGCGTCCGCCATCCGGGCGGAATGCGCGGGGCGTGGCCGCCGCTTCCCGGACGTGCTGCGCGGGCGGCCTTCACGGCGACGGCGCGACGGCCTCGCGGGCCACGGCCCGAGCGCTCGGGGCGGCATTCGGTCACGCCGGCCGGCCCGGCCGGCCGACGGGCGCGGCGGCGACGGTGAACGGCGGGCGGCCGCGGTGGGAGTCGGGGCGCGGCGATCCGGTCGCCCGTCACCCGGGTCGTTCCGTGGCCAGCCCGCCTCACCTGCTCGGGCTGGACCGTCGACCTCGTCGGATCGGAATCAGATCGGACCGCTCACGCGGCGGAGCGGCCCGCCGCGACCGCGGCGCCGATCGACGACACCGCGCCCATCCGCTCCTCGGCCACCCGGGCCAGCGCGAACTTGCGCTGGTCGAGCAGCGCCAGCAGAACCGGGGGATCCATCGCGCGGACCGGCTGCAGGTCGAGGTCGGCGTGCAGCACGCCGTCGCCCCGCATGTGCAGGGGACCGACGGTGGCGACGCAGACGGTCTGGTCTCCGTCGTCGGCGACCATGTCGGCGTCCAGTTCCCCGTTGACCGACTGGGCGAGGAGAAACCAGTTACCCGGTGGTACGCCGTCGAGCTGGTATGCGCCCGGGCGGGACAGGACCGTGCAGCGGACCGGCTGCCCTTCCGGGATGCGATCCGGGAACAGGCCCAGGAACACCGGACTGTCCACATGCGATTCCGGGGCCCAGGCGCGGCCCTGCACCCGGGCGTTGTGCGAGTGCCCCATCCGGTAATCGGGGTCGGTCGCGATCTGCGGGGCGAAGCCGGCCAGTCGGCGGTACGTCGTGGGTGGCATTCCCACGCTCCGGGTGAATCGGGAGCTGAAAGTCCCGACGCTGTTGTATCCCACTCGCATGCTGATATCGGCGACACTCAACGAGGTGGAGACGAGCAGGTGCTTGGCGCGCTGCAGACGCAGGGCGGAGAGGAAGCGGCCCGGCGTCACACCGGTGGCTCGCTGGAAGACCCTCGTGAAGTGAAACTTGCTGAACATGGCAGCGCGGGCCATGTCGTCGACGGTGAGCTGCTCGCCTAGCTTTTCGTGCATGGCGGCGATCGCTCGCCGCACAGCCTTCTCGATTGGATCGTCCACAGCGGTTCCCCCAATGACCTGCAAATCTCATCATGCTGACACTGCCTAGCGGACGGCCCCCGTGAGTCCAGTCTGCTTTGATGTGGCGAATATTGGCGGTGGTCACCGCCGCTGGCATTTATGCGGGCTATCCATGAAATGAGCCTATTCCCACCTCCTGAGACCGGCGGTATTGCTGGCGTCGAGGTTAGCCGAGCCATCGGGCGATGGCAACACCGTCAATGACGACGCGAGCACGGAGCGCAGTCATGGAGTCGCATGCACAGAAGTGCTGTCCTCGCACGTCAGAGCCGCATTGGCGGATGGGGGCGGGCGGATAGCGGCACACTCCGCTGCTGATAGTACGAATCTCCAGTCGCCATAATTAGCCAGGTCCATTTTCCCCGAAGCGCCGCACTTGGTGCCGCCTTGTCGCGGGGTGGATGTTCGGGAATGGACGGATCTGTCCGGTGCGTCTCGTGAGCCTTCCGTCGCCGCCTGTCGACGGGTGTCTCCGCTGGTCATCCCGTAATTGCGGGGGGTTGCCGGATAGGCAAGTTTGAAGATGACGGTCCACTGGCCGCTGCGTAGATTTGCGGAAAGTCCATTCCGTGATTGGCCGCGATGGTGGGTGCCCGCAGAACCATTCGTGCGTACCCGGTGTGCTGCCGCTACGTCGGAATCCACGGCACGCTCCCTCGCCAAGTTCCGGATGCCGCTTCCGGACGGGGGCCGACGACGGCCATCGTGGTATCGGCGGAGCCTCCGCATCCGTCTCCTGCATTGCGCTGATCTGCGGGAAACCGTAATGCGTACTCTCCAGTTCCCGTTTTTGTGGTGTGGGGAGTCGATTCTATTGCGGTTTACCGGCGCGATCGCCGTGGCGAATGCGAACGACCGCAATGCAGGAGAATTTTCTGCCCACGGATGCGTAACAATGAGGCTCAAGTGGGCAGACCGGAGAAGATGATGACTGCTTGGAACAAGCTTCGACGCCGCATTCTGACCCCCGATGTGGGGCAGACAAAACTCAGTACGCGAGGATTCCACCTCAAGGACGAGCAGGCCCGCGACCGCCTCGAAACGGTCGGCAGCTCGTTCCTGCACGGCTTCGCCGCCGCCGCGGAGGCGGACGGCCCGCCGGAGGCGGCGCCGGTGGTCGAGTCGTCGCCGGCCGCGTTCCGGGGCTTCGCCTACGAGGGCGCGGCGATGGCGTTCGCGATCCGTGACGCCCTGCCCGGGCGGTCGCGGCACGTCGCCCGCTTCCTCGCCGACCACGACGAGCACGTCTACATGGCGTACGTCGGGGTGGGCTGGGCGATGGCCCGACTGCCGCGTCCCTTGTGGTCGCGCCTGCACGCCCCGGATCCCCTGCTGCGCTGGCTCGTCCTCGACGGGTACGGGTTCCACCAGGCTTACTTTAAGACCGACCGCTACGTTCGCCGGCGGGACGCTCCGTCGGCGTTTCCGTGGCCCACCGACGGTCCACGGGACTACTCCCGGGACTACTCCCTGCGGGCGATCGACCAGGGCATCGGGCGGGCCTGCTGGTTCGTGGCCGGAACGGACGCCCAGCAGCTCGTCCGCCTCCTCGACGCGTTCCCCGAGCACCGCCGCTCCGACCTGTACGCCGGCGCCGGGCTCGCCGTCTGCTACGCCGGTGGCGGGAGTGAGCAGGAACTGAACTGGCTCGCCCGGACCGCGGGGGAGTACCGGCTGGAACTCGCGCAGGGCGCCGCGTTCGGGGCCGCGGCCCGCGTCCGCGCCGGCCTGGTGATGCCGCACAACGAACTGGCCACCGGCGTCCTGTGTGGAATGTCGGTGGACGAGGCCACACGAGTGACCGATGAGGCGCGGGTCGGGCTACCCACCGACGACGTCCTGCCCGCCTACGAAGTCTGGCGCCAGCGCATCAAGAGCGCCTTCATTCCGTTGGTAGCGACACGAAAGCCGAGTGAGCAATGACCAGTATTGCCGTGGTCGGGATGGCGTGCCACTACCCCGACGCCCGTTCGCCGCAGGAGCTGTGGGAGAACGCCGTCGCGGGTCGCCGGGCGTTCCGGCGGCTCCCCGACGTCCGCATGAACCATGACGACTACTGGGACGCCGATCCGGCCGCCCCGGACCGCTTCTACGCGCGCAACGCCGCCGTCCTGGAGGGCTACGAGTTCGACCGGGTCGCCTACAAGGTCGCCGGCAGCACCTACCGGTCCACGGATCTGGCGCACTGGCTGGCCCTGGACACCGCCGCGACGGCGCTCGCCGACGCCGGGTTCCCGATGGGTGAGGGCCTGCCGCAGGAGCGGACCGGCGTGGTCGTCGGCAACACCCTGACCGGTGAGTTCTCCCGCGCCAACCAGATGCGCCTGCGCTGGCCGTACGTGCGGCGGACCGTGGCGGCGGCGCTGCGGGCGGAGGGCTGGGACGACGAGCGGATCTCCACCTTCCTCGCCAGCTACGAGGCGGCGTACAAGAGCCCGTTCCCGCCGCTGGACGAGGACACCCTCGCGGGCGCGCTGTCGAACACCATCGCCGGCCGCATCTGCAACTACTTCGATCTCAAGGGCGGCGGCTACACCGTCGACGGCGCCTGCTCCTCGTCGCTGCTGTCCGTGGTGACCGCGTGCCGGGCGCTGCTCGACGGGGACCTGGACGTCGCGATCGCCGGCGGCGTCGACCTGTCCATCGACCCGTTCGAGGTCATCGGCTTCGCCAAGACCGGCGCGCTGGCCACCGGTGAGATGCGGGTCTACGACCGGACCTCCAACGGGTTCTGGCCCGGTGAGGGCTGCGGCATGGTGGTGCTGATGCGCACCGACCGGGCCGTCGAGGCCGGTCACCGGATCTACGCCTCGGTCGCCGGGTGGGGAATCTCCTCCGACGGCCACGGCGGCATCACCAGGCCCGAGGTCGACGGCTACCGGCTCGCGCTGCGCCGCGCGTACGCCCGGGCCGGCTTCGGCGTCGACACCGTCGGGCTCTTCGAGGGACACGGCACCGGCACCAAGGTCGGGGACGCCACCGAGCTGACGGCGCTGTCCAGCGCCCGGGAGGCGGCGAACCCGGAGGCGCCGCCGGCCGTGATCGGCTCGGTCAAGGGCATGATCGGCCACACCAAGGCCGCCGCCGGGGTGGCCGGGTTCATCCGCGCCGCGATGGCCGTGCACCACGAGGTGCTTCCCCCGAGCGTCGGCTCCGTCGACCCGCACGAGATCCTCACCGACGACGGGGCCCGGCTGCGCACGCTGCGCAAGGCCGAGCCGTGGCCGGCCGAGGTGGCGGTGCGGGCCGGGATCACCGCGATGGGTTTCGGGGGCATCAACACGCACGTCGTGCTCGAACGGCACGGGCCGCGCCGGTCGGTGCCGGACCGCCGGGTGCGGGCCCTCGCCACCTCGGTCCAGGACGCCGAGCTGCTGCTGGTCGACGCCGCCTCGGCGGAGGAACTCGCCGAGCGGCTCGCCGAGCTGAGCGCCTTCGTGCCGGCGATCTCGTACGCGCAGCTCGGCGACCTCGCCGCGACGCTGCACCGCGACCTGCGCGGCCGGCCGTTCCGCGCGGCGATCGTCGCCTCGTCGCCGGAGGAGGCCGAGCGACTGCTGACCGCGGCCCGCGAGGCCGTCGAGTCCGGCGAGGCGAAGCTGATCCGCCCGGACGGCCGGTTCCTGCTCGGACACGTCAGCGGCCCGGCCCGGATCAGCTTCCTCTTCCCGGGGCAGGGTTCCGGACGCGGCGTCAGCGGCGGCGCGCTGCGGCGGCGGTTCGCCGAGGTCGAGGACGTCTACCTGCGCGCCGCGCTGCCGACCGGTAGCGACGTCGTCGCGACCGAGGTCGCCCAGCCCCGCATCGTCACCGGGTCCGTCGCCGGGCAGCACGCCCTGGCCCTGCTCGGCATCGAGGCGTCGACCGCGATCGGGCACAGCCTCGGTGAGATCGTGGCCCTGCAGTGGGCCGGCGCGATGAACGAGGAGACCCTGCTGCGGGTGGCCGGCCTGCGGGGCCGGACCATGGCCGGACACAGCCGGGCCGGCACGATGGCGGACATCGGGGCGCCTCCCGAGATGCTCGACACGATCATCGGGGACCTGCCGGTCGTCGTGTCCGCCTACAACGGGCCTGAGCACACCGTCGTCTCCGGATCGGTCGACGCGGTCGAGGCGGTCTGCCGCAACGCCCAGGCGGCCGGACTGAGCGCGACGCGGCTGCGCGTCTCGCACGCGTTCCACTCCCCGTTGGTGGCTCCGGCCGCCGACGCCTTCGCCGACACCCTCGCGGACGAGACGTTCCAGCGGGTGGGGGCCCGGGTCGTCTCCACCGTCACCGGTGACGTGCTCCCCGCCCGGACCGACGTGCGGGCCCTGCTCCGCCGCCAGATCACCGACCCGGTCCTGTTCAACCAGGCCGTCGCGCTGGCCGCCAAGAACACCGACCTGTTCGTCGAGGTCGGGCCGGGGCAGGTGCTCACCGGGCTGGCCGGCACGGTCACCGATGTTCCGGTGGTCGCGTTGGACACCGACAGCGAGTCGCTCGCGAGTCTGCTCCGGGTCGCCGGCGCCGCGTACGTCACCGGCGCCGCGCCCGCCCCGGCGGCGCTGTTCGACGGCCGGCTCGTGCGACCGCTGGAAGTGGGCGCCACGTTCTCGTTCCTGACCAGCCCGTGCGAGCGGGCGCCGGAGCTCGACCCGGCGATCGAGCGTGGCCCCGCCGTGGCGGCGCCGTCCGTCGTCGCCGACTCCGCCGGGCCGGACGGGGAATCCACCCAGGACCTGCTGCGGCGGCTCACCGCGGACCGCGCCGAGCTGCCGCTCGAACTCGTCGGACCGGACAGCCGGCTCCTCGACGACCTGCACCTCAGCTCCATCACGGTCGGCCAGGTGGTGAACCAGCTCGCCCAGCGTCTGGACGTGCCGCCGGCCCAGATGCCGATCAACTTCGCCACCGCCACCATCCGCGAGCTGGCCGAGACGATGGAGAACCTCGCGAAGACGGCCCGGGACAGCGATGCCGCCGCCACCCCGGTGGTGTCCGGGGTGGCCGCCTGGGCCCGGCCCTGGCGGGTCGACCTCGACGAGGTGCCGCTGCCGGCGGTGCCCGCCGACGCCACCGCGAAGAACGGCCCGTGGCACCTGCACGCCGACGCGGACCACCCGTTCGCCGCGGAGCTCGCGAGCACGCTCGAACAGTCCGGGCTCGGCAGCGGAGTCCTCGTCTGCCTGCCGCCGGACTGCACGGAGGAGCAACTGGAGTCCGCGCTGCGGGGCGCCCAGCAGGCGCTCACCGCCGGCAGCACCCGCTTCGTCCTGGTCGGACACGGCCGCGGCGCGGCGGCGATCGCCCGGACGTTGCACCTCGAGGCGCCGACCGTGCTGGTCACCGTCGTGCACCTGCCCGCCGCCACCGAGGCCGCGGTCGAGCTGGTGGTGAAGGAGGTCGCCGCCACCACCTCCTTCACCGAGGTGCACCACGACGACGGCGTCCGGCGGGTCCCGACCCTGCGCGCGATGCCGGTGCGGCCGGGCACCCCGGTGGCCCCGCTCGGCGCGGACGACGTGCTGCTGGTCACCGGTGGGGGCAAGGGCATCACCGCCGAGTGCGCCCTGGCCCTGGCCAGCGACAGCGGCGCCCGGCTGGCGCTGCTGGGCCGCTCCGACCCCGCCGAGGACAGCGAGCTGGCGGCCAACCTGGCCCGGATCGCGGAGGCCGGCGTCACCGTGCGGTACGCCCGCGCCGACGTCACCGACGCCGCCGCCGTCGGCCAGGCGGTGCGGGACCTCTCCGCCGAACTCGGGCCGGTCACCGCGGTCCTGCACGGCGCGGGCCGCAACGAGCCGGCCGCACTGCCGAGCCTCGACCCGGCCGCGTTCCGCGCCGCCCTGGCGCCGAAGGTCGACGGTCTGCGGGCGGTGCTCGACGCGGTCGACCCGGCCCGGCTCCGGTTGCTCGTGACGCTCGGCAGCATCATCGGCCGGGCGGGGCTGCGCGGCGAGGCGCACTACGCCACCGCCAACGACTGGCTGGCCGAGGAGACCACGGCGTTCGCCCGGGCGTACCCCGACTGCCGCACCATGTGTCTGGAGTGGTCGGTCTGGTCGGGCGTCGGCATGGGCGAGCGACTGTCGGTCGTCGAGTCGCTCAGCCGTGAGGGCGTCATGCCCATCACTCCCGACCAGGGCATCGCGATCCTGCGGCGTCTGGTCGCCGACCCGGCGACGCCGGGCGTGGTGGTGATCAGCGGGCGCACCGAGAGCGTCCACACGGTTCGCTACGACCTGCCGTCGCTGCCGCTGCTGCGGTTCGTCGACCGCGTGCTGATCCGCTACCACCAGGTCGAACTGGTGGTGGAGACGGAGCTGAACGTGGGCGCCGACCGCTACCTCGCGGACCACGATCTCGACGGCAACCTGCTGTTCCCGGCCGTGTTCGGGATGGAGGCCATGGCGCAGGTGGCCACGGCCGTCTCGGGCGTCGACGCGGTCCCGGTCATCGAACGGGCGGAGTTCCTGCGACCCATCATCGTCTCGCCGCACGGACACACGAAGATCCAGGTGGCCGCGCTGGTGACGGACGACGACACCGTCGAGGTCGCGATCCGCAGCGAGGAGACCGGCTTCGCCGCCGACCACTTCACCGCGCGACTGCGCCTGAGCGGCGAGGCCGCCCCGGACGGCCCGCCGGACCAGGTGCCGGACGGGTTGGCCCCGGCCTCGATCACGCCGTCCGACGACCTGTACGGCGAGATCCTCTTCCAGGGCGCCCGGTTCCAGCGGCTCCGGCAGTACCACCGGGCCGCCGCCCGTCACGTGGACGCGGTCGTGGCGGCCGACGAGTCGACCCAGTGGTTCGCCCCGTACGTCTCCCCGACGCTGTTGCTGGGCGACCCGGGCGTCCGCGACGCGCTCATGCACGGCAACCAGGTGTGCGTGCCGGACGCCACGCTGCTGCCCGCCGGCGTGGAACGGATCCACCCCGGCGGCGCGAAGCTCTTCGCCGCCCGCGAGCTGCGCTACTGCGCCACCGAACGGGAGCGTGACGGCGACACGTACATCTACGACATCGCCCTGCGCGACGAGGCCGGGACCACCGTCGAGCGGTGGGAGGGGCTGCGGCTGCGCGCGGTCCGGAAGCAGGACGGATCCGGCCCCTGGGTGCCCCCGCTGCTCGGCTCCTTCCTGGAGCGTGGGCTCGGCGACCTGGGGATCACCGACGTGGCGGTGGCGATCGAGTCCGACCCGCCCGCGCCGGCGGACCCGGCCGAGCGGACCGCCGCGCGTCGCCGGGTCAGCGCGGTGGCCGCCGGGCACGCGCTCGGACGGCCGGTCGAGATTACGTACCGGCCCGACGGGAGACCCGAGGTCGCCGGGGAGCGCACCGTCTCGATCGCGCACGGCGCCGGGATCACGCTGGCCGTCGCCGCGGAGGGCGTGCTCGGCTGCGACGTCGAGAGCGTGGCGCCGCGCGGCCCCGAGGAGTGGCAGGGACTGCTCGGTCCGCACGCCGGGGTGGCGGAACTTCTCGCCGGCCGGCCCGGTGAGACCCCGGACATCGCCGCCACCCGCGTCTGGACCGCGATGGAGGCGATGCAGAAGGCCGGACTGCCGATGCACGGACCGCTCGTCGTGGCCGACGCGGATCGTCCCGGCTGGGTGCTCTTCGGCGCCGGCGGCGCCCGGGCCGCCTCCTTCGTCACCAGTCTGCGCGGCGGCGAGGGTCAAGTGGTGATCACTGTTCTGGCTGGTGCGAAGGGATGACCATGGAGAGCTACTACGAGCTGCGGCACACCGTCGGGTTCGAGGAGACGAACATCGTCGGCAACGTCTACTACGTCAACTACCTGCGGTGGCAGGGCCGGTGCCGGGAGATGTTCCTCAAGGACCGGGCCCCGGCCGTCCTCGCCGACCTGCAGGCCGACCTCAAGCTCTTCACGCTCAAGGTCGAGTGCGAGTTCTTCTCCGAACTCACCGCGTTCGACGAGATCGCCGTCCGGATGCGGCTGATCGAGCGGGCGCAGACGCAACTCGAGTTCGGCTTCGACTACGTGCGCCTCGGCCCGGCCGGCGAGGTCCTCGCCGCCCGGGGGATCCAGCGCGTCGCCTGCATGCGTGGCCCGAACAACCGGACCGTGCCCACCCGGGTTCCGGAGGCGCTCGAGGACGCCCTTGAGCCGTACCTCGCCGTCGGAGCCCGGCGATGACGACCTTCGACACCGAAGAGGTGACCGACTCGACGCACATGCGTCGCGTCTACGGAACCTTCGCCACCGGCGTCACGGTGGTCAGTGTCGGTGGGGACGAGCCGCACGCCATGACCGCGAACTCGTTCAGCGCCGTGTCGCTCGATCCACCGCTGGTGCTGGTCTGCATCGACCGGGACGCCCTCATGCACCAGGCGCTCAGCCGCGCCGGCACCTTCGGCATCTCCGTGCTGGCGCCCGACCAGGAGGCGGTGGCGCGCTACTACGCGGACCGGCGCCGGCCACTGGGCCTGGAACAGTTCGAGTTCGCCGACTGGCGGCCGGGCGGGCGGACGGACGCGCCGTTGCTCGCCGGGGCCGTCGCCCACTTCGAGTGCGAGCTCTGGCGGTCGTACGACGGGGGAGACCACACGATCTTCCTGGGTCGTCCGCGGGGCATGCGCCGGTACGGCGACGGCGAAGCCCTGGTCTTCCTCGGTGGCCGGTTCCGCCGGCTCGAGATGGCGCCGTCCGCGGTGGTGACGTCGTGACCGCGGTCGTGCACCCGGCGTCGCCGTCGATGAACGGGCCGTCGCGCGCCGCCGCGGTCAACATGTTGATCATGATGAACCGGGACCGGCTCGGCATGATGACCACCGCGGCGGCCCGCTGGGGCGACGCCGCCCGGCTGCCGGTCGGGCCGAAGACGCTCTACTTCTTCAACCACCCCGGCCACGCCAAGCACGTGCTCGCGGACAACGCCGCCAACTACCACAAGGGCATCGGTCTGGTGCACGCCCGCCGGGCGCTCGGCGACGGACTGCTCACCAGCGAGGGTGAGCTGTGGCGCAAACAGCGCAAGGTGGTGCAGCCGGCGTTCCAGAGCCGACGCATCGCCGCGCAGGCCGGCATCGTCGCCGAGGAGGCGGCGGCCCTCGTCGACCGGCTCCGGACGCTCGGCCGCCAGGGCCCGGTGGACGTGTTCCACGAGATGACCGGGCTGACGCTCGGGGTGCTCGGGCGCACCCTGCTCGACACCGACCTCGGCCGGTTCCCGTCGATCGGCCGTGACTTCACCGCGGTGCAGGACCAGGCCATGTTCGAGCTGGCGACGTTGAGCGCCGTGCCGCCCTGGGTGCCGCTGCCGCGTCAGCTGCGGTTCCGGCGCGCCCGTCGTCGGCTGCAGACGATCGTCGACCAGCTCGTCGACGAGCGCGGGGACCACTCCGGCGACCGCGACGACGTGCTGTCGCGGCTCATCGTGTCCGCCCGGGCCGAGTCCGACCCGCGGGTCGGCCGGCAGCGGCTGCGGGACGAGCTCGTGACCCTGCTGCTGGCCGGGCACGAGACCACCGCCAGCACGCTGAGCTGGGCGCTCTACCTGGTCGACAAGCATCCCGAGGTACGCGAGCGGCTGCGGGAGGAGGCCACCACCGTGCTCGGGGACCGGCTGCCGACCTTCGACGACCTGGGCCGGCTGCGGTACACCGCGATGGTCATCGACGAGGTCGTGCGGCTGTACCCGCCGGTGTGGATCCTGCCGCGCAAGACGCTCGCCGACGACGTGGTCGGCGGATATCACGTGCCGGCCGGCGTCGACGTGCTGATCTGCCCCTACACGCTGCACCGGCACCGGGCCTTCTGGGACCGTCCCGAGGAGTTCGACCCGGAACGCTTCGACCCGGTCCGGTCCACCGACCGCCCGCGCTACGCCTACATCCCGTTCGGCGCGGGACCGCGGTTCTGCGTCGGCAACCATCTCGGCCTGATGGAAGCCGCCTTCGTGCTCTCGATGCTGGTCCGGGAGCTGCGGCTCACCAAGGTCGCCACCCACCAGGTCGTACCGGAGCCGATGTTGTCGCTGCGCATGCGCGGTGGCATGCCGATGACCATCAGCTCGGCCGACTGACGGACAACCGGGTGACGGACCGCCGTCACCCGTGACCGCACCACACAGGAGCCCGTCCTCGACGGGCGTCACCCCGAGGGGGAGCGTTGCCACCGAAACCAGTGGGTCCGCTGCGCCGGCTCATTCCCGCCATCTTCGTTCTGGTGCTCGTCGCGGGGCTGTTCACGATCTCGCGACTGCCGTCCGCGTCCGCGGCGGACCGGGAGGCGATGGCATCGCGGTTCGCGTTCACCGAACTGCCCATCGCGTTCCCGCCGGGCCTGCCGCAGCGCACGGTCCGCACCGTGAACCCGAAGTACAAGCACATCCGTTCCTGGATCTCGTCGGTCGGCGCCGGTGTGGCGCTCAACGACCTCGACGGGAAGGGCGGCGCCAACGACCTGTGCCTCGTCGATCCGCGCAGCGACAGCGTCGTCGTCACCCCCGCGCCCGGCGGCGGCGCCACGTACGCGCCGTTCGTGGTCGAGCCGGCGCCGCTGCCGATGGGTCCGGCGATCGCGCCGATGGGATGCGTGCCGGGCGACTTCAACGTCGACGGCCGCACCGACCTGCTGGTCAACTACTGGGGTCGGACGCCCGTGCTGTTCCTGCAGAAGAGCGACGCGCGGGGTCTGAGCCTGGCGTCGTACCACCCGGTCGAGCTGATCCCGCAGCAGAAGACCACCGACGGGCTCTACCGCGGGCCGCTCTGGAACACCAACGCGACAGCGGTCGCCGACTTCGACGGCGACGGCCGACCCGACATCGGCATCTTCAACTACTTCCCGGACTCGCAGGTGCTCGACCCGCAGGGCCTGCCCAACGTGCAGATGAACCACTCCATGTCCCGCGCGCAGAACGCGGGCGGGGCGCACATCCTGCGCTGGACCGGGGCCACCAGCGGCGCCGAGCCGACCGCCACCTACGAGGTGCAGGACGCGATCGACCCCCGGTACGCCACCGGGTGGACGCTCGCCTCGGCCTCCGCCGACCTCGACGGTGACCTGCTGCCCGAGCTGTACCTCGCCAACGACTTCGGCAACGACCGGTTCTTCCACAACGTGTCGGTGCCCGGCCGGATCAGGTTCACCCTGGCCGAGGGGCGCCGTGGCCCGCTGGACCCGAAGTCGCTGGTGATGGGGCACGACTCGTTCAAGGGGATGTCCGTCGACTTCGCCGACCTGTCCGGCACCGGCCGGTTCGACGCCTTCGTCAGCAACATCACCGAGTCGTGGGGGCTGGAGGAGAGCAACTTCGTCTGGCTGAACACCGCGAAGACCCCGCAGGAGGCGCGCGACCGGATGAGCAAGGGCATCGCGCCCTTCGAGAACCAGGCCGCGGCGAAGAACCTCGCCTGGGTCGGCTGGGGCTGGGACGCGAAGATGGCCGACTTCGACAACAGCGGCCGGCTCGTCGTGGTGCAGTCCTGCGGCTTCGTCAAGGGCACGATCAACCGGTTCAACTGGCTCCAGGAGCTGGCCGCCAGCAACGACCTGATGCTGCGCGAGCCCGACATGTGGCCCAACGCCCAGCCCGGCGACGACATCGCCGGCTCCAACGCGCTGGCGTTCTGGGCGCCGGAGGGCAACGGCCGCTACGTCGACCTGAGCCCGCAGCTCGGGCTCGCCGACCGGACCCCGACGCGCGGGGTCGCCGTGGGAGACACCGACGGCGACGGCCGCCAGGACTTCGCGGTGGCGCGGCAGTGGGGACCACCGGCCTTCTACAAGAACACCAAGACGGAGATCGGCAACTTCCTCGGGCTGCGGCTGCACCGGCCCGCGCTCGGCGCCGGCCAGTCCGGTGACGCCGGCACCCCGGCGTACGGCGCGCAGGCGCGGGTGACCACGGCCGACGGCCGCACCCAGCTCGCCCAGCTCGACGGCGGCGGCGGGCACTCGGGCAAGCGCAGCTTCGACGTGTTCTTCGGGCTGGGCGCCCAGGGCGCCGCACCCGTCACCGTCGAGCTGAGCTGGCGCGATCTCTCCGGCACCCGGCACCAGCAGACGCTGTCCCTCTCCGCCGGGTGGCACGACCTCATGCTCACCGACCGAGCCCAGGAGCTGACCAAGCCATGACGGACGTCAAACGCGCCCCGGAAGGCGCGACCACCACGGTCGAGGCCGCCGACGCGGCCCGCAACGGCGCCGGCCCGGCCGGGGCCCACCGGGGCGTCGACACCCGGCCGCCCGTACCCCGGGTGGACAAGCGTGACCCGCGCTACCTCGCCCTGCGGAACTTCGCCATCTCCATGTCCATCCTCAACATCCTCGGTTACACGATCCTCGGCTTCGAGCAGCCCTGGACCTGGCCGCTGTTCGTCCTGGCGCTCGGGTACACGGTGGAGCTGGTGATCGAGGCGGTCGCGGCCCGGTCCCTGGGCCGCCGGCCGGCCTACAGCGGCAACGGCGCATGGGGCGTCTACACGTTCCTGCTGCCCACCCACATCACCGCGCTCGCGGTGAACATGCTGCTCTACGCCAACGACATGTTCTGGCCGATCGCCTTCGCGGTGGTGGTGGCCATCGGTCAGAAGGCGGTGCTGCAGGCGCCGATCAACGGGCGCATGCGGCACTTCATGAACCCGTCGAACTTCGGCATCACGATCGCGCTGATCACGTTCTCGTGGGTCAACGTGGCACCGCCGTACCACTTCACGGAGAACGTGCCCGACGTCTTCCGGATGTTCATCCCGATGGTGGTCCTCACCGCCGGCACCATCCTCAACGCGATGCTCACCAAGAAGGTCGCGCTGATCGTGGGCTGGGTCGGTGGCTTCGTCATCCAGGCGCTGATCCGGCACTACGTCTGGGACGTGCAGCTCTGGTCGGCGCTGAGCATCATGACCGGGGTGGCGTTCGTGCTGTTCACCAACTACATGATCACCGACCCGGGCACCACGCCGTCGAAGGCGCGGAACCAGTTCATGTTCGGCTCCTCGGTGGCCATGGTGTACGGCGTCCTGATGGTCTTCAACGTGGTATACACGCTGTTCTTCGCGGTCACCATCGTCTGCCTGGCGCGGGGCCTGTTCTGGTGGGGCAAGTGGCTGATGGCGCGGCGCGGCGAGCGCACCGCGGTGCAGCCGGTGCCGCCGCCCGCGGCGGTCGAGCTACCGATCGCCCGCTGACCCGCCACCTGTCACGACACCGACCGGACCGTCCTCAACCCCGCGGGGCACCGCGGTGGGGAGGACGGTCCGGTCGCTTTACCGACACGTGCGCGCCGCCGCGGCGCGGAAAGCTTCCCCCCGGATGTTCCCTCCGTCGTCTACTGTGCACACTGGGTACCCGTGATGTTCGGTCACCGCGGGCTTCCCACGATGCTCGGCAACCGGACGGAGGCACCGGCATGGAAGTGTCCACCCAGCAGTGGGAGTCGATCCGCGACGACGTCACCGCCGCCGGCGAACGGTTCGCCGCCCTGGTCGAGAAGGCCCCGGCGGACGTGCGGGCGACCCGGGAGTGGTCGGTCGTCGACACCGCGGTCCACCTCGTCACGGTGACCGACCTCGACGCCGTCATCACCCGGTCCTACCCCGAACCCGCGTTTCCGCACCCCGGGCTGTACGAGCAGTGGCAGCGCACCAACGTCGACGATCTCGCCCTGCTCAACGTCGAGGTGATGCGCCTGTGCGAGGAGCGTGACCCGGCGGCGCTGGCGGCCCGGATCCGCGCGAACTGCGCGGCGATGCTCGACGCCACGAGCGACGTCGACCCGTCGGCGCCACTGCCCTGGCTGGGCAGTTCGACGCTCACCATGGCGGGGCTGTTCGCCCACATCGTCAACGAGTTCAACATCCACGGCTGGGACATCGCCCGGGCCGCCGGTCTCCCGCACGAGATCCCGCCCGGCGAGGCGGCGGCGTTCTTCGAGGTCTTCTTCGTCGGGCTGGTCCGCGACGGATACGGTCACCTGCTCGACACCCCGAAACCGTTGCCCGACGTGCGCGTGGCGGTCGCCTTCGAATCGCGGCACGCGCGCCCGGTGACCCTGCTGCTCGACCGGAACGTGGTGAGCGTCGCCGAGCCGGGCACCCGACCGGACGTCCGGGTCAGCTACGACCCGGTGGTCCTCAACCTGATGCTCTTCGGCCGGGTCTCACCCGTGCGGGCGATGCTCTCCCGCGGCGTCCGCGTCGGCGGCCCCAGGCCGTGGCTGATGCTCGCGTTCATGCGCAAGGTCCGCTGCCCGAGCTGACGGTGCGCACGCCGCCGGTGACCCCGGCGGCGTGGGGGGTGTCGACGCCGCGCTGAGCCCGGCGGCCCGCGACGGTCACCGGCCGCCCGCGACACCCGCCGACGGCACCGGGTCGGCGCCGCCACCGAGCAGGACCCGACGCGCGATCGCGGGTCGGAGCAGTCGGGTCGGCGGGTCCACCAGGTTGAGCACGCGCAGGAACGCCTCGCCCAGCACCGCATCGGTCCGGGCCGCCGCGTGCAGCCGGTGCACGTACCAGTTGACCAGCCGGACCCGCGCCGAGCGCGGGCCCGGCACCTGCGGGAACCGCAGGTCCGTGCCGACCGCGATGGACCACGGGCCGTCGATCAGCTTGCCCGCGCCGCGGAAGAAGCGCCGGGCCAGCCGGTCCGGGCCGCCGGACAGGAGGGAGCGGAGCAGCAGGCCCTCGGTGGCGGCGACCGTCATGCCCTGGCCGTACACCGGATTGAAGCTGCACACGGCGTCGCCGACCACCAGGTAGCCGAGCGGGAAGCGGCGCAGCCGCTCGTAGCGTCGGCGCACGCTCGCCGGATAGCGCATCTGGGCCGGGCCGCCCACCGGGACGGCGTCGCGCACGAAGCGGCTGATCACCGGCATGCCCAGTGACTCGGCGAAGCGGGTGAAACCCTCGTGGTCCGACGGCGGCTGCTCACCGAGCATCCCGCTGAGCGCCACCGCGAACCGGCCGTCCTCCTGCGCGGCGACGATGCCGGTGCGGGGGCGACCCGGCACGGCGTTGGTCAGCGCGCCGAGCAGTCCGTCGAGGTGCCGGGGTTCGCGCTGGTAGACGCGGGTGACGTAGGTGACGTCCACCGGGACCCGCTGTTCCGGCGGGGTCGGGTAGCCGAGTTCGGCCAACCACACCGGGCTGCGGGAGGCCCGACCGCAGGCGTCGACCACCAGGTCGGCGTGGATCGGGTACGCGGCCCCGACGCGCGGCGTCACGAGGACGCCGATGATCCGGCCGCGGTCCTCGGTGCTCAGCAGCGCGGTCGCCTCGGCGGGCGGGCAGAACCGGACGTTGCCCAGGTTCCGTACCCGGGCGCGCACCGTGCTCTCCAACAACGGGCGGCTCACGCCCACGCCGACCAGGTCCGAGGCGGCGCGCCGCATCGGGTGGCCGTCGTTGCACCAGTGCACCTGATCGTGCAGGTCGACAAGGGGCGCGCCGGCGGCGGACAGTTCGTCGCTGAGCCCCTCGAAGAGCTCGTCGAGGGCCCGCCGGCCGCGCGCCAGCAGCACGTGCAGTTGGCGGGACTGCGGCACCCCGCGCCGGGCCGCCGCCGCCTCGGGCAGCGGGTCGCGGTCGACGATGGTGACGGTGTCGTACGCCTCGCTCAGCACCCGGGCGGCGATCAGGCCGGCCATGCTGCCGCCGAGCACCACGGCGTCGCCTGCGGAGACCATGACCGGAATGCTAGGCGGGCCGGACGGGCCCCTCGCCTCTCGACGTGCGCACCTCGACGGCGTGCGCCCAAAGGCAAGGCAGCACATTTGAAGATAGCTATCCGTGGCGGCTGCGTTACACAATGGAGCGATTCGTGTTCGTTGACATTGGGAGTCGCCGTGTCCAACCTCGTGGAGTCTTCGCCGGCCACCAGAACCGGCCGCCCCTGGGGGCTCAACGGCCGCCACCACCGAGCCGCCCTCTCCGTGTTCATGGTCATCGTCCTGGCGCACTGGGCCGAGCACCTCACCCAGGCGTACCAGATCTGGGTGCTGGGCTGGACGCCCGCGCAGGCGCGCGGCGTGCTCGGGATGCCGTTCCCGTGGCTCATCAAGTCCGAATGGCTGCACTACGGGTACGCGATCGTGATGCTGGTCTTCCTGTTCCTGCTGCGCCCCGGGTTCGTCGGCCGCAGCCGGACCTGGTGGACGGTCGCGCTCGCCATCCAGTTCTGGCACCACATCGAGCACTTCCTGCTGCTGGTCCAGGCGCAGAGCGGGCACTTCCTGGCCGGTCGTACGGTGCCGACCAGCATCCTGCAACTGGTGCTGCCCCGCGTCGAGCTGCACCTGTTCTACAACACGGTGGTGTTCCTGCCGATGGTCGTCGCCATGTACTACCACCTGCGGCCATCGCGGGCCGAGTCGCGGGACATGATCTGCAGCTGCCGTCCGCTGCCGGCATGACCTCCTCCGTGTCACCGACCCGTCGCCGGCTGCTCCTCGGCGCTGCCGGCGTCGGGCTGGCGCTGCTGGTGGTCTACCTCGTCTTCGGCCGGGCGGCGCCGGCCCAACTGGAGGCCGTCGAGCCGGTCGACGGCGCGTCGGTCGCCGTCTCGCCCACCCAGGTGGCGCTGCGGTTCGACGCCGCCCCGCACCCGCGCGTCATGCACCTCACGGTGATCGGCCCCGGCGGGGACAAGGTCTCCACCGGCGATCCGGTCCTGAACGACAACCGGATCAGCGTCCCGATCTCGGCCAGCCGCCCCGGCCCCTACCAGGTCGGCTACCACGTCGAACTCGACGACGGCACGCCCGTCGCCGGGATCGCCACGTTCACGGTCGGCCAGGGGACGGAAACCCCCACGGGACCGGTCGAGGCCGCCGCCCCGGCGCACGAACACCACCTGGAGCGGGACACGAGCACCCTGGTGCTCGTCCTGATCGATCTGGTGCTGGTGGCCGGCCTGGTGTCGGTCCTGCTGCTTCGGCCACGGGTGCGCTGACCCGGCCACCCGGCGGCGCCGCCCGGTCCCCGGGGCGGGCGGCGTCGGGACGGCGGCCGGTCAGGCTCGCAGCCCGGCGATCACCTCGGCGACCGCCGGGGCGTGGGCCGGGGCGAGCAGATCCAGGTGGGAACCGGGCACCCGGTGCACGCGCACGCCGCCCCGGCACCGTTCCGACCAGATCTCCAGGCTCTCCTCGTCCACGCGGGGCTCCTGCGGGCGGACCAGCTCCAGTGACCCGGGGTAGGACGGCAGCCGGTAGACGCGTTCCGCCTCGGCGTTGATGGGATAGATCTCCACGAGGCGGCGCAGCCGTTCGGCGCCGAAGCCGGGCGGCAGAACCCCCCGGGCGGTCCCTTCGTCGAGGATGCGCGTGCACATCGCCTCGGGGGAGAGCCCGGCCAGCTCGTCCGCCGGCAGGTCGAGGCCGAGATTGTGGTTGACCAGGGACCAGAGCAGCCGGGCGCGGGAGGCCGGTGGTTGCGCGCGACGGGTCACGGCGGTGTCCAGCAGCACCACCGCGGCGGGTCGCTCGCCGTCGTCCGCCATCCGGCTCGCCATCTCGTACGCGACCAGCCCGCCGAACGAGTAGCCGACCAGGACGAGTTGCTCCGGGCGGTAGGTGCGGGCCAGTTCCGCGCGGTAGGCGGCGGCCATCTCGCCGATGGTGTGGTCCGGCTGCATCCGTGGGTCGAGGGCCCGCGCCTGCAACCCGAGGCAGGTGTGGCCCGGTGGCAGCGCGTCGGCGAGGTGCCTGTACCACAGGACGCTGCCGCCGAGCGGGTGCACACAGGCGACCACCGGGCCGCCGGGGTCCCCGGGCCGGATCGGCACGACGGGGGTGGGCGTGTCCGTGAACCCGTCGCGCAGCAGCCGGGCCATCGCGGTGACGCTGCTGGCCCGCGCCATGACGGGCAGCGGCAGGGACACCCCGGTGCGTCGTCGGATCTCCGACAGGGTGCGCACCGCCTGGAGGGACGTGCCGCCGTGGGAGAAGTAGTCGTCGTCGACGCCGAGAGCGGGGTTGCGCAGGTGGTCGCGCCAGATGCGCAGCAGCACCAGTTCGATGGCGTCTCGTGGCCGGCCGTCCCGGACGGCCGTGGTCGTCTGTGTCATTCCGGTGTCCCCCGTTGGCGGTCGACTGGCGCGGACGGGAGGTCCGCGGCGTTGCTGGTGTCCGGACCCGCGACGTGGCCCGACGGGTCAGGAGGGGGCCGGCTCCGGGCGGGTGCGGCGGGCCCAGGCCACGACCGGGCCGCTGAGCGCGGCGCCGGCCAGCGGGATCAGGGCGAGGACCAGCCAACCGGCGGCGCCCAGACCGCCGGTCAGGCCGGTCACCAGGGCCGGGCCCGCCACCGCCGGGACCGCCTGGCCGAGCCGGAACACCCCGGCGTAGCGGGCCTGCGCGCGCTCCGGGGCGAGACCGAACTGCATGGTCCACCGTGCCGTCTCGCCACCGAGTTCGGCGAAGGTCAGCAGGACCGCGACCAGCACCAGCACCGCGATCGCCGCCGCCGCCGGCAGCCGGCCGGTCAGCGCGGCCACCGGGCAGGCGGCGGCGAGCAGCAGGAACGCGAACCGCTGGAGGCGGGCGGCGGACGGAATGGTGTCGCCGGCCCGCGACACCCGGACCTGGAGCAGCACGACCAGCACGGTGTTGATGCCGGTCAGCCACGCCGCGAGCGGGCGGGGCGCGTCGGTGGCGGAGACGATCCAGAGGGGCAGCCCGACCAGCAGGATCGTCTCCCCGATCCGGGTGAGGCAGCTCACCTGCGCCACCAGCAGGTAGGGCAGGTCGGCGAGGGGCCGGACGCGCTCCCGGGCGCCGTCCGTCGGGGCGGGCCGCGGCCAGGCCGGCAGCAGCAGGTAGAGGCCGGCGACCGCGACCCAGCACGCGGCCACGGCCGCCAGCATGCCGAGGTACGCCGCCCGCGAGTCGACGGCGAGCACCAGGCCGGCGGCCAGCGTGCCGAGCGCGAAGCCGGCGTTGAACACGCTCCGCAGGTACGCCGAGACGCGCACCCGGTCGCTTCCGGTGACCGCAGCGGCGATCATGCCGTCGCGGCTGACGTCCCAGGACTGCTCGGCGACGGCGACCAGCGCGACCAGCGGCACGAAGAGCCAGAACCGGTCGGCCGCCAACAGCAGGAGCACGAACAGCGCTTGGAGCAGCACGAACACGACGGACATCCGGCGGGCGCCGTAACGGTCCGCCAACCGGCCGGCCGGGACGCTCGCCGCGATGCCGGCGAGGGCGGCGGCGGAGAGCCCGGCTCCCACCTGGCCGACGGTCAGATCACCGGCGCGGAGGAAGTAGACCGGCGCTCCGGCCAGGTAGAGCCCGGCGCCGGCACTGCCGGCCAACTGGGCGGCCGCGAGCCAGCGGGCGGGGCCGCTCACCGGGAGGAGGGCGCCGAGCGCGGCTCCCAGGCGCCCTCGCGGCGCCCCGCCGCCTCCGGTGCCGGACAGAGTGGACTGCGGTGACGCCATGCCGTTCCCCCGTTTGAGCTGCGTGTTCCGCGTGCGCGATGGCGAATCCCGGCTCATTGATCTTTCTGTGCCCGGGGACGGGACACCTGAACACGCGCATTGACGCGAGCGATTCTAACAGCACTCCGCACCCGCGCCGCGGGCACTGACCCGCGTGGATTGCTCGGTGCTGCGGTCGCGTGCTACGGTCCGGTGCGGGCCTCTCAATGGGAGGCCCGCACTCGCGCAGGCGTCGTCAAAACGGGGGTTCTGACGTCTTGGAAAATGCATTTTCCCCTGCCCTCCTTGAGCTGTCCCGCGATGTTCTCGGCATTTCCGAGAATCGGTTTCCCGCTGATTCGAAGGAATCTTTCGCCGCCTTGGGCGGCACGTCGCTGCGGGCGATGCGGCTGGTCGCCCGGGCCGAGCGCGAGCTCGGCCTGCGGATCGACCTCGCCGACCTGTTGCGTCCCGGGCCGCTCGTCTCCGCGCTCGGCCGCAGCGGGCCGCTGGAGCGCGGTGGGCGGCGGGAGCGCCCGGCGGCGGACCGGCGTCCTCTGCTGCCCGCGCAGCACGCGATGCTGGTGCACGAGCAGCAGTGGCCGGGCGTCGGTTACCGCCTGTTGTTCAGCCTCCGCTGCCCGGGTCCGGCCCGCGTCCGCCACCTGCGGGACTGCCTGGACGCGTTGACCGCCCGCCACGAGACGCTGCGCACCGTGTTCGACGCCGACGCCGACCAGCCCGGGCGCCGCGTCCTGCGCCGGTGGCGTCCGGTGCTGCGGGAACAGGGGCACCACACCCCCGACGGTGATCCGGTCGCGGCCGCCCACGCCCACCTCGCCGAGCTGGCGTCCGGGCTGGACCCGTTCCGCCGACCGCCCGCCGAGTGGCTGCTGACCGAGCTGCCCGGCGGCGGGAGCCACGTCGTCTCGCTGCTGGCCCACCACGCCCTGCTCGACGGTTGGGCGGTCGGGCTCCTCCTGCGGGAACTGGCCGCGGCCTACCTCGGCGGCGCCGTGCCACCGGCCGAGCCGGGTGTCCCCCCTGACGTCCTGCTCGAACACGCCCGCCCCGCCGACGAGCTGCGCCGGCACCGCGCCGGTCAGTTGGCCGGGGCGCCCCAGGTGGTGGAGTTGCCCGGTCGGCCCGGCGCCACCGGTCGGCCGGGCCGCCCGGGCTCGCGGCTGACCTTCACGCTCGGGCCCGGGGCCACCGCCGCGTGCGACGACCTGGCGCGGGACGCCGGCGTGACCCGCCCCGCGGTGCTGCTGGCCGCGTGGGCGCTGGTCACCGGCCGCCGGTGCGGGGTCGACGACCTGCTCGTCGGGGTGCCGGCCGCCGGGCGTCCGACCGCCGAGCTGGCCGAGGTGGTCGGCCTCGCGACCCGCGTCGTGCCGGTGCGCTGCCGGTGGGACGACGACGCGCCCGCGAGCGCGCTGGGCCCCGCCGTGGCCGACGCTCTCGCCGACGCGGTCGCCGCCGCCGAGCTGCCGTTCGAAGCGCTCGTGTCCGAGCTGGGCGCGGCCGGGGCGATCGACCGCAACCCGCTGGTCCAGATCGGGTTCGCCGCCCACGACGAGCTGATCCCCGCCGAGCTGCCGGGGCCCGCCGGGACGGCGACCGTCCACGAGGGTCACGACGGGGGTTCGGTCTTCGACGCGATGCTCTACCTCCAGGCCTGGGGGGAGCGCCCCCGGTTCGCGCTGGAGCACCGGCTGGCGGCGCTCTCCCCGGCCGGCGCGGCGGAGCTGGCCGAAGCGTTCGAGGCGGCGCTGGTGGCCCTGGCGCAGGCCCGCGACCTGCCACTACGGACGGTCCGGGGGATGTCCGAGCGGCAGCGCGCCCGGCTCGACGAGTGGGGTCGCGGCCCGGACGCCGGCCCGGTCACCGGGCTGTGGCAGGCGTTCGCGGAGCAGGCCCGCCGGCGACCCGGGGCGATCGCCGTGCGCGGCCCCGAGGGCAGCACCACGTACGCCGAGCTGCTCGACCTGGCCGAGCGGTTCTCCGCCGACCTCGCGGAGGCCGGGGTGACGGCCGGATCGACGGTGGTGGTGGCGACCCCGCCCGCCACCGCCCAGGTGGTGGCCGTACTGGCGACGCTGCGGCTGGGAGCGGCGTACACCGGTCTCGACGCCGACGCCCCCGACGAGCGGGTGGCGGCGCAGCTGGCCCGGTGCCGCCCCGCCGCCGTCGTGGGTGATCCGCGGATCGCCCGGCTCGCCGGGGTCGGCCCGGCCCTCGGCGGGCCGTCCCGGCCCGCCGGCGCCGCCGTCCCTCCCGTGGCCGCGCCGACCGATCCGCAGCGGGTCGCCTACCTGGCGTTCACCTCCGGGTCGACGGGCGAGCCCAAGGCCGCCCGGATCACCCACGCCGCGGTGCTGCGCCTCGTGCACGACCCCGACGTGTTCCGGTCCGAGCCCGGGGACGGCTTCCTGCGGCTCGCGCCGCTGGCCTTCGACGCGTCCACGATGGAGCTGTTCGTCCCGTTGCTCACCGGCGGCCGGGTCGAGATCTTCCCGGGCCCGGTGCCGCACCCCGGTGAGCTGGCCCGTTTCCTCGCCGAGCGTGAGGTCACCGTCGCCTGGCTGACCGCCGGCCTGTTCCGGGTGCTCGCCGACTACGACCCGGCGGCGTTCGGCGGGCTCCGGCAACTGCTCGCCGGTGGCGACGTGGTGCCGGCCGGGCCGGTCGCGGCCGTGCTGCGGGCCTGTCCGGGGCTGCGGGTCACCAACGGCTACGGCCCCACCGAGAACACCGTCTTCACCACCGTGCACCACGTCGACGACCCGTGCGAGCTGCCGGACGACGTCCCGATCGGGCGGCCCGTGTGCGGCACCGGCGTCCTGGTCGTCGACGACGACGGCGAGCTGCTGCCGCCCGGCGCGGTGGGCGAGCTGTGCGCCGTCGGCGCCGGGCTGGCCCTGGACTACCTGGACGATCCGCAGCGGACCGCGGAGGCGTTCCGGCGGCTCGGCGACGGCACCCGCAGCTACCGGACCGGCGACCTCGTACGCTGGGACGAGCAGGGTCGACTGCGTTTCCTGGGCCGCCGCGACCAGCAGGTCAAACTGGACGGCCACCGGGTCGAGCAGGACGAGGTGACCCACCGGCTGTCGGCGCACCCACGGGTGTCCGACGCGGCGGTCGTGGTCGCCGGCGACGCGGAGAACGGCCGCTTCCTGGTGGCGGCGCTGGTCGCCCCGCCGGAGGCCGGTCTCGTCGAGGAGGTGCGCGCGTCGGTGTCGCGGAGCCTGCCGGCGTACGCGGTGCCGAAACGCTGGGTGCTGCTCGACGCGCTTCCTCTCACCGGCAACGGCAAGGTCGACGCCCGGGCGATCCTACGCCGGGTCGAGGAGCAGGTGGCCCCGGCGCCGCACCGCGCCCCGACACCGCCCGGCGCACCGGCGGAGGACCTCGAGTCGCTGATCGCCGAGGTCTGGGCCACCGTGCTCGGCGACGACGACTTCGACTTCGACGAGCCGTTCTTCGAGGTGGGCGGCGACTCGTTGCAGTTGGCCAGGGTGCACCGGCTGCTGCGGGACAAACTGCCCGACCGGTCGATCGTCCTGCTGGACCTCTACCGCCACCCCACCGTGGACTCGCTCGCCGGCTGGCTGCGCGGCGCGGGCCCGGCGACCACGGCGGCGACGCGGTGAGCGCCGGACGCGGACCGATCGCCGTGGTGGGCGTCGCCGGCCGCTTTCCCGGCGTCGCGTCGCTCGACGAACTGTGGGACGCGTTGGTCGAGGGCCGGGAGCTGCTCACCCGGTTCACGCCGGAGCAGCTCGCCGCCGCCGGCGTCCCCGGACCGGAGCGCGACGACGAGGACTACGTGCCGGTGCGTGGCGTGCTCGACGGCATCGAGGACTTCGACGCCGCCTTCTTCGGCCTTCCACCCCGGGAGGCGATGATCACCGATCCCCAGCACCGGCTGCTGCTGGAGTGCGCGTGGGAGGCGCTGGAGTACGCGGGCCACCCGCCCGGCCGGGAACCGGGCCGCATCGGCGTCTTCGTCGGCACCGGCGTCAACACCTACCTGACGAACCATCTGCTCGGGCGACCGGACCTGCTCGCCGAGCTGGGTGCGCTCCCGATGATCATCGGCAACGAGAAGGACCACGCGGCGACCCGGATCGCGTACCGTCTCGGCCTGCGCGGCGCGGCGATCGGCGTCCAGACGGCCTGCTCGACCTCGCTCGTCGCGGTGCACCTGGCCTGCGAGAGCCTGCACAGCGGGGACACCGACCTGGCCCTGGCCGGGGGCGCGACGGTCAGCACCCCGCAGCAGCGCGGCTACCGCTACGAACCGAACGGCATCGGCGCGCCGGACGGGCACTGCCGGGCCTTCTCCCGCGACGCCGCCGGCACGGTGGCCGGCAACGGCGCGGGGATCGTCGTGCTGCGACGCCTCGCCGACGCGCTGGCCGACGGCGATCCGATCCTGGGGCTGGTGCTCGGCTCCGCGGTCAACAACGACGGAGCCGCGAAGGTCGGCTACACCGCGCCCGCGGTCGCCGGTCAGGCCGAGGTGATCGGCATGGCCCTGGCCCGGGCCGGCCTCGACCCGGCGGACGTCGACGTGGTGGAGGCGCACGGCACGGGCACCGAGATGGGTGACGCCATCGAGGTCGCCGGCCTCGGCGCGGCGTTGGGGCCGGGCGGGCCGGCGGGCGGACGCCTGCTGGGGTCGGTGAAGCCGAACCTCGGCCACCTGGACGCCGCCGCCGGGATCACCGGGATGATCAAGATGCTGTTGGCCCTGCGCCACGGCGTCGTGCCGCCCACCGTGCACCACGACCGGCCCCACCCCGACATCCCGTTCGCCGACGCCGGCCTGCGCGTCAACCCGACGGCCGAGCCCTGGCCGGCGCGGGGCGGGCCGCGCCGGGGCTGCGTCAGCTCGTTCGGCATCGGCGGCACCAACGCCCACGTGGTCCTCCAGGAGCCGCCGCCGGCCCCGGGCACGTCCAGGCCCGCGCCGGACGTCGACCTCGTCGTGCTGAGCGGGCGCACCCCGCAGGCGGTACGGGCGGCGGCACGGCGGCTCGCCGACCACCTGACGGCGGCACCCGGGTGGGAACTCGCCGACGTCGCGCACACCAGCCGCGTCGGCCGTACCGCCTGGCCGGTCCGGCGGGCGATCGTCGCCACCGACCGTGCCGACCTGCTGCGGCAGCTCGGCACCGATCCGGAGCCCGTCGTCGTGCCCCGCCGGGCGACGCTCACGTTCGCCTTCCCGGGGCAGGGCAGCCAGTTCCCCGGGATGGCCGCCGACCTCCACGCCCGGCTGCCCGGCGTCCGCGAGCGGCTCGACGCCGGGCTGGACGCACTGCCGGCGGGCACCGCCGATCCGGTCCGCGCCGCGCTCCTGGACCCGTACGCCGCCGACCGGGCGGCCCGTCCCTCGATCGCCCAGCCCGCCCTGTTCCTGGTGGAGTACGCGCTCGGCGCCCAACTCCTCGACTGGGGCCTGCGACCACAGCGGATGATCGGGCACAGCGTCGGCGAGTACGCCGCGTTCTGCCTGGCCGGCGGCCTGCGCCTGACCGACGCCCTGGCGCTGCTCGCGGAGCGCGGGCGGCTGGTGGAGCGCACCCCGCCCGGCCGGATGGCCGCCGTGCTGGCCGACCGGGACCGGGTGGCCGCGCTGCTGCCGCCGGACGTGCAGGTGGCCGCCGACAACGCTCCCGGCGTCACCGTCGTCTCCGGCTCGCCGGCCGGGGTGCTTGAGCTGACCGACAGGTGCGCCACCGCCGGCCTCCGGGTACGCCCGGTGCCCGCCGCGCACGGCTTCCACTCCAGCCTGCTCGACCCCGTCCTCGACGACTTCCGGGCGGTCGTCGGCGCGGTGCCGCACCACCCGGTCACCACCACCGTCCACTGCGGGCTGACCGGCCGGTCGGTTGTCGAGGGCGCGACCCGTCCGGCGGAGCACTGGGTGCGGCAGCTGCGCGAGCCGGTGCGGTTCCGGGAGGCCGCCGCCGCGCTGCTGACCACGCGCCACCCGGTCGTCCTCGAGGTCGGGCCGGGCCGGGCGCTGACCGCGCTGGTCCGGGCGGCGGGCGGCGGGCGGGTGCCGGTGGCGCCCACGATGCCGGCCGAGCCGGGCACCGCCGCGCTGCCGGCGCTGCTGCGGGCGCTCGGGACCGCCTGGACCGCCGGCGTCGAGCCGGACTGGGCCGCGTTCCGGCTCGACCCGGACGCCCGGCGGGTGCCGCTGCCGACGTACCCCTTCGAACGCGTCCGGCACTGGGTCGACCTCACCGAGCCGGCGGCGGGGGAGGAGGCGGCGGACACCGCGGCTCCGGAGCCGCCCGCCGAGCCGGACGAACCCGAGACGCCCGCCGCCACCGTGGAACGGGAGATCATCGCGGCGTGGCGGGACCTGCTCGGGGCGACCGACGTGGCACCCGACTCCGACTTCTTCGCGTTGGGTGGGGAGTCGCTGGTCGCCGTGCGGATGCTCAGCCGGCTGCGACAGCGGTGCGGCGTGCGCGTGCCGCTGCGCATCCTGGCGCAGGACCCTACCGTGCGCGGGCTGACCCGGGCGGCGCTCGACCGCCTGCCGGCCGGCGCGAACCAGTGACACAGGAGAGAGACAGTGACCGCACCGGCGCCCACCCTGGAAGTCCTCGCGGACGGTCCGGGCGCACCGCTCGTCATCATCGACTTCATCCGCATCTCCGCCGGGGCCGGGCTCGGTGAGCTGCTGGCCTCGGCCCCCCACGACCGGCCCGTGTACCGGGCCGACCCGGTCGAGACGCTCCTGGGCGGGCCCGGGTTCCGGGCCACCACCGACCTCGCCGAGGAGTACGCCGCGGCCGTGCGTCGGCTGCCCGTACGCCCGGCCCTGATCGTGGGATACTGCAGCGCCGCGCCGACGGCCATCCGCACCGCCGAGCGGACCGGCGTGCCGCTCGTCCTGGTGGAGCCCACCTGGCAGAACCGGGGCGCCGTGGAGCACGACTTCCGCGCCTTCCGCGCCACCCTGCGGGAGGGCGAGCCGGCCGTGGTGCCGCTCGACGCCGACCCGGCCCGGGCCCTCGCGGTGATCACGAGCACGCTGGACGACGACCTCGACGCGTTCGCCCGGGCGAACGACCTGCCGGACGACGAACGCCAGGACACCCGCGAACAACTCGTCGACAGGTACGTGGCCTGGCTGCACGTGCTGCTCTCGGCGTCCGCGGACCCGGTGCCGCCCCGGCCCGCCGACGTGGTGCTGGCCAGCCGGGAATACCCGGGCGAGCACCCCGGCGTCGAGACGATCCGGCTCGACCTGTCCGCCGACGAGATGCCGACCGCGCCCGCCACCCGGGCCGCCCTGAGCGCGCTGGCCGAACCGACGGCAGTGGCCCGGTGACGGCGTTCCTGCCCGAGCTGGTGCTGGCGCAGGCCGCCCGGACACCCGGGGCGTGTGCCGTCGTGGACGAGCGTGAGTCGCTGACGTACGAGGAACTCGTCCGGCAGGCCGGCGTGGTGGCCGGGCTGCTCACCGCGGCGGGGGTGGAACCGGACGCCGTGGTGGCGGTCCACGCCGAACGCTCCGCCCGGTTCCCGGTGCTGCTGCTCGGGGTGCTGCTCAGCGGCGCCGCGTACCTTCCCCTGGAACTGGGCGACCCCGCGCCCCGCCTCGCCGGCATGCTGGACGACGCCGGCGTGGTCGTCGTGCTGACCGAACCCGAGCTGAAGGCCGCGGCCGAGGCCGTCGCCGGCAGCCGTCCCGTGCTGGCGGTCTCGGCGACCGAGCTGCGCGCGGGCGTCCCGGCGCCGCCGGTGCCGCTCCGCTCGGACCTGGGGCTGGCCTACGTCCTGTTCACCTCCGGCTCCACCGGGCGTCCCAAGGCCGTCGCCGTGCCGCACCGCGGCATCGTCAACCGGCTGCGCTGGATGCAGGACGAGTACGCGCTGACCAGCGCCGACGCCGTCCTGCAGAAGACCCCCGCCACGTTCGACGTGTCGGTGTGGGAGCTGTTCTGGCCGCTCGCGCAGGGCGCCCGTCTGGTCATGGCCCGGCCCGGCGGGCAGCGCGACCCGGAATACCTGATGGCCGTGATGCGGCGGGAGCGGATCACCGTCGTCCACTTCGTACCGTCCATGCTGGAGTCGGTGCTCGACGAGCCCGGCTGGGACGGGTGCGACGCGTTGCGGCTGGTGGTCTGTAGTGGGGAGGCCCTCCCGCCGGCCGCGGTGCGCCGGTTCCGGGCGCGGAGCCGGGCCCGGATCGACAACCTGTACGGGCCGACCGAGGCGTCGATCGACGTGACCTGGTGGCCGTGCCGCCCGGTGGAGGACGGTGCTTCGGTGCCGATCGGCCGGCCGATCGCGAACGTCGTGGTGCGGGTCCTCGACGCGGACGGGAACCTGGTGCCCGAGGGCGTGCCGGGGGAGCTCCACCTGGGTGGGGACCACGCCCTGGCCCGGGGGTATCTCGGCCGGCCGGGTCTCACCGCGGAACGGTTCCCGGCGGACCCCTTCGGCGACGGCGCCCGGTTGTACCGGACCGGCGATCTCGTGCGCTGGCTGCCCGGCGGGATGCTGGAGTTCCTCGGTCGGCTCGATCACCAGATCAAGCTGCGCGGGCAGCGGATCGAGCCGGGCGAGATCGAGGAGACACTGCGCCGGCATCCGGCGGTGTCCGGTGCCGTGGTCGTGCTGCGCCGGGACGAGGGACGCGCCGAACGTCTGGTCGGCTACGTGGTGGGGCCACCGGACGGCCCCGGCGAGCGGGACCTGCGCACCTATCTCGCCGAGCGGCTGCCCGCGTCGATGGTGCCGGCCCGGGTGGTGCGCCTGGACGCCCTCCCCCTCACCGCGAACGGCAAGCTGGATCGACGGGCCCTGCCGGAACCACCACGGCGCCGGCGTCCGTCAGCGCACGAACCCGATGTGGGCGGTGGCCATTAGCGAGCCGGGCTCGCAGAACGGCACCTGCTCGACGACCCGGCCCTCGTCCAGGTCCACGACGAAGAGCGTCGAGGCGCCGGTCATGAAGACGTACCGGCCGCCGGGATCGACCGCCAGGTAGAGCGGCGACTGGCTGTTCTTCGCGCAGATGAACGGCGGCTGGACCGGCTCGTGCGCGAACAACTCCAGGTCGAACACCGTGGACATGTCGGCGGGGTCGAGGACGAACAGCCGGTTCGGGAAGCCGGTGACCGCGATCAGCTGTCGACCGTCGCGGTGGAACAGCTGCTGCGAGGTGATGCGCAGGAAGGTCGGCCCGGTGTGGGCCGCCTCCCGGACCGCCGCGCCGTCCTGGTACCGCCACCGCTCCAGCACGCCCGGCCCGTGCACGACGACGTTGTTCTGCCACTTCGAGATGTTGTTGCAGGAGACGTAGAAGACGTTCGGGTCGTCCAGGTCGACGTCGACGTGCGCGGAGCAGCTCGCGCCGGTGGTGTGCACCGAGGCGCGGGTCAGCTTCTCGTCCGCCACCACGAATCGGCCGGTGGGGAACTCGTTGGCCGCGTACCGCGCGACGTCGAAGCTGCCGCCGTCGGTGCCCCGCACCCGGCCGTCGGGACCGGGGCGCACCGACAGGTCCATGTCGACGCCGACCATGAACCCGTTCGGCGAGGCCTCCAGCTCGTGGATGGTGTCGCAGGCGAACTCGGGCAGGTCGCCCAGCCGGCTCGCCGCGCCGCTGCGCAGGTCGTAGCGCCAGGCGCTGCTGCGCAACGGCTGCTCCGGGTCGTGGTAGCGGCGCAGGCGGTCCTCGGTGTCGGTCATCGCGAACCCGATCACGCCCGGCTCGACCTCGCACTTGGTGGAGCTCTGCATCGCGGCGAAGTCCAGCTCGGTCGCCGGCGGCCACAGGTGCGAGCCGCCGTCGCGGCCGAGTCGGCGCAGGTAGGGCGCCTGTTTGAAGGAGACGACGACCTCGCCGTCCGCGGTCTGCACGAAGCTGTGCGGGTGCAAGAAGTACGCGAGCAGGTCCTCGAGCCGACCCAGCCCGTACGGCACCGGACCGTCGCCGAGCCGGTCCCGCAGCACCGCCAGTTGGCGGGCGCGCAGGTCACCGATGTCGATCGTGGTCTCCCGCACCGTGCGGGCGCCCAGGTCGACGAAGAGGTACCGCTCGCGTGTGCCGTCCGTGGACAGCCCACAGACCAGCAGCGTCAGATCGCCGTAACCCGCCGACAACGGCAGGCTCAGGTCAACAGCCACAACAGCGCCTCCCGGAGGATGGTGATGCAGTTGGTGGTGAGGACGGACTCGACGTGGAACTGGAAGCTGGTGAAGCCCTCGGAGCGCAGCGCCACGACCCGGCCGTCGGGCTCCACCGCGATGGTCACCCCCGCGGGGGCCTCGGCCGGGGCGTCGGCGAAGAACGTGTTGTAGAAGCCGACCGGCTCGGCCCGCCCGAACAGGTCGACGGTCTCCTGCACGCCCTGCAGCGGCGGGTCCACCGGGTGCACGGTCATGCCGAGCAGACGGCAGAGGATCTGGTGGCCGAGGCAGACCGCGAGGAATGGCGTGCCGGCCGCCATCAGGTCGCCCACGATGCGGTGCAGTTGGGCGATCTTCGGGTCGTCGAGCTGGTTCGGGTCGCCGGGCCCGGGCCCGACCAGCACCAGGTCGTAACCGGTCAGGCCGATGCCGGACTCCCGGTAGTCGCGCATGGTGACCTTGAGCCCGAGGTGCTCCAGGATGTGCTTGAGCATCTCGGTGAACTGGTCCTCGTTGTCGACGATCAGCACCGAGCGGCCGATGAGTTCGGGCGCGGCGTACCGGTCGTCGAACTGCCTGTTGATCCAGAAGCGCGACAGGTAGCGGTTGCGGCTGTTGAGCACCTCCATGACCTTGTCGTCCACGAACCGGTCGAGGAAGGGGCCGGGCGGCTCCGCGGTGGTGATCGCCTTCAGCAGCCCCTCGGCCTTGGTGCGGACCTCCCGGCACTCCTTCGCGGGCACGGAGTCGCGCACCACGCTGGCGCCGCTGCGGATCACGGCGTGGCCGTCGGTGTCCACCGCCATCGTCCGGATCGTGATGGCGCTGTCCAGCCACTCCTGGCCGTCGTCCTCGAGACCACGGATCATCAGGGCCGAGGAGTAGTAGCCCCGGGACTCGGATTCGTGGCGGTGGATGACGCGGGCGGCGTTCTCCAGCGGGCTGCCGACCATGGTCGCCGCGAACATCGACTCGCGGAACGCGTCGAGCGGACTCATGGTGGCGGTGCCCTCGAGCACGTACTCGGTGTGGACGAGCGCGCTCATCTCCTTCAGGTACGGCCCGTGCACGACGCCGCCCTCGCCGCAGATCCGCGACATCATCTTGAGCTCCTCGTCGACGACCTGGAAGAGCTCGTTCACCTCCTTGCGGTCGGAGAGGAACTCGATGAGGTCGGCCCGCTTCTGCAGCGCCGCCCGCGGCAGCGTGCCGCAGATCGGGTTCATCGTGACCGTGCCACGACGGTAGGTCAGGTGCCGCTCGGGTGAGGACCCGATGAAGTAGCGCTCCCCGTCGAAGAAGCAGAACGTCAGGTACGCCCCGATCTCGTTGCGGGCGAGCCGGGCGAAGATCGTGTGCGCGACGTCGGGCCCGAAGTCGCCGATGGTCACGTCGCAGCGCCGCGAGATGAGGAAGTTGGAGCCCTCGCCGCGCTGGATCTCCTCCTTGATCACCCGGTCGATCCGGGCGGCGAACTCCTCGTCGCCGGGGGTGTGCACGGGGTCGGAGACCACCCGGACGTCGGCGTGCGCGTCGGCGAACGACTCCAGCTCGACCTCACGGAACTCGCTGGGCACCAGGGAGATCAGGGGCTCGTTGTCGTCGTGGCAGACGTAGCCGCGCTCGCGCAGCTGCGCGTAGGGCACCATGGTCAACACCGGGTGCGTGGCCGGGCGGGGCACCTCGGCGAGTGACCAGGACCGTACGGTCTCGCCGCGGGCGTAGTTGACCTTGCCCTCGGAATGAATGAGGCAATAAGGGCCGACAAAGTCAAGACTCACCGGAAGCCACCTTGCTGATCAGAAAGTGGTGTAGCACCAGGTAATCGATTTCCGTATCGAGGAAGCAGCTTAGCGCATCGGCCGGTGACCCGACGATTGGCTGCCCCGCGACGTTGAACGAAGTGTTGATCAGACACGGCACGCCGGTGACCTGCTCGAAGGCGTGCAGCAGGCCCGCCAGCAGCGGATTGTCCGCCTCGTCGACGGTCTGGGCGCGAGCCGTGCCGTCCACGTGCACGGCGCCCGGAACGAGCGTCCGGTATTCGGGCCGGACCGGGAAGACGAATGTCATGTAGGGGGAGGCCTTCTTCTTGCCCAATTCCAGGACGCGCGGCGCCGAGGCCGCGGGCAGCACCGGCGCGAACGGTCGGAACGGCTCCCGACGCTTCACGCGGATGTTGATGACGTCCTGAATATCGGGAAACGCGGGGTTGGCCAGGATGCTGCGATTGCCGAGGGCGCGTGGGCCGTACTCCACTGCGCCCTGGAACCAGCCGATCACCACCGGGTCGACGAGCAGCTTGGCCACCTCGGCGAACAGTTCGTCCTCGGCCAGCTCACGCCACTCGACCCGGTCGCCCACCGCGGCGAGGGCCGCGCGGACGTCGTCGTCGGTGTACCTCGGCCCCAGGTAGGGGACGGGCGACGGGCGCACCGGACGACCCAGCTCCCGCGACGCGTACACCGCCGCGCCGATCGTCACGCCGGGGTCGCTGGCGCCGAAGCTGACCGAGGCGTCCTCGAACCGGGAGCCCTCCAGCAGCTTGGTGTTGTTCACGCAGTTCAGCGCCAGGCCACCCTCGATGATCAGATGCCGCGCCGAGGTCCGCCGTTCGAGCGCCGCCACCTGGTGTCGGGTGACCACCTCGACCGTGTCCTGGACCGCGCGGGCCACCCGGCACCGGAAGTCCCAGTCGGTGCGGTCGCCCGCACACTCGAAGATCTGATCGAAGAAGGGGTAGTACGCCTGGGTGTCCAGCAGCGGGTTGCCGACCCGCAGCCGGTAGCCGCCGGTGTCCTCCAGCGTGACCACCTCGCGCAGCAGCGGATTGTCCGCGCCGAGCGGCGGATGGAAGCCGCTGAGCCCCATGACCTTGTACTCGTCGTTGTTCGGCACGAAGCCGAGATAGCGGGTGACCTTGCTGTAGAGCAGCGCCAGACTGTTGGCGATGTCGACGGTGGCGTCCGCCAGGATCGTCACCTCGCCGTCCCGGATCTCTCCCATGATCGACGAGTAGCGCTCCGCGCGCCCGTCGCTGACCAGGAACGCGGCGTCCCGCCAGCCGGCCGTGTGGTAGCCGCACGACAGGTGGGCGAGGTGGTGCGGGACGAGCCGGAGCCGGTCGGGCGGGATGGTGAAGCCGGTCCGCGCGGCGAAGTCCGACCTGATCGCCTCCGGCGTCAGCAGCGTCGTGCGCAGCTCCTCCAGCCGGGCCAGGCGGTCGGCCCGCTCCTGCTCGGCGGCGGCCGACCGGAGGATCCCGGCCCGCTCGGTCGCCCAGACCTCCGCGGTGAAACTCCACGGGAAGGCGAAGCGGTCCACGTCGGCCAGCTCGACGCCGGCCTCCCGCAGGGCCCAGCGCAGCGCGTTGACCGGCAGGTCCGACGTCTTCTTGACCCGGCTGAGCCGCTCCTCCTCCACGGCGGCGACCAGCTCGCCGTCGACCACCACGGCGACGGCCGCGTCGTGCCCCAGCACCCGGTACCGGTCCAGGCCCGAGCGCCGGTACAGGCGACCGAACAGCTCCGCGGACCGTGTGAAACCGTTGAACCCGACGACGATCATGCCAACTCACCCCGCTATCGCAGATACCGCAGCTTGAGTTCCAACTCCGCCAGCTCCTGGGCGACCTCCGAGCCGGCCACCACGCCGCCGCCGCAGCGCAGCAGGACGTCCGGCCCGTCCTGCTCGGCGCAGGTGACGATCGTGTTGGAGGTCAACGCGTCGCCGGCCGCGTCGTAGAGCCCCACCGCGCCGGCGAAGAACCCACGCGGCTCGCCCTCGATCTCGGCCAGCACCTCCTGGGCGCGCAGCTTGGGCGCGCCGACCACGACCCCGCGCGGGAAACTGGCCAGCAGGACCCGGCCGAGCCCGTGCACCGGGTCGTACCGGCCGGAGACGTCGCTGGCCAGATACGTGGTGGGTCCGATCACCAACGGATCGCACAACCGGTCGACCACCACGGTTCCGGGCTCGCAGTACGAGCCGAGGTCGTTGCGTTCGAGGTCGACGAGCATGATGTGCTCGGCGAAGTACTTCGGGTCGCCGCGCAGCAGCGCGCCCCGATCCTGTCGCTCCCGGTCGGTCCGCGCGGCCGGCTGGGTGCCGGCGAAGACCCGGCTGCTCACCCGGCCGTCGCGCGCCAGCACGTGCGGCAGGGAACAGTTGCCGAACACCCGGGTCCCGGCCAGGTCGAACCAGTAGGAGTAGTCGGCCGTCGCGTACCGGGCAGCCACGTCGGCGTAGTAGCGCGGCAGCGAGGTGCGGGGGCGTACCCGGACCGGCACCGAGAGGACGACCTGGTAGACGTCGCCGGCCAGCAGGTGTTCGCGGGCCCGGGCGAGCTGCCCCGCGTACCGGACCGGGTCGATGTCGACGACGACCTCGGTCAGCGGCGCGGTGAGCGGCGGCGCGGTCCGGGCGGTGGCCCGGGCGCAGGCCGCCACCACGTCCGCCCGGTCCTCCGCGGCGCAGCTCAGGGTGCCGGTGGCCGGGTCGTGGACCACTGCGCGCCGCAGCGGCCCGGCGAAGCCGAGCAGCCGCCCGGGGGCCGTGGCCGGTGGCGGACCGCCCGGGATGCCGGCCTCGGCCCGCAGCCGCAGCGACAGGTCGTAGGAGAACGCGAACGCGACGTCGGGGCCCGGACCACGCCTCGCCTCGGCCAGCAGTTGGTCGAGCAGGGCGGCGACGTCGCCGTCGAAGCGTTCGCCGTCCCGCTCGATCCCGTCGGCCGTGACCCGCCACACGTCCGACAGCGACGCGAACAGGGTGCGCTGCTCCCGCCCGGGCAGGCGATAGCAGAACAGCGATCCGAACCGCTCCGTCAGCGGCTCGACGAGATCGTGCGGGTCGCCGCCGAAGGAGACGCGGGCGGTCGTGGCGGTGGACGTGGGCGCCGACATCGACGCCCTAGAGCGTGAAGTTGAAGGCGTTGCTGCCGGCGCCGGTGAGCTGCCCGACGCCGCGCCGGACCGCCTCGCTGACGCCGCTGGAGTAGAACAACCGGGTGTAGCGGTCGCTGAGGTCGGCATAGTCCTCCGTGTACGCGATCCGCCCGTCCTCCACCGTGACGACGCCCAGCGCGGCGAGCGCGTCGAAGACCGGCCGGAACTGCCGAAGCGGCTCGGAGCCCGCCGGATAGAATGAGTTGAACCGCGCGACGTCCAGCTCGCGGTGCTTCATCGCCAGCACCAGGTGCCGGCGCAGTGACTCGTCCTCCGAGAGCGGGAAGGCCTTCTCCACCGCCGACCCGCCCGCCTGGATCCGGCGCATGTACTCGCGGAAGGTGAACGCGTTGCCGTACGTGTAGCCGTGCGAGTGGCTGTAGGAGCTGGCGCCGAGCCCGAGGACGTAGCCGTTGTTGCCCCAGTGGTTGTCCTGGTAGTGGAAGATCCAGTTGTCGCGCGGGAAGAGGTTGCGGGAGTACTGCCAGTAGCCGTTCGCCGTCATCCGGCGCTTGGCGTACCGGAACAGGGCGAGACTGCGCCGGAAGAGCTTGGCGTGGTCCTCCTCGCGCAGCGTGGTGTCGTTGATCGCGCCCTTGCGCACCGAGAGCGTGAAGAGGGTGATCTGGGTGGGCATCGGCTCCAGCGCGGTGACCGCGTCCATGGTCCGCTGCATGTTGTCGAACGCCTCGCGCTCGATGCCGGCGATGAGGTCGATGTTGACGTTGGGCACCCCGCTGTCGGCCATGTGGTAATAGGTGCGCACCACACTGGACGGGGTGTCGGCGCGGCGCGACTTGCGCAGGATCTCCGGGTCGAGCGACTGCACCCCCATGGAGAGCCGGTTCGTCCCGTTGGCCGCCATGGTCGCGATGCGGTCCTCGGTGGCCGAGTCCGGCGAGCACTCGTAGGTGATCTCGCGGCACTCGGACAGGTCGAAGCGTCGGATGACCCGCTCGAAGAGGAAGTCGATCTGCTCGGGGTTGAGCCGGCTGGGCGTGCCGCCCCCGATGAACACCGTCTCGATCTTCTTGGTCCGCATCATCGGCAGGTACTGCAGCGCCTCCTTCTCGAGGCAGTGCAGGTAGTCCCAGATGACCTGGGTGTCGTTCTGCACGACCGCCACGCTGTAGTAGCAGAAGCTGCACTTCTGGCGGCAGAACGGAATGTGGATGTAGAGGTTGTGCGAGAACGTGTCGCTGCCGGCCCAGAGCGTGTCCGGGTCCGAGGCGGTGGCGTCCCGCGGCTCCCAGAGGGAGATCGGCGGATAGGTGAACACCAGCCCCGGAATGTGTTCGGCGGCCTCGATGAGCTGGTCGACGACCTCCGACCGGCCGGCGTCTGTCAGATCGAAGATGAATTCCTCAGCCACTGTCGCTCCTCGAACCTGTCACGGACAGGAAGTTCTCGATGATCAGTTGCCCGGCCGGCGTGCCGATCGACTCCGGATGGAACTGGACGCCGTACACCGGCTGCCTGGCGTGCTCGACGGCCATCACGCACTCGTCGTCGTCGGCGCTGGCGACGATCCTCAGGTCGGCCGGCAGGGTGGCCGGGGCGATCGCCAGGCTGTGGTAACGCATGGCGGGGAAGCCAGTGGGCACCCCGGCGAAGAGCCGGCTGGTTCGGCGCAGCCGGATCGTCGACACGTGGCCGTGCCGCACGGTCGCGAGTCGCGTGGTGCGCGCCCCGTAGAACCGGCCGATGGCCTGGTGCCCGAGACAGACGCCCAGCACCGGGATCCGACCGGTGTAGTGGGCGAGGGCGGCGAGACAGACGCCGTAGGAACCGGGATTCTCGACGGAGCCCGGACCGGGCGACAGCACCAGATGGGTGGGGTGCCGCGCGGCGATCTCGGTGAGCTCCGCGGTGTTGCGCAGGACCGTCGGTCGCGCGCCGGCGACCGCGAGGTACTGCACCAGGTTGTAGGTGAACGAGTCGAAGTTGTCCAGCACGACGACGCGGGGGCTCATGCGGGTTCCCGCCGCACGGCCCGGCCCTCGATCTCGAAGCGCAGTTCCGGGCGGCAGACGTCCACGGTGTTCAACAGGTGCGGCAGGGTGAGGCCGGCGTCCGAGCAGTGTGCCTCGAACGCGCTCCGCGCCTCCGCGTCCTTGCAGTAGACGTAGCAGCTCACCAGATCCGCGGGGGAGAGGTCGGCGCCGGCCAGCAGGTCGGTGAAGCTGGCCATCGCGTAGTCCACGGCGGCCCGCACGTCGTGCTGCGGCAGGGAGACGCCCTGCTTGTCGATGCTGGAGATCCCGGAGACGTGCACCACCTGGCAACCGTTGCGACGCGACCGGTTGGCGCGCACGAAGCGGGGACCGTAGTCGTAGGGCGCGCACTGCAGGTCGGTGCCGAACGGCGTCGCCGCCGCCACGCCGTCCCGCGCGACCGCCTCGGCCATCACGGCCAGCGCCTGGCCGGGGGGCAGCCCGGCGCCGATGCCGGTGCTCGCCGGGTAGGTGGTGAGTTTCCACCTGTCGAACGTGGCGTCCCGGGCCTTGTTCAGGTCGCCGTAGGTCTCCTCGATGTCGGCGAGGAAATACCAGGTCCGGTCGATGTGGTCGGGAGCCATGCCGGCCCGCGACAGCACCGCCTCCAGTCCGCGCAGCGCCGCCATTGCCTGCTCGAAGGTGGACCCGTCGCGACCGGGCGCGGCGACGTGCACCAGCCGTCGGACCTCGGCCCCGTCCTCGTGGGTGCGGACCAGGCGGGTGCCGGCGTCGAGCGCGACCACCTCCACCTCCGCACCGGGCAGCGGAACGATCGCGGTGACCTCGATGCCGGGCCGGCCGGTGGCCGGGTACTGGGGGCCGGCGGTCAGGGCCCGCAGCGACCGTTCGCCCTCGGGCGCCAGCTCGGCGGCGCCGAAGACCACGACGCGCAGGCACTCGGCGCCCGGCTCCCTGGTGATGTGTTCGACGGCGGCGTCGACCTCGGCCTGCGTGATGACATCCCGGGCCGCCGGCTGGTAGGCCTGCACCTCGTCGTACCGGATTCCGCGGACACGTCGAATGACGATGACGCCCTCCCCGTGGTGACTGTCGCGTTCGGCGGCAGGGCTGGCCGCCAGAACGAGTAATCTGGCTCTGCGAAACCGTGGGGAACCTCGTCGTGTCCCACTCCGGTCAACGCCGCGACGGCTCGCCCATCCTGACACGCGACGGCAGCGGCGTCCACCCGACAGGCGGGCAGCAGTTAGTCGTTGATCTATGCAACGGCGGTTTCGCCAGTTCAGCACGCTCGAAGTCGTGGCCCGGGAAGGTCCACCAGCGTGATCGGCAAACCCCAACCGGTGAGCTAAAAAGCCGTAGAAATGGATGAAACACCCTCCGTGCGGGGGCGCGGGTCGGAGGGTGGTTTGACATCATGGACGCGGAGCGCGCGGCGGGGGCTCCGTGGAAAGTGTACGGAGAAAGGGTTCTCTGACCATGTGGGAAACGGCCGGGTCGGCTTTCCAGGAAATGTTCTGCAGAATGTACGGCGTTGCCGAGCCGGCGGTGCCGCTGCGCAAGATAATTCACTGGTGGGCCGTGACCGCCGATGTCGGGATGCAGGACGACGACTGCAATCTCGGCAAGGCTTTCGTGCCGGCCGGACACTTCTACGAGATGCACATCCCGGCGCCCGGTGACGAACGCCGGCGGACCGATCGGGAGCGCGCCCGGCAGGCCGGCGCGGACTGGTTGCTCTACCCGCAGATCCGCACCACCGACGACACCACGGCGCTCGCCCGCGACGGCTTCCTCGATCTGCCCTGGTTCATGGAGGCCCAGTACCGGGTGCGCGCCGGCGTCGACGACGACCTGCGGGCCCAACTGGGCAACTCCCGCTACCGGGACCTGCGCCGGCTGGTGCGCCGCGCGGCCGCCGAGTACGACCACCGCGTCCTCGACGGCGCCGGGGCGGCGGCCGACCCCGCGGCGCTCAAGGACTTCGACCGGCTGCACGCGCTCAACCTGGCGAAGTACGGACACCGCTTCAACCACCTGTCGTCCACCGCCCTCGACCTGGTCCTGGACTCGCCGCTGCGCGACCGCATGCGGCTCTTCCTGCGGCAGTCACGGGCCGACGGCGCGACCGTCCAGGCCGTGCTCTGCTTCCTCGACCCGACCGGCACCGAGCTGACCATCCTCGCCCAGGGCATCGACCCCGCCCTGGTGACGCCCGGTCAGAACGTCTACCGCGCGGCGTTCTACGAGATCTTCCGGTGGGGCGAGGGCCAGGGCATCGGCGTCTTCAGCCTCGGTCGCGGCAACGAGGTCAAGAAACTCGACGTCGGCGCGAACACGTACCACCTGCTGGCCAACCACATCCGCGGGGTGTCCGGCGCCGATCCGGCCGGGTTCGCGCCGATGCGCGCCAAGCTGCGCGACTTCTTCGACCGGGTGATCGGCGAACTCGAGTCCACCGGCGGTGAGCGGGTGACCGTGCGGCGATGACGGACCTGGTCGAGGAGAGCAGCTCCGCCACCGGGCGGCGCCGGCTGCCGCGTGCCTTCTGGGTGCTCTGGGCGGGCAGCCTGGTGAACCGGCTCGGCTACCTGATCCAACCGTTCCTCGCGCTGTACCTGTCGGGTCAGTGGCGTCTGTCGCCCGGCACGGTCGGCCTGGTGCTGGCGAGCTTCGGCGCCGGGGCCGTGGTGTCCCAGCCGCTCGGTGGCTGGCTGGCGGACCGCTGGGGCGGGCGGCGCACGCTCGTCGCCGGCCTGCTGGCCACCGCGGTGACGGCGATGCTGATCCCCTGGGCCGGCACCCTGCCCGTGCTGGTCGGCGCCGTGGTGCTCTACGGCCTCACCGTGGACCTCTACCGGCCGGCCCTCGCCGCGCTCGTCGTCGCCACGGTCCCCGGCGAGCACCGGGCGCGCGCCTTCGGCCTGATCTTCTGGGCGGTCAACCTGGGCAGCGCGGTGGCCGGGCTGGCCGGCGGCCTGATGGCGGCGCGCGGCTTCGTGCTGCTGTTCGCCGTCGACGCCGCGAGCTGCGTGATCTTCGCGCTGGTCGCGGTGCGACTCCTGCCGCCCGACCGGCGGCGGCCCGCCCACGACGGCGGCCGGGGCGGCCCGGCGAGCCCGGGCTCCGACGCCCTGTTGTGGGCGGTGACCGGCACCTTCCTGGTGTTCGCGGTGCTGCTCGTGCAGGCGTACGTGACGATGCCGCTGACCATGCTCGACCAGGGGCTGCCGCCCACGGCGTACGGGCTGGTCATCGCGGTGAACCCGATCGTGATCCTGGTGCTCCAGCCGCTGCTCGCCGGACGGCTGGCCGACTGGCCGCGGCCGACCGTCTACGCCGGCAGCCTGGCCGTCACCGGACTGGGCTTCGGGCTGCTGGCCGCCGCGCGGACCGTACCCGGCTACGCGTTGGCGGTGCTGATCTGGACGATCGGGGAGATCGGCGTGGCCACGGTCGGGCCGACCCTGGTGACCGAGCTCGCCCCGCCGGGGTCGGAGGGGCGCTACAGCGGTCTGTTCGGCATGGCGTACGGCGCTTCCAGCCTGGTCGGGCCGCTCACCGGCACCACGGTGCTGGCGGCGGCCGGGCCGACCACGCTCTGGGTGGCCGGTGCCGTGGCCGGCCTCGCGGCGGCTGCCGCGGCCTTCGCGCTGCGCGGCGCGATGGCCCGGCGGACAGCCCTCGCCCGGCCCGGGTGAGCGTCAGTCCGCGGCGCGGGTGATGGGCGCCTCCCGGGGGTTGCGGGCGAGCCGGAGCAGGTCGCGACCGTCGACCTGGAGGGTGCGGTCGTTGCGGCCGCTGCCGCAGTAGACGGGGCCCATGCCCGCGACCGCGACGTCGAAGACGGTGATCACGCCGTCGGCGTCGGTGAGCGGGCTGGCGCCGCCCGGCTCCATGTCGAGCGCGTCGAGCACGGCCGGGTCGGCGGGGCGCAGCCGCGACCGTGCGGTGCCGACGGCTTCCGCGAGCCCTCGGTAGTCGAGCCGGGCCGGCCCGGGCAGCACCGCCAGCACCACGGTGTCCGGGGGGCCCTGGAAGGCCAGGGTCTTCACCGATCGCGTCACCGGGAAGTCGAGCAACGTCGCCACGTCGTCGCTGGTGCGGATGGCCCGATGCGTGGCCACCGCATAGGTGGCCCCGGCCCGGTCGAGAATGCGCATCGGCGTCGGTACCGCATCGCGGGAATGTGTCATGTCGCCGACACTACCGGTCCGGTGCAAGAGTATCCGGACAATGTCCGACTTGTATGTTGGATGGGGAAGTGTCAGTGGCGCGAGGCAATGCCGACAAAGGATCATGGAAGTTCCGTTGACACCACCCGAGGGGCGGGGGTTAACTATTTCCCGGCCACCGGAGTGAGCCGCGAGGTCTTCGCGGTAACTCGACGCAGCGCTGACACGGGGAGTTCTCGCGCATGAGCCACGCCATTCGGCAGACCTGAGTTATCTGCCAACCTGTTGACGTCGCCCTGGGCTGTCGCCGTGGCGACAGCTTCTTCCTGCTCTCTCGCAGGTACGGCCACCACATCGCGGTGGCGGCCACCGCATGACCGAAGCCGCCACACATGCCGTTCCGCCCGTCCGGGACAACAGGAGGCTCACCCATGTCCCAATCCTTTCCGCCCTTTTCGGAAATCCGCGCGGAAGCTCAGCGCAGCCTGGCCGCGATGCCGGTCGACCAGCTTGCCGACATCGGCATTCTGCAACCGATCGAAAACTATTATCTGGTCGGCACCTACCCGCCGCTCAAGGCAATGGGGGAGATCACCCCGGCCGAAACCTTCACCGGTCTGACCCGGAACGCGAACATCTACCTGCACCTGCCGTTCTGCGAACAGCGCTGCACGTTCTGCCACTTCGCCAAGGAGATCCGACCGGACTCGCCCCGGGTGACCCGGTACCTCGCCGCGCTGCACCGTGAGCTCGAGATCGTGACCGGCATGCTCCCGCACCGGGTCACCGCGGAAACGGTCTACTTCGGCGGCGGCACCCCGTCCTACCTGTCCGCCGCGCAGATCACGGCGCTCTTCGCCCGGTTGCGGCAGCACATCGACATCCCGGGCGCCGCCGAGATCACCTTCGAGCTTCACCCGTCGGTCATCGACGCCCCCGACTACACCGACCGGCTCGACGCGCTGCGCGACGCCGGGGTGAACCGGTGGGTCTTCGGCGTGCAGTCCATGGACGACCGGGTGCTGCGCAAGCTCAACCGTGGGCATGAGGCGTCGCACGTCTACCGGCTGCTCGACCTGCTGCACGAGCGGGGCCTGGACAACCACTCGGTCGACCTGATCTTCGGGCTGCCGTACCAGACCGAGGAGAACTGGTACACCACGCTGACCAGCCTGATCGGGTACGGCGTCGACAAGTTCAACATCTTCCCGCTGATGTTCAAGCAGGCCGACCCGATCTCGGCGCACTACCGCAACGAGCCGGGGATCTTCCCCGACCTGCGGCAGCGGCTGCGCATGCACTTCATGACCGAGGCGTTGACCCGGCGGCTCGGCTTCCGGCGCGGTCCGCTCTTCTACTACTCGAAGGCGGCCACCCACTCCCGCCAGCAGGAGAACAAGTACGACTCCATCGAGGACACCAACCTGCTGCCGTTCGGCGTCTCCGGGTTCGGCTACGTCGGGAACACGCAGTACTACAACGACTGCACCATGGACGGCTACATGCAGCGGGTCGAGGCGGGTCGCCCCTCGGTCTGGCACGGCGTGCACCTGTCGACCGACGAGCGGATGCGCCGGGCGGTCATGTTCAACCTGCGCTCACGCGGCGTCGGGCGCGACGACTTCCGCAGCCGCTACGGCGTCGACCCCGCCGAGCACTTCGCCGCCGAGCTGGCGCCGTACCGGGAGCACGACCTGATCCGGATCGACGACGACGCCATCCGGCTGACCGACAAGGGCGTACCGGTCGCCGACAGCATCGCGTTGCGTCTGGTGAGCCCGCAGGTCCTGGCCCGGGTTCAGGACGCCAACTCGCGGATCGTCGACCTCAAGCGGGATCCGCTCGACAGGTACGACTTCTCGCCGCTGGAACGTGACCCGGTCGGCGCCGGCGTGGCCACCGCCGGCCGTCGCCCCCTGCTGCCGACTGTCGAGCACTAGGCCATGACCGCACAGTCGACCTCCGGTGGCGCATCGTTGCGGCGGGAGCTCTCCGGGCGGCAGTTGAGGATGATCGGCCTCGGCGGCGCGATCGGCACCGGCCTCTTCCTCGGCTCGGGTCAGGCGATCTCGACCGCCGGCCCGGCGGTCACCGTCGCCTACGCCATCGGGGGCGCCGTCGCGGTGACCCTCGCGTACGCGCTCACCCGCATGATCGCCGCGCATCCCGACGCGGGCGGGTTCGGTGGCATGGCCGAGCGCTACCTGGGCCCGGGCCCCGCGTTCGCGCAGCGCTGGTGGTACTGGATCGCCGGGGTCGTCAACATCGGCAGCGAGGCGCTGGCGGTCGGCATCTACCTGAAGCTGTGGTGGCCGGGGCTGCCGCTGTGGGTGCCCGCGGTGCTCTTCGCGACGCTGGTGCTGGTGGTCAACTCGTTCACCGTCGGCGTGTTCGGCGAGTTCGAGTACTGGCTCGCGATGATCAAGGTGATCACGATCGTGGTCTTCGTCGGCCTGGGCGCCGTCGCCATCTTCGTCGGTCTCGGCGGCCGGTCGGCGACCGGGCTGTCGGCCTGGACCGACCACGGCGGGTTCGCGCCGCACGGCGTGGGCGGCATCTGGCTCGCCATGGTGCTGGTGACCTTCAGCTACATGGGCACCGAGGCGCTCGCCGTGGCCGCCGGCGAGGCGCGCGCCGGCGGCCGGGACCTGGTCGCCGCCACCCGCGGTGTGGTGCTGCGGCTGCTGCTGTTCTACGTCCTCGGCACCGCGGTCGTCGTCTCGCTCGTGCCCTGGAACGAGGCGGCGGCCGGTGGTTCGGTGGACGCCAGCCCGTTCGTCCGACTGTTCGACATCGCCGGGGTCCCGGCCGCGGTGCACGTGATGAACGCGGTGGTGCTGACCGCGGCGCTGTCCGCCATGAACACCAACGTCTACGTCGCCAGCCGCACGCTGCACGGACTGGCCGGCAGCGGCCAGGCGCCACGGCTGTTCGGCCGGGTCGACAGGCGCGGCGTGCCGCTGCCCGCGCTGCTGGTCTCCGGGGCCGGGCTGCTGCTGGCGGCCCTGCTCGCGGCGGTCGCCCCCGAGCGGGCGTTCCTGGCGCTGATCGGCTTCTCGCTGTCGGGCGCGCTGCTGACCTGGATCCTCATCCTCGCCACCTACCTCGCCTACCGGCGCGCGGAACGTCCGGCGGACCGCGGACTGACCGTGGCCGTGGTGCTGGCCATGGTCGTGCTGGCCGCGGTGCTCGTGTCCATGGCGTTCAGCGACACGTTCGGCCTGCCGATGCTCAGCGGGGTGCCGCTGCTGGTGGGGGTTCTGGTGGCGTACGCGGTCCACGCCCGGCGCCGTCGGGCGGCCGGGACGCCGGACCCGGACGCCCCCGAGCCCGTCGGGGCACGGTGACCCGATGACCGGTCCCGACCTCGCCGTCCCGACCCCACGGCCCGGACTGATCCCGCTCCTGGTGGGCGACACCCCAGTGGTCTCCGTGCCGGTCACGGCCGGCGGCCGGGAGGGGACGCTGCGGCTCAAACTCGAGTCGTTCAACCCGTGCGGATCGATCAAGGACCGCACCGCCGTCGCCCTGTTCGGTTCCCTGGCCGGCCAGGTCGACCCGGTCACCGGCATCATCGAGTCCACGTCGGGCAACCTCGGGGTGGCCCTGGCCGCGCTGTCGTCCGCCGCGCACGTGCCGTTCACGGCGGTCGTCGACCCGCGCACCCCGGCCTACGCGGTACGCGAGATGCGGCGCTTCGGCGCCTCGGTGGTGGTGGCCACCGACGAGGACGGTCGGGGCGGCTACCTGCTCAGCCGCCTCGCGTTGGTCGACCGGATGCTCGCCGAGCGGCCCACCCTGCGCTGGACCAACCAGTACGAGAATCCCGCCAACCCGGCCGCGCACGAGTGGGGCACCGCGCCGGAGCTGGCCCGGCAGGTTCCCGCCGACACCGTCGTCCTGGCCGCCGTCTCCACCGGCGGCACGCTGTCCGGCCTGCGCAGCTACGCCGCCCGCGCCACGAAGTGGACGGTCGTCGGGGTCGACGTGCCGGGCTCGCACGCGGTGGGGCACACCGACGGTCCGCGTCTGTTGTCCGGGATCGGCTCCAGCAAGTGCTCCGGCTTCGTCTCGGCGGCCGACGGACCGGTCGAACGGGTCCGTCCCGCCGAGGCGGTCGCCGCCGCTGTCTGGCTGTTGGAGCAGACCGGCATCGGGGTGGGCGCCAGCTCGGGCGCGCTGGTCGCGGCGGCCCTGCGGCTGATCGAGCGGGACCGGCTGACCGACGTCGTCTGCGTCTGCGCCGACGGCGCCGGCAACTACCTGGACACGGTGTACTCCCCGCACTGGCGGGCGGCGCACGGGTTCCGGACGGACCCGCCGGCTGTCGTCCGCGGTCCGGTGGAATGGAGCACCGTATGAACGCCGATCCGCTGCGGGACTGGTTCGACCGGGCGGGCGTGCGGGTGGATCCGCGCCGGGTGCTGGCCGACGAGATGGGCGGCGGCCAGGTGCTCTTCCCGGCCAGGTTGATCCCCTACCTCGACCACGAGCTGCTGGCCGGCCTGGCCGACGAGGCCCGGACCGCGTTGGTGGCCCGGCACGCCTACCACTACTTCGCGTTCACCGCCCACTTCGAGACGAGGGTGGTCAACCGGGCCGCGGAGATGCTCGCGAACGGCCGGGTGGACGCGCCGTTGCGCCGGGACGTGCGGCTTGACGCGTTCAAGATCTACTGTGACGAGGCGTACCACGCGCTCTACTCGTTCGACGTGGTGCGGCAGTTGGAGTCCGCGAGCCGGGTCGAGGCGCTGCCGTACGACTTCACCCCGTTCCTGAACCGCCTCGACGACATCTCCTCCGGCGCGATGCCGCACCGTGGGACGCTGCCGCAACTGCTCCAGGTCGTCGTCTTCGAGACGCTGGTGACGACGCTGCTGGCGGAGCTGCCGAACGACCCGGACGTGGTCGGGCTGGTCCGCGAGACGGTCCGCGACCACGCCCGGGACGAGGGGAGGCACCACGTCTTCTTCTCGCACCTGTTCCGCGAGGTGTGGTCCGGGCTCGACCCGGCCGCCCGCCGGGAGACCGCGCGTTGTCTGCCCCGGCTGATCGGCCACAGCCTGCGGCCGGACCTGCGGCCCGCCCGGGCCAACCTCGCCGCCGCCGGGCTCACCCCCACGCAGGTCGAGGACGTGGTCCGCGACGTCTACCCACCGGAGTCGGTGCGTCGGACCACGCGCGACCAGGCCGTCCAGTCCGTCCGACTGTTCCGCTCCTGCGGGGTCCTCGACCTGCCCGAGGGGCTCGACGCCTTCCACGAGGAGGGACTTCTGTGACCACCTCCGTCGACCGATGGTTCACGGCCGGGCTGCCCGGGCTCCGCGGGCCGGGCAGTGTCGCGGTGCTGTCCCGCGCGGACGTCCTGCGCTGCCTCGACGCGCTGGACGTGGTGGCGCTGGTCCGGCGTACCCTCGCCGACCACGACGCGGGGCGGTGCGTGCTGCCCGGCGAGGCGTACCTGCGCTGGGACAACAGCCGCGGCGCGTACACCCGGTCCATCGGGATGCCCGGCGCGGTGCCGGGCGCCTACGGCATGAAGATCATCAACGCCAGCATCTCCAATCCGGAGGTCGGGCTGGAACGCGCCGGCGGCGTGGGACTCTGCTTCGACCCGGAGACCGCCCGGATAATGGCCGTCGTGGAGGTCGGGATCGTCAGCGCCGTACGCACCGCTGCCGTCTCCGCCCTCGCCGTGGACCTCACCGGGCACACGGACGCGGAGAGCCTGACCGTGCTCGGCTGCGGCGCGCAGGGCGGCACCCACGCGGCCCTGCTCCTGGAGACCCTCCCGCGACTGTCCCGGGTCACCCTCCACGACCACGTCGGCGCCTCCGCCCACGGCCTCGCGGAACGCCTGCGCCGGCTCCGCCCCGAGCTGGACGTACGCGTCACCGCCGAGGCGGCCACCGCCGTCGCGGCCAGCCAGGTGACGATCGCCACGACCACCGCCGACGCGGGCTACCTGCCGCCGGCGTGGATACCCGCCGGCGCCCTGGTGGTCAACGTGTCGCTGGCCGACCTGACCGTCGAGGCGCTGCTCGCCGCCGGCGCCCTCTACGTCGACGACGTCGACCTGGTCGCGGAGAATCCCCGGCGCCCGCTCGGCGCGCTGATGGCGCAGGGTCGGGTCACCCGCCCCGGTTCGGCCACCGGCCGGGCGATCGACGGCACGATCGGCGGCCTGGTCACCGGCCGGCACCGGCTCGTCCGCACGGATTCCTTCACCGTGGTGAACCCCTTCGGGATGGGCGTGCTCGACGTCGCCCTGATCGAGGCGGTGCGTCGCCACGCCGTCCGCGCCGGTCTCGGGTCGACGGTGGACCTCGGATGACCGGCCGTCGGGGCAGCCTCATCTCCCTGCGCGACCTCACCGCCGCGCAGCTCACCGACCTGGTCGACGCGGCCGTCCGGGTCGCCGACGACCCGGCCGCGGTGCCGCCGAGCCTGACCGGCGCGGTGGTGGCGACGCTCTTCGAACGCACCTCGACCCGGACCCGTACCGCGTTCAGCGTGGCGGCGCTCCGACTCGGCGCGCAGGTGCTGCCCTACGGGCCGGAGAGCCTGCAGACCAACACCGGCGAGTCCGCCGAGGACACCGCGCGGATCCTCGGGCTGATGCTCGACGGGGTGGTGATCCGCAGCACCCGCAGCGTCGCCGAGTTGGCCCGGATGCGCGACGCCGGAAACCTGCCGCTGATCAACGCGATGGCCCGGGAGGAGCACCCCACCCAGGCGGTGTGCGACCTGGCCACGCTGCGACGGCACCTCGGCCCGCTGGACGGCATCCGGGTGGTGTACGTCGGTGAGGGCAACAACACCGCCTCCGCGCTGGCGCACGCGCTGGCCCGGATCCCGGGCGCCGAGCTGACCCTCTACACCCCGCCGGGCTACGGCCTCGACGCCGCGACCCTGGCCGCGGCGGCGGAGGACGCCGTGGCCGGCGCCCGGGTGCGCCAGACCCACGAACGAGACGACCTGCCGGACGTCGCCGACTGCGTGTACACCACACGGTGGCAGACCACCGGAACCGTCAAGGAGGATCCGCTGTGGCGCCAGACCTTCCGGCCCTTCCACATCGACGAGGCCTTCCTGAGCCGCTGGCCGCAGGCGGTGTTCCTGCACGACCTGCCGGCGCACCGCGGGGAGGAGGTGGCCGCGGCCGTCCTCGAGTCGCCGCGGAGCCTGGTGTGGCAGCAGGCCCGGATGAAACTGGACAGCGCGACGGCGGTCCTGCAGACCTGCTGGGGCACCTGAGCCGCCTGACGGTGGCGGTGCACGCCGGGCCGGTCACCGCCGAGCGGGACGCGGTGCTGTGCCTGCTGGAAGCGGTGGAGGTGCTGCTGCCCCTGCTCGGGCCGGCGCCGCGGCGCCCCAGCCGCGAGGACCTGCACACCATCGACGGACAACTGCGGGCCATGCGGACGTCCCTGCGTACCCATCTCTGGCAGACGCCGACCGGCTTCTCCCGGTCGGCCCCCCGCGAACAGGAGCGATGACGCATGCAACCAGTGACCCTGCTGGTGTACGGCAAGGGCGGCCCGGCGCTGGAGTACCTGCTGCCCAGGCTGACCAGTCGGGCCATCGTCGACGTGCTGCTGGTCGGCGAGCCCCAGCCCTGGCAACGCGAACTCCTGTTCCGGCTGTGCCGCCGGCTCCACCACGCCCGGCCGGACGCCCCGCTGGCCGACGAGATCGTCGCGCACGCCACGGCCGTCCGCGCCGACGCCGTGCTCACCTTCTCCGAGTACTGCGTGGTGCCCACCGCGGCGGCCTGCCGGCGGCTCGGCCTGCCCGGGCCCGGTCCGGGCGCGGCGACCTCCCGCAACAAGCTGCTCATGCGTCGCGCCTGGGCGGCGGCCGGGGTGCCGAACCCGGCGTTCCGCCCGGTCGACTCGCTCGACGACCTGACCGCGGCCTGCGCCGAGCTGGCCGGCCCGGTGATCGTCAAGTCGGTGCTGGGCGCCGGCTCGATCGGGCAGGCCACGATCCAGCCGGGCGACGACGTCGAACCGGTGTGGCGGGAACTCGCGGCGGCCGTCGACGCCGCGAGGAGATCGGGCATGTACGAGCACGGCAGCTCCAGCGGACCCCGGTTCCTGGCCGAGGAGGTCATCGAGTCGAGCACCGACGGCTGGTACACCGAACCGGGCTTCGGCGACTACCTCAGCGTCGAAGGGCTGGTGACCGGCGGCACCTACCACCCCCTGGCGATCACCGCGCGGCTGCCCACGATCCCGGTGTACGTGGAGCTGAGCAACCAGGCGCCGTGCGTGCTGGCGCCGGAGCTGCAACAGCGCATCGCGGACGTCGCCCGCCGCGCCGTCGACGCGCTGGACCTGGACACCTGCGCCACCCACACCGAGTTCAAACTGATGGCCGACGGCACGGTGCGGTTGCTGGAGTCGGCGGCCCGCGCCGGCGGTGCGGCGGTCACCCGGGAGCTGCTCGAGGTCTACGGCGTCGACCTCGTCGCCCTCCAGCACGCCGCCGCGCTCGGCGACCGGCCCGAGCTGCCGGGGCGGCTGCTCCTGCCCTCGGACGCCACCTGCGCCGCCGCGTCCCTCTCGGTCATCGCGTCCGACTCGGCGGGCAAGCCCTGGCCCGTCCTGCCGCCGTTCGACCCCGACCGGGTCGACTGGTCGTCGCTCGTGTCGCCCGCCACCAGCGTCGAGCTGGTGCGCGGCCAGTCCCAGGAGCCGGGCAGCCCGATGCCCCGCTACCACCCGAACACCGGCGTGCTGGGCTATGCCGGCCTGCTCTTCCTGCGGACCACCGACCCGCTGACGCTGCGCGACGACGCGGTCCGCATCCTCGACGGCCTCGCCGAGGCGATGGACCGCTGCCGCACGACGCCCTGACCAGCCCGCACCGCTCCGACTTAGGAAATGGAGTCCGATGTCTCTCGTGCTCGGTCTGAACCTCAGCCACGACCGCTCCGCCTGCCTGGTTCGCGACGGCGAGATCGCCGTCGCCGTCGAGGAGGAGCGCCTGGACCGCATCAAGCACTCCGAGGGCTTCCTCGTGCAGGGCCACTTCGAACGCATCACCAAGACCCTGCCGATGAAGGCGATCGCCTACTGCCTCGACGCGGTCGGCGCCGGGATCGACGACGTGGACCTCGTGGTCGGCAACCGACCCCTCGGCGACGGCGCCGTCCACCGCATCCTGCGCGAGCTGCCCATCAAGGACAAGAGCAAGGTCCGCGCGCTGCCGCTGCCCGGCCACCACCGCGCCCACGCCGCCGTCGCCTACCACCCGTCCGGGTACGACGAGGCGGCCGTGCTCGTCGTGGACCAGGCCGGCGCCCGGTTCCCGGACGGCACCATCGAGAAGCACACCCTCTTCCGGGGCGACGGCGACCGGTTGGCGCCGGTGACCGCCTGCCGCTACCCGGCCGACTACTCCGACCTGAGCCTCGGCCTGTTCTACGACTTCTTCACCGCCCGGCTGGGCTTCGTCACCCGGTACGGCACCCCCGACTTCGGGGTGTTCGGCTGCGGCGGCTATCCCGAGGCGGGGAAGACCATGGGGCTGGCGCCCTACGGTCGGCCGCGTCCCGACTGGGGGCAGTGGCTGACGTTGGACGGGTTCGACATCCGCTCCGCCCAGAAGGATCTCGAGGACATCTGGCAACGGCTGCTCGCCGAGGACGGCGCCGACTACGACCCGGCCGACCCGCTGCGCTGGCAGTCGCCGTTCGCGGAGGACGTCGCCCACCACGTGCAGGCCGAGCTGGAGCGGGCGATGCTGCACCTCGCCGGCGTGGCGCACGAGCTGACCGGCTCGGACAACCTCTGCATGGCCGGTGGCGTCATGCTCAACTCGGTCGCCAACGAGCGGGTACGCACCGAGTCGCCGTTCCGTGACCTCTTCATCCCGCCGGCGGCCGGCGACTCGGGGGTCGCGATCGGCGCGGCCCTCTACGGCAGCGTCGAGCTGCTCGGCAACCGGCGTCCCTCGGTGATGCGGACGGCGTCGTTCGGCCGGGCGTACTCCCGGGACGAGGTGCTGGACGCGGTGCGCCGGGTCGCCGACCACACCGGGGTCGAGCTGACCCCGCGGGAGGCCGGCCCCCGGGACGTCGCCGAGCTGCTCGCCGCGCACCGGGTCGTGGGGTGGTTCAACGGCGGTTCCGAGATCGGCCCGCGCGCGCTGGGCAACCGCAGCATGCTGGCGGACCCCCGGCACCCCGCGATGCGCGACTACCTGAACAACGTGGTCAAGCACCGGGAGCCGTTCCGCCCGTACGCCCCGTCCGCGCTCGCCGAGCACGCGGGGGAGTGGTTCGACTTCACCGGTGACAGCAACTTCATGCTGCTCGTCCCGCAGGTCCTCGCGGCCCGCCGGGAGAGCGTCCCCAGCATCACGCACGTCGACGGCACCGCCCGCCTGCAGACGGTCTCGGCGGACGACAATCCGGCCTACCACGCGGTGATCTCCGCCTTCCACGAGCTGACCGGGGTGCCGATCGTGCTGAACACGTCGTACAACGACGCCGGGGAGCCGATCGTCGAGACACCGCTGCACGCGCTCTGCACCTTCGTCCGCACCGAACTCGACCACCTCTACCTCGACGGCATCCTGGTGTCCAAGGCCGGGCGAGAGCTCGGCGCGTCGCACCCGGCGCGCACCCCGCTGACGGGAGACTCTGCTCGGTGACTCTGCTTCCGGACACCGGTTCCGTGACCCGCCGCGAGCACCACCTGCGGCGGGTCCGCACCGGCTTCGTGCTCAGCCAGGTCTTCTTCGGCCTGGCGACCAGTCTGTTCGACATGTACTACGCCCTGTTCCTGGGGCAGGTGGGCATCCCACCGGCCGGCGCGGGGCAGGTCTTCTCGGTCGGCTTCACCGTGATGGCGGTGATCGTGCTGCCGCTGAGCGCCTTCACCGACCGGCTCGGTCTGGAACCGATGATGCTGCTCAGCAGCTTCGGTTTCGCCGGCACGATGCTGGCGATCCCGTTCGTCGACAGCCTCTCCGCCCACCTGCTGCTGTTCGGTCTCAACAGCGTCTGCTCGGCCCTGATGCTGGTCAGCGTCAACGCCGTGCTCGCCTCGGCCATCCACGACGAGCAGGAACGCTTCGCGCTGTTCCGCACCGGCTTCGTCGCCTTCCTGACCGCCTCCGCGGTCGGCAACGTGGCCGGCGTGCTGCTCGCCCGCGTCGGCGCGGAGACCGCCGGCTGGTACCGCTTCGACCTGCTGTGTTCCGCCGTCCTGGCGGTGCTGATCGGCGTGGCCCGCATCGCGATGTGGCGCCGCGACGCCGGGCCGGCCGTCGTGCCCGGCGAGCCCCGCCCCCCGGTGCTGCCGGCGCTGCGCGCCAACGCCGGTCACCTCGCCGGCCTGTTCGTCCTCGCCGTCCTCGTCGGCGGCGCCGGTGTCCTCGCCATCCGCTTCATCAACCTGGTGGCCGTCAACTACCTGCACCTGGCCACCGAGTCGCTGGGCTGGCTCCTGGTCGCGGACCGCCTGGCCAGCGTCCTGGGCATCTTCGTCCTGTTCCCGCTGATGAAGCGCGGCGGCGCCCTCCGGGTGGCCGGCTTCGCCATGATCGCGGCCCTGTTCCTGCAGATCCTGAGCGCCACCGCCGGCACGGCCGGCTTCTTCGTGCTCTGGTACCTGCTGCGCCAGGGGGCGCACTACGCCCAGATGCCGGTCCTCGACAACCTCGCCAACAGCCGGGCCGCGCAGGGCACCCGCGCGTTCGTCAACGGGGTCCAGCGGATGGGCATCTTCGCCGGCAGCGCCGCGGCCTCCCTCGCCTACGGGACCCTGATGTCCGCCGGCCGCTACCGGGGGGCCGTCGTCCTCTCCGGCGTGCTCTCCCTCCTGGCCGGGGTGACGTACCTGGTCCAGTCGCACGTCGGGCTCCGCCGTCGAGGCGCGGATCAGTGAGGCGTTACCCGAACTCGGTGTGCATGATGGCTTCCACCAGGACCTCGCCGGTGGACGTCAGCGTGACGGAGCCGGCGTCGCGTTCCGTGGTGAGCAGGCCGCGGCGCTCCAGGGCGGCGAAGGCGCTGCCCCACGGCTCGTCGAACAGCGACCGGCCCTCGAACCGTTCCCGGTGCAGGCCGTCCCGCAGCGGTTGCAGCGTCGACAGGGCCATCTTGATCGAGCGGGACTCGGTGGCCAGTGGCCCGAACCGGGTGGCCGAGGCCAGCGGCAGCACGCCGGCCTCCACCGCCTCGACGTAACGCCGCTCGTTGACCTCGGTCATCGCCTCCGAGCGCCGGCAACTGGAGCTGCCGCCCAGGCCGATGGCGACCTCGGCGTCCTGCCGGTCCTGGTCCACCATGATGGCCTTCCACAACTCCGGGGCGTGCCCGGCCCGGTGGAAGTACATGGTCGGGTGCTCCCGGTAGCCCGCCGCGGTCAACCCACCGGCCAGCACGTCGCGCATCTGGTACTGCTCGCCGAGCGTGGGCCAGTGGTGGCCGGCGGCGGCGAGCCGGTCCCGGTAGCCGGTGAACTGCCAGGCGGCGGGCCGGTCACCGGCGACACCGGTGCGGGTGTCGGCGTACGAGCGCAGGTGCAGCTTGGTGCAGACCAGGCCGGGCACCTCGTACTCCCGAACGGTGTCGAGGTCACGCCGCACGCTGTCGACGGTCTGGTCGAGCAGTCCGTACATCAGGTCGACGGTCACCCAGTCGAAGCCGAGCCGGCGGGTGTTCGCCAGGAAGGCCCGGCACTCGACGGCCTCGTGCTCCCGCCCGGACAGCCGCAGCACCGGGTCGTCGAACGACTGCACCCCGCAGGACAGCTTGCGGCAGCCCTGCTCCAGCAGGAACTCCAACAGCGGCTCGGTGAAGGTGGTCGGGTCGCCCTCGAACCGGATGGCGGTGTCCGGGGCGAAGGCGAAGTTGGCGCGGTAGAAGTCGAGCAGCCGGGCCACCGCGTCGAGCGACATCAGGGACGGGGTGCCGCCGAAGACGTTGAACTCGCCGATCGGCGCGTCGCGGAGGTTCGGCACCCGGTCGAGCCAGAGCTGGGCCTCCCGGATGTTGAGGTCGACCCACCGGTCCACCTTCGCCCGGGTGACCGTCGGGTCGCCCTTCACCAGCACCACCGGGTACTGGCAGAACCGGCACCGGTAGCTGCAGGTCGGGATGTAGGACCACAGGTGGATGGACCGGGTGTTCGCCAGTTGCGCGTTCAGGTCGTCGAGGAAGGAGTCCACGGGGGCGTCCGGGATGTCGCCGGGGAAGACGTGCGACCCGAACGGGTCGAGGGCGACGTACTCGAGCAGCCGGCGGTTCTCCGGTGCGGCGAGCACGTCCACGACGGCGGGCCGCGGATGGTCGGGGTCGAGGTGGGACAGCGAGGCCAGCGCGTCCTCGTAGGCGTCGCTCATCAGAACACCCCTCCGTTGCCGAAGTAGTCGTGTGCCGCGCCGGATTCGCGGTCCTCGCAGTAGTGGCGGACGAAGTCGCGGAACCGCCCGGGATCGCCCTCCTCCCGGATCTCCTGGAGGCAGTCCGGCAGCGGTGGCGGATATCCGATGTCCGGCCCGACCGTGGCGCGGAGCCGGGCGAACAACTCCGCCGCGAACTCGAAGTAGAGCCGGAAGCTGGGGGACTTGTAGGAGTGGATGGGGACGAAGTCGATCAGCCGACTCTCGGCCCTGATCTCGGCGATGCGTCGCGCCAGCCGGTCCGCCAGCGCGGGCGTGAAGAACTCGATCACCGCGCGTTCGTCGAGCAGGGCCGGGGTCAGCAGCACCGGAAGGATCATGTTCTTCGGCACGAAGTCCTTGATCGAGAACTCCCAGGCCTGGACCGCCTCGTCCTCGGTGAGGTCGACGGCCGGGGAGTGGGCGGCGTCCGGGCGGATGTCGCGCATGGTGATGATGCCGCCGGCGCCGTACGCCCGCCCGGCGATCACCTCGTCGATCGCGTGGTCGACCCGGCGCGGGTTGATCTCCACCCGGGACCGGGGCACGTACGTGATGTCGTCACCGCTGGCCCGGACCAGGATGCCGAAGTCCCAGTCGTCGGAGAGGTGGTTGACGAACCGGCCGTCCTTGACCTGGTAGGACAGCTCGATGCCGCCCACCCGCTCGTAGGCCTGCCGCTCCACCGCGAATCCCTTGCCGTCGGGGAAGCCGCCGAACAGGCCGAACGTCACCGCCCGGCACCGCAGCGTCCGGTCGATCGCGTCCCAGAGCAACGGCCGGTCGGCGAAGTGTTCCCGGTCGTAGTGGTAGTCGCAGACCCCGATCGCGGCCTTGCCGCCGTCCATCGCCGTCAGCAGCGCCGACAACCAGTGCCTGTCGACGCGGCAGTCGGCGTCCGCCGAGACGAGGTAGAACGGGGGCAGGCCGGTGTCGGCCGCGTCGCGCCGGCGGGCCCGCTCGGCGGCGAGGTCCATGCCGGCCTTCCGGGCGCACGACACGCCCTGCGCGGACTCCCCGATGACGTGCACGCGCAACCCCGGGTGGGCGGCGGCCAGTCGGCGGGCCCGGGCCACGGTGTCGTCGGTCGAGTTGTTGTCGATAAGCAGCACGTCGAACAGCGCCCGGTCGAGGGGGCCGTCGGGCCCGCGCTGGCCGGCCAGCGACCCGAGCACCGCGGCGAGGTTGGTCGCCTCGTTGAGCACCGGCAGGACGACCGTCATCCGGGTTTCCGCCGTCAGGGCGGGCACGGCGGCCCGCCCGGCCCGGCCGTACACCTCGGGGGCCGCCGGCCCGGGCCGCGGGACGGGCGCCGGCGCGGCGCCGAGCAACTCGTCCACCAGCTCCGCGGCCCGGTTGGCGGCGAAGTAGCGCTTGCCGCGGGCGTGGTTGAACGCCGCCACCCGGCGGTGCAGGACCGGATTGGTGAGCAGCTCGGCGACCTCGGCGACGAAGGCGTCGGTGATCGGCGCCTCATCGGTGGGGGACACGTCGAGCACCGGCGCGTGCAGCCCCTTGCTGCCGTACACGGCGTCGTACATCTCGTAGCGGGTGGTCAGGTAGGGCACCCCGGAGGCGATCGACTCACCGATCGGGTTCCCGTAGCTCTCGTAGTCGTACGAGGTCAGGAACGACGTCAGGTCGGCCTGCGCGAGGAGGTCCGCCACCGTGTGGCCGCGTTCCGGGCCGGGGGGCACGTCCCGGGGCGCCAGCCGGCCACCGAAGACCACCCGGTGGGCGACCTGCCGGTGTGCGGCGTACGCCCGCAGGGCCGCGGCCGTGGCCGGGTGTTCGGTGGGGTCGCCGGCGACGAACAGGTGGACCGGCCGGTCGACCCCTCGGTCGGCGAACCACCGGATCAGCCGGGCGAGCAGGTCGATGTCGCGGTCGATCCGCTTCTGCGGCACCAGCCGGGTGAAGCGCGCGATCACTGCCGCGTCGTCGGGGATCCCGTGGTGCGCCCGGAACCGGCGGTCGACCGGGTCCGGCTCCGCCGGCTCGAACCGGAACGAGTTGTGCAGCACGCGGATGTCCCGCAGGCCGGGGGACCAGTCCAGGGTGCGTCGGCGGGCCTGCTCGTGCAGGGCGAGGTAGCGGATGTGCGGCGAGTCGACCGGGCGCACCGCGTGCGGGTAGGGCGGCACGCCGTACTTCCCGCTGGCCGGCTCACTGGTCCACATCAGGTCGTGGTCACGCCACAGCACGTAGGTGCCCAGGCCCGTCTCCCGGCCGTACCGTTCGATGGCGCGGTACAGCGCCCGGGTGTACGCGACGTTCTCCGGCAGCGTGCCGTTCTCCACCACGACGGCCGTCACCGAGTGGCGACGCCAGGTGGCGACGATCCGGTCGGCGATCGCGTCGCTGACCGCGTCGGTCCGGGACGGCAGGGGCTCGCCGTGGCGTACCGCGTGCAGCGTGTCGCGGACGAACGCCGGGTCGTAGCCGGCGACGTCGGCGAGCCCGTCCACCCGGGTCAGCTCGATCCAGGACGGCAGGAATCGGGCCTCGTCGGTGTAGGGATCGAAGAAGCGGTTCTTGTCCTCCTTGATGTCGTACCCGATGTCCAGCAGCACGCGGTGGCCGCGTTGGCGGAACACGTCGGCGAGCTTGACGAACTCGACCACGACTCCGGACATCGGCGTGCCGTCGAAGGAGACACCCCAGAGGACGGCGGTCTTCGGCACGCTCGACAGTGGTGCGTCGAGGGGCAGGTGCATCCGGATCTCCCTTGTCCGAACGGCACGGACGGCGATCACGCCCCGCAGCGGTGGCGTTCCGCCGAGCCTACGACGACCCGCCGACCGACGCTCTGCGGTCGATCGGCCAGCAGGTGAACCAGTTTCCTAGGACGCGTTACGGGTGGTGCGCTGTCCGACATGGCAATGATCACACTCCGTCCACAATGCCCTGCGGAGGGTCACCACCGTGGGATCATCGATCCGCGTTACGTCACTGTGGGGCGTCGGGTGGTGGGGGGAGCATGCCGACAAGTCAGGTGCAGCGTGACCGGTTCGGGGCGGTGCTCAGGGCGTTCCGTCGGGAGCGCGGGCTGACCCAGGAGGAGCTGGCCGAGGCGGCCGGCTCCAGCGTCCGCGGCATCCGCGAGATGGAACGCGGTCGGGTCCGCAACCCGCAACGGCGCACGGTGGTGCTGCTCGCCGACGCGCTGCGGCTGGCCGGGGCGGATCGCGACCGCTTCGTCGCCCTGGCCCGGGCCGAGCGGCAGTCGTCCGACCGTCCGGTCGGGCCGGAGGACCACCCGGCGGTGGCCGTGCCCGGGGAACTTCCGGCGCCCCTGCCGGACCTGGCCGGCCGCGCGGAGATCCTGGACCGACTCGCGACGCTGGCCGCCGACGTCGTCGCCGGGCGGCCGGACACCGCCTCGGTGGTGGTGGTGCACGGCCCGCCGGGGATCGGCAAGACCAGCCTCGCCGTCGCGGCCGGACAACGACTCGGTCCGGCCTTCGCCGGCGGGCAGCTCTTCGTCGACCTGCGGGGCGGCCCACCGGCCGGGCCGGTCGACCCGGCCGAGGCGCTGGCCGGGTTGCTGCGGTCGCTCGGGGTGCCGGACAGCCGGGTACCGGTGTCACCGGCCGAACGGGGTGGCCTGTTCCGCACCCTTTCGCGGGACCGGCCGCTGCTGCTGGTCCTGGACGACGCCGCGGACGAGGCCCAGGTGCGTCCGCTGCTGCCGGCCGGGCACCGGTGTCTCGTGCTGGTCACCTGCCGGCGTCCGCTGACCGGTCTGGCCGGCGCGGTCCGGCAGCCGCTCGACCTGCTTTCGCCGGCGGCCGGTCGACTGCTGCTCACGGCGATCGTCGGCGCCGACCGGATCGCCGCCGAGCCGGCCGCCGCGGATCAACTCGTCAAGCTCTGCGGCCGGCTGCCGCTGGCCCTCCGGATCGCCGGCAACCGCCTCGCCAGCCGACCGGAGTGGACGGTCGGCCGGCTCGTCGACCTGCTCCACGACCAGCGTCGGCGACTGACCGTGCTGACCGCCGGTGACCTGGACGTCCGGTCCGCGTTCGAGGTCTCCTACCGGCAACTGGACCCGATGACCGCACGGGTGTTCCGACGTGCCTCGCTGATTCCCGGCGCCGACTTCGCCGCCGCGCTGGTCGCCGCCGTGGCCGGCGCCGACGAGGAGACCGCGTCGGCGGCGTTGGAGGAGCTGGTCGAGGCCGGGGTGCTCCTGACCGTGGGGGACCGCTACCAGTTCCACGACCTGGTTCGGCTCTACGCCTCCGAGCGCCTCGACGCCGAGGAGCACCGGGGCTCCCGGACCAGGGCGCACGACCGGATGGTCGACTGGCTGCTGTGGCGTACCCGGCAGGCCGGTGCGATGTTCGAACCGGTCGCCCGCCGGGCCGACTCGGAGTTCGACGACGACCGGGAGGCGGCGTACTGGCTGGACCGGGAGTCCGGCAACTGGCTGGCGGCGCTGCGCGACGCGTCCCGGCGCGGACGGCACGCCGACGTGGTCGCGGTCGCCCGGGCGTTGCACTGGTATTCCGACGCCAACAGCCACCGGCACTCCTGGGACGAGATCTTCTCGCTGGGCCTGGCCGCGGCCCAGGCCGCCGGCAGTCCGCACGACGAGGCCGTGCTCCTGAACTTCCTGGGGTGGGCCCGGTACTTCTGCCGGGACCGCAACAGCGACGGGCTGGTCGCCTTCGGCCGGGCGCTGGACCTGGCCCGGCGGATCGGGGACCGCCGCGAGGAGGCGTGGGCGCTCACCTACATCGCGGCGATCCAGGTCCGGACCGGGCACGGCGGGCCGGCCATCGACCACAGCCACCGGGCCGTCGGCCTGTTCCGCGAGATCGGGTACGCGCTCGGCGAGTACAGCGCGGCGAGCGTGCAGGGCGCCGCGCTGGCCGCGCTCGGCCGGTTCGCCGAGGCGGCCGGGGTGCACCGCGAGGTGCTGGCGTTCTACGGCCGGGGCAACGGTCTCAGCCGTACCGGCGCGGCGGTGGCCCGGGCCGGCGCGATGATGAGCCTGGGGGCGGACCTGGCCGGGATGGGTCGGTGGCGGGACGCCGCCGACCAGTACGACCGTGCCCGCCGGGTGTTCCAGCGGTGCGGCGCGACGTTCAGCGAGGCCAACGCCGTGCACCGGTACGGGCTCGCGCTTCAGGCGTTGGGCGGGGCGAAGGCGGCGGCCGACGCGCTGCGGGCGGCGTTGGCCCTGTACGCCGCGCTGTCCTGCCCGTGGTGGGAGGCGCAGACGCTGCACGCGCTCGCGGTCCTGGCCGACGCGAACCCGGACCTGGGCGACGACGCCGGCGGGCTGCGTCGGCGGGCGCTCGACAGGTGCGGCGAACTGGACGCCCCCGAGGTGCGGACGCTGCGCGCCACGCTGCGCCGGGAACTGGTGCAGGGCCTGGTGCGGCGGAACCGGCCGGCCTGAGCGGACCGGGCCGGGCCGGCACGACGGCCGGGCCCCGCCGACGGTGCGGCGGGGCCCGGGTCGGTGGACGAGGTCAGTTGCAGGTGGTGCCGTTGAGCGTGAACGGCGCCGGCACGGCGGGGGAGCCGTCGGCGGTGAAGCCGACGTTCACGGCGCCCCCGGTCGGGATGGCGGCGTTGTGCCCCTCGTTGGTGACGGTCACCGCCGGGCCGGTCTGCTGGAAGACGCCGTTCCAGTGGCCTTGGACGACCTGGCCGCCGGGGAAGGTCCAGCCCAGCGACCAGCCGTTCACGGCCGGGCCGTCGTTGTAGACGGTGACGCTGGCGGCGTATCCGGTGCTCCACGAGTTGGTGACGACGAAGGAGACCCGGCAGGTGCTGGGGCTCGCCGTCGCCGGCACGAGGTTGCCGTAGTCGTCGCGGGCGGTGGCGAAGTCCTGGAAGCCGAAGCCCGGGCCCGCCGACCGGGTGGTGGTGCCGGCGGCGAGCACGGTGCCGTCGGCGTTGACGGCGTAGACCGGACCGCCGCTGTCGCCGCCCCGGGCGGCCTCGTCGCCGTCGAGCTGGGTGGCCTCGACGAGGTCCTCGATGTCGTCGTAGTGGAATTCGACCCGCAGGTTGCAGACCGGGCCGCCGAGTTCGCCGGCGGAGGTGTACCCGGACTGGCACAGCAGTTGGCCGGGGAAGACCTCGGTCCAGCCGGCCACCCGGGCCCGGACCTCGTCGTGCTGGCCGCCGACGTAGATGTGGTCCCCCGGGGCGGACGTCGAAATGATCATCGTGTCGTGGTCGTCGTTGCTGTCGACCGCGTAGCCGACGAGCGTGCCGGTGCCGGTGGACGTGTTCCAGCCGACGTGCCAGGGCGAGCCGACGGCGCCGCAGTGCTCGGCGGTGAGGACGTAGCCGGCGTTGGTGTCCGCGTTGCGCACGCCGAAGCCGGCGGTGCACCCGGGGGTGGTGAACCCGATGCCCGCGCCGCCGTCGAACGGCGCGGCGTCGTTGGCCCGCGACCGGGGCACCATCCGGTCGCGGGCGACCACGCTGGTCCGGACGCCGGTGGCCGGCAGCTTCGGCAGCGCGGCGCCCGGGGTGCGGTCGACGGCGATCTCGATGCCGCTGCCGTCGGTGCGCAGTCGCACCGAGCGGCCGGCGCCCGCCGGGCCGGCCTCCACCACCGGGGTGAGTCGGGCGGCGGCCTTGCGCAGGTCGGCGCGGGACCAGGTGGCGTCGGCCACCTGGACCGGCGCGGTGCGGCGGGCGGCGGTGACGGCTGCCGTGACGTCGGCGGGTGGCGCGCCCTTCCACCACAGGGTGACGTGGTCGTCGACCAGGCCGATGCCGGCGTAGCCGCGGGCCGGCGTGCGCTCCACCGCGGTGCGGATGACGTTGGCGGCGTCGACGAGCGGGGCCTGGGCGACCATCCGGTCCACGGTCCGGGCCGGGATGACGTCGAGGATTGTCCTGGGGGTCCCGGCCGACTCCGGCCGGTCGGACGCCGCGTGTCCGGCGAGGGGTCCGGTGAGCGCCGTCGCGCCGATCACCGCTCCGGCGACCACCGTGCGGGCGATCGCTTTCCGAATGTGTGTCATGACGCCGAGTCAAGCAACGTCCGATGTGGGGAGACAGGCAGGACGTCCGGCAGGAGTCAACCTGCCGGGGAACGGCCGGTGCCGTCGGCCGTCGCCTCGCCCTGCCCCCGGCGACGCCGTCGTGCCAGCTCCCCGGCGGCGGCCGGCCAGTGGGGGTGGGTGAACGTGAACCCGGCGTCGGTGAGTCGTCCCGGGGTGACCCGCCGGCTCTTCAGCAGCAGTTCGGTGTCCGACCGGAGCGCGAACGCGCCGAGCTCCGCCATCCATCCGGTGGCGGGCAGGCCGACCGGCATCCGCCAGGCCGACCGGAGCGCGCGCATGAACTCCCGCTGCGGCAACGGGTGCGGCGCGGCCAGGTTCACCGCCCCGGCGAGGTCGTCGCGGGCGATCAGGAAGCGGACGGCGCGGACGAGGTCCCGGTCGTGGATCCAGGAGACGTACTGCCGGCCGCCGGCGACCGGCCCGCCGAGGCCGAGCCGTGCCAGCCGGCTCAGCACGTCGAACACGCCACCCCGGTCGGGGCTCATCACCATGGCCGACCGGAGTGCGACCCTGCGCGTGTGCGGGGTGGCCGCCTGTTCCTGCGCCGCCTCCCAGTTCCGCGCGATCTGGACGCTGTACGCCCAGTATCCGGGCACGCCGGGTTCGTCGCCGCCGATCAGGCCGGCGTGTTCGTCGTTGGCGGCGTCGAAGCGGTGCGCGTAGATCGTCGCGGTGCTCATCTGCAACCACACCCGGGGCGGTCGGGCCGCCCGGCCGATGGCCTCGCCGACCACCCGGGTGGACTCCACCCGGGACCTCATCATGGCGTCGAGGTTCGCGGCGGTGTACCGGCAGCTCACACTGCGCCCCGCCAGGTTGACGACCACGTCGCTGCCGTCGATCCGCTCGGCCCAGTCGCCGAGCGTGGCGCCGTCCCACCGGACCTGGCGCGGGCCCCGCGGCGAGCGGGTCAGCAGCACGACGTCGTGGCCCTCGGCGGTCAGCGCCCGATCCAGGATCGTGCCGACCTGCCCGGTGCCGCCAGGGATGACGACCCTCACGGTTCCTCCTCACCCGACAAGAGTTGAACATGTTCAACTCTATGGCGACGCGGCTGGACCGTCAAGATCGACCGAGGTGTGAGACACGTTGGCGATCATCGATGAATGACGGCATCGTCGAGGTATGACAGGCGTCCGCTCGTCCTCGCTGTTCCGCCGCCCACGACCGGGTCTGCCGATTGCCGTCGTGCTGTCGACGGCGGTGCTCGGCGCCGCACTGATCGCCGCCCCGACGGCTGACGCGGGCACCGTGGCGCCCGCCGCGTACGCCGGCGTCGCCCCGGCGCCCGGCGCGGCCCGGGTGCCCGCCGCGGAGTCGACCGGGCCGGCGGCGCCGACCACGGCGCCCAGCACGCCGAGCACCACGCCCTTCCCGCCGAGCGCGCCCACGAACCTGGCCGCCGGCGAGGTCCGGACCGGATCGGTCACCCTCACCTGGACGGCTGCCACGCCCGGCTGCTGCCCGGTCGCCGGCTACGACATCACCTACTACCAGGCGTTCGACGACGTCATCTACAGCGCCAGCGTCGGGGTGGTCACCACCACCACGATCACCAACTACCTTCGGCCCGGCCAGCAGTACTCCTTCCGGGTGGCTGCCCGCGACACCCTCGGACACCGCTCGATCTCGACGGACGCGCTGACCGTGGTCACCCCAGTGACGGACACCGGCCCGGACACCACCCCGCCGAGCGCCCCGCAGAACCTGACCGTCGGCGAGGTGACCGCGTCGACCGCCGCGCTGTCCTGGTCGCCGTCGACGGACGACGTCGGCGTGCTCGGCTACAACGTCTACCGGTTCGACGGCTGGTTCAGCTCGACGCTTGTCGCCACCGTGCCGGGTACGACGTACACGGCCTCGCTGCCCGCGTCGACGCCGCTGCGCAACCTGTACTACGTCCGGGCCCGGGACGCGGTGGGCAACGTGTCGATCGCGTCGAACACGGTCACCCTGCCCACGGCACCCACGCCGCCGCCCTCGACCTGCCGGGTGACCTACCGGAACCAGTCCGAGTGGCAGGGCGGCTTCGTGGCCACGGTGACGGTCCAGAACGTCGGGGCGGCGCCGATCGCCGGCTGGACGGTCACCTTCGGCTTCCCCGGCGACCAGCAGGTCACCTCGGGGTGGAACGCCACGGTCGGGCAGACCGGCGCCACCGTGACCGCCCGCGACGTCGACTGGAACCGCGTCCTCGCGCCGAACGGCTCGGCGACCTTCGGCATCCAGGGCCGGTGGAGCGCCAGCGACGCGCCGCCGACCGGCTTCACGCTGAACGGCGCCCCCTGCGCCGTCGGCTCGTGAGAGGAGGTCCCGTGAGCGCCCGTCCCGCCGTACCCCACCGCCGCCGCCCCGGCGCCCTGCTCACGGTCGCCGTGGCCGGCGTCCTCGCCGTCGCCACCACGCTCGGCGGCGTGCCCGCGCCCGCCGCCGCGGCGAACACGCTCGCCATGCGGGGCGCCGACGTCTCCTCGTTGCAGCGCAGCCTGGACCTGGGCGCGAGGTACTACGACGCCGGCGGTGTCGCCCGCGACCCCCTGGACATCCTGAAGTCCGTCGGCGTCAACTACGTCCGGCTGCGCGTCTGGAACAACCCGGCCAGCGGCTACAACAACAAGAGCCGGGTGCTGACCCAGGCGAGCGCGGCGCGGGCGAAGGGCCTGAAGGTGCTCATCGACTTCCACTACTCCGACACCTGGGCCGACCCCGGCAAGCAGTACAAGCCGGCCGCCTGGGCCGGCCACAGCCTGAGCCAGCTGCGGACCGACGTGTACGCCTTCACCTACGACGTCTGCGCCAGCCTCCGGGCGCAGGGCACCCCGCCGGACAGCGTGCAGATCGGCAACGAGATCAACGTCGGGATGCTGTGGAACGAGGGGAAGGTCGTCAACAACGACTTCGCGCCGCTGGCCGGCCTGCTGAAGCAGGGCTACCAGGCGACCAAGGCGTGCGGCGGCGACATCCCGGTGATGATCCACACCGCGGACGCCGACAGCAACGCCAACGCCCGCTGGTTCTACGACGGCATCCGCGCCCAGGGCGTGCAGTGGGACATCACCGCCCTGTCGTACTACTGCATGTGGCACGGCACGCTGGCGAACCTCTACCGGAACATCGTCGACCTGCGCGGTCGCTACGGCAAGCCGGTGGTGATCGTGGAGACCGCGTACCCGTTCACCCGCGACGACGCGGACGGCGAGCCGAACGCCGTCGGCGACGCGACCTGTGACGGCATCGCCGCGACCTGGGCCGGGCAGGCCCAGGAGTTCGACTGGGTGCAGAACACCGCGCGCAACGCCGGCGCCATCGGGGTCTTCTACTGGGAGCCGACCTGGTATGCCGTGCGCGGCAACGGCTGGGACCCGGCCGACATCAACGGCACCGGCAACCAGTGGGACAACATGGCCGTCTTCGACTGGTCCGGGCGGGTGAACCCGGGCGTACGCTGGACGCCCTGACCTGCCCTGACCGGTCACGCCGGCGACCGGCGCCCGCGGGCAGTGGCGCAGGTCGCAGCGGATCGGGACCCGGCTGCCGGCCGACCGAGTAGTCCGAGTAGTCCGAGCGTCCGCGACAAGCGTGCTGCCCCGGGCCGGGTCAGGCGCCGGCGCCGCCGTCCACGCCCACGCCCCGGTGCGGAGCGCACGCTGACCGCGCGCCGGGCCGCGACCGTGGGGATTGTGTCGACCATCATCGATGGGTAACGTGGCGCACCGATGTGACTACTCAACGCTGCAATCGGAGGTGGTCCATGTGATGGGTGCCGTGGAGGCGGAACTGCCGCTCTGGCCGCCGGTCAACCCCACCCGAGGTCCGTTCGCCCCGCTGGACGAGGCGGAACGCCAGCGTTACGCCGGCCCGGTGAGACGGGTGCGCCTGCCCACCGGGGCCGCGGCCTGGCTGGTCACCCGGCATGCCGACGTCCGCCAACTGCTGCGGCACCCCGCCTTCAGCGCCGACTTCAACCGCCCCGGCTTTCCGTTGCTGCGCCCGTTGCCGCCCCAGGAGGCCGAGGAGGGCAAGGGCATGTTCTTCCGGATGGACGGCACCGAGCACGCCCGGCTGCGCCGGATGCTCACCGCCGAGTTCATGATCAAGAATGTCCGTCGGATCGAGCCGCTGATCCGGCGTAGCGTCGACGAGTCGCTCGACGCCCTGGCCGCCGCCGGGCCCCCGGCCGATCTGGTGTCGACCTTCGCCCTGTCCCTGCCGTCCATGGTGATCTGCCACCTGCTCGGCGTCCCCTACGCCGACCACGACTTCTTCCAGGCCCGCAGCCGCTCTCTGCTCGATCAAGGGATGCCGCCGGAACGGCTCCGGCACGACTTCGGGGAGCTGCGTGACTACCTCCGGGCGCTGATCGACGCCAAGCGGGCCCGGCCCCAGGGGCCGGACGATCTGCTCGGCCGGCTGATCCGGGAACGGGTCGAGCCGGGGGAACTCGACGCGGACGAACTGGCCGGGATGGCGATGCTGCTGCTCGTCGCCGGTCACGAGACCACCGCCAACATGATCGGGCTGAGTGTCCTGCTGCTGACCCGGGAACCCGGCCGGTACGCGCTCCTGCGCGACGAGCCCGACCGGACGGCGGATCTGGTGGAGGAGCTGCTGCGTTACCTGAGCGTCCTGCGGGCCGGGGTGCTCCGGGTGGCCACCGAGGACGTCGAGATCGGCGGCCGGGCGATCCGGGCCGGCGAGGGCGTGATCGCCCTGATCGCCCTGGCCAACCGGGACGACGAGGTCTTCGACGACCCGGACCGGTTCGACCCGTACCGGCAGGCGCACCAGCAGGTGGCCTTCGGGTTCGGGGTGCACCAGTGCATCGGGCAGCCGCTGGCCCGCGCCGAGTTGCGCATCGCGCTGACGGGGCTGGCCCGCCGCTTTCCCGACCTGCGCGTGACGGCCGCCCCGGAGGAGTTGAGCACCCGGGACAACTCGATCGTCTTCGGTCTCGACGCGCTGCCGGTGACCTGGTGACCGCCGCCGGCGGCCCCGTCGGCGAGGAACGGACGGTGCGGGTGGAGGTGGACCGGGACGCCTGTTGCGGCTCGGGGAACTGCGTGCTCGCCGCGCCGGAGGTGTTCACCCAGGACGACGCGGACGGGCTGGTGCTGCTGCTGGCCGCCGCGCCGCCGGCGGAGTGCGCCGAGCGGGCGCGCCGCGCCGCCGACCTCTGCCCGGCCGGGGCGATCCGGGTCACCTGACGGTCGACCTCCACGGCGGGACCGGGCGACGCGCGGATGCACCGCCGGCCGGAAGGCGACATGATGCAGGCGGAGCACGCACGCGGTCACCAACCGGAAGGACCAATCGTGGACGACCAGCCCGAGCCGGCGTCGCCGGCCGAGACCGTGGCGATCGACCCGGCCGTGCCGCCCAGCGGATCGGGCTGCGTCGAGTGCGAGTCCACCGGCGGGTGGTGGTTCCACCTGCGCCGCTGCGCGGCCTGCGGGCACGTCGGCTGCTGCGACTCGTCGCCCGGCCAGCACGCGACCGTGCACGCGGCCATCACCGGCCACCCGATCGTGCGGAGCTTCGAGCCCGGCGAGTCGTGGTTCTGGGACTACTCCCGCGACCGGTTCCACGCGGGCGGGCCGGAGCTGGCCGAGCCGCACGCGCATCCGCTCGACCAGCCGGCCCCGGGTCCCGAGGGTCGGGTGCCGAGCGACTGGCAGACCCGGCTGCACTGAGCCGACCGGCGACGCGGGGGCGGCCGCCCGGTACTGCTCCGCTCCGGCCCGGCCGTCGACGACGGCCTGGTGCTCCCGCCACCGGCCGGCTGCCCGGCCCTCCACCTCCACCTTCTGACTGTCGGGTCCCTCGCCGCCGGGGGCCGGCGTCGGCGCGGGTCGCGGCCGGTGTAACGGCGATGAAACGGCCCTGTCGTTACTGTCCTGGTCCAGCGGCGCGCGCTTCGGAAACCCACCGTCTACGACAGGACTTCCTCCATGCGACGGACATTTCTCCGCGTACTCATGATCGCCGCCCTGGTGGCCGGCGGCCTCGGCCTCGGTGCGGGCGCCGCGCCGGCACCGGCCCTGGCGGCCTACGGTGCGGTCAAGTGGCCGGCGACCGGGGTGATCACCGGCAAGGTGGACGACCGGTGCCCCGGCTACGACAACCACGACGGCTACGACATCGCCGGCAACTACCGGTCGGTGATCTCGGCCGCCTACGCCGGGTCGGTGAGCTACATCGGCTGGGACGCCGGCGGCTACGGGAACTTCGTCATCATCACGCACACCAGCGGCTGGAGCACCCTCTACGGCCACCTCGACGGGTTCGTCTCCCGGATGCGGGTGGGGGAGTACTTCAACCGTGGTGACGGCATCGGCTACATGGGTTACACCGGCGGGGTCTCGCCGCCCGGCATCGGCGGCACGCACCTGCACTTCGAGATGCTGCGCTACGACTCGCCGCAGGTCTGGAACTCGGCCGGCACCTGTGGCCAGAGCGTGAGCCGGGGCAACTCGATCCCGTTCGACTTCGCCGGCCTGAACTGACCGGTGACCGTCCCGACGGCGGCGGGCGGGTGGTCACCCGCCCGCCGCCGTCACCTGTCGGGCGTCGCCCCGGCTGCCCACCGCGAGGTAGGTCCGCCGGGCGCGTGCCACGTCGCCGGCCAGCACCGCCTCCGCCGCCTGCCGCCACGGGGAATCGACGGGCGCGTGCCGGGCGAGGGCGCGCCCGTCGAGGCCCGCCTCGCGCAACGCCAACGGCAGGTCGACGCCGAAGCTGCTGGTGAGCGCCGCGCCGTGCACCTGGTCCAGCAACTCCTCCGCCGTCGCGGTGATGCGGGCGCGCGGCCGGCCCAGGGCGATCCGCACCCGGAGCCGCTGTACCAGCGCGGGGCCGAGCAGCGTCGCCCCGCCGTCGCGCCGCGCCAGGCGTTCCGCCGCGCCGGAGTGCCGGTCGGCGGCCGGCAGGTCGCCCTGGTGCAGGGCCAGACGCGACAGGACGACGTGCACCTCGGAGGCCATCCGGTGGTGGCGGTGCTCGCCGCGCAGGTAGCGGACGCCCGCGCCGCGCGCCGCGGTCCACCGGCCGCGCTGGAACGCCTCCCGCACCCGTTCGGCGACCAACCAGGGCACGTCGGCGGTCGCCTCCTGCCCGCGGATGCTCCCCACGGCCAGCTCCCGGTAGGTGGCCGCCGGGCCGAGCCGCGCCCGCCGGTCCTCGGCGTCGGCCAGCGCGACCCAGAGCGTCGGCGGCACCCAGCCGAGACGGTCCCGGTACGCCTGCGTGAGGTGGGCGAGTTCGGCGACCACGTCCGCGTCCCCGGCGGTCAGGTCGACGAGCGCCAGGTTGGCGCGGGCCCGCAGGTCCAGCGGCGTCAGGGACATCTGCCGGGCCCAGGCCAGCCCGAGCAGTCCCGCTCGCCGTGCCGGCCGGCCCCGGTCGCTGACCGCCAGGATCCCGCAGATGTTGACCAGGGCCGCCGCGCCGGCCGGATCGGGCGCGCGGTCGTCGATCAGGTCGACGGCCTCCGCCACCCGCCGCAGGGCGGAGTCGCCGTCGCCGGGGCGGAGCCAGAGCACCCGGGCCTGCCAGGACAGCGCCTCGGCGGCCTGGTGCCGCCGGTTCTCCCGGCGGAACAGCGTCGCCGCGCGGGCCAGCTCGTCGAGCCCCGCGCCGGTCTGGTGGTAGCGGACCTCGCCGAGCCGCAGCAACGCCTCGGCGCGGGAGGCCGGGTCCCCGCCGAGCCGCAGGGTGGCGGTGAGGCAGTGCGCCGCCCGCCGGTAGTCGCCCCGGTCGGCGATGTAGGCGCCGGCCTCGGTCAACGCCCGCAGCGCGGCCCGGCTCCCCGGCCCCGGCGACCGGTCGTCCGCGCCGGCCCGGATCACCTCGCGCGTCGGCGGCGAGCTTCCCGGCGGCTCGTCGTGGTCGAGGATCCGGCGGTACGTGCGCACCAGCGCGGTGCTCGGCTCCACCCCGAGGTCGTCGCGCAGCCGCCGGCGGAAGGCCCGATGGGCGGTGACGGCCTCGTCGTACCGGCCGGCGAGCGACAGCGCGCGCAGGTGCAGGTCGTGCACCCACTCGGCGGTGGGTTCCTGCGCGGCGAGGGCGGCCAGGTCGGGCAGGACCGTCCGGTGGTCGCCGAGCCGCAGGCGCGCGTCGAACGACATCCGCCGCAGTCCCCGCACCTCCTCGCCGACCGCCACGAGTTCGGGCCACCGGTCCGGATCCGACCAGACCCCCTCGCACGGCGCGCCGCGCACCAGCGCCGACGCGCGGTCGAGCAGGTCCACGGCCCGGGCCAGGTCCCCGCTCGCCTCGGCGCGACTGGCCCGGTCCCGGAGCTGGCGAAGGTCGGCGAGATCGCTGCTCCCCGGGCCGAGGTCCCACCGGTAGCCGTCGGCGGTGCGGCGCAGGCCGGCGTCGGCGTCGGGACCGGCGGTCCGTAGCCGCTGCCGGACCCGGTGCACGAGGACGCGGATCGCGCCGGGGTCCACGTCGTGCCGCTCGGGCCACACCCGGGCCGAGAGCGCGGGCAGCGGCACGCCGGCCGCGTACCGCAGCGCCAGCGCGGCCACGAGCGCCCGCTGTCGCGGGCCCGGCCCGAGCACGTCGGTCCCGGCGACCCGTACGTGCAGCGGGCCCAGGACCCCGCACCACAGCGGGGGACGTCTCCCGGGCTCGTCGCGCCCGTTCGTCGGATTCGGGTCGGGCCGGTCCCACGCCAGCCGCCCAGGGCCCCTGTCCATCGATGCACCTCGACGTCAAGTCTAGGCGTCGCCGGGGCCGGTCCCGACCCTTGACATGCGAACGCAGATTACCGAATAATGGATCGTAATTCGAGGGGGAGTACCCATCCCGCACCGGACGCGTCGGCCGTCAGGACGAGCCCGCCCACGGGCTCCGGCCACGCGGGCCGTCCGCACCCGTCGGGCGGCCAGGGGAGACCTTCGACCCGCTCGCCGGCGACCCGCCGGCCCGGTCGGAGGGAGCGCCCGCCGTGTCCGCACCCCTGTGGGCCTGGTTGGCCCTGAGCCTGGTGATCGCCGCGATGCTCGCGGTCGATCTGTTCCTGCACCGTGACAACCACGTCATCGGCTTCCGCGAGGCCGCGACCTGGTCGGCCGTCTGGATCGCCGCCGGGCTGGCGTTCGGCGTGGTGCTGTGGCTGTGGCAGGGCGACGAGGCCGCCGGCGCCTACTACGCCGGGTACCTGATCGAGAAGGCGCTGTCGGTGGACAACGTCTTCGTCTTCGCCCTGGTCTTCACCTACTTCGCCGTGCCGGCCGCGTTCCAGCACAAGGTGCTGTTCTGGGGCGTCATCGGCGCGCTGCTGTTCCGGCTGGTGTTCATCTTCGTCGGCGCCGAACTGCTCGAGACGTTCTTCTGGACCGCGTACGTGTTCGGCCTGTTCCTCGTCTGGACCGGCTGGAAGATGGCGTTCCGGCACGACGCCGAGATGAACCCCGACCGCAACCTCGTCGTCCGTCTCGTCCGCCGGGTCGTCCCCACCGACGCCCGCTACCACGGCGACCGGTTCTTCGCCCGGGTCGACGGCCGGCGCGTCGCGACGCTGCTGTTCGTCGTCCTCATCGCGGTCGAGGCCACCGACCTGATCTTCGCGATCGACTCCGTCGCCGCGATCCTGGCGATCACCACCAGCACGTTCATCGTCTGGACCGCGAACGCCTTCGCGGTGCTCGGCCTGCGCAGCCTCTACTTCTGCCTCGCCGGCCTGCTGCGCCGGTTCGTGCACCTGCACTACGGCCTGGCGTTCCTGCTCGCGTTCGCCGGGGTGAAGCTGATCCTCTCCGAGACCCCGGTCGGCAAGCTGCCCATCCCGCTGACCCTCGGCGTCATCGTCGGCACGCTCGCCGTCTCGATCGGCTGGAGCCTCGTGGCCACCCGTGGCCGGCAGCCGGCCGGCGACGGACCGCGCACTCCCGCTGCCCGCTGAAAACCCGCGGCGGCGCCCGCCACGACGCGGGCGCCGCCCGTGCCGGGCGGATTCCGGGGTGACCGTGGACCGCCCGGCCCGCGGTGGATCAGACGCAGTCGGCGGTGATCTGGTAGTCGGCCAGGATCACGCCGTACCCGCCGCCGCTCTGCCAGTTGCCGTCGCGGTGGGTGACGCCACAGGTCTTGCCGAACTGCTGCTCGTAGGCGTGCATGCTCGCCTCGGCGCCTGCCGGCCCGGCCGCGCCGGTCAGACGCCGTCGGGGCCCTGTCGGCGCAGGTCGTCGACCGTCGTCATGGCCTGCCGTAGCTGGGTCAGCCAGTCGTCGGTGTGCCGACCGACGAGCCGGACGCACCAGGCCAGCGCCTCCGAGCGGGACCGGGCGACGCCGGCGTCCACCAGGGTGTCGAGGATCTGCCGCTCGGGTTGGCGGAGCCGGGTCATCACCGGCGCGGCGAGGTGCGAGAACAACTGCTCGGTCGCTCCGCAGCGCACCCCCCAGCTCACCTTGCGCTGGTAGCGGTGCTCGACCTGGCGGGCGACCCGGATGCGGTCGTCGCGGGTGTCCTCCCGGAACCGGAGGATCCGCCCGGCCTGGGCGGCGGTGCGGTCGGCGTCGGTGACGTCGGCGGCGAGCTGGGGTTCGGGCAGGCGGCCCCAGATGGTGATCTCGTCGCGGTCGATCACGACCTGCGGTGGCTCGGAGAACCATCCGTCCGGGGTCACGCCGGTGATCCAGCCGGTGGCGTCGGCGGCGGATTCCGATCGGGCGTGGGGCGAGGTGTGGCGAGGGGACATGACGACTCCTTTGCTCGTGATTACATGATTACACGATTACGGAGTTACGCGGCCACGCGTTCCGCTCACCGCGAACACCGCCGACGCGGGACACCGGAGGGGGTGCTCGCCGGGCGGACCGGCCGGGTGCGTCGATAGACTCCGCGTCGCGGCAAGATGACCTTCCGTCGCTCGTCGCGTGCCGGGCTCCCGGTCGGTGCAGAAAGTGGGTGATCCCGAGTGAGCGCTCTGTCGGTGATCGCAGCCGACACCATCACCACGGCCCTGGTGGTCCTCGCCTCCGACGGCCGGCCACTGTGGCGCAACCTGGCCGGTCACCGGCTGGGACCGGGCCTGGACGAGCTGCCGCTGGCCGGCCTGGCACCCGGCGAGAGCATGACCGACCTCCCCGTCCCCGCCGCCGACGGCACCCTGCGGTGGTTTCAGATGCGGTGCCACGGCATGGAGCACGCGGGCCAGCGGCTACGGCTGGTCGAGGTGCGTGACGTCAGCGCCGAACGCGAGGAGCGCGAGCGGGGACGCAACTACCGGTGGCGGCTGGCGCACATCGAACAGCTCGCCAAGGTCGGCACCTGGGAGTGGGACGTGCGGGGCAACGCGGTCGTCTGGAGCGACGTGCTGCTGCAGATGTTCGGCCTGCCGCCCGGCACCACCCTCGACTACGGGTCGTACCGCCGGATGCTGCACCCCGACGACGTGGCGATGATCGAGAGCACGCTCGACACGGCGCTGCGCACCGGCGAACCCTTCTCGTACACGCACCGGATGTTCCTCGCCGACGGCGTGACGATGCGGGTGTTCGAGTGCTATGGCGAGGTCTTCACCGACGATGCCGGCGCGCCGACGCGGGTGCTCGGCACCGCCCACGACATCACCGACATACGCCGGGTCCAGGACGAGCTGACCCGCCTCGCCGAGCGCGACCCGTTGACCGACCTGCCGAACCGGCGTGCCCTGCTGGCCCGCATCGACGAGCTGCTCGCCGACGACCAGGGCACCGGCGCGTTGCTGCTCGTCGACATCGACAACTTCAAGGACATCAACGACGTGCACGGGCACGCGGTGGGCGACGAGGTCCTGCGCGCGCTGGCCCGGCTGCTGGCGTACGAGCTGCCGCCCGGCACCGTGCTGGGCCGGCTCGGCGGGGACGAGTTCGCCGTCGTCCTGCCCGGGGCGGACGCGGCGGGCGCCGTGGTGTTCGCCGAGGCGATGTGCGACGCCGTGGTGCGTGCCCCGGTGCCGACCGCCGGCGCCGGGCTGCGGGTCACCCTCAGCATCGGCGCCGCCGCCCGGCAGCCCGGCGACACCCGCGACACCCTCCTGGCGCACGCCGACCTGGCCCTCTACGAGGCGAAGGACGCCGGCCGCAACCGGGCCCGGCTCTACCTGCCCGAGCAGTACCGGCACGCCGTGCGCCGGGTCAGCGTGACGACCCGGGTGCGCCGGGCGCTCGACGAGAACCGGATGAGTCTGGACGCGCAGCCGATCGTCGACCTGTCGACCGGCCGGGTGATCAGCCACGAGCTGCTCATCCGACTACGCGACGGGGTGCAGCCGGCCCTGTCGCCCGCGCAGTTCCTGCCCACCGTGGAACGTGACGACCTCATCGGTGACCTCGACCGCTGGGTGGTGGCCACGGCGACGGCGGCACTGGCCGCGCCCGGTCCCACCCGGGCCCGCCTGCGGCTGGACATCAACATCTCCGCCCGCTCGCTGGAGTCACCGGGGTTCGGCGACTGGGTGGTGCGGACCCTGCGTGCCGCCGGCATCGAGGCCGACCGGCTGGGACTGGAGGTCACCGAGACCGCGGCGATCACCAACGTGGCCGCGGTCCGACACCTCGCCGACGCGCTCCGCGACGCGGGCTGCCGGCTGAGCCTCGACGACTTCGGCGCCGGCTTCGGATCGTTCGCCTATCTCAAGCACCTGCCCTTCGACACCGTGAAGATCGCCGGCGACTTCGTCCGGCAGGCGGACCGCGGCGGCGCGGACCCGGTCCTCATCGACGCCGTCGTCCGCGCCGCGCACGGCCTGGGCATGCGGACCGTCGCCGAGTCGGTCGAGCACGCGCCCCTGGTTCCGGCGCTGCGCTCGCTCGGCGTCGACGCCGGGCAGGGCTTCCATCTGGGCCGTCCCGCGCCCCTGGACGAGCTGTTGCGTCGGACCGCCCACGCCTGGCAGGACACCGTCGTCGTGCCGACCGTCGTCCGGCCGCCCGAGCCCTGACCGACCGACCGACCGACCGCACCCGGAGGACCCCGTGACCCCACCCCTCGCCCCGGCGTCGCCCATCGGCGCCGAACTCGTCACCGACGACCTCGATGCGGCGCGTGACTTCTACGGTGACCTGTTCGGCTGGACGTTCACCACCACCGCGCACGGCGGCACCGCGTACGCCGGTGGGGTGGTCGCCGCCGAGCTGCGCCGCGGCGACGGCGTGGCCCGGTGGTGGACGGTCTTCGGCGCGGCCGATCCGGCCGGCGTCCGGGCGGCCGCCGAGCGGGCCGGAGCCCGGGTCACCGGCGACGAGGTGCGCGATCCGCTCGGCGCGGCCTTCCGCCTGCGGGCCGGCGCGCCGACGGCGGCCTCCGGGGTGGGCCAGCCCTGTTGGTACGAGTACATGACCGGGGACCCGGGGCCGGCCGACCGGTTCCTCGCCGACGCGCTGGGCCTGCGGGCTTCGGTGCCGCCGGGCGCGCCGGACGACTCCTACGCCCTGCTCGCCGGCCCGGCCGGCCCGGTTGCCGGCCGGCTGCGGATGCCGCCGCCGTTGCGGAACCTGCTTCCGACCGGCTGGATGGTCTACGTGGCGGTGACCGATCCGGACGACACCGCCGCGCGGGCCGTCCGGTCGGGTGGCCGGGTGCTGGTGCCGGCGAGCGACGTCATGACCGGCCGGGTGTGCGCCCTCGCCGATCCGGCGGGTGCGGTGCTCACCGTGATCCGGCCGGTGGCCACCGGCGGCTGACACCCGTCGGGACGACCGGCCCGCCGGCGTGCCACGCTGGCGGGATGCCGACGTTGCCACTGACCCCCGACGACCTGCTCACCACCACCCGAACCGTGCGTAAGCGGCTGGACCTGACCCGTCCGGTGCCGATGGACCTCGTCCGGGAGTGCCTGGAGATCGCCCTTCAGGCGCCCTCGGGTTCCAACCGGCAGGGCTGGCACTGGGTGGTCGTCACCGACCCGGCCGTGCGGGCCGCGATCGGCGGGTTCTACCGCCGCGCGGTCGAGAGCTACCTGGCGTCGGAGGGGTCGGCGGCGCGGTTGTTCGTCGACGAGCCCGAGCGCGCCGCGGTGCAGCGGCGGGTGGGGGAGAGCGTGGCGTGGCTCGGCGACCGGATGGGCCAGGTGCCGGTGCTGCTCATCCCGTGCCTGCGGCTCTCCGGCGGCGGCGAGTTGCCGGCCGGCAACCAGGCCGGGCTGTGGGGGTCGCTGCTGCCGGCCGCGTGGAGCTACATGCTGGCGGCGCGGGCTCGCGGACTCGGCACCGCCTGGACCACGCTGCACCTGGCGTACGAGGCGGAGGTGGCCGAGCTGCTGGGCCTCCCGGCCGAGGTCCGGCAGGCCGCCCTGATCCCCACCGCCTACTACACCGGCGACACGTTCCGGCCGGCGAAGCGCCAGCCACTCGACGAGGTGCTGCACGTCGACCGCTGGTGAGACCTGCTTCCGCGACCACCGGCCGGTGGTCGCCGTAGCGCCCACCGCCGCGTCGGTGTCAGTCCGCGATGCCGTCCAGCCAGCGCTGGTGCCAGCGCAGCAGGGACCGGGTCAGCACCGGAGCGGCCAGGTGCGGCAGCAGCCCGGTCTGCGTCTCCTCGGTGACCACCCGGGTCCCGCCCGGCACCGGGGTGAGAACCCAGCGGTGGTGCCCGGACGAGCCGACCGCCCGGCCGGTCCAGCCCAGCAGCCGGTACGGCTCCCAGCGGTCGACCACGCACCGGACGCGGACCCGCAACGTCGTCCAGCGGAACTCGACGCCGGGGCCGAGGAGCGGCGCGCCGGTCAGCACGACGCGTCGGGCGTTCGGGTACCACGACGGCCAGGCGGTGGCGTCGACGAGCCGCGCCCACACCGCCTGCGGGGGCAGCGGCACGAACGCCTCGTTGCGGGTGTGCACGGGGCAGCGCGCCGGTTCCCGGCCGGGCGGCCATCCGGGGGCGGTCACCGCAGGTCCCGCAGCGACGTGCCGGGCGTGGTCAGCGCGATCCGCGGGCCGTGCACCTCGGCCGGGGTGCGGTAGCCCGGCGGCGCGTCCCCCGCCGCGGTGCGGGCCAGCAGCTCGACCGCGGTGTGGGCGCTGTACCGGTAGGCGTCCGGGCCGGTCAGCACCGCCTCGGCCACCGTGCCCGCGTCGTCTCGGACCAGCCCGTGCACCAGCGTGCGACCGGCGTCGAGCTGCGCCGGCGTGGGGCCGTCCGGCAGCCGGGCCAGCAGCGCGGCCCGGACACGTCGCGCGGCCGGGGAGGTGACCAGCCACGGCGCGGCCGGGGCGGCGCGCAGCGCCAGGCGGATCGGCGCGGGCGCGGCGAAGAACGTCGCGACGTCCGCGACGCCGGTGGACCGCGCGGCGGAGACGACGTCCGCGCGCCAGGGGTTGGTGACCACCCGGGTACGCGTCGCGCCGTCGCCGATCCACCGGTGCTCGGCGGCGGCACGCGCCGGCACCAGCCGCCCGTCGCGTCGTTGCACCCCGGCGTCCGCCATGCCCCCGGTCAGCGTGTCGAGCGTGCCGCGCGACACCCGGCCGACGGTGGCGAACGACAGCTCCAGCCGGCGGGCGGTCGGCAGCCGCCGGGCGAGGTGCACGGCCACCGCGTCGGTCGGCACCACACCGAAGCCGACGCCGGGCATCGCCATCACCCCGGCGGCGGTCAGTTCGGCGTCCCGCCGCCACACGGTCAGGAACTCCGCCGCCTCCCCGGACAGGTCGAGGTAGGGCGTTCCGGTCCGGACACAGGCGTCGAGCAACGGCTGCTGGGTCCGGGCGAACGGACCGGCCGCGTTCAGCAGCACCGCGGCGTCGGCGAGCAGCCGGTCCAGCGCGCGCGGCTGATCCAACGCGGCGGTACGGACCGGGGCGTCGAGACCCAGTGCCGCGAGCCGGTTCGCGTCCCGGCCGGCCAGCACCGGGCGGAGCCCGCGGTCGACGGCGAGGCGGGCGACGAGCCGGCCGACGTAACCGGTGGCCCCGTAGATGATGAGGGAAGACACGCCCCGACCATGACCCGCCGGGGCCGCCGGTGTCCAAGAGACGCCGGCGCGGTGTCGAGAGGTTTCTCCTATCCGACCTGGCTAGGGTGGGGCCGGTGGACCTGGAGCGGGTACGGGCCTTCGTCGCCGCGACGGAGTGGATGAACTTCACCGCCGCCGCCGAGGAACTGGGTCTGGCGCAGCCGTCGCTGTCGGCGCGGATCCGGGCGCTGGAGACCGACCTCGGCGTCGAGCTGTTCTCCCGGCGCAGACGGCAGGTCGCGCTCACCGCGGCGGGCCGGGCGTTCCTGCCGCACGCGCGCGCCCTGCTCGACCTCGCCGCCGAGGCACGCCGCGACGCGCGCCGGGCCGCGGACGCGGCGCCGGGCCGCCGGCTGCTCGTCACCACGCTGGCCGCCAGCGTCGACGAGTTGAAGGCGGAAACCGTCCTCGGGCTGCGGCGTGACCTGCCGGGCTGGCAGGTCACGCTCACCGGCGTGCCGTTCCGGGAGCACGTCTGGCGGCTGCGGGACGGCACCGCCGAGGCCGGCTACCTGTGGCCGCCGTACACGCCGGACGCCGTTCGCGACCTCCACCTGGAGCCGGTCGGCGCGTTCCGGCGGCTGCTGGCCGTGCCGGCGCGGCACCACCTGGCCGGACGGCCGGAGGTGACCGTGGCCGACCTCGCCGGGGAGCCGCAGGTGCCGCTGCCGGACGACGTCGACGCCGCCTTCGTCGCCGGGTGGCGGCTCACCCCGGACGCGCCGGTCGGCGCCGGGGAGCCGGTGACCGACGTCGCCGGGGTGCTGCGCGCGGTGGCCGGCGGCGTCGGCTGCTGTCCGGTGCCGTCCCTGCTGGCCCGCACCGCGGCCACGCCGGGTGTGGCGTACGTCCCGGTGCGCGGGGCGCCGCCCGCGACGCTGGCGTTGGCCTGGCGGGTGGACGCGCACCCCGAGATCGACCACGCGCTCCGGGCCGCCGCACGCCGGGCCCGTGGCGGGGCGGCGGGCTGACCGGGCTACCCGAGCCGGGACCGGCCGGGGGCGTCGCTGCTGGTCAGCGCGTCGGCGATCGCCGCCCACACGCCCGGGTGGGCGACCATCCCGCCGTGCGAACTGTCCACCGTCACGCAACGGGCCGCCGGGTCCTGGGAGGCGTGCCAGGACACGATGCCGTCACTGCGGCTGGCGATCGAGGTGAACGGCAGGCCCGGCGGCGCGGCGGCCAGCACGTCGTCGTGGACCTCGCGGCAGCAGTCGCCGAACGGGCAGTTGCGTACCCAGTCCCGGCGGCCGAGCCGGGTCATGGTGGCCATCCACATGGTCAGCAGTCGCACCGCCAGGTGGATCCCGAACGGGTCGGTCAGCGGCGAGCCGAGCGTGACCAGGGCGCGTACCCGCCGGGGGTGGCGGACGGCGAGGGCCTTCGCGAACATCCCGCCCCGGCTGTGGCCGACGAGGGTGACCGGCCGCCCGGTCTCGGTGTGCAGGCGGACCAGGGCCGCCTCGACGACGGCCAGGTCCCGGCTGGAGCAGCGGCGGCCGTCGGTGAGCCCGGTCGGTCGGGCGTCCCACCCGCCCTCGCGCAGCCAGTCCCGCAGCAACGCCACCCGGTCGTCGCCGGCGGCGAAGCCGGGCACGACCAGCACCGGCGCCCCCGGCTCGGGCGGCGTCGGCGGCGCGGGACGCGCGGCCCGCAGGGCGGCCAGCTCAGCGCCGGCCCGCCGTTCCCGCCAGATCGGCGGCGTCACGCTGCGCGGCAGCCCGAGGTAGTGCAGCGGCGTCCGGAACGGCTGCCAGGCGCCCTCGCTCACCGGGTGCTCCCCTCCGCCGTCGGCCGGGTCGCGCCGTCCGCCCCGTCGTCCTCCCGGCGCAGCGCCGCGTCCAGCCGTTCCAGTGTGGTCACCATGCCGGCGCGCAGGTGGGCGGCGCGGTCCGTGACGCCGACCAGGCGCTGGACGGCGCGGACCGCCGCCATCTGGGGCGTCGCCCGGGTCATCGACTCGGTGACCCGGGTGCCGCCGTCGACCGGCTCCAGCTCGTAACGCCAGGTGGACGACGACGGCCAGGCGGTGGTGAACCCGAAGACCCGGCCGGGCACCGCCTCCGTCACGGTCGCCGTCATGCGCCAACGGTAGAACGGACCGATCCGGTTGCTGCCGGTGAACCGCCGGCCCGGTTCGCGCCACCGGGCGGCGTACGTCTCCGGGCTCCACTCGCCCATCCGGGTGATGTCGCTGACCAGCGCGTAGACCCGGTCCGGGGCGGCCGCGACGGTGCGGCTGACGTGGACCGAGAGCGCGGGCCGAGCCTCCCGGTCGGCGATCACGCGGCGGGCGAGCCGCGCGGACGACGCGGGGTTCTGCCCGGTGTAGAGGTTGCGGTCCACGGTGACGAACGGCCGCAGCGGCACGCGACCACGGACGTAGCGGGCGCCACGGGCCACCAGCTCGTCCTCCAGCAGCCAGCGGGCCTTGCGGGCGAACCGGTTGAGCAGCTCCTCCCGGTTCGACAGGCCGGTCATCGTGTAGCCGGCGAACGGCCACGTCCCGTCCTCGCCGGTCGCCGCCAGCGTGGCGGCGGGGGCGTGGCAGAGCAGGGCCAGCGGCGTGCCGGCGCGCAGGGCCCGGGTCAGCAGCGCGCCGGAGACCGGGTCGACGGCGAGGTCCTCCATCGGGCCGTGCCCGCCCGGGTAGAAGACCGCGTCGTAGTCGGTCGGGTCCACCTCGGACAGCCTCTGCGGGTGGGCGAACTCCCGCGTGTGGGCGGCGAGATAGCGGCGGTGCCGGCGCGCGCGCCGGGGACCGGTCGCGGGCAGCCGCAGGCTGAGCGGATCGACCGTCGGGGGCACGCCGTCGGGGGTCGCCACGGTGACCCGCCAGCCGGCGGCGGAGAAGAGCCGGTGCGGCTCGACGACCTCCTCGGCCCAGACGCCGGTGGGGTGCCGCGTGCCGTCCCGCAGCGTCCAGTGGTCGGCCGCGGACAGGACCATCAGCACCGCGCGCATCGCTCCGCCTCCCTAAAATCAAACCAGTTGGTTCGGTTCAGGTATAGCACCGGTCGCGGGAAAATCAAACCGTCTGGTTCGATTCGCCTCGCGCGGGTCGACGCCCCGCGCGGACGCCGTCAGCCCGGCGGACGGACCAGCCGCTGCGCGGCGCGGCGGACCTGGGCCCGGGCGTCGTCGTCCGAGCCGGGCTGCGGCCCGAGCGCCCGGTGCAGCTCGACCGGGGCGGTGAGCCAGGACGTGGCCACCGCGATCAACGCGGCCAGCAGGTGGTGCGGCGGCCACTCCGGATCGACAAGTCCCGCCCGCTGCGCGTCCCGGATCACCGCGATCTTGTGCCGGTAGCCCGTCACGCGCTTCTCCGACACCTGCTCGGCCCGCCCGCGTTCGTGCAGCCACGCCCACGCCGCGATGCGTTGCAGGTCGGGCCGGGCGGCGAACGTGTCGTGCAGCCGGACCGTGTAGTCCACCAGGTCGGGCGTGATCGGCACCACCCGGGACAACTCCTCGAGCCCGACCTCCATCACGGTGTCGAACAGGGCGTCCTTGTCGCCGAACCAGGCGTAGATCCGTTCCTTGCTGGCCCGGGCCCGCTCCGCGATCCGGTTGATCCGCGCGCCGTCGACGCCGTGCCGGGCGAACTCCGCCATCGCCGCGTCGAGCACCCGCCGCCGGGTCTCCAGGCCCCGCGCCTGCGTCGCTGGAGAGGTCATCCGGCCACGTTAGCGCAGATGGTCGCGCCCCTCGGGCGGGCCGGGCCGGGGCGTCGGGGGACGCCCCGGCCGCACCCCGAGCGGCGCTGCGGCCCGGCCACCCGGTCCGTGCCGCCGGGGTTGCTAGTCTGCGCGTCGCCGCGGGAGCGCCCGGGGCGGCGTCGCGGCCGAGGGAGGAGCCACCGTGCCCACGATCCCCCGGGGCCGCCGATGGACGGCGGCCGGAGCCGGCCTGCTGCTTCTCCTGTCCGGCTGTGCCCCGGACCCGGCACCACGGGCCGGCGCGCCCACCACCGCGCCGACCACCACCGCGCCGACCGCCGGGGCGCCCGGCCGCCCGGCCGCAGGCGCCACCGGCGCGCCGGGTGGTGGCCGGGCCGGGCTGGGCCCCGCGCCGCTCGACTGCCCGCCACCCGGCCGGGCGCCGCGGTCGGCGAGCCGGCTCGACCCGACCGCCGGCTCCTACCTGGGACGGGCCGGCGGCGTGGCGACGGCGGTCGACGTGAGCCCGACCTGCCAGATCGTCGTCGGCGGCCGGTTCGCCGGCCTGCCGGGCGAGCAGGCGACCACGATCGGTCGGGGCGGCGCCGGCGCGGTGCTGCTCCTGGACGGCACCGGCCGGCGGCTGCTGCGTACCGTCCGGGTGGCCAGCGCGGTCGAGGACCTGGAGGTGCGCCGCACCGGCGGGGAGATCGCCGTGGCCACCGACCGGGGCGTGCTGCTGCTCGACGCGGCGGCCGGGCGGGCGCGTTGGCAGCGCGGCGGGGCCGCCAGCCGGGTCGCGGTCGGATCCGCCGGCACGGTCGCGGCGGTCACCGGCGCCACCGTCACGGTGTACGACCTGACCGGCGCCACGCTGGCCCGGATCGCCCCGAGCGGTCGCACGGTCAGCGACGTGGCGGTGGACGACCGCAGCGGCCTGGTCTTCGTCAGCGGGTTCCGGCAGACCTCCGGCGGGCGGTGCGTGCCGGTGCAGATCGCCTACGTGCACGCCTACGACCGGCGGGGACGACTGCGCTGGCGGGCGTACGACCATCCGGCGGACCGGCTGGGCGACCTGTGCGCGGACAGCCGGGCCGACCGCGTCGCGATGGGCCGCGACGGCCGGCTCTACCTGGCCGGGGAGACCGCCGGCGGGAACAGCGTGTTCGCCCGCTCGGCCGCCGACGTGGGACGGCCCGCCCCGAACGTGGTCACCGACGACTTCAGCCGGGCGACAAACACCGGCAACGCGCACCACACCTACCTGGCCCGGTTCGACCCCGCCTCGGGACGCCAGCTCGCCGGGCAGGCGGTGATCAGCCGCATCGACAGCAAGGGGAACCGGGGCAACACCATCACGCCGCTCGCGATCGGCGCCGACGAGTCCGGCCGGATCTACGCCGGCGGGGTGTCGGCGTACCAGATCGCCGACCGGTCCCGGGTGACGCTCGGCGGCCGGCGGCTGGCCCCGTACGCCGGTGGGGACGCCTGGGTGCTGGTGCTCGCCCCGGACCTGCGGCGGCGGCTGAGCTGGGTGGTGCTCACCGACGGCGGCGCCGGGACCGTGCGGGGGGTGGCCGCGGCCGGCGGTGTCGCGGCGGCGGTGGCGCAGGTCGACAAGGCCGGGTTCTGGCGTGGTCCGGGGCCGTCCCTCGGCACCGGCGGCGGCTACCTCGCCGCCTGGCCCGGCCTCGGCTGACCGCCCCGCCGCCGGTGCCGCGGCGTCCACCGCGGCACCGGGGCCGGTCAGGGGGCGCCGGTTACCGCGGTGCCGGCCCTGGTGATCCGGTACGTGGTTTTCGCGCCGCTCCAGAAGTGGAAGGTGAGCGTGACGGTGCCGTCGTTCACCTCGGCGAAGAACTCCGGCTTCAGGATGATGGTGTCGGCGGTGTAGTCGGGTTGGAAGTGTCCCCAGAACTCCTTGAACGGCGTCCAGTTGGCCGGGCCGGCGGGGCTGCCGTCGGCGTAGGTGGCCTCCATGGTGGCGAGCTGGTCACCGTGGAACCGGGTGGGAATGGTGAACGAGCTGGTCGTGCCGGTGGCGGCTGCCTGGGTGGGCGGGTCGGAGCTGATGATGTCGATCTTCCAGGGCACACCCTGGGAGAAGCGGGCCTCGACGGTGGCGTCGACGCCGTAGGCCCGGTTGCCGACCAGGCGGGTCAGCGCCGCCGGGGTGAGCGTGACGCTGGTGCCGGTGACGGTGTAGTCGGCGCCGGCGGCCAGCGGGGTGTCGCCCTGCCAGAGACCGCGGAACGACAGGCCGTTGAGGTTGAGGGTGAACGCCCGGCCGGTGATCGCGCCGGTGTGCGGCACGTACACCTGGTCGCTGGACGCGGTGCCGGAGCGGCTGGTCCAGCTCGTCCTGATCATGTCGGCGACGCGCTGGTCGCGCCAGCGCAACGTGGTGCGGTCGAGGAACTGACCGGCGTCCCACAGCATCGTGGTGAGGTTGCGGGTGCGGGCGTGGTAGCCGACCGCCTCGAGGTACTTCAGGAACTCGCCCCGTTCGATGATGCCGGGCCGGGTGTGGTCCCAGGCGAGCAGCGCCCACTCGCCGATGACGACCGGGATGCCACGGGCGACGAACGTGTCCCGCAGCCGGTCGAACGTGCCGACCAGGTCCTGCTCCACGCTCGTGTCGTACCGGGTGCCGCCGGCGATGTTCACGCTGAACGGCCACCACCCGTAGAAGTGCACGGTGGCGGCGAGGTTGGGGTCGTGCAGTGCGGCGATGCCGGCGGACAACGCGTCCAGCCGCGCCTGCTCGCCACTGGTGTGCAGCGTGGGCAGGACCAGCAGCCGGGTGGCGTTGGCCCCGCCGGTCGCGCGTACCAGGCGGACGAACTCGGCGTTGAGGTCCCGGGTCGCGGTGTCACCCTGCTCGTCGGTGGTGTCGGCGAACTGGGGCTCGTTGATGCTCTCGAAGACCAGCCTCGGTGAGTGGTCGCGGAACGTGGTGGCGAGCTGCGTCCACAGTGCCCGGTACCGGCTCGTGACGCCGGCCCGGTCGGTGGGGTAGGTGTTGAGCCACTGCCAGGAGTCGTGATGGAGGTTGATCATCACGTAGAGATCCTCGGCGAGCGCCCAGTCGACGATCTGGCGTACCCGGCCCAGCCAGGCCGCGTCGATGGTGTAGTCGGGCGCCGGGCCGTGGTGGTTGCTCCACGTGATCGGGAGCCGGACGCTGCGGTAGCCCTGCGAGCGCACGTGACGCAGGAGCGCCTGGGTGGTGAGCGGGTTGCCCCAGGCGGTCTCGTCGGGGATGGCGTCGAGCGTGTTGCCGAGGTTCCAGCCGGGTTGCATCGCGGCCACCGTGGCCATCGGGTTCCCGGCCGGGGGAGGGGTGGTCGGTGGCGTCGACGGTGACGCCGTGGCGGTCGGCGACGGGCTCGTCGACGGAGTGGTCGACGGGCCGCCGGTCGGGGACGGCGTGCCGCCGGCGTCCCCGGCGCAGGTGACGCCGTTGAGCGTGAAGCCGGTCGGCGCGGTGTTGGCGCCCGACCACGAACCGTTGAAGCCGAACGACACGGTGCCGTTGGTCGGCACGCTCGCGTTCCAGGCGGCGTTCGTCGCGGTGACCTGGCCGCCGGTCGCGGTGACCGTGGCGTTCCACGCCTGGGTGACCCGCTGCCCGGACGGGAACGTCCAGGCCAGCCGCCAGCCGTTGACCGGTGCGCCGAGGTTTGTCACGTCGACCGCGGCGGTGAACCCGCCCGACCACTGCGAGGGCACCGCGTACGCCACGCGGCAGCCGCCGGCCGCCTGGGCGCCCACGGCCGTCATTGTCGACGCCACCAGCAGGGCCGCCACGGCAGCGGCGAGCGGACCGCCCCGGAGGCGGGTTCTTCGGGTGCGCAGGATCATCGTGTTCTCCCTTGCCGTTGTCCGCCCGTACGCGGCCGGTGGCCAACGGTTCCGGACGGGTGGGGGCGCGCGCCCGGCGTCGCCGGGTGGCCGCACGGCCACCCGGCGACCCGTCGCGCGCTGGAGTGCTTCTCGCGGACGCCGCCCGGTGCCTCCGCCGATCGCCGCGTCGCGGCAGCAACTTCCCGGCTCCCTGGAAAGTTTCGGGTCGAACGCTACGCGTTTCTTCGATGGTGGTCAATGAGACGGCGGGCTCGGCGGCGATCTTCGACGCCGTGCGACGTCAGCGGTGCGATACGGTGCGGAAAAAGCGCGAGATCCACCGGAAAGTTTCGGGCCACCCGCTACGCACCGGCGGCGCTCGGCGGCACCGACGGGCATGGACGGACGGCTATCCTGGGGCCGGGCAGCGGTGGTCACCCGGAGGGCGGGTCGGCCGGGGGAGGAGCCAGCTTGTCGCAGACCGAGCCGGACGGGTCGGCCATCGGGCCGGACGACGCCGCAGAGGCTCCGGGCCGGCCGGTCACGATCTCCTACATCGCGGAGACCGCCGGGGTGTCGGTCCCGACCGTGTCGAAAGTCATCAACGGCCGGACCGGCGTGGCCTCGGACACCCGGGCCCGGGTCGAGGCGCTGATCAGCCGGTACGGCTACCGCCGGCCCACCTCGTCCACCCGCAGCAACCTGGTGGAACTGGTCTTCGACCAGCTGGAACACATGTGGGGCGTCGAGGTCGTCCGCGGCGTCGAGCAGGTGGCCCGGGCGCACCGGGTGGGCGTGGTGCTGACCGAGTTCGGGCCGGAGCGCGGCGGCGTCCGCTACTGGATCGACGACACGCTCGCCCGTCGTCCGGACTGCGTCGTCTCCGTCGCGCAGCTGTCCGGCGAGCAACGCGACCAGTTGCGGGCGCGCGGCATCCCGTTCGTGGTCTTCGATCCCACGAGCGAGCTGCCCGACGATGTGCCCTTCGTCGGGGCGACCAACTGGGCGGGCGGTCGCTCCGCCACCGGGCACCTGCTCCGGCTGGGGCATCGCCGGATCGCGATGATCAGCGGTCGGGACCGCATCCTCTGCTGCCGGGCGCGGCTCGACGGCTACCGCGCGATGATGGAAGCCGCCCACCTGCCGGTCGACGCGGACCTGGTGGCCCGCGCCGACCTGACCGTGGACGGCGGGCGGGCCGCCGCGCTGCGGCTGCTCGGCCGGCCGGACCGCCCGACCGCGATCTTCGCCGGCAACGACCTCCAGGCGGTCGGCGTCTACCGGGCCGCGCGGGAACGCGGGCTGCGGATCCCGGCCGACCTGAGCGTGGTCGGCTTCGACGACCTGCCGATCGCCGAACTGCTGGATCCCCCGCTGACCACCGTGCGTCAGCCGCTCGCCGAGATGGCCGTCGCCGCGACCGAGCTGGCGCTCGCGCTCGGGCGAGGCGAACCGACCCAGCGGACCGGTCTGGAGCTGGCGACCAGCCTCACGGTCCGGGACAGCACCGCCCCGCCGGCCGGCTGAGGCGGGCATCTCCGCCTCGGGCCCGGAGCCGGTGGCGGGGACCGATCCGACCGGGTGAGCGCGGTCGGCGCGCCGGTCAGGTGTTCGCTATCCCTCGGACGGCAGGTCGAGGTAGCAGCCGGCGGGTTCCTGACCGGACAACGCCTGGACGGCCGTCATGATCTCGTCGGTGACGGCCCGTCGGGCCCGCCCGCCGCTCCCGGTGACCGGCGGGGTGAAGTGCAGGGGCGCGCCGAACCGTACGGTCACCCGCCCGGGCCGGGGCAGTCGGGCGCCGACCGGTTGGATGCGGTCGGTGCCGAGGACGGCGACGGGGACCACCGGGGCGCCGGAGGCCAGCGCGAGCCACGCGACGCCGGTGCGGCCACGGTAGAGCCGCCCGTCGCGGGAGCGGCTGCCCTCGGGGTGGATGCCGAAGGCCCGCCCGGCGGCGAGCACGTCGAGCGCCACCCGCAGCGAGTCCTGGGCCGACCGGTGGCCGCCCCGCTCCACGGGGATGGCGTCGATGCCGGTGAGGCAGGTGCGGGTGAGCCACCCCCGCGGGCCGGGCCGCCGGAAGTACTCGGCCTTGGCCAGGAAGCTGACCGGTCGCGGCGCCACCAGCGGGATCACCACGCTGTCGATGAAGGACAGGTGGTTGGCGGCCAGGATCACCGGCCCGTGCCGCGGCACATTGTCCCGGCCCTCGACGACCGGCCGGAAGGCCATCCTGCCGAGCGGGGCGAGCACCAGCCGGGTGCCGGTCTGCAGCAGCACGTGTTCCCTCCGCGGGTGGGTCCCGGTCACCGTGGGACGCCGGGCGTGGGCCGGCCGAGGTGGGCCGCCACGGCGGCGCGCAGCAGCGGTTCGACGTCGTCGCTGCGCACCATGGTCTGGAGGCTGCCCCACTGCCGCAGCTCGGCGATGCCGTGCAGGTTGGCCCAGAGCGCGCCGGCGACGACCGGCGGCGCGGGGGCGTCGGCCGCTTCGGGCCGGGCTCGGGCGACCAGGTCGACCAGGACGCCGAAGAGTTCCTCGCTGGCGTCCCGCAGGCCGATGCCGTTGCCGCGCAGCAGGTCGTGCCGGAACATGAGTTCGAACATGCCGTGGTTGGTGCGCGCGAACCGCAGGTAGAGCCGGCCCAGTGCGAGCACCTGGTCGTACGGATCCGGTCCGGTGCCGCCGATCGCGGCGGTGACCTCGGCGCCGAGCTGCTGGTAACCCTCCCGGGCGATGGCCGCCAGCAGGGCGAGGTGGGTCGGGAAGTGGCGGCGCGGCGCGCCGTGGGAGACGCCGGCCCGCCGGGCGATCTCGCGCAGCGTGAGGGCCGCGGTGCCCTCCTGGGCGAGCAGGTCGACGCCGGCCCGCACCAGGCGGGCCCGGAGCGTGCTGTCGGGCGGCGGCATGGACACTGTCTACCAGCCTCCGTAGACAGTGTCTACCAACCGTGCCGGTAGTGACCCGCGTTACCTCTCGGCCAGCCGGGAATCAGGTCGGGGCCACCGCATTTGAACCGAGGTGTGACTACCGCACCGAACCTCGCCCGGCCGTGCTCTGACCGGGCGGAGGCTTCCCGATGACCGATGTCCGTCCCGACAAGCTGTCGACGCCCGGCGCCCGGACGCCCGGTGAGCTGATGAGCCGCGGACAGCGGCTGCGGCTCGTGCTGGTCCTCGGTTCGCTGATCGCGGTGGGACCCCTGACAATCGACATGTACCTGCCGGCGCTGCCCGCGATCGTCGACGACTTCGCGACCACCTCGGCGGCGGTCCAGCTGACGCTCACCGGCACCCTGGCCGGGCTCGCCCTCGGCCAGCTCCTGATCGGCCCGCTGTCGGACGCCGTCGGGCGGCGACGCCCGCTGATCGCCGGACTCGTCCTGCACGTCGTCGCGTCGTCGCTCTGCGTGGTCGCGCCCAACGTCGCGGTGCTCGGCGCGCTGCGGGTGGTGCAGGGTCTCGGGGTCGCCGCCACCGCGGTGGTCGCGATGGCCGTGGTCCGGGACCTGTTCAGCGGCGCGGCGTTCGCCACCCTGCTGTCCCGGCTGCTGCTGGTGATGGGGGCGGCGCCGATCCTCGCCCCGACCCTCGGCGGCGGGGTGCTGCGCTGGACGGACTGGACCGGCGTCTTCGTCGTGCTGGCCGCCTTCGGCGTACTGCTGGTCGTGGTCGCCGCGCTCGGCCTGCCGGAGACGCTGCCGCCCGCGCGACGCCGGCGCGGCGGCGTCGTCGCGATCGCGGCGCTGTACGGGTCGCTGCTGCGCGACCGTGTCTTCGTGGGCCTGGTCCTGGTGGCCGGCCTCGCCATGGCCGCGCTGTTCGCGTACGTGGCCGGTTCGTCGTTCGTGCTGCAACAGGGGTACGGACTCGACGAGCAGCAGTTCGGGCTGGCGTTCGGCGCGGGCGCGGTGGGCCTGATCGGGGCGACCCAGTACAACGTCCGGCTGCTGCGCCGCTTCCCGCCGCAGCGGATCCTGGTCGCCTCGCTGGCCGCCGGGACGCTGGCCGGCCTGGCTCTGGTGGTCTTCGCCGCGACCGACGTCGGCGGGCTGCCCGCGTTGCTGGTGTCGTTGTGGCTCGTGCTGGCGGCGGCGGGCCTGGCGATGCCGAACGCGCCGGCGCTGGCGCTGTCCCGGCACGGCGAGGCGGCCGGCACCGCGTCCGCGTTGCTGGGCGCCGTGCAGTTCGGGGTGGGTGCGGTGGCCGCGCCGCTGGTGGGCGTGCTGGGCACCGGCGCGCTGGCGATGGCCCTGGTGGTGGCCGGTGGCATGGTGGCGGCGCTGGCGGTGCTGCTGGTCGTGGTCCGGCCGGCCCGGCTCGCCGACCTGGAGCCCGCGCCGGCGGTCGTGGCGGTGCACTGACCGGACCCGATGCCGTCCCGGGCGGTCGGGGCGATCTCGTCGGATACTGGGCCGATGACGAATCCCGACCTCGACCCCGCGCTGTACCCACCGATCGATCCACGCGAGGACGTGCCGGACGACCCGGGGGAGCTGCTGCCGGACACGCCGGACGTCCTGCCGGAGGCGCCGACCGAGCCGATGCCCGACGACGGGGAGCCCGGCGGCGTGCCGGAGCCGGCCTGACCGGCCCCGGGCGCGGCCTGTCGCGGCGACCGGGCCGTCGGTAGGGTCGTCCGCGTGGATCTGGACGACACCGCCGTCCGGCTCGGAGTGCCGGTCGAGGACCTCGCGCGCGTGCACCGGCTCGCCGGTGACCGGCCGTCGGCGCCGCTGCCGGCCCGGGCCGACGCGCCGGCGATCCTCGACCGGCTCGGGGTCCGCCCGGACGACGCCGCCGAGGTCGTGGCGGGTTGGCCCGACCCGGGCTCCCCACTGTGGACCCCGGAGCTGCGCTGGCTGCTCGACCGCTCGATCGCCCTGGTCCGCGCCGATCTCGGGGGCCACGACTGGCTGCCGCCCGGCCCGGCCCTGCCCCGCGAGCGGGGCCCGGCCTGGCGGCACCTCTACGTGTACGCGTACCTGGCCCTGGTCGACGTGGTCACCGCGTACCACCGCGACCACGGCATCGACGACGCGGTGACCCGGGCGACCCTCGCCGACCTGGGCCGCAACCTGGCGATCGACAGGCGGATGGCCGGCGAGGGCTGGCCGGTCATGCAGAGCTGGCTGACGCTGCACACCCGTGGCGGGCTCTACGAGCTGGGTCGGCTCCAGCACCAGCGCGGCGACACCATCGGCCTGCACATCCCCGAGGCGGGGCCGCTGAGCCCGGCCGCCGTGGACGCGTCGCTCGACCGGGCCCGGGCGTTCTTTCCGCGCCACTTCCCCGACGAGCGCCACACGGAGTTCTCCTGCGGCTCCTGGCTGCTCGACCCCCAGCTACGGGAATACCTGCCGGAGGACTCCAACATCGTCCGGTTCCAGCGCCGGTTCGCGCTGGAGCCCTACCAGGAGCCGGACGGCATCGACGCCGACGTCGAGGTGCTGCGGTTCGTGTTCCGCACCCTGAGCACGCCGCTCGACCGGCTGGAGCGCCGCACGGCGCTCCAGCGCGCGGCCGTCGACCACCTGGCCGCCGGGCGCCACTGGCAGTGGCGCGTCGGTCGTTTCCCGTTCTGACCGACACCGGAGGCGATGCCGCCGTCGTGCCGGCCGGTCAGCGGGGCAACGACGACGGCAGCTCGGCCAACCAGCGGTCCAGGGCCGCCGGACTGCGGAACAGCAGCACCGGCGGGCCGGCCGGGTCCGCCCGCCAGGCGCGCATCCGCCGCCGGGCCCGACCGAACGCGGACACGTGCCACACCAGGATCGAGTCCCGGGACAGCACGCTGCGCAGCGACTCACGGTTGCCGTTGCAGATCTCCTCGCCGCTGACCAGCCGGCCGGCGGTGCGCCGCAGCAACCGCCAGAAGGAGAGCGCCCGCGGATAGTCCAGGCCCACCACCAGGTCGGCACGGGCCAGCACCACGTCCCGCCACCCGTGGTAGGCCCCGTCCAGGATCCACCGGTCGCCCCGGCAGACCGCCTCGATCCGGCGGCGCTGCTCGGCGACCGGCACCTCGACCCAGCCGGGCTGCCACAGCAGGTCGTCGACCGGGCACCAGGGCAGCCCGAGTCGCTCGGCCAACCGCGCCGCCACTGTGGACTTGCCGGCGCCGTACACGCCGTAGACCAGGATCCGGGCCGGCGCCGGCATCAGCTCCGGGCCTTGCCGCGGGCGCTCCGCCGGCGGTGTTCCTCGTCGCCGCCGGCGAGCCGGGTGAAGGTGAGCGCGTTCGCCGCCGCGACACCGACCACCGCGAAGCCGACCTGGAGCGCGAGCACGATCCAGTCCCACCGCAGGATCCAGAGCCGCACCGGCGCGTCGTCGGCGATGTCGACCCAGCGGGCGACCACGGTGCCGAGCACCGCCGCGCCGACGCCGATGACGAACGTGGCGAAGACGCCGATCCGCTGCCGGCCCGGCAGCACCAGCCGCCCGAGCAGCCCGATGAGGGCGCCGATGAGCACCGCGCCCAGATAACCACCCACGAGCATTGCCGTCACTCCTCCCACCGGTTCCGGCATTCATGCCCGCCCACCGCACCACCGGAAACCCCGCGCACGTCGAGCCGGCCGGCGGCGGTGGTGCCGGGACGCCGGCACGTAGGATCACGCACACCCCGCCGAGACCGCCACCCCGCCGGAGTTCCGCTGCCCGAGTCGCCCGCACCCCGCGTCGCCCGGCCGCTGCGCCGGGCGTTGGCCGTCGTGTTCCTGCTCGTCGTGGCCGGGCTGCCCGCCGGCTCGTCCAGCGCCGGTGGCAGCGGGCCGGGCACCGTCCGGGTGCTCCAGATGAACCTCTGCAACAGCGGCCGGGCCGGCTGCTACACCGGCGGCTCCGTGCGGCGGGCCGCCGAGGTGATCGCCGCCGAGCGGCCCGACGTGGTCACCCTCAACGAGATCTGCCGGGACGACGTGGACACGCTGGCCCGCGCGCTCGCGGCGGTCCGGCCGGGCGGCCGGGTCGTCCCCGCGTTCCAGGCCGCCGGCGACCGCCCCAGCCGCGCCGCGACCCGCTGCGTCAACGGCCAGGCGTACGGGATCGGCCTGGTGGCCCGCCTCGCCGGCCCGGGGGCCCGAGCCGGCGCGCACCGCGGCACCTATCCGGCGCAGGACCTCGCGGACCCGGAGGAGCGGGTCTGGCTCTGCCTGCACGCCGCCGCCGTGTTGCACGCCTGCACCACGCACCTGGCGAACACCGACGGCGCCGTCGCGCTGGCCCAGTGCGCGCAACTGCTCGACACCGTGGTGCCGGCGATCCGCCGCGACGCCGGATACGCCCCGACCGTGCTCGGCGGCGACCTGAACCTGCGCGCGGGCGGCGCGCCCGACGTGCGGTCGTGCGTACCGCCGGGCTACCGCCGCGTCGACGACGGCGCCCGGCAGCAGATCATGGCGACGACCGACGTCACCATCTGCTGCCGCCGGGCGGTGGACATGCGCGGCACGACGGACCATCCGGCGCTGGTGGCCACCCTGACCGTCGACCGGCCCCGGCGCTGACGGGTCGGCACCGCCGGCGACCGGACGGTCCGGCGCCGTGGACAGCCCGGGGGCGGCCCGTCTAAGGTCGGGCGCACCGGTGTCCCGAGGAGCGGCCATGGGTGTCTCCATCTCCCTCGACGATCTGCTCGGCGAGGAGGTGAGACGCGACCCGTACCCGTTCTACGCGAGGCTGCACGGGATGGGGGAGGCGGTCGCCTTCCGGCCCGGCGAACCGCACGCCCTGGTCGTCCACGGCTACCAGGCGGTCCACCGGGTGCTGCGGGACCCGGTCTTCCGGGTGCTCGGCGCGGAGTTCCTGGACCGGGCCGGCACCCGCTGGCGCCAGCACCCGGTGACCCGGATCCTCCAGACGTCGATGCTCAACGCCGCGCCCGGTGACCACCTCCGGGTCCGGCGCCTGTTCGGCCAGGCGTTGACCCCACGCCGGGTCGCCGCCCTGGAGCCGGCGATCACGCGGATCGCCGACCGCCTGCTCGACCGGCTCGCCGCGGCCGGCGCGGACGGCCGACCGGTCGACTTCATGGACGGGTTCGCGCTCACCCTGCCCAGCGACGTCGTCGGCGAGCTGCTGGGCGTGCCGGAGCGGGACCGGGCCTGGTTCCCGTCCCGGGTGCGCACGTTCGACGCGGTGCTGGAGATCGGCCGGCGATCGATGCGGGAGGTGCGGGCCGCCAACGTCGCGGCGACGGAGCTGACCGCGTACTTCACCGAACTGCTGGCCGCGCGCCGGGACCGGCCGCGCGGGGACCTCGTGTCGGCGCTCGTGCGGATCCGGGACCGCGACCCCGACCAACTCTCCGCCGACGAGCTGCTGGCCAACCTGATCATCATGTACAATGCCGGGTTCCGGACCACCGCGAACCTGCTCGGCAACGGCCTGGTCCTGCTCGTGGCGCGGCCGGACGCGCGGGCCGCGCTGCGCGCCGACCCGTCGCTCGCCCCGGCGTACGTCGAGGAGATCCTCCGGTACGAGCCGCCGGTGCACTTCGCGCTCCGGTACGCGGCGGCGGACACCGAGGTCGCCGGGCTGCCGGTGCCGGCCGGTCGGACCGTGGTGGTGCTGACCGGCGCCGCCAACCGGGACCCGCGCCGGTTTCCCGACCCGGACGTGTTCGATCCGTCCCGGGTGGACAACCGCCACCTGGCGTTCAGCGCCGGCCCGCACCACTGCTTCGGCGCGGCCCTCGCCCGCGCGGAGGGCCGACTGGTCCTGCCCCTTCTGCTGGACCGCTTCCCGGCGCTGGCGCTCGCCGCCGAGCCCGGCGAGCGGCGTCAGCTCATGCTGCGCGGGTACGACCACCTGCCGGTGCGTCTCACGTCGCCGGGGCCGGCGGTCCACCGGCCGATCGGGACCTTGCCAAACCATCCCGATTGAGTAAGGTCGATGCCACGCTGGGGAAAGGACACACCGGGCCATGACCGATGAGATCCGCGCGTTCCTGCTTGCCGCCCTGACCGAGATGAAGTACGACGTGGACGACGTCGACGACGACACCGTCTTCGGGCCGGCCGGTCTGGACGTGGACTCGCTCGGCCTCGCCGAGCTGGCGGTCCGGGTGGAGGACCGGTTCGGCGTGGCGTTCGACGACGACGAGGCCGAGATGCTCGCGATGATGACGCTCGGCGAGTTCTCCCGGACGGTGGCGCAGCGCATCCAGCCGGCCTCGGCGCACTGAACGTGCGGCCGGGCGCGACGATCACCGGCATCGGGCTGGTGAGCCCGGTCGGCTCGACCGCCGCCGAGGTGTTCGACGCGGTGTGCGACGGCCGGTCCGGGCTGTCCCGGCCGCCGGAGGGCCACCCGGTGCACGGCGTGGTCGACGTCGCGGCGATCGCCCCGCCGATCGACCCGGCCTCCGTGCTGCCCGGCCCGGAGTCCCGCGTCGTGGACCGGTCGATCGTCATGGCGCTGCGCGCCGCCGGGGACGCGTTGGCCGACGCCGGTCTGCGGGTCGGTCGGGACGTCGACCCGTACCGGGTGGCGGTCGTCGTCTCCGGCGTCGGAGGGTTGTCCACACTGGCCGACCAGGTGCTGCGGCGGGCCGAGCGGGGCCGCTTCGGCGTCAGCCCGTACATGCTGCCCGGCACGCTGCCGAACATGGCGGCGGCGCGGGTCGCGATCACGTTCGGCATCCGTGGCTACACCTCGTCGGTCGGCACCGCGTGCGCGGCCGGCGCCCAGTCGGTCGGGGAGGCGCTACGCATCCTGCGCGCCGGCGAGGCGGACGTGGTGCTGTGCGGGTGCGCCGAGGCGCCATTGTTCCCCACGTTCGCCGACGCGTTCGGCAACGCCCGGGCGCTGGCCCGGGGCTGGGCCGACCCGACCGCCGCGAGCCGGCCGTTCGACCGCCGCCGCAACGGCCTCGTGCTCGGCGAGGGCGCCGGCGTGCTGGTGCTGGAACGCGCCGAGCACGCCGCCGCGCGGGGCGTCCGCCGCCACGCCGACGTGCTCGGCTGGGGCGCCACGAACGACGCGTACCATCCGACCACGCCCCGGCCCGACGGCTCCGGCGCGGCACACTGCATGCGGATGGCCGTCCGCGACGCCGGCCTGGGCCTCGACGACATCGGGTACGTCAACGCGCACGGCACCAGCACGAAGGCCGGCGACGCCGCCGAACTGGCCGCGCTCCGCGACGTCTACGGCGCGCACCCGCCGCCGATGAGTTCGACCAAGGGCGTGACCGGGCACCTGCTCGGCGTCTCCGGCGTGCTCGAGGCGGCCGTCGGCGTCGAGGCGCTCCGGCGTGGCCTGCTGCCGCCCACCCACAACCTCGACGACCCGGACCCGGCCGGCGACGTCGACCACATCCGCAAGCAGCCCCGCCCGGTCGCGGTGGACGCCGTGCTGTCCAACTCGTTCGGCTTCGGCGGCCACAACGTCAGCCTCGTCCTGACCCACCCCACCACCCCCTGACCCCACCACGCACCCCACCCCCCACCCCTCCCCGCGCAGATTCACGGAAAGCGTGGCCATTCCGCTCGGGATAGCCACGCTTTCCGTGAAAGTGCGCGCCGGGGAAGGGGGAGGGGGAGGGGGAGGGGGAGGGCTTGGGTGGACGTGTCAGCGGAGGGTGATCTGGGTGGCGGCGTCGTGCGTCGTCACCGTCAGGGCGAAGTTCGGGTTCAGCATGTCGACCAGGTAGTCGAGGTCCGCGACGAGCGGCACCGGGAGCAGCGCCCGCTGGTCCACGTCGACGTGGCTGGCGACCAGCTCGATCCGGTCGGCCTTGAGCAGTCCCCGGGTCAGGAACGCCGGCAGGTCCTCGGGGAGCAGGCAGCGCCACAGGTCGACGTTGACGATCACGTCCAGCGCGCCGGTCTTGAACTGCTGGAGCACGGTGCCCAGCAGGTGCGAGTTCGTGTCGCCGGGCGGCGCCGCGTGGTCGAACGTGTGCGACCCGGCACCGATGTCCACGGTGGACACCCCGTGGCCGATCAGCAGCGCCCGGCTGGTGGCCAGCTCCTCCCGGAGCGTGGCGGGCAGCGCGGCCGGCCGGCCCAGCCCGGCCCGGCGGTACGCGTCGATCGCGTCCCGGTAGAGGCGGATGCGGCCCAGGTGCCGGCCGAACGTGTTGATCGCGTACAGCACCTCGACGTCGTAGCGCAGGTGCTTGCGCAACATGTACTTCATGTTGTCCATCGAGGCGAGCCCGTTGGTGGTCCGCCGGAAGTGGGGCAGGTGGTACGAGCACGCGTCCACGTCGAGGTGGAACAGCTCGGGCGGCGCGCCGTGCAGGTGGAAGACCCGGTAGAAGAAGTCGAGGTCCTCGAAGCCCCACTTCACCATGGCCTCGTCGAAGCCGCCGACCCGCCGGAACGACGGGCGGTCGACCGACGCGTTGTGGGTCAGCCCGAGCACCCAGGGCGCGCTCGGGAAGTCGCGCATCCGCTGCGGGTGGGCGATGTCCTCCAGACGTGGGTCGCCGCGCTCGGCGTCCAGCATCGCCGGGACGATCGGCTCGCCGCGACGCAGCGCGTCCGCGCCGGCCCAGTCCAGGTCGTAGCGCTGGCCGAGCAGGACCCCGGGCCGGCCGGCGCGGTCGGCGTGGAAATCCCGGTGCCGCTCCAGCAACCCGGGATGCGCCACCGTGTCGGCGTCCAGGAACATCAACGTGTCGGCCCGGGCCCGCGCCGCCGCCGCGTTGCGGTTGGCGCTGCGCCCCCGGTTGGTGTCGCTGCGCACGTACTCGACGGCCAGCCGGTCGCGGTACCGGTCCACGACCGGGCCCAGCGCAACGGTGGAGCCGTCGTCGCCGACGATCACCTCGAAGTCGTCGCGCGGCAGGGTCTGCCGGGTGAGCGAGTGCAGCGTCGCGTCGAGCGCGGCGCCGTTGTTGTGCGCGGGCACCACCACGCTCAGGGCCGGCCGCCGCCCGTTCGCCGTGCTCAACGGGGCGTGGAGTTGGCGGTGATGTAGTCCGCCAGGTCGCCGAGGGTGGTCATCCGGTCCTCGTCCAGATCCTCCACGTCGATCTGGATCTCCAGCTCGTCCTCCAGCTCCAGCAGCAGCTCCAGGGCGAGCGACGAGCTGAGGCCGAGGTCGTCCATCAGTTGGGTTCGCTCGGTGACCGGGGCGGTCGGCCTGAGCATGCGGCCCAGCAACGCGGTGAGGCTGTCGACCACCTGGTCGCGTTGCGGCGACGTGGTCGACGTGTCGTGTTCTAGCACCGGGGTGCCGGCGGGTCGATCATGCGCTCCAGCATGGACTCATCAGAGCAAAGGACATCGGCGAGTGTCAACGGGTGAAACTCGACCGCGTACGGCGCGTCGCCGGGCGACGCGACCGCCCCCCGGTACCCGGCCGGCGTGACCAGGTCGGCGACCCGGTACGCGCCGGCCGGCTCGACGCACGCGACCACGTCGTCGGGGTGGACCGCCACCGCCAGGTTGGGCCAGAGCCGGCCCCCGGCGGCCTTGACCACCGCCTCCTTGCGGACCCACAGTCGGGTGAACCGCCGGGCCCGCTCCCCGGCGTCGGCCCCGGCGGCGACGTGCCGGGCCTCCGCCGGGTGGAAGAACCGCGCGGCCAGTCCGACCGGGTCCCGGTCCGGCGACAGGTGCTCGATGTCCACCCCGACCGGGCGGTCCCGGCTGATCGCCACCGCGACCAGCGAGCCGGAGTACGACAGGCTGGTGTGCGGCCCGGTCGACGTCGGCTTGCCGTGCCGGCCCCGGCGCCAGGCGAGCGCGGACGGCGGGACGCCCACCGCGTGCCCGGCCAGGACGCGCAGCGCGCCGTGCGCGACCGTGAACCGGTCCCGGAGCCAGGGTGTGCCGAGCGCGGCGGCGCGGGCCCGCTCGTCGCGGTCGAGCACCGCCCGGCACCGGGCCAGCTCGTCCGGCGAGCCGTCGGCGGCGATGACGCAGACGCGTACGCGGTCCGGCATGGACGGCAGCGTAACGGTCCGTCCGGGCGTTGACACGTGCCGATGCGCGTTGCTCTGATAGCCCGGTGATCGCGCAGACGGCCGAGGTGCGGATCCCCGTCCCGTTCGCCGGCCCCGGGGCCGGGACCGCGCCGCTGACCTGGGGTCAGAAGGCGATCCTTGAGGACATGCGGGAGACCGGGTGGACGCACAACGTCAGTGGCGCCCATCCGGTGCCGGCCGGCGTCACGGTCGAGCAGATGGCGGCGGAGCTGGCTGACCTGCTGGCCCGGTACCCGGCGTTGCGGATGCGGCTCGGCACCGACGACCGGGGCGGCCCGTGTCAGGTCGTGTCCGCCGCCGGGGAGACGATGCTCGACGTGGTGGACGTGCCGGACGACGCCGACCCGGCCGACGTGGCGACGTTCGCCTACCAGCTCGGGCACGCCCGCCTGCTGGCCCCCTACGACCTGTACCGCGACTGGTCGGTGCGGATGGCGGTGGTCCGGCACCGGGGCGCGCCGGTGCACCGGGTGCTGACCTTCGACCACCTGGTGGTGGACGGGACCGCCACCTCGCTGCTCCTGGCGGACCTCGGGCTGGTCGGGCCGGCCGGCCGCCGTGGCCACGATCCGCGCACCGTGCAGATCCTCGACCTCGGGCGGCGGGAGGAGACGCCGCCGCTGCGGCGGGTCAGCGACCGGGCCGTCCGCCACTGGGCGTCGCACCTGCGGTCCATCCCGCCGCTGACGTTCGGCCCGCCCCGGCCCGGCGGCGGTCGGCGGGGCCACCGGTACTGGCACGGCCGGTTCAGCTCGCCCGCGGCGTACCTCGCGGTGCGTGCCGTCGCCCGGCGGACCCGGACGGACACCTCGCGCGTCCTGCTCGCGGTCATCGCCGTCGCGATCGGCCGGGCCACCGGCGTCAGTCCGCTCACCGCGAAGCTGATCGTGGGCAACCGGTTCCGGCCGGGCTTCGCCGAGGCGATCGCCCCGCTCAGCCAGAACGGCGTGCTGACCGTCGACACCGCCGACACCACCGTGGACGAGGTGGTGTCCCGGGCCCGGCGGGCCTCGATGACCGCCGGCATGTACGCCTACTACGACCCGGCGCAGCTCGCCGAGACCGAGGCCCGGCTGGACGCGGAGCGCGGCTACCCGGCGCGCGTGAGTTGCCGGATCAACGACCGGCGGGTGACCACCCGGGCGGCGGCCGACGACCACGCCCGGGACGAGCCGGTGACCGCGGACACGTTCCGGCGCAGGGCCGCCGAGACGTTCCTGGTCTGGGACGGCCCGCTGGACCACCTTCCCGAGCAGGCGTTCATCACGGTCGAGGACCATCCGGGGACCGTGCACCTCCAGGTGATCTTCGATTTCGCGAGTTTCACCGAGGCGCAGGCGGAGCGCCTGCTGCGCGGCGTGGAGGAGGTCGCCGTGGAGGCGGCGCTCGACGCGGCGGCGCCGACCCGGGTCACGCCCGGGTCGGCCGGCGGCTGACCGGTCGCCTGGCGGTCACCTGTCGTCCCACGTCACCGGCAACGACTCCAGGCTGCGGACCACCAGTCCAGGCCGGAACCGCAGCTCCGACTCGTCCACCGCGAGCCGCAGGCCGGGCAGCCGGCGCAGCAGCGCGCCGAGCGCCTCCTGGAGTTCCATCCGGGCCAGCGCCGCGCCGAGGCAGTGGTGCGGGCCCGCGCCGAACGCCAGGTGCGGGTTGTGCGCGCGGGCCAGGTCCAGCGTGTCCGCGTCGGGGAAGACCGTGGCGTCCCGGTTGGCCGACGCGATCGCCGGCATCACCGCCGAGCCGGCCGGCAGGCGTACGCCGCCCAACTCCACCTCCTCGGTGGTCACCCGGGGCAGCAGCACGCCGTTGTCACCGAGCTGGATGAAGCGGGACAGCTCCTCGACGGCGCGGGCGACCGCGGCCGGGTCGTCGCCGCGCAGCCCGGCCAGTTGCTCCGGGTGGCGGGCCAGCACCAGCAGGAACAGGTTGAGCTGGTTGGTGGTGGTCTCGTGCCCGCCGACGAAGATGCCGGCGGTGACCGACACCAGCTCCCGTTCGGTGAGGTCCTCGTCCGCGTCCCAGGCGGCGATGAGCGCGCTCATCAGGTCGTCGCCGGGCCGGCGCCGACGCTCGGTGATCATCTCCTGGAACGCGTCCAGCGCCGCCTGCGGGGCCGCCGGGTCGGCGTCCCAGTCGCCGACCAGCGCGTCGGACCACTCCCGGACCCGCTCCTGGTCGCGTTCCGGGATGCCGAACAGCTTGCTGATCACGTAGATCGGCAGCGGCGCGGAGAGGTGGGTGATCAGGTCGGCCGGGCGGCCCGCCGCCTCCATCCGGTCGATCATGCCGGCCACCAGCGCCGCCACCGTCGGGCGCAGCTCCTCCACCCGGCGCATGGTGAACGCGTGCGACACCGCCCGGCGCATCGTGGTGTGCCGGGGCGGGTCCATGCCGATGAGCGAGTCCTCGGCGAGCGAGCCGAGTTCGCGGGTCGGCCGGTTCGGCCCGGCCGCGGCGGCCCGGCTGAACCGGTGGTCGGTGAACACCCGGCGGACGTCGGCGTGCCGGGTGGCGAGGTACGCCGACGCCCCGTCGGGCAGCTCGACGCGGGCCACCGGGCAGGTCTCCCGCAACCGGGTGTAGTCCGGTGACGGGTGGTAGATCGTGGGCGCCGGAGCGAGCGGGTACGGAACGGGCTGCGGCTGCGTCATCTGCGACTCCTCTGGCGGCTGGTCAGGTCCGGGTGCGCCGGGCGAGGGCGGTCAGGACCGGCACCACCTCGGCGGGGCTGGGCAGCGCGCGGATCCGGTCCCGCATCGACGCGGCGGCCGTCCGCGCCGGGCCGTCGCCGATCAGCTCGCCGACGGCGTCCCGCAGCGTCGCGCCCCCGGCGTGCTCGGGCGCCAACCAGGTGCCGGCACCGGTCGCGGCCAGCCGTTCGCCGTTGAAGTGCTGGTCGCTGACCTGCGGCAGGATGAGCTGCGGCACGCCGTACGTGAGCGCGGTCATGGTGGTGCCGGCCCCGCCCTGCTGGACCAGCGCGGCGCAGGTCGGCAGCACCAGCCGGATCGCCAGCGGCGCGTCGGCCAGCCGGACGTTCGCCGGCAGCGGGCCCAGGCCGCGCTGCTGCCGGGGTTCGACCACCACGACGACCTCGGCGTCCAGTTCGGCCACGGACCGGACCACCCGGGTCAGGTCCAGCCGGTCGTGCAGCCCGACGCCGGCCATCATGGTGCCGGCCGTGACGCAGACCCGGGGCCGGGCCGCCGGCCGGTGCAGCCAGGGCGGCAGCACGGCCGTGCCGTTGTACGGCACGAAGCGCACCGGCCGCCCCGGGCGGGCGGTCGGCGCCTGGAGCGGCGGCGGCGCCGGGTCGAGCGTCAGGTCGCCGTGCGGCGACACGTCGGCGGCGGCGAGCCCGAACCGGGCGGCGAGCGGCCCGAGCACCGACTCCGGGTCCAGCCGGAGCGTCACCGAGGAGTCCGGACCCCACAGGTTCAGCACGCCTGGCACGCCCAGCGCGGCGGCGGCCACCGGCGCGGCCAGGTTGAACGGCTCCCAGACCAGGACGTCGGGTTGCCAGGCCCGGCCGAACGCGACCAGGTCGTCGAGCAGGGCGTCGGCGAACCGGACCACGCCGCCGTCGGCGGTGATCGCCGGTTCCAGCCGGTCCGCCGGCTGGGCCCCGGGCCGGTCCAGGTCGCCCACCGCGCCGATCCGTCCCGCGAACGCCTCGGCGAAATCGACGTCCTCGCCCAGTGGCACCGCCGCGAGCCCGGCCGAGGTGATCGCCGTGACCAGCGAGGGATGGCTGGCCACCCGCACCTCGTGCCCGGCCGCCTGGAGCGCCCAACCGAGCGGGACCAGGCTGTAGAAATGCGACCGCCAGCCCCACGTCGACATCAGAATTCGCAAAGGCGCAGTCAAATCCGACCAATCCGCACGTGAAACGGCAGCTCCGGACCACAGATGCTAGGCGATGGACGTCCGTACGCGGAAGGTCGCCGCCGCCGTCAATAGATATTGACGCCGGACTAACGTGTGTTGGAGTCTTACCCGATGTCCGACGTGGACCTCGACGTGGCCGTCAATTCCGGCCCGCGCGCCTATCCGTTCGAGCCGTTCACCGGCGATCTGCCCGCCGAGCTGCTCGACATGGTGGTCAGCGACCCGATCAGCCGGGTGCGGCTGCCCGACGGCCGGGCCGCCTGGCTGGTGCTCAGCTACGAGCACTGCTGCACGGTGCTGGCCGACCCCCGGTTCTCCCGGCTGCCGCTGGGCGCGACCGAGGCGTCGGGCGCCACCGGCCCGCGGGAGCTGAACATGGACGGTCCGGCGCACGCGGTGGTGCGCCGGGTCGCCAGCCGCGCGTTCACCGCGCGCCGGATGGACACCTTCCGGCCCCGGGTACGACGGCTGGTGGACGGTCTGGTCGACGCCATGCTCGCCGGTCCCCGCCCGGCCGACCTGGTGGCCGGGCTGGTGGCGCCGCTGCCGGTGCACGTGGTGTGCGACGTGCTCGGCGTGCCGGTCGCCGACCGCCCCCGCTTCTACGACTGGATCTCCGGCCTCAACTCGATCACCGCGTACGGCTCCGCCGGCGCCGCCGACGCGCAGGCGGAGCTGCGGGCCTACCTGGCCGGGCAGCTCGCCGGTAAACGGGCGGCGCCCGGCGACGACCTGCTCTCGGCGTGGGTGCGCGGCCAGGACGCGCACGAGCTGGTCGACGCCGAGCTGGTCGAGCTGGCGATGGGGGTGCTGCTCGGCGGCCTGGAGATCAACTCCACGAGTGCCGGCCTGCGCGCGTTGTTCCAGCACCCGGAGCAGTTGGCGAAGCTGCGCGCGGCCCCGGAGAAGCTGTCCGCCGCGACCGACGAGATCCTCCGCTACACGTCGGTGAGCAGCATGTTCCGGGTCCAGGTGGTGCGCGAGGACCTGGTCCTCGGCGGCGTCGCGATGCGGGCCGGGGAGTGCGTGATGGCGCTGCCCTGGGCCGGCAACCGCGATCCCCGGCACTTTCGGAACCCGAACGTCTTCGACATCGACCGGACGCCCACCGTGCCGCACCTGACCTTCGGCTTCGGGCCGCACTTCTGCCTCGGCACGGCGCTGGGCCGGATGCAGGTGGAACTCTCCCTCGGGGTGCTGCTCGACCGGATGCCGGAGCTGGCGCCGGCGGTGCCGGTCGAGGACATCCCGTGGCGGCACGACCGGATGAACGGCGGCATCGCGTCGTTCCCGGTCACCTGGTGAGCGACGCGGTCAGTAGCTCTCCACCGCGTTGACCCGGTCCGGCCAGTAACGCTCGCCCGGCGCCGGGGCGTAGTGCTCCCACCGGGGCGGGTCGCCGGCCGGGTGGTCGCCGAGCACGGTGATGCGCTGCCCACGCCGGAGACCGTCGTAGTCGTTGATCGCGTAGTGCTGGGTGACCCGGTTGTCCCACACCGCGACGTCGCCGACCTGCCAGCGGTACCGGCAGGTGAACTGCGGGCTCTCGGAGAACCGGAACAGGTGCTCCAGCAGCGCGTCGCTCTCGGTGCGGGTCAGTTGCGGGATGTGCGAGGTGAAGAGCCGGTTGACGTAGAGCGAGCGACGCCCGGTCTCCGGGTGGACGCGCACCACCGGGTGCTCCGCGCGGCTGGTGAACTCGGTGCCGATCCGGATGACGTGGATGGCGGTGAGCCCGTCGAGCAGGTCGCGCAGCGGTGCGGAGAGCGCCTCGTAGACCCGGCACTGGTTGGTCCACATGGTGTCGCCGCCGACCTCCGGCAGCTCGGTCAGGTGCAGGATCGACGCGATCGGCGGGCTCTGGTGGAACGTCATGTCGGTGTGCCAGACGTCGACCTTGCCGCCGTCGGTGGAGTCGATGACCACGATCTCCGGGTGCCCCTCCAGCCGGGGCAGGTAGGGGTGCAGCTCGACCTCGCCGAAGCGGCGGCCGAACGCGACGTGCGCCTCGGGGGTCAGCCCGGTCTGGCCGGCCAGGAACACCACCTGGTGCTTCAGCAGGAGGTCGTGGACCAGCGCGAAACCGGCGTCGGTGAGCGTGTTGAGGTCGATGCCGCGGATCTGCGCGCCCAGGGCTCCGGCGACGAGCCGCACGTCGACGGCGGTGGAAGTGGTCATCGATGGTCCTCCGGTCTGCGCGCGACGGCCCCGTCGCCGCATTCTTCCACGATCGTGAATGTCCTCACCAGCGTCGTCGTTGACGCGCCGGAGGCCGGCTTGGGATCATTCGGGGCCGCGGGCCATGATCCGGGCCCGTCGGTGGGGGAGGGGAGACTCGTGGCGATCGATGCGAACGTGGACCGGGACGCCGCCGCGCGGCTCGACCGGCTCACCGATCTGGCGACTCCGTTCGCGGTACGCACGGCGGTGACCCTCCGCGTGCCGGACCGGATCGCGGCCGGCGTCACGAGCCTGGACGCGTTGGCCGCGGCGTGCGACGCGGACCCGGGCGCGCTCGGCCGGCTGCTGCGCTACCTGACCCACCGGGGCGTGTTCGTCGAGGTGTCGCCGGACGTCTTCGCCCTCACCGACGTGGGTGAGCTGCTCTGCGACCGCGACGGCGGCGGGCACGGCGCCGACCTGGACCTCGGCGGTCTCGGCGCGCGGATGGACCTGGCCTTCGCCGGGTTGCCGCACGCGATCCGCACCGGCCGGCCCGGCTACGGGTCGGTGCACGGCCGGGACTTCTGGGCCGACCTCGACGCCCACCCGGACCACCGCGCCTACTTCGACGCGCTGATGCTCAGCCAGCAGCGGCTCACCGCGCCCGAGGTGGCGACGCGTTACCCCTGGGCCGAGGTGACGCACGTGGTCGACGTCGCCGGGGGCTCCGGCGGGCTGCTGCGGGAACTGCTCAGCGCCCACCCGCACCTGCGCGGCACGCTCGTCGACCGGGGCGAGCCGGTGGCGACCGCCGTCGCGACGTTCGCCGAGCACGGCCTCACCGACCGGGCCACGGGCGTGGTCGGGGACTTCTTCGCCCCGCTGCCGGCCGGCGCGGACGTCTACGTGGTGTCCCGCGCGCTGACCGACTGGAGCGACGACCACGCGACGGCGATCCTGCGCCGCTGCGCGGAGGCGGCCGGCGACACCGGTCGGGTGCTGGTCATCGAGGTGCTCCCGACCGTGCCGCACGTGCCGCACCTGTCCCCGTACGACCTGCGGATGCTGGTGCTGGTGGGCGGTCGCGAGCGGAGCGCCGCCGAGCACGCCGCGCTGGCCGCCGACGCGGGGCTGGCGCCCCGGCGCACCTGGTACGGCCCGGACGGGCTCACCCTGATGGAGTTCTCCGCCGCCTGACCGATCGGGCCGCCAGGCGTCCCCCACCCACCGGTGCGCCGGACCGTTGACGATTTGACTGCGCATCGTCCAATTTGCCAAAGAATATCGTCATCGTATTCGCGTCCACCCATGAATCGGCACATTTATCAATGGTTGTTCGCGGGAGTTCCGGCCGGTAACGTCTCGCGTGGCGACTAGCCGAGCCTTCGTGAAAGGGTCGACGCGTCATGACGGTTGCTGGCTTCACGAGATATCCGCCCTTCATCGACGACCTCGCCCGAAGCGAATCGGGACGACTGCTGCACGCCGAACTCCTCCGGCGGTGGCCGGAGACGGCCGAGCAGCCCGCCGCGATCGCCCGGTACGCGCTGCTGCCCGCCGGGAAGCTGCTCCGCCCGATGATGACGCTGCACGCCGCGGAAGCGGTGGGCGGGTCGCCCCGGGACGTGCTCGCCGCCGCGCTCGGCCTGGAGTATCTGCACGTCGCGACGCTCGTGCACGACGACATCATCGACGCCGACACGATGCGCCGCGGCCGGCCGGCGGTTGCGGTCGCGTTCGGCATCCCGAACGCCATCGTGACCGGCGACCACCTCATCTTCCAGGCGTTCCAGGCCATCGTGGACGGCGGCGGCGCGGTCCCGCCCGGCCACGTCGTCGCCGCGGTCACCGCGTTGGCCGAGGCGGGACAGGACCTGTGCCGGGGCCAGGCCGTCGAGGCCCAGCTCGTCGGCGACCTGGACGCGGGCGCCCGGTGGTACCCGGAGATGATCCGCCTCAAGACCGGTTCCCTGTTCCGCGCCGCGTGCCACATCGGCGCCCTGCTCGGCGGCGCGGAACCGGGCGTGGCGTCCGCGCTGGCCCGCTACGGCGAGCACCTCGGCACGGCGTTCCAGATCCGCGACGACCTGCTGTCCTACGTCGCCACCCCGGAGCAGACCGGGAAGCCGGCGACCAGTGACCTCAACAACGGCCGACCGACGCTGCCGCTGCTGCTGGCGTACGACGCGGCCACCGACACGGATCGCGTCGAGCTGATGGCGGTGCTGCACCGGCGCGGCGCCGGCCCCGGCGACGTCGAGTGGGTCACCGCCCTGCTCCGCGACGTCGACGCGGTGGCGGGCGCGCGCCTGCGGATGGCGGAGCACGCCGAGCGGGCCCGGGCCGAACTGGCCGTGCTCGCCCCCTCCGCGAGCGCGGACGTGCTGGCCGGCATCGCGCGTTGGATGACGAGCGAGATGGCGTGAGGGCCGCCAGGGCGCTGCGTGCGCACGTGGAGACCTGGCGGCCCTACACGCTCTGGTACGTCGGGCTGGTGGGTCTCGGCGGGGCGGCGGTGGTCGACGGGGCCCACCATCCGTGGCGGCTCCTGTCGGCCTGGGCGGCGCCCACCGCCGGCTGGCTCGGCGGCCACTACCTCGGTGACTGGTTCGACCGGGAGCTGGACGCCGGCAGCAAGCCGCACCGGCCGATCCCGTCCAGCCGGCTGGGCGCGCGTACCGCGTTGGGGTGTGGCTTCGCCTGTTTCGCCGTCCTTGCGGTCCTCGCCGTGGCCGGCGGCTGGGGCACCATGACGGCGGCGCTGCTGGCCGGCTGCGGCATCGTCGCCTACAGCCGCTGGTTCAAGGCCCGCGGGTTCGCCGGCAACCTGGTGCGCGGCGGGCTCGGCGCGGTCGCGCTGCTCTACGGCGCGCTCGCCGTCGGGCTGCCGGCGGACCCGTCCCCGGTCCTGCCCGTCCTGCTGGCGCTGACCGTCGCGTTCTGGGCGCACGACGCCATGTCCAACCTCGTCGGGGCGCTGCGGGACATCGACGGCGACCGCGCGGGCGGCTACCGGACGCTGCCGGTCGGGCGCGGTGTCCCGTTCGCGGTCCGGACCGTGTTGGCGCTCTACGCCGGCACGCTCGGCGCGGCCCTCACCGCCGGCCTGCTGGCCGACCGGAGCGGGCGGGCCGGCTACCTGGCGACCCTGCTCGTCGTCGGCGTCGTGGGCCTCGCCGCGCTGAGGCCGTTGCGGGCGCACCACACCGACATGCCCGTCAGGGTGGCGCTGCGCGCCCACTCCGTGCTGGTCGTCGAGCGGGTCGTGCTGGCCTCGGCCGTGGTCGGGCTCGGCCTCGGCGTCGCGGTGCAGCTCGTGCTCGCGCTGCCGATGGTGGCGCTGACCTGGTGGGCGCAGCGCGGCATGCGCGCCCGGCACGAACTGGGGCCGTCCCCCGCCGACCTGGCCCTGGCCACCCCCCGTCGAATGTCCCTGGAGGACGCGCCATGACCGCTGTCACCGCCGACGCCGTGGGGCGGGCGATCACCGCCGGCGCCGAGGCGCTGCTGCGCCGCCGACGCCCCGACGGCGTCTTCGGCGACGACCCGCCGGCCTCGGTGCTGGGCACCGCCGGCGCGGTGGCCGCGCTGCACGCCGCCGACCCGGTGGGCAGCGCCGACCTGGTCGACGCCGGCGCCGGCTGGCTGCGCCGGCAGCAGCACGACGACGGCGGCTGGGGCGGCGTGGTGGGCGCGGAGAGCGAGGTCGTCCCGACCGCGGTCGCGGTCGCGGCGCTGGCGCTGAGCGCCCCGGCGGCCAGCGCCGAGGCGATCGCCGCCGGCCGGGCCCGGCTGGCCGGGATGGGCGGCGTCGACGCGGTCACCGACCGGGCCATCTCGCTGCTCTGCCGCCAACTGCTCACGATGGCCGGGATGACCGCCGAGGCCGGTCCGCTGCGTCGGCTGCCGCTGGAGATCGTGCTGTTCGACCGGGTCCGCCGCCGGCGGCTGTCGTTCCGCACCGCGCCCTTCGTCGGGCTCGCCCTGATGCAGGCCGACCTGCTGCCCGCCGGCCGCCTGCGCCGGGCCACGCTGCGCCGGGCCCGCCCGGTGGCGGTCCGCCTGCTGTGCGCCATCTTCGACCACGAGGGCCGTACCGGCGCGTTGAGCGAGGACCCGTGGCCCGCCGCGCTGGTGCTGCTCGGGCTGGCCCGCAGCGGCGAGGCGCCGGACATCGCCGCGGCCGTGGTCGGCTGGCTGCGGCGGGCGGTCCGCCCCGACGGCGCCTGGGACGCCGTGACGAACCTGGACCTGACCCGCTCCGGGTACGCGGTGACCGGCCTGATCGCCGCCGGGTACGCCGCCGACCCGCGGCTGCGGGCCACCCGCGAGTTCTTCCACGCCACCCAGAAGCCCACCGCGTTCGAGGTGCTGGACGTGCCGCCGGGCGGGTGGAGCTACTCCAACGTGGGCGGCTGGCCGGTGACGCTGGAGTCCGCCGAGATCCTGTCGGCGCTCGCCGGCTATCCCGACGCCGCCACCGACCCGGTGCTGCGTACCGGCCTGGCCTGGCTGGTCGACCGCCAGGACAGCCGCGGCTCGTGGAGCCTGTGGGTCCGCGACACCCAGCTCGCCAACGACGGTCCCTGCCCGGCCATCACCAGCCAGGCGATCCTCGCCCTGCACGAGGCCGGCCATCCCGACGACCACCCGGCGATCGCCCGGGCGGCGGCCTGGCTGCTGACCCGCGCGGCGCCCGACGGCACGTTCGAGAACCTCTGGTACCGCGACCACACCTCCGGCACGGCCGTGGTGGTGGGCGCGCTGTCCCGGGTCGGCCACGCCCGGCACGAGGTGGTGCGACGGGCGGCCCGGTGGCTGCGCGGGACGCAGTTGCCGGACGGCTCGTGGGGCCCGGGCGACGGCACGGCCGGCACGGTCGAGGAGACGTCGTGGGCCGTCCAGGGCCTGCTCGCCACCGGCGATCCCGACGTCGAGGCCGCCGTGGAGCGGGGCGTCGCCTGGCTGGTGGCGGCGGCCGGCCCGGACGGCGGGTGGCCGGCGGCCCGGGTGTGCAACTACATCCGCCACCACATGCGCTACCCCAACGCGGTGATCACCCAGGCGGTCGCGTTGCGCGCGCTCGGCGAGTACCGCCGGGCCACCGCCGGACGGCCGGACGTCGCGCCCGGCGCGGTGGCCCGATGAGCCCGGACGTCGTGGTGGTGGGCGCCGGCGCCGGCGGCCTGGCGAGCGCCCGCGCGCTGGGCGCGCTCGGGCTGCGGGTGCTCGTGCTCGACCGCCAGCGCACCCCCGCGTCGATCGCCAAGGGCGAGATCCTCCAGCCCGAGACCGTCCGCATCCTCGACTCGTGGGGGGTCCTCGACGCCCTGCGCGCCACCGGCGCCCGCCCGGTCGGGCGGCTGGCCATCCGGGACCCGGACGGCGGGCCGCTGCTCTGCCTCGACTACGCCGGCCTGCCGGGCGGGTACCGCGAGATCCTCTGCGCCGACTACGGCGACCTGCGCGGCGTACTCGCCGACGGGCTGCCCGCCACCGTGGAGGTCCGGTGGGGCCGGCGGGTGACCGGCCCGCTGCGTGCCGACGACGGGCGGGTCACCGGCGTCCGGGTCGCCGGCGACGGGGGCGAGCAGGACGTTCCGGCGGCGCTGGTGGTCGCCGCGGACGGCATGTCCTCCCCGCTGCGACGGGCGGCCGGCGTGACTGTCGAACGCCGCGAGTACCCGCACGGCCTGGTCGCGTTCGACGTGGCCGACGCCGAGGTGGCCGACGAGGTGACGGCGTACCGGACCGGGCGCGGCCTGTGCCTGGTCTACCCGCTGCCCGGCGGGCGGTGCCGGCTCTACGTCCAGGTCACGGGGGACGAGTTCCGGGGCCGGGCCGACCTGGGCGGGTGGTGCGACCGGCTGCTCGCCGACGTGCCGGCGATCCGACCGATCGGCGCCGCGATCCGGGCCAGCCTGCACCGCCGCCAACTCCTCGCGGTCTACCGGCTGCGCACCGACCGCCTGGCCGTGCCCGGCCTGGCGCTGGTCGGCGAGGCGGCGCACGCGGTGCACCCGATGGCCGCGCAGGGCGTGAACAGCTCCCTGGGCGACGCGGAGACGCTCGCGGCCAGCCTGGCGGCCGAGGGCGGCACGCCGGCGCCGGCGTCCGTCGACCGGGCGCTGCGGGCCTTCGAGGCCGCGCGCCGGCCCCGCCTCGACCACGTCGCGACCGTCAGCCACAACGCCTCCCGCATGATCACCAGCGTCTCCGGGCTGCCGAAACTGCTCGGCGTACGGATGATGCGCCGCACCGCCGCCAACCCGAGGCTGCTCGGGCTCACCGCCGGCAACCTCTCCGGCACGGACGTCCGGCCGCTCTCCCTCGTCGACCGGCTCTACCAGCTCGGGCTGCTCACCGACCGGCACGCCCGCGTCCCGTCCCCGCCGGCCCCGTCCAGAAGCGAGCGATCATGACCCCTGCCACCGCCGTCGACACGCCGCCGGTCGACCTGTCGATGAACGAGACGCCGTACCCGCCGCTGCCGGGCATCCGGCGGATCGTCGCCGACGGCGCCGCGACCCTCCAGCGGTACCCGGACCGCACCTCGTCGGCGCTGGTGGCCGCGCTGGCCGCCCGGCTGGGGGTGGGGCCGGAGTCGATACTGGTCGGCCCCGGCTCGGCCGGGCTGTGCCAGCACCTGGTGCAGTCGCTGGGCCCCCGGCCGGAGGTCGTCCACGCGGCGCTGTCGTTCGAGGGCTACCCGCTGATCGTCCGCAACGCCGGCGCGACCGCGGTGCCGGTGCCGCTGGACGGCTACGACCACGACCTGCCCGCGATGGCGGACGCGGTGACCGACCGGACCCGCTGCGTGCTGCTCTGCCACCCCAACAACCCGACCGGGACGGCGCTGCGCCGCGCCGAGGTGCGCGCGTTCCTCGACCGGATCCCGGCCGACGTCCCGGTCATCGTCGACGAGGCGTACCGGGAGTTCGTCACCGACCCGGACGCGCCGGACGGGATGGAGCTGTTCCGGGCGTACGACAACGTCTGCGTGCTGCGCACCTTCTCCAAGGCGTACGGGTTGGCCGCGCTGCGCGTCGGCTACGCCGTGGTGCCGCCCCGGCTGCTCCCGGCGGCGGCGCTGACCGGGGCGGTGTTCTTCCCGAACGCGCTCGCCCAGGCGGCGGCCGTGGCGAGCCTGGCGCCGGAGGTCACGCCGGAGCTGACCCGGCGGTGCGCGGACCTGGTGGCGGCGCGCGTCGGCCTGATCGACGCGTTGCGGGGCCTGGGCCTCACCGTGGCGCCCAGCGAGGCCAACTTCGTGTGGCTGCCGCTGGGGGAGCGGGCGGTGCCGTTCGCCGACCGGGCCCGGGCGGCCGGCATCCTGGTGATGGCGCTGCCCGGCGCCGGTGTCCGGATCACGGTCGGCTCGGACGAGGCCAACGACCGGCTCTGCGCGTTCGTCCGGGCGGCGCTCGCCGAGGGGTTCTGAGCACCAGTGACCGCCGAGGACCGGCGGCGGCCGAGGCGCTCCTGCCGTTGTTCCGCCTGCGGTTCGGCGATGTCCCGCCCGCCTCGGCATCGGAATCCACCTCGCCAGCCGCGGTGGCTACCAGGACACCATCAGACGGTTCCCGGCGCGGGCGACGTCAGGCGCTTGCCCATGCTGATGTCGTCGACGTAGCTGCCGTCGATCAGGAACTCGTCGACGTGTCGGCCTTCGACGGCGTAACCGTGCCGTTCGTAGAGCCGTAGGGCGCCGGTGTTGGTCGCCAGGACGCGCAGTCCGATCTTCTTGGCGCCCTGTGCGCCGACACGACGCTCGGCGGCTGTCAGCAGGGCTGAGGCGATGCTCATGCGGCGGGCCGGCTCGGCTACCACCAGGTTCCACAGGCCGAAGACGTGAGCCCCTTCCGGGAACGGGGTCGTCTGATGGGTGCTGACCGCGCCGACGATCTGGCCGCCGAGAGCGGCGACCAGGTGGGACTCGGGCTTCCGTCGTTCGTTGAAGTACGCCGTCCGCTCCTCGACCCGGGTCGAGGGAAGCCCGGACCCGGCGGTCCACGCCGCACGGTCGAGGGCGAGGAGAGCGCCGTCATCCTCGGTGGTCGCGGGTCGCACCAAGGGCAGCCAGTCGACGACGAGAGGGTCCTTGGTCGCGAAGCGCAGCAGGTGGCTGGTGATGGTGTCCTCCACCGCCGCCGCGGCGTCCGCCGCGCCGGCTTCGACGATCATGTCGAAGTGGGCTGTCGAGGCCACCAGCAGGCACCTGCCGAGGCTGAAGATGACGGACCCGCGTTCCTCGTCGAGCTCGGTGGGCACCTTGTGCCCCATGTGCGAGACCAGTTGCTTGAGGTAGCGGTGGGGGCGGTCGGTGACGACGCGTGCGGTCGAGTAGAGCATCTGATGCCTTTCCGGCGGTTGTGACGTCAAAGGTGGCGGGTGCACGGATCAGGCAGTTATGACTGCCTCGGTCACCTGGGCGGGCCTGCTGTGGGTTGCCGGACTCTCAGGGTCGGAGGAACCACGCAGCGCTGCCTCGACTCGGCGGTTGCTGGTCATGGTCGCCGTGACGGCGGTCATGGCGAGGAGGAGGCCCGCGGCGGCGTAGAGCGGGGTGCGTACGTCGTAGGCGGTGGCGAGCCACCCGCCGAGGAAGGCGCCGAGTGGGGCGGCGCACATGGCGAGCATGCGGGACGTGGAGGCGACCCGGCCCATCAGGTGGGCGGGGACGATCGTCTGCCGCAGGGAGGGGCCGAGCACCATCGTGGCGCCCATTCCCGCTCCGCAAACGGCGAGCGCGAGACCGGCGACGTACGGGTTCGGGGCAGCGGCCAGGCCCAGGATGGCAAGCCCTTCGAGGGCGGCTGTGCAGGTCAGTGCGGTGCCGGTGCCGAGTCGTCGGCCAAGGCGGGAGGCGATTCCCGCGCCGAGCAGACCGCCGGTGGCCTCCGCGGTGAGGAGTAGGCCGAAGCCGTAGGTGTCGATGCCGAGGCGGTCGTGTGCGAAGAGGGCGAGGACGGTCTCCACGGCGAGGAAGGCGACGTTCCCGACTGCCGGACGCAGCGCGAGCCCGAGCAGCAACCGATCTCGCAAGACGTACGAGGCGCCGGCTCGCGCCTGTCGCAGCACCGTTTCACGGACCTGCGGCACGGGCCGGGGCACGGCGGGCAGCGATCGCACGAGCAGTGCGGAGAGCGCGAACGACACCGCGTCGGCGAGCAGCGGAACCGCCCGCCCGAGCGCGAGCAGGGCGCTGCCTGCGGGCGGCCCCGCGAAGCCGGACATGGCGGTCTGGGCGCCGCGCAGGCGGGCGTTGGCGCGCTGCAGGAGCGCGGGCTGCCGGCCGAGCAGGTCCGGCAGATAGGCCGTGGCGGCCGTGTCGAAGAACAGCCCTCCGAGGCCGAGCAGGAAGGCGACGATGGCGAGCAGTGGAATGGTCAGCACGTCGAGCACGGCAGCCGCCGCGGGTATCCCGAGCAGCACCGCACGCGCCGCGTCCGTGACCCACATCGTGCGCCGGCGGTCCCAGCGGTCCACCAGCGCGCCGCCGAGCACTCCGAAGAGCAGCCAGGGCAGCGTCCCCGCGGCCGCGACGACGGCGAGCGCCAGTGGATCCCGCGTCAACGTCAGCGCGAGCAGCGGCAGCGCGGCACGCGACACCCCGTCGCCCAGCGAGGACACCGTCTGGGCGGTCCACAGCCGTCCGAACCCGGTCGGCAACGTCCGAGCGTCCGAGGTCACTTGCCGTCTCCTTCGACCTGCTGGTCAACCAGCTGGCGCGGAGCCGGCTGGATCAGCGCGAGGACCTGCGACGCCTCCAGTGCCTGCGGCCACGCCCCCGGCCGAAAGAGCTGCGCGGCGGCCGGGTAGTCCTGGGCGTTGCTCATCGGTGATGTCCTTGTCCCGAGTCGATCGAGGGTTTTGCTCATGGACGCACGATCGCCCCCCGCCACCGGGGGAACAACGCGAAAGATCGAATCGTCGCTTAAGCCACCGGTTATCGTTCGGCGCCGAAGCCGTAGACTTTCCCTGATCCACGCAGTTCAGGGGCAGGATCCGGACAACGCGACGACCGGCGGGGAAGCGGGCTGGTGGAGCTGCGCGACATCGAAACCTTCCTGACACTGGCCGACGAACTCCACTTCGGGCGTACAGCCGAACGCCTTCACGTGTCCCAGGCGAGGGTCAGCCAGTCGATCAAACACCAGGAGCGCCGGATCGGCGCTGCCCTGTTCGAACGGACCAGCCGCAGCGTGCGCCTCACTGCGCTCGGTGAGCGACTGCGCGACCGGCTCGACGCGGGCTACCGCGAGATCACGGCAGGCATCGACGAAGCCACCGCCGCCGCCCGCGGACAGGTCGGCACCTTGACCATCGGCACCTTCGACACCCACCATCGGGAGATCGCGGCCGTTATCGACCTGTTCCGGCAGCGGCATCCGCGATGCGAGCTGCGCATGCGCGAGATCCTCCCTTCCGACCCGTTCGGCGGGCTGCGCGCCGGCCGGGTCGACATCGGCCTGCTCTGGATGCCCATCCGCGAGCCCGACCTCACCGTCGGGCCAGAGCTGTACACCGAGCGGCTGGTACTGGCCGTCTCCTCCGCTCATCCGCTAGCCGGACGGGACCGGGTCGAGATGGAGGACCTCGGCGATCACCCGGTGGTGGACCTGGAGGGACCCGTTCCGGCCTACGTGTGGCAGGCGCACACCCCGGCCATGACACCGTCCGGACGGCCCATCCGGCGCGGCACCACCGCGGCCACCCTCGAAGAGGCCCTCACGGCGATCGGCGCCGGCAGCGTCGTGTCCCCCGTCGGGTCATACGCGGCCGCTTCCGGCAACGTCGTGACCTCGCATTCGTGCCCATCACCGACGGCCCGGTCCTGCAGTACGCCCCGGTCTGGCGCAGCGCCGCAGAGACCACACTGATCCGCGCCTTCATCCACGCCGCCGGAGCGGTACACGCTGGCGCGGCCGCGCCGATGATGTGATCGTGCGGCTGCGTCCGTCTCGCCCACCGGCAGAGCCGGCCGCACCGGAGTCGCTGCACGGATGGATCGACAGAGCCGGCAGTGTTTCAACAGCGGCGGCGCAGACTCCGGCTGGGTCATGTGCAACTTCGACGTGCCGGAGTGCGAAGAGGGCCTGCTGTGGGCCGTCAACAACCCATTCATCGGCAGCCAGAGCAGCACGGACATCTGTCCGTGCCGGACGACGGTGGGTCACTTGCTGCCGATCCCGTCAGGGACGGTCAGTGGAGGTCGCCACCAGGCACAGATAGCGCAGTTCGGCGTCGTAGTCGACCACCACCACGCGAGAAGCGGCGTCGTCGGCCAGCCGGTCCAGCAGCGCCCACCAGACGCCGGTGGACGGTTGTCCCGGCGGCACGACCGTGACCGGCCCGCCGGGCGGGGGCCGGACCCCGGCCAGGGCGGGCCCGAGCACCACCGACACGTCCGCGCGCCCGGCGCCGCGCGCGCGCAACTCGGCCGCCGCCAGCGCGGCCACGTCGTCCGGCCCGACGTCCGCGTGCTGCCGGAGCGAGGTCACCCGCGCGCTGTCGTCGGCCGGGCCGTCGCCGAGCAGCAGCGCCACGGCCCGGTGCCGGTCCGGCACGGCAACCCCCGGGTCGTACGGCAGCACGGACTGCTCGACGACGAGGAGCAGGGCCCGGCGGTACGCGTGGGCGCCGGCGATCCGCAGCCCGGTGAACGCCGCCGCCGGCCCCTGGTCGCAGAGCGCGAAGGACATCGGCGTGCCGGGGCAGACGTGACTGAGGTAGGCCGCGGTGGCCCGGCCGGGCAGCGCGTCGTGCACGGCGAACGCCAGCACCAGCAGGTCGACCGGCTCGTCCTCGGGCACGAGCGCCCCGATCAGCTCGGCGGCCATCTCCCCGTAGGACTGGCCCCGCGCCGCCGCGTCGACCCGCAGGCCGTACGGGCGCACCAGGTCGGTCAGGTACTCGCCGGCACGTTCGCGCAGCACGGGATCGTCGAGCAGGACCGCCGGGCCGGTGAACTCCCGGCGCGCGGCGCGGATCAGGTGCAGGTCGGTGCCCATGACGCTCCCCGGTCAGTGCTCGAACACCATGGCGGCGAACGTGGCCCCGTCCCCGGCGCCGACGGCTGCCACGAGGTACCGGTCGCCCGGCCGCAGCAGGTCGCGTTCCCGCGCGGTGCGGTAGTTGACGAACGCGTCCGCGCAGAACACGTGCCCGGCACCGGTGACGTTGTCCAGCAGCACCCGGTCCAGCGGGAACCCGATGAGCTTGACCAGCCGCTTCCAGGTCATCAGGTTGACGTTGTGCGGCAGGATCAGCCGCAGGTCGGCGAGCGTCGTGCCGGCCCGCGCCAGGGCCCGACCGATCACCTCGGCCAGCGCCGGCCGGTACTCGCGCTGGAACCGGGCCGGGGACGCGCCGCCGGCCACGTCGAACTCGCCCCGCTGCGCGACGGCGTACGCGAGCAGCCGGTCCCGGCGGCCGTGCGCGCTGACCAGGCACGCGGACGCGCCCTCGCTGAACACCGACGTCTCCGGGATGAACTGGGCGTCGCGGGTGAACGCCTTCTCCCCGGTGAGGACCAGCGCGAGCGGCTCGTCGCCCGGCGGGTGCGGCTCGGCGGCCAGCAGTCGGCCGGCCACGTCGACCGCGGCCAGCGCGCTCGCGCAGGACTGCTGCGTCAGCGTGAACGCCAGCGCGTGCCCCAGACCGACCGCCCGGCAGACGTCGTGCAGCGGGTTCACCGGGTACGGCGCCACCACCGGGAAGGCCCGCGCGTACACCACGAAGCGCACCCGGTGCGCGACGTCGCGCAGCGCGGTGAGGCCGTCGACCGCGTGCCGCAGCAGGTCGGTCAGGGACAGGTCGGGGTCGTGGCGCACCTCGGTCAGCCCGTGGAACCGCCGGAACAGCCGGATCTGCATCTCGGTCAGGCGCAGCGGCGCGGCCAGACTCTCGATCGGCACGCGGCGGGCCGGCAGGAACACCGAGACGGCGTCGACAGCCGTCATCCGCACACCGTCACGGAGAGGATCAGATCAACGACGCCGGTGGATGTCAACGTACGTGGCATCATATCGACGTGGCTCGGTTCCTCTTCGTGGTGCTGCCGGTTTTCTCCCATCTGAACGCCCCGCTCGCCATCGGCCAGGCGCTGACGGCGGCCGGACACGAGGTGGCCTGGTGCGGTCCGCGCAGTGACCTGCGCCCGCTGATCGGCCCGGACGCCACGCTGTTCCCGACCGGCAAACGCTGGTACCGCCCGGACGGCGAGTCCGGGATGGCCGCGGTGCGCAGCCTCTGGACGGGGCACGTGCTGCCGGTCAACCGCTTCATCCGGGACGCCGCCGAGCAGGCGGTCACGGAGTACCGGCCGGACGTCGTCGTCGTCGACCAGTACGCGATGGCCGGCGCGCTGGCCGCACACCGGCACGGCGTGCCCTGGGCGACGTTCTGCGTCGGCATGCTGGAACTGACCCCGCCGACGGCGGAGCTGCCCGAGTTCACCGACTGGGTGGCGGCCCAGGTGCGGCGCGTGTGGGCGATGACCGACCTGCCCGTCGACGAGACGCTTGACCTGCGCTTCTCGCCGTACCTGGTGATCGGGCTGACCACCACGGCGCTCACCGGCCCCGCGCCGATGCCGGCGCGGTGCGTGCTGACCGGGCCGGCGCTGGGGCGGCGGCCGAACGCGCCCGACTTCGACTGGGCCGCCTGGGCGCCGGACCGCCGGCACGTGCTGGTCACCGTCGGGACGATGGCCGAGCACCTGGCCCGCGACTTCTACCGGCGGGTGACGGCCGCCACCGCGCCGCTCGCCGACCGGCTCCAGGTGATCCTCACCGCCCCGGCGGACCTGGTGCCCGATCCGCCGGCACACGTGCTGGTCGCGCCCCGGGTGCCGGTGCTGGAGCTGATGCCCCGGCTGGACGCGGTGGTCTCGCACGGCGGGCTGGGCACGGTCTCCGAGGCGCTGGCGCACGGCGTGCCGGTGGTGGTCGCGCCGATCCGGCACGACCACCCGGCCATCGCCCGCCAGGTGACCCGGGCCGGCGCCGGCCGTGCGGTCTCCTTCCACGAGGCGACCCCGGCGGAACTGACCGAGGCGGTGACCGCGGTCCTCGACGATCCGGCGTACCGGGCCGGGGCGGCCCGCGTCCGCGACTCGTTCGCCGCGGCCGGCGGCGCGAGCGCGGCGGCGGCGCACCTCGCCGCGCTGGCCGCGACGCCGTGACGCCGACCCGCGGCGAACCGGAACGCATCGACCGTTGTCCCACGCCCGAGCCCGCACTAGCCTGACCTGACGCCCCCGTCCGGCCGCCGTCGTGATCGGACGGTGCGCGACGTGGGCCGCCCCGCGTCGTCGCCGCACGAGGAGGCTCGATGATCGAGGCCACCGGCCTACGCAAGACCTTCCGGGTGGGGCGTGGTCGCGGCGCCAGCACGGTCGAGGCGGTCCGCGGCGTCGACTTCGCGGTCCGGCGGGGCGAGATCGTCGGCTTTCTCGGCCCGAACGGCGCGGGCAAGTCCACCACCCTGCGGATGCTGGCCACGCTGCTGCGCCCGAGCGGGGGCGCGGCGACGATCGCGGGCGTCGACCTGCTGCGCTCGCCGGCCCAGGTGCGCCACCGGATCGGGTTCGTGGCGCAGGCCAGCGGCACCTACGACGACTCCACCGCCCGCCGGGACCTGATCCTCCAGGCGCGGATGCACGGCCGGTCGAAGGACGTGGCGCAGGAGTTGGCGGCGGCGGCGATCCGCGCGTTCCAGCTCGACGACTTCGCCGACCGCAGGATCCGGACGTACTCCGGTGGGCAGCGCCGGCGGCTCGACGTCGCGCTCGGGGTCATCCACTCGCCGCAGGTGATGTTCCTGGACGAGCCCACCGCGGGCCTCGACCCGCCCAGCCGGGCCCGGATGTGGCAGGAGGTCCGGCGGCTGCGCGAGGACGGCATGACGATCTTCCTCACCACGCACTACCTGGACGAGGCGGACACCCTGTGCGACCGGGTCTCCATCATCGACGCCGGCCGGATCGTGGCCGAGGGCACGCCGTCGGCGCTCAAACGGGAGATCTCCGGTGACGTGGTCGCGATCGACTTCACCGCCGCCGACCTCGCCGACCCGGCCGGCGGCGGCCTGCCGGCCGCGACGAAGGTGCTCGCCGAGGCGCCCTACGTCCGCGGGTCCGAGACGGTCGACGGCGCCCTGCGGCTCTACGTTGACAGCGCCGCCACGGCCATCCCGCAGATCATGCGGGCGCTCTACGACCGGGGCATCGAGCCGGGCGCGATCGAGACCCGCCGGCCCAGCCTCGACGACGTGTTCCTGGCCAAGACCGGCCGTTCGCTGGAGGAGTGACCGTGCGAGTCGTCCGTGACACCTGGCTGATCTTCCAGCAGGAGGCCGGCCTGATGGTGCGCAACCCGGTGATGGTCGCGTTCAGCCTGGCCCAGCCGATCACCTACCTCGTCCTGTTCGCGCCGTTCCTCAAGGTGGTGATGGTCGACCGGGGCGCCTCCACGTACGCGGACGCCTACCGCATCTACGTCCCGGGCCTGTTCGTGGCGATGGGCCTCTTCGGTGGCCTGTTCGCCGGCTACGGGCTGCTCAGCGCGCTGCGCGCCGGCATCATCGAACGCTGCCGGGTGACCCCGGTGAGCCGGACCGCCCTGCTGCTGGGACGCGCCCTGATGCACGTGTGCCTCAACGTGGTGCAGGCGGTCGTGATCACGCTCGTGGCGCTGCCGTTCGGGCTGCGCGTGCACCTGGCCAACCTGCTCGTCTCGTATGCGCTGCTGGCCGTGATGGTGCTGTTGAGCACGTCCATCTCGTACGACATCGCGTTGCTGGTCCGCAACGAGAACAGCCTCGGCGTGCTGGTGAACACCGTGGGCCAGCCGATCTCACTGCTGGCCGGCGTGCTCATCCCGCTCGTGCTCGCCCCGATGTGGATCCAGCGGGCGGCGCTCTGGAACCCGTTCGCCTGGGCCACCGACGGCATGCGGGCGCTGTTCGCCGGCCAGATTTTCCAGACCGTGGTCTGGCAGGGCGCGCTCATCATGACCGGGCTGGCCGCCGCCAGCCTGTTCTGGTCGTCGCACCTGTTCAACCGCGAGGTCTCCTGACCGCCGGCACATCGACCATTGTCTCGCCGTGGCCGGCGCTCTAGCCTGATCGTGTCCTGGCGCGGCGGGGGCGCTTTCGGTGAGCGTGTCACGTGGGGAGGCGACTCGTTTGGGTGCCGACAACTTCCGGGCGACCCTGGCGGCGGACCAGGAACTCGGCGCGGGCAACGTGCTGCTCCGGTTGGCCGAGCACGGCGCCGACATGCGGACGCCCCGGGTGACGTTCGACGTCGACGTCGACGGCATCCCCGCCTGGACGCCGCTGTCGCTGGCCACCCTGACCGAGCGGGTCGCCGCCCGGGCGGCCTGGTTCGCCGGGCGCGGCATCGGCCGCCGCGACCCGGTCGCGGTCTACGTCACCTCCGCGCCGGACGTGTTCCTCAACTTCCTGGCCCTCACCCGGCTCGGGGCGATCCCGGCGCTGATGAACGGCAACATGCCGATCGAGTTGGCGGCCGAGTTCGTCCGGCGACTGCGCGGCGTCGGCGTGCTCGTCGACGCCGACCACGACGCGCTGCGCGGGCACGACCTCGGCGTACCGGTCCTCGGCGACGCCGCCGAGACCGGCACCGGCGACCCGGCGCGGGCGCCCGCGCACCACCGGCACCATCCCGAGGACCCGGTCGTCATCACCCACTCCTCCGGCACCACCCGGGTGCCGGCCGCGATCGTCCACTCGCACCACGGCCTGTTCGCCGCGATCCGCGCCGTACGGCTCACCGAGTCCCGGCCGCACGGCGAGGTGCGGGAGATGTCCGCGCTGCCGGCCGCGCACGCCGCCGGCATCATCACGCTCAACCAGGCGCTCTGCAACGGCTACCAGTTGCTCTGCCTCTCGGCGCAGGGCGGCCCGTTCGCGCGCAGCGCCGAGACCGTCCTCGACGCCATCGAGCGGTGGCGCCCGACCGGGGTGTTCGGCTTCGCCGTGACCTGGTCCGAGCTGGCCCGCGTCGACCTGACCACCCGCGATCTCAGCTCGGTGCGCAACTGGTTCAACACCGGCGACTGCGCCCACGAGTCGCACGTCCGCCGGTTGGTCGCGGTCGGCAGCCATCCCACCTGGACCCCCGACGGGCCGGTCGACGTGCCCGGCTCGAAGTTCGTCGACATGCTCGGCTCCACCGAGATGGGGCACGGCGCGTTCCGGATCACCCACCGGCCCGGCAGTGACCGCTACGACCGCTGCGTCGGCAGGCCGTACCCGTTCGCCGAGATCGCGCTGCTCGACGTGGCCACCGGCGAGGAGGTGCCGGAGGGGCAGGTCGGGCACGTCGGGCTGAAGTCGCCGACGCTGGCCATCGGCTACTGGAACGACTCGGTCACCACGTACCGGACCCGGTTGAACGGTTACTACCTGACCGGCGACCTGATGTACCGCGACGCGCGGGGCGACTACCACCACGTCGACCGTGCCAGCGACGCGGTCGACCTGGGCGGCGGGACCTGGCTCTACACCGCGTTGTCCGAGGAACGCATCCTCGCGCACTGCCCGGACGTGCGGGACTGCACCGTCATCGCCGCCGCCGGGGACGACGGCGCCACCGTCACCGAGGTGCTGCTCCTGCTCACCGACGACGCCGACCCGGCGCTGGACCGCACCGAGCGGGTCCGGGCCGCGTTGGGCCCGGCGGTGGCCGCGACGCTGCGCCGGGTGGTGACCGTGCCCGACGACGGCGTGGTGATGGGCCCGACCGGCAAGGTCCGCAAGTTCCTGATGCGCCAGCGGCTGCTGGCCGACGCCGGAGCGTCCACCGCGGGGTGAGCCGGGCCGCGCGGTCGGCGTGCGGGCCCTATCCTCGTGCCGTGTCCTACGCCGCCCTCACGTCCGCCGAGTGGAACGCCATGTCCGACGACGCCGCGCACCGGGTCGCGGCGGGGATCGCCGACCGGCACGGCCTGACGCTGCGGGGCCTGGCGGTCCGGGCCGGCGCCGGGTGGTCGCACCGGCAGGCCCGGTTCGACCGGGACGGCACGCGGTTCGCGCTCGTCCCGGGCGGGCGACCGACACTCGGGTACGACGGCTCGCGGTTCCGGCCGGACGCCGCTCAGGCGGCCGACTACGCGGAGAGCGCCGACGAGTTCGGCCTGCCGCCCGTGCCCGAGTTCGTCGACGCGATGACGTCGCCGGAGCGGGTGGTGGAGATGCCGGCGATGCTGGTGGCGGTGGACGCGTTCGACCCCTGCGGCATGCCGCTGGCGCCGGACGATCCCCGGGTGCGCGAGGTGGCCGCGTCGGCGGAGCCGGGGATCGGCGGGATGCGGCGGGTCGGGCCGGACGGCGGGCTGGACGTCGAGTTCGACCGGGCCGGGCGGGTGACGCGGGCCCGGCTGATCCGACAGGTCTCGTACGACGAGGCGATGGCCGGGCTCGCGCGTCGGGACCTGCGGACCACCACCCCGGACGAGTGGGAGTGGGCGTGCGGGGCCGGCGCGACGACGCTCTTCCGTTGGGGTGACCACCACCCTGCCGACGGATACCCCTTCGACCACCGCACCGGTCCGCACCGGGAGGAGAACCGGTGGGGCCTGGCGATCGGGCAGGACCCGTACCGGCACGAGGCGACGACCGAGCGGACCGTGGTGTGCGGCGGCGACGGCGGCGGCGCGACCTGCGGTGGCAGCGGATTCTTCCTGGGCTGGCTCACCCTGGCGACCGCCTACCGGGATGACGACTTCGGTCGCTGGCTCGCCTCCGACGACGGCTACGCCGACGAGGTCCTCACCCGCCCGGTCGTCGAGCTGCGCTGACCGGACCACCGGTGGCCGGAGGTGGGCGCGCGGGCGCGGGGGTGCGCCGCCGTGCCAGAATCGTCAGCCGTGTCCTACCTCCCCTCGCAGCCGTACCCGCCGATGCCCGGCGCGGTCACGCCCCTGGTCGCCTACCCTCATCCGATCGCGCCGCCGCCGGGCTTCGCGGTGCTCGTCGTCTCGGTGAACCGGGGGCCCTACCTGGTTCCCGCGCCGACGACCAGCCGCTTCAAGGTGGACGGGCGGTCGGTGCCGATTCCCGGTGAGGGAACCTGGCACATCGCGGTCCCGGCCGGTCCGCGCGACGTCCGCTACACCGACTTCATGGGCATCCCGATCATCACCACGTCGGTGCTGGCCCAGCCGGGGGCCGCGCATCACCTGTCGTTCCGGTTCGGCGGCTGGCGCAACCGCGTCCACGACGCCTACGGCACCGACGTGACGCGGTTCGGCCTGTGGTCGAACTACAGCGTCGCGCTGGCCGCGCTGGTCGTCGTCGTGCCGCTCTGCTGCGGAGGGCTCGCGCTGATGGGCGTCTTCTCCACCTCCCCGTGACCGTTCCGCCGGCCCGCTCCGTGATCCGACCACGATCACCGTTGAACCGCCGGCGGTCCGGTCCGTAGTGAGCCCGACGGCAGGGTGGCGGTGGCACAGGAGAGGGAGGGCGACGCGTGCGGATGCGGTGGGCCGTGCAGGCGGTGCTGGTGCTGGTCGGGATCTGGCTGGTGCCGACCGGTCCGGCGCACGCCGCGCCGGCGGAGACCGGCCGGTACTACGTGGTCGGTCCGCCGGTCGACGGACAGCGGGAATACCTGTACGCCATCGCGTTGCGCACGCTCGGTAACGGTAACCGCTATCGGGAGATCGTCGACCTGAACACCGGTCGCGCCCAGCCGGACGGGGAGACGTTCACCGACGGGCTGGTGCTGAACCCGGGCTGGGTGCTCGTGCTGCCCCGGGACGCCAAGGGCCAGGGGGTACGCATCGGTCCGCTGCCCCGGACCCGGACCCGGTCCGCCCCGCCGGCGACCCGGTCGCCGGACCCTGCCCCGTCCACGCCCGCCCGCACCACGGCGCCGCCGAGCCGCGTACCGCCGTCGACCCGGGCGCCCGCCACCACGAAGGCGGCGACGCGTCCCCCGGTCGCCACGGAGGTGGCCGCCCCGCCGCCGGTGGGACGCCGGACCTCGGACGGCGGGGTGGACCCGATGGTGATCCGCGTCGGCGCGGGCGTGCTGTCGGTGCTGCTCGCGGCGGTGGCGATCGTGCTGCTGCGCCCGCGTCGCGCCGCTCGTGGCGTGTCCCTGGCCGGTGACGACGGGCCGTGGCCGCCCGAGCGGCACCACACTCCCGCACCGGGTGATCGCGTCACGCCCGCGTCCGGTGACACGTCCGCGTCCGCGTCCGGTGACGGCGTCACGTCGACGGCCGGTGACCGCGTCGCGACCGAGTCGGCGCCGGCGGCAGCGGGAGGGGCAGCGGCAGCGGACGACGCCGCGAGGGCGGTCCGCCGGCCCGTCGGCGGCCCGCCCGGATCGTCCCCGGCGGTGGCGCCGGACCCGCCGGCCGTCCGCTCGGGGAGCACCACGACGAACTCGTCGGCGTCGTCGGCGCGGAACGCGACCAAGGCCGACGCCGTCCACTCCCGACCCGCGCCGTCACCGGCCCCGCCGCCGGCCGGGCCGCCCGCCGCCGGGTCCGCCGCGCCGGCCACACGCCGAGGGCCGGTCGCGGGCTTGGCGGACGCGTCGAAGCCGCGTCCGGCGCCCTCGACGGCGTCCCCGGCCCCCCGTCCCGCCGCGTCGCCGGAGAACGCGACCGACACCGGGACCAGCCCCACCGACACCAAGACCGGCCCCGCCGACACCGACACCAAGGTCGGCCCCACCGACACCAAGGTCGGCCCCACCAGCAGCGACACCGCGACCGGGGCCGGCTCGACCGACACCTCGATCGGGACCGCGATCGGGACCGGCCCCGCCGGCCCTGCGGCCGGCACCGGGACCGGTCTCGCTGCCGCCGGGACGACGCCGGACGTGCCGCGCCCGCCGCTGCCCGCCGCGGACGAGGCGCCGTACCTCACCGCCGACCTGGAGACCGACGTCGGTCCGGCCCGGGTGCGGCTGGTCGGAGTGGCGGCCGGGCGGGGCGTGCCGCCGTACGCCTGGCTGGGCCCGGGGGAGACGGCCCCGCCGGCCGTGCTGCCGCTGGTGCTGGGGCGTCGCGGACCGTGGCGGCTGCACGTGGACCTGGCCCGGGTGCCCGACGTGTTCACGCTGGTCGGGCCGGCGGCGGTGTGTGGCCGCGCCGCCGCGACCCTCGCCGGCCGGCTGTCGGCCGCCGGGGTCGGCGTCGCCGTGGTGGGGGAGGCGCTGGGCGCCGAGCCGCCGGACGGCTACCACCGACTGGCCGGCCTGCCCGAGCCGCCGCGGCCGGGGGAGGACCTGCCGGCGCCGTCAGTGGTGTTCACCGCGGGCCCGTCCCCGGCCGGGGCGCGCGGCCTCGCCGCCGCCACCGACGGACGGTGCGTGCCGGTGGTGCTGGGGCCGGTCCCGGCCGGCCGCTGGTCGCTTCAGTTCGAGGTGGCCGCCGGGCCGGTCGGGGCGGACTGAACGCCGCGCGCCACCACGGGCAGCGGGCCGGCCGCCACGCCGGGCACCGCCTCCCACGCCCCGTCCCGCGCCCGGTGGACGCGGTCCACCTGGACCCGGTCGTAGGAGCGGCTGGTGAGGATCAGCTCGACGCCGGCCTGCCGCAGCCGCTCCGCGCGGCCACGGGCCAGCGGCAGCGCGGCCAGGGCGTCGGCGGTGGCGACGACGTCGAGCGTACGGCCGCGCGGCACCCGTACCTCCACGAGCAGCCGGCCGGCCCGGGCCGCCGGTCGCCGCCGGGACAGCGGCAGCCAACCCGGCGCCAGGCCGCGCGAGTGTGCCGGCAGCAGCGCGTACGCCCGCCGGGTGCCGTGTGCCGGCCAGCGGCTGACGTCGTGCGGCAGCCCGGCGCTCGACGCGTTCGTCGGCGCGGGGCGGATGCGCAGCGCCCCGCCGTCGAGCCCGTCGACGGGGCGCAGCCGGCCGTCGTCGGTGGCCCGGAACGCGCCCCGCACCCGCGCCCGGTCCAGCCGGCCGGCCGGCAGCAGGTAGGTGTCCGGGGCGCCGAGCAGGTACTGGAGTCGGGCCGGGACGTGCGAGCGCAGCACCTGCACCGGGATCGCGCCGCCCGGCTCGACCCGTACCCGCAGCAGGTCGGCCCGGTCCGGCGCGGACCGCGGGTCCAGGTAGCCGACCAGGAACAGCTCGGCGCTGGGTACGCCGTCGGCGGCGGCCCGCTCCAGGTCGCCGGTGACCGGCACGTACGCCTCGAACGCCTCGATCGTGACCTGCTGGCCGGGGCGCAGCCAGGGCGGCCCGTAGCGGGCGGCGCGGCGTTGCTCGGCGGCCAGCGGCGGGCGGGGCGAGGACTCCGGGACGCTGACGTCGTGGTCGTCGGGCACGTCGGCGGAGGGCGGCTCGACCGCCCGCTCCCCGTCGGTGTCGGCGTCGGTGTCGGTGTCGGTCACCACGATGCGCTGCCGCGACGGGCGCGGCACCAGGAGGCCGTCCGCTGTCGCGTCGACGCCCGGCGGGCCCTCGGCGTACCGGGGGCGGTGGGCCTGCCACGGCGCGACGCCGCCGGCCGCGTCGAGCGCGCGCAGGTGGCGATGGTCGGCGACGAGTTCGGCGCGTCCGCCCGGCGGCGGGGTCCAGACCGTGGCGCCGGTGGTCTCGGCCAGCTCGGCGGCCTGGGCCGCGAGCTTCGCCTGCTCGTCCGCCTCGGACGGCCAGGTGAGCCAGAGCCGCAGGTCGGCGCCGTAGAGCGGCAGCTCACCGAGGAGCGCGGCCAGGTGCCCGGCGTCGCGGACCTGCTGGGTGCCGCTGTAGTCGCCGATCAGGAAGCCGCCGGAGCGGGCCGTGACGGAGACCGTGACCAGTTCCGTCGCGGTGGCGCCGAGCCGGTGGGCGGTGGCCCGGCGGGCCACGAAGTCGGCCCGGGTGGCCAACGCCACACCGGTGGGCAGCGGCAGGTTGACCACGCCGGTGCGGGGCCGGACCAGACCGTCCTCCACCGCGAACCAGCCGGGCAGCGGGGTGGCGAGGTCCGGCGGTTGCAGCACCAGCCAGTCCATCGGCTGCCGGGTCACGCGGTCCAGCGGCAACGCGTGCAGCGGCCCGTCGTCGGCGTCGGGCACCCGGCCGGGCAGCACCTGCCGGATGTCCGCGCCGTCCGGGCTGACCAGCACGTCGTGCCCGAGCAGGCCGGCCACCTCGGTGAACAGCTCGGCGTGGCGGGCCCCGTCGTCGGTGAGGATCCGGACGTCGTCGGCGGCGTCCCCGGTCCGCCGGACCAGGTCCGCCAGCGCGGGCGCGTCCAGCGGGCGGTCCGGCGCGGTGGGCAGCGCCGGCTTCCCGCGCGGGCCGCACACCAGCCACAGATCGAGCAGGCCGGGCACCCGCCGGTGCCGGCGCGGGTCGAAGCGGCGGGTGGTCGGCATCCGGTCGATCCCCCGGCCGTCCACGGGGGCGGTCCGTGCCAGCCCTGTCACCGCCGCCCCGCCTTCGTCACACAGTCGTCCCGCCGTCGGCCGGAGCCGTTCGACATCGAGGGCCGGTACCCTCGGCGGTCTCCATGACGGACGCCATGGAAATCTGGTTCAGATTGATTTGAACGAAGTCGGCGCTGATCCGCAATAGACGGTGACGGCCGATCGGTCTGGGCCGCGGTGACGGAAGGGGACCCGAGGTGCTGGCGAAGCACTCCATCCTTGCAAGACTGCTCGTGGTGGTGATGGTCGGCTGCGCGATCCTGGCCGTGCCACGGCCCTCGGCCGCCCGGTCCGGGCCGGACACCGAGCCGGACACCGAGCCGTACGTGAAGTACTACGTGGTCGCGGCGCAGTACCAGGGCCAGCCGGAGAATCTCACCGAGATCGCCCGGCGGTTCCTGGGCAGCGGCGCGCGGGCCGCCGAGATCTACCAGCTCAACACCGGTCGGGTCCAGCCGGACGGGGCCCGGCTGACCGACCCGGGCACGCTGCGGGCCGGGTGGCACCTGGTGCTGCCGTGGGACGCCGCCGGTGAGGGGGTCGAGTACGGACAGTTGCCGGCCCCCCGTCGGCCGTCGGCCCGCCCCACGCCGACCCGGTCGCCGGGCCCGCGGCCGGACGGCAGCCCGTCACCGGGCGCGAGTCCCACGCCCTCCGGTACGCCCACCGGCCCCGGCCGGAACGTGAAGTGCACCGCCACCGCCGCGTCCAGCGGCCGGTCGGAGTGGGCGCAGCTACGCATGGCGGCGGACAGCGCGTGGACCCTGACCCGCGGCAACGGCGTCAAGGTGGCGGTCGTCGACACCGGCGTCGACGCCGGCCTCCAGCAGCTCAGCGGCCGGGTCGCGGTGGGCGCGGACGTCACCGTCGGTAATGGACGCGGGGACGAGGACTGCCTCGGCTCCGGCACGGCGATGGCGGGCATCATCGCCGCGGACGACAGCGTCGAGAACCGCCCGGTGGGGTTGGCGCCGGACGCCACCATCGTGCCGGTGCGGATGGTCCGGTCCTCCGGCGACGCGCGCCCGGCCGACGCCGCGACGGCCATCGAGGTGGCGGTCAGCACCGGCGCCTCGGTGGTGGCGCTCGGTTCCCGGGTCGACCTGGCCGACCCGGCGGTGGCGGCGTCGCTGACCACCGCGCTGGAGCACGACGTGCTGGTGGTGGCGGGCGCGCCGGTCAAGCCCACCACGCTCCCGTCGCCGCGGGGCGGATCCGGCGGGTCGCTGGTGCTCACCGGCGGCGTCGGCGCGGGCGGCCAGCTCGCCGAGAAGTACGTCGACGGCTCGGTCGAGGTGGTCGCGCCCGGCATCGAGGTGGCGACGCTCGGTGTCGGCGGCGGCAAGGTGATCGGCAACACCGGCACCGAGTTCGCGGTGGCGTTCGTGGCCGGTGAGGCCGCGCTGATCCGGGCCGCCCAGCCCGACCTCACCGCCGCGCAGGTCGAGGAGCGCATCCGCGCCACCGCCGAACCGGTGGGTGGGCAGGTCGCCGAGGGAGATCCGCGCTACGGCTCCGGCATGATCAACCCGGCGGCCTCGGTGGCCCCGTCCGTGGACGCCCAGGCCCCGGCCGCCGCGCAGGCGGGCCGGGGCGGGGGCACGCTGGTCGCCGTGCTGCTGGGGTTCGCGCTGCTGTTCGGCGCGGGCGGCTTCCTGGTCTACCGGTTGCGCCGCCGCCGCTGGGCCGGCTGACCGCCACGTAGTGAAGGAGGGGCCCCTTGTTAACAGCCGTCTGTTAAAAAGGGGCCCCTCCTTACACCTCCGGCTAGCGCAGCGACCAGGTCTGCTTCGGGTTGAACACGCAGGTCCACGCGTTCAGCGGCGCACCCGTCCCGTGCCCGTCCACGTCCAGGCAGCGGTCGGTCTCCGGGTTGAACAGGGACCGGATGCCCTTGTATTCGGTCCATCTCCACTTCTGGGCCGGGTTGCCGCTGCACAAGGCGCTCTGCACCGGCGCGCCGTCCCGCTTCTCACCCCAGGCCACGTCCAGGCAGAGACCGTTGGCGCGGACGCTCCCGTCGGACTGGAACGTCCACCACTGCGCCCGCTCCTCCCGGCACGGCCGCAGGACCACCGGGATGCCGTCCCCGGCGCCGCCGCTGGCGCACAGCCCGGTCTCCTTGCCGACGAGCTGCTTCGCGCCGGTCGGGCGCTTCGGCGGGGCCGGCTTCTCCGGCTCGGCCGGCGGGCGGGTCGACGGCGACGCGCTGGGCCGTGGCGCGGGCGGCTTGACGCTCGGCGTCGGGCTGGGCGACCGGGGCGTGGCGGACGGTGAAGGGCTCGGGCTGGCCGGCGCCGCCGTGAGCCGCCCGTCGAGCGCGTAGAAGTCGGTGAACTCCTTCACCCGGCGCAGGAACGCCTGCGTGTCGTCGTCCAGCTCACCGCCGGTCTGTCGCACCGCGGTCGGCCCGTTCCGGTACGCGGCCAGCGCCAGCAGACCCGGGTCGCCGTCGAGGCCGGCGAGGTCGCGACGCAGCGCACAGAGCGCGACGCCGACCGCCGGGACGGCCACCTGCGGGTCCCACGGTGAGGCGTCCGTCGGCCCGTACGCCTGCCACACCTCGGGCAGGAACTGGGCGATGCCCCGCCGGCCGTCGTCGCCGAGCAGGTTCGGGTCGAAACCCGACGCCGCCATGAGCTGCGCCGCCACCGCCGCGGGCGGCACCTCCGGGCACACCGAGCCGGCCCGCACCACGAGCTTGACGTAGGTCGCCGGCACCGCCTTCGGCTGCTGGCGCTCGGTGTCCGGTCGGGTGGTGCCGGAGCCGCCGAACGCGGTCAGCTCGCCGTAGTACGCCGCGTAGCGGCTGACGTCGTCGACGTACGTGACCGCGTCGGACGGGACGCCCTTCGCCTCGCGTACCCGGTCGAGGTCGGTGTGGAACGCGGCCAGGGACAGCCGCCACGGGTCGCCGGGGATGGCGGCCAGGCGCAGTTGCCCACTGAGGTCGCACATCTGGTGGGCCAGCGCCAGGATGTTGGCGGCGGTGTCGGTGCGGTCCGCGCCCGGCCACGGCGCCCAGGACTTCCACCGGTCGTCGTCCAGGCCGGCGAAGCCGCGACCACCAGAGGTGGTCTTGCCGACGCGTCCGTCCAGGCCGGACTCGGTCATCAACTGCCCGGCCAGCCGGGCCGGGGTCAGCGTGGGGCAGGAGCGGGCCGCGGCCCGGATAGCGGTCAGATGCTCGGCGGAGACCTTGCGGCCGGTCAGCTTGTCGTCGCGGGCCGTGGCGATGCCCCAGCTCACGGAGGCGACCACCATGAGCAGCACCGCGAGGCCGGCCGCGATGGCGGCGACGACACGACGCGGCATCCGGGCGAGTCGGGATCGGAGGCCAGGAAGATCGGGTGTCACGGGACTTCCCTTCCGGTGATGACGTCGCCAGGCGTGACGGATGCGCGACGTCCTCGGTTCACCCGACCGGAATCATTCCGATTCCAGTCCGGCCGCCATTGAACCGACCGGCGCACCGGGCCGTCAACGTGGACGGCGCCGGACGGACCGATTTCCGCCGCCGGACACCGCCGGATCGTCGATCGGAGTGCTCGATGTGGACTCGCCACCATTCGCCCGACGCGGGGCTGACCAGCGTCGTCGTGGGCGGGGCCGGCCCGCGTCGGGTCGTCGTCCGTCGGTCGGAGCGCGTCCGGTGAGCACCGCCACCCTGGTCGCGGTCCGCCGGCCGGCGACGGCGTCCGATGAGTACGGTTATCCTTCTCCCTCAGAAGGGTCCGGTGCCGTGGCGCCGGGCCGGCCGGGCGGGCACGCCCGACACGTCAGGGGGAGGCGTTCTGTGTCGGCGGTGCCCAACGAGGCGGTGGAGCCCGGAGTTCCGGGCGAGGCCGTCGGCCAGGGTTCCACCGAGAGCCTGATGCGGTGGATCCACGAGCAGTACCGTGAGCCGCTGCTGCGCTTCGTCACCCGGCTGGTGCTCGGCCGGCAGGAGCTGGCCGAGGATCTCGTGCAGGAGACGTTCCTGCGGGCCTGGCGCAACCTCGGCACGCTGGCCGAGGAGCCGCGCCGGATCGCCCCCTGGCTCTACACCGTCGCCCGGCACGTGGCCGTCGACGCCGGGCGGGCCCGGCAGGCCCGGCCGCCCGAGGTCGCCGTGCCGGACCTCAACCGGCTCACCTCGGCCGACGACGAGATGGACCGGGTGGTCACCGCCCACACCGTCCGGCTGGCGCTGCGGCAGATCAAGCCGGAGCACCGGGCGGTCCTGATCGAGATGTACTACAAGGGCGCCTCGGTCGCGGAGGCGGCGGAGCGGCTCGGGATACCCGAGGGTACGGTAAAGTCCCGGACGTACTACGCGGTGCGGGCGCTGCACGCGGCGATCGGCCCGATCGAGTCGGCCTGATGTCACGTCCCAGCGGCTCCTCGTCCGATCCCGGCACCGACGCGGTGACCCGGTTCGTCGTTCCGGCGCACCCTTCGTCGGGTCGGGAAGGGGGGCGTGATGCGCACCGGCGGTGAACACCCCACGTCCGCGCACGAGGCGCTCGCGCTCTATCTGCTCGGCGCGCTCGACGAGACCGACCGTGTCGCCTTCGAGGCGCACCTCGCCGGCTGCGACGAGTGCCTTTCCGCTGCCGCCGACCTGGGTGGCGTGACCAGCGGGCTCGGCGCGCTCGACGCGGCCGACTGGGCCGAGTTCGACCTCCCGCCGGCCGCGGTCCTGCCGCCGGCCTCCGTGCTGCCCCCGCGGGCCGTCCCGGCCGTGCGCCCCGACCCGGCGTCCGCCGCCGTCGTCGAGCCGGCTGTCCCCGACCCGACCGTCCCCGACCCGACCGTCCCCGACCCGGCCGTCGCCGGGGAGCCGGCCGCGCCCGTCGTCCGGGAATCGGCCGCGCCGGTCGCCGGGGAGCCGACCCCGCCCGTCGCCGGGGAGCCGGCCGTGCCGGTCGCCGGTGGACCCGTCGTACCGGAATCCCCGTCGGACGCCGGTGCGCGGCCGGCGTCGCCCGCCGTACCCCGCTCCGGGCCGGACCCGGACGGCCCGACCGCGCCGGACGGCGGGCCGGTGTTGGCGGGCCGGCGGCCCGTGCGGCCCGGCCGAGGGCCCGGCGGCACGACCGGACCGGCGCCGTCGTCCGGTCGCCGCTCCCGCCCCGGCGACGGTCGTTCCCGGCCGCTGTCCGCCCGGCGCCGGTTGCTGCTCTGGGGTGGGGCGGTGGCGCTGGCGCTCGCGGTGCTCACCGGTGGGATCGTGGCCGCTGTCGGCGGCGGCGGGGGCCGCGACGACCTGGTGCTGACCGCCACCGGCGAGGCGCCCGGCCAGGGCGTCAGCCTCTCCGTGTCGATCACCACCCACGAGGGCCAGGGCTCCACGATCAGGATCACCGCGACCGGGCTGCGGCCCGGCCTGCGCTACCGGCTCTTCGCGGTGACCCGGGACGGCGTCACCCACCCGGTCCGCGACTGGACCGCCTCGGCCGGTCCGCAGGAGGTGACCGGGGAGCTTTCGCCGTCGGTCGACGACCTCTCCTTCGTCGGCGTGAGCCGGCCGGACGGCACCTCCGTGGTGACCGCGCCGATCTCCCGCTGACCGCAACCCCTCCGATCCGCACCGACTCCGGTTGAACCGGGAGCCCGCCCGCGCCGTCGTGTGGCCGTGCGCCTGCCGCACTCGTCGGGGGACGTGACGCGTCCCCGCGTCAGGCCGAGGGAGGGCTACATGGCAGTGAACACCGGATCGTCGACCCGCGGGCGGCCGACGCGCAGGAGGTCCGCCCTGCTCGCCGTCGTGTTGCTCGGGTCGGGGCTGATCGTGGGCGTGCCGGGCGGCACGGCGACCGCCGCCACCGGGGAGCGGGTGACGTTCGTCAACGGCACCGCGGAGACGCTGTGGATCGGCGCGGGGGAGAGCGGGGACGGCTCGCGGCCGATCACCGGCCTGCCCACCCTGCGTCCGGGCGAGAAGAGCACCATCGTCATCCCGGACGCCGGCGAGCCGGGCCACTGGCGGGGCCGGTTCTTCGCCCGCCAGCGCTGCGACGGCGACCCGAACGGGTCGTTCCGCTGCCTGGTCGGTGACTGCGGCGCGTTCGCCGACCGGTGCGAGCGGGGCGCGGAGCCGGTGAGCCTGGCCGAGTTCAACTTCGACCGGAACAACGCCGCCGCGCCCTGGTACAACGTCAGCTACGTCGACGCGGTCTCCACCACGATCACGATCGACGCGCCCGGCGCCCCGAGGCCGGAGACGGCGGGCAGTTGCGCGCGGTGGGACTGCTCCGCCGGCCAGCTCCTCGCCGCCTGCCCGGAGGCGCACGCCGTCCGGGACCCGGCCCGGGGTGACCGGATCAACTGCGTCAACCCGAACCGGGACGCGGAGAGCGCGTACACCGCCGCGCTGCTCCCGTTCGGCCCGCGCGCCTACCTGTGGTCCACCCACGACCGGGTCGCCGGCAACGAGACGGTCTACAACTGTCCGGGCTGCGCGGAGGTCGTGGTGACGTTCCGCGGTGGTGGGGACTCGCCGGCGCCGGCGCCGAAGCGTACGGTCGTCCGCCCCGCCTCCGGCTTCGCGCTGCGCGGGTACGCGGACAAGTGCGTCGACGTGCCGGGCGGCGAGTCGGCCGACGGGGTGCGGTTGCAGCTCTGGCACTGCAACGGCACCCCGGCCCAACGCTTCACCCGAGGCCCCGGTGACACGTTGACGGTGCTGGACAAGTGCATGGACGTGGCGTGGGCGTCCCGGGACAACGCGGCCAAGGTGCAGCTCGCGTGGTGCAACGGCGGGCCGGCGCAGGTCTGGGTGGCCGAGGGCGGGCTGCTGCGCAATCCGCACTCCGGCAAGTGCCTCGACGTGCGCGACTGGAACTCCGACGACGGCGCGCCGCTGCAGATCTGGGAGTGCGCCGCCAGCCAGAGCAACCAGAACTGGCGCGAGACCGCCCGCTGATCCGACCGGCCCCGGGACGGGCCCAGGTGCTTCGGCGCCCGGGCCCGTCGTTCCACCGGCGTGCGCAGCGCCGCCCGGGAGGTTCCTTCACCGCGCCGTTGGCCGTGCGCATCGGTCACCGGGCCCGCCCGACCGGTGGGGCCGGGCCGGGGACGGGCTCCGGAAAAAACCTGGGATCCGTGCTGAACCGGGTGGGCGGTCGCGTCGTAGTGCGGCCGGCAGACGCGACGCGAGCAACGAGGGAGGCGAGACGGACGATGAGCCAGCCGGTGATGCTGCGGCGACCAGCCGAGCGCGACGAGCGTCCGGCCCGACACCGCGACGTCCTCTCCGACCAGGGCATCGGCTGGATCGGCGCGCACGGCGGGGCCGGCGCCAGCACCCTCACCCGGCTGTTCGGCGGCACCGACGTCGGGTGCCGGTGGCCGGACCCGGCGATCGGCGAACCGGCCCGGGTCGCGGTGGTCGGCCGGACCGGCCTGGACGGTCTGCGGGCGGTCTCCCGCGCGTTGAACGCGATGCGGGAGGGCCGGCATCCGGCCGGGATGTGGCTGGTGGGGGTGGTGCTGATCGCCGACGCCCCGGGCCGGCTGCCGGCGCCGCTGCTCGGCCGGATCCGGCTGCTGCGCGCGATCGCCCCGGTGCACCGGGTGCCGTGGATCCCGTCGTACCGGGTGGGGGTGGAGCCGAAGCAGTTGCCCCGCCAACTGGCCCGGCTGGCCGCCCTGGCGGAGGCCCGGCCGGGACGGGGGACGCGGTGACCCGGCCGATGCGGTCCGGGCCGGTCCTGGTCGCCCTGGTCCTGGCGCTGCTCACCCTCGCCCCGCCGACGGCGGCGGTGGCCGCGGGCAGCTACACGGTGACCGTCGACGGCGGCGGCGCCGCGTTCCTCTACAAGATCTGCCTGAAGACCACCACCACGGTGAACACCTACCCGGCCGGGCACGGCGACCGGGTCTGCTCGGGCAAGAAGGGCTCGACCGACGGCTCGTTCGACCTGACCGCCGAGTACACCGACGGGGACACGGTCTGGATGGACGTCGAGATGCTCGTGGACCTGAGCGGCCACTCGCGGACCAAGGACAACGTGGAGATCACCGGATCCCACTCGTGCACGCTCAAGGGCGCCCTGTACGCGGGCAAGTTCACGTGCGAGAACGCGATCAACAAGAAGAGCTTCAGCACCCCGTCGATCGCACCGTACGAGGTGGACGTCGACGACGCCCAAGCGCCGGTCGTGCAGCTGCTCACGCTGATGGCGTGGTGTGTGAGCGCCGCCGCCGTGGTCGGCCTGCTGCTGACCGGCATGACGTTGGCGTCGCAGTTGCGGCGCGGCGCGCTGGAGGAGCGGACCGAGTACACCAAGCAGATCGCGTTCGTGATGGCGGCGTGCCTGCTCGCGACCACCGCCGGACCGATCGTCGAAGCGCTCGGGTTCAGCCAGTGACCACCCGACCCGACCGGCCGCCGGCCGGCTGACCGACCCCTCCCTGACATCGAAGGAGCACCCCATGGCCCTCTCCGACATCTACTACAGCGGGCTGGTGCGGATCCCGGTCGGGTTCCGCTTCCGTCTCGAGCCCGACCCCGAGTCGTCCGGCGGCGGGGTGCCACAGCCGTCCACCGGCGGCAACTCGGTGCCCGGGCAGCTCGCCACGAAGGTCGAGCAGGCGCTCGGCCTGGTCGCCTGGGCGGGCACCGCCGCCGGCGTCCTCGGCGTGCTGATCACCGGCGCGGTGATGGCCATCTCGCACAAGCGGGGCGAGAGTTCGGAGCACATGAGCCGGCTGGGCATGGTGCTGGGCGGCTGCATCCTGGTCGCCACCGCGGGCCCGATCGTGAGCTGGGTCTTCGGCACCGGCGGTCAGGGCGAGGGGAACTGACCGTGCGCTCACGACACGCGTCCGAGCCGGTGGAGGGCGGGCCGTTCTGGCGGCAACGCCGGTGGCAGGTGTCGGCGGCCTTCGTCGTGCTGGCCCTCTGCGCCGGCGTCGGCGCGGCGGTCTACGGCGGCGGGGACGACGCCACCCGGGCCGCTCCCGCGACCGGGCCGGTGATCGGCGGTCTCGGGCCGGACGGGTCGCGACCGCAGGGCTGCCGCACCGCGGACACCGCGCAGCAGATCCCGGTCGAGGCGCCGGACGACGTCACCTGGCGGCCGGTCAACGGGGCGCAGACGCCGTTCTCCGCCTCGGCCGGGCCGCTGCGCACCACCGGGCCGCTGCGCTGGTGCTTCGCGCACACCCCGATGGGGGCGGTGCTGGCGGTGCACACGATCTCCCGCCAGATGAGCGGTCCGGACTGGCGTACGGTCAGCCGGCAGCAGCTCGTGCCCGGGCTCGGGCGGGACTACTTCGACGCCATGCGCGAGTCGCTGGAGGAGGGCGGCCCGCCGCAGACCACCAACCGGCTGGCCGGGTTCCTGGTGGTGCGGTACACGCCCCGCACGGCGGTGGTCCGGGTGCTGGTCCGGCAGGCGACCGCGCGGTACTTCTCGGTCGACTACACGGCGGACTGGAACGACGTCGACTGGCGGCTGCGCCCGTTGACCTCCGGCGGCCTGTACGGGCCGGTCACCGCGGTCGTGTCGCTGACCGGCTTCGTGCTGTGGCGGGGGGTCGGCGATGGCTGAGTGCGCGACCGGCGACGCCGTCTACATCGGGGAGATCGGGCAGGTCGTCGGCTTCTTCGAGCGCGGGATCGACGGCATCCTCAGTGACATCGCGGGCGCCATCCTGGGCGCGGCGGTGGAGTTGTTCGCCAACCTCGGCGACGTGCCGACGCTCGGCGACGAGACGATCAACAACCAGATCCATCTGCAGACCAACTGGCTCGTGGTGTCCATCGCGGTGGCGTCGTTGCTGGCCGCGGCGTTCCGGATGGCGTTGCTGCGCCGGGGGCAGGCGCTCTGGACGGCACTGCTGGGCCTGGTCCGGATGGTGCTCACGGTGGGCGCCGCGTGGACCGTGCTCAACCTGCTCGCCACCGAGGCCGACCGCTACAGCGACCACCTCTACGACCAGGGCATCAAGGCGCAGCTCAAACTGATCGCCAACTGCGGGACCGACGGGCTGACCGCGTTCCTGCTGATCATCATCGGGTTGCTGCTGCTGGTCGCCGGCTGCATCCACGTGATCCTGATGTATCTGCGGCTCGGCGCGATGGTGCTGCTCACCGGCACGCTGCCGCTGGCCGCCGCCGCGTCGATGACCGAGTCGGGCGGCGGGTGGTGGCGCAAGCACATCGCCTGGATGGTGGCCTGGCTGGCGTTCAAACCGGTGGTCGGTCTGATCATGTACTCCGGGGCCGCCATGATCGGCTCGGTCGACGGCGACGCCAAGCACTACAAGCTGGCCGGGGCCGCCATCCTGCTGATGGCCGCGGTCGCGCTGCCCGCGCTGATGCGGCTGGTCGTACCGGCCATGGCGGCACTGGGTTCGGGCGACGGCGTGGGCGCCGGCGTCGGCGCCGGCGCGGCGGCGGCGGGCGCCGTGGCGAGCGGGGCCAGGCGGATCGCCGGCGGCGGTCACGGCGGCGGCGCGGCCCGGGCGCCGGGCGGTGGCGGTGGCGGCTCACCCTCCGGCGCGGCCCGGGGCGGCGGCGGGTCGGGGTCCGGCGGGGCGTCGAAGGCCGGCGGGGCGTCCAGGGCCGGCGGGGCCGCGACGTCCGGCGGCGGGTCCGCCGGCAGCGGTGGCGGGTCAGGCAGCGGCGGTGGCGGTTCGGCGTCCGGCGGGCGGCCCGCGTCCGGCGGCGGCGCCCCGGCGCCCGAGAACGCGGCGCCGTCCGGCGGCGGTTCGTCCGGTGGCGGCGGACGCGGCGTCGCGTCGACGGCCGGGCGGGTCGTCGGCGGCGCGGTCGTCGGCGCGGTCGGCGCCGCCGCCTGGACCGCACAGAAGAGCGCCGGCGCCCTCGCCGGCACCCACCGGCACGCCGCCGGCATCGCCGGGGGAGCGCTGCCGCAATCCGACCGACAGTAGGCCGGCCCAGGAGGACGAGCATGAGCACGGCAACCGAACAGATCAAGACACCGACGTACGGCAACTGGCGCCGTCCCCGCAAGGCCGGCCTGGGCTCGCTGGGCCTGATCGGGACCTTCGGCCTCTTCGGCGGTCTCGTGGTGGTCCTGATCGCGTCCATGATCTCGCTGGACGCGGCCCTGGTGGTGGGGCTCCCGTTCGCGCTGGTGCTGGCGCCGTTGGCGATCCGCACCCAGGACGGCCGCAACGTCTTCCAGATGGCCGGCGTCCGGGTCGGGTGGATGCGCCGCCGGTCGAAGCGGCAGCACCTCTACGTCTCCGGACCGCTGTCCACCCGGCCCGGTGGCCGGTTCCGCCCGCCCGGGCTGCTGAGCCGGGTGACCATGCTGGAGGGACGCGACCCGTACGACCGGCCGTTCGGCGTGCTGCACCACCGCAACCGGCACCAGTACACGATCGTGCTGAGCTGCGAGCCGGACGGCGGGTCGCTCGTCGACCCGGACCAGGTCGACACGTGGGTGGCGCTGTGGGGGGAGTGGCTGTCCCGGCTGGCGCACGAGCCAGGGCTGCGCGGCGCGTCGGTGGTGGTGGAGACCGCCCCCGACCCGGGCACCCGGCTCGCCACCGAGGTGCTGGGCCGGCTCTCCCCGAACGCGCCGCCCGCCGCCCGGGCGGTGATGGAGGAGGTGGTCCGCTCCTACCCGGACGCGTCCTCGGAGATGAACACCTACCTGACGCTCACCTACTCGGCGCCGGGCGGCGGCCGGCGCGACGACGACGCCATGCTCGCCGACCTGGCGCTGCGGTTGCAGGGGGTGCTCAACGGGCTGGTGGCCGCCGGCGGGGGCTCGGCGGAGCCGCTGTCGGCGGAACGGATCGCCGAGGTCGTCCGCGTCGCGTACGACCCGGCCGCCGCGGCCGAGGTGCTCGACGTACGCGCCCAGCACGGCGGCACCGGCCTGGAGTGGGACGACGCCGGGCCGGCCGCCACGGTCGAGACGGTCACCGCGTACCAGCACGACTCCGGGGTGTCCCGGAGCTGGCTGCTGACCATGGCGCCGCGCGGCGTGGTGCGCTCCGGGATCCTGCGCAGCCTGCTCGACCCGGCCGCCGGCATCCGCCGCAAGCGGGTGGCCCTGGTCTACCGCCCGATCGACCCGGCGACCTCCGCCCGGATCGTCGAGTCCGACCGCCGGTCCGCCCAGTTCATGGCGAACTCGACCAAGGGCCTGGTCCGCGCCCGGGCGGTCGCGGAGATCCAGGCGGCCGAGCAGACCGCGGCGGAGGAGGCCTCGGGCGCCGGCCTGGTGGAGTTCTCGATGCTGGTGACGTTGACCGTCGACTCGGTCGCCGAGGTGCGCGACGCGAACGTGACCATGCGGAACCTGCTCGGCGCGACCCGGATCGCGATGCGACCGGCGGACCGGTTGCAGGCCGCGGCGTTCACCTGCGCGCTTCCGGTCGGCATCCTGCCCTGGGAGCAGTCGATCGTCCCGCAGGACCTTCAGGAGGCGTTGTGACGGCCGGGGTGGGCGCGGACGGCGCGCGGGTGCTGGATCTCGGCGCGGGCTGGCCACGGGGGACGTCCGGGCCGGTCACCGCGATGTCCGGCCTGGTGGTGCCGCCGGTCGAGGCGCAGGACCGGGAGCCCGACGAGACCGGCGAGCAGACTCCGCGGGCGCTGCGGCGGGCGCGCCGGCGGCGGGCCGCGGAGGAGGCGGCCGAGCACCGGTACCGGCAGCGGCTGGCCCGGATGGACCGGGTCGACGCGGTGCCGCACCGCGGTTCGCCCGAGCTGGGTGGCGGCCGGGTGGCCACGTTGGACCCGCCGGCCATGTGGCGGGCCACCACGGTGCAGGCGTGCGGGCTCTGGCCGTTCGCCTCCGGCTCGGGCGCGCCGATGACCGGCGTCCCGCTCGGCCAGCACATCAGCACCGGCGCCACGGTCTGCGGGGACCCGCTCAACTGGTTCACCCGGGCGCGGTACATCTCCAACCCGTCGCTGTTCATGCTCGGCATGCCGGGTCTGGGCAAGTCGACGCTGATCAACCGGATGCTGATCGGCCTGGCCGGGCAGGGCGTCGTCCCGCTGGTGCTCGGCGACCTCAAGCCCGACTACGCGGACACCGTCCGCGCGCTCGGTGGGCAGGTCATCTCCATCGCCCGGGGCGTCGGCGGGCTCAACGTGCTCGACCCGGGCGCGATGGGCGCGGCGGCGGCGCGGATCGGCGGGCAGGCCGGCGAGGCGCTGTCCGCCGAGTCCCACGGCCGGGTGCTGAACATGGTGGCCGCCCTGCTGACCATCGTGCGGGGCGCGCCGATCAGCGACCACGAGCAGTCGGTGCTCTCGGCCTGCCTGCGACATCTGCGCGAGCGCACCGCGCCGGGCCGGACGTACCGGCTGCCGGACCTGCTCGCGGTGCTGGAGGCCGGGCCGCCGCAGGTCCGGCAGGTCACGCTGGACCGGGGGCAGGAGTCCCGGTACCGGGACGCGGTGGACCCGCTGCACCGGTCGCTGCTCGGCATCGTGGACGGCCCGCTCGGTGACACGTTCGCGTCGGAGACGGCGACCCGGATCGACCCGGACGCCACCGCGGTCTGCATCGACATCTCCCGCATCGGCGAGGCGGACGGGCAGTTGACCGCCGCCGCGATGCTCGCCGCCTGGTCGGACGGCCTGGGCACGGTGTCCGCGTCGCATGCCCTCGCCGACGCGGGTCTGGCGCCCCGGCGCTGGTTCTTCACCGTCCTGGACGAGCTGTGGCGCCCGCTGCGGGCGGCCTCCGGCATCGTCGACCGGATCGACGCGCTCACCCGGCTGAACCGCTCGCTCGGTCTGGCCGACGCGAAGATCACCCACACGTTGAAGGACGCCGAGGCGCTGGGCAGCGAGGCGGACAAGGCCAAGGCGCGCGGGTTCGTCGAGCGGGCCGGCATGGTCGCCTGCGCCGGCCTGCCGAGGGCGGAGATGGAGGAGCTGGCCCGCGTGGTCGGGCTGTCCCGGCGCGAGATCGAGCTGGTCTCGTCCTGGTCCTCGCCGGCCGGCTGGGCCCAGGACGGCGGCAACGAGGAACCGCCCGGCCGGGGCCGCTTCCTGATCAAGGTCGGTGGGAGGCCCGGCATCCCGATCCGGGTCGCGATCACCGACGCCGAGCGGCACCTGCACGACACGAACACGCGGTGGATCGCCAACGGCGACGCGGAGCGGATGCGCGCCGAGCGGGACGCGGTGGTGCGGGCCGTCACGGCCGGCTCCCGGCCCGACCTGGAGCACCGGTGAAGCGCGGCGGCGGGGACCACCTGGCCTGGCTGGTCCCCGTGCTCGCGTTGATCAACCTAACCGCCTTCGCCCTGCTCTGGCTCGGTGGCACGCTCGCCGCCGCGGTGGGCGGCTACGGCTGGCGCCCGCCGCCGTTCCGCCTCGACGTCTACCTGAGCCTGCTCGGCGGCGACGCCGGGGCGGTGTGGCCGGGCGTGCCGTCGGCCCTGGTGTACGGCGGCGCGGCCGGGCTGGTCCCGTTCGCCGCCGTCCCGGTGTTCGCGGCCACCCGCGCCGTGGTCCGTCGACTGGGTCGGCCGGCGAACCTCGCCGGTGCGGCCGACCTGCGGACCATGACGGGCCGGGCGGCCGAGGCGCGGGCCCGCGAACTGCGCCCGTCGCTGCGGGACGTGCCCCGACTGCGCCCCGACGACACCGGCAACCTGCTCGGCGACCTGCTGCCGTCGGGCCCCGAGCTGCGGTCCTCCTACGAGGACGTGGAACTCGACCTGATGGCGCCGCGTTCCGGGAAGTCCACCGGGATCGCCATCCCACGGGTGCTGCGCGCGCCCGGCGCGGTGCTGCTCACGTCCAACAAGTCGGACGTCTACCTGGTCACCCGGCAGGAGCGGGCCCGGATCGGCCGGGTGTGGACGTTCGACCCGCAGGGCATCGCGTACACCGAGCGGGCGATGTGGTGGGACATGCTCGGCGGCTGCCACAACCCGGAGGGCGCGCGGCGGCTCGCCGGTCACTTCGTCAGCTCGGTCAACGACGACGCGTCGAAGCGGGACTTCTGGACCGCCGCGGCGCAGAACACGCTGACCGCGCTCCTCCTGGCCGCCGCGCGTGGCGGCGTGCCGGTCGTCGAGATGCTGGCCTGGCTCGCCGACCCGGCCGACCGTAGTCCCATCGACCTGCTCCGCGACGCCGGGCTGACCGCCATGGCCGACCAACTCCAGGGCACCGTACGCGGGGCGGTGGAGACCCGCGACGGCATCTACGAGACGGCCCGACAGTGCGTGGCCTGCCTGCTCGACCCGGAGATCCTGGCCTGGGTCAGCCCGGACCCGGACCGCCCGGAGTTCGTCCCGGCGGAGCACGTGCTCGGCCGGGACACGCTCTACCTGCTGTCCAAGGACGGCGGCGGGTCCGCCGCCGGGGTGATCGCCGGGCTGGCGGACGCCGTGGTCCGGGCCGGTGTGGTGGCCGCCGAACGGATGGGCGGCCGGTTGGACCCGCCGATGACCGCCGTGCTGGACGAGGCGGCGAACGTGTGCCGCATCGCCGACCTGCCCGACCTCTACAGCCATCTCGGCTCCCGCGGCGTCAGCGTGGTGACGCTGTTGCAGAGCTACCGGCAGGGGGTGCGGGTCTGGGGCGAGGCGGGGATGGACGCGTTGTGGAGCGCCGCCACGGTCAAGCTGCTGGGCGCCGGGCTGGACGACGCCGACTTCGTGGACAAGGTCGCCCGCCTCGTCGGCCAGCACGACGTGCGTACCCCGACCTACTCCCGGTCCCGCGACGGCGGCAGCCGGTCGGTGTCGTACCGGCAGGAGCAGGTGCTGCCGGCGGACCGGATCCGGGCGCTGCCGAAGGGCACCGCGCTGCTGCTGGCGACCGGCGTGCGGCCGGCGGTGATCCGGTTGCGTCCCTGGTACAAGGAGCCGGACGCGGCGCCGATCGCGGCGGCGGCGGCGGCCGAGGCGCGGGCGGTCACCGAGCGGGCGTCGGCGGCCTGGCACCAGCGGGCCGGGTGACGGCCGGTGTCGAAGTTGGCGGCGGCGCGGGCGGCGCAGCAGACGGCGACGGGCCGGTTGGGCGCCACCCAGCTCACCTGGCTGCTCCTCTCGATGGTCGGCATGTTCCCGCTGGCGGCGATGGCGGCGCTGGCCCTGATCGTTCTGGTGATCATCATCCTGCTCAGCGGGTCGCAGCTGACCTCGTACTCGCCGGATCCGGAGAGCACGCTCGGCCCCGGCGCCGGGGGCAGCGTCCTCACCCAGTTGGCCGGGGGCGACGGTCGCGGCCGGTTCGACTCCTCGGGTGTGCCCGACGCCGACCTGGTCGCGCCGATCGAGGCGGCGGCCCGGGAGTGCGACCTGCTCACCCCCGTGATCCTCGCCGCCCAGATCGAGTACGCGTCGGACTTCGACGCGGACAAGGAGGGCCAGGAGGGCCGCAAGGGCCTGTCCCAGTTGACGCCCGAGGTCTTCGCGCAGTACGGCGAGGACGACGACGACAGTGGCGAGGCGTCGGCGCTGGACCCGGAGGACTCCATCCACGCCCACGCCCGGTGGTTCTGCCACCTGGCCGAGGAGACCCAGCGGATGCTCGACGACAAGAAGGTGGTCGGTGACCATCTCACGCTGACACTGATGGCCTGGGACCAGGGCACGGCGGCGGTCGAGGCCCAGGGCGGCATGCCGGTCATCCTGCTGGACAGCTACCCGTTCCGGGTGCGCGGCCTGTTCGCCGGCTACACGGTCGGCGGGACGGACACGTCCACCGCCTCACCGACCCCGTCGGTGCCCCCGCGGGCCGGATCGAACAAGCGGGTGGTGCCGGAGGGCGACGGCACGGTGCTGACCGGGTCGACGTTCGACGCCATGTTCCCCGGCCGCAACGCCTTCTACACGTACGCCGGGCTCACCGACGCGATGGCGACGTTCCCCGCGTTCGCCACCACCGGCGACGAGCGGACCCGCAAGCGGGAACTGGCCGCGTTCCTGGCCAACGTCGACCACGAGACCGAGGGCCTGGTCCACGTCGACGAGATCGACCGGGCGGCGTGGGGCACCTACTGCGACGGCTCCCGGCCCTACGGGTGCCCGGCCGGCCGGACCGCCTACCACGGGCGCGGCCCGCTGCAACTGAGCTGGAACTACAACTACCAGGCGGCCGGCGACGCGCTCGGGGTCGACCTGCTCGGCAACCCGGACCTGGTCGCGAGCGACCCGGCGGTGGCGTGGCGGACCGCGCTCTGGTTCTGGATGACCCAGTCCGGCGCGGGCACCACCACGCCGCACGCGGCGATCACCGGCGGCGCCGGGTTCGGCGGGACGGTCCGCAGCATCAACGGGGCGCTGGAGTGCGGCGGCGGCAACCCCGGGCAGGTGCGGGACCGGGTCGACGCGTACCGCCGGTTCACCGAGGTGCTGGGCGTCGACCCGGGCGACGAGGGGACACTGTCGTGCTGACCGGCTGACAGGCCCGCCGCCCCGGCTCGGAAACCGGCCGAAAGGACGACGGCCCGGGGCGGTCGGCCCTTCTCCGGACCGATGCCGGCGACGGCCCCGATCCGCAGGATCGGGGCATGTCACTTTCCGAACTCGCCGTCCACGCCCGGGGCCTGACGAAACGGTACGGTCGTCGGCCCGCGCTCGTCGACTGCGACCTCGACGTCCCCCGGGGCCGGGTGGTCGGGCTGGTCGGCCCGAACGGCGCCGGCAAGTCCACGCTGCTGAATCTCGCCTGCGGGTTGACCACACCGACCGCGGGCACGCTCCGGGTGCTCGGCTCGCCGCCCGCGGCGAACGCCGCGCACCTGGCCCGGGTCGGTTTCGTCGCCCAGGACACCCCGGTGTACGCCGCCCTCTCGGTCGCCGACCACCTGCGGATGGGCGCGAAGCTGAACCCGACCTGGGATCCGGCGCTGGCGGCGCGGCGGATCGCCCGGGTGGGACTCGACCCGGGTCAGCGGGCGGGCCGGCTCTCCGGCGGCCAGCGGGCGCAGTTGGCGCTCACCGTCGCCGTGGCCAAGCGTCCCGATCTGCTGATCCTCGACGAGCCGGCCGCCGCGCTGGACCCGCTGGCCCGCGACGGTTTCCTGCGCGACCTGATGGAGGTGGTCACCGAACTGGGCGCCACCGCCATCCTCTCCTCCCATCTGCTCGGCGACGTGGCCCGGGCCTGCGACCACCTCGTCGTCCTCGGTGGGTCCCGGGTGCAGGTCGCCGGCGACGTGGCCGACCTGCTGACCCGGCACCACCGGCTGGTCGGCCCGCGCGATGAGCGGGACCGGCTGCCGGCCGGGGTGGAGGCGGTCGCGACCCGGCACACCGGGGCGCACATCGACGCCGTCGTGCGGGTCGACGGCCCGCCGCCGTGCGGGCCGTGGCGCGTGACGCCGGTCGGGCTGGAGGACCTGGTGCTGAGCTATCTGACCCGGGCGGCGGGGGAGGGGGACCGATGAGCTGGCTCACCTGGCGGCAGTTCCGCGTGCCGGCCCTGGTCGGCGTGGCCGCGCTGGCGCTGTTCACCGCGTACGTCGTGCACCTCGGCCTGGACGTCCGGGACGCCGAGGACGCCTACCGGGCCCAGTGCGCCGGCCGGTCCGACTGCCCCCGGCTGGCCCAGCTCGCGGTCGACTACGAGAACACCTCGCTCTATCTGGCGGCGCTGCTCGCGCCGGTGCCCGGCCTGCTCGGCATGTTCTGGGGCGCGCCGCTGGTGGCCCGGGAGCTGGAGGCCGGCACCCAACGACTGGTCTGGAACCAGAGCGTGACCCGCCGTCGCTGGCTCGCGGTCAAGCTGACCGTGGTCGGGCTGGCCGCCATGGCCGTGACCGGTGTCGCCGCCGCGCTGGTGACCTGGGCGATGAGCCCGGTCGACCGGTTCGCGGACAACCGCTTCAGCACCGTCCTGTTCGGTGCCCGCAACCTCGCCCCGGTGGCGTACGCGGTGTTCGCCGTCGTCCTCGGGGTCCTGATCGGGCTGGTGGTGCGCCGCACCGTGCCGGCCATGGCGGTGACCGCGCTGGTCTTCGTGGTGGTCCAGTTCCTGGTGCCGAACCTGGTCCGGCCACACCTGCTGCCGGCCGAGCACGTCACGCTGCCGATGACCGCCTCGGCCATCAACCAGGCACGCGGCCTGGGCGGCATCACCGGGGCGCCGGTGGTGAAGGGGCTGACCCTGCCGGACGCCTGGATCACCGACGTCAGCGAGCTGCGTACCCGCGATGGCACGGCGCTGGACCGGGCGATCTTCGACAGGTGTTTCACCGACCCGCCGAGGACCGACCCGCCGAGGACCGACCCGCCGAGGACCGACCCGCCGAGGACCGGCGCGGCGGAGGGGCCGTTCGGCGACACCGCGACCTGCCTGGCCGACCACGACCTGCACGTGGACGTCGCCTACCAGCCGGTCGGTCGGTACTGGTCGGTCCAGTGGCTGGAGTCGGGCTGCTACCTGGTGCTCGCCGGCCTGCTGGCGGCGGTCGCGTTCCGGCGGGTCCAGCGCCGTCCGAGCTGACGCGTCTGGTCGAAGTCCGGTGAGGGCAAGTGGTCCCGGCACGCTACAAACTTGATGGCGAGGATGGGTCAGGCGGGTGGGCCCGGCGATCGTCGGGCTTCCGTGTTCGTCGCGCGTGTTGCGGGTGACTCGTTGACGCCATCACGTTCGTAGCCTGTAGTGGGTGTTGACGCCCGGAAGGTGGCAAGGCCTACCTCTGGCGCCACCTCGATGCGCCTCGCGGCGAAGCTGGGGTCCACCGAGCGGGAACGGTTCCACGCCTGGGACGCCGAGCAGTGGCTCGGCGAGCGGGTGACGCCCCCGGACTGAGCCCGTCGCGGGTGGGTCAGGCGGTGGGACCGAGCCGCTTGGCCAGGTCCACGAACGACTGCCAGGACGCGGCGGCGACGTGCAGGGTGCCGCCGTCGCGGTCCTTGGTGTCGCGGACCAGCACGACGCCCGGCAGGTTGTCGGCGACCTCCACGCAGGAACCGCCGTTGCCGCCGGACCGGGTCGCCTTCCGCCACGCAGGGGTGGTCAGTTCTATCCCTTCGCCACTTCCTTGATCAGCTTGAGGGACTGGCGGCGGGGGAGCGCTTCGTTGCGCACCATCTCCCACGTCCGGGCGAGCCTAGCAACGTCGGCCGGCGCGTCGACGATCTGCGCGGTGAGCTGGTTGTCGGCGTGGATCACTCGGGAGCCGTCGGGCAGTTCGGCGATGATGAACTGCCCGGCCAGACCCAGGTACATCCCGGCGTCGACCGGCACCACGTGAATTTGGACGTGCTCCAGCACGGCCAGCTCCACCAGCCGGTCGAACTGCTCCGCCATCAGGCCCGGCGCGTCGAGCACCGGCCGGCGGAGCACCGCCTCGTCGACGACGGCGATGAGCTGCGGCGGTCGCGGCCCGGTCAGGATCGCCTGCCGCTCCACGCGGCCCGCCACGATGCGGTCGCACTCTCCGGCCGGGCAGGTAGGCCAGCTCGAACCAGCGTAACGTGGTCGCCTCCCGCTCCACCTCGATCCACTCGCGCAGCCACGCCGGATCGGCGTCGAGCGACGCCAGCGCGCGCAGCATCCGCTCGAACCGCCCGCCGGTCGCGAACCGCTCGTCGACCGCCCTCATGTACTCCCGGGTCGGTGCGCGTCCGCCGGTCTCCACCGAGCCCGACCGCCCGCACGGCTACGGCGCGGCCGTACCGCACACGCCGGTGCGCCCGACGTGGGCGTGCCGGGCCGACGGTGAGCCGTGGCCCTGCCCGCACGCCCGGCTCGCGCTCAAGGCCGAGTACGACCGCAACCTCGCCGCGATGACCATCTACCTGGCCGGGCTGCTCTACGAGGCGATGCGCGACTTCTACCACCTCAACCCGCACGACGGTCCGAGCCCGCAGCAGATGTACCAGCGCTTCCTCGGCTGGAGCCCGTTCCGCCGGCCGCTCGTCGAGCCGCCGGCATGAGCCGGTCAGGCGCCTTCGACCACCCGGTTCTCCCAGGCCCAGGCCGCGATCTCCACCCGGTTGCGGGCGCCCAGCTTGGTCTGGATGCCGGAGAGGTGGCTCTTCACGGTGCTCAACGAGATGAACAGCTCGGCCGCGATCTCCCGGTTGGTCCGCCCGCGTGCGATCGCCCGGACCACCTCGACCTCCCGCGCGGAGAGCCGGGGCAGCGCCCGGCCGGACGCCGGCCGGGTCGCCGCCGCGACGTGCTTGAGCAGCCGCAGCGTCACCGACGGGGACACCAGCGCGTCGCCGTTGTGCGCGGCCCGGACCGCCTCGACCAGCAGCGCCGGCCCGGCGTCCTTGAGCAGGAAACCGACCGCGCCGTTGCGCAGCGCGCCGTAGACGTACTCGTCCAGATCGAACGTGGTCACCACGATGACCCGCAGCGGGTTCGGCGTCCCCGGGCCGGCCAGCGCCCGGGTCACCTCGATCCCGTCGAGGCGGGGCATCCGGATGTCGACCAGGCAGACGTCCGGGCGCAGCCGGCGGGCTTCGGCGACCGCCCCGACGCCGTCGGACGCCTCGCCCACCACGGTGATGTCCGGCTGGTCCTCCAGGATGAGCCGCAGCCCGCCCCGGATCATCGCCTGGTCGTCGGCGACCAGCACCCGGATGCTCATCGTGGAGTCCGAGCCGGGAGGGGGAGCGTGGCCCGGACGGCCCAGCCCCGACCGTCGCGGGGGCCGGCGGTCAGCGTGCCGCCCAGTGTCCGGACGCGCTCGCGCATGCCGACCAGACCGTAGCCGCCACGGTGGCCGACCCGCGCGGGCGCCGGCGGCGCGTCATCCACCACCTCGACGGACACCCCTTCGGAGCACCTGTCGACGGTGACGGTCACCGACCCGGCGTGTGGGGCGTGCCGGGACACGTTGGTCAGGGACTCCTGCACGATCCGGTGGACCGTGGTGGTCACCTCCGGCGGCCAGGCGAGGTCACCGGTGGGTGGCCACCCGTGGTCACCGGCGGGCAGCCGGAGCCGCACCGGCGGGCCGAGCCGGTCGAACCGGGCCACCAGGTCGGTGAGCTGTTCCGGGTCGGGCGGGGCGGGAGCCGCGTCATCGGTGTCCCGGAGCAGCCCGACCACCCGGCGCATGGCGGCCAGCGCGTCGGCGCCGGACAGCTCGATCCCGGCCAGCATCGCCGGCACCTCCGCCGGCCGCTTCGCGGCGACCAGTTGCGCGGCCTGGGCCTGCACGACGATGCCGGTGACGTGGTGGGCGACCACGTCGTGCAGCTCACGGGCCAGCGCGAGCCGCTCGTCCCGGCGTACCCGCTCGGTGGTGGCCCGGCCGCGGGCGTCGGTGAGGCGCAGCGCGACGCCGACCGCGACGGCGGCCAGCCAGCACAGCACGGCGAACACCGTCACCGCGGAGAAGCCGTGCCGGTTGTCCAGCGACGTGAGCAGGCTGCCGACGATCACCAGCAGACCGGTGCCGCCGACGGCGGTGGCGGTCCGCACCGGCCGGGCCCGGATCACGGAGCCGACCAGCACGGCCAGCGCCAGCCCGGTGATCGGGCCGGGCTCCTGCGGCAGGCCCGCGACGTGGGCGACCACGACGGCGACGGCCGCCACGCCGAGCCCGGCCGCCGCCGTGCGGACCGGGTCCCGGCGGCGGCGCAGGGCCAGCAGACAGACGGTCGCGCCGACCGTCCCGTCGAGCACGGCGTACCGGGGACCCCAACTGTCCGCGAGCATGACGGCGGTGAACGCCAGGCCGAGGAGGAACACCACGGCGAGGCCCAGGTCGCACAGCAGGCCGGCCGGTCGACGCGTGTCGCTCATGGCACCAGGCTAGGAAGTCCCGGCCCACGCCGAACCGGTCGAAAGTACGGTCCCGGTGCTCGCCGCGCCGATGATCGGTTCCTGTGCTATCCACGAGTCATGGCCGACGAGCAGCACGTTTCCCCGGCGAGCGCCGACATCCGCGACCACCGACTGATCTACGGCTGCATGGGGCTGGGCGGCGGGTGGGACGCCGAGCCGTACGGCGCGCCGGAGATCGCGGCGGCCGAGGCGGCGGTCGAGGCCGCCCTGGAGATCGGCGTCACCGCCTTCGACCACGCGGACATCTACCGCAACGGCAAGTCGGAGGCGGTCTTCGGCGAGGTGCTGGCCCGCGCGCCGGAGCTGCGCCGCCGGGTGCTGATCCAGACGAAGTGCGGTATCCGCCTGCCCGGCGACGAGGGGCCGGGCCGGTACGACCTGCGCGCCGCCCACATCGAGCGCAGCGTCGAGCGGAGCCTGACCCGGCTGCGGACCGACGTGATCGATGTCCTGCTGCTGCACCGGCCGGACCCGCTGGCCGACCCGGACGAGGTGGCCGGCGCGTTGACCTCGCTGTACCGGCAGGGGCTGGTGCGGCAGTTCGGTGTGTCGAACATGGCGGCCCCGCAGATCGCCCACCTCCAGGCCGCCCTCGACGTGCCGCTCGTCGCCAACCAGTTGGAGATCAGCCTGGGTCGGCGCGACTGGGTCGAGGCCGGCGTGCTGGTGAACACCGCGGAGTCCACCGGGACCGGCTTTCCGCTCGGCACCCTGGAGCACTGCCGGGCGCACCGGATCGGCCTCCAGGCGTGGGGCGCGCTGGCCCGCGGGCGTTTCACCGGCGCCGCCCGGACGCCGGCCGACCGGGAGGCGACCGAGCGGGTCGCCGCCCTGGCCGAGGAGAAGGGCACCACGCCGGAGGCGATCGTGCTGTGGTGGATCCAGCGGCACCCGGCGCGGGTGGCGCCGGTGATCGGCACCGTCCGCCCCGACCGCATCCGGGCCTGTCGGGACGCCGCCCGCCGTGACCCGGAGCTGACCCGCGAGGAGTGGTACGACCTCTGGATCATCGCACGCGGCGCCCCCCTGCCCTGACCCGCCGCCCGCGCTCCTCCCGCCCCCCGCGCGTCGCCCGCTTTCACGGAAAGCGTGGCCACTCGGGCTCGAATGGCCACGCTTTCCGTGAAACAGCGCGCAACCCGGGGGCGACCCCGGTCAGGCGAGCGTGCAGGAGGCGCCGTTGAGGGTGAACGACGTCGGCTTTCCGGTGTTGCCGGTGTGGGTGGCCTGGAACCCGATGGTGGTCGACCCGTTGGCCGGGATGGTGGCGTTGTAGGCGACGTTCCGGGCCGTCACCTGGCCGGTGGCGGGGGAGTAGGACGCGTTCCAGCCGGAGGTTATCGCCTGCCCACCGGGCAGCGTGAACGCCAGGGACCAGCCGGTCACGGCGGTGCCGCCGGTGTTGGTGATGGTGATGTTCTCGGTCAGCCCGGAGTTCCAGGCGTTGACGTCGACGCCGACGCGGCAGGCGCCGACGCCCGGCGGCGGCGTGGTCGGGCCGGGAGGCGGCGTGGTCGGGCCCGTGGTCGGCGACGTCGTCGGGCTGGGCGACGTGGTCGGGCTGGGCGACGTGGTCGGGCTCGGCGTGCTGGTCAGGCCGAAGAACGCGATCGCGGCCGCGGCCATGCCGGCGCCCGGCAGCGTGTGCCCGGCGCCCTGGATGCTGTACGCCTCCACCTGGACCGTGCCGGTGGTGTCGGCGTAGCGGCGCCGGTTCCAGTTGGCCTGCGGCGTGTCGGTCGAGGTGGGCGTCTGGCTGAGCCCGAACACGTTGGTCCACTGCTCGATCGACTCCTGCAACAGCGAGTACGGCACGAGCGTGTCAGCGGTGCCGTGCCAGAGCTGCACCCGGGGGCGCGGGCCGGTGTAGCCGGGGTACGCCTGGCGGACCGCGTCGCCCCACTGCTGCGGGGTCCGGTTCATGGTGCCGCCGGTGCACTGGCTGGAGCCGGGCGGGTAGTCCGCCGCGCCCGCGAAGCAGTTGTACGGCACGCCCATGAACGCCGCGCCGGCCTTGAAGACGTCGGGGTAGAGCGCCAGCATGTGGTTGGTCATCATGCCGCCGGACGAACTGCCGGTGGCGTAGACCCGGTCCGGGTCGGCGCCGTACTGCTGCTGCACCCAGCGGATCATCGAGATGATCGACACCGGGTCGCTGCCGCCGCCGCGGCGCTTGGCGGCGTCGGACCAGGTGTCGAAGCAGTTGCCGAAGCCGGCCTGCTGGGTCGCGGTCGGGTAGATCACGATGTACCCGTACCGGTCGGCCAGGGAGGCGAACTCGCTGCTCGAGTAGAACCCGGGGCCGGATCCGCCGCAGCCGTGCATGGCCACCACGGTCGCCGGCCGGGTCGGGCGGGCGTCCGGGACGTAGACGTGCATGCGCATCCGCCCCGGGTTGTCGCCGAAGCTGGTCACCTCGGTCAGCGACGCCGCGTACGCGGGCTGGATCGTGGGGACCACCAGTCCGGCCGCCGCCAGCGTCGTGGCCACGGCGAGCAGCACTCTCGTTCTGATTCTCACGGAGACTCCTTCGATCACCTGTGCACGTTGAGGTCGTGGGTGGTGCGCCCTGCCCGGCTCCGCATCGGGTAGCAGATAGTGTTCCCGCCGGTCCGAGAAGTGTCAATCGATGTGCGGCGATGCATGTGTCCGAAGGATCTCCGTCTACAGTCGAGTTCCCTGCCCGACCCAGCGTCCGGAGTGCCCGTGGCCAGCGCGTTCGACATCGAGGAGATCTATCCCGACGACGGGGAAACCTCGGTACGCCTGCCCCGGCGTCAGATCGGGCCCTCGCCGCAGGGCGTCGCGGTGACGCTGCTGGCGGACTACACGCTGCGGACCCGCGCCGCGCTCCCGTCCGCCGCCATCGTGGCGTTGCTCGCCGAGGCCGGGGTGAGCAGCGCCGGCGCCCGGACCGCGATCAGCCGGCTGGCCCGCCGGGGCGTGCTGGAACGCAGCCGGCAAGGCCGGCACAGCTCCTACCGGCTCAGCCCCACCGTGGCAGCCGAACTCTCCGCCGGCGGGAACTGGATCCTCACCTCCACCGCGGGCGCCACGCCGTGGGACGGGTGCTGGACGATCGTCGCGTTCTCGCTGCCGCAGGACCGCAGCGCCCAGCGTCGCGCCCTGCGCGGCCAGCTCCGCTGGCTCGGCTACGCGCCGCTGTACGACGGGCTGTGGATCTCGCCGGACGAGCTGACCCCGCCGGCCCGGTCCCGGCTCGCCCAGCTCACGCTCGGCGCGGTCACGGTCTTCCGGGCCCGGCAGGCCGAGCTGGCCGCGTCCGGTCAGCGGGCCCCCATCGAGGCCTGGGACGTCGACGCGATCGGCCGAGAGTACGAGGAGTTCCTGCGCCGGTGGAGCCCACTGGCGTCCGCGGCGGGCCCGATCGACGGCGCGGCGGCGGTGCGGGCCCGCACGGAGGTGATGGAGACGTACCGTCGCTTTCCCACGCTCGACCCGCGGCTACCGCGGGAGCTCCTGCCCGCCGGCTGGCCCCGGCAGGCGGCCCGGGACCTGTTCGCGGCGGTCTACGACGGCCTCGCCGGCCCGGCCGAGCGGCACGTCCGGGCGGTCGTGGCGCGGCACGCCGGCGGCGCGCCGCCGCCCGACGTCCGGGCACACACCACCGCCGACATGCTCGCCGGAGTGCGCGCGGACGGCTGCGGCCCGCCGCCGGGCTGACGAGCGAGCCGGTACGCGGCCGGCCGCGCGTTATCTCCCGGTCACCTCGGCCGCGGCGGGTGACCGCGCGACGCGGTCGAGCCACTCCACCAGCAGGTGACGCTCGGCGTCGCTGAGCATCGGCAGCTGCGGGGCGAGAGCCCGCATGGCGACGGCCGTCGCGCGCGGCCCGTCCGACGTCGCGGCCGGGGCGTCGGTGAGGATGCGGGCCAGGACGGCGTCGATCATCGCGTCGGCCAGTGCGGGATCCCGTCGCTGCGGCGGGGTCGCCAGCAGCGTCTGGACGGTTCCGACGCCCGCGGCGTGGATGAGGTCGACCGCGTGCGGCTCGGGAACCCGGAGTCGGCCGGCCGCCGCCACCCGGTGGACGCGCGTCTCCAGGATCTGTCTGCCCAGACGCGCGGCCGGTGAGCCGGACGCGCGTTCCGGGTCGTTCAGCAGCCGGAACACGGCCGGGTTGCCGAGCCCGAACTCGATCTGTCGGCGCCAACTCGCCCGCAGGTCGTCGAGCGGGTCGACGTCCGCCGCCGTGGCCGCCGCCACGGCGGCGGCCTTGTCCGCGACGAACGTGGCCAGCACCTGCTCGGCGACCGCCTCCAGCAGGCCGTCCTTGTCGCCGAACAGGCGGTAGATGGTCGGGGCCTGGACACCGGCCCGCTCCGCGACGCCCCGGGTCGTCACGGCGCCGGGGCCGCTCCGGTGCAACAGCCACGCGGCGGCGTCGACGATCGCTGCCCGGGTGTCCTCCCGGCTCTTGACCCCGTCACTCATGAATCAACGATAACACTCGCTTGCTATCGGCGGTCACGGGCGATACGGTCGGCGTGTTGCCACTGATAACGCGAAAGGCGAATCAATGATTATCGTGACCGGGGCGACCGGGGCCCTCAACGGCGCAACCGTCGACCACCTGCTCGACCGGCTGCCCGCGAGCGAGATCGTGGTCGCCGTGCGCGACACCGCGAAGGCGGAGCGCTTCGCGCGGCGGGGCGTCGAGGTCCGGCGCGGCGACTACGCCGACCCCGCCTCCCTGCCGGCGGCGTTCGCCGGTGCCGACCAGTTGCTGCTCGTCTCCTCCAACGACGAGGTGTCGGACGTGACCGGCCTGCACCGCGCGGCGGTCGACGCCGCGCTCGCCGCCGGGGTGAAACGGATCCTCTACACCAGCCACCAGGCTGCCGCGCCGGACAACCCGTTCACCCCCGGCCGGAGCCACTTCGCCACCGAGCAGATCCTGGCCGCCTCCGGGATTTCCTGGACCTCGCTGCGCAACGGGTTCTACGCCCACAGCCTCCCGTGGTTCGCCGGCCCGTGGCGCGAGACCGGAGTGATCGCCGTGCCGGGCGACGGACCGGTGTCCTGGACCGCCCGCGAGGACGCCGCCGAGGCAGCCGCCGTGATCCTCACCTCCGAGGGCGCGTACGACGGCCCGACGACCCTGACCGCGCCCGCGGCGCCGACCTTCGCCGAGATCGCCGAGATGGCGTCCGAGCTGGCGGGGCGGACCATCCGGTGCCAACCGACGGACGAAGCGGACTGGATCGCCGCGCAGGTCGCGGCCGGGGTGCCGGAGCGGCGGACGCGTTTCCTGCTGGGCTTCCACCAGGCCGCGCGGGACGGCTTCTTCGCCGGGGTCGACCCGCTGCTCGGCGAACTCCTCGGTCGTCGGCCGCGCGACGCGCGCGACGCCCTGCGGGCGGCGGCCGGAGCCGGTTCCGCATCCTGACCGCGGTCGCGCTCCGGTGCCCCGTCTCCGGTACGCGGGTCAGCCGCGCGACTGCTCCCGGGCCAGGTACGCCTCGATGCGGGCGAACGCGCCGGTCCACGCCTCCCCGGCGAAGAAGTCGCGCAGCTCCGGCGTGGGGAAGCCGGACTGCACCACGGTCATCAGGGTGCCGCCGTCCTTCTCCTCGAAGGTGACCTCGATGCGGGTGGTCATGGTGGCGCCGTCGGGGCTGCTCCCGGTGGACTCGGTGACCAGCCGGCGCGGCCGGTCGATCTCCAGGAACGTCTGTGTCTCGCGGAACAGCGCGTCCGAGGAGGCGCCCCACACCGCGGTCTGCCGGCCGCCGACCCGGAGGTCCACGTCGATCTCGACGATGCCTGGTTCGGTGTCCAGGATGCCGAACCAGATCTTCTGCTTCTCGGCGTCGGTGTAGGCGTCGAAGACCTCCTCCGGTGAGGCGGGGAGTTGCCGGGTCACGGTCAGGTCGAGCGTCATGTGTCACGGTCCTTCGGGTCGTGTCGGGCTGGTGGGGTCGGTTCGGGCCGACGGGTCGGCTCGGGTGGAGCCGGCTGGTCGGGCCGGCTGGCCGGGTCGAAGTGTGAGGTAGGCGTCGAGGCCGTCCAGTCGACGTGCCCAGAGCCGTTGGTAGAAGGCGAGCCAGGCCATCGCGTCGTCGAGCGGGGCGTCGGCGAGCCGGCACTGCCGGGACCGGCCGACCTTTCGGGTCACCACGAGCCCGGCGCTCTCCAGCGCCTGGACGTGCTTCTTCATGCCGGTCAGGCTCATCCCGGTCGGCGCGGTGAGTTCGCTGATGGTGGCCGGACCGGTGCCGAGCCGGATGAGGATGTCGCGCCGCGTGGGGTCGGCCAGGCTGGCGAACACCCGATTGAGAGTCTCTTGCTGAACCACAAGGTTCACCTTAGAACACTGAACCACAAGGTTCAACATGCACCGGGGGTGAGGCGTCCCCCCGCACCCCGCTGTTTCACGGAAAGTGGGCTCATCGGCGCTCGAATGGCCACTCTTTCCGTGAAACAGCGGGGTGCGGGTGTCGGGGTTGAGGGCGGTCGGCGGGTCCGGAAAGCCTCCGAAAGTTTCGGGTTTCGGGCTTCGGGGGGTCGCGCTGGGTCATGGGCGGCGTCGTTCGAGGCGGGCTGTCGAAGCGCTTCAAAGTGGTGCTGAGCAGGTGGTGTGTGGTTCCGGTGGGGCGTCGGGCGCCGCCATCGGTTTCCATGATGTTTCCGGAAGTTGTTGACACTGTGAAGGGCGGCTTCAATACTGTGGCCATCGACTCGCCTCGATGGCGGTCGATGTCCGTCGGTCGGCGGTGGTGCTGCCACCCGCCGGCCGCGTGCCCGCCACCACAGGGAGGGAACACGCCCATGAACGACGCCCCCGTCCGCTCGGGCAGCCGCAGGCGCGGACGCCTCAGAATGCTTCTCGGCGGCGCCTGCGCCGTGGCGCTCGCCACCGCCGGGGCCACCGCGGTCCTGTCCGGCCCCGCCTACGCCGACCAGACCGTCACGTCGAACTCCACCGGCACGAACAACGGCTACTTCTACTCGTTCTGGAAGGACAGCGGCAACGTCTCCATGACCATGGGGAACGGCGGTCAGTACAGCACCCAGTGGAGCGGCATCAACAACTTCGTCGCCGGGAAGGGCTGGAACCCCGGCGGACGCCGGACGGTCAGCTACTCCGGCAGCTTCAACCCGTCCGGCAACGCGTACCTCACCCTCTACGGGTGGACCCGCAACCCGCTCGTCGAGTACTACATCGTCGACAGCTGGGGCAGTTGGCGCCCGCCGGGCAGCGGCTTCATGGGCACGGTGACCTCGGACGGCGGCACGTACGACATCTACCGGACCCAGCGCGTCAACGCGCCCTCGATCGAGGGCACCCGGACGTTCTACCAGTACTGGAGCGTGCGGCAGTCGAAGCGGGTCGGTGGCACGATCACCGCCGGCAACCACTTCGACGCCTGGTCCCGCGCCGGCATGAACCTGGGTAGCCACGACTACCAGATCCTGGCCACCGAGGGCTACCAGAGCAGCGGCAACTCCAACATCACGATCGGCGGCTCCGGCACCACTCCGACCACCCCGCCGCCGAACAACGGCGGTTGCACGGTCAGCGTCAGCCGGGCCGAGGAGTGGAGCGACCGGTTCAACGTGACGTTCTCGGTCAGCGGTAGCAGCAACTGGACGGTCAACATCCAGACCCAGGGTGGTCAGACGCTCCAGAACAGCTGGAACGCCTCGGTGAGCGGCACCAGCGGTACGCTCACCGCGCGCCCCAACGGCAGTGGCAACAGCTTCGGCATCACGCTCTACAAGAACGGCAACAGCAACACGCCGACGGCGAGTTGCTCGGCCGGCTGAGCCGGTCCGTCCGGTGGGGGTGCCGCGTTGGCGGCGCCCCCACCTTCGCGTGTGCCGGCCGACACACCGGGGCAGAAACTTGATTCATTCCAAAACACTGGACTAGTGTTCCTCGGGTGACGCCCGACTTCGAGACCCAGTTGCGGGCGGTCTCGTTGCGCGTGACCCGGCCCCGCCTGGCGGTGCTCGCCGCGTTGCGGGACCATCCGCACGTCGACACCGACACCGTGATCGCGCTGGTCCGGGCCAGCCAGCCGACCGTCTCCCACCAGGCGGTCTACGACGTGCTCCGCGCGCTCACCGACGCCGGTCTGGTGCGACGCATCCAGCCGGCCGGCGCCGTCGCCCGCTACGAGTCGCGGGTGGGGGACAACCACCACCACGTCGTCTGCCGCTCGTGCGGCACGATCGCCGACGTGGAGTGCGCCGTCGGTCACGCCCCCTGCCTCACCGCCTCCGACGACCACGGCTTCGTGGTCGACGAGGCGGAGGTCGTCTACTGGGGCACCTGCCCCGGCTGCGCGACCGCCCGCACCGCCCAGTGATCCGCGAGTTCGGCCAGTGATCCGCCAGTTCGGAAGGAAACAGATGAGCGAGACCCAGGACAACGGGCCCGTCAGCGCCCAGGGCGTGGACGCCAAGGAGGCGGCCGGCTGCCCGGTCGCGCACGACTCCGTGACCGCGCACGGCAGCGAGAGCGAGAACCCGGCGATCGACTCGCCGACCCCGAAGACCGGCGGTCGCCCGCGCAGCAACCGGGACTGGTGGCCCAACCAGCTCGACCTGTCGGTGCTGCACGCCCACTCGGAGAAGGGCAACCCGCTCGGGGCCGACTTCAGCTACGCCAAGGAGTTCGCCAAGCTCGACGTCGAGGCACTCAAGCGGGACATCACCCAGGTGCTCACCACCTCGCAGGAGTGGTGGCCGGCCGACTTCGGCCACTACGGCGGCCTGATGATCCGGATGAGCTGGCACGCGGCGGGCACCTACCGCATCGAGGACGGCCGTGGCGGCGCCGGCGACGGCGGCCAGCGGTTCGCCCCGCTGAACAGCTGGCCGGACAACGCCAACCTGGACAAGGCCCGCCGGCTGCTCTGGCCGGTCAAGCAGAAGTACGGCCAGAAGATCTCCTGGGCCGACCTGCTGGTGCTGGCCGGCAACGTGGCCCTGGAGTCGATGGGCTTCAAGACGTTCGGCTTCGGCTTCGGCCGCGAGGACGTCTGGGAGCCCGAGGAGATCTTCTGGGGCCCGGAGGACACCTGGCTCGGTGACGAGCGCTACGCCTCCGAGAAGGAGATGGCGGCCGGCGTCGGCGCGACCGAGATGGGCCTCATCTACGTCAACCCGGAGGGCCCCCGCGGCAACGCGGACCCGGCCGCGGCGGCGCACTTCATCCGCGAGACGTTCCGCCGGATGGCGATGAACGACGAGGAGACCGTCGCGCTCATCGCCGGTGGCCACACGTTCGGCAAGACCCACGGCGCCGGCGTCGCCGACGACCACGTCGGTCCGGAGCCCGAGGGCGCCCCGCTGGAGAACCAGGGCCTGGGCTGGCTGAGCACGTACGGCAGCGGCAAGGGCGGGGACACCATCACCAGCGGCCTCGAGGTGACGTGGACCGACCGGCCGACCGAGTGGAGCAACCGCTTCTTCGAGATCCTGTTCGGCTACGAGTGGGAGCTCACCACCAGCCCGGGCGGGGCGAAGCAGTGGGTCGCCAAGGACGCCGAGGAGATCATCCCGGACGCCCACGACCCGGCCAGGAAGCACAAGCCGACGATGCTGACGACCGACCTGTCGCTGCGCGTCGACCCGGCGTACGAGAAGATCTCGCGCCGCTTCCTGGAGCACCCGGACGAGTTCGCGCTGGCGTTCGCCAAGGCCTGGTACAAGCTGCTGCACCGCGACATGGGCCCGGTCAGCCGCTTCCTCGGCCCGTGGGTGCCGGAGGCTCAGCTCTGGCAGGACCCGGTGCCGGCTGCCGAGCACGAGCTGGTCGGTGACGCCGACGTCGCCGCGCTGAAGGCCAAGGTGCTCGACTCCGGCCTGACCACCGCGCAGCTCGTCTCCACCGCCTGGGCCTCGGCCGCGAGCTACCGCTCGACCGACAAGCGCGGTGGCGCCAACGGCGCGCGGATCCGGCTGGAGCCGCAGCGCAACTGGGAGGTCAACCAGCCCGAGCAGCTCGCGACCGTGCTGGCGACCCTGGAGGGCATCCAGCGGGAGTTCAACGGCGCCGGCGGCGCCCAGATCTCGCTCGCGGACCTGATCGTGCTGGCCGGCTCGGCCGCGGTCGAGAAGGCGGCGCGGGACGCCGGCGTCGAGGTGACGGTGCCGTTCCACCCGGGTCGCACCGACGCCACCCAGGAGCAGACCGACGTCGAGTCGTTCCGGGTGATGGAGCCGCGTGCCGACGGGTTCCGCAACTACCTGCGGCCGGGCGAGAAGACCGAGCCGGAGGTTCTGCTCGTCGACCGCGCGTACATGCTCAGCCTGACCGCGCCGGAGATGACCGTCCTCGTCGGCGGTCTGCGCGCCCTCGGCAACAACGTGGGTGGCGCGGCGCACGGTGTGCTCACCGACCGGCCGGGTGTGCTCACCAACGACTTCTTCGCCAACCTGCTCTCCCCGGGCACCCGGTGGAAGGCGTCGGAGTCCGAGGAGCACGTGTACGAGATCCGGGACGTGGCGACCGACCAGGTGAAGTGGACCGCCACCGCGGTCGACCTCGTCTTCGGCTCGAACTCGCAGCTCCGGGCGCTGGCCGAGGTCTACGCCAGCGAGGACGCCCGCGAGAAGTTCGTGACCGACTTCGTCGCCGCCTGGACCAAGGTGATGGAGCTGGACCGGTTCGACCTGGCCTGATCCGCGCGCACCGGTGAGCCCCGGTCGATCCGTCACGGATCGGCCGGGGCTCGTCCGGTCTTCCGGCAGGCGGCTACTGCCGCTTCCACCGTTCCCTGGTGATCTCGTAGACCACGCCGCCGTGCTCGGCGCCCTCGATCACCCCGATGTCGGCGGGGGTGGGGAAGCTCCGCACGAGTGTCATGCCGAGCTTCTCCATGATGCGGCGCGAACCCTGGTTCACCGCCATCGTGTCCGCCCAGACCCGGCGCACCCCGAGCTCCCTGAACGCCTTGCCCAGCAGCGCCCGTGAGCCCTCGGTGGCGTAGCCGTTGCCCCAGGCCGCCCGCCGCAGCCGGTAGCCGAGTTCCACGTCGTCGAGCGGGCCCTGGGGCGCCGGACGCAGGATGAACCAGCCGATGAACGCGCCGCCGTCCTTCTCGTGTGCGGCGAACACCCCGAGGTCGCCGTTCCACTTCTGGTAGCCGGCCAGGACGTTCGGCAGGTAGCGCTCGCGGATGGTCTCCGGCGCGGTCGGCTTGCCACCGGTCAGATGGCGCATCACCGCCGGGTCGCTGTCCAACTCGATCAGCAGGTCCGCGTCGTCGGCGGTGAACCGGCGCAGCAGCAGGCGTTCGGTCTCCAGGTAGGTCTGCACGAGTCGATCATGCGGGAAGCGCGTCGGGCCGCCCAGAGCTTTTCCCGGCACCACGCTCTCACGTATCCCGCCCGGTGACTCCTCGGCGCGGCGCAGCCGACGCTCAGGCGAGGTCGGCGTCGTGCACCAGCAGGGCGAGCTGCACCCGGTTGTTCAGGTCGAGCTTGGCCAGCAGCCGCGACACGTGGCCCTTCACGGTCGGCACGCTCATGCCCAGCCCGGCGGCGATCTCCGCGTTCGACCGACCCTCGCCGACGAGCACCACCACGTCCCGTTCCCGGTCGCTGAGGGCGGCCAGCCGGTCCCGCGCACGGGCCCGACGGATTCCCGCGGCCGGGTCCGCGATGTGGTCGACAAGTCGACGGACGGCGGCGGGGGAGAGGATCGCCGCACCCCGGGCGACGGTGCGGACCGCGGCGAGGATCTCCCGGGGCGGAGTGTCCTTGAGCAGGAACCCGCACGCGCCGCCGCGCAGCGCGTCGAGCACGTACTCGTCGGCGTTGAACGTGGTCAGCACGATGATCTCCGGTGCGCCCGGCCGGGACCGGATGCGCCGGGTGGCGGTGAGCCCGTCGACGCGGGGCATCCGGACGTCCATGAGGATGACGTCCGGCCAGTGGGCGTGCGCCATCGACACGGCCTGCGCGCCGTCGGCCGCCTCGGCGACCACCTCGATGTCGGGCGATCCGCCGACGAGGATGCGCAGCCCGGAGCGGACCAGCGGATCGTCGTCCACGACAGCCAGCCGGATCGGCCGCCGGCCGGGGTCCGACGCGGTGGCGGACGGTCCGCCGGGTGCGTTGGTCAGGCTGGCCACGGCAGCCAGGCCTCGATCCGGTACTCCCCGCCCTCCGCGCCGTACCGCACCCGCCCACCGGCCATCGCCACCCGCTCGTCGATGCCGACCAGGCCCATCCCGCCGGGCCGGCCGGCACGCCCGCGGGTACCCGGATGCGGATTGGCCACGACGATGCGCAGCCCCTCGCCGACCCGACCGGTCAGCCGGATCGTCGCGCTCGCGTCGCTGCCGTGCCTGCTCGCGTTGGTCAGCGCCTCCTGCGCGATCCGGTAGACCGTCCGTCCCACCATCGTCGGTGGCTCGTCGCCGGCCACCTCGTCGGTGAACTCGACGTGCATCCCCGCCTCGCGGGCGCTGGCCACCAGGTCGGGCACGTCGGTGAGCCCGGGTTGCGGCGGCTCGGGCCGGCCCGCCACGCCGACGACGGCCCGCAGCTCCGCCAAAGCCTCGTGCGCGCTGGACCGGATCGCCCCGGCCGCGACCGCGATCTCGTCCGGTCGCGCGTCGACGCGCACCTCCAGGGCGCCCGCGTGCAGGCTGATCAGCGACATCCGGTGCGCCAGCACGTCGTGCATCTCGCGGGCGATCCGGGCCCGCTCGGTGAGCCGTGCCTGCTCGACGCGCAGGTGCTGCTCGGCCTGCAACCGCGCCGCGTGTGCTCGCAGCGAGGCGGTGAGCCGCCGGTAGGCCTGCACGAACTGGCCCCAGCCGATCGCCGCCGCGCCGGTCACCGCGCGGAGGACGACGTCCACCCAGACCGGATACGGCGGATCGCCCTGGAGCAGGAAGTAGACCACGCCGGTGCCGACGTGCGCCGCGCCCAACGTGAACAGCAGCCGGGCCCGGTGTCGGATCGCCGCGGTGAACAGCGCCACCAGGATCGGTCCGGTCGCCGTCACCGAGATCGCTCCGAACGGGAGCAGGGCGAGCAGCACCGCCAACGAGTGTCGTCGCCGCATCGCCAACGGAACGGCGCAGAGCACCCCGAGCAGCACGTCGACCGGCCACGGGATCGCCGCGCCGGCCGCGGTCGCGTCGCCGATCCGCAGCATCGTCAGCCCGTACCCGAGCGCCACGGAGACCGCCAGGGCGTCGGCGACGCGGTCCCGCACGGTCGCCCGACCCCCTGTCGGGTCCGGCACGAGCAGTGCGATGAGCGCGGCGGCCATGCCCGCAGCCTAGGCGTTCCGGCGGTGGGCGGTAGCTACCAAAGTAGGGGCGCGGCCGGATCCTCCGGCCCGTGCGGCCCGGCGGGTCCATCGGCGATCGTCATCCCGGTCGGAGTACCCGAGCGGGAGGTTGACATGGTCGGAGACGGGGCGGTCGCGCACGCGCTGCGGCGGGCGGTCGGGACACGGGGCCGGCGGGTCCTCCTGGTGGTGACGATCGGCGTGGGACTCGCCGCCGCGGCGCTCACGGCCGGGCTCCCGTCCGGCGAGCGCACCGTCGCCACGGTCGGCGAGCTGGTGCACGGGGCCGTCTCCGTCCCGCTGCCGTTCGTGGGTGTGCTGCTCGCGAACGATCTCCGCCGGCGCCCCGACGCGGGCGTGCTGTCCACGATCGCCGCGGCGGTGTCGATAGCCGTGGTGGTGGGGCTCGCCGGCGACGCCCTCTCCGTCGCCGCGCTGGCCGCGGCCGGGTCCACCGCGCCGGACCCGTGGGCGCACGTCGGCGCGATCGCGGTGGCGGGGGTGCTGGTGCAGGTTCTCGCGCAGCTCGTCGGGACCGGGCTGGGGCTGCTGATCGGGCGGCCGGCGTGGGCCTGCCTGGCGACGATCGTGCTGCCGCTCGGCGCGTACGCGCTGCTGACCCCGCTGGCCGCGGTCCGCGACTGGCTCACCCCGTACGCGGCCCTGCGGGCGGTGCTCGCCGAATCACCCGGGGGCCCGGGGTGGGCGCGGTGGGCGAGCGCGGCGTTGCTGTGGGGCGTGGCGCTCAACGTGGCCGGCGCCCGGCGGATCCGGGCTACCGGTGGTGGACGGTGGTGACGGTGACCAGGTCGTCGGTCGCCTCGATGGTGCCGGTCCACTCGCCGTCGTCCTTGTCGAACGTGATGGTGGTGGTCCCGTCGACGGTGCGGTCGCCGGTGACGTCGAAGAAGCCCCGGGGCAGGTGGTCGCGGTAGAACGCGAGCACCCGCTCCGGGGCGGGCTCGACCAGGGTGAGCCGCGCGCCGGCGGTGGTGTCGGAGAGGTCGCGCAGCCGGCTGCCCGGCGGGAAGCGGAAGTTGAACGGCAGGTTCGTCACGCCCAGGTCCCGGCCGGTCAGCGCGACCTCGGTGTCGTCCTGCGGCGGCGGCGCGGTCGTCCCGGCCGGTTGCGCGCGGGCGAAGGTGACGGTGGTGTCCCGGGAACTGGTGATGACCGCGACGGTCCAGCCGCGTCCGGCGAGGTGCAGCGTCCCGGCGGTGTCGGTGCCCACCGGGTACCCGGCCGCCGGACCGGTCTGACGGTAGTGGGTGAGCACCTGCTCCGGCGGGGGAGCGGTCAGGATCACCGTCGCCGAGGACGGGTCGCCGAACACGGTGTCGACCTTGCTGCCGTCGGGAAAGCCGAGTCCGGGTGCCACCGCGGGGACGGTGCGTCCGTCCACTGTCGTACCGCCGCCCTGGCTCGGGCCGGTCGACGGGTTCGTCGGCGCGGAGGCGCCGGTCGCGCCGGTGCTCGTCGGGCCGCTCACCGGCTCGGCCGCGCCGCCGCAGCCGGTGGCCGCGGCCAGCAGCGCGAGCCCCGCCAGCGCGGGCAGCAGCCGCCGGGCCGGTCCGCGGGCGGGCGTGGCCGAGGCGTGTGCCATGACGGGTCCCTTCGGGGTGCGGGAGGCGGTGTGGCTGCCCCGATCATGCCGGCCCCGGTCAACCGTCGTGCCGGCGGTCCCACAGCGTTGGAATTCTTGCCATCCGGTCGCGAGCGCGTCCGGAACGCGTTTGACCTGGTCATAGGCGTTTCGGAGCGGTCGATGTTGCGGACCGGTTTCGAAAAGTTTGCCGCAAGGTATTGCAAAGACTTTCATGAATCCCGCATGGTGTTCGCTACCCGGATGGCCGTCCACCCCCGCGCACCCTTTCGAGCACCCCGGAAGAGGTACCCCTGCCATGGAATCCCCCAGGCCACACCCGCGTGGTCGCGTCGCTCGCCTGTTGCTCGCCGCCGCGCTCGTCGCGACCGGCGGGACGGCGGTCGTCGCCGCTGCCACCACCGCCACCCCCGCCCGCGCCGCCACCGTCCTCAACGACAGCGAGGTGACCGCCAACCTCTGGGAATGGAACTGGCCCTCGGTCGCCGCCGCCTGCACCGACCACCTCGGCCCCGCCGGCTACGGCGCGGTGCAGGTGGCCCCGCCGCAGGAGTCGGTCAGCCTGCCGAACAGCCCGGACGGCGTGCACCCCTGGTACGAGGTGTACCAGCCGGTGTCGTACAAGCTGGACAGCCGGTTCGGCAGCCGGCAGCAGTTCGCCGCCATGGTCACCGCCTGCCACGCCGCCGGCGTCCGGGTCTACGTGGACGCGGTGGTCAACCACATGGCCGGGACCAACAACCCGGCCGGCACGCGCGGGTACGCCGGCACCGAGTTCAGCGGCTACAGCTACCCGGCGGTGCCCTACGGCAGCGGGGACTTCCACCGGCCGGGGGACAACTGCCCGACCTCCGGCGGCATCAGCGACTGGAACAACGAGTCCCAGGTGACGAGCTGTGAGCTGCTGTCCCTGTCGGATCTCTACACCGAGAAGGACGCGGTCCGCAGCAAGATCGCCGGCTACCTGAACGACCTGATCGGCCTCGGCGTCGACGGCTTCCGGGTGGACGCGGTCAAGCACGTCAGGAAGGACGACTTCGCCGCGATCCTCGGCAAGCTGAACAACACCGTGGCGGAGGGCCGCCGTCCGTACGTCGCGCAGGAGATCTTCGACGGCGCCAGCAACCCGGCGTTGCAGGCCCGGGCGTTCACCGGCAACGGCGACGTGCTCGACTTCGGGTACGCCAAGGGCATCCGCTCGGCGTTCCTGGGTTCCATCTCCTCGCTGGCCAACGTGCCGAACTGGAACCTCGACGCGCCCAGCGCCAACGTCTTCGCCATGGTCACCAACCACGACCTGGAGCGCGACGGGGTGGTGCTGTCGTACCAGAACGGCAGCGACTACGTGCTCGCCAACTACTTCGCGCTGGCGTACCCGCACGGCAAGCCGTCGGTCTACGACAGCTTCACCTGGTCCAACCGGAACCAGTCGCCGCCGAGTGACGGCACCGGGCGCGTCACCGACACGGTCTGCGGCGCGGCCTGGAACTGCCTGACCCGCAGCGTCGGCATCAAGGGCATGGTCGGCTGGGCCAACGCGGCCCGCCCGGTGAAGACGGTCTCGGACTTCACCACCGTGAACAGCAACGTGATCGGCTTCCACCGGGGCGACCGCGCGTGGATCGGCATCAACGACTCCGGCACCGCCACCACCGCCACGTTCACCACCGGCCTGGCCGACGGGCGGTACTGCGACGTCATCACGGGCGGCGCCACCGCCGCCGGCTGCACCGGCGCCACGGTGACCGTCTCCGGCGGCCGGGCCACCGTGACCGTCCCGGCCAACGGCGCGATCGCGGTCCACGTCGGCGCGCGGCCCGGGACGAGCCCGTCGCCGACCGCCTCCCCGACCGCCTCCCCGACCGTGTCGCCGACGGCCAGCCCGACCACCAGCCCCACCGACCGGGTCGCCACCACGTTCACCGTGAGCGCGACCCCGGGCGCCGGCCAGGACGTGTACGTCGTCGGCAGCGTCCCCGAGCTGGGGTCGTGGACGCCGGCCAACGGGGTCCGGCTCACCGCGCAGGGCGGCGGCACCTACCGCGCGACCGTCGACCTGCCCCGGTCGACCGCGGTGGAGTACAAGTTCGTCAAGGTGACCACGGCCGGCGCGGTGACCTGGGAGACCGGCGCGAACCGGAGCTTCACCACGCCGGCCGCCGGCACGTACGCGGTGACCGAGACGTTCCGCGGCGACACCGTCTCGACGGCGGTGGCCACCTCGTTCGCGGTCACCGCGACCACGGCCTACGGCCAGAACGTGTTCGTGGTCGGCAACGTGGCGGCGCTGGGCGGGTGGAACCCGGCCAACGCGGTCGCGCTCTCCCCGGCCACCTACCCGGTCTGGCGGGCCACTGTCGACCTGCCGCCGAACACCGCGGTCGAGTACAAGTACGTCAAGAAGAACCCGGACGGCTCGGTGACCTGGGAGTCCGGCGCGAACCGGAGCTTCACCACGCCGGCCGGCGGCACCCGCACCGCCACCGACACCTGGCGCTGACCGTGCGCGGCCCGTCCCCGCACCTCGGGGACGGGCCGCGCCCACCGACCGGGCCGGCGGGAACGGTCAGGTGCGTGGGGTCGCCGCCCGCGTCCGGCGACCGCCAGCAGCGCCACGGCCAGGCACGTCACGGCGGCGGCGACGAGTGGCGGCCGGCCGCCGAGGCGTACGGCCGCCGAGCCGAGCGGGATGGCCAGCGTGATCGGCCCGAACATCAGCGTGTTCGCGGTGCCGGACACCCGGCCGAGCAGCGCCGGCGGCGTGTGCGTCTGGACCGCGGTGACGGCGGCGACAAGCGCCCACGGCAGACCGACGCCGATCACCGCCGAGGCGGCGACGGTCGCCGACCACCAGGGCAGGCAGCGACCCAGGCAGCCGGCGGCGAACAGCGCGGTGCCGGCGACGCCGACCGCGACCGCGCCCCATCTGTCGACGAGTCGCCCCACGGCCAGGCCGGCGAGCACCGAACCGCCGCCCTGGGCGCTGGCCAGCACGCCGAGGAACGTCGACGGCAGGGCCAGCTCCGTGGTCACCACGGTGTAGAGCGCGGCGGTGGTGAAGCCGGACATCGCTATCGACACGGCGGCGAGCGTCACCGGCACGCGTACCGCGCGCCGGCCGAGGAGGGCGGCGAGTGCGGCCCGCAGGCCGGGCGGGCGTCCCGCCGCCGGGCTGCGCGGCGAGGCCGGCGGGTCGGCAGTGGCCGGGACGCCGCCGGTGGCGGGTAACCGCAGCGCGGCGTAGAGGAGCGCGACGAGCACCGGGGCGGCGGCGCTGAGCACGGCCACCGGGTGGCCGCCCCGCCACGCGTAGAGTCCCGCGCCGGCCAGCGGCGCCACCAGCTTCATGCCCTCCTGGGCGCTGGACCGCCAGCCGTTGACGTCGGCGAGCTGCGCCGGGGACAGCGCCGCCGGCAGCAGCGCCGTCTCGCCGGCGTCGATCAGCACGTAGCTGACCCCGTAGGCGGCGGCGACCGCGAAGATCAGCCAGGTCTGGTCCGGCCCGCGTACCGCGAGCAGGCAGAGCAGGGTCGCGGCCAGCGCCAGGTTGACGCCGATGACAAGCGGTCGCCGGGGCGCCCGGTCCAGCAGCCCGCCGAGCCACGGTCCGGCCAGCACCGGCACGTACACGCAGAGCCCGGCGAGCGCTGCCTGCCCGGTGGAGCCGGTCAGGTCCAGCACCCAGATGCCGGCGACCAGGGCCATGGCGCTGCCGCCGAACCCGGACAGCAGCGAGATGGTCACGAACAGCGCGGCATTGCGACGCATGAGTCGTCCTCCGGAGTTGAGCGGGGATGACTCACATCCTCAGTTCTTGAGTGGGATGACGGCAATGCTGTCCGACGACGTCAATCCTTTGTTGACAGTGCGGCGGCGATGCGGTCCGCCGCGCCGCGGGCCGGCGCGGGCAGTCGCGGTCCGACGTCGGCCAGGTCCGCCACGAGGTACGCGGCCAGCGCGTACAACGGCCCCGGCTCGGCGTCGAGGGCGGACGCGGTGGTGTCGCGCACCAGCGCGGCGCGGCGGAACCGGCTGTCCCACGCCCGGTCTGCCGCGATCCAGCGGTGCAGGTCGGAGACGGCGGCCCGCAGCGCCACCACCTCGGCCGACCAGGCCCGGTCGAGCCGTCCGAGTCGGGACCGGCGGGCCGCCACGAGCCGTTGCCGGCGTTGCTCGGCGGCCTGCCGGCTGCTCAGTCCCAACGCGCCGGCGATCTCGGCCCAGGTCGCGCCGTCGTGCCGGGCCCGGTCGATCAGCTCCAGCTCCCGCTCGTCCAGGCGGGCCCGGGTGGCACCGATCTGGGACAGGCCCGCCAGCTCCGGAGTCACCTGTCAACATTACATTGACACACCCCGCCGGCGGGTCGCCCCCGGGGCCGTGGCGTCCTGCCGGTCCGCGCCGGCCGACCACGCATTCGCCCACCCGGCGGCATCGATGATTGTGACGACTTGACGTCCGTCGTGTTATCGCTCACAGTCGATGTGTGCATCTCCGGAATCGTGGCGCATCGTCGGCGGTCCGGAGTGCCCGCCCGGCCCGGGCGCGCACCCCTCTCGCGTGGCAGCTCGTATGTTAGCGCTAACAGACTGAGCTGCCCGTCGATCCCCGCACCGCGCGCCGGCCCGAACGAAGGAGGAGCATGGTGCGAATCGATAGACTCCCGGCCCGGGCGGGACGTGGCGGCCGGTGGTCACGCGTCGTGGCCGCGGCGCTGGCGGTGCTGCTCGGCGCCGGCATCGTCGCGGTCACGCCGTCCGGCGCGTCGGCGGCGACCGTGGACACCAACGCGTGGTACGTGCTGGTCAACCGCAACAGCGGCAAGGCGCTCGACGTGTACAACCAGGCGACGAACGACGGGGCCCGGATCACCCAGTGGTCCCGCAACGACGGCGCCTGGCAGCAGTGGCAGTTCGTCGACTCCGGCGGTGGCTACTACCGGCTTCGGTCGCGTCACTCCGGCAAGGTGCTCGACGTCTCCGGCGTCTCGACCGCCGACGGCGCCGGAATCGTCCAGTGGTCGGACCTCAACGGCACCAACCAGCAGTTCCAGTTGGCCGACTCCGCCGGCGGCTACGTACGACTGATCGCCCGGCACTCCAGCAAGGCGGTCGAGGTGCAGAACGCCTCGACCGCGGACGGCGCGAACGTCGTGCAGTACAGCGACTGGGGCGGCAACAACCAGCAGTGGCAGTTGGTCAAGCTCGGCGACAGCGGCACCCCGGGCGGGTCGACGTACACCAACCCGGTGGTCTGGCAGGACTTCGCCGACGTCGACATCATCCGCGTCGGCGACACCTACTACATGTCCTCGTCGACCATGCACTACTCGCCGGGCGCGCCGGTGCTGCGCTCCTACGACCTGGTCAACTGGGAGATCGCCGGGCACTCGGTGCCCCGGCTGGACTTCGGCACCAAGTACGACCTCAACGGCGCCCGCGCGTACGTCAACGGCATCTGGGCCTCGACGTTGAACTACCGCAGCAGCAACGGCACGTTCTACTGGATCGGGTGCATCGACTTCAACAAGTCGTACGTCTACACCTCGACCTCGGTCAGCGGCACCTGGCAGAAGCGCTCCGAGATCAACAACTGCTACTACGACGCCGGCCTGCTCATCGACGACAACGACACCATGTACGTCGCCTACGGCAACAGCACCCTGAGCGTCGCGCAACTGTCCGCGGACGGCCTCAGCCAGGTGCGCACACAGCAGGTCTACACCACGCCGTCGAACATCGGCACGCTTGAGGGCTCCCGCTTCTACAAGCGCAACGGCTACTACTACATCTTCGTCACCCGGCCCGCCAACGGTCAGTACATCCTGCGTTCCACCAGCCCGTGGGGGCCGTACGAGACGCGGCAGGTGCTGCTCAACATGCCCGGCCCGATCGCCGGCGGCGGCGTGCCCCACCAGGGTGGCCTGGTGCAGACCCAGAACGGCCAGTGGTACTACATGGCGTTCGTGGACGCGTACCCCGGTGGTCGTGTGCCGGCCCTCGCCCCGATCACCTGGACCAGCGACGGCTGGCCCCAGATCCAGACCGTCAACGGCGGCTGGGGCAGCTCCTACCCGTCGCCGCTGCCGACCCGCCCGGTGCAACCGATGACCGGCGCGGACACGTTCACCGGCACCACGCTGAGCCACCAGTGGGAGTGGAACCACAACCCGGACAACACCCGGTGGTCGGTCGGCAACGGGCTGCGGCTCCAGACGGCGACCGTCACCAACGACCTCTACAGCGCGCGCAACACGGTGACGCGGCGGATCCAGGGACCGACGTCGACGGCGACCGTCGAACTGGACTACTCGACGATGCGCGACGGCGACCGCACCGGGCTGGCCATGCTGCGGGACTCGTCGGCCTGGATCGGCGTACGCCGGGACAACGGCGCGACCAGGGTGGTGATGACCAACAACCTGACCATGGACAGCGGTTGGCGCACCACGAACACCGGCACCGAGATCGCCGGCGCGGCGGTCAGCGGTGGTCGGATCTGGCTGCGGGCCAAGGCCGACATCAGGCCGGGCAGCGGGCGGCAGGCGACCTTCTCCTACAGCACCGACGGGACGAACTTCGTCCCGCTGGGCAACGCGCTGACGCTGAACAACGCCTGGCAGTTCTTCATGGGCTACCGCTTCGGAATCTTCAACTACGCGACCCAGGCGCTCGGCGGCGCGGCCACCGTCCGCCGGTTCGACCTGACCACCCCGTGACGGGCGCGGGCCGGGCGCGCATCCGCGCGTCCGGCCCGCGCGCTGCCCTGACCACCACCGGACAACGCCTGCGGCGGGCGTACCACCGTCGCGGAGAGGATCACCGATGAGACACCTCACCTCGGCCCGCCGCCGAGCCACCGCCGTCCTGGCGGCCGGACTGCTGCTGGCCGGCGCCCTGGTCGGCCTGCGCCCGTCCACGGCGTCGGCGCTGGAGAACGGCGCGGCGCGGACGCCGCCGATGGGTTGGAACAGTTGGAACACGTTCGGTTGCAACATCAACGAGACGTTGATCCGGCAGATGACCGACGCGATGGTCAGTTCCGGGATGCGGGACGCCGGCTACCAGTACGTCGTCGTCGACGACTGTTGGATGAACCAGAACCGGGACTCGGCGGGGAACCTCCAGGGTGACCCGAGCCGGTTCCCGTCGGGGATGAAGGCCCTCGGTGACTACATCCATGGCCGGGGGTTGAAGTTCGGCATCTACCAGGGCCCGCTGACCGAGACGTGCGCGCAGTACTTCAACAGCTATCCCGGCTCGACCGGGGCCCAGGGGCACGAGGCCCAGGACGCCCGTCAGTTCGCGGCCTGGGGGGTGGACTACCTCAAGTACGACTGGTGCTCGCCGAGCGGCACGATCGACGATCAGGTACGCGTGTTCAACATCATGCGCGACGCCCTCGCCGCCACCGGCCGGCCGATCGTGTACAGCATCAACTCCAACAGCATCCACTCCAAGACCGGTCCGCAGCGGGACTGGGGCGACGTGGCGAACATGTGGCGGACCACGGAGGACATCACCAACGCGTGGAACACCGGCCAGACCAACGGCTACCCGATGGGCATCCAGAACATCGTCGACGTGACGGTGCCGCTGGCCGGGCGGGCGAAGCCGGGCGCGTTCAACGACATGGACATGTTGGAGGTCGGTCGGGGTGGGATGACCGACACGGAGATGCGTAGTCACTTCGCGTTGTGGGCGGTGATGGCCTCGCCGCTGATCGCGGGCAACGATCTGCGGAGCATGACCGCGGCCACGCAGACGATCCTGAAGAACGCGAACCTCATCGGCATCAGTCAGGACCCGCTGGCGTTGCAGGCGGGTCAGGTGTCGTTCGACGGGACCCGGCGGGTGCTGGCGAAGCGGTTGGCCAACGGTGACGTCGCGGTCGCCCTGTTCAACCAGGGCAGCGCCAGCACGACGATCTCCACGACCGCCGCCGCCATCGGCAAGACCGGCACGTCGTTCACCCTGCTGGACGCTTGGACCAACGCCACCAGCACCACCTCCGGCGCCATCTCGGCCACCGTCCCGGGGCACGGCACGGTCGTCTACCGGGTCAGCGGCGGCGGCACCGGCACCCCGCCCCCGACCACCGGCGGGGCGCTCGTCAGCGCCGCCTCCGGCCGGTGCCTGGACGTGCCGCAGAGCAACACCGCCAACGGCACCCAGCCGGTGATCTGGGACTGCAACGGCGCCGCCAACCAGCGGTGGACGTTCAGCGGGGACGCGATCCAGGCGCTGGGCAAGTGTCTGGATTCGCCGGCCAACGCCGGCGCGGGCACGAAGGCGCAGATCTGGGACTGCAACGGCGGCACCAACCAGCGGTGGACCCGTAACAGCGACGGCACCATCCGTAACCAGCAGTCCGGCCTCTGCCTGGACGTCAACGGCGCCGCCACCGCCAACGGCACCACCGTGATCCAGTGGACCTGCACCGCCGCCGCCAACCAGCGGTGGACGGTGCGCTAGTACGTCCACCCGACGTCGCCCCCGGCCGGGCCCACCCGGTCCGGCCGGGGCGCGTCGTCGTGAGACGGCCGCGTGCCGGGGGAGTCAGCGGGCGAGCCAGCCCCCGTCGACCGCGAGCACCGTGCCGTGCACGTACGCGGCAGCCTCCGAGGCCAGGAACACGGTGGCCCCGGCGAGATCCTCGGGCCGGCCCCAGCGTCCGGCCGGGATGCGTGCCACGATCGCCCGGTCGCGTTCCGGCTGGTCCCGCAACGCCTGGGTGTTGTCGGTGGCGATGTAGCCGGGCGCGATGGCGTTGACGTTGACGCCGTGGCCCGCCCACTCGTTGGCCAGCGCCCGGGTCAGCCCGGCGATCCCCGACTTCGCCGCCGCGTAGGACGGCACGGTCACGCCGCCCTGGAAACTCAGCATCGAGGCGGTGAAGATGATCTTGCCGGAGCCGCGCCGGACCATGTCCCGGCCGACCTCGCGGGCGAGGACGAACGGGGCGGTGAGATCGACCTCCAGCACCTGGTCCCAGTCCTCGTCCGGGTGCGCGACGGCCGGGGCGCGGCGGATCGTGCCGGCGTTGTTGACCAGGATGTCCACCGGCCGTTCCCGCCGGCCCAGCCACCCGGCGAGCGCGCGCACGGCGGCCCGGTCGGCCAGGTCGCACCGGTGCGGCACGAACGAGCGGCCGTGCGCGGTCACCCGCGCCTCGACCTCGCTGCCGGTCTCCTCCAGGGCGGCGCTGACGCCGATCACGTCCGCGCCCGCCGCTGCCAGCGCCTCCGCCATCGCCAGGCCGATCCCGCGCCGGCAGCCGGTGACCACGGCGAGCCGGCCGCTCAGGTCGAACGGGTTCACACCCCACCTCCACAGTCCACCAGCACCTTCACGTCGCCGCCGGCGGCGAGCGCCCGGAACGCCTCGGTCACGTCGTCGAGCGGCACGATCCGGGAGATGAGCCGCGCCGCGGGCACCTCCCGGCGGTGCACCAGGCGGACCGCCTCGGCGTAGTCCTCCCGCTGGTAGACCCGCACCCCGATCACCTCCAGCTCGCGCCAGAAGATCCGGTGCAGGTCCACCTCCCGCGGCGTGGGATGGATCGCCACCACCACCAGCCGCCCGCGCACGGCGAGCAGGTCGGTCGCGAGGCGTACCCCGGTCGCCGACCCGGACGCCTCGAAGACCACGTCGGCGCCGGCGCCCCCGGTCGCCTCCTGGACGAGGCCCACCGGGTCCGCCGCCACCGGGTCCACGGCGGACAGGCCGAGGTCGACGGCGAGCGCGCGGCGTCGCGGATCGATCTCCAGCACGGTCACCGTGGCACCGGCCGCCCGGGCGACCGCGCCGATGAGCAGGCCGACCGGACCCGCGCCGATGACCACCGCGTGTTCGCCCGCCGCCAGGCGGGAACGCCGCACGTCGTGCACGGCCACCGCGGTGGGCTCGACCAGGGCCGCCTCGGCCAGGGGCAGGTCGTCCGGCAGCGGCACCACGATCCGGGCCGGCACCGTCCAGGAGCGCTGCATCGCGCCGGGGGAGTCGATGCCGATGAAGGTCAGCCGGTGACAGATGTGCTGATGACCGGCCCGGCAGGCGGGGCACCGACCGCACCAGTCCAGCGGCATCACCGTCACCGGCTCGCCCACCCGCCGGTCGGTGACGCCCGGGCCGATCTCCGCGATGCGACCGGACATCTCGTGCCCGATCACCGCCGGCACGTGGACCCGGTGATCCATCGCGCCGTGCGCGACGTGCAGGTCCGTGCCGCAGATGCCGGTGTACGTCACCGCGATGCGTACCTCGCCGGGGCCGGGTGGCACCGCCCGGGTGTCCTCGACGACGAACCTCTGGTCGCCGACGTAGTGCGCGCTGCGGTTCACCAAGCCTCCTCGGTCAGGTGCCAAACCTCGTGCATCGGTGCCCACCAGTGGCCGGAGCCGGGCTCGGCGAGCGATTCCTGGCAGGGGTCGGTCAGCCGCCACCACGCCTGGGTCTGCGGATCGGCGGCGATCCGACGCTGGTCCGCGTCGTGGTCGTCGCCGACGTACTCGTAGTAGCCGAACAGCAGGTCCCCGTGCAGGAAGATGCTGTAGTTGCGGATGCGCGCCGCCCGCAGCGTCTGCTCGACGCCGGGCCAGACGGCGGCGTGCAGCCGTAGGTAGGTTTCCCGGTGGTCCGGCCGCAGCCGGATCACACAGCCGTAACGTCGCACCTCATGCCTCTCCGATAGGGGTGTTCTCCGGTCGGCCGCTGGGCCAGGCGAGGTCACGCACCGGCGTCAGCAGCTTCTCGATGTCGTCGAGCAGGTCGGGATCGGGCTCGGACAGGGCCCAGCGCACGTTGCGGGCCATGTTCGCGGCCTCGGCGGAACCGACGAACGTGGTGGCGAACCGGGTCGGCGCGGCGGCGAAGCCGAGCGCGACCCGGGCGATGTCCACGCCACGTCGCGCGCACAGGTCGGCCACGGCGGTCGCGGCCCGGCGGAGTTCCGGCGGGGCCGGATGCCAGTCGGGCGCGCCGCGCCGGGAGAGCAGCCCCATGGCCAGCGGGGAGGCGTTCAGCACCGCGGTGCCCCGGGCGGTGAACTCCGGCTCGGCCGTGGCCAGCGCGCGGTCCAGCAGGGTGTAGCGGCAGTACGACAGCACGGTGTCCAGCGGGACCGCCGCCGCGACCCGACGCAACGCGGCCAACGGGTAGCCGGTCACGCCGATGAAGCGGATCTTCCCCGCGTCGCGCAGGCGGGCCAGCGCGGGCAACGTCTCGCCGATGATCTGGTCGAGGTCGCCGAACTCGATGTCGTGACACTGGACCAGGTCCAGGTGGTCGGTGCCGAGGCGGGCCAGGCTCTCCTCGACGCTGCGGACCGTGCGGGCCGCGGAGAAGTCGAACGCCGCCTCGCCGTACCGGCCGACCTTGGTGGCCAGGACGTAGCTGGCCCGATCGACGCCGCGCAGGGCGCGTCCGAGCACCGTCTCCGCGGTGGTGGCGCCGTAGTAGGGCGAGACGTCGATGATGTTCACGCCGAGTTCCAGCGTGGCGCGCACGGCCTCGATGCCGGCCCGTTCGTCGATCCGGCCGAAGACGCCGCCGAGCGGGGAGGCGCCGTACCCGAGCATCGACACGGTCAGGCCGGTGCGGCCCAGCGGGCGGTATCGCATGTCAGGACCCTTTCCGCGGACGGCGGGGCTGGCGACGACGGCCGGAGTCGGGCAGACGTCGGATGAATCTATAGTGGTGGGAACGGCCGCTGCCCACCGCAGGCGACGGAGCCACATCCCAGGCACCCGGTGGGCCGGCCCGAAGGGGGCGGCAATGGCACTGACCGACGACGCGATCGCGCGGATCCGCGGCATGATCTCCAGCGGTGAGCTGCCGCCGGGCGCGCGGCTGCCACCGGAGCAGCAGCTCGCCGCGCAGATGGGCCTGTCGCGCAGCGGGGTGCGGGAGGCGGTCAAGGTGCTCGAGTCGGCCCGGGTGCTCGACGTGCGTCGAGGCGACGGCACCTACGTGACCAGCCTCGCCCCGCGGCTGCTGCTGGAGGGTCTCGGCGTCGCGGTGGAGCTGCTGCGCGACGACACGCTGCTGGAGGTGATGGAGGTCCGGCGGATGCTGGAGCCGGTGGCCACCGGTCTCGCCGCGGTGCGGATGACCGACACCGAGCTGGCGGAACTCGACCGGATCCTGCAGGACATGCGGGCCGCCGCCGACGACGCCGAGAAGCTCATCCAGTTCGACACCGCCTTCCACCACACCGTGGTCGCGACCACCGGCAACGAGACGCTCACCTCGCTGCTCGACGGGCTCTCCGGCCGTACGCTGCGGGCCCGGGTCTGGCGTGGGCTGATCGAGGCCAACGCGGCACACAAGACGATCGACGAACACCAGGCGATCTACCTCGCCCTGCGGTCGCGCGACCAGTTGCTCGCCCAGGCCACCGCGCTGATGCACGTCAACACCTCCGAGGCGTGGTTGCGGACCGTGCTCGCGGCCCAGGCGGGGGACGCCTGACCGGCCGACTCATGTCACCGGCCCGGGCGCGGTCGGTTCGACCGGTTCGACCGGTGGTGTCAGGCGGTAGGTGCGCACGGCGGTGCCGGCGAAGATCTCCCGCCGGTCCCCGGGCGACAGCTGCGGCAGCGCGGCCGTCAGGGCCCGCCGCACCCCCGGGTAGTCCGACCTGAGCAGGCACACCGGCCAATCCGAGCCAAACATCAGACGACCGGGGCCGAACTCGTCGACGGCGACCTCGACGAACGGGCTCAGGTCGGCCGGCGACCAGTCCGGTGCCGCCTCCGTGACCAGGCCCGACAGCTTGCCGGTGACGTTGGGACTGGCGGCCAGCGCGGCGAGCGGCTCGCGCCAACCGGCCAGCCCGGCGGCGCCCCGGTCGATGCGCGGCTTGCCGAGGTGGTCGAGGACGAACGAGAGCTGCGGCACCGCCCGGGCCGCCCGCGCCGCGGCGGGCAGTTGGTCGGCGCGGATCACCAGGTCGAACACCAGGCCGGCGTCGGCCACCTCGGCGAGCCCGCGCCGTACGTCGGGACGGTCGAGGTGGTCGGGGTCCGCCTCGCCCTGGACCTGCGACCGCACCCCGACCAGCAGCTCCCCGCCGGGCAGGTGCCGGTAGCGCCGGACGGTGGCGGAGACCTCGCCCCCGGCGATGTCGACCCAGGCCACCACGCCGAGGATCGCCGGCGTGTCCGCGGCGTGACCGAGGAACTCGGCGGCTTCGTCGGGGTGGCAGCGGCCGCCCTCCACCAGCACGGTGCCGTCCACGCCGGCCGAGGTGAGCGCGGCGGTCAGGTCGGCGGGGGTGAAGGGGCGGCGGATCGCCGCCAGCGCCGGGTCGTCGAGCCAGTGGTACCCGCGGTCGGGCTGCCAGAGGTGGTGATGCGCGTCGATGATCATGTGAGTGCGGCTCCGGTCGTCGCCACCGTCCACCGGGGTCCGTCGGGGAAGCGGTAGTCGGCCAGCGAGGGCGCGAGGATCTCCGCGCTCATGCCGGGGGAGCGGGGCGCGAGGTAGCGGCCGTCGCGGATCCGGACCGGATCCGCGAAGTGCTCGTGCAGGTGGTCGACGTACTCGATGGCCCGGTCGGTGGTGCTGCCGGTGAGGGCGACGAAGTCGAACATGGCGAGGTGCTGCACCAGCTCGCACAGCCCCACCCCGCCGGCGTGCGGGCAGACCGGCACGCCGAACTTCGCCGCGAGCAGCAGGATGGCCAGGTTCTCGTTGACCCCGGCGACCCGGCAGGCGTCGATCTGGACCACGTCGACGGCGCCGGCCTGGAGCAGTTGCTTGAACATCACCGCGTTGTGTCCGTGCTCGCCGGTGGCCACCTTCGTCGGGGCGACGGCCGAGCGGACGGCGGCGTGCCCGAGGATGTCGTCGGGTGAGGTCGGCTCCTCGATCCAGTACGGGTCGAACGGGGCCAGTTCGCGCATCCAGCGGATCGCCTCGGGCACCCCCCACACCTGGTTCGCGTCGACCGCGATCCGCACGTCCGGACCGACGGCCCGCCGGGCGATGCCCAGCCGGCGTACGTCGTCGGCGAGGTCCCCGCCCACCTTGAGCTTGATCAGCCGGAACCCGGCCGCGACCGCCTCCGTGCAGAGCCGGGCCAGCTTGTCGTCGTCGTAACCGAGCCAGCCCGGCGTCGTGGTGTACGCCGGGAAGCCCTCGGCCAGCAGGCGGCGCTCCCGGTCCGCCCGCCCGTCGACGGCGGCGCGCAACAGCGCCAGCGCCTCGTCCTCGGTGAGGGCGTCGCGCAGGTAGCGGAAGTCGACCTGCGCCACGAGCTGCTCCGGGGTGAGGTCGGCGAGCAGCTTCCACAGCGGCTTGTCGGCCCGCCGGGCGGCGAGGTCCCAGACCGCGTTCACCAGGCCGCCGGCGGCCATGTGCACGACCCCCTTCTCCGGGCCCAGCCAGCGGATCTGGCTGTCGCCGACCAGCCGGCGCGCGAGCGCCCCGGGGTCGGCGACCAGCGCGTCGACCGGCTGGCCCTCGAGCATCGGGGCCAGCGACCGCAGAGCCCGGATCTGGATCTCGGTGCCCCGCCCCACGGTGAACACGAGGCCGTGTCCCTCGGCGCCGGCCGAGGTGCGCAGGATGACGTAGGCGGCGGAGTAGTCCGGGAACGGGTTCATCGCGTCCGAGCCGTCGCGGTGGCGCGACGTCGGGAATCGGACGTCGATGGTCTCTACGGATGTGATGTGCTCGGACAACGGTTCTCCCGGTCGGTCGAGGTGGGCTGGCTCGTCGGCGGCGCCGGACGCGGCGGTGGCGTCATGTCTGCGCCTTGCCGCCGGTGATCCGGGAGACCGTCAGGGCGACCAGGATGACGGCGCCGTTGAGGAAGTTCGTCCACTGGGCGGGCACCCCGGCGAGCGTGAGCACATTGATGATCATGAAGAGAAGCAGGACCCCGGTGAAGGCGCCGAACACGCTGCCCTTGCCGCCGTTGAGACTGACCCCGCCGATGACCGCCGCCGCGAACACCTGGAAGATGGCGCCGTCGCCCTGCGCCGCCGCAACCGCGGCGAGCCGCCCGCTGATCAGCAACCCGGCGAGCGCGGCCAGCACGCTCGCCACCACGAGGGCGGCCCACAACACCCGGTCGGTGCGGATGCCGGCCGCGCGGGCCGCGTCGGCGTTGCCGCCGATGGCGTACAACGCCCGGCCGACACGGGTGTAACCGAGCACCACGATCCCGACCGCGAACAACAGCAGCGACACCCAGATGGACGCCGGCGCGCCGAACCAGGTGGCCGAGCCGAGGTAGGTCATCGACTCCGGCAGCGCGAAGAACGTCTGACCACCGGAGATCCCGGTGAGGAGTCCGCGCAGGACGATCAGCATGCCCAGCGTCACGATGAAGCCGTTGAGGCCGAAGCGGACGATCAGCAGCCCGTTGACGGCGCCGACCAGGGCGCCGACGAGCAGGACCACCGGCACCGCCAGGCCGTCGGGCAGCACGTCGAGCCCAAGACCGCGGGTGAGCGCCGGGTCGACGACCAGCCAGGCCGCGATGCCGGGGGCCAGGCCGAAGGTGGACTCCAGCGACAGGTCCATCTTGCCGGTGATCAGCACGATGGTCTGCGCCAGCACCAGGATGGCGATCTCCGACATGCTCTGGAGCACGTTGAGGAGGTTGTCGGCGCTGAGGAAGACGGGATTCACGAGCGAGCCGACGACGGCGACCGCGACGATCGCCGGCACCAGGGCCAGGTCCCGCAGGCGGGTGAGGACCAGGCTCCGTGCGGAGGGCGACGGCGGGGCCGGCGGGGACGCCCCGGCCGGCGGCGACGTCGTGGTGGACAGCGTCTCAGGCATGGTGGAGATCCACCCCTTCCATGGCGGCTACCAGCTCGTTGTCGGGCCAGCCGTGGGCCAGCTCGCGGATGACCCGCCCGGCGAACATGACCAGGACGCGGTCACAGATCCGCAGGTCGTCGAGTTCGTCGGAGACGATGAGTACGGCGGTGCCCCGGCGGCGTACCTGTTCCACCACACCCAGCAGGGTCTGCTTCGACCGCACGTCGACGCCGGCCGTCGGCGTGATGAGCACCAGCAGTTTCGGGTCGTTGGCCAACGCCCGGCCCATCACCACCTTCTGCTGGTTGCCCCCGGACAGGTCGGCGACGGGGACGTGTGGTCCGGCCGCCTTGACGGCCAGCTCGGTGATGGCGGTGCGGGCCACGGCGTCCCGGCGTCCCGGCGAGATGAGCCCACGCCGCGCGATGCGCTCCGGCACGGTCATCGTGACGTTCTCCGCGATGGACAGCAGTGGCACCAGGCCCTCGCGGTGTCGGTCCTGCGGCACCAGGCCCACCCCGGCGTCGAGGGCGTCGGGCACGCTGCCCGGCCGCAGCACGCGGCCGTCGACGGCGACCGTCCCACCGGCGCCCCGGGTCAGGCCGACGATCGCCTCGGCCACCTCGACCTTGCCGCTGCCGCCGCCGCCCGCGACGCCCACCACCTCGCCGGCCCGGGTCTCCAGGGACAGTTCGGCGCCGGACGGGGTGACCAGGTCGCGGACGGACAGCAGCACGGGGGCGTCGGCCGGCAGCGGCGGGTGGTCGGCCTCCGGCAGGGTCACGTCCTCCCCGGTCATGGCCGCCACCAGGGCCGGACGGCTCAGCTCGGCCACCGGTGCGGTGAGGACGTGCCGGGCGTCGCGGAAGACCGTCACCTGGTCGCAGATCTCGTAGATCTCCTGGAGGTGGTGGCTGATGAACAGGAAGGTCACCCCGTGGGCACGCAGGTCACGGAGCCGGGTGAACAGCCGGTTGATGCCGGCGCCGTCGAGCTGCGCGGTCGGTTCGTCGAGGATGATGAACCGGGCGCCGAACGACAGCGCCCGGGCGATCTCCACGAACTGCCGCTGCTCGACCGGCAGGGTCGAGGCGGGCTGCCGCACGTCCACGTCGACCGACCAGGTCGCCAGCAGTTCCTGCGCCGCGCGGCGCAGCCGCGACCAGCGGATCAGCCCGCCGCGACCGCGGTCGTGCCGGTTGAGGAACAGGTTCTCCGCCACGGTGAGCGTGGGGATGATCGTGGACTTCTGGTAGACGCAGGCCACCCGCCGCCGCCAGGCGGCCCGGTCACCGAGCGGTGGCGCGGGCCGGCCGTCGAAGGCCACCGCCCCGTCGTCCGGCGCCTGGAGGCCGGTGAGGATGCTGACCAGCGTCGACTTGCCGGCGCCGTTGCGGCCCACCAGGGCGTGCGTCTCGCCGGGCCGGACCACGATGCCGGCGTCGGAGAGGGCGGTCGTCGACCCGAAACGCTTGGTGATCTGGACGGCCTCCACGACGGGCCGGAGGTCGCCGGCCGGCCCGTCGGTCGAGGCGGGTGAGCGGACGCTCATGCGGTGTTGCCCCACAGGGACCTGTCGTCGAACTTCACTGTGGGCTCGCCCGCGACCGGCGCGCCGTCCTTCGTCACCAGCGGCGCGGGGAGCTGGTCCTCCAGCAGCCCTTCCCGCACCTGGATGATCGTGCTGTGGTGGTCGGTCGGGCCGGGCTGGAACGTCTTGCCGTCGATCGCCGCCTTCACGTACTCCAGGCCGTACCTGGCGTACAGGTCGGCGGGCTGGCTGACGGTGGCGTCGATCAGATCCCGGCCGATGTCGGCCAGCTCCTCCGGGATGCCGTCGTTGGAGACCACGAAGACGTGCTTCGGGTCGCTCGCCGGGACCTGGAGGCCGCGCTGCTTGAGGATCTGGAGCGTGCCGGAGAGCGCGAACGAGGACTGCATGTAGATGCCCTTGAGGTCCGGGTCCGACGCGAACCGGGTCTGGAGCTTGCTGGCCGCCACGTCGGCCTTCCAGTCGGTCGCCTCGCCGAACACCGTGACGCCCGGGTAGTCGGCGCGCATGCACTCGTGGAACGCCTCGGTCCGGTCCCGGCCGTTGATCGAGTCGAGGCCGCCCTGCAACATCACCACCTTGCCCTTGCCGCCGAGCTTGGTGCCGAGGAACTTGCACGCCTTGGTGCCGTAGGCGCGGTTGTCGGCGCGGATCACCATCGCCACCTCGCCGGAGTCCGGGCGGGTGTCGATGGTGACCACCGGGATCTTCTTGGCAGCCAGTTGCTGGAGCGTCGGCGCGATCGCGGCGGTGTCCTGCGGGGCCATCACCACGCCCTTGACCCCCTGGCTCATGAAGGTCTGGGCGTTCGAGATCAGGTTGGCGATGTCGTTCTGCGAGTTGGTGGTCTTCAGGTCGACGCCCAGCTCGTCGGCGAACGTCGGCACGTACGTGATGTACGAGTTCCAGAAGTCGGTGTCGGATCGGGGGTAGTCCACCCCGACGAGCGGGGCGGAGCCGCCCGAGTCGCTGTCCTTCCCCGCACCGTCGCCGCAGCCGGCAGCGAGCGTGGCCGAGGCGACGAGCGTCATCGTCAGGCCCAGCCCCAGCAGAACTCTACGGGTCATCGTGGTCCTCCAAGTCGGAACGTCGTCCGACGCGTGTCGCCAGCACCGCCGGGGGTGCGTGACGCGCACGCGTCGGACGTGGATTCAGGGATTCAGACGGTGGCGAGGGTCCACAGCAGGTTGGTGCTGCCGTCCCAGCTCCACTGCTTGACCGGGGAACCGGAGGCGACCTGGCCGCCCCCGTCGAGCACCAGGCCGGTGGCCCGGTTGGCGATCCGGTACCGCCCGTTGCCCTGGTCGGTGAGTTGCCACTGCTGGCTGTTGCCGCCGTTCCAGGGCGCCTGCTGGGCGGCGGCGCCGTTGGTGGTCTGGCCGAACCCGTCGACGACCATGCCGTTGGTCCGGTTGACGATCCGGTGGTACCCGGTGCCCAGGTCGACGAGCTGCCACTGGAGGTTCGTGCTGCCGTCCCAGCTCCACTGCTTCAGCGGGGAGCCGGAGGCGACGTTGCCGCCGCTGTCGAGCGCCAGGCCGTTTGTCACGTTGGTGATCCGCTGCCAGGTGGTCGAACCGCCGCCGAGCGCCGGGATCGGGCCGCTGAACGTCAGCTTGACCACGTACGCGGGCGCGTTGAACGGCGCGCCGGCCGACGGCATGGTGATCCGCAGGCCGCTGGAGTCCTGGGTGCGGGTCGGCAGGTTGACGTAGCTGCCGGCGGTGGTGTCGAGCAGTTGCACCCCGGTCAGGGTGCCGAGGTTGATCCGGCCCGACGCCAGCGTGGTGATGGTGGCGGTGCTGCCCGGCCAGCCGAGGAACGTGGCGTACAGCACCCGGTTGTCCTTGCTGCGGGTGAACCGGATGTCCCGGGCGGTGCCGGCGCGCGGGGTGCTGAACGAACCGCCGCCCATCTGGGTGGGCCCCTCGCCGTACGTGGTCCAGGCCCGGGTGGCGTAGACGGACTCGCCGAAGCGGCGCAGGTAGTCACCGATGGCGAGCAGGATGCTGCGCTGTCCGTCGGGGATGGTGCCGTCGGCCGTCGGCGCGATGTTGAGCACCATGTTGCCGTTCTTGCTGACCCGGTCGAGCAGCGAGTGCAGCATCTGGTTCAGCGAGTAGTAGCCGATCCCCACCGTGTAGCACCAACTGGAGCTGCTGATGCTGTCGTCGGTGAGCCAGTACGGCTGACGCAGTGCGGCGGGACCGCCGCGCTCGTAGTCGAAGACCGTGCCGCCGAGGTCCAACCCGTCCTTGTAGGTGGCGACGACCTCCTTGTTCCACGCCACGGCCCGGTTGTAGTAGTAGGCAAGGAACCGCAGCCGCTGCGCCTCGCTGATCCGGCTGAGGTTGAAGTCCTGCCAGATCATGTCCGGCTGGGCCTGGTCGATGACCTCGCGGAGCTTGTCGTACCAGAGCTGCTCCTCCGCCGCGGTGCCCAACTGGCCGTAGAGCTTGCGCAGGCTGGCGTCGGACTGCTGCGGCGCCCACTGGTAGAAGCCGGTGAAGTTGTACGCGTGGTGCATGGCGACCATGACCTTGAGGCCGCGGGCCCGGATCGCGTCGGTGTGCAGGCGGAGCAGGTCCAGCCGTGGCCCGCGGGCCACCGAGTTCCACTCGTTGACCTGGCTGTTCCACATGGAGAAACCGTCGTGGTGCTCGGCCACCGGCCCGGCGAACTTGGCACCGGCGTCGGCGAACAACTGGGCCCACTCGCCGGGATCGAAGTTGCCGCCGGCCGAGCGCAGCCGGGGGGCGAACTGCACGAACCGGCCCGACCGGTCGTTCGCGCCGTTGATGAAGTTGTGGTACGGCCAGACCGACGGGTCACCGTAGACGGACTTGTGGTGGTTGTTCTCGTTGGAGCCGTTGTTGTACATGTTGCGCGGGTACCACTCGTTGGCGTACGCCGGAACGCTGAACGCTCCCCAGTGGAAGTAGACGCCGAACTTGGCGTCCTGGAACCACTCCGGCGCGGCCGGGTGCTGACCGACCGACGCCCACGTCTCGGCGTAGCTGGCGGGTCCGGGGATGGCGGCGGCGGCGGACCCGGGACGGAGGACGCCGCCGACGGCGACCGCGGCGCCGCCGGCACCGAGAGCGGCCAGGAGCGAACGGCGGGTGAGGTGGGGACGGGACATGGTGATCCCTCCGAAAGTGGTGGTGGGTGAGGGGGCTCACATGACTGAGACATCAGACGTTAAGCGTTACATCTGCGTAACGTCAACGCTTGTGTCCGGGTGAGAATGACCAAACAAGAGGCCATACGTCTTATGAATGCCCGCGCCAACGCCACCACCTGCGTTAACGCTAACATCGATGCTTCTCAAGGTTGCGGGACGCGGTGCTGCGGAAACCGGTTACGGAGGACAGCGCCCGAGTGACTCCGGCGGGTGCCGGGCTGACGTCGTGGTCGGCGCCGGTCAGACCCTCAACCGCTGCGCACGGTGGTGAGGTCGGCCAGACCGGAGATGGTGAGCAGCGGCTCCAGCAGTGGACTGGCGACGAGCGCGATGCGTTCGGCGTGCGGGAACAGCGCGGCCAGGCCGGCGCTGTCGAGATAATCCACGGCGGTCAGGTCCACCACGAGGGGGTCGCCGTCGGGTCGGACGGCGTCGTCGAGCGCGGCGGCGAAGGCGGCCGCGTTGCTCATGTCGATCTCGCCGACCGCGGTCAGCACGCGCCCCCCGTCGGGGTCGCTGCCGGTGGTGAGCGTCAGGGCCGTGCTCATCGGATGATCCTTGCCTGCATGTCGACGGTGGTGCCGGTGGCCCCCGGGGTCACCGTGATGGAGTCCATCAGAGCACGCATGAGCACCAGCCCGCGGCCCCGGTGCGGGTCCGACGGCCGGTCCCGGTCCCGCCAGTGCCCGCTGTCGGTGACGCTCAGCCGCAACGCGTCGGCGGTGGCGGCGGCGCGCAGCCGGATCCGCCCGCCGGGACTGTCCCGGTGGCCGTGCTCGATCGCGTTGGCGCACGCCTCACCGGCGGCCACCAGCACGTTGTAGGAGTACGCCGGGGCCAGCCCGCACCGGTCCAGCCACCCGCGCAACGCGGTACGCACCTCGGCCAGCCGCGACGACTCGGCGGGGAAGTCAAGCTCCAGCGGCCCGGGGTGTCGGTAGAGCAGCAGCGCCACGTCGTCGTCGTACCCGCCTTCCGGGGTGAGCTGGTCCATCAGCTCGGTGGCCAGCGCCTCGACCGGGACACCCCGGCCCTCCTGGATCGCCGCGGTGGCCCGGTCGATGCCGGCGGTCAGCGGCTGGCGGCGGCGTTCGACCAGACCGTCGGTGTAGAGCATGAGCGTGGCCCGGGCCGGCACGGTGACCTCCGCCTCCGGGCGTTCCCGCCCGGCGCGGACCGCGAGCGGCCGGGACCGGCCCTGGTCGAGGAGTTCGGACGTGCCGTCGGGGTGCACCACGATGGCCGGCGGGTGCCCGGCGCTGGAGTAGCGCAGCCGGCCGGTCGCCGGGTCCAGCACACCGCAGAGGACGGTCGCGCACTGCGCGCCCGGGAGCAGGGCGGCGAACCGGTCCAGGGCCATCAGCGTCTGGGCCGGGCTGGCGTCCTGCAACAGCAGCGCCCGGCACGCGCTGCGCAGCTGCCCCATCACGGTGGCGGCCCGCAGGCCGTGGCCGACGCAGTCGCCGACCACGATCGCGATCCGCCCGTCCGGCAGCTCGACCGTGTCGTACCAGTCGCCACCGACCTTGAGCGGCAGCGACGCCGGGGCGTAGCGCACGGCGAAGCCGGCGGGCAGCTGGGCCGGGCCGAGGATCGCCCGTTGCAGGGCCAGCGCGGTCTCCCGTTGCTGGTCGATCTGGTGCACCCGGTGCAGCCCCTGGGCGACGTGGCCGGCGAGCAGCGCCAGCAGAGTCTGGTCCTGCTCGGTGAAGGGCCGCTTCTCGCCCAGGTCGATCCAGAGCGCCATGGTGCCGTCCGGATGCTCCAGCGCGATGCCGGCCCCGTGCGCCGGCGTCGCCACCGGAGTCAGCAGCGGCGTGTCCCGCAACGCCAGCAACGCCTGCCGGCGTTCGTCGGGCAGCGTGTCCCACTGCGGCAGGGGGTCGGTCGCGGTGACGTCGGGATCCGAGGTGTCGCCGAAGACGGCGGTGACCACTCCGGTGGCGCGCCACAGCTTGCGCATCTCGTCCAGCACCCCGTGCAGGGCGTCGGTGAGATCGTCCGCCTGCGACAGCCGGAGGCTCAGCCCGGCCAGGGCGGTCTCCCGCTGCACGGCGTAGTGCTCGGTGGTGACGTCGCGGAACGTGCCCACGATGACCCGGCGTCCGGTGTCCGGGTCGTCGACCTGGTTGAACGCGGTCGCGATCCAGAGCCGGTGCCCGTCGCGGTGGGTCACCGGCACGGTGTAGGTGCCCTTCGTCTGGCCGATCAGCGCCGAGAATGCGGTGGACACCTGACGGTGTGCCTCCGGCTCGGCCTCCGGGTCCGGCCACCACGGCTGCACCGGCAGGTAGGGCAGGTTCTCCGGACCGTAGCCGAGAATGTCGGTGAAGGCCGTGTTGATCTCGATGACCGCCCCGGCCTCGTCGCAGACGAAGAACGCCTCCTGCAACGAGTCGACGAGCGCGGTGCGCCACCGGGCGTGGTGGTTGCGCAGCCGGGCCAGCTCCACGTTCGCCCGCACCCGCGCCAGCAGCTCGGCGGCCGGGAACGGCTTGACCAGATAGTCGTCCGCGCCGGCCTCCAACCCCTCGATGGCGGCCTCCTCCCCGGCGCGGGCGGACAGCAGCAGCACCGGCGTGCCGGCGGTCCGGGAGTCGGCCCGCAGCGCGGCCACCAGTTGCAGGCCGTCCAGCCGGGGCATCATCACGTCGCTGACCACCAGGTCCGGCGTGTGCGTGCGGGCGGCCTCCAACGCCGCCTGCCCGTCGGCCACCGCCCGCACCCGGTGCCCGGCGGCGCGCAGCAGGCGGGTGAGGTACTCGCGCATGTCGGCGTTGTCGTCGGCGACCAGGACCCGCGCCGGGGCCTGCCCCGGCCGGGTCGGCGCGGGACCATCGACCGGCGGGGCGTCCTCCGGGACGACCTCGGCCGTCGGGTCGCCGGGCAGCCAGCGCAGCGCCTCCTGCACGAACGGCTCGGCGGAGACCGGCACCCGGCCGGAGCCGGCCGGGGCGATCGCGTCGGCCGGCAGGTGGGCGTCGCCGAACGGCAGCCGGACCGTGAACGCGGTGCCCCGGCCCACCGTGCTGCTGGCGGTGATGCTGCCGCCGTGCAGCGTGACCAGCTCCTTGACCAGGGCCAGCCCGATGCCGCTGCCCTCGTCGGAGCGGGAGCGGGCGTTCTCGATGCGGTGGAACCGCTCGAACAGCCGGGGCATCTCCTCCTCGGCGACGCCGATGCCGGTGTCGACCACCCGCAGCACGGCCTGCCCGTGCTCGGCGCGCAGCTCGACCCGCACGGTGCCGTCGAAGGTGAACTTCAGGGCGTTGCTGAGCAGGTTGAGCACCACCTTCTCCCACATGCCGGGGTCGATGTGCACCGGCTCGGGCAGGGGCGGGCAGTCGACCTCGAAGGTCAGGCCGGCGCGTTCGACCGCCGAGCGGAAGACGCTGGCCAGGTCGGCGGTCACCGCGGCCAGGTCCACCGGCTGGTAGCGGGCCTGCATCCGGCCGGCCTCGATCCGGGAGAAGTCGAGCAGGCTGTTGACCAGCTTGCCGAGGCGCAGCCCGTTACGGCGGATGACCTCCAGCTCCTCGCGGATCGGCCCGTCGGCGTCCCGCAGCCGGCCGCGCAGCTCGTCCACCGGTCCCATGATCAGCGTCAGCGGGGTGCGGAACTCGTGGCTGATGTTGGAGAAGAACGCGGTCTTCGCCCGGTCCAGCTCGGCGAGCTCCTCGGCCCGCCGCTGCTGGGCCTGGTAGCTGCGGGCGCTGGCGATCCCGGTCGCCACATGCCCGGCGGTCAGTTCCACGAACCCGCGGTAGCCGTCGTCGAGGGCCCGGTAGCGGTTGAGCCCGGCCACCAGGAACCCGTACGGCGTTCCGCCCTGCTGCCGCAGCGGCACCAGCAACGCCTCGGTCGGCGGGTCCGGCCAGGCGCCCGTCGGCAGGTCGTGGTGCACGGCGGAGTCCAGCGGCACCCGGACCAGGTCCCCTTCGGTGACCGCCCGGGCCGGCCAGACCGCGTCGGGGTCGTCGAGCGACAGCGTGGCCGGCGCCGCCGGATGGCCGGCGGCGAACCCGGTCGCCTCCGCCAAACGTGCGTCGCCCTCGTCCCCGAACAGGTACGTCAGCGTGAACGGCAGGTCGTGCGCGTTGCGCCCCAACTGTCGGCCGGCGAAGGCGAGCGTCTCCTGCTCGGTGCGGATCACGCTCGGGTCGGAGCCGAGGTCCCGCAGCGTGGCCATCCGTCGCTCGCCGATGACCCGCTCGGTCTCCTCGCTGACCACGCAGAGCATCCCGACCAGCGTGCCGTCGTCGTCGCGCAGCGGGCTGTAGGAGAACGTGTGGTAGGTCTCCTCCCGGTAGCCGGCGCGTTCCAGGAACAGCAGCAGCCCCTCGTCCCAGGTCGCCTCGCCGGTGCGCAGCACGGTGTCGATGCGGGGGCCGATGTCGGCCCAGATCTCCGCCCACACCTCGTTCGCCGGTCGGCCCAACGCCCACGGGTACTTGCGGCCCAGCGTGTCGCGGCGGTAGGCGGCGTTGCAGAAGAACGTCAGCTCGGGGCCCCAGGCCATCCACATCGGGAAGCGGGAGGAGAGCAGGATGCGCACCGCCGTCCGCAGGCTCTGCGGCCACCCGTCGGGCTGCCCCAGCGGATGGGTCGACCAGTCGACCCGGGCCAGATCCGGGCCGATCTCACCGTCGACGGCGAACACGTCGGCACGTGTCCGCGGGTCGGTGCCAGCGCCGGTCATCGCCCGAGTCTCCCTCACCGCAGCAGATCCCGCTCGTCCAGGTCGAGGCACCACCGTGGGCGACAAATCCGGATACAACCCGTCATCGAGTCGCCCGAACGGCCCCTCAGCGTAGCTCTCCGTTCCGGTCTTGCCCCCAGGACGTCCCCGTCATGCCACCGACCGCCGTCGGGAGCGCCACGATCCCGGCCGCTGCCCGCCCGTCCGCTGCGACGTTTCCCGTCGTCGCCGGCCGACGCGTGGTGTTCTCGGACCGGGGCCTGCCGCCGGACGCCACTGACGCCGCGGGGAGAGGGCCGGAAAACACCGAAGGCAGGGAGACGTCGCTCCCTGCCACTTCTAACGTATATCGCACCCCGGGGCTTGCGGCAAGACCCCGGTGGTGCCGCAGAATCGTCGGCCGGACGCGGATGAGCTGGGGAAACGGGGGCACGATGAGGGCCGGAAGATACGTGGTCGGGTTCGACGAGATCGACGAGGAGCAGCTCGCGACCGTCGGTGGCAAGGGCGCGCACCTGGGGGCGCTGTCGCGGCTCGACGGGGTGAGCGTGCCGCCCGGCTTCTGCGTGACCACCGACGCGTACCGGCGGGCCGTGGCGGACCTGCCGGCGCTCGACGCGCCGCTCGACCGGCTCTGCCGTCTGGGCCCCGACGACCGGCAGGCGATCCGGACGGTCAGCGCCGAGATCCGCCGGGTCGTCGAGGAGGTGGCCGTGCCGGGCGAGGTCGCGGCGGCGATCAGCCGGGCGCTGGCCGGGCTCGGCGCGCACGCCGCCTACGCGGTGCGGTCCAGCGCGACGGCGGAGGACCTGCCGACGGCCTCCTTCGCCGGCCAGCAGGACACCTACCTGAACGTGGTGGGCCCGGACGAGATCCGCACCCACGTCGCCCGGTGCTGGGCGTCGCTGTTCACCGAACGGGCGGTGACCTACCGCCTACGCAACGGCATCGATCACCGTACGGTGCAGATGGCCGTGGTGGTGCAGCGGATGGTGCTCCCGGACGCGGCGGGGATCCTGTTCACCGCCGACCCGGTCAGCGGGAACCGGAAGGTCGCCTCCGTGGAGGCCGGGTTCGGTCTGGGCGAGGCCCTGGTCGCCGGCCTGGTGACCCCGGACGTGTTCACGGTGCGCGACGACCGGGTCGTCTCCCGGACCATCGCCAGCAAGCCACGGGCCGTCCGTGCCGTGCCGGGCGGCGGGACGCGGACCGAGGCGGTCGATCCGGCCCGGCGGGAGCAGCCCGCGCTGACCGACGAGCAGGTCGTCCGTCTCGTCCGGCTCGGGCGGCGGATCGAGGCGCGGTTCGGCGGCCCGCAGGACGTGGAGTGGGCCCTGGCCGACGGCGAACCCCACATCCTCCAGAGCCGCCCGATCACCACGCTGTTCCCGGTCCCGGTGGTCGACGACGGGCAGAACCACGTCTACCTCTCGGTCGGCCACCAGCAGATGATGACCGACGCGATGAAGCCGCTGGGGCTGTCGATGTGGCGGCTGACCGCCATGGCGCCGATGCACGAGGCCGGTGGCCGGCTGTTCGTCGACGCCACCCGGCACCTGGCCACCCCGGCGGGCCGGGCCGCCTTCCTGGACCTGATGACCAGATCGGATCCGCTGACCAGGGACGCGCTGGAGACGCTCCTGGAGCGCGGTGACGTCGTGCCGACGCTGGCCGACGACGGCCCCGCCGGTCCGCCTCCCGGGCTGCCGTCGGCGACGATCGAGACCGACCCGGCCGTCGTCACCGCGCTGATCGAGCAGAGTCGGGCCAGCATCGCCGCGCTGCGGCGCGACATCGGCACCCGGACCGGGCCGGCGCTGTTCGACTTCCTGGTGGCGGAGGCGTTCCCGGAGCACAAGCGGGCCCTCGTCGACCCGGTCAACATGCAGGCGATCATGGCCGGGATGGAGGCCACCTGGTGGCTCAACGACAAGCTGGGGGAGTGGCTGGGCGAGCGGAACGCCGCCGACACGCTCAGCCTGTCCGCCCCCGGCAACGTCACCTCGGAGATGGGGCTGGCGCTGCTCGACGTCGCCGACGTCATCCGCCCCCACCCCGAGGTGGTGGCGTTCCTGCGGGACGCCGCGGACGACGACGGCTTCCTGGACGAGCTGCCGAAGCTGCCGGGCGGGCGCGAGGCACACGACGCCCTCCAGGACTACCTCGACCGGTACGGCATGCGGTGCGTCGGCGAGATCGACATCACCCGGCCACGGTGGAGCGAGCGACCGGCCACGCTCGTACCGCTGATCCTCGACCACGTCCGGAACTTCGCGCCCGGCGCCGCCGGACGGCGCTTCGCGGAGGGCCGGCAGGCGGTGCAGCGGAAGGCCCGGGAGGTGCTCGACCGGCTCCGGGCCCTGCCGGACGGGGACCGCAAGGCCGACGAGACCCAGCGGATGATCGACCGGGTCCGGACCTTCATCGGCTACCGCGAGTACCCGAAGTACGCCATCGTGAGCCGCTACCTCGTCTACAAGCAGGCGCTGATGGTGGAGGCCGACCGGCTGGTACGCGACGGTGTGCTGCCCGACCGGGAGGACGTCTTCTTCCTGACCTTCGACGAGTTCCGCGACGCGGTGCGGACGCGCCGGGTGGACGCGCGGCTCGTCCGCGAGCGCGCGGAGACGTTCCGGTTCCACCAGGCGCTCACGCCACCCCGCGTGCTCACCTCGGACGGCGAGGCGGTCCACGGGGCGTACCGGCGCGACGACCTGCCGACCGGCGCGCTGGCCGGCGTGCCGGTGTCGGCCGGCACGGTGGAGGGGCGGGCCCGGGTCGTCCTCGACCTGGCCCGCGCGGACCTCGAACCGGGCGACATCCTCGTCACCGTCCACACCGACCCGAGCTGGACGCCGCTGTTCGTGGCCGTGGCCGGCCTGGTGACGGAGGTGGGCGGGCCGATGACCCACGGCGCGGTCATCGCCCGGGAGTACGGCCTGCCGGCCGTGGTGAACGTGCCGCGGGCCACCCGGCTGATCCGGGACGGGCAGCGGATCCGCGTGCACGGCTCCGGCGGGTACGTCGAGCTGCTGACCTGACCTGACGGTGCTCAGGCGGCGCCGCGGTCGACCAGGCTGAATGTGGTGTCGATCGGGGCGTCGCCGAGCTCCTGGACGTAGATCTTCTTCTCGGTGTCCTCCCACTGCACCAGGCCGTACTTGTCGTTGAAGATCGAGTAGGAGGTGCGGCCCTTGTCGTCCTTGCCCTCGCGGGTGATGCTGAACACGGTGGCCCCGGTGGGCTCGCACTCGGCGCCCACCAGCGACGCGTACCCCTCGGGGTCGAGCTTGACGCCGAGGCACGGACGGTGCGCGATGTCCGGGTTCACCGACTTGATCAGGTAGTCGACACCGACCGGTTCGAGCACGAAGAGCGCGTCCTTGCCGGTGCCGTCGCCGACCGTCAGCTCACCGTCGAACGGCAGCGACAGGTCCCGGTCGATCTCCACCACGTGCAGCAGGACCCGCCGCTGCCCGGCCAGCATGGCCCGGGTCCGGTCGGCCGCCGGCGGTGACCCGCCCGGGGTGCGGGACGCCGGCGTCGCGGCGGGCGTGCCGCCGGTGGCCGGACCGCCGGTCGAGGGGGACGCGGACGGCGGGCCGCCGGGGGTCGGCGTGCCGCTGCCGGCGGAGCCGGTGGGCGTCGCGCCGGACCGGTCACCCACCAGGTCCGCGCCGTACAGCGCGGCCGGCACCAGCACCGCCATCACGGCGGCGCCGGCGGCCATCCCGATGAGTCGGCGGCGCCGCGTCGTGGCCGCGCCGGCGTCCGCCGGGGCGCCCCGGTCCGCGCCGTCGGGGCCGGCTCCCCCTGCGGGACCGGCGTTCGCTCCCGCGTTGGCGGCGGGGCCGGGACCGACACCGGGGCCGCTCGCCGCTGCCGCGCCGGCGGGCGTCACCGGCCCGGCGGCCCGGACGGCGGCCCCGCCCGCCGGCGCGGCCGCGGTCAGGAGGCCGTCGAGCAGGTCCCGGGCCGAGGGCCGGTCGGCCGGATCCTTCTCCAGCGCCCGGGAGACCAGCTCCCGCAGCGGCCCGTCCAGACCGGTCAGGTCCGGCGGCTGGGTCATGATCCGCATCGCGGTGGCGGTGGCGGACTCGCCCTCGAACGGCGTCCGGCCGGTCGCGGCGAAGGCGACCACGGCGCCCCAGGCGAAGATGTCCGCGGCCGGGCCCGTGCGTTGGCCGGACGCGGTCTCGAACCGCTCCGGAGCCATGTACGCGACGGTGCCGACCATCTGGTCGGTCCGGGTGTGCTGGCTGGTGGCCTCGAACGCGCGGGCGATGCCGAAGTCGATGACCTTGATCCCGCCGGGTGCGACCAGGACGTTGGCGGGTTTCAGGTCCCGGTGGATCACGCCGGCGCCGTGGATGGCGGTGAGCGCGGTGGCCACCCCGACCGCGATGCCGTGCACGCCGGCCGCCGTCATCGGCCCCCGGTCCCGGACCACCTGCACCAGGCTGGGCCCGTCGACGTACTCCACCACCAGGTACGGCGGGTCGTGGTCCGGGTCGGCGTCCAGCACCTCGGCGGTGCAGAACGGCGGCACCTGGCGGGCCCGGTTCACCTCGCTGCGGAACCGGCCCCGGAACTCGTCGTGATGGGACAGTTCGGCGCGGACCACCTTGACCGCCACCTGCCGGCCCTGCGGTGACCGGGCCAGGAACACGCTGCCCATGCCGCCCTCGCCGAGCCGGCCGAGCAGTTCGTAGCCACCGAGCCGGACCGGGTCACCGGGACGCAGTCCCTCGCTCACTTCGGGACTCCGCAGGCCGCAACCGCCCCGCGAACCGACACGCCTGTCACGCACTTCCCCTTCGGACGCCCCGATGACCGCCCGCAGCCTACCGTCCGTCCCGCGCCCGCCCGGCGTGCGGCGTCCCGTCCACGGCGACCGGGTCCGCCCGTGATCCGGCCGCCGCCCCGTGGGACCGGGCGGCGGCCGGATCGGCTCAGCGGTAGCCGGCGGCCACGACGTTGGCCTGGACCGCGTTCTCCGTCGCGTCCGAGGGGTAGCCGGCCACCATGGCCCCCTCGTAGAACGTGCCGACGCTCTGGTTCCTGTTGTCGATGCAGCAGTCGCCGCCGCTGCCCAGGATGATCGCGCCCTGCTTCTTCATCGGGCTGTAGCCGGGGGGCAGCGACCCGTCGTAGAGCGTGTAGAGGTTGCCGGACTGGGCGTTGCTGCCCTTGATGGCGAACCGTGAGGTGCCGTTGTTCTTCAGCGTGGCGGTGACGAACTTGCTGGTGAAGGCGCGCTGGTTGGGGTTCCAGGTCTGGCTGCCGCCGGGGTAGAGGCCCCACTCCAGGTCGGCCTGGACCCAGGGGCCGCTGCCGGAGCAGCCGCCGAACCAGCAACTGGTGCCGAAGTAGATCGCGTCCATCGCGCCGGCGCCGTCGGCCCGGCGGGTGGTCTCGCTGTTGCCGTAGTCGAAGCAGCAGCCGCTGTTGACGTGCGTGCCGCTGGTGACCATGTACATGCCCTCGGGCGCGCTGCCGGTCGGTACGCCGGTCAGGTGGCCGTCGCGCCAGTAGCTGCTGTTGCCGGGGATGAACAGCGAGTACGCCTTCGCGCCGCCGACCGTGATCGCCTCGCGGTTCGCCACGGCCGGTTGCACCGCGCCGCCGATGCCGCCGGCGCCCTGGTAGCCGAGGTTGTTGCCCCGCGTCGTCTGGTCGTAGATCCAGGTGATGACGCAGGTGGTGTTGGCGCAGAACGAGTCCTGCGCGGCGGCGTTGGCGGGCCCGCCCGGGCTGAGCGTGGAGATGTCGCGGGTGGTGTTGTCGGAGGCGCGGCGCACCTGGTAGAGCCGCCCGCTGTAGGCGCGGAACAGCGCCCGGGTGGTGCTGTGCGCGGCGACGCACGGGGTGCCGCCGGCCGCGTAGATGTCACACGTCCCGTCGCCGCCCGGTGGCGGGGTGCTCGGTGGCGGCGTGGTGGGTGGCGTGCTCGTCGGCGGCGTCGTCGTGGGCGGCGTGCTGACGCCGCCGGTGCAGGTGGTGCCGTTGAGCGCGAAGCTGGTGGGGGCGGGGTTGCTGCCGGTCCACGATCCGTTGAAGCCGAAGCTGGTGCTGCCGCCGGTGGGGATGGCGCCGTTGTAGGAGACGTTGGCGGCGGTGACGGCGGCGCCGGTCTGGGTGATGGTGGCGTTCCAGTACTGGGTGACGGTCTGGCCGGCGCCGAACGACCAGGTCAGCCGCCAGTTGCTGACCGGGTCGCCGAGGTTGGTGACGGAGACGTTCGCGCCGAAGCCACCGGACCAGGACGAGGAGACGGTGTAGCTGACCGCGCAGCCGGTGGCGGCCGAGGCGGGCAGTTGGGTGGCGGTGAGGCCGGCGGTGGTGAGCGTGAGTGTGGTGGCGGCGGCGATCAACGCCGCCCGGTGGCGGGGATGGTGCGTGAGTCGCACGGGGACCTCCCGGTCCGTGAGTGGGGTGGCGACGGCCTGCCCTGGACCGGCGGCGGTGCGAGGTGTGCCCAGCTCCCGGTGCCTCATGAAGAGGCATCGGTCAATGTTTGCGTTAACATTCGACGTCTGTCAATGGGCGGGACCGTTTCGACCAACCGTCAGCGCGGCGTCGAGGCCGGCGGCGGCCAGCCGGCCGGGATCCGCTCCAGCACCCCACCGGCGAAGACCTCCCGCAGGCCGAGCGGCTTGAGGTGGACGTACCCGATGTGGCAGTCGCAGACCGCGGTCTCGCACCCGCGGGGCTTCAACGCGGCCCGCCACGAGCCGTCGTAGAGGTTGCCGATCGGGGTGGGGATGAAGTGGCACCGGCGGACCGTGCCGTCGCCCAGCACCGAGACGGCGGTCTCCCCGGCGTGGCACGGCCGCCCGAGCGACAGGTGCGGCCGGACGCTGTAGCCGAAGTGCGGGTCCAGCGCGGTCCAGGTCGCCTCCTCCTCGGCGTCGTAACGGCGACCTTCGGCCGCGTTGACCCACAGGTAGACGGCCGGCGGCAACGCGGCCCGCAGCGCCCGCGCCTCGTCGAGGTGTTCGGGCAGGCCGACCACCCCCACCGAGTACCGGATGCCCAGCTCGGTCAGGCGCGCGCAGCGGCCCAGGAACCGCGCCCGCTCGACCTGCCCCGGATGGTAGGTCGTCCAGAGCGCGGCCGAGCCCGGGTCGGCGTCGGCCAGCCAGTCGACGCGGGCGGCGAGATTGGTCTGCACCACCACGCGGTCGACGTGCGGCAGGTGCGACAGCGACACCATCGCGTCCCGGTACCAGCGCCGGGTCAGCGCCTCGCCCCACGGCGTGAACAGCACCGACAGCCGCACGTCGGTGGTCGCCGTGACCCAGTCGGTGAACCGGGCCAGCGCCGCCCGGTCGGCGCGCAGCAGCTCCGGCGGGTCGCGCCGCTTGGCGAACGGACAGTAGGGACAGTCGTAGTTGCAGCTCGCCAGCGGACCGCGGTAGAGGATCGACAGCGTCATCGCAACGCGTACCCGGTCATCGCGTGTCGGACCTCGGCGGAGGTCAACCACGGGCCGACGGCGTCGGAGCGGGCCAGCCCGGCCGCGGTGAGCCGCAGCCCGCCGTCGGTGGCCCAGCCCCGCTCGACGAGCCGGCCGAGCTGCGGGAAGTCGTCGACCGGCCGCCGCCCGAAGCGGGCCCGGTAGGCGTCCGCGTCCACCCCGTCGGCGCGCAGCAGCGACGTGAGCAGCCAGCGGCGACGCTGCTCCGCGTCGTCCAGCCGGAAACCGAACTCGGCGTACGCGAAGTCGTCGGCCTGACGGCCGAGGTAGTCGTCGAGCACCGCGCGCACCTGCGTGACGCTCACCGCGTAGTCGAAGGAGTAGTGCAACGCGGTGGTGTAGGAGCGGGCGCCGCAGCCCAGCCCGACCATGCCGTCGTCCTGGCAGCAGTAGCCCGGACCGTCGGCCGCCGGCGCGTCGGCCCGGCGGAACTGGCGCATCGACTCCTGCCGGTAGCCGGCCGCGCCGAGCGTCTCCACCGCCTGCCGGTAGAGCGCGAGGCGCTGGGCGTCCCAGTCGGCGCGGGCGTGCGTCCGCCGCCCGAGCCCGGTCAGCGGCCGGACGTAGAGCGGGTAGAGGAACAGCTCCTCCGGCCGCCAGGCCAGCGCCGCGTCCAGGCTCTGCCGCCACGTGTCGGCGGTCTGGCCGTCGATGCCGTAGATCAGGTCGATGTTCAGCGACGGGATCCGCGCGTCCCGGATCGCGGCCAGCGCGGCCTCCACCTCGGCGCGGCGTTGCGGCCGGCCGGCGGCGCGGGCCTCGACGTCGAGGAAGCTCTGCACGCCGATGCTCACCCGGGTGGTGCCGTGCGCGGCGAGCACCGCGAGCCGGTCCGGCGTCGCGGTGGCCGGCGAGGTCTCCACCGACAGCGGTACGCCCGGCAGGCGCGCGCCGAGCGTCTCGGTGGCGACGGCGAACAGCGCGGTCAGCTCGTCGGCGGTGAGGTAGGTCGGGGTGCCGCCGCCGAACGCGGCGCGGGCGAACCCGGCGTCCGCGCCGAGCGCCTCGGCGACCCGCCCGGCCTGCCGGCGCACCTGCCGCAGGTACGCGGTGACCTGCTCGGCTGGCGCGTTGGCGCGGGTGAACAGGTTGCAGAAGCCGCACCGCATCTCACAGAACGGCACGTGCAGGTAGAGGAAGAGCGCGTCCCGCGCCTCGGCGCGCCACACGTCGGCCAGCCGGGGCCGGGGCCGCAGCGCCCGGTAGGAGGTCTTGTGCGGGTACGCGTAGAGATACTGCTGGTAGGCGGAGCCGTCGAGGCTCGGTTCGGTGCTGGTCACCATTCTCCCGGGTGCAGGGTGAAGTCGGCATAGGGGACGGTCCACACCACGTCGTGGCCGATCCGGTGGCCGGTGTGGCCGTCCTCCCCGTAGGCGGTGCCGTGATCGGAGCAGATGATCGTGAACACCGGCCGGCCGCGACCGGTGACCAGCCGGAACAGCCGGTCGATCCGGCCGTCGACGTACTCCAGCGCGGCGGCGTGGCTGGCCCGGCTGTCGGTCTCGGCGCCGGGCAGGTGGTGCCGGTTCGGCTGGTGCAGCGCGGCGACGTTGAGGAAGGTGAACAACGGCCGGGCCGTCGGCACCCGGGCCAGCACCTCGGCCAGCCGGTCGAGCTGGGCGTCCAGGCAGGTGGGGGACGTGACGCCGAACTCCGGCTCCCAGTGCGCCTCGGCGAACAGGCCGGGCAGCACCGCGCCGAGCGGGGTACGCCGGTTGAAGAAACCGACCCCGCCCAGGCAGAGCGTGTGGTACCCGGCCGCGGCGAGCGCGTTGGGCAGGTCCGGGGCGTCGAACACCCAGGTGTCCGCACCGGCCGTCTCGCTGCCCGGGAACGCCGCCGCGAACCGCCGCTCGTGCGGCCCCGGCGTGGTCGGCGTGGGCAGGAAGCCGGCGAAGAACGCGTGGTGGGCGGCGTAGGTGAAGCTGGAGGGGGAGTGCCGGCGCTCCCACCGGCCGCCGGGAAGCGCCCGGGCCAGCCGCGGCGTCCGCCCCGCCGCGACCAGCTCGGCGGCCACGTCGTGGCGCAACGTGTCAAGCGTGACCAGGAGCAGGTCGTGGCTGCCGATCAGGCCGCGCATGCGGCCACCTCCGCCCGCCACCGCCGCCACCGGCCGGTGGTCAGCGCGTGCACCTGTTCGGCGTAGCTGTCGCGGCCCTCGGTCAGCACGCCGGGCAGCAGGTCGCCGAACGCGTTCACCTCGGCGACCGCGTGCCGGCGCCACCCGGTCAGGAACATCAGGTCGACGCCGACGTGCAGCGAGCCGGCGAAGCAGGCGGCGACGCGCTCGCAGGTCTCCATCGCCGCCGACCAGCCCGCCGGGCCGGCCGCGGCGCGCAGCTCGGCCAGGTCGCCCCGGGCGTTGCCGAGGTGCAGGTTGGTCAGCGGGCCCCGGGCGGCGCGCACCACCGCGTGCGTCGGCCGGCCGGCGACCACCAGCACCCGCACGTCGACCACCCGGTCCCGCAGGCCGGCCTTGGGCAGCCACCGTTCGACGTGCAGGCCGTCCGGGGCCAGCCGGTCGACGATCGCGGCGATCGTCGCCTCGTCGGTGTGCCGGCGGACCCGCAGCGAGTTGAACAACCCGTCCTGGGTGGGCTCGACGGTGGTGTCGGCCCGCACGCCGCGCGGACCGACCGCGAGCGCGAGCACCCCGGCGGCGGACGACCCGTGCGCCGGCTTGACGAACACCCGGCGCCACCCGGCCGCCGCCATCGCCTCGCGCAGCGCGGCATGGCCGCCGATCGGCGGCAGCGCGTCCGGCACCGGCACGCCGGCCGCCGACAGCACCGCGTGGCAGCGCCGCTTGTCGCAGAGCACCGCGACGTCCGCCGGTGGGTTCAGCAGCTCCGCGCCGCCGGCGGCGACCCGGTCGAGCCCGGCCACCAGACCGGCGTACGCGTCGGCGAGGCCGATCAGCTCGCCGTGCCGGGCGGCGGTGGCCGACCGTCGCAGCAGCCGGTCGACGTGCGGATCCTCGCCCGGGGAGTCGACCCGCACCAGCGCGCCGGCCGGCGGCGGGACGGCCCCGGTCAGCACGTCCGCCCAGGGCAGGACGGCGGGGGCGGGCAGCCCCGCGGCGCGCACCGCGCGGGTGAACAGCGCCACCCGGCGGTTCGCGGGATTGCCCACCACGGTCAGTCGCATGTCAGCACGCCACCGCCGCCGGTCACTCCCCGACCGCGGTGTAGTAGTAGGGCCGGCCGTCGTACGTGTCGGCGGTCTGCGGGTCGGAGACGTCGACCTCGACGCCGGGCAGCGCGGCGACCACCGACGCGGCCACCTCCTCGGACAGGAAGTGGTGGTGCAGGTCGAGCCGGCGCAGGTGGGTCAGCGGCTGCCCGGCCAGCAGCGCCGTCGCGCCGGCGTCGCCGAGCACGCCCATGGACAGGTCGAGGACCTCCAGCCGGCCGACGACCGGCGCGTCGGCGACCGCCGCGGCGATCGTGTCGGCGTGCTCCGCGTTGCAGAGCCCGAGGTGCCGCACCGCCGGCAGCCGGTCGCCGGCCAGCACCGCGGCCAGGTCGTCCACGGTGGCGTCGCCGCCGTAGTCGGCGACGCCGAGCCACAGGTCCAGCCGGTGCAGCGCCGGCAGGTCGCACGCCGCGACCGCGCGCACCACCTCGGCCGGCAGGCCGCCGGACTCGATCCGCAGCTCGCGCAGCGCGGTGTGCCGGACCGGCTCCAGCCGCAGCCCCTGCGCGCCGCGGATCCACAGCACCTCCAGCGCCGGACACGCGGCCAGCAGCGGCGTGACGTCGCCGTGGGTCAGCCAGGAGATCTCGCACTGCTCGCCGACCAGGTCGGCCAGGAACACCGCCCGCAGCCCGGTCCACTTCGACGCGGCGTCGACCAGCAGGTCGACCGGCAGCGGACGCTCGTACGCCTCGCCCCACTCGCCCACCACCACGGCGCGTACCGCCTCGGCCGGCACCTCGTCGAGCAGGGCGCGGACCAGACCGGCGAACTCGGTCGGGTCGGCGTCGAACTCCTCGACCTCCAACCGCCAGGCCACGGCGGACGGATCCGCCGGCAGCGCCATTCCCGGTGTGAACGGCAGGACCGGCAACCCGGCGAACGACGAGACGTGCGAATTGATCACACCAACCTCCGGTGCGGCAGCGGCAAGGGCGGCGGAACCGTAACAGGCGGCCCCGACACGACCCGGGGCGGCGGGACTCCTGCCGTGCGCAATGCCGGCCAGCTTGTGCGGTGGGTCATCGACGAGTGGCGCTCCGTCATGGACAGTCGTCTGTCGGTCACCTAGCCTCCCGGTGGGGGGAGGCGCACATGGCCGCTGCCGTGGACCCGGTCCGGATCAGGGTGCTGGGTCCGGTCGCCGCGCTCCGCGGCCCGGTGGAGATCCCGTTGGGTCCCGCCCGGCAACGTGCGGTCCTGGGCTACCTCGCCCTGCACCCCCGGCAGCCGGTCCTGCTGGGCGCGCTCACCGAGGCGCTCTGGGGCGACGACGCGCCGGACAGCGGCGCACACCTCATCCGGACGTACGTCGCCCGGCTGCGCCAGGTGCTGGAGCCCGACACCGCGCCCCGGGCCCGCACCAACGTCATCGCGTCGGTGCCCGGCGGCTACCGGCTCGACGTCCCCCCGGAGGACGTCGACGCGTGCCTGTTCCGCACGCTGCTCGGCCAGGCCCGCAGTCGGCGGGCGGCCGGCGCGCTCGACGACGCGTTCGAACTGCTCGCCACCGCGCTGGACCTGTGGCGGGACCCGACGCTCACCCACCTCACCGGGCTGCTGGCCGGCCCGCGGCACGTCACCGCGCTGCGTACCGCCTGGGTCGACGCCGGCCTGCTGTACGCCTCGGTGGCGGTCGCCCTGGGCCAGACCTCGCAGGTGGTGCCGGTGGTCGAGCGGCTCGCCGCCGCCGAGCCGTTGCAGGAGGCGGTGCAGGCCCGCTACCTGGAGGTGCTCGCGGGCAGCGGCCAGCGCGCCGCCGCCGTGCACCACTACCTCGACGTCCGGGCCCGGCTCCGCGCCGAGCTGGACGTGGAGCCCGGACCGGAACTGCGCCGCATCCACGCCGCGTTGCTGCGCGCCGGGGACGCACCGGCCCTGGCGGCGTCGGGCGCCCCGGCCCGGCCGCGGACCGCACGGCCGCCCGGTTGGCGCGGGCCGGGGCCGGCCGTCGGCACGCTGATCGGCCGTGACGCCGAGGTCGCGCACTGCGCCACGCTGCTGGTGGCGCACCGGCACGTGACCATCGTCGGCCCGGCCGGCTGCGGCAAGTCCGCCACCGGCCTGGCGGTCGCCGAACGGGTCGCCGCCGTGTTCCCGGACGGCGTCGCCGCCGTGGACGCGGCCGAGGCCCCGGACTGCGGCGCGGTGCTGCGCCTGCTCGCCGAGACGCTGGGGCTGGCGGCCACCGCCGATCCGCTGCGCGTCGTGGCGGAGCGTCGGATGCTGCTGGTGCTCAACGACGTCGAGCACCTGGCCGGGCGCGCCGCGGAGATGATCGAGTACGTGCGGCACCGCTGCCCCCGCACGGCCGTGCTGGTCACGTCCCGCCGCCGGCCCGGGCCGGCCCGCGAGGCGGTGTTCCGGCTCGGCCCGCTGCCGGTCCCCGGGCCGGCGGACGTGGAGACGCTGGCCGCGAATCCGGCGGTGCGCCTCTTCGTCGACCGGGCCCGGCTGGTCCGCCCCGGTTTCCGCCTGTCGCCGGCCGACGCTCCCACGGTGGCCCGGATCTGCCGCGAGCTGGACGGGCTGCCGCTGGCCCTGGAACTCGCCGCCGCCTGCCTCTACACCGACAGTCTCGACGGCGTGCTCCGGCGGGTCGCCGACCCGCTCCACCTGCTGCGACCGCGGCGGCGGGGACACCCGCGGCACCACCGGTCACTCACCTCGGCGCTGCGGCGCAGCCTGGCCCCGCTGCGACCGGCCGACCGGGCGTGCCTGGCCCGGTTGGCCCGGGGGGAGCTGTGCTTCTCCCCGGACGACGCGGTCGCGCGCTGCGCCGGCATCGTCCCGGACGGCGAGGTGCGCGACGTGCTCGACCGGTTGGCCGACGAGTGCCTGCTGGAGCCGGACGCCGGCCCGGACGGCGCCCGCTACCGGCTGCTGCGCACCGTGGCGGTGGCCGCAGCCGGTGAGCGCGACGGGGACGACGGTCAGGCGTTCCAGGGCATGGTCGGGAACCAGCCGTAGCCGAACTTGGCGGGCAGCCGCACGTCCCAGTAGAAGACCAGGAACGCGCCGAGCACCAGCAGCGCGACGCCGACCAGCAGGCCGGCCCGGCCGGGCCGGGACAACCACCGCTGTACGCCGCCGCGCGTGCCCAGCACCAGCAGCAGCGCCAGCACGACCATCACCAGGATGTTGCCGAGCGACTGGAGGACGAGCGCCAGCGCGCCGTAGAACGGGTTGTGACTGTCCACCGCCTGCTCCAGCAGCTTGTGGAACAGCGGGTACGGCCGCCCGACCAGGAAGCCGCCGACCAGGGCGCCGAGCGTCACCAGGCGGGCCGTGGGCCGGTTGGCGAACGGGTCGGGGAGCAGCCCCAGCGCCGCCAGGCCGAGCGCGGCGAACGCCAGCCCGATCAGCCCGAACACCACCGACGCCTGCACCAGCCGGACCGGGAAGCCGGAGCCGACGGTGGCCGTGGAGAGCTGGGGGAGCCGGGACCCGATCAGCACGGCCACGAAGCCGTACACCGCGGCCACCGCCACCAGCCCGAGCGCCAGCCAGCCCAGCGGCGCCAGCACGGCGGCGACGCGCCCCCGGCGTGACCCGTCGGCCCGGCCGGCGACGTCCGGCAGCGCGCCGAACACGGCGATGTTGCAGGCGGTGAACGTGCCGGCGAAGCCGGAGACGAAGGCGAACAGGGCGCCGGCCGCGGACCCGCCGATCACGGTCTGCTTGGCGTCGGTGCCGAGCACGGAGTTGGCGACGGAGTCACCGATCACGTGGTCGACCAGCTCGAACGACCAGAGCATGGCGAGCAGCAGGCCCCCGGCCACGGCCACCAGCGCGGCGATCGGGCGGCGGTGGTGGGTGAGCGGGCGGTTGGCGGTGGGTCTGGCGAGCGTGGTCATCGACGATCCTCCCCTGGTCCGCGTCCGGGCCGAAAGTTCCGCGCCGGGCCGGCAAACACGAAGAAGCGTCGCACGAGCGGTATGCAGCATTCTTGACGCGCAGACAGGGAGCGGTCAGGGGAGGGAATCACCGGTCCGTGGGACGTCACTTCTCCGTCACCGTGCTCGGCGCGGTCCGGGTCCACGACGGCGGCACGCCGGTGGCGCTCGGTCCGTCGAAGCAGCGCGCGTTGCTGGCGTTGCTGGCCCTGCACGTCGGGGAGAACCTCCCGATCGAGACGCTCGCCCGGTCGTTGTGGGGCGACCGTCTGCCGCCCAGCGGGAGCCGTCTGCTGCACACCTACGTGGCGCGGTTGCGGCGCGTGTTGGAGCCGGCGTCGCCCCGGCACGCCCGTACCAACGTGATCGTCTCCGCGCCCCGGGCGTACCGCCTCCAGCTCCACCCGGACCAGGTCGACCTGCCCCGGTTCCGGCGGCTCACCGAGGCGGCCCGCGTCCTGGCGCGCCGAGCCCACCGGACGACCGCGTTCGCGCTGCTGACCGCCGCGGTCGCGGGCTGGTCCGATCCCGACCTGACCGACCTGCGCGCGCTGCTGCCGGGGTCGGAGACGGTCGCCGCGCTCCGCCGGGAATGGGTCAATGCCGGCCTCGATCTGGTCCGTCTCGGTCTGGACCTCGACCGGCCGGACGAGGTGCTGGCCGTCGCGGCACGGCTCGCCGCCGCCGAGCCGCTGCACGAGGCCGTGCAGGCCGGGCACGTCAGCGTGTTGGCGCGGACCGGCCGGCGGGCGACCGCCCGGGACCGGCTCGCCGAGATCACCGCCCGGCTCACCGCCGAACTGGGCATCGAGCCCGGTCCGGAACTGGCCGCCGCCGGCCGTGAGCTGCGACGCGGTCCCGCGCCGCGCCGACCCGGGACGCCTCCGCCGGCCCGCGGCGCGACCGGCGGGAGACCGTCCGGACCGGACCCGGCCCGGGACGACGCGGACCTGATCGGCCGGGAGGCCGACCTCGCCGCCTTGTCCGACCTGCTCGCCGAGCAGCGGGTGGTCACCGTGGCCGGGCCGGCGGGCGGGGGCAAGTCGGCGCTCGCCGCCGCCGTCGCGCAGCGGGTCGGCGAGGGGTACGCCGACGGCGTCGTCACCGTCGACCTCGCTGCCGCCCGCACCCCGGCCGACGCGCTGCGGGCGATCCGTCGCCGCGTCCGCCGGGCCGGCCCGGACCCGGCACCCGTGGCCCGGCTGCTGGCCGACCGGCACCTGCTGCTGGTGCTGGACAACGTCGACCGGCTCACCGACACCTGCGCCGGCCTGGTGCACGACGTGGTGCGGGCCGGGCGTCGGGTCACCGTGCTGGTCACCTCGCGTGAGCCGCTCGGCCTGCCCTACGAGTCGGTGTGGCGCCTGCCGCCGTTGCCGGCGCTGACCACCGGCCCGGACGGGGTACGCGGCATGCCCGCCGTGCAGCTGTTCGCCCGCCGGGCCGCCCGGGCCCGACCCGGCTTCGAGCTGGGGGTCGAGGAGGTCGGCACGGTGGCCACCATCTGCGGCCTGGTCGACCGGCTGCCGCTCGCCGTCGAGCTGGCCGCCGAACGGATGGCCGACCGGACCCTGGACGAGCTGCTGCGCCACCTGGACAACCCGCTCGCCACCCTGGAGCCGCCCCGACGGCCCGGGCAGCCGGCGTCCGGGCGGTCGCTGTCCGCCGCGCTGCACCGCAGCCTCGACTGCCTGACGCCGGCCGAGCGCTGGTGCTTCGTCCGCCTCGGTGGGCTGCCCCGGCTCTTCGGCCTGGACGAGGTGGACCGGGTCTGCGGCGTCGCGCCCCGGTGGCGACCGGGCACCCGGGTGGTGCTCGACGCGCTGGTGGCGAAGTCGTTGTTGACGGCCCGGCACCACGCGGCGCGTCCCCGGTACACGATGCTGCGCACCGTGCACCAGTTCGCCGCCCGGCTGCTCGCCGCCGAGCCGGGCCGGTCCGGCGCCGCGCCGGTGCCCTCGGGCGGGGCGGGCTAGCCGGCGTCGGCCGCAGCCGGCTGCGGCCCGCGACTTGACGTGCCGCATGTTATCGCTCACAGTCGATGGCAGGGCACAGGCACCGCAAGGCTCACCGGGCGAGCCGCGCTGGCCGGACCCTCGGCACCGCCGTCGAGGCGGGACGAGGCGTCGCACCACCACCGCTGCAACCCGGAAGAGGAATCCGCATGAGACCCATGAGAGCCCTGCTGTCCACCAGCCTGTTGGCCGGTGCGCTAGCCGCCGGCATGGCGGTGGCGCTGGCGCCCCACGCCAGCGCTGGCACGACCCTGGGCGCGTCGGCGGCCGAGAAGGGCCGCTACTTCGGCGCCGCGGTCGCCACCGGCAAACTGTCCGACAACACGTACGTGACGGTGCTGAACCGCGAGTTCAACTCCGTGGTGGCCGAGAACGAGATGAAGTGGGACGCCACCGAGCCCCAGCAGGGGCGGTTCACCTACACCGGTGGTGACCGGCTGGTCAGCCACGCCCGGGCCAACGGGATGAGCGTGCGCGGCCACGCCCTGCTCTGGCACCAGCAGCAGCCGAGCTGGGCGCAGGGCCTGTCCGGCACCGCGCTGCGCAACGCCGCGATCAACCACGTCACCCAGGTCGCCACGCACTTCCGGGGCCAGATCTACGCCTGGGACGTGGTGAACGAGGCGTTCGCCGACGGTGGCGGCGGTGGGCGCCGCGACTCCAACCTCCAGCGCACCGGCAACGACTGGATCGAGGCGGCCTTCCGGGCCGCGCGGGCCGCCGACCCGGGCGCGAAGCTCTGCTACAACGACTACAACACCGACGGGGTCAACGCGAAGTCGACGGGCGTCTACAACATGGTGCGGGACTTCAAGTCCCGGGGCGTGCCGATCGACTGCGTCGGCTTCCAGTCGCACCTGGGCACCACGATCCCGGGCGACTACCAGGCCAACCTCCAGCGCTTCGCCGACCTCGGCGTGGACGTGCAGATCACCGAGCTGGACGTGATGACCGGCGGCAACCAGGCGAACATCTTCGGCACGGTCACCCGGTCCTGCATGGCGGTGTCGCGCTGCACCGGCATCACCGTGTGGGGCGTGCGGGACTGCGACTCGTGGCGCGGCTCGGACAACGCGCTGCTCTTCGACTGCTCCGGCAACAAGAAGGCCGCGTACACGTCGGTGCTGAACGCGCTCAACGCCGGTGGGTCCAACACCCCGCCGCCGACGACGCCGGGCAACCCGACCACGCCGCCGCCGAGTCCGACGACTCCGGCGCCGCCGGTGCCGGGTGCGTGTTCGGCGTCGGTGTCGCTGAACTCGTGGACCGGTGGGTTCGTGGCGACGGTGAAGGTGACGGCGGGTTCGGCCGGTACGCGGAGTTGGACGGTGAGTCTGACGTTGCCCGGTGGGGCGAGTGTGACGAACACGTGGAGTGCGACCGCCAGTGGTAGCACCGGCACGGTGCGGTTCGCGAATGTGGACTACAACGGCCAGCTCGGGGCCGGTCAGAGCACCGAGTTCGGGTTCCAGGGCACCGGCAGCGCGTCGGGGCTGACCCCGACCTGCGCCGCCCTCTGAGCCCGTCGTCGGCCCGGCCCGCGCGTACCGTGGGCCGGGCCGACGGCCTCCCTCCCGTCCCCCCGCCTTGGAGGAACCGTCGATGAGAGCCAAGATCGCGCTGTTCGCGGCCGTGCTGGCGACGGCGCTGACGACGGCGGTCGCCGTCGTCAGCGCCGCCGGCCCGGCGTCCGCCGCCGCGCTCACCCAGGTGACGAACTTCGGCACCAACCCGACAAATCTGCAGATGCACCTGTACGTGCCGGACCGGCTCCCGGCCCGGCCGGCCCTGCTGCTGGTCCTGCACTACTGCACCGGCAGCGGTCCGGCCATGCACACCGGCTCCGGCTACAGCCCGCTGGCCGACCGCTACGGGTTCATCGTGATCTACCCGTCGGTGACCCGCAGCAGCAAGTGCTGGGACGTGTCGTCGCCGCAGGCGCTGCGGCGCGGTGGCGGCAGCGACCCGGTCGGTCTCAAGTCGATGATCGACTACGTGACGGGCCGCTACCCGGTCGACCCGGCCCGCATCGGCGTCGCCGGCGCTTCGTCCGGCGCCATGATGACCAACGTGATGGCCGGCGTGTACCCGGACGTCTTCCACGCCGGGGTCAGCTCGTCGGGCGTGCCGTTCGGCTGCTTCGCCACCACCAACGGCTCGGAGTGGAACAGCGAGTGCTCCGGCGGGCGGATCACCAAGACCCCGCAGCAGTGGGGTGACCTGGTCCGCAACGCGTACCCCGGCTACACCGGCCGGCGTCCCCGCATGCAGATCTGGCACGGCACCACGGACACCACGCTGAGCTACGTCAACTTCGGCGAGCAGATCAAGCAGTGGACGAACGTGCTGGGCGTCTCGCAGACCCCGAGCATGACGGACTACCCGCAGGCCAGCGCCACCCGGACCCGCTACGGCGGCACCGGTGGGACGCCGCCGGTCGAGGCGATCAGCTTCCAGGGCTACGGCCACTCGATTCCGTTCGACGCCGCCCAGGCGGTGCGGTTCCTCGGCTTCGACGGCACCGGGGCGACCACCCCGCCGCCGAGCCCCACCACGCCGCCGCCGAGCCCGACCACGCCGCCGCCGAGCCCGACCACGCCGCCGCCGAGTCCGACGACTCCGGCGCCGCCGGTGCCGGGTGCGTGTTCGGCGTCGGTGTCGCTGAACTCGTGGACCGGTGGGTTCGTGGCGACGGTGAAGGTGACGGCGGGTTCGGCCGGTACGCGGAGTTGGACGGTGAGTCTGACGTTGCCCGGTGGGGCGAGTGTGACGAACACGTGGAGTGCGACCGCCAGTGGTAGCACCGGCACGGTGCGGTTCGCGAATGTGGACTACAACGGCCAGCTCGGGGCCGGTCAGAGCACCGAGTTCGGGTTCCAGGGCACCGGCAGCGCGTCGGGGCTGACCCCGACCTGCGCCGCCCTCTGAGGCACGTCTCCGGCGGCGCGACGATCCGTCGTCGCGCCGCCGGAGACCGCGGGCGAACCGGCCGGCCCTAGCCGAGCCTTGTTACGAGACCGAGACATGCGCATTTCCCGTCATCGGTTGACGGTGAATCTTGTGAGCGTTAACACTCCGAGGAGGGTTATCCGTGGGTCCGTGAGTACGCAGGGGAGAGGAAGCTCGTGCGCAGACGATTTCTGGCCGCGCTCGGTGGCGTCGCGATCGCCGTCAGCCTGGCCGCATGCAGTGGTGAGGGCGCGGGTGGCGGCGGGGACACCAGCTCGGCCAAGCCCGGCGACCTGACCATCGGCGTCTCGATGCCGACCCAGACCTCGGAGCGGTGGATCGCCGACGGCAACTCGGTGAAGGAGAAGCTCCAGGCCAAGGGCTACAAGGTCGACCTGCAGTACGCCGGCGACGAGATCCCCACCCAGTCGCAGCAGATCGACCAGATGATCACGCAGGGCGCGGACGTGCTGGTGATCGCCCCGATCGACGGCACCGCGCTGAGCGGTCAGCTCCAGGCCGCCGCGGCGGCGAAGATCCCGGTCATCTCCTACGACCGGCTCATCCGCAACAGCCCGAACGTCGACTTCTACGTCAGCTTCGACAACTACAAGGTCGGCGTGGCCCAGGCCAACGCGCTGCTGGTCGGCCTCGGGCTGCAGAACAAGGACGGCTCGAAGGGCACCGCGACCGGCCCGTTCAACGTGGAGCTGTTCGCCGGCTCGCTCGACGACAACAACGCGCACTTCTTCTTCAACGGCGCGATGGACACGCTCAAGCCGTACTTCGACGCCGGCACGCTGAAGGTGAAGTCCGGCCAGACGAAGATCGAGCAGATCGCCATCCTGCGCTGGCAGCAGGAGACCGCGCAGAAGCGGATGGAGGATGTGCTCACCTCCAGCTACAACGACGGCAGCAAGGTCGACGGCGTGCTGTCGCCGTTCGACGGCATCTCCCGGGGCATCATCACCGCCCTGCAGAACGCCGGCTACCGCGGCGGGGCCAAGAAGATGCCGGTGATCACCGGCCAGGACGCCGAGGTCGCCTCCGTCAAGCTCATCAACGACGGCGTGCAGAGCTCGACCGTCTTCAAGGACACCCGCCTGCTCGCCGACCAGGCCGTGGTCGCCGCCGAGGCGTTCCTCAAGAAGCAGGAGCCCAAGGCGAACGACACCAAGGCGTACGACAACGGCGTCAAGGTCGTGCCCGCGTTCCTGCTGCCGGTGCAGACCGTCTACAAGGACGACATCAAGTCGGCGCTGATCGACTCCGGCTACCTGACCGCCCAGGAGGTCGCCGCCGGCCGGGCCGGCTGAGCCGCTCTCCGGCGGGCCCGGTGACGCACCTGTCGCCGGGCCCGCCGGCGCACCGACGCGACGGCCACGAGCAGGACGGTTTCCATGAGCGATCACATCCTCGAAATGCGGAACATCACGAAGACCTTTCCCGGAGTGGCCGCGCTCCAGGACGTCTCGCTCGCCGTCCGGCGCGGCGAGATCCACGCGATCTGCGGCGAGAACGGCGCCGGCAAGTCCACCCTGATGAAGGTGTTGTCCGGGGTGTACCCGACCGGCAGCTACGACGGGCAGATCGTCCTCGACGGCGAGCCGGTCGGGTTCCGGGGCATCCGGGACAGCGAGTCCCACGGCATCGTCATCATCCACCAGGAGCTGGCGCTGGTGCCGTACCTGTCGATCGCCGAGAACATCTTCCTCGGCAACGAGCGCCGTGGTCGCGCCGGGCTGATCGACTGGCACCGGACCAACGCGGAGGCCGCGGCGCTGCTGCGCTCGGTCGGGCTGCACGAGAACCCGGTGACCCCGGTGATCCAGCTCGGGGTGGGCAAGCAGCAACTGGTGGAGATCGCCAAGGCGCTGTCCAAGAAGGTGCGGCTGCTCATCCTGGACGAGCCGACCGCGGCGCTCAACGACGTCGACTCGGCGCACCTGCTGGACCTGCTGCGGCGGCTTCGCGACCAGGGCATCACCTGCATCATGATCTCGCACAAGCTGGGCGAGATCACCGCGGTCGCGGACTCGACGACCGTGATCCGGGACGGCCGCACGGTCGAGACGCTGAACATGAGCGACGGCACGGCGACCCAGGACCGGATCATCCGCGGCATGGTCGGTCGCGACCTCGCGGCGTTCTACCCGACCCGGACGTCGACGCCCGGCGCCGAGGTGCTGCGGATCGAGGACTGGACCGTGCGTCACCCGACGCAGGACCGGCTGGTGGTGGACCATGCCTCACTCACGGTCCGCGCCGGCGAGGTGGTCGGCATCGCCGGCCTGATGGGCGCCGGCCGCACCGAGCTGGCGATGAGCGTGTTCGGCCGCGCGTACGGTCGGGACATCACCGGCCGGGTCTTCGTCAACGGCCGCCAGGTGCGGACCCGCACGGTGACCGAGGCGATCGCCGCCGGCATCGCGTACGCGACCGAGGACCGCAAGCACTACGGCCTCAACCTGATCGACGACGTGCGGGGCAACATCTCGGCCGCCGCGCTCGGCAAGCTCGCGCGCAACGGCTGGATCGACGGCAACGAGGAGATCACGGTCGCCGAGCGGGGCCGGCGCGACATGAACATCAAGGCGCCGAGCGTCATGTCGGTGGTGGGCAAGCTCTCCGGCGGCAACCAGCAGAAGGTCGTGCTGGCGAAGTGGCTGTTCACCGACCCGGACGTGCTGATCCTCGACGAGCCGACCCGGGGCATCGACGTCGGGGCGAAGTTCGAGATCTACACCATCGTCAACCGCCTGGTGGCGGACGGCAAGGCCGTCGTCATCATCTCCTCCGAGCTGCCCGAGCTGCTCGGCATGTGCGACCGCATCTACACCCTGGCGGCCGGCCGGATCACCGGCGAGGTGCCGGTGGGCGACGCCACCCAGGAGAACCTGATGGAACTCATGACCAAGGACAGGGATCTCGTCGGATGACCAGCACGAAGCCCGCCACCTCCCCGAAGGTCGACGCGCCCGACACCGGCGCGGCCGCCACCCTGAAGACCGGGACCAGTGACCCGCGGACGCTGATCCTCGGCAACCTGCGGCAGAGCGGCATCTACATCGCCCTGGTGGTGATCGTCGCGCTGTTCGCGATCCTCACCGACGGCGTCTCGCTGAGCCCCGGCAACCTCACCAACATCGTTCTTCAGTACTCCTACATCCTGGTGCTCGCGATCGGCATGGTCATCGTGATCATCGGTGGCCACATCGACCTGTCCGTCGGGTCGGTGGTCGCGCTGACCGGCGCGGTCTCGGCCGTACTGGTGATCCGGGAGGGCATGCCGTGGTGGGTCGGCATCCTCGCCGCGCTCGCCGTGGGCGTCGCGGTGGGCGCCTGGCACGGTCTCTGGGTCGCGTACGCCGGCATTCCGGCGTTCATCGTCACGCTGGCCGGCATGCTGTTGTTCCGCGGCCTGACGCTGCGGGTGCTGGACAACATCTCGCTGTCGCCGTTCCCGGCCGACTACCAGCGGGTCGCGGCGGGCTTCCTCAACGGCCTGCTCGGCGGGCAGGGCTTCGACGCGTTCACGCTGTTCATCGGCGTCTTCGCGGTGGTGGGGTACGCGGCGAGCGTGTTCCGGACCCGGCTGGCCCGGGTCCGCCACGAGCAGCCGGTGGAGTCGTTCCCGCTCTTCGTGCTGCGGGTGGCGGTGGTCGGCGCGGTCGTCATGTGGTTCGCCTGGCAGCTCGCGCACGCCCGGGGCCTGCCGATCGTGCTGATCGTCCTGGCCGTGCTGGTGCTCGTCTACGGCCTGCTCACCCGCCGTACCGTCTTCGGTCGCCAGGTCTACGCGATCGGCGGCAACCTGCCGGCGGCGACGCTGTCCGGCGTGCGGGTGAAGACGGTCAACTTCTGGGTCTTCGTCAACATGGGCTTCCTCTCCGCGGTGGCCGGCGTGATCTACTCGTCGCGCTCCAACGGGGCCCAGCCGGCGGCGGGCAACATGTTCGAGCTGGACGCGATCGCGGCGGCCTTCATCGGCGGCGCGGCGGTCACCGGCGGGGTGGGCACCGTGGTCGGCGCGATGGTGGGTGGCCTGATCATGGCGGTGATGAGCAACGGCATGCAGCTCATGGGCATCGACCAGTCGATCCAGTCGGTGGTGAAGGGGCTGGTGCTGCTCGCCGCGGTGGCGTTCGACATCTGGAACAAGCGCCGGGCCGCGGGCAGCCGGTGAGCGGCCGGCCGGACGGGGGTGCGCCGTCCGGCCGGCCATCCGGTCGCCGTCGTGCACGCGGCGGCGGCCGGCATCCGTCGTGTCGTTCCGGGCCCGATGTCACCGGTCCACGGCCGCGTCGGCGTCCGACCGGATCGGCCACTCGTCGCGGCCCCGGCCGTCCCTCCGGGGTGCTGCGGGGTCGTCCCGTCCCGGGGGTGCACAGCGGCACGGCGAGGTCAGGAATGTTATCGCTGACATCAAAGTGTGTACATCATCGTGCCCGTCGCGTCGTGGTCGCCCGGGCGGCCCTCCGGCCGCCGGTCGGGTCGGAAACGGGCCGTTGAGAGCCCCTCTGCGGGGCGTCGCGCCGTGTCTCCGTACGTCCCGTCGGGTCGCTGCCCGCTCCGTTCTTCCACCGACTCTCAGGGCATCGATTGTTGTCGCTAACAACGCGCCCTGTCCGGGTGTCGACAGCCGGTCGTCGGCGTCCGTGGTGGATCTTCCGTCGGCCTGGGCGGGCCGGTCCCCGCGCCGACGGTGGAGGGTGCGGCGTCGCCGTCGGCTCCGTTACGCAGCCGTTGCGCGGAGGTGTCTTGACGGATGTATATGTGAGCGCTAACACTAACTCCGTGACGCGGTGGAGGTGTAGATGAGCGACGTGGAGGCGACCGACCGGTACGTGGTCGGGGTCGATTTCGGCACGCTGTCCGGGCGGGCGCTCGTGGTGCGGGTCCGGGACGGCGCCGAACTCGGCACCGCGGTGCACGAGTACCGGCACGGGGTGATCGAGACGGCGCTGCCCGACGGCGGCCCGGCGCTGCCCCCGGACTGGGCCCTGCAGGACCCGGACAACTACCGCGACGTGCTGCGCGAGGCGGTGCCGGCCGCGCTGGCCGCCGCCGGGGTGGACCCGGCCCGGGTGGTCGGCATCGGCACCGACTTCACCGCCTGCACCGTGCTGCCGACGCTCGCCGACGGCACGCCGCTGTGCGAGGTCCCGGAGCTGCGCCACCGGCCGCACGCCTGGGTCAAGCTGTGGAAGCACCACGCCGCGCAGCCGCAGGCCGACCGGATCAACGCCCTCGCCCACGAGCGCGGCGAGCCGTGGATCGGCCGCTACGGCGGCAAGATCTCCGCCGAGTGGCAGTTCGCCAAGGGGTTGCAGATCCTGGCCGAGGACCCCGAGGTCTACCGGCGGGCCGAGCGCTTCATCGAGGCGGCCGACTGGATCGTCTGGGAGCTGTGCGGCGCGGAGACCCGTAACGTCTGCACCGCCGGCTACAAGGGAATCCGGCAGGACGGCCGCTACCCGTCACCGGAGTACCTCGCCGCGCTCGACCCCGGCTTCCCCGACTTCGTGGCCAAGCTGGACGGCCCGCTGCGGCCGCTGGGCGACCGGGCCGGCGCGCTGAGCGCCCGCGCCGCGGCCTGGACCGGGCTGCCGGAGGGCATCGCGGTCGCGGTCGGCAACGTCGACGCGCACGTCACCGCCGCGTCCGCGCAGGCGCTACGCCCGGGCCGGCTGGTGGCGATCATGGGCACCTCCACCTGCCACGTGCTCAACGGCACCCACCCCGCCGAGGTCCCCGGCATGTGCGGCGTGGTCGACGGCGGCATCAGCCCGGGCGCCTGGGGCTTCGAGGCCGGGCAGAGCGGCGTGGGGGACATCTTCGGCTGGTTCGTGCGGCACGCCGCCCCGACCGGCCTCGACTCGCACGAGCGGCTCACCGAGCTGGCCGCCGCCCAACCGGTCGGCGCACACGGGCTGGTGGCGCTGGACTGGTGGAACGGCAACCGCTCGCTGCTGGTCAACCACGACCTCAGCGGGCTGATCGTCGGGCTGACGCTGGCCACCCGACCGCCGGACGTCTACCGCGCGCTGCTGGAGGCCACCGCGTACGGCACCCGGATGATCGTGGAGGCGTTCGCCGAGGCGGGCGTGCCGGTCGACGACCTGGTGGTGGCCGGCGGGCTCACCTCGAACCGCCTGCTGATGCAGATCTACGCCGACGTCACCAACCGGCCGTTGGGCATCATCGGCTCCGCCCAGGGGCCGGCGCTCGGGTCGGCCATCCACGCGGCGGTCGCCGCCGGGGCGTACCCGTCGATCCACGAGGCGTCGGCGGCCATGGGGCGGGTGGACGAGGCCGTCTACCGGCCGATCCCGGAGAACGTGCGGGCGTACGACGCGCTCTACGCCGAGTACCGGGCGCTGCACGACCACTTCGGTCGCGGCGCGAACGACGTCATGCTCCGCCTGCGGGCGATCCGGAACGCGGCGGTGGACGCCGCCGTGACGCCCGCCGACCCGGCCCTGGAGGTGGTCGGATGAACCCCGACATCGCCCGGCAGGTCACCGCGCTCCGCGAGACGGTGGCCCGCCTGCACGGCGAGCTGACCCGCTACCGCCTGGTGGCCTGGACGGCCGGCAACGTCTCGGCGCGCGTCCCCGGCCAGGACCTGATGGTGATCAAGCCGAGCGGCGTGGACTACGACGACCTCACCGCCGACACGATGGTGGTCTGCGACCTCAACGGGGTCGTGGTCGACGGCGCCGGCTCGCCGTCGAGTGACACCGCCGCGCACGCCTACGTCTACCGCGCGATGCCCGAGGTCGGCGGCGTGGTGCACACGCACAGCGGCTACGCCACCGCCTGGGCGGCCCGGGGCGAGGCGATCCCGTGCTGGTTGACCGCGCAGGCCGACGAGTTCGGCGGCGAGATCCCGGTCGGTCCGTTCGCGCTGATCGGCGGCGACGACATCGGCAAGGGCATCGTCAGCACGCTGTCCGGGCACCGCTCGCCCGCGGTGCTCATGCGCAACCACGGCGTGTTCAGCATCGGCAGGGACGCCCGCGCGGCGGTCAAGGCGGCGGTGATGTGCGAGGACGTCGCCCGCACCGCGCACCTGGCCCGCGCGCTCGGGCCGCCGCTGCCCATCGCGTCGGCCGACGTCGACGCGCTCCACGACCGCTACCAGAACGTGTACGGCCAGCGCCCGCCCGCCGGGTGACCCGGACCAGCACCACCTCATCCCACCACCACAACCGGTCGCCCCGGCTCCGCCGGTCGCGCGCCCGGATCACCCCACCCCGAGGAGAACGATGCGAACCAGGAGTACGGCCCGTACGGTGATCGCGGTCCTGACCGGCGTGCTGCTCGCCGGCGGCATGGTCGCCTGCGGCAACAGCGACACCGGCGGCGATTCCGGCAGCGGCGGCAGTGACAAGCTCGTCCTGGGCTTCTCCCAGGTCGGCGCCGAGAGCGGCTGGCGGACCGCCAACACCACCTCGATCAAGGAGGCGGCGGGTCAGGCCGGCGTCGAGCTGAAGTTCGACGACGCGCAGCAGAAGCAGGAGAACCAGATCAAGGCGATCCGGAACTTCATCCAGCAGAAGGTCGACGTCATCGCCTTCTCGCCGGTGGTGGAGTCCGGCTGGGACACCGTGCTCAAGGAGGCCAAGGACGCCAAGATCCCGGTGATCCTGACCGACCGCGCGGTCGACTCGGCCGACAAGTCGCTCTACAAGACGTTCCTCGGCTCGGACTTCGTCAAGGAGGGCCGACTCGCCGGTGAGTGGCTGGTGGAGCAGAAGAAGGCGGCCACCGGTCCGGTCAACATCGTCGAGCTTCAGGGCACGACCGGCTCGGCGCCGGCGAACGACCGGAAGAAGGGCTTCGGCGAGGCCATCGCGGCCAACCCCAACCTGAAGATCGTCGCGTCGCAGTCCGGTGACTTCACCCGCGCCGGCGGCAAGCAGGTCATGGAGCAGTTCCTGAAGGCCAACCCGAAGATCGACGTGCTCTTCGCGCACAACGACGACATGGGCCTGGGCGCGCTCGAGGCGATCACCGCGGCCGGCAAGGTGCCCGGCAAGGACATCACCATCATCACCGTGGACGCGGTGAAGGACGGCATGCAGGCGCTCGCGGACGGCAAGTTCAACTTCATCGCCGAGTGCAGCCCGCTGCTCGGCCCGCAGCTGATGGACCTGGCCAAGAAGGTCAAGGCCGGCGAGGAGGTGCCGCCCCGGATCGAGACCGAGGAGACCACCTTCACGCAGGAGACGGCGAAGGAAGCGCTGCCCAACCGCAAGTACTGAGCCCCACACCGGGGGCCGCCGTCGCACCGACGGCGGCCCCCGTGCCACCACCGTTTCAGAAGAGGTCCGATGGCATGACGGGTGACCGTCCGGTCCTGACCATGACCGGAATCAGCAAGACCTTCCCCGGGGTCCGCGCGCTCCACGACGTCGACTTCCGGCTGTTCCCGGGCGAGGTCCACGCCCTCATGGGCGAGAACGGCGCCGGCAAGTCGACCCTGATCAAGGTGTTGACCGGCGTCTACGGCACCGACGCCGGCACCGTCACGCTCGCCGGTGAGCAGGTGTCCTTCTCCGGTCCGATGCAGGCCGCCGCAGCCGGCGTCAGCACCGTCTACCAGGAGGTCAATCTCTGCACGAACCTGTCGGTGGCGGAGAACATCTCCATCGGCCGGGAGCCCCGCCGGCTGGGCGCCGTGCGCTGGGGCGAGATGCGTCGCCGGGCCCGGGCGCTCCTGGCCCGGCTCGACCTCGACCTGGACGTCGCCGCGCCGCTCGGCACGTACTCGCTCGCCGTGCAGCAGATGGTCGCCATCGCCCGGGCCATCGACGTGCGGGCCCGGGTGCTCATCCTCGACGAACCGACCTCCAGCCTGGACGCCGGCGAGGTCGCCCAGCTCTTCCGGATCATGCGCCAGCTCCGGGACGAGGGGATCGCGATCCTGTTCGTCACGCACTTCCTCGACCAGGTCTACGGCATCGCCGACCGCATCACGGTGCTGCGCAACGGCACCCTGGTGGGGGAGTACCGCACCGAGGAGCTGCCCCAGTTCAGCCTGGTGGAGAAGATGATCGGCCAGGAGCTGGACGTGCTGGAGCGCCTCGACGAGCAGCAGAAACGCGCCACCGTCGCGCCGGACGGGCGAGCTCCGCTGGTGGACGCCACGGAGCTGGGCCGGCGCGGGGCGGTCGCCCCGTTCAGCCTGCGCATCCACGCCGGTGAGGTGGTCGGCCTGGCCGGCCTGCTCGGCTCCGGCCGCACCGAGGTGGCCCGGCTGCTCTTCGGCGCCGACCGCGCCGACCACGGCCAGGTCCTCGTCGACGGCGGCCGGGCGCCGCTGCGTACCCCGATCCAGGCCATCGACCGGGGCATCGGCTTCTGCTCGGAGAACCGCCGCGCGGAGGGCATCGTTCCGGAGCTGTCGGTCCGGGAGAACATGATCCTGGCGATGCAGGCCGCCCGCGGCTGGCTGCGGCCGATCCCGCGTCGCCGGCAGGACGAGCTGGTCCAGAAGTACGTCCAGGCGCTCAGCATCCGGCCGGCGAACCCGGAGCTGCCGGTGCGCAACCTCTCCGGCGGCAACCAGCAGAAGGTGCTGCTGGCGCGTTGGCTCATCACCGAGCCGCGCCTGCTCATCCTCGACGAGCCCACCCGCGGCATCGACATCGGTGCCAAGGCCGAGATCCAGAAGCTGGTGGTGCAGCTCTCCGACGGCGGCATGGCGGTGCTGTTCATCTCCGCCGAACTGGAGGAGGTGCTGCGCCTGAGCCACCGGGTCGCCGTCATGCGGGACCGTGAGATGGTCGCCCAGCTCACCAACGACGACACGCTCGACGCGGACCGCGTCATGCGCACCATCGCCAGCGGAACCCCCCGGGAGGAGGTGAACCGATGAACACCCTCACCGACCGCCTCCGCCCGCTGACCGGGCACCGCCTGTTCTGGCCGGCCCTGGTGCTCGTGGTCATGATCCTCGCGAACACGGTCTACCGGCCCGGCTTTCTCGCCGTGGAGGTCAAGAGCGGCCACCTGTACGGCACCCCGATCGACATCCTCCGGCTGAGCGCGCCGCTGATCCTCGTCGCGCTCGGGATGACCCTGGTCATCGCCACCGGTGGCATCGACCTGTCCGTCGGCTCGCTCTGCGCCATCAGCGGCGCGATCGCCTGCCTGCACATCAGTGAGGCGGCCGACCCGAACAGCCCGTCCACCGTGCTCACCGCGCTGGCGCTGGCGTTCGGCGTCGCGCTGGTGCTCGGCGCGTGGAACGGGGTGCTGGTCGCGGTGATCGGCATCCAGCCCATCATCGCCACACTGATCCTCATGGTGGCCGGCCGGGGAATCGCCCAGCTCGTCACCGAGGGCCAGATCATCACGATCAACTCCGAGCCCTACCGGGCCATCGGGCTCGGGCACTTCCTGACGCTGCCGCTGGCCATCCTGATCGCGCTCGCCGCGGCGTTGCTGGTGGCCGCGTTCACCCGGCGTACCGCGCTCGGGCTGATCGTCGAGTCGGTCGGCGGCAACGCCGAGGCCAGCCGGCTGGCCGGCATCCGGTCCCGGCGGATCGTCTTCCTCGTCTACGTGGTCAGCGCCGCCTGTGCCGCGTTGGCCGGCTTCATGGTCACCGCGAACGTGTCCAGCGCGGACGGCAACGCCGCCGGGCTCTGGATCGAACTCGACGCGATCCTCGCGGTGGTCATCGGCGGCACCTCACTGGCCGGTGGCCGGTTCTCGCTCAGCGGCACCGTCCTCGGCGCGCTGATCATCCAGACGCTGACCACCACGGTGTACGCCATGAACATTTCGCCGCAGACGTCGCTGCTGTTCAAGGCAGTCGTCGTCATCGCCGTCTGCCTCGTGCAGGCCCCGGCGTTCCGGGCCCGGTTCCGTCGCCGCCGGCGCGGCGTCGAGCCCGGCCCGGCGACCCCGCAGCGGGAGAAGGAGCAGGTGCCGGCATGACCAGCACGTCGTTGACCACCGGCCGGTCCTGGCGGCCCAGCCTGTCCCGGCGGCACGTCCCCGTCCTGGCCACCCTCACGCTGTTGCTGGTCATGTACGGCATCGGGGTGTCGCAGTACCGCGCCTTCTCCAATGTCCAGGTCATCTTCAACGTCTTCATCGACAACGGTTTCGTGCTCGTGGTCGCGGTCGGCATGACGTTCGTCATCCTCACCGGCGGCATCGACCTGTCCGTGGGCGCGGTGGTCGCGATGACCGCGATGGTGTCGGCCGCGCTGCTGCGCGACGGCATGCCGGCGGCCCTGGTGCTCGTGATCGCGTTGCTCATCGGCCCGATCCTGGGGTTCCTGATGGGCTGCGCGATCCACTTCTTCGACATCCAACCGTTCATCGTCACGCTCGCCGGGATGTTCTTCGCCCGGGGCATGTGCACGTTCATCAGCGGCGCCTCGATCTCCATCACCGACGGCTTCTGGACCGGCATGTCCCAGGAGCGCATCGGCAATCCGGCCGGGAACTTCGTGTCGATAAGTGTGCTGATCGCGTTCGCGGTGGTCCTGGTGGCCGCGTACGTGCTGGCGTACACCCGGTTCGGCCGCAACGTGTACGCGGTCGGCGGCAACGCGCAGTCGGCGCTGCTGATGGGCCTGCCGGTCGGGCGCACCCGGATCGCCGTCTACACCATCAGCGGGCTGTGCTCGGCGATCGGCGGCATCCTGCTGTCGTTCTACACGCTCTCCGGCGCGCCGCTGATCGCCGTCGGCATGGAGCTGGACGTGATCGCCGCGGTCGTGATCGGCGGGACCGTCCTCACCGGCGGGTCCGGCTACGTCTTCGGCACCGTTCTCGGCGTGCTGGTGCTCGGCGTCATCCAGACGCTGATCACGTTCGACGGCAGCCTCAACTCCTGGTGGACGAAGATCGTGATCGGCGGGCTGCTCTTCGCGTTCATCCTCCTCCAGCGCCTCATCGGCATCCGGTTCAAGTGACGGCTCCTAGCGCGGAAGGCAACAACATGGCAACTCACCCCCAGCCCGAGGTCTGGTTCCTCACCGGCAGCCAGGGCCTCTACGGCGAGGACACGCTCCGGCAGGTCGCCGACCAGTCCCGGGAGATCGCCGCCCGGTTGGACGCCTCGCCGGACATCCCGGTCCGGGTGTGCTGGAAGCCGGTCCTGACCTCCAGCGCGGACATCCTGGCGGTGTGCCGGGACGCGGCCGTGCAGGGCGCGGTCGGGGTGATCGCCTGGATGCACACGTTCTCGCCGGCGAAGATGTGGATCGCCGGGCTGGACGCGCTGCAGACGCCGCTGCTGCACCTGCACACGCAGGCCAACGTGGCGCTGCCGTGGGACACCATCGACATGGACTTCATGAACCTGAACCAGGCCGCGCACGGCGACCGCGAGTTCGGGTACATCCAGACCCGGCTCGGGGTGGCCCGCAAGACGATCGCCGGCCACGTCACCGACCCGCGGGTGGTCGGCCGGGTGGGGGCCTGGGCCCGCGCGGCGGTCGGCTGGTCGTCGATGCGGACGCTGCGGCTGGCCCGGTTCGGCGACAACATGCGCGACGTCGCGGTGACCGAGGGGGACAAGGTCGAGGCGGAGCTGCGGTTCGGCGTCTCGGTCAACACCTACGGCGTGAACGATCTGGTCGACGCGGTCGACGCGGTCGCCGACGCGCAGGTGGACGACCTGGTCAAGGAGTACGACGACACCTACCGGGTGGACGCCGCGCTGCGTCCCGGCGGTGACCGGCACGACTCGCTGCGTTACGCCGCCCGCCAGGAGTTGGGTCTGCGCGCGTTCCTGGACACCGGCGGCTTCCACGCGTTCACCACGAACTTCGAGGACCTGGGCGGCCTGCGCCAGCTTCCCGGCATCGCGGTGCAGCGGCTGATGGCCGAGGGGTACGGCTTCGGCGGGGAAGGGGACTGGAAGACCTCCGTGCTGGTCCGGACGCTGAAGGCGATGGCCGTCGGCGTCGAGGGCGGCACGTCCTTCATGGAGGACTACACCTACGACCTGACGTTCGGGCACGAGCTGGTGCTCGGCGCGCACATGCTGGAGGTGTGCCCGAGCATCGCCGCGGACGTGCCGACGGCGGAGGTGCACCCGTTGGGCATCGGTGGGCGGGAGGACCCGGTCCGGCTGGTCTTCAACGCGGCGTCCGGCCCGGCCGTGGTGCTCGGCATGGCCGACATGGGGGAGCGGTTCCGGCTGGTGGCCAACGTGGTCGACGTGGTGCCGCCGCCGCAGCCGTTGCGCCGGCTGCCGGTGGCCCGCGCGGTCTGGCGGCCCCGGCCGGACCTGTCCGGTTCGGCGGAGGCGTGGATCACGGCGGGCGCGCCGCACCACACCGTGCTCTCCCAGGCGGTGGGTGTGGAGGAGCTGCGCGACCTGGCCGCGATGACGCGTACCGAGCTGGTGGTCATCGACGGTGACACCGAGGCGCACCGCTTCGCCGACGAGCTGCGCTGGAACCAGGCGTACTACCGGCTCGCCCGCGGATTCTGACCGGGCCGGCAGTTCTGCACCGGAAACCGGTTCGGTCGCCGTGACGCGGGTCACCATTTTCCGCGCCTGACGCGCCGGAGAATTGCCCGGGGTGGGGTGCCGGCACTCGCCGGAAATGCCCCACCCCGGTCCTCCGACCGGGTCCGGAGCTGCGGCTTCCCCGTGGTCGCCATGAATGGAGAATGGGCTCGTCGTCAATTCTCCGATAATCCGACAGGATGACGCGAACGGTGGATCGACCGTACCGTGACCGGTGGGACAACTGGCGTAGACTGTCGCCACCCGGGCCGGCCCGGTCGACGTCGACCCGGTTCGGCCACGTGGGCAGTGGCGAAAGTGAGGTGGCCGTGCGCGGTCCTGCGATGACGGACGTGGCACGCCTCGCCGGCGTCTCGCACCAGACGGTTTCCCGGGTGTTGAACGGGCATCCCAATGTGCGGGAGCAGACCCGACTACGGGTCCAGGCGGCGATCACCGAACTCGGCTACCGACCCAACCGCGCGGCCCGCGCGCTGGTCACCGGCCGGTCCCAGGTGATCGGCGTGGTCGCGCAGAACACCACGCTCTACGGCCCGGCCTCGCTGCTGGCCGCGCTGGAGCAGACCGCCGCCGAGGCCGGCTTCGCGGTCAGCGTGGGCAGCGTCAGCGACCTCGACCACCGGTCCATCTCGGCCGCGGTGGAGCGTCACCTCGCGCACCGGGTGGCCGGCATCGTGGTGATCGCGCCGGTCGAGTCGGCCGGCGAGGCACTGGAACGGCTGCCCCACGACGTGCCGCTGGTGACCGTCGACGGCGATCCGCGCCGGCCGATCCCGCTGGTGACGGTGGACCAGGTGGCCGGTGCCCGGGCCGCCACCCAGCACCTGCTCGACGCCGGGCACCGCACGGTCTGGCACGTGTCCGGCCCGTCGGACTGGTTCGACAGCGCCGGCCGGATCGAGGGCTGGCGCGAGGCGTTGCGGCTCGCCGGCGCCGAGGTGCCGCCGCTGGTCCCGGCGGACTGGTCGGCCGCGGCGGGTTACCGGTGCGGTCAGATGCTGGCCCGGATGCCGGAGGTCACCGCCGTCTTCACCGCCAACGACCACCTGGCGCTCGGTGTGCTGCGGGCGCTGCACGAGCACGGCCGACGGGTGCCGGACGACATCAGCGTGGTCGGTTTCGACGACGTGCCGGAGGCGGCCTACTTCATCCCGCCGCTGACCACCGTGCGGCCCGACTTCGGGGCGGTGGCCCGGGCGAGCCTCGATCTGCTGCTGACCCAGATCGAGTCCGCAAGCGTCGGGCCGCTGCGGCAGACCATCGCGCCGACGCTGGTCCCGCGCCGCAGCGTCGGCCCACCCCCGGTGCGCTGAGCCTCGCCCCCGCTGCGCTGAGCGGTTCTTCGGCCCACCCCGGCCCCGCGCCGAGCCGGTGGGCTCGGCAGGGGCGTCAGCGTCCGCCGACCGGGCGTCCGCCGGGCGCGTCCGATCAGCCGGCTCGCGCGGCGGGGCGGAGCCGTCGCCGCCGGGTCGCCCGGCCCGGCGGCGACGGCGTCACCACGGAGGTACGCGGGGCGGGGCGCCCCGACGCGTACCCCGAGTCTCAGACGAAGCGCCAGCGCTGGTGCGCGGCGCCGGAATCGTCGCTGAGCACGGCCTGCGCCCCCTGGCTGCCGGAGCCGCCGCTCAGGCCGAGCACCCGACCGCCGTTCGCGCACTGGATCCGGAAGTAGCCGTTCCCGCCGTGGCGCAGCCGCCAGCGGTGGTCGGCGGCGCCGTTGTCGGCCCACTGGACGATCCGCGCGCCGGCAGCGGTGGAGCCGCCCTCGACACCGAGCACCCTGCCGCTGTTCGAGTTGCGCAGCCGCAGGTAGCCGCCGGTGTCCACGAGCGCGGTCCAGAGGTGGTCGGCGGTGCCGGAGTCGCCCCACTGGATGACCAGCCCGCCGTCGGCGGTGGACATGTCCTGCACGCCGAGCACGAGCCCGCTGCCGAGGTTCTGGAGCCGGCGGGTGCCGTTGGGCAGGAAGCGCCACTGGTTGTCCGCGCTGCCGTTGTCCGGGTCCTGCACCGCCGTCGCGCCCTGCGCGGTCGAGCCGCCGGAGATGCCGAGCAGCTTGCCGCTGTTGACGTTGCGCAGCTTGTGGGTGCCGTCGCCGACGTCGACCACGGTCCAGAGGTGGTCGGCGGTGCCGTTGTCGGCCCACTGGAGGATCCGCGCGTTGTCGGTGGTGGACATGTTCTCCACGCCGAGCACCTTGCCGCTGTTGACGTTGCGTAGTTTCAGCGCCGACCCGTCGACCAGGAGCTGCCAGTCGTGGTCGGCGGTGCCGGTGTCGCCCCACTGGAGGGCGAGCCCGCCGTCGGCGGTGGACATGTTCTGGATGCCCAGCACGAGCCCGCTGGCGGCGTTGGCCAGCCGGAAGCTCGCCTCGCCGCCACCGCCGCCGCCCGTGCCGGCCCGCCAGTAGACCGTGTAGTTGAACCCGTGCGCGTCGTAGAAGGGTCCGAGGTTGACGGCGGCGCCGTTCGCGGTGGCGGTGAACGCCAGCGAGCTGCCTCCGGTCCGGGTGACCGAGGCGACGTCAAGCGTCGGCAGCGCGCTCAGCGTCGTGTTGCCGTAGTTGCCGGAGAGCACCACCGGCCCGTACATGACCGCCTGGACCGCCGCGTCGTCGTTGGCGGCCACCGTGGTCACCCGCATCGGCAGGCGGACCGTGACCACGTCCCCGGCGGCCCAGTCGCGGGTCAGCACGGCGTAGCTGCCCGGCGTGGTGGCGATGCCCTGCGCCGTGCCGTTGACGCTGACGGTCGCCCCGGTGGTCCACGACGGGATCCGGATCCGCATCGTCCACGACCCGGCCACCGAGCCGGTGACGGTGAGCGTCGTGGTGTCCGAGACCGGGTACGAGGTGCTCTGGGTGACCGTGATGCCGCGCTGGCTCCAGGTGAGCACCGAGGGCAGGAACAGGTTGACGGTCAGCGTGGTGCCGTTGTGGTAGTAGATGCCGTCGGCCAGGTTGGTGTTGGTCTCCAGCCCGGTGCCCTGGCAGCACCAGAAGGAGTTGTAGTCGGTGCTCCAGGTGCCGCCGCCCCAGGCCGGGCCGACACCGCGTCGACCGCCCGGGTTCAGCGGGGTGAAGTACGTGACGTGGCCGCGGCTGTCGGCCGGGTTCTGCTGGCCGATCATGTGGTTGAGCAGCGCCCGCTCGTAGAAGTCGACGTATCCGACCCGGTCGGGGTCGAGCTGCCACAGCTCCCGGGTCAGCTTGAGCATGTTGTAGGTGTTGCACGCCTCGCAGGTGTCGTTGCGCAGGTAGCCGGCGATGGCGTTGGGCGCGCGGAAGTGCTCGGCCTGGCTGTTGCCGCCGATGGCGTACGTGTGCGCGCCGACGGTGATGGTCCAGGCGTTGGTGGCGATGTCGCGGTAGCGGGTGGTGCCGGTGGCCTTGTACTCCCGGGCCGCGCCGATCCACTTCGGCACCTGGGTGTTCGCGTGCAGTCCGTTGAGCTGGTCGGAATTCGACGCGAGCGGGTTGAACACGGCGGCGTGGTCGAAGCGCTGCGCCGTGGTCAGCCACCGGGCGTCGCCGGTCTGCTGGTAGAGGTCGGTGAGCACCGCGTTCATGCCGCCGAACTCGGTGCCGAGCATGGCCTGCATCTGGGCCGAGGTGAGCCGGCCGGTGCGCTGGTCGACCCAGCCGGCGAGCGCCAGCAGCACGTCCCGGGCCTGGGTGCTGCCGATCAGGCGCCACACGTCGAGCAGGCCGGCCAGCGTCTTGTGGATGCAGTAGTACGGCACGTTGCCGTTGCTCAGCGTCCGGGCCTCCAGCGCGGTGAAGTCCGACTCCGGGAAGCCGGACAGGTAGCCGGTGTTGAAGCCGGCCGCGCCGTTGTTGGCCTGGCACTTCGCCAGCTCGGCGACCATGGTGACCGCCTTGTCCCGGCAGGTGGTGTCGCCGGTCACCGCCCAGGCCTGCGCCCAGGCGGTCAGGAAGTGGCCCTGCATGTGGGTGCGGAACGGGAAGTTCGGCGCGTCCCAGCCACCGTTGGCGGCGGCCCCGGCGGTGGAGAGCCGGTGGTTGGCGCGGAAGTTGTAGAGCAGCCGGTTGACGTCGACGAAACGCAGGTAGGACAGCGTGCGGTTCTGGTTGTCCAGCCAGCGGCTCGCGGTCAGCCGTACCTGGCCGGGGTCGAACGCGTACGCGGAGACGCCGATGTCCGGGCGGGCCGGGGCCAGCGCCGCGCCGGCCGCGCCACCGCCGGCGAGGGAACCGACGGCGGCGCCGGCGGTGGCCGCCACGGCGGTCGCGCCGGTCGCGCGCAGGAGCATCCGGCGGTTCATGAGGGGAGCGGGCATACGAAGCCTCCGGGACGGGAGTACGGGGTCGGCCGGGCGGGCCGTCGCCCGCCCGGACGCCGGATCAGTTGCGCAGGTTCCACTGCTGGTTGGCGCCGCCGTTGCAGGTCCAGAGCGCGACCTTGGTGCCGTTCGCGGTGCCCTGGCTGGTGGCGTCGAGGCAGAGCCCGGACTGGGCGCTGCTGACGGTGCCGTTGCCGTTGAGGTTCCACTGCTGGTTGGCCTGGCCGTTGCAGTCCCAGATGATGGCCCGGGTGCCGGCGGTGGTCCCGGACGCCTCGGCGTCGAGGCACTTGTTGCCGTACACCTGGAGTTGCCGGGCGGCGGTGTAGGTCCAGCGCTGCATGGTGCCGCCCCAGCAGTCCCAGAGCTGCACCTGGGTGCCGTTGGTGGTGCTGCCGTTCGGCACGTCGACGCAGCGGCCCGACTGGCCGCCGACGATCTCCACGTTCTGCCGGCTGCCGCCGGTGGCCGCCGCGTAGCCGGCGGCGGTGATGTTGGCCTGGACCGCGTTCTCGGTGGCGTCGGTCGGGTAGCCGGAGGTCATCACGCCCTCGTAGAACGTGCCGGCGGAGCCGTGGCTGTTGTCGCCGCCGATGCCGAGGATGATCGCGCCTTCCTTCTTCATCGGGTTGTAGCCGGGCGCGTTGGGACGGGGCCCGTTGTAGTACGTGGACAGCGCGCCGGACTGGGCGTTGCCGGCCCGGATGGCCCAGTGGTTCGGCTCGCCCTTGACGATCGCGGTCAGGAACCGGTGGCTCACCGACGGGTCGTTGGCGTTGTAGCCGGGATTGACGCCGGAGAAGAGGCCGTTCTCCAGGTCCGCCATCACCCAGGGGCCGTTGCCGGTGCCGTAGCCCCAGACCTTGATGTTGCCGAAGTAGATGGCTTCCATGGTGCCGTTGCCGTTGTCGCGGCTGTTGGTCTCGGCGTTGCCGTAGTCGAAGCAGCAGCCGCCGTTGTAGTGGGTGCCGTCGAAGATGGCGTACATGCCTTCGGGTTGGTCGCCCTTGGCGATGCCGTTGGTGGTGTTGTCGCGGTAGCCGGTGCCGGGCGCCACGAACACCCCGTACGCCTTGCGGCCGTTCAGCGTGACCGGGGCGAGTGTGGCGTCGGCGAGGTTGTCGTAGCCGCCGGCCGCCGGGCCGGAGAACCCGCCGGGCGGGGCCTGGGTCAGGTGGTTGCCGCGGCCGGACTGGTCGTAGATGACGCTGATCAGGCAGCTCGTGTTGGCGCAGAACGCGTCCTGGGTGGCGGCGTTCGCGACGTCGCCGGCGGCGAGCGGGGCGACGTCGCGGGTGGTGTTGTCGGACGCGCGGCGTAGCTGGTAGAGCGGCCCGGCGTAGGCGCCGTAGAGCGCGCGGGTGGTGCTGTGCGCGGCCACGCAGGGCGTGCCGCCGGCGGCGTAGATGTCGCAGGGGCCGGTGCCGGCGGCGCGCGCCGGGGACGCGTCCGGGGCGATCACGGACGCGGTCACGGCGACGAGCAGGGCCAGGGGGGCGAGCGCGACCGCCAGGCGACGACGGGTGGTGGTGGGGTCCATCGATCCTCCTCCAACGGAGATGACGACCAAGTTAACGCTAACAATCGCTCTTAGCGTGGCGTTTACATAGTCGACTGTCAACGCTTCGTTGGCGTCGGAGATCAACGGAAGGCGATGTTAGCGCTCTCAACATTGTCGCTGCGGCGCGGATGCCGTACGCTCTGCTCGCGGTCCGCCCTCACGGTTCTGTGAGGAGCAACCATGCCCTTGAACCGCCTGCTGACCCTGGGGGTCGGCGCCTGCGCGGCGGTCGTGCTCAGTGTGCCGGTCGCCGCGGTCCCGGCCTCGGCCACCGGGTCCCACCCGCACCGCCACGGCGGCAGTCTGGTGCTGGTCGGCGGCGCGCTCGCCGACGACAACCGGGAGATCTACGACGACATCGTCCGGCTGGCCGGCGGCCCCGGAAAGGCCCGGATCGGCATCCTCACCGCGGGCGCGCCGGTGCCCGCCGAGGATCCCGACGCCGGCACGCCGGACTGCAACAACAGTGTCTGCAACGGCGACTACTACGCCGACCTGTTCCGCTCCTACGGGGTGGCCGACGCCCGGTGGATCCCGATCGACCTGGACCACCCGGGCGCCGCCGACGATCCGGCGGTGGTCCGGCAGATCGAGTCGATGACCGGCTTCTTCTTCGGCGGCGGCGACCAGTACCGCTACGTCACCACGATGACCCGGGGCGCGGCGCAGCGGGACAGCGCGGCGCTGGCCGCGATCCGGCGCAAGCTGCGGGGCGGCGCGGTGGTCGCCGGCACCAGCGCGGGCGCGCAGATCATGGCCGGCCGGGACATGATCACCGGTGGTTCCACCGAGCCGGGGCTGCGCGACGGCGCGAAGCCGGGTTACTTCGACGACCCGGACGTGCTCGGCTACCTGCCGCGCGGCGGGTTCGGGTTCTTCACCGCCGGGCTGGTCGACACGCACTTCTCCCGCCGGGGGCGGGAGGCGCGGTCGATCCGCCTCGCCTCGGACACCGGGCACCACCGGGTGTTCGGCCTGGACGAGAACACCGCGCTGGAGGTGACCGGCGTCGGCGGCCGACGGCAGTCGCTGCGGGTGCTCGGGCAGCGCGGGGTCGGCGTGCTGGACCTGCGCCGGGCCCGGGTCACCGACCACGGCGGGGTGTGGGGGATCGAGGGCGTGCGGTGGAGCCGGCTCACCGCCGGGGACGCGTACGACGCGCCGCGTTGGCGGCTCGTGCCGGCCGCCGGCAAGCCGCGCGTCCGGCCGGCCGCCGGCGCGTGCGCCGCGACGCCGTCCGAGGACGTCTTCTACGACTACGCCATGGTCGGGCTGGTGGAGGACGGTCTGGCCGCTCGTGCCGGGTGCGTGGCGGTCGGCGGCACGTCGTACGAGAAGGACCCGGTGTGGGTGGCGCGGCTGACCCGGGGCACCGGCTTCGCGGCCTTCCGGGGCGCGACGGCCACCACGTTCACCGACGTGGTGGTCGGCATCCGACCGGCCTGACGCGGGCGGGCGGCGTCGGGCCCGGTGCCCGGCGCCGCCGTCATCTTGATGTAACAGAAGTTACGTATTGAGCAGTGAACTCAATGGATGTAACTTCTGTTTCATCGCTTCGTGGCCCCTCGGAGGTGCCCATGTCCCCTTCCCGCAACTCTCACCGACTCGCCGTGACGGCGGCCGCCGCCGCGCTGCTCACCGTCGCCCCGCTCGGCGTCACCGCCGCGCACGCCCAGGTCACCCGGGTACGCCAGGGCAGCGCCACGGACGCCAGCCGGGCGAGCTGGTCCGGCCCGGCGTACACCATGAACGGCTCCGGCGGCATCGTCACCGCCACCATGACCAGGGCGGTCGACGCGATCCGCGGCGGCACCGGCGCGATCGACGTGGTGGTGGTCGCCGGCTCCGGCACCGGCACCCCGGAGTGCGACGTGATCACGCCGCTGGCCGGCGTCAACTCCTGCACCACGCTCACTCTCACCGCCACCGCGGACGGCAACAACAGTCAGGTCAACGCGGACATCCGCAACGCCGAGTTCGTCTACTTCGCCGGCGGCGACCAGTGCCGCTACGTGGCCTGGAAGGGCACCGCGCTGGAGGCGTCGGTGGAGTCGGTGGTGGCCAAGGGCGGCGGCGTCGGCGGCGGCAGCGCCGGGCACCACGTCAACAGCGACGTGGTGTACGACGCCTGCACCGCGAGCACCACCTCGGCGACCGCGCTGGCCAACCCGTACGACAGGTCGTTGACGTTCACCACCGGCATGTTCCGCTGGCCGAACTACGCCGGCACGATCAACGACTCGCACTTCGTCACCCGGGACCGGATGGGCCGGACCATCGCGTTCGTGGCCCGCGCGGTCAAGGACGGGCTGGTCGCCGGCGGCAAGGCGTGGGGCGTCGGGGTCGAGGAGGGCGCGTCGCTCTACGTCGACCGGGCCGGCCGGGCCACGCTCAGCGGCCCGAGCGCGTACGTGGTGCTCGGTGACCACCAGCCCGAGGTGGCGGTGTCCGGGCAGCCGCTGACCTACACCGGCGTCAAGATCTGGAAGCTGACCGACGGGCAGAGCTACGACTTCGCCAACCGGCCCACCTGCGGCTACTACCTGCGCAGCGTGCGCGCCGGCGTGCCGGACAGCAGCCTCTACAGCGGCACGCCGGTGACCGACTGCTCGACCACCCCGCCGCCGTCGGGCGGGTCGTCCTACGCCGAGGTGGAGCCGAACGACTCCCGGACCGCCGCGAACGACATCTCCGGACTGACCTACCCGGCCACCGTCACCGGGGACATGAAGAGCACCGCCGACCGGGACTACTTCTCGCTCACGCTCGGCAGTGGACAGACGCTGACCGTCAACTGCGCGGTGCCGTCCGCCTACGACGCGGACCTGTACCTGCTCAGCGCCACCGGCAGCACGCTGACCCGGTCGGTGAACGACGGCGCCGGGACGGACGAGTCGGTCACGCTGACCCGGACCGCCTCCGGCTCGGCCACCTACCATCTCGACCTGGAGGCGTACGCCGGCTCCGGCACCGCCGACTACGCCTGCGCGATCACGAAGTCCTGACCGGAACGGGTTCGTGGGCGGGCGGGCGACGCCCGCCCCCCCACGGGTCGGTGGGCCGTTACGCTCTGCTCGTGCCGAACTCCGAAGCTGTCGACGATCCGCACGTGGTGGGCGTCGCGGCGCTGATCCGTGGGCGGCTCGGCGAGTGCAGCCCGGCCGAGCGCCGGGTCGCCCGCACGCTGCTCGCCGCCTATCCCTCCGCCGGCCTGGGCACGGTGGCCGCGCTTGCCGAACGCGCCGAGGTGAGCGCGCCGACCGTGCTGCGGCTGTTGTCCCGGCTCGGTTTCGGCGGGTACCCGGAGTTCCAGCGGGCGCTGCGCGACGAGTTGGCGGAGCGGGAGACCTCGCCGCTGACCGCCTACCGGGCCGCCGAGCACGGCGGGGCGCCGCCGGAGGGCGCGTTGCCCCGGGCCGAGGCGACGCTGCCGGCGGCGGTGGCCGGCACGCTCGCCGACCTGCCCCGGGGGGAGTTGGACGCGGCCGTGCGGCTCCTCGCCGACCAGCAGTTCCGGGTCACCGCGGCCGGTGGCCGGTTCTCCGCGCTGGTGGCCAACTACCTGGTGCTGCACCTGATGCAGGTGCGCGGCAACAGCCGGCTGCTGCCGCCCGGGCCGGTGGCGCGCGCCGACATGCTCGTCGACGTCGGCAAGCGGGATCTCGTCGTGCTCTTCGACTTCCGCCGGTACGAGGAGCCGACGCTGGCGCTGGCCCGGGAGGTGACCGCGCGGGGCGCCCGGGTGGTGCTGTTCACCGACCGGTGGCTGTCGCCGGTGGCCGGGCTGGCCGAGGTGGTGCTGCCCGCCCGGGTCGACTCGCCGTCGCCGTACGACAGCTTCGTGCCCACGCTGGCGTTGGTGGAGACGCTGGTCGCGGCGCTGATCGACAGGCTCGGCCCGGTGGCCGGCGCGCGGCTGAAGGCGATGGAGGGGGCGCAGCAGGCGTTCGGCGACCACTGAAACGTCCGTTACAAAAAACTGTAACCCCACCGAGATCGTAACGTGAGTTACAGTCCGGGGGCTGGCTGATCCGGCCCCCGGAAGGACTCCCCATGCGCATCCGTTTCCTCGCCCTGGTCGGCGCGACCACGGCGTTGCTCGCCACCACCGCCTGCGGTGGCGCCACCGCCACCGGCGGCGCCACCGACGAGATCACGCCCGTCTCGGTCACCATCGACGGTGTCGGACCGGTCGAGACCGACAAGGCCGTCGCCGCCAAGGTCCCGTCCGACGTCCGCGGTCGCGGCACCGTCACGGTCGCCACCAACGCCCCCTACCAGCCGTTCGTCGACTTCAAGGTGGAGGGCCGCACCGACCAGTTCGTCGGCCTCGACCCCGACCTGTTCCAGGCCGCCTCGGCCCGGCTCGGCCTCAAGGCCACCTTCACCCAGCAGCCGTTCGACGGCCTGGTGCCCGGCCTCCAGGCCGCCAAGTACGACGCCATCGCCGGTGGCATCACCGACAAGAAGGAACGCCAGCAGGTCGCCACGTTCGTCGACTACTCCGCCTCCGGCACCGGGTTCCTGGTCGCCGCCGGCAACCCGCTCGGCGTGAAGACGGTGGCCGACCTCTGCGGCCGGACGGTCGCCGTGCAGAAGGCCAGCAACCAGGCGAAGAACCTGGCCACGTACGCCACCCAGAGCTGCGCCGGCCGGCCGCTGGAGATCAAGGAGTACCCGGAGAACCCGCAGGCGGTGCAGGCGCTGATCGCCGGCAACGTGCAGGTGGTCGCCGCCACCCGGGTCAACCTGGTGGAGACCGCCGGCTCGCTCGCCGGCAAGGCCGAGCTGGTCGACGACCCGTCCTCGCCCAACGGCTGGCTGGCCAGCCCGAACGGCTTCGGGTTCCTCAAGGCGAACAAGGAGCTGGCCGAGGCGTACCGGGCCGCCGTGCAGTCCCTGATCGACGACGGCACCTACGGCAAGATCCTGGCCCGCTGGAAGCAGACCCCGATCGCGATCGACAAGGCCACCGTCGACCAGGCCATCGACTGACCGGCGGACCACCGCCCCCCGAACCGCGGTCGCCGGGCGCCCTTTCGACTCCGTGAGGGCGGGCCCGAAGGCGCCCGGCGACCGCCGCACCCCTGCCGGAGGCACTCCCACGATGACCACCACCGAACCCCCGACGGTACGGGTCGTCCCCGTCCGCCACTACGGCCGCTGGCTGACCGCGCTGGTCGTGGCCGGGCTGGCCGCGATGTTCCTGCGGGCGCTGCTGACCAGCCCCAACCTCGAACCCCGCACCGTGGCCCACTACCTGTGCCAGGACTACGTGCTCGACGGCGTGGTCACCACGCTCTGGCTCACGCTGCTCGCCATGCTGCTCGGCACCGCCGGCGGCGTCCTGCTCGCCGTGCTGCGGCTCTCCGACAACCCGGTGCTGCGCGGCGTCTCGTGGACGTTCATCTGGGTCTTCCGCGGCACCCCGCTGCTGGTGCAGATCATCTTCTTCGGGTTCCTCGGCGCGCTGTTCCCCCGGATCACGCTCACCGTGCCGTTCACCGGCACCGTGCTGTTCGACCGCCCCACCAGCGTGGTGATCACCGGCACCGTCGCCGCCGTGCTCGCGCTGTCGCTCAACGAGATGGCGTACGCGGCCGAGGTGATCCGCGGCGGCATCCTGGCCGTCGACGACGGGCAGACCGAGGCCGCCGCCGCGCTCGGCATGGGCCCCACGCTCACCCTGCGCCGGGTGGTGCTGCCCCAGGCCATGCGCGTGATCATCCCGCCGATGGGCAACGAGACCATCACCATGCTCAAGTCGACAGCGCTCGTGTCGATCATCGCCGGACGGGACCTGATGACCGCCGTGCAGAGCGTCTACCAGAACAACTACAAGGTGATCCCGCTGCTCCTGGTGGCGGCGATCTGGTACCTCGCCCTGGTCAGCCTCCTCTCCGTCGGCCAGTGGCTGATCGAGCGCCGGTTCGGCCGCGGCTTCGCCCGGGGAGGCGTGCGATGACGGCGATGGTCCGTGCCGAGGGCGTGACCAAGCGGTTCGGCCCGGTCGAGGTGCTCAAGGGCATCGACCTGACCGTGGCCGCCGGCGAGGTGGCCTGCCTGCTCGGCCCCTCCGGCTCCGGCAAGTCGACGTTCCTGCGGTGCGTCAACCACCTGGAACGCATCGACGGCGGGCAGCTCTCGGTGGACGGCGAGCTGGTCGGCTACCGCCGCCAGGGCGACAAGCTGCACGAGTTGAAGGCCCGCGAGGTGGCCGTGCGCCGCCGGGACATCGGCATGGTGTTCCAGCGGTTCAACCTGTTCCCGCACCTCACCGCGCTCGGCAACGTCACCGAGGCGCCGGTGCGGGTGCTGCGCACCCCGCGCGAACGCGCCCGCGCCGAGGCGATGCGCCTGCTCGACCGCGTCGGGCTGGCCGAGCGCGCGGACCACTACCCGAGCCAGCTCTCCGGCGGCCAGCAGCAGCGGGTGGCGATCGCCCGGGCGCTGGCCATGCGCCCGAAACTGATGCTCTTCGACGAGCCCACCTCCGCGCTCGACCCGGAACTCGTCGGCGAGGTGCTGGACGTGATGAAGGGGCTCGCCGCCGACGGCATGACCATGGTGGTGGTGACGCACGAGATGGGCTTCGCCCGCGAGGTCGCCGACCAGGTCGCGTTCCTCGACGACGGCGTGGTGGTCGAGGCCGGCCCGCCGGACGAGGTGCTCGGCCGACCCCGCCACGAGCGCACCCGCGCCTTCCTCGACAAGGTGCTCTGACATGGACCCGCTGCTGCGCGCCGCCGGTGACCGGCTGACCGCGTACCACGACCGGCTCGCCCGACTGGTCGCGGTCGACTCCGGCTCCGGTCAGGTCGACGGGCTGCGGGAGGTCGCCGACCTGGTGCAGGGCTGGTGCCTCGGCGCCGGGCTGTCCGTCGAGCGGGCGCCGGTGGCCGACCCGGCCGGCCGGCCGCTCGGCGACGTGCTGGTCGCCCGCCGCCGGGGCGCCGGCACCCGCCGGATCCTGCTCGCCGGCCACCTGGACACCGTGTTCCCGCCGGGCACCGCCGCCGCCCGCCCGTTCCGGGTGCAGGACGGCCGGGCGTACGGGCCGGGGGTCAGCGACGACAAGGGCGGCGTGCTCGCCGGACTCGCCGCCGTCGAGGTGCTCGCCACGCTGGACCGGCACCGCTACGGCGAACTGGTGCTGGTCTGCACGCCGGACGAGGAGATCGGGTCGGTGGGCAGCCGGCCGTTGCTGCGTACCCTCGGGGTCGAGGCCGACGTGGCGCTCTGCCTGGAGTGCGCCCGCGACAACGGCGACCTGGTCTCCGCCCGCAAGGGCGTCGCCGACCTGGCGGTGACGCTGCGCGGGCGGGCCGCGCACGCCGGCATCGAACCGGAGCGCGGCGCCAACGCGCTGCTCGCCGCCGCCCGGCTGACCGTGGCGCTGGACCAGCTCAACGGCCGCTGGCCCGGGGTGACGGTGAACGTCGGCGCGTTGGAGGCCGGCGGCCGGCCCAACGTGGTCGCCGACCGGGCCCGGATGCTTGTCGACCTGCGCGCCTGGCGCACCGGCGAGTACGAGGCCGCGCTGGCCGAGATCCGCCGGCTGGTCGCCGCGCCGCTCGTCTCGGGCGTGCACGCCGAGCTGGCCGTGCAGGCGCCCACCCCGCCGTGGGAGCCGGACCCGGCCGGGCACCGGCTGGCCGAGCTGGCCGCGAAGGTGGGCGCCGGGCTCGGCGTACCGGTGTCGCACACCGCGACCGGTGGCTGCGCCGACGCCAACCTGCTGGCCGAGGCCGGCGCGACGGTGCTGGACGGGCTCGGCCCGGTCGGTGGCGCCGACCACAGCCCGGGGGAGTGGCTCGACCTCGACTCGGTGGTGCCGCGGGTGGCGCTGCTGGCCGGCCTGATCGACGCGCTCGGCCGAGCCGACACGTAGCCAGAATCCGGAATTCGATTTCGGCTGTCGGGTAGGGTCCGGGGAGTGGAGGGCTCCCCGTTCCGTGGTGTGACGGCGGCGCTGGCGACCATGCACGGCAAGCAGTGGGCGCTCCGCCCGCCGCTGCGCCGCCGGCTGGGCCTGGGCCTGCGGGTGGCGGCGGTGGACACCGACGCGCTCGGCACGTTCACCGGTGAGGTGCCCCGGCCCGGCACCGCGCGGGAGGTCGTGCTGCGCAAGGCGCGGCTCGGGATGTCCGCCACCGGATGCCCGGTCGGCCTGGCCAGCGAGGGGGCGTTCGGTCCGCACCCGACGCTGCCCGGCGTGCCCGCCGACGTGGAGTACGTCGCGCTTGTCGACGACCGGTCCGGCCTGACCGTGGTGGAGTCCGTGGTCAGCCTGGAGACCAACCACGCGCAGTTCACCACCGACGGTCGGGACCGGCCCGCGGTGGTGGCCTTCCTGCGCCGGGTCGGCTTCCCGCACCACGCCGTCGTCGTCCGGCCGGCGCGGGGCGCGGGCCGGCCGGAGAAGGGTCTGCGCCGGCTCGGTGAGGTGTTCGCCGCGCTGCGCCGGGCAGCCGCCGGCAGCGCCGATGGCGACGCCGTGCTCGCGGCGGACCTGCGGGCCCACGTGAACCCGACCCGGATGCGGGTGATCGCCGCCGCCGGGCTGGGCCTGACCCGCCGGCTCGCCACGACCTGCCCGGAATGCGCCGTGCCCGGGTTCGGCCCGCTCGGCACGGAGGCCGGCCTGCCCTGCCGGGACTGCGGTACGCCCACCCACGACGTGGCGGCGCGGGTCTCCGGATGTGCCCGGTGCCCGTACCGCGAGCGTCGTCCGGTGGCCGGTGCGGCCGACCCCGGGTCCTGCCCGCGCTGCAACCCCTGAGCGCCGTCCCGGTTCAGGCCAGCCGGGCCCCGGCCCGGTTCGGCGGTCGCCGGCGGCCGACGCGCCGGACCGGTGGCGGGGCGCTGGGACGCACCTCGACGAGGGTCAGCTCCCCGTCGTGCCAGACCATGCCGTGCAGGCCGCAGCGGCCGGCGCGTACCGCCTGATCGAGCAGGGGGGAGTGCCGGCGCAGCGCGGCGAGCGTGGCGCGCACCCGTTCGGGTCCGCTGCCGTGCGGCAGCGAACAGGCGGTGTGGCCGAGCACCACCACCAGCGGTGTGCCGAGGTGACCGACCGCGTACTCCAGGCTGCCCCGCACCGAGGGCCCGGTGCTCAGACCGGCGGCGCGGACCGCGAACACGTCGGCGCCGCCGAACACCGTCACCGCTTCCGGCTGCGGATCGGCGCAGGAGAGGACCGCCGCCACCGGGGCGCCGGCCGGGGTGAACGGCGTGGGCGCCGCACCCACCCGGAACCGGTGGTGTCCCGCCCGCAGCCGGGCGAGGGCGAAGCTCGGGCTGACGGGCCATCCCTGCGGCGGCGATCCGGTCATGTCCATCACTGCTCCTCGTGACGAGCCACTGTCGTGCGTCTCACGATACACGAATTAGAAATCGTGTAATAGAGTGCGCTTGTCTGAAGGAGGTGGCGATGGACGTCGCACTGGTCCTGGGAGTCCTGATCGGTCCTGCGTCGGCGGTGCTCGGCGCGTTGGTGGTGCCCGACCCGCGCCGGGCCGCCCGGGTGGTGGGCGCGTTGCTCGGTCTCAGCGCGGTGGCGGCCACCGCGCTGCTGGTCCGGGTGGCGGCCGACCCGGCCGTACCGGGCGTGCTCACCCGCGTCGACACGCTCGGGCCGGCGTTCTCCGTCGGCGTCCGCGTCGACCGGTTCACCGCGCTGTTCGTGCTGCTCGTCTGCGGGCTGGCCGCCGTCGTCGCCGGCTACGCGCGCCGCTACCTCGACGGCGAGCCGGGCGCCCGCGCGCTCCAGGCCCGGGTGGCGGCGGCCACCACCGCGACACTGGTGATGGCCACCGCGCCCAGCCTGGTGCAGTTGGCCGTCGGCTGGATCGCGGCCGGGCATCTGCTGGTCGGCCTCATCGGCCACTACCGGGACCAGCCCAGGGTGCGGGCCGCCGCCCGCCGGACCCGGCGACTGTTCCTCGTCGGCGACGCCGCCCTGGTCGCCGGCCTCGCGCTGCTGGTCACGCCCGCCGGCGACGCCGACCTGGACGCGGTGCGCGCCACCGCCGGCGAGCGGCCCGGATGGCTGCTCGCCACCGCCGGCGCGCTGCTGCTGACGGCCGCCATGGTCCGGTCCGCACAGGTGCCGGCGCACCGCTGGCTGCCGTCCACCCTGGACGCGCCGACCCCGGTCTCGGCGTTCCTGCACGCCGGAATGGTCAACGTGGCCGGGTTCCTCATGATCACGTTGGCGCCGGTGGTCACCGCCGCGCCCGGGATGATGCCGGCGATGGTGCTCGTCGGCCTCGTCACCGCCGTCTCGGGGCTGTTGTTCGCCGCGGTGCGCACCGACGTCAAGGGCACCCTCGCCCGGTCCACCGTCGCGCAGATGGGGTTCATGCTCGCCCAGTGCGGGCTCGGCGCGTTCGGGCTGGCCGCCGTGCACCTGGTCGGGCACGCCGTCTACAAGGCGTACGCGTTCCTCTCCGCCGGCGGCACGCTCCAGGCGCAGGCCCGCGCCGCCGGCACGCCCCGGCCGGAGGGCCCGCCGCCCACCCGGCCCCGCGTCCTCGCCGCCGCGACGGTGATCGTCACCGTGCTCGCCACCGAGCTGCTGCTCGGCACCACCGCGAACGGTGCGCTCAGCGCCGCGCTGGTCGCCGCCGCCGCGCTGGCCGCCGTGTGGTCCGCCCTCGCCGACCGCGCGCTGCCGGCCCGTACCGCCGCTGCCCTCACCGTCACCGTGGCGGCGCTGGCCGGCGGGCACCTCGTCGCCGGGCGGGCGGTCGACCGCTGGCTGGCGCTGCCGTCCGGGACGAGCCTGCTCGGCGTCGGCGCCGTGGCGTGCGTGCTCGCCGTGGTGGCCGTCGCCGGGACCGTGCTGCGCCGCCGGCCGAGCGCCACGCTCTGGTGGTGGGCCTGGCACGACGGCGCCGCCATCCCGCGGGCCCGCCGGACGGCCCCGCCCGACGGGCCGACCCCCGCGGCGCTCACCGTGCCGCGCCCCGGTCTGCTCGACCGCTCGGACGGCGCGCGGGTCGTCGCCGCGGCGACCGCCGCCGCCGACCACGTCGGCGCCGTCGGACCACTGGACGCCTTCGTCGCGGTGAACCCCCTCGCCGGCCGGGAACGCGTGCCGTTCGCCCGGGCCACCGCCGAGCTGCGGGGCCTCGCCGGCACGCGGACCCACCTGCCGGCCGCCGAGTACCGGCAGCGGCTGCGCGACGGGCGGATCACCCCGGCCGACCTCGCCGCCGTGCTCCCGCCACCACCGCGCGTCGCCGGTGCGGTCTTGCTCGGCGACCGGCGGATCGACGTCACCGACCTCCAGTTGACCGTGCTGAGCCAGCCGGTGCACGACGGGCCGCCCCCACCGGCCGACCTGCTCGCGGTGGCGCGGCGCCGGCTCGCCGAGCTGCCCGCGCGGCCCCGCCCCCGTACCCCGGGCGAGGCCGGACCGCACACCCTCGCCGAGACGCTCGACCGGGCGCTGGGCACCCGGACCACCGCGGACGTCGACGACCTGGTGGCCGCCTGGTGCGCGGCGCACAGCGGACGCCCGGCGGCGCTCTGGCCGGTCCCCGGCCCGACGGACGCGGGCTGCTGGGCGCGCTGGCGGCGGATGGCCGGCGCCGACCCGGCGCTGGCCCGGTGGGGCGTCACCGGCCTCGCGACGCTCGTCGACGCCCTGCCCGAGGCGCCCGAGCAGGCCGTCGCGGTGCTCCTGCGCGCGATGGGGGTGCCGCCGGCGGCCTGGTCCACCTACCTGTCCCGGTCCCTGCTCCGGCTGCCCGGCTGGGCCGGGCACGCCCGCTGGGCCCAGACCAACCCCGGGCAGGGGCCGGCACTGAGCCCGCTGGACCTGCTCGCCGTGCGCCTCACCTACGAGTACGCGCTCGCCGGCGCCGCCGCCCAGCGCCACCTGGAGCTGCCCCCGGTGCTGGACTCGCTCGCCGCCGCGACACCCACCACGCTCCCCAGGTCCGCCGGGATCACCCCGGAGGCGCTCGCCCGACTCGCCGGCGCGCTCGACGTCGACGTCGCCACGCTGGCCTGCCTGCCCGGGGAGACCGTGGCCACGCTGCGGGACGTGGCCTGCCAGTTGACCCCGTCCCGGCAGTCCGAGGTGTGGCTCGCCGCCGCCGAGCACGCGTACCGGCGTCGGCTGCGGTACCGGCTGGACCGGGGCGCGGACCGGCCGGCCGTCGACGCCCCGACGCTCACCCAGGCGGTGTTCTGCATCGACGTGCGCAGCGAGGGCCTGCGCCGCCACCTGGAGGCGACCGGGCCGGTCGACACGTACGGCTTCGCCGGCTTCTTCGGCCTGCCCGTGCGTACCGTGACCGCCGGCGCCCGGCGCGGGCGGGACCGCTGCCCGGTCCTCATGCGACCGGTGGCCACCGTCGAGGCGGCGCGGGCCGGCCACGCGGCGCGCTCGCGGCAGGCGTGGCGACGCGCCTACGCCGCCGCCAAGGCGAACCCGGTCGGCGCGTTCGCCTTCGTCGAGGTCGCCGGCGTGCTCGCCACCGCCGCCCTGCTCCTGCGGGCCGCCGCGCCGGGCCGGTTCGTGCCGCCCGCCGACCACACCGCGCCGACCGTCGCCGACCTGACCGCCGCCATGAGCCTCGACGAACAGGTCTACTACGCCGAGGCGACGCTGCGCACCATCGGGCTCACCGCCGGCTTCGCGCCGCTGGTGCTGCTCTGCGGGCACGGCGCCACCAGCGCCAACAACCCGTACGCCGCCGCGCTGGACTGCGGCGCCTGCGGCGGCAACCGGGGCGGGGTGAGTGCCCGTCTCGTCGCCGGGATGCTCAACCGGCCCGAGGTGCGCGCGGCCCTCACCGACCGGGGCATCCACCTGCCCGACGGCACGCACGTGCTGGCCGGCGAGCACGACACCGTCACCGACGAGGTGCGGCTGTTCGACGTGGACGCCGTGCCCGCCGGGCTGCGACCGGCGGTCGAGGAACTGGCCGGCCGGCTGGCCGGGGCGGGCGCGCGGCTGCGCGCGGAACGGGCCGCGCGACTGCCCGGCCGGCCGCGTCCGCGCCGCCTGCCCCGGCGGGCCGGGGACTGGGCGCAGGTCCGCCCGGAGTGGGCGCTGGCCGGCAACGCCGCGTTCATCGCCGCGCCCCGCGAGCTGACCGCCGGCGTCGACCTCGGCTGCCGGACGTTCCTGCACTCCTACGACTGGACCGGCGACCGGGACGCGGCGGCGCTGGAGGCGATCATGACCGGCCCGCTGGTGGTGGCCGCCTGGATCAACCTCCAGTACTACTTCTCCACGGTCGACCCGCAGCGGCTCGGCGCGGGCACCAAGACCGTGCACACCGTGCTCGGCGACGCGCTCGGCGTCCTCTCCGGATCCGGCGGCGACCTGCGCCTCGGCCTGCCGCTCCAGTCGGTCGCCGACGGCACGCGGCCGGCGCACGAGCCGCTGCGGCTGCTCGCGGTGATCCGCGCCCCGCACCACCTGGTCGACGCGGTGCTGGGCCGCAACCCCGGGCTGCGGCACCTGGTCGACGGCGGGTGGCTGTCGCTGACCGTCGTCGACCCCGGCACCGGCGCGTGGTCCGAGCCCGCGTCGGGTGGATCGTGGCGGGCGCTGCCCGCCCCGCGCCACGTCACCGCACCCACCACCGAGCCGCCCGCGCGCCACCCGGCGCCCGCGACGGAGAAGGAGTACACGGCATGAACGAACTGGGACTGACCCGCATGGTCAAGGTGGAGGTCGTCACGCGCGCCGACGACGCCGACGCCGTCCGCACCCTGCTGCACGCCTCCGGGGTGAGCGGCTGGACCAGCCTGAGCGGCGTCTCCGGCTTCGGCCACCACGGCACCCACGAGGGGCGGCTGCTCTTCAACGACCGGGCCGGACTCGTCATGGTCATCGCCGTGCTCCCGCCGGGCCGGGCCGAGCCGGTGGTCACCGGGCTGCGCGACATCCTGGCCCAGCGGCCCGGCGTGATGTTCGTCAGCGACGCCTGGGTCAGCCGACCCGATTACTTCGGCGCCGACCGGGCGGCGGAGTGACCGCCGGGCGGGCGCTCCGGCGGGATCCGTCCCGTCGGGGCGTCCGCCCGAGCGGTGTCGTACGGTGACCGCATGGGACGCGTCGCGCGGTGGCGTCGGGTGGCCCGGGCACACCCGACCGTGACCGATGCGCTGCTGGCCGCGCTGCTCTTCGTGGTCAGCCTGCTCCCGGTGAACCCGCCCGGCGGGCCCCCGCGCGACCCGCTGACCGTCGGCGCGGTGCTGCTCGCGCTGGCCGGCTGCGGCGCGCTGGTGCTGCGCCGCCGCCACCCGTTGCCGGTGCTCGCGCTGGTCACCGCCACGGCGGCCACCGCGCTGCTGGTGCAACAGGCGCGAGGGCCGTTCGTGCTGACCGTGGCGCTGGCCGCGTACACGGTGGCGACCCGGACCGACCGGCGGACCGCGGTGGCGGCCGGCGCGGCGAGCGGCCTGGTGCTCGGCGGCGGCGCGGTCGTCGCGCTCGGGGTGGGCTGGCTGGACCCGGCGGTCGTGGTGCTGCTGCTCTGGTTCGGCGTCGCGGTGGCGGCCGGCGACGCGGTCCGCAGCCGGCGGGCCTACGTGGCGGTGCTGGAGGAGCGTGCGCGGCGGGCCGAGCGGACCCGCGAGGAGGAGGCCCGCCGCCGGGTGGTGGAGGAACGGCTCCGGATCGCCCGGGAGCTGCACGACGTGGTGGCCCACCAGATCGCGCTGATCAACGTGCAGGCCGGGGTGGCCGGGCACCTGTTGCGGGAGCGGCCGGACGCGGCCGAGGAGGCGCTCGGGCACGTCCGGTCCGCGACCCGCACCGTGCTGGACGAGCTGGCCACCCTGCTCGGCCTGCTCCGGCGCGGTGAGCCGGACGCGCCGACCGAGCCGACGCCCGGCCTGGGCCGCCTCGACGCCCTCGTCGACGGCTTCGCCGCCGTCCAGCCGGTGCGCTGGACCCTGACCGGCCGGCCCCGGCCGCTGCCCAGCACGGTCGACGTGGCGGCCTACCGGATCGTCCAGGAGTCGCTGACCAACGCCCACCGGCACGCGCCCGGCGCGGCCGTCACGGTCGGCGTCACGTACACCGGCGCCGGCGTGGTGGTGGAGATCCGCGACGACGGGCCCGGCCCGAGCGGAACCAGCGACCAGGGAACCGGCCTCGGCCTGCTCGGGATGCGGGAACGGGCCGAGGCGGTGGGCGGCGTGTTCCACGCCGGTGCCGGGCCCGGCGGCGGCTTCCGGGTCCGCGCGGAACTGCCCGCCCCGATCCCGCAGGAGGTGGCATGACCGTCCGGGTGCTGCTCGCCGACGACCAGACCCTCATCCGCGCCGGCTTCCGCGCGCTCGTCGACTCAGCGCCGGACCTGTGCGTGGTGGGGGAGGCCGCCACCGGGCGGGAGGCGGTCGAACGGGCCCGCGCCACCCGCGCCGACGTGGTGCTGATGGACATCCGGATGCCCGACCTCGACGGCCTGGCCGCCACCCGGGAGATCACCGCCGACGAGGACCTGGCCGGCGTACGGGTGCTGATCCTGACCACGTTCGAGGTCGACGAGTACGTCTTCGAGGCGCTACGCGCCGGCGCCAGCGGCTTCCTCGGCAAGGGCGTGGAACCGGCCGAGCTGCTCGACGCGATCCGTACCGTCGCGGCCGGGGAGGCGCTGCTGTCCCCGAAGGCGACCCGTGGGCTGATCGCCCGGTTCCTGGCCCAGCCCGACCCGCGGCCCGGGGCCACCCCGGAGCGGCTGCGGGTGCTCACCGAACGGGAACGCGAGGTGGTCACGCTGGTCGCCGCCGGGCTGAGCAACGAGCAGATCGCCCAGCGGCTGGTGGTCTCCCCGCTGACCGCCAAGACCCACGTCAACCGCGCGATGGCCAAGCTCGACGCCCGGGACCGGGCCCAACTGGTGGTGATCGCCTACCAGAGCGGCCTGGTCCGGGCCGACCCACCGGCGCGGTAGCCGGGCCGCTGACGTACCGCGTTCGCGGTACGCGCAGGTGTCCGCGTCCGGCCGACGCGCCGGCCGGGGTACGCGGGCCAGGGTTGAGCACATGATCGAAGCCCACGACCTGAGCAAACGGTACGGCGACAAGCTCGCCGTCGACGCCCTGACCTTCACCGTCCGGCCCGGCGTGGTGACCGGTTTCCTCGGTCCCAACGGCGCCGGCAAGTCCACCACCATGCGGATGATCCTCGGCCTGGACGCGCCGACCGCCGGGACCGTACGGGTCAACGGCCGCCGCTACGTCGCGCACCGGGACCCGCTGCGCCAGGTCGGCGCGCTGCTGGAGGCCAAGGCGGTGCACACCGGCCGGTCCGCCCGCAACCATCTGCTCGCCGTGGCCGCCACGCACGGCATCGGCCGCCGCCGTGTCGACGAGGTGATCGACCTGGTCGGCCTGCGTGAGGTGGCCGGCCGGCGGGCCGGCGGGTTCTCGCTCGGCATGGGTCAGCGGCTGGGCATCGCCGGCGCGCTGCTCGGCGACCCGGCGGTGGTGATGCTCGACGAGCCGGTCAACGGCCTCGACCCGGACGGCATCCGGTGGATCCGCGGCCTGCTCAAGGGCCTCGCCGCCGAGGGCCGGACGGTCTTCGTCTCCTCGCACCTGATGAGCGAGATGGCCCAGACCGCCGAGCATCTGATCGTGGTCGGCCGGGGCCGGCTGATCGCCGACGTGTCGCTCGCCGAGTTCACCCGCCGGGCCTCCCGCGGCACCGTTCGGGTGCGCTCACCCCAGGCCACGGCGCTGCGCGACCTGCTGGCCGGCCCGGACGTCACCATCACCGGCGGCGAGCCCGGCGTGCTGGACGTCAGCGGACTGCGCCCCGATGCGATCGGCGACCGGGCCGCCGCCGCCGGGCTCACCCTGCACGAGCTGACCCCCACCGAGGCGTCGCTCGAAGAGGCGTTCATGACCATGACCCGCGACGCCGTCGAGTACGTCGGCGCCACCGAAGGAGCTGACCGATGACCACCGCGGCCCCACCCGCCACCACCGTGCCGACCGACGCCCGGATCACCGTCCCCCGGGTGGTCCGAAGCGAATGGATCAAGTTCCGTTCCCTGCGCTCGTCGCTGATCATGCTGGCCGCGACCGTGGTGGTGTTCGCCGCGCTGGGGCTCGGCTTCTCGACGTTCCTGGCCGACGCCACGATCGAGCCGGGCACCCCGGCGCCGCCCGGCGGGCCGTCGTCGCTCGACCCGCTCGGCGCCAGCCTCGGCGGCGTCAACCTCGCCCAACTGCTCGTCGGCACGCTCGGTGTGCTGCTGGCCGCCGGCGAGTACGGCACCGGCATGATCCGCTCGTCCCTCGCCGCGGTGCCGACCCGCTGGCCGGTGCTCGCCGGCAAGGTCGTCGTGCTGGCCGGCGTCGTGCTGGTCGTGCTGGTGCCGAGCACGCTGCTCACCTTCCTCGGCGGGCAGGCGATCCTGGGCGACCAGGGCATCTCCCTCTCCGACGACGGCGTGCTGCGCGCGGTGCTCGGCACGGCCGGCTACCTCGCGGCCGTCGGTGTGCTCGGCGCGGCGCTCGGCTCGCTGCTGCGCACCACCGCCGGCGCGCTGACCAGCGTGGTCGCGCTGCTGCTGGTCGTGCCGGGAGTGGTGTCGCTGCTGCCGGAGAGCTGGTCGGAGCGGATCTCGCCGTACCTGCCGTCCAACGCCGGGCAGGCGTTCATGAGCGTGGGCGGGGGCGGCGACCTGCTCTCCCCGGGCGCCGGCGCGGCCGTCCTCGCGGCCTGGCTGCTCGTCCTGCTCGGCGCCGCCCTGGTCCTGCTGCGCCGCCGGGACGCCTGACCGGTGCCGCCGGCCGTTCGCGGAACCGCGCGGCCGGTCAGCGGCGGAGGATGCCGAGGTCGACGGCGGCGGCGACCGCCGCGGTGCGGGAGTCGACGCGCAGCTTGGTGTAGATGCGCGACAGGTGCGACTTGACCGTGCCCTCGGTCAGGTGCAGGCGACGGCCGACGGCCTGGTTGGACAGCCCGTCCGCGACCAGGCCGAGCACCTCCGTCTCCCGCCGGGTCAGCGCCGTGTCCGGCGTGCGTAGCCGGTTCACCAGCCGGTCCGCGACGGCCGGAGCCAGCGCGGTACGGCCGGCGGCGGCGGCCCGCACGGCGGCGGCCAGCTCGTCCGGCGAGGCGTCCTTGAGCAGGTAGCCGGTCGCGCCGGCCTCGATCGCGGGCAGCGTGTCCGCGTCGCTGTCGTAGGTCGTGACGATCAGCACCCGGGGCGCGTGCGGTCGGGCGGTGATGGCGGCGGTCGCGTCGACCCCGCTCAGGCCGGCGCCGAAGCGCAGGTCCATCAGCACCACGTCGACGTCGCCGCCGGCAGCGCGGGCCACCGCCGCCTCGGCGGTGGCCGCCTCGGCCACCACGACCAGGCCCGGCTCGGTCTCCAGCACGGCGCGCAGCCCGGCCCGGACGACCGGGTGGTCGTCGGCGATCAGCAGCCGGACCGGCGCGTCGATCACGGCCGCCCGCCGGGCGGGGTGCGGGGGAGCCTCGCCGACACGGTGGCGCCGCGGCCGGGCGCGGCGGCCACGGTCAGCGCGCCGCCGAGCGCGCGGGTCCGCGCCCGCATGGCGGCGAGGCCGAACCCACCGCCGTCGGGCCCCGGACCGGGCAGCCGCTCGGGGTCGAACCCGCCGCCGTCGTCGGTCACGTCCAGGGTCACCCGGTCGGCGCGATAGCCGAGCGTCACCTCGACGGTGGTGGCCCCGGCGTGACGCACGGTGTTGGCCAGCGCCGCCTGGGCGACGCGCAGCAGCGCGACCTCGTACGTGGTCGGCAGCGGGACCGGCGCCCCGGTGACCGCGAACCGGGCAGCGAGCCGGTGCCGGGCGCCGGTGGTGGCGCAGAGGCGTCGCAGCGCGTCGGCCAGCGTGGTGTCGTCCAACGCCGGTGGGGTGAGCGCGGCGACGAAGCGCCGGGCCTCGGCGAGGTTGTCCGCCGCCGCCTGCCGGGCCTGCTCGACGTGGCGGGCGGCGGTGTCCGGCCGGTCCGGCAGCACCCGGCCGGCGGCGCGCAGCAGCAACTGGATGCTGGTCAGGCCCTGCGCCAGCGTGTCGTGGATCTCGGCGGCCAGCCGCTCGCGTTCCGCCGCCACCCCGGCCTCGTGCTGCGCCCGGGCCAGGTCGGCGCGGGTGGCGGTCAGCTCCTCGATCAGCCGCCGGCGGCGCTCGCTCTCCCGGTAGAGCGCCTGGTAGCCCCGGACCACCGCCACCGCGACCGCGGCGCCGAGCACCGGCCCGACCGTGCCGGCCACGCTGACCGCGCCGCGATGGGCGGCGAAGGCGACGACGGCCACCACGGCGGTCACCGCGACGGCGACCGGTCCGGCGCGCCGGGACAGCAGGTGCAGTTGCAGCAGGTAGAGCGGGAACGCGAGCCACAGCCCGTCCACGGTCAGCACGGTCAGCGCCAGCCACCCGACGCCGACCGCGGCCAGCCACCAGCCGGCGGCCCGTCGGGAGCGGTGGACGCCGGGCCTTAGCGCCCCGGCGGCGTACGTCAGCAGGCCCGCCGCCGCGACCGCGGCGATCACCGGCGCGTGCGGCTGCCCGGTGACGACGGCCCGGAGGCCGGCGAGCGCGAAGAGGACACCCACCAGCAGGTGCAGGCACCAGGCCAGCACGCGGGCGGTGGAGGTCAGGGCGGGAACGGCGGTCACGGCCCTCCCAGCCTAGAGGAGGCGCAGGTCGGCGGGGATCTGTCGAAAGGTGTAACCGGTCCACCGCCGTTCCGCCCGGAAAGTGCCGTCCCCCGCCGGATGCCCGGGCCGGCCTCCGGCGACGACCGTGGAAGCGACCACCCCGCCGTCGAAAGGACCGCGTCGCCCGTGTTCGTCGCCTGGAGAGACCTCAGGTTCGCCAAGGGGCGCTTCGCCCTGATGGGAACCGTCATCGTGCTGATCACCCTGCTGGTCGGCCTGCTGTCCGGGCTGACCGCCGGGCTGGGCCGGCAGAACACCTCCGCGATCACCGGCCTGCCCGCCGACCGGATCGCCTTCGGCGGCCCGCAGCCGTCGTACGCCGACTCGACCGTCACGCGCCGGCAGTGGCAGCGCTGGGCCGACACGCCCGGCGTCACCGCCGCCGAGCCGCTGGGCATCGGCACCACCCGGGTCACCGCCGGTGGCCGCAGCGCCGCCGTCTCCGTGTTCGGCGTCCGGGCCGGCTCCCGCCTCGCCCCCGGCGACCTCGACGACCACACCGCGGTGCTGTCCACCCCGGCCGCCACCGACCTGGGCCTGCGCGTCGGCGACCGCCTCACCGTGGCCGGCCGGGAGCTGACCGTGGCGGCGGTCCGCGGCGACGCCTCCTTCAGCCACACCCCGGTGGTGTGGACCAGCCTCGACTCGTGGCGGCGGACCGGCGACGCCGACGCGGACACCGCCACCGTGATCGCGCTGCGCACCGCCGCCGGCGTGGACGTGGCCACCACCGACCGGGCCGCCGGCACCCGGACCGTCCGCACCGGCGACTCGCTGGCCGCGATCGGCTCCTACCGCTCGGAGAACGGCTCGCTCCAACTCATGCGCGGCTTCCTGTTCGCCATCTCCGCCCTGGTCATCGGCGCCTTCTTCACGGTGTGGACGATCCAGCGCAGCGGCGACGTCGCGGTCCTGAAGGCCCTCGGCGCCTCCACCGCCGCCCTGCTCGTCGACGCGCTCGGGCAGGCCGGCGTCCTGCTGGTCGGCGGCACCGCGCTCGGCACCGGCCTGGCCGCCGGGCTCGGCGTGCTGGTCTCCGGCTCGGACGTGCCGTTCGTGCTGACGCCCGCCACCGTCGCCGTCCCGGCCACCGTGATGATCGTCCTCGGCATGCTCGGCGCCGCCCTGTCCGTGCGCCGCATCACCGCCGTCGACCCGCTCACCGCACTGGGGAGCGCCCGATGAGCCTCGACCTGACCGACGTCACGCTCACCTACCCGGACGGCGAGAACCGGCTCACCGCGCTCGACCACGTGACGCTCTCGGTCGCGAAGGGCGACCTGACCGCCGTGGTCGGCCCGTCCGGGTCGGGCAAGTCCAGCCTGCTCGCGGTCGCCGCCACGCTCGTCACCCCGGACGCCGGCACCGTCCACGTCGACGGCGTCGCCACCACCGGGATGGGCCGCGGCGCGCTCGCCGCGCTGCGCCGGCGCGCGATCGGCATCGTCTTCCAGCAGCCCAACCTGCTGCCGTCGCTGACCGCCGCCGAGCAGCTCCAGGTGATGGCCACCCTCGCCGGCCGGTCGCCGGCCGGGGCCCGGGACCGGGCGCGAGGGCTGCTCGACGCGGTCGGGCTCGCCGCCCAGGCCGGCCGGCGCCCGCACCAGCTCTCCGGCGGCCAGCGCCAGCGGGTCAACATCGCCCGCGCCCTGATGAACGACCCGGTCGTCCTGCTCGTCGACGAGCCGACAAGCGCGCTCGACCACGAGCGGGGCGCCGCCGTCATCGACCTGATCGGCCGGCTCACCCGCGAGCGGGGCACCGCCACGGTGCTGGTCACCCACGACCGCGACCACCTCGCCGCCGCCGACCGGATCGTGGCGATGCGCGACGGCCGTCTGCACGACGCGACCTGAGCGGTACAGCAGGCGCTACCTTCCGCCGCCGGCGCTGCCGGCCGCAGGCACCACCTCGGGCCGTCACCGGTGGTGGCCGGCGTCGGCTACGGTGGCCGACGTGACGACGCAGGACACCAGGCCATCGTTCGCGCCGGACGCCGTGGTCGTGCTCGGCGCGCTGGTGGCCACCGTGGGCTATCTGTCGCCGTGGTTCCGCGTCTCGGCCGGCTACTCCTGGTCCTTCTCCGGCTGGGCGTACGCGTCGTTGAGCACCGGCGGCGGCTGGACCCTGTTGACGCTGGGCTGGCTGCTGGTGGCGCTGGTGGCCGGCGGTTGGGCGCGGGCGTACCCGGGCGCCGCGCTGACCGCGTTGACCGCGGCCGTCGGCGCGCTGACCTTCGCGCTGGCCGTGGTCGCGGCGAGCTTCGCCGAGTTCCGGGAGCGCGGCAGCATCAACTGGATCGCGGACCTGCCGTTCGGGGTCGGGCTGCCGCTGATGGCCACCGGCTTCGGCCTGTTGGTCGCCGGCGGGGTCCGCGCCGTGGTGCGCTCGACGCTCCGGGCGCACGACCCCTCCGCCGAGGGCTAGCCGCCGGCCCGGCCCCGCGGGTTTGCCGGGGTCCCTTCCTATCGCCCAGGCGTGAGGAAGGGGCCCCGGCAATCACCTCAGTTCAGGCCGCAGGCGGCCAGCGCGTCCAGGTTCGGGCGCTGCGCGCCGACCCGGTTGAAGGCGATCTCGATGCGGTCGAGCGCGGCGCCACGCTTGCTCTTCAGCGGGCCGAGGATGGCGTTGTCGATGAACGCCGGCCCGCCCTCGGGCCGGACCGCGAGCCGGGCCAGGCGGGCGTTCGCCTCGGCGATCTGGTTGTCCAGTGTGGCCAGCTCGGCCCGCACCTGGGCCGCCGCCGCCGCGGGGACGGCGGGGAGCCGCACCCCGGGGCAGTTGACGGTCCGGGCCGCCCCGGTCGCCGCCCCACCGTTCTGTCCGCCCGCGCCGTTCTGTCCGCCGGCACCGTTCTGTCCGCCCGCGCCGTTCTGTCCGCCGGTCGCGCCGCCCTGGCCGGCGCCGCCGTTGACGGCGCTCGGCACGCCGGCGGTGTTGAGCCCGCAGCCGGCCAGCGCGTCCAGGTTCGGGCGCTGCGCGCCGATCCGGTTGAAGGCGATCTCGATCCGGTCGAGCGCGGCGGTGCGCTTGTTCTTCAGCGGGCCGAGGATGGCGTTGTTGACGAAGTTCGGGCCGCCCTCGGGCTTGACCGCGAGCCGGGCCAACCGCTCGTTCTGCCGGGCGATCTCCTGGTCCAGGTTGGCCAGTTCCCGTTCCACCTCGGCGTTCGCCGCCGCCGGCACCGCGGGCAGCTTGTCGCGCACCGTCGGGCAGTTCACGGTCTGTGCCGCGGCGGCCGGTGCGGCCGAGCCGCCGTTCTCGTCGGCGGACGCCAGTTGCAGTCCGCCGGCGAGCAGGAGCGCCGCGAGGGCGCCCACCCCACCGAGTTTCAGGACCGCGTTGTTGCGCGTACCCCTGGCCATGCACCTCTCCTTTGGTTGACCTGGAGGGCCGGCGCGGCGTGTGCCGCGCCGCCGCTCCGCGGTGCGAAGTGAGACGCAGGAATCGCCTCTCGTGCCCGCTCCGGCATCGCGGTTCCGGACGATGTCCCTGTCGGGGATGGGTACGGTCGGCGCGGCCGGATCGTTCACGTCGGGGCGGAGATTGACCACATCGGCGTGCGTCAGTAGACTGCGCTGAAAGCGCTTTCACAGCGGGAGGCGTGACGGGCCCGTCGAGCACACGGGCGTCCGGGCAGCAGGAAGGCCCGCCGGCGGCACCGACCGGGCATCGGTGTCGACGCCGGCGCGGCACCCAACCACCACCCGCAGGAGAAATCCCATGATCAACCGACACCGCCGTGCGGCGTTGTGGACCTCCACGATCGCGGCGGCCACGCTCGCCGCCGGCGGCCTGGCGATGGGCGCGAACCCCGCCCAGGCCGCCGCCGGCTGCCGGGTCGACTACGCGGTGACCGCGCAGTGGTCCGGCGGCTTCACCGCGAACGTCAACCTCACCAACCTCGGCGACCCGCTGAACGGCTGGACCGTCACCTGGAACTTCAGCGGCGGCCAGACCGTCAGCCAGGCCTGGGGCGCCGACATCACCCAGACCGGCGCGTCGGTCCGGGCCGCCAACGTCAGCTACAACGGCGGTCTCGGCACGAACGCGACCACGTCGTTCGGGTTCAACGGCGGCTGGAACAACACCAGCAACCCGGTCCCCGCCTCGTTCGCGGTCAACGGTGTCCTCTGCGGCGGGGCCATCCCCACCGACCCCGGGGGGACCCTCACCCCGCCGCCCGGGCCGACGACCCCGCCGCCCTCGCCCACCACCCCGCCACCGTCGCCCACCACGCCGCCGCCGACCAGCGGCGCGGTGTACGCCGCGCCGAACGGCACCGCCGGCGCGGCCGGCACCCAGGCCAACCCCACCACGATCGCCGCCGCGATCACCCGGGTCGGCGCGGGCGGCACCGTCTACCTGCGGGGCGGCACCTACAACCTGGCCCAGACCGTCACCATCGCCGCCGGCAACAACGGCACCGCGAGCGCCCGCAAGAACCTGTACGCGTACCCGGGCGAGACGCCGATCCTCAACTTCTCCGCGATGACCGAGGACCCCGCCAACCGGGGGCTCGCGCTGAACGCGTCCTGGTGGCACGTGCGGGGGATCGTGGTGGAGCGCGCCGGTGACAACGGCATCTTCGTCGGCGGCAGCAACAACGTCATCGAGCGCACGGTGACCCGGTTCAACCGTGACAGCGGCCTGCAACTGTCCCGGATCGCCTCCAGCACCCCGCGTGACCAGTGGCCGGCGAACAACCTCATGGTCAGCGTCGAGTCGCACGACAACGCCGACTCCGACGGCGAGGACGCCGACGGGTTCGCCGCCAAGCTCACCGTCGGCACCGGCAACGTCTTCCGGTACGCGGTGTCCCACCACAACATCGACGACGGCTGGGACCTGTACACCAAGACCGACACCGGCGCGATCGGCCCGGTGACCATCGAGGACTCCCTCTCCTACAACAACGGCACGCTCAGCAACGGCACGCAGAACGGCAACGGTGACCGCAACGGCTTCAAGCTCGGCGGCGAGGACATCGCGGTCAACCACACCGTCCGGCGCACCATCGCGTACCGCAACGGCAAGCACGGGTTCACCTACAACCGGAACCCGGGCTCGATGACGATCTCCAACAACCTGAGCATCGACAACACCGAGCGCAACTTCTCGTTCGACGCGGGCACCTCGGTCTTCCGCACCAACACGTCCTGCCGCAGCGGCAGCGGGTCGAACGACAAGACGATCGGCAACGTGGACGGCTCGAACCAGTTCTGGTCCGGCGCCAACGGCTCCCGCTGCGCCGCCTATGCCGGCGCCCTGGGCTGGTCGTTCGCCGCCGACGGCCGGCTGGTCGTCACGATCGGCGGCCGGGTCGTCTCCCTCTGATCCGTTCCGCCGCCGGCGCGATCCGGGTGCGTTCGTTGTCGTCGCGGCGACAGCGAACGCACCCGGACGGACGTCGGGACCGGCTTGACAGGGTGATCAGTGGTTAGGTTAGCCTAACCTTCGTGACGAGCGGAACGATGCGGGCCGACGGCCTGCGGGGCAGTGAGCTGCGCCTGGGCTACCACGGCACCACCGTGGTGCACGACGCGGCCATCACGCTGCGGCCGGCGGCGGTGACCGCGTTGGTCGGGCCGAACGGCAGCGGCAAGTCCACGCTGCTGCGCGGGCTGGCCCGGCTGCACCCGCTCCAGCACGGCGAGATCGTGCTCGCCGACGGCACCCCGGCCCGGGCGCTGTCGGCGCGCGACTTCGCCCGCCGGGTCACGCTGCTGGCGCAGAGCCGCCCCACCCCGAGCGGCGTCACCGTCCGGGACGTGGTCGGCTACGGCCGGCACCCGTACCGGCAGCGGTGGCGGGCCGGCGACCCGGACGGCCCGGCCGCGATCGACCGGGCCATGACGGTGACCGGCGTGGCCGCCATGGCCGCCCGACCCGTCGACGCGTTGTCCGGCGGTGAACTCCAGCGGGTCTGGCTGGCCACCTGCCTGGCCCAGGACACCGCCGTGCTGCTGCTGGACGAGCCGACCACGTTCCTCGACCTGCGCTACCAGGTGGAGATCCTCGACCTGGTGCGCGACCTCGCCGACACCGCCGGCGTGGCCGTCGGCGTGGTGCTGCACGACCTCAACCAGGCCGCCGCCGTCGCCGACCACGTCGTGCTGCTGCACGAGGGTCGGGTGCGCGGCACCGGGACCCCGCGCGAGGTGTTCACCGAGGCGGCGCTCACCGAGGCGTACGGCATCCGCGTCGAGGTGACCGCCGACCCGGTCACCGGCCTGCTCACCACCCGTCCCGTCGGCCGGCACAACGTCCGCTGATCCACGTCCTGACGACAGAAGAGAAACCCATGTTGCGTACCCGTCTGACCCTGCTGGCCGCCGCCGCGACCGCGCTGCTGATCGCCGGCTGCGGCACCACCGAGGCGCCCGCCGCCGCGCCGTCCCCCTCCGACACCACCGCCACCGGCCCGGTCACCGTCACCGACAGCCGCGGCAAGGCGATCACGCTGAAGAACCCGGCCGCCAAGGTGGTCGGCCTGGAGTGGGGCGAGGTGGAGATGCTCGTCGGCCTCGGCGTGATGCCGGTCGGCGTGGCCGACCCCAAGGGGTACGCCACCTGGGTCACCGCCGCCCCGCTCGACCCGGGCGTCAAGGACGTCGGCACCCGGGGCGAGCCGAGCGTCGACGCCATCGTGGCGCTCCAGCCGGACCTGGTGGTGATGGAGGCCGAGCGCGGCGCCGCGATCGTCACCCAACTGGAGAAGTACGTCCCGGTGCTGGTCACCAAGGGCAGCGACGCCGCCGACAACCTCGCCCGGATGCGGTCCGACCTCACCATGATCGCCACCGCCACCGGACGCACCGCGCAGGCCGAGAAGCTGCTCGCCGACTTCGACGCCACGCTCGCCGACGGGCGGAAGAAGATCGCCGACGCCGGCGCGGCCGGCCGGCAGTTCGCCTTCGCCGACGGTTGGAAGGAGGGCAGCACGGTCTCCATCCGGATGTTCGGTCAGGGCGCGCTCGTCTCCCAGCTCGGCATCCAGCTCGGCCTGAAGAACGCCTGGACCGGCAAGACCGACGCCATGTGGGGCCTGGGCCAGACCGACGTCGAGGGGCTCGGCGTCCTCAAGGGACAGGACCTGCACTTCTTCTACAACGCCTCGGACGGTCAGGACGTCTTCGCCGACGGCCTCGCCGGCAACGCGATCTGGCGCTCCCTGCCGTTCGTGCAGCAGAACAAGCTGCACAAGATGCCGGACGGCATCTGGACGTTCGGCGGCACCCTGTCCGCGAAGCAGTACGTCGACCAGTTCGTCGCCGTCTACACGGCCTGAGCCCGATGATCGCCACCGCCGTACCGGAGCCGGCCACCCGGCCGGCCCCGGTCGGGCCGCCGCCGGCCCGCCGCCGGGTCGCCGGCGCGTTCCTGCTCGCCGCCGCGCTGCTGGTCGCGGTCACCGCGGTGCACCTCACCCAGGGCACGTCGTCGGTGGGCGCGCTCGACCTGCTCCGGCTGCTCACCGGCGCGGACGACGAGACCGCCCGGGTGCTTGTCGCCTCCCGGCTGCCGCGCCTGCTCACCGGCCTGGCGGTCGGCGTGGCGCTCGGGTTCGCCGGCGCGGCGCTCCAGTCCACCACCCGCAACCCGCTCGCCTCGCCGGACACGCTCGCCGTGAACGCCGGCGCCCACCTGGCGATCGTGACCACCGCCGCGTTCGGCATCGCGCTGCCGGCGCTGCCCGCCGGCGGACTGGCGTTCTGCGGCGGGCTGGCCGCCGCCGCGCTGGTGATGCTGCTGTCGGCCGGCGGCCAGGCCGCCACCACCCGGCTGATCCTCGCCGGCTCGGCCACCGCGATGGCGCTCGCCTCGCTCACCATGCTGCTCCTGCTGCTGTTCGAGCAGGCCACCATCGGGCTGTTCGCCTGGGGCAACGGCTCGCTCGTGCAGGGCGACCTGGTGGCGGTCACCCAGCTCGGCCCGGTGATCGTGCTCGCCGCGCTGCTGCTGGTCGCGCTCGGGCACCGGCTGGACCTGCTCGCCCTCGGCGACGACACCGCCACCGTGCTCGGGCTGGACGTGCGCCGGACCCGGCTCGTCGTGGTGCTGCTCGCGGTGCTGCTCTCCGCCGCGGCGGTCACCCTCGCCGGCCCGATCGGCTTCGTCGGGCTCGGCGCGCCGGTGATCGTCCGGCTGCTCGGCAGGTGGGTGCCCGAGGTGCACCGGCACCGGGTGCTGCTGCCGCTGGCCGGCCTGGTCGGCGTGATCATCGTGCTCGGCTCCGACGTGCTGCTGCGGGCCGTGCTCGGCGGGCAGGCCGGGGTGGAGGTGCCCACCGGCGTGGTCACCACGCTGTTCGGCGCGGTCCTGCTGGTCTGGCTGGCCCGCCGGCACCGCGACGCCGGGCCCACCCGGCAACCCCCGGCCGGCCACGCCGCCGTCCGCTCCCGTGCCGTGCACACCACGGTCGTCACGGTCTGCGCGGTCGCGGTCGTCGCGGCGCTGGTGGTGGGCATGCTCGCCGGGGACACGGGGGTGCTGCTCGGCGACATCGTCAACTGGCTCCGGGGGCGCACCGGGCCGGCGTACACCTTCGTGCTGGACGCGCGCTGGCCGCGCGTCGCGGCGGCGCTGCTGGCCGGCGCGGCCCTCGCCCTGGCCGGCACCATCGTGCAGGCGGTCTGCCGCAACCCCCTCGCGGAGCCGGGCATCCTCGGCATCACCGGCGGCGCGGGGATCGGCGCGGTGGCGCTGCTGACGTTCGCCCCGACGGCCGGCGTGCTCATGCTCTCCGGCGCGGCCGGGCTCGGCGCGGTGGCCGCGTTCGCGCTTGTCTACGGGCTGGCGCGGCGGCGCGGGCTGAACTCCGACCGGCTCGTCCTGATCGGCTTCGCGGTCTGGCAGGGTGGCGCCGCGGTCATCACGTTCATCGTGGTCTCCTCCGACCCGTGGAACACCGGCAAGGCGCTGACCTGGCTCTCCGGCTCCACCTACGGGCGCACCGCGCCGCAGGTGCTGCCGGTGGCGCTGGCGCTGCTGGTCGCCGTCGGAGTGGTGGCCGCGGTACGCCGGGAACTGGACCTGCTGGCGCTCGACGACGACACGCCCCGGGTGCTCGGCGTCCGGCTGGAACGCGCCCGGCTGGTCGCGCTCGGCCTGGCCGCGCTGCTCACCGCCACCGCCGTGTCGGCGGTCGGCGTGATCGGCTTCGTCGGCCTGGTCGCGCCGCACGCCGCGCGGGCGCTGGTCGGCGGCCGGCACACCCGCGTGCTGCCGGTGGCGGTGCTGCTCGGCGCCACGCTGGTCAGCCTCGCCGACACGCTCGGCCGCACCGTCATCGCCCCGGCGCAGGTGCCCGCCGGCCTGGTCACCGCGCTGATCGGCACCCCCTACTTCGTCTGGCTGCTGTGGCGCTCCCGCGCCGCCGCCGGCGTCCACTGAGCCCGAGAGGAAGTCACCATGACCAGCACCCTGGCCGCCACGCCGTGGCGCGTGTTCACCGTCGAGGTCCGCGCGTTGCGCCGGCTCGGCCCGTCGTTCCTGCGCGTCACGTTCACCGGACCGGACCTGGACCGGTTCGCCGACAACGGCTACGACCAGCGGATCAAGCTGGCGCTGCCGCTGGTGGACGGCGGCGCGGCGGAACTGCCCGACGGACCGGACTGGTACCAGCGGTGGCGGGACCTGCCGGCGGAGGAACGCAGCCCGATCCGCACCTACACGGTCCGGGCGGCCCGGCCGGCGGCGTACGAGATCGACGTGGATCTGGCGCTGCACGGCGACGGCGGCCCGGCCACCCGGTGGGCCCGCCGCGCCCGCCTCGGCGACCGGCTCGCGCTTGTCGGCCCGGACGCCGGCTGGCCGGGTGGGCACGGCGGCGTCGAGTTCCGGCCGCCGGCCGGTGCCACGCTGCTGCTCGCCGGCGACGAGACCGCCGCGCCGGCGATCTGCGCGATCCTGGACCGGCTGCCGGGCGACGCGCACGGCCACGCCGTGGTGGAGGTGCCGGCGGTGGGGGACGAGCTGCCGTGTCGCGTCCCGGCCGGCGTGACGGTGACCTGGCTGCCCCGGGCCGGCGCCCCGCACGGCAGCCGGCTCACCGAGGCGGTGACCGCCCTCGCCGCCCGGCTGTTGCCGCCGCCGACCGGGTCACCGGCCGGCCCGCCGCCGGCCGAGGTGGACGTCGACCGGGAAATTCTCTGGGAGGTGCCGGAGCGGTCGGCCGACGCCACGCTCTACGCCTGGCTGGCCGGCGAGGCGGCGGTGATCCGGGGCCTGCGCCGGCACCTGGTCACCGACCGTGGGCTCGACCGTCGGGCGGTGGCGTTCATGGGCTACTGGCGGGCCGGTCGGGCCGAGTACTGACCGGTCAGTCGCGCAGCGTCTCGTGCGGCGGCCGGCCGTACGCCTCGCGGTAGGCGGCGGCGAAGCGGCCGGGACTGGTCCAGCCCCAGCGGCGGGCGATGCCGGCGACCGTCTCGCCGCCGCCCGACTCGGCGGCGAGCAGCTCGCGGTGGGCGCGGGCGAGGCGGACCCGGCGGAGGTAGGTGAGCGGGCTGTAGCCGAGGTGCCGTTGAAAGGCGGCCTGGAGTCCGCGTGGGCCGACGCCGCAGGCGGAGGCGACCTGGGCAACGGTGACCGGCTCTGCGGCGTGCTCGTCCAGGTATGCCTGCGCGCGACGGACGACCGAGGGCGCGACCCGGCGGGGCTGCGGCACGTAACTGCTGGTCATGGTGGTGTTCGGGAAGGCGGTGAGCGCGGTGGCCGCGGTCAGGTCGGCCAGCGACACCTGGACCAGCGGCTGGTCGAGGCTGTCGTCGCCGGTGGCGGACATCCGGTAGAGGAACGCCGACAGGTGCGCCCAGGCCCGGGCCATGGCCGGCGACACCGGCGCGAGAGCGAGGAAGCGGAACGTGTGCGGTGCCGCTTCCACCCGGCCGGCCGCGACGTGCGCCACCAGCTCCATCGGCAGGCGGACCGTGGTGGCCACCGAGTCGGTCCAGTACAGCACCGACCGGCGCAGCGGATACCGGCCGACGCCGCCGGCCGGCAGCAGCAGCTCCTCGTCACCGTCGACGAAGCGGAACCGGCCCCGGACCACGTGCATGGCAAGGAAGTCGGAGTACGGCCCGGCCTCCGCCCGGGCGTCCATGGAGTGCGCGGCCCGGATGAGGCCGAGCGGCCCGGCCTGCACGCCCCGCCACGCGAAGTGGAAGTCGCGTCGGGTCCCCCGGAAGTGTGGACGGTGCTCGCCGCACGCCTCGCTGATTGCCCGGCGGGCGACGTCCGGGTCCCGGGTGGACAACTCGAACCGCCGTGCCGGGCGGTCGTCCGTCACCGATCCCGCCCCGGCGGCGCCGCCACTCCCGCCGCGCGCAGCGTGTCGCCGGGGTGGCAGCCGTACGTCTCGCGGTACGCCTGGGCGAACCGCCCGGGGTGGGCCCAGCCCCAGTGGCGGGCGGTGCCGGCCACGGTCTGTCCCGGTCGGGCCTGCGTCAGGTCCTGGTGTGCCCGGCGGAGCCGGACCGCGCGCAGGAACGCCATCGGGCTCTGCCCGTGGTGCTGCCGGAACGCGGCCTGCAACGAGCGGGGGCCGACGTCGCAGGCCGCCGCGATCTGCGCGACGGTCAGCGGTCGTGCGGCGTGCGCCTCGATGAACTCGGCGGCCCGGCGCACCGACGCCGGGCGTACGGACGGTGGGGCGGGCAGGTAGGGCAGCGTCATGGTGGTGTTCGGGAACACCGACAGCGCGGTGCCGACGGCCAGGTCCACCAGGCCGGCGCGGATCAGTGGGCTGGCCGACACGGCGTCGTCGGTGAGCTGGTGCCGGAGGAACGCCGCGGTCGACTGCCACAGCGTCGCCATCGTGGGGGACAGCGGCGCGAGCGCGGTGAAGCGGAACGCGGCGACGGGCAACCCGGTGCGGGTGGCGGCGACCACCGCGATCCGGGGCGTCGGCAACCGGACGACGGAGGCCGCCACGTCGTCGGCGAGCAGCGTGAAGGACACGTCGGGATAGCGGCCGGTGGTGCCCGGGCCGAGGTGCAGCTCGTCACCCCGGTGCAGGAAGCTGTACCGGCCGCGTGTCACGGTGAGCGCCGCGAAGCCGGGATAGGGCGAGTTCTCGGATCGGGCGGAGAGCGTGTACCGCACCTCGTCGAGGTGGAGTTCGTCCGCGCCCCGGGTCTCCCGACGGTAGCGGAAGCGATCACGGGAACCGGAGATCCGGGCCCGGTGGGCACCGAACCGGCGGGCCATCAGGTGGTGCGCGTGCTCGGGGTCGTCCGTCTCCACCACGTCGCGGTCGGCCGACTCCGGTCGGCACGTCCATTGCCCGGTCACGTGTCACCTCCCGCTGCACCGTTCCGGCGTTCGTACGCCTCATTGAACGGGTCACTTGCCGGAGGGCAACGGCCCGACACGAACGGATGCACCGCCTAAGACACGCCGAGCGAAACAGCCGATCCACTTTCCGTAATTCACCGACCGGTTTGCGAACACGGGCGCGATGCGACGGGTCGGATCGATTCATCGGCCGGCAACACGATATCCGCTCCACACTCCACGTTCCCGTCGTAGGACCGATCAGGCCGGGAGAAAACGACAATGTGGTTACGCAGTGCGACGGGCGAGATTGTCGGGTAGCTGACTGTTCGGACGTTCCGGCGGGCGTCGTCGCCCGGTTCTAGCGTCTGCCCTGTCCGAGCCGTTGCACCCGGCCCGGCGCAGACGGCCGGCCGATCGGAGTCAGGCGACGATGCCGACCCCGATCGGCCGGTCCCCGCCCCGCAAGGATCGCGGACCGGTCGGGTGCTCACCGCCGGGAGGAGGTGCGGATGAGGGGCGTCGAGGCACCGGTCGCCGTAGCCGGGACTCCGGCTGCCGGCGACGTGCCGTCCCGGTGGCGGGTCGCCGGGCGCGCGGTGGCGGCGCTGCTGCGCCGGGACCTCACCGAGCGCCGTGGCCTGCGTGTGCCGTTCCTGCTGGACCTGGTGTTCGGCGTGTTGAACCTGCTGGCGTTCCTGTTCGTCTCCCGGGTGCTCGTCCCGCACCCGGGCGCCGGCTTCACCGGCCCCGGCGGCTACTTCGACTTCGTCGCGGTGGGCATCGTGTTCCTGCTGGTGCTCCAGTCCGCGATCGTGCAGGTGGTCACGCGGGTGGCCGCCGAGCAGCGGGACGGGATGCTGGAGCTGTGGGCGGCGCAGCCGGTGCCGGGCTGGTCGCTGGCGCTGGGGCTGGTGGCGTACCCGTTCGCGTTCGCGCTGCTGCGCGCCGGCCTCTACCTGGGCCTGCTGGCCGGCGTCCTGGGCCTGCACGTCGCCGACACGTCCTGGCCCGGGGCGGTGGTGATGCTGGTCCTCGCCGTGCTGGGCGCGCTGCCGTTCGGAATGGCGCTGATGGGCCTCACCGTGGCGGTCGGGTACGGCGACCCGGCGGCCCGGCTGTTGGTGGTGGCGCTGTCGTTCCTGTCCGGTACCTACTTCCCGATCTCGGCGCTGCCCGGCGTCCTGCACCCGGTGTGCGCGGTGCTGCCCACCCGGGTCGCGCTGGACGGGCTGCGGGCCGCGCTCGCCGGCGGCGACTGGGGCCGGGCCGCCGGGCCGCTGGCCGTCGCCGCCGCGGTGCTGCTGCCGCTCGCCGCCTGGATCTTCGACCGTGCGCTGTGGCTGGCCCGGCGCAGAGGGGTGCTCACCCGTGACTGACCTGATCCCGCGTCCCACCGCCCGCGACGTGGCGTACGGCGTCGTGCTGGGCCTGGACCCGGCAGCGCCCACGCCGGCTGCCCGGTCCGGTCCGGCGCTGCCGCCGCTGGTGGCCCTGGAACGGGCCGTGCTGCCGGCGCTGCGCCGGCCGCCCTGCCTGGTCAGCTTCTCCGGCGGGCTGGACTCCTCGCTGGTGCTGGCCATCGCCGCCCGGGTGGCGCGGCGGGAGGGGCTGCCCGACCCGGTGCCGGTCACCTGGCGGTTCACCGACGCGCCCCGTGCGCAGGAGACGCCCTGGCAAGCCAAGATCATCGCGGAGCTGGACCTGACCCGGCAGTGGCAGATCCTCCAGGCCGGTGACGACCTGGACCTGGTCGGGCCCGTCGCCCGGCGGCTGCTGACCCGGTACGGCCAGGTGCACCCGCCGGACCGGCACCTGCACCTGCCGATCGTGGAGCTGGCCCGCGGCGGCGCGCTGCTCACCGGCGTCGGCGGCGACCCGATTCTCGCCGGTTGGCGGCGGCGTCCGGCCTCGCTGCGGGCCCGGCTCAGCCGGCTCCGGGCCGGGCTGCGACGCCGGCCGCCGGATCCGCTGCCCTGGCTGCGCCCGGAGGTGGCCCGGCAGGCGCGCCGCGCGTTCGTCGCCGAGCGGCGCGCCGAGCCGCACCGGCTGGCGGCCCGGATCGCCTGGCACCTGCGTCGCCGGGACCTCACCATGACCCGGGTCGGCCTGGCCGCGATCGCCGCCGACCACGACGTGCTGGCCGTGGCGCCGCTGCTGGACGAGCGGTTCGCCGCCGCGCTGGCCGCCCGTCACGGCCGGCTGCGGTCCCCGTCCCGCCAGGAACTGCTCGCGGCGGTCGCCGACGCCGCGCTGCCCCCGGTGATCATCACGCCGCGTCGCAAGGCCACCCTCGACGAGGTGTTCCTCCGGGCGGCCACCCGCGAGCTGGTACGCGCCTGGGACGGCAGCGGTGTCGACGACTCGCTCGTCGACGTGGCGGCACTGCGTCGGGAGTGGTCGCGCCGGCGGTTCGACTCCCGCACGGCGGCGCTGGTGCAGCAGGTGTGGTTGGCCGGTCTGTCGGCCACCGAGGGACGACCCGATCTGGAGGCGCCGAGATGACCAGTGAACCGTCCGTGTTGTACCGGGTCCGTGGCGACCGGGTCGCGTGGCGGACCAACGGCGACGAGACGGTGCTGCTGGATGTCGGGCAGTCCGTCTACTTCGCGCTGGACCGCGCCGCCACCGCGCTGTGGCCGTATCTGGTGGCCGGCGCCTCCACCGCCCAACTGGCTGAGGTGCTGGTCGGGCACGCCGAGGTCGAGCGGGAGCGGGCGGTCGCCGATGTGCGCTCGTTCCTGGCCGACCTGGAGGCCGCCGGGCTGCTCGAACGGGTCTGACCCCGGTCAGGGCAGCCAGGCGGGCGGCACGGGTCGGCGCAGGATCTCCGCCAGCTCGTGCCGGTGCGGGTCGGGGTCGCCGTCCAGCCAGGCATGCGCGTGGAAGCCGGTGCCCGGCGCGCTGACCCCGATCACCACGGTCCGCAGCACCCGCCGCCGGGCCAGGAAACGCTGGCGCACCAGCGCGCTCTCCAGGCAGTTGCCGCCGCCGCGTCGCAACGCCTGCCGGACCAGCGCGTCGGTGCCGCCGGGCGGCGGCGCGGACAGGCGCACCGCGCCCAGCCCGCCGCGGGCGAGCTGCCGACGCACCCGCCGACAGGCCAGCAGCGTCCACGCCACCAGCGCCAGGCCCAGCGGCCCGTGCCGGCGGATCACCCGGGCCAGGGCGCGCAGCGCGCGTACCGGGTCAACCATGACGCCGCCGCGCGGTCCGCAGTTCCCGCACCCCCCGGGGCAGCCGCCGGACGTGCCGCCAGGTCCGGCGGGTGTACGCCCGCAGCAGACGCCACCGGCCGCCGCGCGCCGCCGGATCGGCCTGCCGGAGGTACGCCGGTGCCGGCAGCGCCAGCCGGGCCAGCAGGCGCAGCCGGCGCAGCCACGGGCCGGGCAGTTCCACCGCGCCGGCCAGCCCGACAGTGGTGGGGGTGGCGCGTCGGGCGGCGAGCCACATCGACGCCGGCTCGGCCGTGGCGGGCAGACCGAGCCGGTCGGCGACCGCCGCGCCGGCCGGCCGCAGCCGCATTCCGACGGTGAACGCCGGGACGGCGTCGCAGCGGGTGGCCAGTCGACCGGCCCCGACCCAGGCGGACGGCGGCAGCACCGCCAGCGCGCGCTCCAGGTCGTGCACGGGTTTGTCGCTGTCTCCCGGGCAGGCGGCGTGCAGCGCGGCCAGCAACGCGGTCCCGGCCTCGTCGGGGACGAGGACCCGCCCGCCGGCCAGGTCGAGCGGCTCGGCCGGGCCGCGCAGCGCCCGCCACAGCGCGTCCGGGTCGCCGACGCCGGCGAAGCCGCGGTGCAGGTCCACGGTCAGCGGCAGCGCGCCGGGGGCGGTGAAGGGCTGTTCGTGCCAGGACGCCGCGACGTCGTACGGTTCGGGCGGCAGCGTCGGGCGGTAGCCGGCGGCGTGCAGGGCGTCCCGAACAGCGGGCACGGTCTCCGGCGCGACGAGCAGGTCCACGTCGCCGTAGACCCGGTCGACGCCGAGCCGGTGGGCCAGGCCGGCGCCCTTGAGCAGCAGGCAGTCGACGCCGTGCCGGCGCAGCAGGTCGCTGGTGGCCACCGCGAGGGCGTCCAGGGCCAGGCAGCGCACCGCGAGGCCGGCGGTCACGACCGCGCCCCGACGGATCCGGGGTGGCGTCCAGGAGCCGCCGGGGTGACGCCCGGTGCGGTCCGGTCGCGGAGACGGAGCAGCGGTGACATCGAACGCGCCTTCCGAGTCGGATTCACATTCATTGATACCGAACAATCTCCGATATACCACTTCACCCTGCTCGGAGTTCCCCGGGGGCGGACCGGCCGTCGCTATCCGGCCTGTCCGTGCGGTTTCCGTACCGGTCCTGCCGCCGGGTCCCGGCGCGCGACTCGTTCGCCGGTTTCCCCCGGCCCGGCTCGCTAGGATCGACAGGCCATGCTGCGACTGCACGATGCCGGGCGCGCCTTCGGACGGCGCGCGATCTTTTCGGGCCTCGATCTGGAGGTCGCGCCCGGCGCCCGGCTGCTGCTCACCGGCGGCAACGGCGCGGGCAAGACCACGCTGCTGCGCTGCCTGGCCGGCGTCCTCACGCTGAGCCGCGGCCGGGCCACCGTCGCCGGTCACCCGGTCGGCTCGCGCGCGGCCCGTCACCTGGTCGGTGTCGCGCTCGCCCCGGAGCAGACGCTCTGCGGCGGGCTCTCCGCGCACGACAACCTGATGCTGGTGGCCCGGATGCGCCTGCCCACCAGCCGTGCCGCCGACGCGGTCGCCCGGATCGAGGAGGAGTTCGCCATCACCGCGTACGCCCAGCAGCCGGCGAACCGCTGCTCGGCCGGCATGCGGGCCCGGGTCAGCGTCGCCCGCGCCCTGCTCGGCGACCCGCCGGTGATCCTGCTGGACGAGCCCGGCCGGTCCCTCGACGCGACGGCGCGGGCGCTGTTCTGGGCCGCGCTGGACCGCCGTCCGGAGTCGACGGTCGTGCTCGCCTCGCACCTGCCCGAGGACCGGTCCCACTGCGACCGGACCCTGGCCATGCCGATCCACCACTGACCAGCCCTGCCCTCGTGGGGGAGGTGTGTGGCGTGCGGCGTCGACGATTCCGCACCGCAGCGCCAGTTGTGCTTCCTGCGTCTGTGGCAGGCCGGGCTGATCTGGGTGCAGTGCAAAGCGGTGGGTGGAACGGCATGAACGTCAAACGGGCGCGGAGACAGCCATGCCGTTCCACCCACTCGGCCTGCGCGTCATGAGTGGAACGGCATGGACGTCAAACGCCGGCCGGTTCGTTGTCGTCATCGAACCTTCCCTGTCCGCCTGACGAGTAGAGATTTCGGCATCCGGCGGGCACTTTCGTACCAAGATCTCGAAGCGCCTACCGGGTCCAGTGGCGGCGAGCGTGGTCAGCCCTGCTCGTCACCGTCGGTAGGGCGGGGCGGGCGGTGGTGCCGGGCCCACTCGTCCACCTCGTCCGCGTCCCAGACGTTCATGCCGATCAGCCGGGCGAGCGGCTCGGGAAACCCGGGCCGGCGGGTGATCTGAAGGACCCGCTGACGCGATACGCCGAACAGGGCGGCCAACTCGCCGGGCCCGTACAGGCGTGGTCGTCTCACCGCCCGAACGTATGCACGACCTGTACTGTGCATTTGTCACTTACAGATTGACAACCCATCGGGATTGCGGTGGAGTGGTTCCAGGCCCCCGCCCCCAGCTGGAGGCGATGCCCGGTGGGGCGGGGTGCCGTCCGACCAGGCCGCCCATCCCAGGAGGCCAGACGTGCAGCGTCATGCCCCGCTCAAGCCCCTCTGGATCTGCACCGCGTGCGCCCACCCGTGGCCGTGCGCTAGGGCCCAGGTCGAGTTGGCCGCCGACTACTTCGGTGAGACGACCTGGCTCGCCGTCGACATGGCCGAGCTGCTGTACGAGGCCACTGCTGACCTAACGCGACTGTGCCCGAACCCACCGGACCCGGTGGCGCTGTACGGCCGATTTCTCGGCTGGGTCCGCCGCCTGACAGTCGACCGGTCCCGTGCCGCACCCCGTTTTGGGGATGGCGGGCGAGATCTTGGAAAGGAATGGCCCTCATAGGGGCCTTTTCCTACCAAGATCTCACTCGCCGTGGCACCTACCGGGTCGGAGCGAAGCGGGCGATCGGGTTGGTCAGCGTGCCGGCGAACTGGAGCGCGGCGGACGGGTCGGTCAGGTCCACCATCTGCTGGTTGTTCCGGAGTTGGAGCCGGTTGAGGCAGGACAGCGGGAACTCCGGCGCGAACAGGTCGTGCCGCCGCATCCGCTCGGCCAGGTGCGGCACCGTCGCGGCGTACCCGGTGGCGCACTCGGCGACCGTGCGCCAGAAGTCGTCCTGATCGAGCACGCCGGCGGTGTGCAGGGTGGCGCTCAGGTGCCGCAGGAAGCAGTCGAACACGTCGGTGAAGATGGCCAGGATCTTCTCGTCGTCCGGCACCGTCGCCCGTACCCGGCGGACCCGCTCCGGCAGGTCGGCGTCCGGGTCCATGACCACGATCTCCTCGGCGATGTCCTTGAACACCACCCGCTCCACGATGCCGTCGTGCAGCACCAGGATGACGTTCTCGCCGTGCGGCATGAACGCCAGGTCGTAGGCGTACAGGCTGTGCAGCAGCGGCACCAGGTAGGCGTCCAGGTAGCGGCGCAGCCAGTCGGCCGGCGGCAGCCCGGAGGCCGCGATCAGCGCGCCGGCCAACGGGCGGCCGTCCCGGTCGGCGTGCAGCAGCGCCGCCATGGTGGCCAGCCGCCGGCCCGGCGCCAGGCCGGGCACCGGGCTCTCCCGCCAGAGCGCGGCCAGCATCTTCCGGTACGGCGAGCCGGGCGCGGTCGCCGCCTCGTACTGCCGGTGCCGGTAGCCGATCGCGGCCCGTTCCCGCAGGATGGTCAGCCCGGCGCGGGTGAACACCGGGTCGTCGGCGATCAGCGCGGCCAGCCAGTCGTTGATGGCCGGCGTGGCCGCCATGTACGCGGCCGACAGCCCGCGCAGGAAGCCCATGTTCAGCACCGACAGCGCGGTCTTGACGTAGTGCTTCGTCGGGTCGGTGACGTTGAAGAAGGTCCGGACGGACTGCTGGGCCAGATGCTCGTCGGGTCCTTCGCCGAGGCAGACCAGCCGGCGCGCGGCCACCTCACCGGCGAAGGTGACCGCGAGCCGGTGCCACCACTGCCACGGGTGCACCGGGATGAGCAGGTGGTCGGCCGGGTCGAGGCCGAGCCCGGTCAGCGTGGCGGCGAACCGGGCGAGCGTCTCCGCGCCCAGCTCGGCCCGGACCAGCGTGTCGTAGTCCAGGTCGTCGGCGCTGGTGAACGTGGTGTGGTCGCGGTGCGCGGCGAGCCAGAGCAGCCGGAGGGGGGCGGCGGCCTCCGGGGCGTACCGATGATGGTCGTGGACGCCGAAGCCGAGCCGCCCGTTGTTGGCCACGAAGCACGGGTGGCCCTCGGTCATGCCGGTCTCGACGGTCTGGAAGTCGGCGGCGGCCAGCTCGGCGGCGGTGACCGCCGGCCGGCCCAGCTTGTACGCGGTGCCCGCGAGCGTGGAGGTGATCTCCTCCAGGTAGACCGGCAGGACCGCGTCGGTGAGGCCGAGCGCGCCGCGCAGCTCCAGGCAGAGGTCGACCGCGTCCGGCGGCAGCTCCCGGCCGTCGCGGTGCCGGGTGATGCTGGCGGCGTCGACGTGCCAGTGGTCGAGCGCGAGCCGCTCGGCGGCGAACCGGTACGCCACGGCGCCGTCGTCGGAGCGCACGGTCCACCACCCGTCGCCGGCCGGCTCGGGGGTGATCAGACGTTCGTGGGCGAACTCGGCGAGCGCCTTGCGGACCAGCAGCCGGTTGGCGGTCGCCCACGCCTCGGGGGTCAGGTGGTCGACGGATGCGATCGGGTTCACGCCGGCGGGTCTCCTTCGGTGGCGTCGCGGAACTGGTCCCGGGTGACGACGCTGAGCAGCGCGTCCTTCTCCGGTTTGCGGATCTCGCCGACGACGGTGAAGCCGACGGCGGCGTTGAGCGCGTGCACCGCGTGGTTGCGCACGTCCGGCTCCACCACCACCCGGCGGGTGGCCGGGTCGGCGAAGAGCCACGCCAGGACCGTGGTGATGACGGCGCGGGTGAAGCCGTGCGCGGGCGTGTCGGTGGGCGCGCAGAGGAAGTGCATGCCGACGTCGCCGGGCTCCGACCGGTAGAGGCCGACCAGTTCCACCCGGGCCGGGTCGTAGCGTTCGGCCAGGAACGCGGGCCGGCCGCGCCAGGACCCGAGGTACGCGTCGTGGTGCGGGTGGGCGGCGATCCGCCGGTACTCCCGCGCCACGGCCGCCACGTCGGCGTCGCCCATCAGCCAGAACGCCGCCTTCGGATGGGTGACCCAGCGGTGCAGCAGCGGCGCGTCGGCGTCCGGGTCCAGCGGGCGCAGCGCGAACAGTCCGAGTCGCGCGTCGATCCGGGTGAAGGTACTCATGAGGGCACCCCGAACTCCTGGAACGCGATGGCCTTCTCGATCGGGTAGTGCTCCCGGCCGGTCAGCTCCCGGATGATCCACGAGTTGCGGTACGCGCCCATGCCCAGGTCGGGCGAGGTGATGCTGTGCGTGTGGGTGCCGCCGTTCTGGAGGAACACGCCCCGCCCGGTGCGGTCGACGCTGTAGTTGCGGGCCACGTCGAGGCGGCCGTGCGTGTCGAAGCGCAGCCGGTCGCGCACCGGCGCGAGGAAGTCCGGCAGCCGGTGGCGGTAGCCGGTGGCCAGCACCAGACCCTCGGTGTCCAGCGTGAACGTGCGGTCCTGCTCGGTGTGGCGCAGCCCGAGCCGGTAGCGCCCGTCGGCGTACGCGGCGTCGACCAGTTCGGTGTTGGTGAGCAGCCGGGTCGGGGCCGGGCCGGTCAGGCTCTTGGCGTAGAGCGTGTCGTAGATGTCGTTGATCAGGTCGGCGTTGACGCCCTTGAACAGCGGCTTCTGCGCGGCCTCCAGCCGGTAGCGGGTGGCCTCCGGCAGCGCGTGGAAGTAGTCCACGTAGTCCGGTGACGTCATCTCCAGCGTCAGCTTGGTGTATTCCAGCGGGAAGAACCGCGGCGAGCGGGTCACCCAATTGAGCTGGTAGCCGTAGGTGTCGATGTCGCCGAGCAGGTCGTGGTAGATCTCGGCGGCGCTCTGCCCGCTGCCGACGACGGTGATGCTGCGCTTGGCCCGTAGCGCCGCCCGGTGCTCCCGGTAGCGCGAGGTGTGGATCAGGTCGCCGCCCAGGCCCGCGCACGCCGGCGGCAGGTGCGGCGGGGTGCCGGTGCCCAGCACCAGGTGCCGGGCCCGGTGGGTGATCGGCCCGTCCGGCGTGTCCGCGTGCACCACGTAGCGGTCGTCGGTGTCGTCGTGCTCGACCCGGGTGACGGTGTGCCGGAAGCGCAGGCTCGCCAGCTTGCCGGCGGCCCAGCGGCAGTATGCGCTGTACTCGGCGCGCAGCGGGAAGAAGCTCTCCCGGATGTAGAACGGGTAGAGCCGGCCGGTCTCCTTGAGGTGGCTCAGGAACGAGTACGGCGAGGTCGGGTCCGCGAGCGTGACCAGGTCGGCCAGGAACGGCGTCTGCAACCGGGCCGATTCGAGCAGCATCCCGGGATGCCAGTCGACGTCGTCGCGGGCCTCCAGGAACAGCCCGTCCAGGTCGTCGATCGGCGCGGTCAGGCAGGCCAGACCGAGGTTGTACGGGCCCAGCCCGACGGCGATGAAGTCGTACGTCGACATGGTGCTCCTCAACCGACCGGGGCCAGCGTGGCCGCGGTGCGGGCGTACCAGGCGGCGTGCTCGGCGATCAGGTCGCGCACCGCGAGCACGTCGTCCACTGTGGTCTCCGGGTTGAGCAGCGTCAGCTTCAGCCAGTGCGCCCCGTCCACCTTCGTGCCGGCGACAAGCGCCGCGCCGGAGGCGGCGAGCGCCTCGCGGGCGTGCAGGTTCGCCTCGTCCACCAGGTGCGGCGGCGCGTCGGGTGGCACGTACCGGAAGACCACGGTGCTCAACTGGGCGGGCGCCGCCACCTCGAAGCGCGGGTCGGCGTCGAGGTGCCGCCAGGCGTCGGCGGCCAGGTCGACGACGCGGTCGAACAGCGCGCCGATCGCGTCCGGTCCCATGATCCGCAGCGTCAGCCACAGCTTGCCCGCGTCGAAGCGTCGGGTGGTCTGGAGGCTCTTGTCCACCTGGTTCGGGATGCCCTGCTCGGCCGCGCGGGCCGGGTTGAGGTAGTCGGCGTGCCAGGTGGCGTGCCGCAGCGTCCGGCCGTCGCGCACCAGCAGCGCGCTGGAGCTGACCGGCTGGAAGAACGACTTGTGGTAGTCGACGGTCACCGAGGCGGCCCGCTCGATGCCGTCGAGCAGGTGCCGGCGGGTGGGGGAGACCAGCAACCCGCACCCGTACGCGGCGTCCACGTGCAGCCAGACGCCGGCGGCGGTGCAGATGTCGGCGATCTCCGGCAGCGGGTCGATGGTGCCGAAGTCGGTGGTGCCGGCGGTGGCGACGACCGCCATCACCACCTGACCGTCGCGCCGGCAGCGGTCGATGGTGCGGGCCAGCTCGTCGGTGCGCATCCGGCGGCCGGCGTCGGTGGGCACGGTGAGCACCGCGTCGGCGGCGAGGCCGAGCAGCTTGGCGGCCTTCTGCACGCTGAAGTGACCGGCCGCCGAGGTGACGACGCGCAGCCGGGCCAGCACCTCCGGCCGGGCCGGCCGGGTGGCGGCCGAGCCGACCTCCCGCCGGTACGCCTCCTCCCGGGCCAGCAGCATCGCCTGGAGGTTCGACTGGGTGCCACCGCTGGTGAACACGCCGTCGGCGGTGGCGCCGAGGCCGATCCGGCCGGCCGTCCAGTCGATCAGCCGGCGTTCCATCAGCGTCGCGCCGGCGCTCTGGTCCCAGGTGTCCAGCGAGGAGTTGACGGCGCTGAGCACCGCCTCGCCGAGCAGCGCCGGGATGACCACCGGGCAGTTCAGGTGGGCCAGGTAGCGCGGGTGGTGGAACCAGACCGCGTCGCGTAGCCAGACGTCGTGCAGCTCGTCCAGGGCGGCGTCGGTGTCGCCCAGCGGCCGGTCCAGGTCGATGCCGCCGACCAGCGGCGCGAGCGCCTCGGGTCGGACGCCGGTGCCCGGCCGGTCCACTTCGGCGACCCGGCGGGCGACCCGTTCGACGCCGCGGGTCAGCACGTCCCGGTACCGCTCGACGGATCCGGTGTGGAACAGGTGGGCGCGCGCGGCGCTGGCGGTCGAACTCATGCGGCTTCCCGGTGGTCGAACGGACAGGGGCGCGGCGACAGCCACGCGGCAGTTAGCTTAGGTTAGGCTCACCTAACTATCAAGGAGGGGTGGTCGGATGCGTGTCGAACGCGACCGGTGGGGCGTACCGCAGCTGTGGGCCGACGACGTGGACGCGCTCGCGTACCTCCAGGGTCGCGTCACCGCGGACGACCGGGCCTGGCAGCTCAGCGTCGAACGGTGGCGGGCCGAGGGCCGGCTCGCCGCCCACGTCGGCGCCGCGGAGCTGCCCTGGGACCGGTTCGCCAGGCGCGCCCGCCTGGACGACACCGCCCGCCGCTGCCACGACCGACTCGACCCGGCCACCCGCCGGTGGGTCACGGCGTACGTCGACGGCGTCAACGACGGGTTCGCCGACGGCGCCGCCGCCGCGCCCGAGTTCGCCGCCACCGGCAGCGCGCCGGAGCCGTGGCGGCCGTGGACGCCGCTCGGCGTGTTCCTGGTCCAGCACGCGCTGTTCTCCACGTTTCCGAACAAGCTCTGGCACGCGCACGTCGCCCGCACGCTCGGCCCCGACGCGGTCGGCCGGTTCGCGGTGGAGGGGCCGGCGTCCGCCGGCAGCAACGCCTGGGCGCTGCCCGCCGACCCGGCCACCGGACGCGGCCCGCTGATCGCCGGTGACCCGCACCGGCTGCTCGAACTACCCGGCGTCTACCAGCAGATCCGGCTCGCCTGCCCGGAGTTCGACGTGGTCGGGCTGGCCTTTCCCGGCGTACCCGGGTTGCCGCACTTCGGTCATGCCGGCGGGGTCGCCTGGGCCGTCACCAACGCGATGGCCGACTACCAGGACGTCTACCGCGAACAGCTCCGCCGCGACGGCGACCGGCTGCTGGCGCGCGACGCCGCCGGCTGGGTGCCGGTCGCGCGGCACGTCGAGGAGATCGAGGTGCGCGGCGGTCCGGTCGAACGCGTCGAGATCGTGGAGACGCCGCGCGGCCCGGTCGTCGACCACGACCGGGTCACCGGCGAGGCGCTCAGTCTGCGCGCGCCGAGCCGCGTCGAGGCCCGGCTCGGGTTCGAGGCGCTGCTGCCGCTGCTGCGCGCCCGCCACGCCGGCGACGTCGCGGACGCGCTGCGCGCCTGGGTCGAGCCGGTCAACAGCGTGCTCGTCGCCGACCCCGGCGGCACGGTCCGTCGCCTGGTCGCCGGCCTGGTCCCGGTACGCGACGACCGCTGCCGCCGCGAGCCGGTGCCCGGCTGGGACCCGCGCCACCACTGGCGCGGCGACTACCTGCCGATGGTGGACGACAAGGTCGACGGGGTCGCGGTCTGCGCCAACGACCGTCGCCCGGACGTCGCCGCGCACGGGGTCGACTTCGCGCCGCCGCACCGCGCCCGGCGGATCCGCGCCCTGCTCGCCGACGGCGTCGAGGCGTCCACCGTGCACACCGACGCCCGCCTCCCGGCGACCCCGACGTACCGGCTGCTGCGCCGGCTCGACGCCGTCGGGCTCGGCGCGCCGGCCCGCGCGCTGTGTGACCGGCTGCTGGCCTGGAACCGCGAGATGGTGGCCGACTCGCCCGACGCCGGGGCGTACGCGGCCTGGCGTGCCGCGCTCGCCCGCCGGTTGATCGCCCACCCGTCGCTGCGGGCGTTGCACGAGCCGTCCGGGTACGACGAGCTGTTCACCCCCTGGACCGACCCGGCGACCCGGATCGGCCTGGCCCTGGACCACCTCGTCGAGGAGCCCGGCGTCGACGTCGTGTCGCTCGGCGTCGACGCGCTGGTCGAGGTGGCCGCCGGGCCGCCGCCCGAGCCGTGGGGTCGCCGGCACCTGCCGCACCCGCTGCACCTGGGCGTGGCCGCCGGGACCGTGGCCGCCGTCGCCGCGATGCGGGAGCGGGCCGCGCTCGGCGGGGACACCGACTGCGTGCTGGCCACGTCCGGTGTTCCCGGCGTCTCCGACACCTGCTGGCGGGGCCCGGTCGCCCGCTACGTCTGGGACCTGAGCGACCGGGCGGCCAGCCGCTGGATCGTCCCGTTCGGCGCGTCCGGGCGGCCCGGCCATCCGCACTTCACCGACCAGTTTCCGCACTGGGCCGCCGGGACGCTGGTCCCGGTGCCCGCCGACCCTCTTCCGAAGGACGACACCGTGACGATTCCCCTGGAGCGCGACCCCGATCTCGGTGCGCTGGCGCTGACGCCGGTGCGCCCGGACCGGCACGCCGAGCTGCTGCACGGCTGGGTCACGTTGCCCCGCAACCGGTTCTGGGGCATGGGCGCGCACACCCGCGACGAGGTGCGCGAGGTCTACGCCTTCCTGGACGGGTTGGACACCCACCACGCGTACCTGATCATGCTGGACGACGAGCCGGTCGGGCTGTTCCAGACCTACCGGCCGGAGGCGGACCCGGTGGGGGAGCGCTACCCGGTCCGCCCCGGCGACGTCGGCATGCACCTGCTGCTCAACCCACCCCGGCGGTACGCGCGCGGCCTCACCTCGGCCGTCGTCCCGGCGCTGCTCCGGTTCCTGCTGCGCGACCCGGCGGCGCGGCGGGTGGTGGTCGAGCCGGACGTACGCAACGAGGCCGCACTACGTCGTCTGCGGATCGAGGGCTTCGAGTTCGCCGCCGAGATCGACCTGGCGGAGAAGCGCGCCCAGTTGGCGTTCCTCACCCGCGAACGGTTCGAGGCCGCCGCCCCGGCAGACGACCCGGTCAGACCTCGGTGAGCCGGACCGCGTCGGCGATGACCAGGCCGGCGGCGGAGCTCCACCGGCTCACCGCCACCCGGTCGGCGTCACCGGCGGCCAGCGTGAACGTGCCGAGGGCGCGCCACTGCCCGCCGGTCGCCCGCTGGTCGACGTAGACCGTCCGGTTGCCGGTGGTGGTGGCCACGACGTACGGCGTCGACGCGTTGTAACCCGCGTTCGCCGGCCACCACGCCTCGACCCGGTAGTTGCCGGTGCGCGGGACGTTGAACTTGTACCAGGCGGCGTCGCTGGCGGCGACCGGGTCGGCGTACCGGTAGTCGGCGCCGTAGCGCTGCCCGGAGAAGGACGAGACGCCCCAGTTGCCGCTGGCGGAGAACCGGCCGGCGGTCGCATTGTCCACGATCGAGGACCAGCCGCCGCCACCGCCGGCCATCTTCGCCGCGACGTCGGAGCGCATCGTGTTCAGGTCGATGAAGGACGGGTCGATCTTGCCGGTGGTGCTGGTCTCCCGGTGCCCACGGGCATAGCTGGAGTCCTTGCCGAGTCGGGTGAGCACGGCGGCCGTGGCGGCGATGCTGGCGGTGTACTGCGCGGTGGTCATCCGCTGGTCCACGCCGTTGTAGTCGATCTCCCACCCGATCATCAGGGTGTTGCCGTCGCCGGCCGGGATCGGCCCGCTGCCGCCGCTGACGCCGGCGTGGTTGCACCGGCCGGCGGAGATCACGTGGAACACGCCGTGGTAGTCGACGAGCGCCTGGCAGAGCGGGCCGGCCAGGTCGGGGCGACCGTTGATGCAGATGTTCAACGCCGGGTGCGGGTTGGTGGCGCTGGAGGTGGCCGCGGTGTGGTGCCACAGCACGCCGATCGGGTCGAACGAGCCGGGGCGGGCCCGGTTGAGCCAGTCGCCCTCCACGACGACCTGCACGCCGGCGGCCCGCAGCACGTCCACCAGCCAGGGAATCGTGGCCATCACCGCTCCTGGAGCAGGTCGGCCAGGCACTCCGCCTTCGGTGCGGCGACGGCCGCGCCGGGACGGGCGACCACGGTCAGCGCGGCGGCCACCAGGGCCGGGATGCCGAGCAGACCTCGGCGCCGCAGACGGACGGATCGGGACGTGGGCATGGCGCTCCTTCGGCGACGGCGCTCGGCATCCGATCGATCGACGGATGTGAGTGCGGGCACGCTATCCCGGCGCGTGCCGTTCTGTCGATACCCTTCACCCCTACTCTTCCGAGCGAAAATATTTGCCGGCGATCGGGGTTCGCCGAACGGCGACGAGCCGGCCCCGCCGCTCGGCGGGACCGGCTCGGCCGGGGGGTTGACTCAGTTCAGGTGCGCCAGCAGCGCGGTGGCCATCCCCTGCTCGCCCCGGGCGTTCGGGTGGAACGGCGCGGCCGAGTTCTGCGGCACCAGGCCCTCCACCCAGCGGGTGCCGCTGCTCTTGCACGCGTCCTTGCCGATCGACGGGGTGTAGACGTCGGCGTAGCTCGCGCCGTTGGCCGCCGCGGTGTCGGCCAGCATGCTGTTCAGCGCCTTCTCCACCCCGCGCAGGTACGGCACGTCCTGGTAGGCGATCGGCACCACCGGCCAGCACCCGTACCCGCTGTCCGGCAGGATCGCCGGGTAGCCGAGCACCACGACCCGCGCGTTCGGCGCGGCCTGCCGGACCGAGCGCAGCACGGTGGTCACCTTCGGCACGGTGGCCGCGATCCGGGCCCGGAGCTGGTCGGTGCCGCCGGCGGTGAACCGGTCCTTGCACGGCGAGCCGAGCGGGCTGCTGACGCTCGCCTCCGCGCAGTCGCTGATGATCCCGGAGAACCCGATGTCGTTGCCGCCGATCTGCACCGTCACCAGCGCCGTGGCCGACGTGACGGCGTTGAGCTGCGGTGGCAGGTTGATGCCGAGCTGGCCGTCGCCGCCGTACAGGATGTCGTCGGTGGTCGCGCCGGAGCAGCTCACGTCCGCGAACGACGACGACCCGGCGGACGCGGCGACGAGCGTCGGGTAGTTGCGGTTGGACCGCAGGCAGTTCAGGTCGACCTGGGTGGGGATCAGCGGGCCGGCGGTGTACGAGTCGCCGAGCGCCACGTAGCGCCCGGCGGGCACGGCGGCGTTGGCGGGCGCGGTGACGGCGAGCAGTACGCCGGCGGTGGCCGCGGCGAGCGCGGCCAGTCGTGCGGCCGTACGCCTCAGCGGCAGGTGGGGACGGTTCATGGCGCCCTCCCGGAGCGGGATCAGGGGTGGTGGTGGTCGGGAGTCTGCCGATGCCGGTGATGTTCGTCAATATGAGCAGGGCTCACTAAGGGGTGGTCGGGGGTGTGGGCCGGCCCCTTGCCGAGGGCCGGCCCGCCACCCGTCCGGTCAGGGACCGCTGACGATGCTCGTCACCTGGTGCCCGCTGTCGACGGTGGCCCCGGTGTCGTTGATGACGTGGCTGATGGTGCCGACACCGCCCAGCGAGACCGTCACCATGTTGCCGAACCGCACGCCGGAGCGTGCCGGCACCTCGAACGCGCGGGCGCTCACCACGGCCGGGTTGACGTTGAAGAAGCAGTAGCTGCCCAACCCCCACGCCTGGTGGTTGGTGACCGAGTCGGCCACCTTGTACGCCGCCCAGCCCCGGGTCGACCCGTTCATCCAGGCGGCCTGGTTCGGCGGGTCGTAGGGCATCTCGTTCTGATAGAAGTAGGTCCGCCCGTTCTCGCCGTTCCAGATGGTCTGATACTGCTGGTAGTGCTCCACGAACAGGCCGTAGAACGTGACGTCGTCGCCGTCGACGACCAGCCCGTTGCGGCCGGTGTTGACGGTCCAGCCGACCGTGCCGCTGTTGCCGTGGTCGGCCCGCCAGATCCAGGCGTGGTCACCGATCACGTCGTCGCTGTTGATCTGCATGCTCACCGTCGCCCGACCGGCGATCGCGCCACCGACCCGGACGAAGACGTCGGAGAGCACGGTCGGGTCGGCGGCGTGGTCGGCGCTCGACCCGGGCGGCCCGACCTGGAGCAGCACGGCCGAGTTCGTGGTGCCGGCGTCGAAGAGCACGCCGGCCAGCCGTACCCCGTCGACGTCGGCGATCGTCATCGCGGTGACACCGTTACGCGGCACGAACGTGGCCAGGCCCAGGCCGAGCACGACGGTGCCCGGCCGGGTCACGTTCAGCGTCTGGTCGAGCTGGTAGACGCCGGGGGTGACCAGCAGGTGCCGCCCGGCGGCCAGCGCCGCGTTGATGCTCGCCGCGGTGTCGCCCGGCCGCACGATCTGGAACTGGCTCAGCGAGATCGACCGCCCGGCCGGGGCGCCGGCGGCCCAGGTGGTGCCGGCGGTGTCGGTGCGCTTCGCGGGCACGAACACCCGGTACGCCCCGGCCGAGTCCACGTACAGGTAGGGCTTCTCGGCCACCACCGGCGCGGTGCCGACAGTGGTGTACGGCGGGTTCGGGAAGCTGTTGCCCGGCGCGCCCGACACGCCCACGAAGACCTGGTTCCAGTTGGAGCCGGTCCAGCCGCCGATCTGCGAGCTGCGGGTGATCCACTGCTGCTGCGAGCCGGACTGGATCTGCCCGTCGACGATCGTGTCGGAGATCCAACCCCCGGAGGACCAGCCGCCGTCGGAGAGCGCCAGGTTGCCGCGCACGTGCATCCGGCGGTACGGCGCGGCCTGCGACACCGACCACCGCTCCAGCCCGCCGGTCGGGTTGACGGTCAGCCCCTCCGCCGAGCGCCAGAAGTTCTGGGTGGCGTTCTGCGAGCCGTCCGGCCACCAGTCCGCCTCGACGTGCACCCGGCCGTTGACGGTGGTCTGGCCCGGGGTGAGGCCCAGGCCGGCGACCTGGGTGAAGAAGCCGACGTTGGCGTCCACCGCGTAGCTGCCCGGCTTGAACAGCAACGCGTACCGGGCGTTGCCGAACTGGTTGGTCTCCTGCTGGGCGAAGACCGTGTTCAGCCGGTTCTGGATGGTCGAGGTCGACATCGACGGGTCGAAGACGCTGACGTTCGGGCCGAGGTCCGGGTTGGTCACCGGCGTGTCCGAGGGGGGTGGCCCGGTGGGGGTGGCGGTCGGTGGCGGGGTGGTCGGGTTGGTCACGCCGGTGAGTGTCCACTTCTGGTTGGCCGAGCCGGCGCACGACCAGATCTGCAGGGTCGCGCCGTCGGCCTGGTTGTTGTCGCGGATGTCCAGGCACTTGCCGGACGCGGCGTTGACCAGGTCCCCGGCGGCGGTGAGCGTCCAGCGCTGGGTGGTGACCGTGGCGTAGCAGGTCCAGATGTGTACGGCGGTTCCGTTGTTCGCGACGTCCAGGCACTTGCCCTGGGACCGCACCGAACCGTCGTCGGCGAGCGTCCACTTCTGACTGGCGACGGTCGGGTAGCAGGTCCACATGTGCACGGTCGCGCCGTCCGAGGTGGAGTTGTTCGCCACGTCGAGGCACTTGCCGTTCGCGGCGCTCACCAGCGAGCCGGTGCTGGCGGCGTACGCCCCGGTCGGGGCGAGGACGGCGACCGCGCCGACCGCGCCGAGCACGGCGGCGACCGCGCCGCACGCGGTGAGCCGGCCGGGCCATCGTCGGTACGCCGCTCCGAATCGCATCATTTCGGGCACCTTTCGTCGCCGGCACGCGTCGCGGGCGGCACGTGTGCCGTGGGGGTGGTGGGGTGGGGTGCTACCGCCACGTAACCGCGTGAGAGTGACCGGAGTCAATGAAATCGGACGGTTCCGGAACTCGGTACACGCTCGGTCACCGCCCCGCGACGACGCTCAGCGGGTCAGGCCGATGAGCGCCGCGATCCGGGCGACGTCGGCCGCCGCCGGGTCGCGCCGGGCGATCTCGGCGAGCAGGGTACGCGCGACCGGCCGGCACCGGACCTCGGCGGGCGCGATCCGATCGGCGTCGACGAGCGCCCGCCCGGCGGCGGTGAGATCGCCGGTGGCGAGCCGGGCGCCGGCGGCGTCGACCAGGTGGGCTGCCCGGTGCTCGGCCGGGCGACTGTCGACGGCGGTCCGCGCTCGCATAGATCTTGGTAGGAAATGGCCCCTGTGGGGGCGCCTTTCTTCCAAGGTCTACACGCCTCTCGTGCGGTGGAACGTGTTGAGCGGCTGGGGAGGCGTGGCGCGGGGCTGGCTACGCGGGTGTCCGTCCCCGGACCGCGCTGCCGTGGACGACGTCGCGGCCAGTTCGGGCCGCGCCGGCAGGAAGACGGTGGGGACGCCCAACGACTGGTTCATCCCGGCGAGCCGCTGTTCGGCCTGGAGGTCGGTGGTGTTCCGCACGCCACGGATGATCACTCCCGCACCGTGGCGACGGCAGTAGTCGGCGGTCAACCCGCGCCACGCCGCCACAGTGACGGTGGTCCACCCGGCCGGCAGGGCGGCCCGGACGGCGGCGGCCCGCTGCTCCTCGCCGCTGCCCGGCTGTTTGTCGCCGTTGACCGCGACGAGCACGACCACCTCGTCGAAGAGGCCGCGCGCCCGGTCCACCACGTCCAGGTGTCCGGGCGTGACGGGATCGAAGGTGCCGGGGTAGACGGCCCGGACGGGCGCACGTCCCGCAATCGAACCCGCCGGATGTGAACCTGCCGCTGGTTCGGCTGTCCCGGTCGTGTCGGTCCGCATGGCACGACTGTAGGTGGCCGGCGTCCCGACCTGATGATCGGCCGGAGCGAGGCAGGGGCCGGTCGAGGGTGCGGCCGGTGGGTCGTTTCTGCTCTCAGCCCGACAGGCGCCGGGCGCCGGAGAGCCGCGCGGCTGGTCGACGCCCCGGCCGGAAGGGTGACTGTCCTCAATGGCAGGGTCATCACGGCGCTCAGGAGAAGGGCGCGACGGTGTTTCTTCGTGACGCGAACTAAAGGCGGGTTCATCGTGGGTGCCGAGGTGGTGGCATCGGCGGAACCAGCCCCGCCCGGACGCGCCCATCACTGCCATTTGTCCAGTTCGCGAGTCGGGGTACCGAGCCCGCGAGACCAGATCGTGACTTGACGCAATAGTTCGTTCGCCGTAGGAAGGAAGTGTGACAGACGTGGTGACCCCACCGACGAGCCCGGTGAGCCGGGAGCGGTCGAAGGAGATCAAGCGCAGCAGCGTGATCTCCGCCGCCCGCTCGGCCCGGGTGCTGTCCCGTGCCGAGCTGACCGAGCTGACCGGGCTGAGCCCCGCCACCCTCACCCCGCTGGTCCGGGGCCTGATTGCCGAGGGCTACCTGATCGAGCGCGGCCCCGGCGCCTCCCGGGCCGGCCGCCCCCGCGCCATCCTCGAGTTCAACCCCCGCGCCGAGCTGGTCGCCGCCGTCGCGCTGGAACCGGCCCGGATCAGCTGCGAGATCGCCGACAGTGACGGCGCCGTCATCGCCCACCGCACGGTGCGGCGTACCGGCGACATCGTCGACCTGATCTGCACCGCCGTGCCGGAACTGGCCGGCGACGGGCTGCCCGCGCTGCGGGGCGTGGCCATCGCCGCGCCCGGCGTCTCCACCGGCGGCGCGGTCCGGCTCGCCCCCTCGGTCGGGCTGGTCGAGGCGCGCCCGGTGGGGGAGTCGGTGCAGCGGCGGCTCGGCGTGCCGGTGGTGGTTGACAACGACGTGAACCTGATGGCCGCCGGTGAGCACGCGGCCGGCGCCGGGACCGACGTCGCCGACCTGCTCCTGCTGCACGTCGCCGACGGCATCGGCGCCGGGCTGGTGCTGGACGGGCAGGTCCGTCGCGGCTCCGGCGGCGCGGCCGGCGAGGTGGGCTTCCTGCCGCTCGACCCGGCCGACCGGGGACACGACGGCATCGGCCCGTTCGAGGCCCGCTGGTCCGCCGGCGCCATCGCCGAGCGGGTGGTGGCCCTGGCCCCGGGCCGACGGCCGGCCGCGCCGGTACGGGCGCTCGTCGAGCTGGCCGCCACCGACGAGCGGGCCGGCGCGTACCTGGCCGAGGTGCTCGCCGCCTGGGCCCGGCTCATCGTCTCCTGCGCCTGCGTGATCGACCCGGGCCGGGTGCTGCTCAGCGGCGCCGCGGCCGACCTCGACGACGCCGCCGTGGACCGGCTCCAGGCGCTGGTGTCCGCCGGCGCGCCCAGCCCGACCGAGGTCCGCCGCGCGGTCCTCGGTGACCAGGCGGTGCTGCACGGCGCGGTCAGCTACGCGCTCTCGGCCGCCGCGTCCGGCCTGTCCACCCTGCTACCCGCTCCCTGACCGCTCCATCCCCCCACAACACCCCTCGGAGGTACCCCATGAGACGTCGACTCCTGCTCGCCGGTGCGCTCGCCACCGTCCTCGCCGCCGGCACCGCCTGCGGCGGCGGCTCCGGTGACTCCGGCTCCGGCTCCGGCGAGGTCGAGAAGCTGACGATCTACACGGCCCGCGACAAGAAGGTCACCACCTTCGTCGTCGACAAGTTCACCGCCAAGTACCCCGAGTACAAGGGCAAGGTCGAGGTGCTCAACCTGGGCGCCCAGGAGATCCTGGAGCGGGTTCGGGCGGAGAAGGCCAACCCGCAGGCCGACGTCTGGTGGGGCGGCACCCAGCAGGGCCTCGCCTCGGGCGCGTCCGAGGACCTGCTCACCGGCTGGAAGCCGTCGTTCGCCGACAAGATGGACGAGAAGTACAAGGACCCCCAGGGCCGGTGGTTCGGCGAGATCCTGCTGCCCGAGGTCATCATGTACAACAACAAGGCGCTCACCCCGGAGCAGGCCCCGAAGGACTGGGACGACCTGCTGAAGCCGGAGTTCAAGGACAAGATCATCATCCGGGACGTGGCCGCGTCCGGCACCATGCGGTCGATCTACGCCTCGATGATCGTGCGACAGTCCCCGGACGGCAGCAACCCGCAGCCCGGCTACGACTGGCTGAAGAAGCTCGACGCCAACACCGGCGCGTACGCCGCCAACCCCACCGACCTGTATCTCAAGCTGTCCCGCCAGCAGGGCACGCTGAGCGCCTGGAACCTCCAGGACATCCTGCTCCAGGCCAACCAGGCCAACATGCCGTTCGGCTACGTGATGCCGGCCTCCGGCGCCCCGGTACTGGTCGACGGTCTGGCCCAGGTCAAGGGCGGCAACAGCGAGGGCGCGCAGAAGTTCCTGGAGTTCCTCTTCGACGACTCGCTCCGCGCCGAGCTGGCCAAGGACTACTACCAGATCCCGGCCGTGGACATCGCGGAGAAGCCGGAGTGGCTGGCCCAGCTCAACCTCAAGCCGCTGGACGTCAACTGGGACGTGATCGGCAAGAACGAGACCGAGTGGATCAACCACTGGAACAGCCAGATCAAGAACAAGGGCTGACCGGCCGGGACGCCGGGTGCCGCGCGCACCCGGCGTCCCGCCGTCGCCGTTCCGCACCACCCACCCCGTCACCGGTCCGATCCGGTTACCGGACGCAAGGAGAGACATCATGATCGATGTCACGCTGGAGTCGGTGAGCAAGCGCTTCCCGCGTGCCGGCGACACCGCGGCGGTCGACGACGTCGACCTCCGCATCGGCGCGGGGGAGTTCTTCACCCTGCTCGGCCCGAGTGGCTGCGGCAAGACCACCACCCTGCGCATGGTCGCCGGCTTCTACTTCCCCAGCTCGGGCCGGATCCGGTTCGGCACCGAGGACGTCACCAACCGGCCGCCGAACAAGCGCGACACCGGCATGGTGTTCCAGAACTACGCGCTCTTCCCGCACCTGAGCGTCGCCCAGAACGTCGCGTACGGCCTGAAGATCCGCAAGGTCGGCCGGGCCGAGGCGAAGCGCCGCATCGACGAGGCGCTCGGGCAGGTCCACCTCGCCGGGTACGGCGAGCGCCGCATCGACCAGCTCTCCGGCGGCCAGCAGCAGCGCGTCGCGCTGGCCCGGGCACTGGTGATCCGGCCGCGCACGCTGCTGCTCGACGAGCCGCTGTCCAACCTCGACGCCAAGCTGCGCGAGGAGACCCGGGTCGAGATCCGCCGTATCCAGAAGGAGTCCGGCACCACCGCGCTCTACGTCACCCACGACCAGGCCGAGGCGATGGCCATGTCCGACCGGATCGCCGTGATGGAGTCCGGCCGGGTCCGGCAGGTCGGCACGCCGCAGGAGATCTACCACCGGCCGGCCACCTCGTTCGTGGCCCGGTTCATCGGCCGCAGCAACGTGCTCAGCCTGCCGGTGGTGACCGCCGGCCCGGAACGGGTGACGGTGGCGCTGCCCGGCGGCTGGGAGGTCCCGGTCGCCGCGCCGGTCGACCACGGGCTCCGCGAGGGTGGCACCGCGCTGGTCAGCGTGCGGCCCGAGCACATCACGCTCGGGGCGGGCACCGACGAGGGCGCGCTGCCCGGCCGGGTCACCGAGCTGGAGTTCACCGGCATGGCCACCAACCTGCTGGTCGACGTGGCCGGCGAGCCGGTGCAGGTGGCCGCGATCGACGTCCCGGCCGGGCTGGCCGTGGGCGACCAGGTCGGGCTGCGCCTGCCGCCGGAGCGGATGTGGGTGGTGGGGGCGTGAGCGCGAGGAGTGAGCCGGTTCTGCGAGCCCCGCAGTCGCGAACTGAGGTGACGCTGTGAGCACCATCCCCGCGACCCCGAGCGCGGCCACCGTCCCGCCGATCACCGAGGACCCGACGCCTCCGGGCGGCCGGCGCTCCCGCCGCCCGCAGCTCAACGCCAACTCGCGCTGGTTCCCGTACCTGCTGGTGTTCCCGCTGGTCCTGATCCTCTTCGGCTACGTGGTGCAGCCGATGCTCGCCACGTTCGGCGAGAGCGTCGGCGTGGACGGCCCGGAGAACTGGGCCAGCTTCCTCACCGGCGACGGCGTGGCCCGCTCCGCGCTGCTCACCTCGCTGATGATCTCCGCCGCGAGCGTGTTCCTGTGCGGCGTCGTCGGCGTGGCCATGGCGTTCCTGCTGAAGCGGTTCTCGTTCCCCGGCCGCCGGCTCATCGAGGCGATCATCCTGGTGCCGGCGGCGCTGCCGCCGCTGATCGGGGCGATCTCGTTCCAGCTCCTCTACAGCGAGACCGGCATCCTGCCCCGGGCGCTGCAACAGCTCCTCGGCACCGAGAACCCGGTGCTGCCGTTCAGCGGCATCGCCGGCGTGCTGGTGGTGCACACGTTCACCATGTACCCGTTCTTCTACCTGGCCACGTCCGCCGCGCTGATGGGCATGGACCCGTCGGTGGAGGAGGCCGCCTACAACCTGGGCGCCGGCCGGGTGCGGGTGTGGCGGACCGTGCTGCTGCCGATGCTCACCCCGGCGCTGGTCTCCGCCTCGCTGCTGGTCTTCATGACGTCGCTGGCGTCGTACACCGCTCCGCTGCTGTTCGGGGTGGACCGCACCATGACCATGCAGATCTACATCAACCGCACCAACGGTGACCTGCCGATGGCCTCGACCTACGCGTCGGTGCTGGCGGTCGTCTCGGTGCTGTTCCTGCTCGGCATGCGCTGGTACGAGGGGCGGCGCAGCTACCGCTCGCAGTCCAAGGGCGTGGCCAGCCACCGCCGCGAGCTGACCAACCCGTTCGCCCGCTGGCTGGCGCTGGCCGCCTCGCTGCTCGCCGTGGTGGTGCTGCTCGCCCCGGTGGCGACCATCGCGCTGGTGGCGTTCTCCGAGGACGGGACGTGGACCACCGAGGTGATCCCGTCCGGCTACACCACGCAGAACTTCGTCACCATCTTCTCCGACCCGGACGCGTACCGGCCGATCGTCAACTCGCTCCAGATGAGCCTGCTGGCCACCGTCGGCTGCGTCGTGGTCGGCGTGCTCATCGCGTACGCGGTGCGCCGGCTCGACTTCCGCGGGCGTGGCCTGCTCGACGTCGCGGTCATGCTGGCCTGGGCGCTGCCCGGCACGGTGGTGGCGATCAACCTGATCTCGGCGTTCAGCACCGGCAACGCGTTCAGTTTCGGTCAGGTGCTGATCGGCACGTTCTGGATCATGCCGCTGGCGTACTTCGTGCGGTTCCTGCCGCTGGTGTTCCGGTCCAGCTCGGCCACGCTGGCCCAGCTCGACCCGTCGCTGGAGGAGGCCGCCCGTAACCTCGGCGCGTCCTGGGCGCGGGCGTTCGGCACGGTCACGCTGCGGCTGATGCTGCCGGGCGTGCTGGCCGGCGCGCTGCTCGCGTTCGTCAACGGCGTCGGCGAGTTCGTCGCCTCGGTGCTCATCTACACGTCGGAGACCGCGCCGATCTCGGTGGAGATCAACAACCGGATGTACTCGTTCGAGGTCGGCACCGCCGCCGCGTACGGCATGCTCCAGGTTGTGTTGATCTTCGTGGTGATGGTGGTCTCCGGCCGCCTGCAGAACGGCGGCCGGGCCGCCCGGGAGGCGACGAAGTGGACGGCGTGACGAACCGCTGGCCGGCCGGCGGCGGGCTGCTGCCCGCCGCCGAGGTCCCCGGCGGCGAACTGGCCGACGTCGTCGCGGCGGCCGACTTCGCGGTGCTGCCGGTCGGCGCCGTCGAGTGGCACGGGCCGCACCTGCCGCTCGGCGCCGACCTCATCCTCGCCGAGGGCTTCGCCGGCGAGAGCGCCGCGCCCGGGCCCGGCCCGCGCGGCGTGCTGTTCCCGCCGGTCGCGTACGCGGCCTGCCCCGGCCAGACCCGCCCCTGGCCCGGCACGGTGGCGATCCGGCCGGAGATCGCGGTCGGCTACCTCGCCGACGTGATCGAGGGCATCGTGGCGGCCGGTTTCCCCCGGCTGCTGGTGGTCAACGGCCACGACGCCAACATGTCCACCGTGCGGGCCGCCATGGAGTGGGTCTCCGGGCGGCGCACCGCCAGCCTGCTGCTGGTCAACTGGTTCCAACTGGTCACCCCGGCGGAGACCGGCGCGCTCTACGGCGACGTGGTCGCCCGCGGGCACGGCGGCGCGTACGAGACGTCCGGCGTGCTCGGCTTCGCGCCGAAGACGGTACGCCTGGACGCCGCCACCGACCTGCCGCCGCGCCCCAAGCTGCCGGTGACCCACCCGTACGTGCTCGTCGAGTCGCGCCCCGACCCGTGGCAGGGCTGGTCCGGGCACGTGTCGCGGGCCACCGAGCAGGCCGGCCGGACGGTGCGCGCCACGGCCGGCGCGCGGCTGCGCGAGATCGTGGCCGCCTGGGTGGCCGCCCCGATGCCGGCCCCGCCCACCGCCGACCCGCTACCTCAGGAGGACGTGTGACCGTCGACCGGGGACTGGACGTCGTCGACTTCCACCTGCACTTCCGCATCGGCGCCGACGAGACGATCCACGCCTGCGAGGACGCGGCCGGGATGCACCCGGGCGGCGTACACGAACGCGAGGTGCGGGCCGCCGGCTCCGCGCCGTACGCCCGGCAGTGGCGTCGGGCCTGGAGCTTCCCCGACCCGGAGCCGCCTGCCGAGCGCTGGCAGGACGAGGCGGACCGATGGGCCGAGGAGCTGCGCGCGGTGCGGGTGCGCCGGGCGGTCTTCGTCACCGGCGGCGGCAACGACGCGCTCGCCGACGTGGTCGACCGGCACCCCGACCTGCTGCTCGGCCTCGCCCACCACGACCCCTACGACCCGGACGCCGCCGCCGAGCTGGAGCGCGCGGTCACCGAGCGGGGGCTGCGCGGGCTGAAGCTGTTCGCGCCGCTGCTGCGCGGCCCGCTCGACCACGCCGACCTCGATCCGCTCTGGGCCACCGCCCAGCGTCTCGGTGTGCCGGTGCTGATCCACATCGGTCACTACGGCAGCGCCGGCGGTCTGTCCGTCGGCCGGTACGGCGGCCCGGACGAGCTGGTCCGGATGGCCCGCCGGTTCCCCGAGCTGAACGTGGTGGTGCCGCACTTCGGCGTCCAGCACGTGCAGGAGTTGTTCTTCGCCGCCTGGGGCTGCCCCAACATCTCCATCGACACGTCCGGCTCGAACCAGTGGGTGCGCTGGATGCCGTACCGGCTCACGCTGGAGGACCTGTTCCGCCGCTGCTACGAGACGATCGGCCCGCACCGCATCGTCTACGGCAGCGACTCGTCCTGGTTCCCGCGCGGCTACGTCACCCGCTACCTCGACGACCAGCTCCGCGTCTGCCACGAGCTGGGCCTGCCCGAGGACCACCTGCGCGCGATCTTCGCCGGGAACGCCGAGCGGCTGCTCGGCCTGACCGCGAACCGGAAGGAAACCCGATGAGCACGCTGACCACCTACCAGCGCCACCACCTGGCCCCGACCTACGACCACCACGTCGGTCACCTCTACCCGGCCATGGTGCGCGCCAGCCAGGCGCACGTGGTGATGCTGACCGAGCAGCGGCTGATCCCCGCCGACCGGGGAGCCCGGCTGCTGCGCGGCCTGGCCGAGCTGCGCGCCGACACCACCGCGACCCCGGCGTACGACGGCAGCTTCGAGGACACCTACTACCTGCTGGAGAAGCGCCTCGCCGAGGCGTGCGGCATTCCCACCTCGGAACTGGACGTGCAGCTCGCCCGTAGCCGCAACGACCTGGACGCCGGCGTGTTCCGGATGCTGCTGCGCGACCAGCTCGTCGAGGTGCTCCAGCGGGTGCTGGACACCGGCCGCACCGCGCTGGCCCAGGCCGACCGGTACGCCGACGTGGTGATCACCGGCTACACCCACCGCCGGCCGGCCCAGCCCACCACCATCGGGCACGCGCTGGCCGGCTACGCCGAGGCGCTCACCAACCAGGCCGCCGCGTACGCCGACGTGATCGACCAGCTCAACGTCTCGCCGCTGGGCTCCTGCGCGTTCGCCGGCACCGATCTGGACATCGATCCGGCCCGGGTGGCCGAGCTGCTCGGCTTCGCCGGCCTGGTCACCAACTCGTACGAGGCGGTGGCCGGCGCCGACCACCTGGTCCGGGTCGGCACGCTCAACGCGCGGGCGCTGGCCACCGGCGCCCGGCTGGCCCGCACGCTGATGGACTGGCTGAGCTGGCAGTGGGTCACCACGCCGGGGGACTTCACCCAGGGCAGCAGCATCATGCCGCAGAAGCGCAACCCGGTGGTGCTGGAGCACCTCGTCTCGTACGCCGGGCAGGCCGCGGCGGACGCCGCGTCGGTGCTCAACAACGTGGGCGCCGCCTGGTGGGAGGACTCCAACAACGCCACCACCGACGTGCAGGTGCGGCTCTGGGAGAGCAACGACCGCGCCGAGCGGTTCTTCACGCTGGTCGGCGGCTTCCTCGCCGAGATCGCGCCGCTGAGCCCGCCCAGCCGGGCGGAGATCGTCGCCTCCGGCGCGACCACCACCGCGGCGGCGGACGCGTTGACCCGCCACGGCGTGCCGTTCCGGGCCGCGCACTCGCTCGTCGGCCGGCTGGTGCGCGACGGCGGACCGGACACCTGGACCCCGGACGGTGTCCGCGCCGCCGCCGACGGGATCACCGGTGCGCTCGACGACGCCGCGGTCGCCGACCTCATCGCCGCCGCGGTCCGGCCGGAGCTGGTGCTCCAGCGGGCGCAGGCCGACGGCCCGGGCGCCCGCGCGGTCCGTACCCAGGTGGGGGTCCTCTCCGCCGCGCTCGACCCGGTCGCCGACCGGCTGAGCGCCGTCCGGGGGTTGCTGCGCCAGGCGGACGACCTCCTGGACGCCGTGGCCGCCGAGCTGGGGGCGCGGTGACCGTGCGACTGTCCGATCCGTCCGTCACCGGCACGGGCACGGCGGGGCTGCTGCTCGGCATCGACTTCGGCGGCACGAAGATGGCGGTCGGGGTGTCCGACGCCGACGGCCGGCTGCTGGCCCACCGGCGGGTGCCCACGCACGCCGAGCAGGGCGCGCCGCAGGCGCTGTCCCGGGCGCTGAAGCTCGCCGTCGACCTGGTCGGCGAGGTCGGCGGCCCGCTCGCCGCCGCAGGCGTGGCGTCGCCCGGCGTGGTCCGCCCGGACGGCATCGACCTGGCGCCCAACGTGCCCGGCTGGGAACGGCTGCGGCTGGCCGACGCGGTCCGCGACGCGCTGGACGTGCCCCGGGTCGCGGTGGACAACGACCTCAACGCCGCCGCGCTGGCCGAGCTGCGGCTGGGCGCGCTGCGCGGCGTCGACCCCGGGCTGGTGGTGGGCATCGGCACCGGGATCGCGGCGGCCGTGACGGTCGGCGGCGCGGTGCTGCCGGGCCATCGCGGCGCGGCCGGCGAGATCGGGTACGCGGTGGCCGGCGGTCCCTGGCCGGGCACGATGCTGGAGCTGGACTTCTCCGGCCGGGCGCTGGACCGGCTCGCCGCCGACCTCGGCGTGCCGGACGGGGCGGCCGGCCTCGCCGCCGCGGCCGAGACGCCGGGCGCGGCGCGCGACGCGCTGGCCGCCCGGGTCGACGAGGCGGCCCGGACGCTGGTGACCTGCTGCCTGCTGCTCGATCCGCAGCGGATCGTGCTGGTCGGCGGCGTGACGCGCAGCGTGGTGATCCGGCGGATGCTCGTCGACCGGCTGACCGAGGCGCTGCCGCACCCGCCCGACGTGGTGCGTTCCCGCTTCGCCGACGACTCGGCGTTGTACGGCGCGCTGGCGCTGGCCCGGGACACGGTGCCCGTCCCACACTGAGCGCATTACCGATGTAGCGTGTGTCACGTTTTCGTATACCCTCGCTGATCGGCCCCGACGCCGACATCCGTTGTGCCGCAACGGATCCGGCCTGGTGGGGCGCGGTTGCCGAACGGGCCACGCGCCGCGCCGGGCACGCACCGGAACCGACCCGGCACCGGTGGTGAAGACCGATCGAACTTCGGTGATCGCGGATTTGCACCCGTCATTACGCTGCGGGGTGGTTGATCGCCGGAACCACGGACGACAGGTGGAAGAACCTCAGATGAGTGACAATCACCCTCCCTACGGAGGTTATCCGGACCCGAACGCCGGAGCGTGGGGCAACCAGCCCGACCCCAACGCGCCCTACGGCCAGCAGCCGGCCTCCGGCGCGCCCTACGGCCAGCCTCCGGCGTCGGGTGCCCCGTACGGCACGCCGCCCGCGTCCGGCGCGCCCTACGGCACGCAGCCGGCCTCCGGTGCGCCGTTCGGCGCCCAGCCGGGTGCGCCGTACCAGGGGCAGCCCGGCTATCCCCCGCCGGCGCCGTTCGCGCCGGTCCCGCCGCCGGCCAAGTCGAAGAAGGGCCTGATCGTCGGCCTCGCCGCCGGCGCGGTGACGCTCACGCTGCTGTGCTGCGGCGGCGGGCTCGCCTACGTCGCGTTCGGCGGGGACGACAAGGACGACCCGACGCCGATCGCGTCCGGCAGCGCGACTCCCGGGCCCGGCGCCTCGACGCCCGGCCCGACCGAGTCCGCGCCGGAGTCGACCGGGCCGGACGAGCCGTCCAACAACGACGCGCTGACCGCCCGCTACTCCAGCGAGATGTCCGCGGTCTGCGACGGCGGGGCGATCCTCAACGCCGCCCCGTACACCACCCCGGCGAACGCGAAGGCGTACGTCTTCTCGAACTCCCCGGACCGGCCGTCGTACTGGTCGCAGAAGTCCTTCAGTTCGGAGAAGCCGTACTACGCCAAGTCGGCGGACTTCGCCACCGTGTCGGTGATCGGCTGCCTCAAGATGGTCGACGGCAGCGAGGGCACGCCGAAGAAGTGCCAGTACAAGGCCAGCGACGGCAAGGCCGTCACGGTCGACTACATCTCCTCCCGGTACACGCTGACGTTCCACGCGGCGAAGACCGGCGAGAAGATCGGCGACGGCGGCACCGTGACCGCGCCGGCCGCCCGCTGCCCGAGTTTCATCTCCTACAACAAGGTGACGATGAAGTCGTACGCGGCGCCGGACAGCGGCACCATGGAGGCGGCGCTCGACCGCTTCCTCAAGTAGGCAGGTGTTAACCGGGGGCCCCGCTTATGCATAATGCGTTAAGCGGGGCCCCCTCCTTTCCGGCCCCGGGGTGTTGGGCGAGGGCGCCGGGATGGCCTAGGCGTACCGCCGGTGCTCTGCCTCGTCGGCGAGCGCCGCGCGCAGCAGGGCGCGGGCCGTCCCACTCATGAGTTCGGTCGCCTCGGCGCGGGACAGGCCCGCGATGTCGACGAGCCAGACCAGCGACTCGATGCCGGTCGCGGATCGGATCGCCACGGCGAGTCGGTGGATGTCGACTCCCGGATGGGTGTCGCGCAACGGAGACAGGGCGTCCTCGATCCACACGATGGCTTGACCCTTGCGTAGCTGGGGTTGCGCGGCCCCGGGCTCCAGGGACAGCCGGAGGGAGGTCCGCAGCTCCGGCTCCCACTGCGTGGTGGTGCGGGTGAACTCCCGCATCACGAGGTCGAGTCGGACGGACGGGTCATCCGGCGCGCCGTCGGGCAGCAGGGACCGCTGCTGGATCTCCGGATGCGTGCTGGCGAACAGGCTGCGTTGGTTCGGGAAGTATCGGTAGGCGGTCGTGCGGGAGATCCCGGCCCGGGCCGCGGCATCCTCCACCGTCGGCATGGCCCCCTCGGCCAGCAGCTCGCGGGTGGCGGCGACCAACGCGGCTCGGGTGCGTGCCTTCTGTTCGCGGCGGCCGGTCGCCTCATATGGTATCGCCATTCTCATCATGGTACCGTCGTCCCATGGGACTTGAGTCCCATATCACCGCCGCTGCCAGCATGGGCGTGGACGAAGCGAGGCGACCGTGGACAGTGCAGACCCCGCCATCACCGACCCTGAGCTCTACAAAGTGATCTTCGAGAACGCCCGGGTCCGGGTGCTGGAATACAAGGACGGGCCCGGCTCCAGGACACATCCGCACCGACACCCGGACACGGTCATGTACCCGGTGACCTCGTTCCAGCGGCGGATCACGGCCGGCGGTCGCCAGGTCGAAGTGGACATTCCCGCCGGGGGCGTCCGGTGGGTCGCCGCCCAGGAGCACGCGGGAGAGAACATCGGCGAGACCGTCACGCACGCGATCTTCGTCGAGCTGAAGGAGCCCGCCCCGTCCGGGACCAGCGGTTCCGCGCTCGGTCCCAGCGCCAACTGACCCTCCGTGCCGCCGGAAGTGATCAAGGCCGGCGACCGCCGACCGACGAATGATTGGTAGCGATGATGAAGCACCGTCCGATCTCGGCAGCGGTCATCTGCTGCGCTGCCCTTGTGCTCACGGCGTGCACCGCGGACCCGGACCCGAAGGAGGCGGGCGGGGGGGGGCCCCCCCCCCCCCCCCGGGGCCCCCCCCCCCCGCGCCGCTTTACCCGGTAATGGGGGGCTCAGCCCGCGGAACCCGCCCCGCTTTCCGTGAAAGAGGCTGTTTGGGGTGGAGGGGGTAGGGGTGGGTCAGGGCTGGGG
>NZ_JBNCLA010000003.1:230480-294979 GCF_049841835.1 Micromonospora sp. DT227 | reverse complement strand
ACCGGCGCACCCGGACCCTATGCTGGGGGCGGGGCCCCCCCGCCCGACCGGCGCGGCGGACCCGGCCGCATCGACGTCACCTGCCGACGGCGCCGCTCCCGTGTCAGCGAAAGACGTCTGTACGTACCTGGACGGCCAACTGCCGACGCTGCGGGGAATCGGGTCCGAAGTTGGCGTCATGGCCAACCTCACCGGCAACCTCTACTCGTGGTACGAGTCGAAGAAATCCGTGCCGTCGGGCCGGCAGATCGACGAACAGACCCGGCAGGAGTGCCCGGCCACCCGGACCGAGGTGCTCAAGCTCGCCGGTGTGGAGAGCTTCGAACGGCTGTGAGCGTCCGCTCAGAAGTCGTCGTCGAACGTGACGGTGCCGGTCACCCCGACCTGGTACGCCGACACCCGCCGCTCGAAGAAGTTCGACAGCTCCTGCACGTCCTGCAACTCCATGAACGCGAACGGGTTGCCGCTGCCGTACATCGGCGCGAGGCCCAGCGCCGCCAGCCGCCGGTCCGCCACGTGTTGCAGGTATTCGCGCATGTCGGCCGGCGACATCCCGGAGACGCCCTGGTCGAGCAGGTCCTCGGCGAACTGCGCCTCGCACTCGACCGCCTCGGCGAGCATGTCCCGGACCTGCCGTTCCAGCTCGGCGTCGAACAGCTCCGGCTCCTCGGCGCGGACGGTCTCCACCACGTCGAACGCGAACGCCATGTGCATCGACTCGTCCCGGAACACCCAGTTGGTGCCGGAGGCCAACCCGTTGAGCAGCCCCCGGGACCGCAGGAAGTAGACGTAGGCGAACGCGCCGTAGAAGAACAGCCCCTCGATGCACGCGGCGAAGCAGATGAGGTTGAGCAGGAACGCCCGCCGGTCGGACCGGGTGCGCAGCTCCCGCAGCTCGTGGATCGAGTCGATCCAGCGGAAGCAGAACTCCGCCTTGCGGGCGATCGACGGGATGTTCTCCACCGCCGCGAACGCGGCGAACCGCTCCCGCTCGTCCGGCACGTACGTGTCCAGCAGGTTGAGGTAGAACTGGACGTGCACCGCCTCCTCGAAGAGCTGGCGGGACAGGTAGAGCCGCCCCTCCGGCGAGTTGACGTGCTGGTAGAGGTTGAGCACCAGGTTGTTGGCGACGATGGTGTCGCCGGTGGCGAAGAACGCGACCAGCCGGGACACCAGGTGCCGCTCGGCCGGCGAGAGCCGCTCCAGGTCGGCCAGGTCGGCGTGCAGGTCCACCTCCTCGACGGTCCAGGTGTTGCGGATGGCGTCGCGGAACCGGTCGAAGAAGTGCGGGTAGCGCATCGGCCGCAGGGTCAGGTCCATGCCCGGGTCGAGCAGCATCGGGCGGGTCTCGGGCATCGTGGTCACTGGCAGGCCTCGCAGCTCTCGGGGTTCTCCAGGGAACAGGCGAGCGCCTCGTCGTCGCGGGCGGGCACCGGGGCGAGCACCGGGGCCACGGTGGCCTGCTGGATCCGGGTCGCCGGACGCGACCGCAGGTAGTAGGTGGTCTTCAGCCCGGACCGCCAGGCGTACCGGTACATCGAGGAGAGCTTGCCGATGGTCGGCGCGCTCAGGAACAGGTTCAGCGACTGCGACTGGTCCACGTAGGGCGCCCGCGCGGCGGCCAGGTCGATCAGCGCCCGCTGCGGCAGCTCCCACGCGGTCCGGAACAGCTCCCGCACCTCGGCGGGCAGCTCGGCGACGCCCTGCACCGAGCCCTCGGCCCGCTTGATCCGGTCGCGGACCTGCGGCGTCCACAGCCCGCGCGCCTTCAGCTCCCGCACCAGGTACGTGTTGACCTGGAGGAACTCGCCGGACATGGTCTCCCGCTTGAACAGGTTCGACACCTGTGGCTCGACGCACTCGTAGCAGCCGGCGATCGAGGCGATGGTGGCCGTCGGCGCGATGGCCACCAGCAGCGAGTTGCGCAGCCCGTACGCGGCGATCCGCGCCCGCAGCGCCGCCCACCTGTCGACCTGGGTCGGCGTCGCGCCCCACAGGTCCGGGTGCAGGTCACCCTTCGCGGCCCGGGTCCGCGGGTACGCCGGATGCGGCCCGAACCGTTCGGCCAGCCCGGCGGAGGTCTCCAGCGCGGTCAGCAGGATCTCCTCCTGCACCCGGGTGGACAGCTCCCGCGCCGCCGGTGAGTCGAACGGCAGGCGCAGCGTGAACAACGCGTCCTGGAGGCCCATCAGCCCGAGCCCGACCGGCCGCCAGCGCGGATTCGACGCCGCCGCCTGCGCGGCCGGGTAGTAGTTGATGTCGATCACCCGGTCCAGGAACACCACCGCGGTGCGCACGGTGGCCCGCAGCTTCTCCCAGTCGACCCCGTCGGCGGTGACGTGCGCGCCGAGGTTCACCGAACCGAGGTTGCACACCGCGGTCTCGGCGTCGTCGTTGACCTCCAGGATCTCGGTGCACAGGTTGGACAGGTGAATCACGTTGCCCGGCTCGCCGGTCTGGTTGGACAGCCGGTTCGCGGCGTCCTTGAACGTCATCCACCCGTTGCCGGTCTGCGCGAGCGTGCGCATCATCCGCCCGTACAGGTCACGGGCCCGGACCGTGCGGACCGCCTTCTTCTCGGCCGCCCGGTACGCGGCGTCGAACGCCTCGCCGTACAGGTCGGGCAGCTCCGGCGCGTCGGACGGGTCGATCAGCGACCAGTCCTCGTCCGCCTCGACCCGGCGCATGAACTCGTCCGGGATCCAGTTGGCCAGGTTGAGGTTGTGGGTGCGCCGGGACTCCTCGCCGGTGTTGTCCCGCAGCTCCAGGAACTCCTCCACGTCCGGGTGCCACGGCTCCAGGTAGACGCAGGCCGCGCCCTTGCGCCGGCCGCCCTGGTTCACCGCCGCCACCCCGGCGTCGAGCGTCTTGAGGAACGGCACGATGCCGTTCGACCGCCCGTTCGTGCCCCGGATCAGCGCGCCCCGGCCGCGCACCCGGGACCAGGAGATGCCGATGCCGCCGGAGAACTTCGACAGCTTCGCCACCTGGTGGTAACGCTCGTAGATGGAGTCCAGCTCGTCGCGGGGCGAGTCCACCAGGAAGCACGACGACATCTGGGTGTGCCGGGTGCCCGAGTTGAACAGCGTGGGGGAGCTGGGCAGGTAGGCCAGGCTGGACATCAGCCGGTAGAGACCGACCGCCTCGGCCGGGGCGTGCGACAGCCCGCAGGCCACCCGCAGCAGCCAGTACTGCGGCGTCTCCACCACCAGCCGCGACTCCGGGTGCCGCAGCAGGTAACGGTCCGCCACCGTACGCAGTCCGAAGTACTCGAACCGCAGGTCACCGGCCGGGTCCACGGCGTCGTCCAGCTCGTCGGCGTGGCGGGCCACGAACGCGGCGGTGTCGTCACCGATCAGCCCCAGCCCGTGCGCGTACCCGATCGACTCGCTGAAGCGCGTCACCTGTTGCCCACGGACCTCCTCGTCCACGTACGCGGCCAGCAGCCGGGCCGCCAACCGGGAATATTGCGGCTCCTCGCCGATCAGCTCCGCCGCGGTCTGGATCGACAACCGGTCCAGCTCCGCGGTGCTCGCCCCGTCGTAGAGCCCGCTGATGGTCCGGGTGGCGACCCGCAGCGGATCGACCTCGTCCAGGTCGGCGACCCAGCGCTCGACCGCCCGGACGATCCGGTTGACGTCGACCGGCTCGGTGTCGCCGTCCCGCTTGCGGACCCGCATCGCCAGCCGGCGCTGCTCCGGCCCGGTGGCACCGGACCGCTGACTCTCCTGCACGACCGTCATGACCTCTCCCTCGCTGTCACCGATGGTCTCGGCCGGCGGGAGAACGCCAACGGGCACGGCACGCAGGCCGGCCCGGTTGCTGGCGTCGGTCGTCCCGCGCGACCTTCGACCGCCGCGCGCGGCAGCGCACGGCGCGCTGGCAGGTCTTCGGACTCGCGGGCGTGACACGAAGGTCGCCTACTGGCCGTCGCTTCCCAGGCCGGTGGCCCAGTGCTGATGACGGCGGTCGTTCCCACTCACCGCTGCGGGGCAGTCCCGGACTTCCACCGGGTTCCCTCTTGCCTCGGCCGCGCCTGTCAGGCGCGGCCGAACCAGCTGCGGGGACACCATATATGGCGGTGATGGCCGGTAGGCAACACCAGATGGGAGGTGAAGGCGGGGCCCCTTGTTAACGCCTCCGGTAGAGGAGGGGGCCCCGCTTGACACCGCCGCCCGCCGATCGGCTCAGGCCACGAACGACACCTCGGGGAAGGAGCGGCTCGGGCCGCGCAGCAGGTGACCCCGGTGCCGCAGGTGCCTGTCGAAGAAGGCCAACGGGTACGCCTGTTGGATGCGTACCGCGCGGGCGGGGTCGAGGGTGCCGATCCAGCCGGTGAGCTCCTCGTCGCTCATCCCGATCACCCGGGCCAGTTGCGGCACCAGCCACTGGTTGTCGCCGTACGACTGGTGGAGCGCGCCGGCAGCCTGGACGTTGAGCCGCCAGCCGTGCAGGTGCGACCAGAACTCGGCGACGGCGGGCTCCGTGACGCGGGTGTACTCCGCCGTCATCAGCATGAACGGCCGGTCCAGGTCGGTGGGCCGCGGCTGGGACAGCATCGGGCCGTCGAAGCTCAGCCCGGCGCGTACCCGCTGGTCGGTGCCCATGGTGAGCGCGGTCGCGGTCCCCCCCTTCGACCAACCGAACATGCCGATCCGGTGCGGGTCCAGCGCCGTGCACAGCCCGGTCGGGAGCGGCCGACGGTCGACGTCCGGGTTGCCGCCGGCGGCGAGGACGGCGATCTGGTCCAGCACGAACCGCACGTCGCGGGTGTAGGTCCAGGGCGTCGCGTCGTAGTCGTCCTCCCGGACGGTCACCCGGCCGTCCGGGAACTCGCTGGGCCCGTCGTACGTGTGGTCCACCGTGACCACCGCGTATCCGTGGCTGGCGAGTTCCTGGACCACGATGGTGGTGTCCGATCGATGGCTGCCCGCGCCGTGCGAGTAGACCACCACCGGCAGCCGACGGGCGGCGCGTCGCACCGGCGCGCCCTCGTGGCCGGCGGTCAGCGGCGCCCGCACCGCGTCGGGATCGAACCCGGTGGACTCCAGTAGCGCACGTAGCGACGCGGCGGTCATCCACTCGGCGCGGGGGTGCCGCCACACGTCCCGGGCCGGATACCAGACGTTGACCATCAGCTCCCGATACCGTCCCGGCCCGGCGAGGGGGTCCGGTTGTGACCGGTCGACCAGGTGCAGCGCAACGGTGCCGACCGGGTGGGGTCCGGTCGGTGTGGGCAGTGTGAGCCGGGCCGGCCCCGGTTGGGCCGTGGCCGCCGTCGTGCGGCCGGCGACGCCGATCGACGCGCCGGCTCCCACCGCCAACGCGGCCCGGACCAGGGTGCGGCGGGTCATGCCGTGTTCGGGGACGGATGTCTCGGTCATCAGTGATCCTCCTCGGCAGCTTATTCACTCAGTATATATACCGAGTGTATAGATGCAAGCGCGTGCCCGGTCCACGGCCGGGTGCCGCGCCTACCAGGTGACCGGCAGCGCGACCGGGCCGAGGATGGCGTGGCCCGGCTTCCACGGCACCTCGTCCGGCGGCACCGCGAGGCGCAGGCCGGGCAGCTCCCGCAGCAGCAGGCCGAGTGCGGTGCGGACCTCCAGCGCGCCCAGGTGGGCCCCGATGCAGTAGTGCGCGCCGTGGCCGAAGGACAGGTGCGGCGTGGGCGCGCGGTCGAAGTCCATCCGTTCCGGGTCCGGGAACACCGCCGGGTCGCGGTTGGCGGCGTCGTGCGAGGGGACCACGATGTCGCCCGCCGCCAGTCGGGCGCCGCTGGGCAGCGTCACGTCCGCCATCACCCGCCGCGGCATCTCGTCGCCGTTCGCGGTGGAGTGCAGCCGCTCCAGTTCGGCGACCGCGCCGTCCAGCCGCTCGGGGTGCGCGAGAAGGTACGCCCATCCGGTGCCGGCCGGCCCGTACGGCTCGGTCTGGAGCACGTGGACGAACGTGGCGATCGAGCTGGCCGTGGTCTCCCAGCCACCCACCACGAGTGAGATCGGCAGCTTGATCTGGACGTCCACCGGCTGGTCGGCGGCGGCGGTCGCGATCCGGCCGAGCAGGTCGTCGCCGGGTCGGTCGCGTCGCTGTTCGAGCTGCTCCCACAGGTAGCCGCCCATCTCCTCGGCGGACCGGGCCGCCTCCTCGCGGCTCAGGTCGCCGGCGCCGAGGAACATGTCGCCCCACCGGCGGAACCGCATCCGGTCGTCGGCCGGCAGGCCGAGCAGGTCGCAGATCACGTCCAGCGCGAACGGGACGGCGAAGTCGCGGACCAGGTCCGCCGGAGCGCCCCGGCCCACCATCGCGCTGAGCCGCTCCTCGGCCGCGGTGCGGACCGCGTCGCGCAGCCCGTCGACGGCCGGCCGGGTGAACGCGTCCTTCACGGTGCCGCGCACCCGGGCGTGCTCGGCCCCGTCCATGCCGAGCATGGTGCCGGACACGTCGACCTCGTCGGCGTACGCGGCGGCGGCCCGGGAGAAGACGTCCTGCCGGCGCAGCACCTCGCGCACGTCGGCGTACCGGCAGATCAGCAGCGCCGGAACCGGTTCGCCGCCGACCCGGCGGACGATGGGCACCACCGGAGAGCCGGCCGCGAACCGGGCGTAGTCGGGGTGCTTGTGCGGGCCGGGCGGCCGGTTGACGCCGTCGGCGTCCTGGTAGAAGGGATGGGGCCGGCGGGCGTCGATGTCCGTCATCCGTCCACAGTGCCAGTTCCGTCCCGGCGGCGGGGCCCCGCCGTCGGGACGGCGGCGGGCCGGACGCCTAGCCGGCCGACCGGCTCGACGCGCGGGCGTGGCCGTACTCGGCGAGGGCGTGGAAGGCGGCCTTGGGTGTCCACGAGCCGTCCGGCAGCACGCGCACGATGCCCCGGGCCGCCAGGTCGTAGTCGTGCTCCGGGTCCTCGGTGGTGGGCAGGTGCCGGTTCGCGAACGTGTAGACGAACGCCGCCTCCACCCCGCCCGCCTCGTAGTCGCGCAGCAGGTCGACGAGGTAGCGGGCCTGGCCCTCCTCGTCGCGCTCCAGCGTCGCGGTGAGCTTCGCCGCCCGGCCGTGCTCGTCGTAGGTCACCGGTTCCGTCGCGCCCGCGACGTCGGCGGCGCCCCGATACGTGCAGCAGCCGAACTCCGTGGCGGCGTACGGCTTGCCCTGGCCCACCGCCGCCGCGAGGCTCTGCGGAAACGCCGCCGCGTTCGTGGCGTCGCGGTAGCCGGCGTCGCTGGCGATGATGTCGAACGGGGTCCAGTCGACGCCTTCGAGGGGGATCGAGGCGTATCCGACCGGGCCACCGAACCGCTCGCGCACCGCGGGAAGCGCGTCGGCGAAGAAGTCGCGCACCGCGGCCCGCGCGACCGGGACCGCCTCCCGCATCCGCATCGGATCGGTGAACAGCGCCAGGCGCTCGGTCAGGTCGCGGCCGGGCAGGAAGCCCTCGGTGAACATGGAGATCTCGGAGCCGGTGAGGTAGACGACCGTGGCGCCCTCGCGTCGCAGCCGCTCGGCCCGTTCGGCGCCGTCGAGCAGGAACGCCATGAGCCCGGCGCGGTCCAGGCCGTTGGTGAACGGGCAGTACCACACCTCCAGCCCCGTCTCGGCCGCCAGGCGCGCGGTCAGCTCCAGCCGGTCCTGGACGCCGCCGGTGATCCGCACCGCGTCGCAGTGCAGCTCGTCGCGGATGACCCGCAGGTCGCGCCGTACGGTCTCCGGGTCGAAGGGTTCGTGGGTGGTGGACCCGGCGCTCACGAAGCCGGTGTCGTAGTTCATGCCGAAGACGCGCATCTCGCGTTCCTCCCCGTTCGGTAAGGTACGCCGCGTACCCTACAGGGTACGTCGAGTACCCTGCAAGCCATGGGCACGAGGCGCCGGGGCGAGGAACTGGAACGGGCGATCCTGCACGCCGCCGCGGCGGAACTGCGCGAATCCGGATACTCGGGGATGACGATGGACCGGGTCGCCGCCCGCGCCGGCACCAACAAGAACGCCATCTACCGCCGGTGGCCGCACCGGGCGGCGCTGGGCATCGCGGCGTACCGCCACCTGTCCGACGCCGCCATGCCGAACCCGGACACCGGAACGTTGCGCGGCGACGCGCTCGAGATGCTCCGGCGGGCCAACGAGACGTGGTCCTCGCCGCACGGGACGATCCTGCGTGGCCTGCTCGCCGCCGCGGCCGACGACCCGGAGCTGCTCACCCTGATGCGGGAGCGGTCCGGGGCGGACACCATGGACCGCGCGTGGCTCGGGATGCTGGAACGGGCCGCGGCCCGGGGCGAGGCGCCGGCGGCGGCCGCCCGGCCCCGGGTGGCGACGGCGCCGATGATGCTGCTCCGCGCCGAGTACGCGATGCGCGGCATCCCCTCGGTCCCCGACGAGGTGCTTGTCGAGATCGTGGACGAGGTGTTCCTGCCGCTGGTGCGCGGCCACGGCTGACCCGGCGCCGACCCCACCGGGCCGGCGGCGGGCCGGCGGGGCACGCCGGCCCGCCGCGTGGCGCGTGGCTCAGCAGTTGCGCAGCGTCGGGGACTGGTTCAGCAGTTGGCCCCGGCTGGAGGTGAACCGGCGGTACGCCTCGGAGCCGGCGGCGGACGGCCGGAACGCGGCCACCCGGTGACAGTTCTGGAACGCCAGCCGCACCCCGAAGTGACGCTCCAGGCCGGCGCGGATCGCGTCGCTGGCGAGCGCGCGCAGCAGTTGCCCGCGCTCGGTCTCGCCCGGCGGCGGCACGACGTTGTCGGTGAAGTCGGCGTCGGACGTCGCCAGGTCGGCGACCACCCGGCTGACGGTCTCCCAGGCGTACGGCAGGGAGTCGCGGACGCAGGCGACGAACGCCTCCTCGGACACGGGACCGGCCTCGGCGGCGCGGAGCAGGGCGGGCGGAACGGTGAGCGACATGTCTCCTCCACTTCCGGAAACGACAACCGTTTCCATCAAGCTGACGTGGTGAGCACATCACGGCCGGTTCGGCCCGGTCAAGCACCGCCACACGCGAAGCGGCGGACGGGCCCGAAGCCCGTCCGCCGCCGTCGACGCGTCCTGGGGTCAGCCCAGACGCGCCTCGATCGCCTCGATGATCCGGGGCCGCAGCTCGGCGGCGCGGATCACCGCGTCCACCGAACCGACCTCGACGGCACGCTGGATGCTGTGCACCCGGTCGAACTCGGTGGCCACCTCGCCCAGCTTCTCGGCCCGCACCGACGACCGCAGCTCGTCCAGCTCCCCGGTGAGCGTCGCGCGCTCGGTGCCGGTGGCGGCCCCGACCCGGCGCTCCAACTCGCGTACCCGGGGATCGGCGGCGGTGCGCGCGGCGACCTCGCCGGCGAAGACCACGGCGGCGGCCGGCGCGCCACCGAGCACCGAGGCGAACGAGCCCTCGATCGCCAGCACCGTCATGGCCGGGTTGAGCGCCTTGGAGAACACCACGAACGCGCCGCCGTGGTAGCGCGAGATCACGCAGAACACGATCGGGCCGCGGAAGTTCACGATCGCCCGGCCGATCTCCGCGCCGTACTCCAGTTGCAGCTTGCGCATCGACTCCGGCGAGCCGTCGAAGCCGGACAGGTTGGCCAGCACGACGAGGGGCCGGTTGCCGCTGGCCGCGTTGATCGCCCGCGCGGCCTTCTTCGACGACCGGGGGAACAGCGTGCCGGCGGTGTAGGTGTCCGGGCCGTCGGTGGGTGGGAAGCCGTGCCGGGGCACCGACCGGGACTCGATGCCGAGCAGGCAGACCGGGATGCCGCCGAGGTGCACGTCCTGCACCACCGCGGTCTCCGCGTCGGCCATGCCCGCCCACCGCTCCAGCACCGGGTGGTCCTGGTCCGCGAGGGCCCGCATCACGGTACGGATGTCGAACGGCTTCTTCCGGTCCGGGTTCGCGGTGGCGGAGAAGATCTCCCCGACCGTGGTGAAGTCGCTGCCGGCCACCGTGTGCGGGAACGTCGACACGTCCCGGTCCACCGGGTCGGTGGTGGTGGCCCGACGCGGCGCGTCCTCACCCGGCGCCACGTACGTGTGGTCGTAGTGCGCCATCAGCACCTCGTGCGCGGCCGGCAGGTTCGGCGCCCAGTACTGCGCCTGGCCGTTCGGGCCCATCACCCGGTCGTAGCCGCCGATGCCGAAGTTGTCCTCGGCGGACACGCCACCGGAGAAGTCAAGCGACTGCTTGCCGGTCAGCACCATCGCCGAGTCCGGCGTCATCACCAGCACACCCTTGGTGTGCATGAGCATCGTCGCCTCGGCGTTCCAGTACGGCTGGGCGCCGACGGTGATGCCCGCCACCACGATGTTGATCTCGCCGCCGTCCTGGGTGAACTCGACGATCCGCTTGAGCGCGGCGGCCACCCAGTCCATGTTCTCGGTGCCCGAGGTCATCGAGATCCGGGCGCCGGCGGAGAGCGCGTACCACTCCAGCGGCACGCCCATCCGCTGCGCCAGGTCCAGCGCGGCGATCACCCGCCGGCACTCCGGCTCGGAGAGCGCGCCGAGCGACTTGGTCGGGTCGCCCAGCAGCACCACCCGCGTCACCCCGTCCGGGTGCCGTGGCGTCGGCGTACGGACCACGCCGGCCACGATCGCGGCGGTGTTGCGCCCCTTCGGCCGGTCCACCGGCACCAGCGTGTGCTCGGCGTCCAGGTCGTGCTCGGTGAACTCGCCGAGCAGCCCGGTCAGCTCGTACGGGTAGACCGTGTTGCGGCTGGCCGCCCGCAGCACCTTCAGCCGGTAGTCGTCGAGCGGCTCGACCGGCTCGGTCGGCGGCTCCCCGACGAAGAGCCGGGCCTGCCCGGTGACGTCGAACGCGATCCGCACGCCGACCTTGGTCAGCTCCCCGGTCCGGCGGTCCCGCTGCCGCCCGATGAACAGGATCTCCTCCAGGTCCGCGCCGACCGTGGTCGGGCGCACCCGGGCCGCGATCCGCTCCATCTCCTCGCGGGTCAGCTCGCTCGGCGGCCAGACGTAGATGACGATCCGGTTGGTCGGGAACCGGACCTTCGACGGTCGCCGGGACTGCGCCCGGCGGATCGAGTCGATGCAGGCGGTGACCGCGTCCTCGGTGGTCGGCAGCGCCACCAGCCGGCCGTCCTGCTCGCGCAGCTCGGTCAGGTCCCGGACCTGGGCGAACGCGACGAGCCGCTGGTCCGTCGGGTTCTCCTGGGCGACCGCCTGGAAGAGGTAGACCTCCTCGTCCAGCGACGGCAGCCGGGTCAGGTCGAACCGGTGCAGCCGCTCCAACTGCATCCGCTGCGCGATGTACGGGTGCAGGCCCCGGATCAGCCGCTCCTCGACCATCGCGGTCCCGTCCGGACGGAACGTGAAGTGGTGGTGCATCACCGCGCCGCCGCGCCCGGCCACCGTGGTGGTGAGCCGGCGCACCCGGTCCGGCAGCGGATGCGCGTTGATCACGTCGAGCAGCGCGGCGGCGGTGGCGTCGAACTCCTCGGGCTGGTTCTCCCAGGCCAGGTAGACGTCCGCGTCGACGGCCGCGCAGTCCGCGGCGACCTCGGCCAGCCCGCGCAGCGCGTCGCCGAGCGCGTCGAACCGCACCGCGGCCGACACCACGCTCGACTCGGCACGGTCGGCCACCACGAACACGCAACCCCCGGCCGTCCGGGTGCGGACGCCGGTGAGCGCCTTGTTGCCGTAGTAGCGGCGGGTCAGCACCTCCAGCATGGTCGCGTTGTCCAGGTTGTCCCGGACCAGCCGCTGACCGAGCAGCCGGACCAGCGGCTCGGTGCTGCGTACCATCTCGGCGACCCGCTCGTCGCGGTCCGGCGCGTCCGGCTGACGGTCGAGGTGACGCAGGTGCGACCGGACCCGCGCGTACACCCGGGCCCGGTTGCGACGCAGCAGCGGCTGGGCGAACCAGGCGAACACCACGCCCCGGGCCAGGTCCGCGACGACCGGGAAGCGGACCTGGGTGGCCGCGATCAGCCGCTCCAACGCGAGGCCGGCGGGCTCGCGCAGCGCCTCGTCCGGCGGCAGCTCCCGCAGCCAGGCGCGGAGCAGCGCGGCGATCACGGCGGCGTCGACGGTGGCCCGCTGCTGGGCCAGGAAGATCCGGAACACCGCGGCCTCGAGCGCGGGGGAGCGGTCCAGCTCGGTGACGCCGTAGTGACCGAGCGCCTTGGCCAGCCGGGCCCGGAACGCCTCCGGCGAACCGGCCCGCTCCACGTCGAGGCTCTGCAGGTAGGTGTGGAAGTGCTCGCGGGCGCTGTGCAGGTGCCCGCCGGAGCCGTCGTCCCCGCCGGGCCGGTTGCGGCTCAGCTCGGCCAGGTCGGCGAAGACGTCGACCAGTTCCAGCTCCTCGGCCAGCGGCCGGTGCCCGGCCTCGGTGGCCGCGCGCCGCGCGTCGAGGTAGTCGTCGAGGACGCGGCGCTCGTCGTGCGGGTCCACGTCGAAGCCGAGCAGCAGCCCACGCAGGTCCTCCTGGCCGCGCTCGACCCGGGTCCGCGCCGGGACGTCCGCGGGCGCGTCCGGCAGGTCCAGCTCCACGGCCTCCTCGGCCGGGGCGGCGGCCTCGGCGCCCTCCTCGGCGACCGGCTCCAGGCGCAGCAGCGGCGCGCCGGCCTCCACCTGGGTGCCGACCGCGACGGCGCACTCCTTCAGGCGGGCCCGGAACGGCGCCCGCAGCACCGTCTCCATCTTCATCGCCTCCAGCACCAGCACCGGCGCGCCGGCCTCGACCTCCGCGCCGACCTCCAGCGGCGTGGCGACGACGAGCGCCGGCATCGGGGAGCGCAGAACGCCGCCCTCGTCGCGGCTGATCCGGTGCGTGACGCCGTCCACCTCGACCAGGTGGACCGGCCCGTGGGTGCCGGTGAGCAGGCGGTAGCGGACGCCGTTGACGGCGATCTGCCCGGTGTGCCGGTCGAAGCGGTCCAGCTCGACGTCGGCGGTACGCGCGTCGCCGCCGGCCTCGATGCCGACCCGGAACCGGTGCGCGCCGACCCGGGCCACCCGCATCCGGTAGCTCGCGCCGCGCAGCTTCAGGTCCAGCGGCCGGCCGCTGCGGTGCTGCACCTGGGGCCGGCCGCCGGCCGCGGTGGAGAGCAGCCGCTGCCGCTCGGCGCTCTCGTCCTCCTCGTACGCCTCGATCGCGGCGGCGGCCAGCGCCACCGCGGAGTGCCGGTGCCCGACCAGCCGGCCCTCGCCGCGGACCCGGTCGATCCAGCCGGTGTCCGCGCTGGCGTCGATCACCTCGGGCTGGTCGAGCAGGTCGAGCACGAAACTCTTGTTGGTCGCCCCGCCCTCGATGACCACTGTGGTGTCCGCCATCGCGCGGCGCAGCCGGCCGAGCGCCTCGTCCCGGTCCCGGCCGTACGCGATGATCTTGGCGATCATGGAGTCGAAGTCGGCGGGGATGGTGTCGCCCTCGCTGACGCCGGTGTCCACCCGGATGCCGGGCCCGGCCGGGAGGTCCAGGCGGGTGATCCGCCCGGGGGAGGGGGCGAAGTCGCGGTCCGGGTCCTCCGCGTTGAGCCGCGCCTCGATGGCGTGCCCGCGCTCGGCCGGCGGCGCGCCGGTGAGCCGGCCCCCGCCGGCCACGTGCAACTGCGCCTTGACCAGGTCGAACCCGGTGGTCGACTCGGTGATCGGGTGTTCGACCTGGAGCCGGGTGTTCACCTCCAGGAAGGCGAAGAGCCGGTCACCGGGGTGGTAGAGGAACTCCACCGTGGCCGCGCCGCGGTAGCCGACCGCGACCGCCAGCCGTTCCGCCGACGTCTTCAGCTCGGCGACCTGCGCCGGGTCGAGCAGCGGCGAGGCCGACTCCTCGATCACCTTCTGGTTGCGCCGCTGCACCGAGCAGTCCCGGACGCCGAGCGCCCACGCGGTCCCCTGCCCGTCCGCGATCACCTGCACCTCGACGTGGCGGGCGCCGGTGACCAGGCGCTCCAGGAACACCACGCCGCTGCCGAACGCCCGGGCCGCCTCCTGGCTGGTGCGCTCGTACGCGTCGGCCAGCTCCGCGTCGCTGCGGACCACCCGGATGCCGCGCCCGCCGCCGCCGGCGGTCGCCTTCAGCATCAGCGGGTAGCCGATCTGCGCCGCCGCGGCCACCGCCGCCTCCAGGCTCTCCACCGCGCCGCGGCTCCACGGCGCGACCGGCACGCCGACCTCCTCGGCGATCAGCTTGGCGCCGATCTTGTCGCCGAGCTTGCGCATCGCGTCCGCGCTCGGCCCGACGAACGTGACGCCGACCTTCTCGCACAGCTCGGCGAAGGCCGGGTCCTCGGCCACGAAGCCCCAACCCACCCAGGCGGCGTCCGCGCGGGTCTCCACCAGCGCGCGTTCCAGCGCCTTGAGGTCGAGGTACGGGCGGGCGGACGCGGGCCCGAGGTCGTACGCGACGTCCGCCTCGCGGACGAAGGTGGCGGTGCGGTCGACGTCGGTGTACAGCGCGACGGTCTCGATCCGGCTGCCGGTCTCCGCGGCCAGTTCCCGGACCGCGTGGATGAGCCGCATGGCGGCCTCACCACGGTTGACGATGGCGACACGGGTGAACACGTGACCGTCCCCTTCGGTAGACCCACGGTGTTGCGCCGGGTGGCGGCGGTGCCCCCGGCCTGCCTCACCCTGCCGTCTGCCAGCGGGCCGCGCCATGTCGTAATCGCCGAACCCTGAGCGGCGACCGTTGTAGGAACCACACAAAAGTTTTTATGCCAATACGCTGGACAGCGCCGTCCCCGAGCGGGTCCGGCGCTGTCCAGCGGTGACGTGGGCGGTTCAGCCCGGGATCTCGCGCGGGTCGCGGCTGCGCGGGTAGGTGTTCTTCTCTCCGATCGTGCCGTCCTGCTTCTTGATCACGTGCTCGGTGCCGCGCTCGGCCGCCATCTCCCGGCCGGCGGCCTCCGCCTCGGCCTTCGTCTCGTGCCGGCTGCTGGCGCGCTCGTTGCCCTCCGGGCGGTTCTTCCACTGCCCGTCCTGCTGGTAGGTGTCGATGTCACCCGTCGCCATGTCGTCAGCTCCCTCGAATCCGTGGTCGATGACGAATGTCTGCCCCCACCCCCGCCCCCCTAATCCTCCCGCCCCCCTCCCGCCCCTCTCGCCCCCCGCCCCTCTCGCCCCCCGCCCCTCTCGCCCCCCGCCCCCACCGCGCGCAGATTCACGGAAAGAGTGGCCATTCCGGCGGCAATGGCCACTCTTTCCGTGAAACAGGCGTCGGGTGGGTGGGGGTGCGCGCCGGGGCGGCGCGATTTTGTGGGTTTCGATCTTGTCCCGGCATCTGGTCGGGGAGCCGGGTCGGGGGTCCGGCGGGGTGGTGCGAAAACGTGTTACTGACCAGTAAGGACGCGCGTGAATGCCGCCAACCGCCCGAGTTGCCGTCGATCGGTCCTACCCGACCCAAGTGCTGAGATCGGGGCCAGTCGCCGCAAGCGGAACTCTTGCCATCAATGACAAACGTGTGACAACTTCGACGAAGCCCGATCGGCCGAGCCTCACCGGCCGAACGGCTGCCCGGGGCTGCCGAAAGGCCGCCCGTGCTCAGCTCCAGGAGGTATCCATATGCGACTCTCCGGGTCATCGCGGCGTACCGCCACCGCCCTCACCGTGGCCGGCGCGCTGATCGTCGGCTCACTGGCCGGCGCTCCCGCAAACGCCGCACCCGAGACGTCCGCCACCCCCGAGAAGGCCACCGCGCTCGCCGCCGCACTCGGCGACCGCTCCGCCGGGACGTACGCCGACGCCGCCGGCGCCATGGTCGTCACGGTGACCGACGCCGCCGCCGCCCAGAAGGTCCGCGCGGCCGGCGCCACCCCCAAGCTCGTCACCCGGGGCGCGGACGACCTCGCCCGCGCCACCTCGGCGCTCGACAAGTCCGCCCGCATCCCGGGCACCGCCTGGTGGACCGACCCGGCGACCAACCAGGTGGTCGTCTCCGTCGACAGCACCGTCACCGGCGCGAAGCTGGACCGGGTCAAGGCCGTCGCGAAGCAGCTCGACGGCACGATCCGGATCGAGCGCGAGGCCGGCACGCTCGGCACCCGGACGGCCGGCGGCGAGGCCATCTACGCCCAGGGCGGCGGGCGCTGCTCGCTCGGCTTCAACGTGCGCAGCGGCAGCACCTACTACTTCCTGACCGCCGGGCACTGCACCGCGATCGCCGCCAACTGGTACGCCGACTCCGGGCAGAGCAGCCAGCTCGGCACCGGTGGCACCGGCAGCTTCCCCGGCAACGACTACGGCATCGTGCAGCACACGAACGCCGGCGCGGCCGAGAGCAGCGTCTCGCTCTACAACGGCAGCACGCAGGCCATCACCGGCGCGGCCGACGCGTTCGTCGGGCAGTCGGTGCAGCGCTCCGGCAGCACCACCGGCCTGCACGGCGGCACGGTCGAGGCGCTCGACGCCACGGTGAACTACGCCGAGGGCAGCGTCTCCGGCCTGATCCGCACGAACGTCTGCGCCGAGCCGGGCGACAGCGGCGGCTCGCTGTTCAGCGGCAGCAGCGCCATCGGCCTGACCTCCGGCGGCAACGGTGACTGCTCCTCCGGCGGGACCACCTACTTCCAGCCGGTGACCGAGGCGCTCAGCGTCTACGGCGTGAGCATCGCCTGATCGCGTCCGCGTACCGGAAGGGGTCGTCGGGAAACCGGCGGCCCCTTCCGACCGCTTTTGCCGTAACGGCAAGGATCCTTGCTGCCGGCCCGGCCCCCGCGCACGATGGCGGAGCCGGGCCGCCGACGTGCCCGGCGGCGAAGGAGGCAGGCATGACCGGGCACCACCACCAGCACCACCAGGACCCGCCGGCGGACACCGACCCGGCCCGGTTCTGGGACGAGCGGTACGGACAGGCGGAGCGGATCTGGAGCGGCCGGGTCAACCCGGTGCTCGCCGAGGTGGCCGCCGACCTGCCCCCGGGCACCGTGCTCGACCTGGGCAGCGGGGAGGGCGGCGACGCGGTCTGGTTGGCGACCCGGGGCTGGCACGTCACCGCCGTGGACATCTCGACCGTGGCGCTGGAGCGGCTCGCGGTCGAGGCCGCGCACGCCGGCGTGGCGGACCGGATCACCACCGCCCGGCACGACGTGACCCGGGACTTCCCGGCCGGCCGCTTCGACCTGGTGTCGGCGCAGTTCTTCCAGTCTCCGCTGGTGCTGCCCCGGGAACAGGTGCTGCCCCGGGCGGCCGGGGCGGTGGCGCCCGGCGGCCGGCTGCTCGTCGTCGAGCACGGCGCGCCGCCGCCGTGGTCCGGGCTCGACGCCGACGACCCGCGGTTCGCCAGCCCGGAGCGGATCCTCGCCGCGATCGACCTCGACCCGGACGGCTGGCGGATCGAGCGGCTCGGCGCGGCACGCCGCACCGCCACCGGCCCCGACGGTCACCCGGGAGAGCTGGTCGACCACGTGGTCCTGGCCCACCGCCGCTGACCGTCGGCCCCGGGCCGGGTCAACAGCAGCACCAGCGTGCCGGTCGCGCACAACGTCGCCGCCATGGCGTACGCCCAGCGGAAGCCGACCTGCGCGGAGAGCCCCAGCAGCGGGCCGGCGAGCACCGCGCCGATCGGGAACGTGTTGGTGAACAGCGTGGTGGCCCGGCCGGGCTGACCCGGCAGCAGATCCTGCACGTACGAGATGCCGACCCCGGAGACCGCGGCGATGAACAGCGCGTTGACCGGCTGCGCGACGAGCAGCACCGGCACGCTCGTCGCCCCGGCGGCGACCGCGTAGTAGGCGACGCCGCAGCCGGCCCCGACCAGGATCAACGGCCGGAGCCGGACCCGCGCGGTGAGCGCGCCCAGCCCCAGCATGAGCGGGATCTCCAGCGCGGCGCAGAGGCCCAGCACGAGGCCCGCGTCCGCCGGGTCGCCGCGCAGCACCCGGCCGATGAACAGCGGCAGCACCTGCACGCCGAGCGTCAGCGGGCACTGCAACATGGTGAAGGCGGCCACCGTCAGCGCCAACCGCCACCGCGACGCGCCCGGCGGGCCGGCGGCCGGCTCGTCCGGGGCCGGCCGCGGCGGCGCCGGCAGCTCCTCCAGCCGGAGCACGGCGATCAGCGCGGCCAGCGCGTACATGACCGCGGCCGCGCCGTAGACCAGCCGGAAGCCGCCGACGGAGAGCAGGACCGCGGCCAGCGGCGGCCCGGCCACCCAGGACAGCGAGAAGACGGTACGCATCACGCTGACGCCGAGCGCGGCCCGCCCGGGACTGTCCCGGTCGAGCAGTTGGCGGGTGTAGGCGAACGACTGCGGGAACAGCGAGTTGGCCAGCGCCATCACGGTCGCGGTCAGCGCCATCAGGACCCAGTAGTCGCGGACGAACGCGATCAGGCCGGCGCCCACCATCCCGGCCAGCGACGCGCCGATCAGCAGCCGACGCCGGATCGGCCACCGGTCCGACAGCCGCCCCACCAGCACCGCCACCGCCACCCCGGACAGCGGCGTGACGACCAGGAACACGGTGACCCGCACCGGATCGGCCCGCACCTCGGTGTCGAGGAACAGCGACAGGAAGGGCATCACCACGGAGACGGAGGTGCCGACGGTCAGGAACAGCAGGGCCAGCGGAAGCAGCCGGAAGCGGCCGGCGCGCACCGCCGGCCTGGTGTCGACAGCCATGCGGCGCACGGTACGCCGTACCGGTGACAAACCCGGCCCGGACGTGATTCTTACCGTCCTCGAACACCGCGCCGCTAACGTCGGCGGCATGAGGGAACGGGAAGCGGTGGCGCACCTGTTGCGCCGGGCGACGTTCGGGCCGACCGCCGACGAGGTGGACGACGCCGAGCGGGCCGGGCTCGCCGCCACCCTCGACCGGCTGCTCGACCCCGCCGGGCCGGACCGGGGCGCGACGGCCACCCCGACGCCCGCGCTCGGCCCCGACCCGGCGGCGGCGCTCGGCCAGGACGCCACCCGTGAGCAACGCCAACAGGTCAACCGCGAGCGTCGTGAGCAGGTGAGCACGCTGACCGCCTGGTGGCTGGCGCGGATGATCGCCGCCGAGCACCAGGGCGACGAGAAGCTGCTGTTCTTCTGGCACGGGCACTGGGCCACGAGCGTGCGCAAGGTCCGGTCGGCGCCGCTGATGCTGCGTCAGTTGGAGACGCTTCGACGGTACGGTCGGGGCCCGCTGGCGCCGCTGGTCGACGCCATGGTCCGGGACCCGGCGCTCATCCTCTGGCTCGACGGCCAGCAGAACACCCGGCGGGCGCCGAACGAGAACCTGGCCCGTGAGCTGCTGGAACTGTTCACGCTCGGCATCGGCGGCGGCTACGGCGAGACCGACGTCAAGGAGGGCGCGCGGGCGCTCACCGGCTGGACGGTGGACCGGCGTACCGGCGTCGCCCGGTTCGTGGCCCGGCGGCACGACCCCGGGCCGAAGACGATCCTCGGCAGCCGTGCCGCCTTCGACGCCGGCTCGTACGCGGCGCTGCTCGCCGGCCGCCCGGAGACCGCCCGGTTCGTCGCCGGCCGGCTGTGGTTCCGCTACGCCGGCGCGCAGGTGCCGCCGCCGGCGGACCTCGCCGGCCCGGACACCGTCGGCACGCTGCGCCGGATCTTCACCGCGCCGGCGTTCGCGCAGACCCGCGACACGCTCGTCAAGCAACCCGTCGAATGGCTGGTCGGCGCGGCCCGGCAGTTGGGGGTGCGCCCGGCGGCGTTGTCGGAGGCGGGCCGGCGCCGGCTGCTGGCCGGGCTCAACGCCCTGGACCAGGTGCCGTTGCGGCCACCGAGCGTCGGCGGCTGGCCGGCCGGCACGGCCTGGCTGACCACCTCGTCGTTGCAGGCCCGGATGAGGGTCGCCGACCAGGTGGCCGGCGCGGCCGATCCGGCGGTGCTGGCCCGGCTCGCCGCCGCGCCGCCGGCGGGTCGGCCCGACGCGTTGGCGCGGCTGCTGGTCGTGGACCGGTGGAGCGATCGCACCCGGGCCGCCCTGGCCCCGCTGGCCGGACAACCCCGCCGGCTGCTGGTCGCCGGCCTGGTCAGCCCCGAGTACGCGGTCAGTTGAGAGGAGCGATCCGTGGACGTCCTGACCCGACGGCGGTTCCTGGTGGCCAGTGGTGTGGTCGGCGCGAGCGCCCTGGCCGGCGGCGCCGCCGCGTACCGCCTGAACGACCTGCTCGCCACCGCCGGTGACCGGGACCCGCAGGCCCGCACGCTGGTCCTGGTCACGCTGTACGGCGGCAACGACGGCCTGAACACCGTCGTGCCCCACGCCGACCCCGCCTACCGGAACGCCCGGCCCGACCTGGCGTACTCGGCCGAGGAGGTGCTGCGGCTCGACGACGGCACCGGCCTCAACCCGGCGCTCGCCGGGCTGCACCGCGCGTACGGCGCGGGACGGCTCGCGGTGGTGCGCGGCGTCGGCTACCCGAAGCCGGACCGTAGCCACTTCCGTTCCATGGACATCTGGCACACCGCCCAGCCGGACCGGCCCGGCACCACGGGTTGGCTGGGCCGCTGGCTCGACCGGGCCGGCGCGGACCCCCGGCTGGCGGTGTCGTTCGAACCGGCCCTGCCGCCACTGCTGGCCGGGGAACGCGGGGCGGGGGCGTCGGTGCCGGTGACCGAGCGGGAGGGCCCGCCCCGGCTCGCCGCCGAGACGCTCACCGCGCTCGCGGCCGTCGCGCCGGACGACTCACCGGCCCGGGCCCGCGCGGCGGCCTGCTTCGCCGACCTGGGCGCCGTGGACGCGATGGTCCGGCAGGTCCGGGCCACGCCGGCGGGGGAGGACGCCGAGGACGACGGGGAGACCGCGTCGGCCACCGCGACCGGCGGCGCCCGGGCCTCCCTGGACGCGCAACTCGACCTGGTCGCCCGTTGTGTCGAGGCGGGGGTCGTCACCCGGGTCTTCTCCGTCTCGCTCGGCGGCTTCGACACGCACGCCGACGAGAAGCAGCTCCAGCAGGTGCTGCTCGGGCAGCTCGACGGCGCGTTGAGTCGCTTCACCGACCGGATGTCGCGCACCGAGGCCGGCCGCAAGGTGGTGGTGGCGGTCTACTCGGAGTTCGGCCGCCGGGTCCGGGCCAACGCCTCCGACGGCACCGATCACGGCACCGCCTCGAACGTGCTGCTGCTGGGCGCGCCGGTCGACGGCGGCCTGTACGGCGAGCCGCCCAGCCTCACCGACCTCGACGACGGCGACCTGAAGTTCACCACCGACTTCCGGGACGTCTACGCCACGCTGTTGGAGCGGGTGCTGGACACCGACGCCGGGGCGGTCCTCGGGGGCTGGCGGGGGCGGCTCGCCGACGCGCTCTGAGCCGGCGACGCCGGGTCAGCCGACCGCGGTGGCCGACGGCGGCGCGCTGCCGCCGCGCGGCGCCTCGGCCGTCATCAGGCGGATGATCTCCGCCCGGTCGGCCTCCGACGGCAGCCCCCACTCCGGCCGGTAGCCGTACACCTGGTCGAGCGGGGTGGCGGCGGTCCGGCCGTCGACGATCTCGACCGAGTCGGTGCCGATCAGGCCGGGATGCTCCACGCCGCACGCCTCGGCGACCTTGACCAGGTCCCGGCGCAGCGTCCGCACGTAGTTGGCGGCCCGCACCGACTTGCGGGCCGGGTCCAGACCCCGGGCCAGCCAGGCGTTCTGGGTCGCGACGCCGGTCGGGCAGGTGTCGGTGTGGCACTTCTGCGCCTGGATGCAGCCGATCGCCAGCATCGCCTCCCGGCCGACGTTGACCATGTCGGCGCCGAGCGCGAACGCGACCACCGCGTTGTCCGGCAGGCCGAGCTTGCCCGCGCCGACGAAGACCACCTGCTCGTGCAGGCCGCGCTCGGCGAACGTCCGGTAGACGCGGGAGAAGCCCTGCTGGAACGGCAGCGACACCGAGTCGCTGAAGATGAGCGGGGCGGCGCCGGTGCCGCCCTCGCCGCCGTCGACGGTCACGAAGTCGACCCCCCGGCCGGTGTCCCGCATCAGCGTGGCGAGGTCCTCCCAGAAGCCCAGGTCGCCGACCGCCGACTTGATGCCGACCGGCAGGCCGGTCTCGGCCGCGAGCAGCTCCACCCAGTCCAGCAGGCTGTCGCAGTCGGAGAACTCGGCGTGCCGCGACGGGCTGACGCAGTCCTGCCCGGCCGGGATGCCCCGGGTGGCGGCGATCTCGGCGGAGACCTTCGCCGCCGGCAGCAGACCGCCCAGGCTGGGCTTGGCGCCCTGGCTGAGTTTGATCTCCAACGCCCGCACCGGCGCGCCCGCCACCAGCTCCTTGAGCCGGTCCAGGCTGAACCGGCCGTGGGCGTCGCGGCAGCCGAAGTACGCGGTGCCGAGCTGGAAGACCAGCTCCCCGCCCTTGCGGTGGTACGGCGACAGGCCGCCCTCACCGGTGTTCTGGAAGCAGCCGGCCAGCGCGGCACCCCGGTTCAACGCCTCGACAGCGTTGCCGGAGAGCGAGCCGAAGCTCATCCCGGAGATGTTGACCACCGACTCCGGCCGGAACGCCCGCGCCCGCCCGCGCGCCGCGCCCAGCACCTTGGCGCAGGGCAACGCCACGTCGTGCCCGGCGGCCGGCGCGGACGGCGGCACGGCCCGCCCGAACGTGCGGTGCTTGATGATCGGGTAGCCGCGGGTGTGCTCGATGTCGTTGTCGGTGCCGAACCCGAAGTAGTTGTTCTCCTGCTTCGCCGAGGCGTACACCCAGCGCCGCTGGTCGCGGGTGAACGGCCGCTCCTCGTCGTTGCCGGCCACCACGTACTGGCGCAGCTCGGGCCCGATCGACTCGATCAGGTAGCGGGCGCGGCCGAGGACGGGAAAGTTGCGGCGCAGCGCGTGGTCACGTTGCAGCAGGTCCCGTGCGGCGAGCGCGGCGACGGCGGCGACGGCGGCGGGTACGGCTCTTCTGGCCCAGCTCATCCCGCCACTCTTTCCGCCCGGGCCGCCGGCCAAACTCGGGCGGGAACCCGAGCGGCGCGAGCGGTGTCAGGGAAGTGGACCGAGCTGGAGGTTGCGCGGCGGTGGCGACCGGCCGGTTGCCGGACTGTGCGGACGCCGGGTTCCACGGCGACACGCGGCTGGCCTGGTCCGGCCGGTCCGACACGATGGACCTCGGCTACCGGGCCGCCGGCTGAGGCCGGGGTCGGCGACGGGTTCGTGCCCCGGCGGCGGGGCATGGGCCGGTCCGGTCCGGGTAACGCCGGGTCATGGCGAAGTACACGAAGCCGGAACTGCGGGAGCGGCTGAAGGAGGAGATCAAGGCCTCCGACAAGGGCGGCCGGCCGGGGCAGTGGTCGGCCCGCAAGTCGCAGTTGCTGACCAACGAGTACAAGAAGCGCGGCGGGGGCTTCGCGGGCCCGAAGGACGCACGGCAGCGTTCCCTGCAACGCTGGGGCGGCGAGCAGTGGCAGACCCGGTCCGGTGACACCCGTGCCCGGCACAACGGTGAAACCGAGCGTTACCTGCCGAAACAGGCATGGGAGGAGCTGTCCGAGCAGGACCGGCGGGAAACCGACAGTCGCAAGCGGCGCGCCTCCCGCACCGGCCGGCAGTACGTGCCGAACACCGGCCCGGCCAAGCGGGCCCGCCGGGACGCGACCGCGGCCGAACAGGTCAACGAGCTGCCGGTGGCGGAGGCGGCGAAGCTGGTGCGCGACCTCGACAAGCGCCAGCTCGACGCGGCGTTGCGTAGGGAACGCGGCGGCAAGGCCCGCAGCACGCTGATCCGACGGCTGGAGTCGGAACTCCGCCGCCGGACCGCGTGAGCACCGACTACCGGCGCGGCTGCTGCGGGACGCGGGGCAGCACGAACGGCGGCCCGGCGAAGATGAGGTCGGCCTTCAGCTCCTGGTACGACCGCTTCGGCTGGTAGTTCTCGTCGTACACGGTGGCCAGGCCCTCCGGCGGGTCCGAGAACGCGCCCGGCACCCAGGAGTGCTTGTCGGTGAAGCCCCAGAGCGTGAACGACAGGCAGTGCCGCTCGGCCAGGCAGGCGCGCAGCAGCGTGCTGAAGTTGGCCGCGGACGCCTGCAACCGGGGGTTGATCTCGGCGGAGTCACCGGCCTGCACCCCGGCGGTCAGCTGGCTGCGCACGTCCACCTCGGTGAACGCGGTGGCCAGGCCCAGGCCGGCGAACTTCCGCAGCGCGGCGGCGACCTGGAGCGTGTCGTAGTTGCCGTACTGGGTGCCCAGGTGGCCCTGGCTGCCGACGCCGTCGATCGGCACGCCCCGGGCCCGCAGGTCCCGCGCCATCTCGTAGACGAACTGCGTCTTGTCGTCGGCCGGGTTGCCGGAGCCGAACGCCTCGATGTTGTAGTCGTTGTAGAACAGCAGCGCGTTCGGGTCGGCGGCACGGGCCCAGCGGAACGCGTCGGCGATGTAGCCGGGCCCGAGGTGTTCGGCCCAGAAGCCCTTGTAGTGCAGCGTGGACGGGGTGTCCCAGGGGTCGCTGACCGCCTCGTTCACCACGTCCCACTGCCAGATCCGGCCCTTGAAGTGGCGGACCACGGCGGTGATGTGGTCGCGCAGGATGCGGCGCAGCTCGGCGGTGTCGATGGAGCCGTCCTCGACGCCGCTGGTCAGCCACGCCGGCAACTGGTTGTGCCAGACCAGCACGTGACCGCGGACCCGCTGGTCGTGCTGGCGGGCGAACGCGACCAGCTTGTCGGCCGGCCCCCAGTCGTAGGTGCCGCGGGTGGGTTCCAGGCTCTCCCACTTCATCACGTTCTCGGCGGTGACGGTGGAGAACTCGGACCCGGCCAGCTCGCGGTAGCGCGGCTCGGCGGCGTTGTCCAGCGCGGCCATGTCGACCGCGGTGCCCACGTACAGGCCGTGCCGTTGGGCCAGGGCACGCAGGCTCTGCGCGGTCGGGTCGTAGGGGCGTCCGGCGGTGGCGGGTACGGCGTTGAGGGCGGCGGCGGTCGCCACGGCGACCAGGCCGGCGGCGATCCAACGGCTCGGCTTCACAGGTGTCCTTCCGGCAGCGGGCGAAACTTCCGGGAACTTTTCCGAAACTCGGCCGGAACATTACGGCCGTCGATGTGGCGTCGTCAATCGCCCGGCGCGCCGGTGTCTTGACACCCGCCGTTGTGAACGTGAACATAGATGGTTGTCTGTATGGGGAGGTCTTCGCGTGAACGAGATGCGGCGTCGTCGGTTGCTGATCGCGCTGGTGGGCGCGCTGATCGCGCTGGTGGGTGGCGTGGCGGTCGCCCCGACGCCGGCCGCCGCCGCCACCGACGGGTTCCGGGGCATGAACTGGGCGGTGCTGGGCGACAACTTCAGCACCGGCCCGCTCGTCGTGCAGGGCCTGAGCATGTCCGACAGCAACGCGACCGTGCGGGCCAAGGCCAACGCCCTCTACGACGACATGGCGGCCACCATGGGCGTCAACACCGTCCGGCTGCCGATCAACACGCACACCGTGGGCACGGCGTGGTGGGAGGCGTACCGGGGCGCGATCGACGCCGCCACCGCGCGGGGCTTCAAGGTCATCCTCGCCTACTGGGAGGACGGCGCCGCCTCCGGCGGCCGGATCACGAACCTCGCCGCCTGGAACGCGATGTGGTCCACGGTGACCAACACGTACGGCGCGAACCCCAACGTCTACTTCGAGCCGATGAACGAGCCGCACGGCTACAGCTCGGCGGAGTGGCGCGACGTCGCGGCCAACTGGCTCAGCTACCACTACTCGGCGGTGCCCGGTCGGGTGCTGATTGGCGGCACCGGCTTCAGCCAGGATCTGCGCGACGTCTGCAACGATTCCCGCTTCGCCGCGACGCTGTTCTCCTTCCACCACTACGCGTTCTTCTACGAGGCGATGAGCTACGACGCCTTCCGGAGCCACATCCAGACCCGCCTCGGCACCTGCGCCTCCCGCGCGGTGGTCACCGAGTTCGGCGCGCCGATGAACGACGGCCGCGACTACGCCGACGCCGCCAGCACCGACAACTTCGTCCGCCACATCCGCGCCGTGGCCCAGGTCATGCGCGACAACCGGATGGGCGGCACCTACTGGCCGGCCCTCGGCGGCAAGCCCGGCACCATCGGGTACGACTGGTACTCGATGTTCTCGCTCAGCGGCAGCGGCACGAGCCTCGACCTGACCGTCCGCAATCCCTCCGGCGCGGACCGGATCCGCTACGGGTGGGGCGACACGGTCGGCGGCGGGCCCACCACGCCGCCGCCGTCGACCGGGACGTTCTACCGGGTCACCGTGCGCCACAGCGGCAAGGCGATGGACGTCCAGGCGCCGAACACCGACAACGGCGCGCGCGTCGGCCAGTACACGTACGGCGGCAACGCGTGGCAGCAGTGGCAGTTCGTCGACGCCGGCAGCGGCTGGTGGCGCCTCGTCAGCCGGCACAGCGGGAAGTGCCTCGACGTGACGGGCGCCTCGACCGCCGACGGCGCCGAACTCATCCAGTACACCTGCGGCAGCGGCGCGAACCAGCAGTTCCAGATGGTGGCCAACGGCACCTGGTTCCAGCTCCGGGCCCGGCACAGCGGCAAGTGCGTGGACGTGCCGGCCCTGTCGACCGCGGACGGCGTGGTCCTCAAGCAGTACCCGTGCAACACCGGCGCCAACCAGCAGTGGTCGCGCACGCCTGTCTGACCGTGGTCTAGTCGAGCGGGCGGCAGGAGGCCCGCACCACCAGCTCGGTGGGCAGCCGGATGTGCGCGTCGCGTTCGACGCCGGCGATCAGGTCGATCAGCAGGCGCAGCGACTCAGCGCCCATCCGTTGCAGCGGCTGCCGGATCGTGGTCAGCGGCGGGTCGACGAGCGCCGACTCGGGGACGTTGTCGAAGCCGATCACCGACAGGTCGTCCGGCACCGGGATGCCCATGCTCCGGGCCACGTCCAGCGTGGAGATCGCCGAGAGGTCGTTGCCGGCGAAGATCGCGGTCGGCCGGTCGGGGAGCGCGAGCAGTTCCGCCGCCGTGCCGGCCGCGCCCTCGATCCGGAAGCCGCCGACGCGGACCAGCCGCTCGTCCACCGCCACGCCGGCGTCCGCCATGGCCTGGCGGAACCCGGCCTCCCGCAGGCGCGCCGACTCCAGGTCGGGCCGACCGCTGATGTGCCCGATCCGTCGGTGGCCCAGCGACAGCAGGTAGTTGGTCGCGAGCACCGCGCCGGCGAAGTTGTCCGAGTCGACGGTGGGCAGCCCGGACGGGCCGGTGTGCGGGTCGACGGCCACGACGTGGAAGCCGTGCTTGGTCTCGACCACGGTCGGCGTCACGATCACCGCGCCGTCGATCAGCGTCCCGGACAGGCGGGCCAGCGACCGACGCTCCCACCCGATGGCGGCGCCCTCGCCGTCGCCGCTGGAGTAGGCCAGCAACTGGTACCCGCTGCCGGCCACCTCGCGGGAGGCGCCCTTGAGCAGCTCGGTCGAGAACGGCTCGAACTCGGCGACCAGGATGCCCAGCACGTTCGTCCGGTGGCTGCGCAGGCTCTGCGCGCCCAGGTCGGCCTCGTACCCGAGGTCGTGGATGACCTGTCGCACGCGCTCGACGGTGGCCTGCGCGACGCCGCACCTCCCATTGACGACCTTTGATACGGTCGCCACCGAGACGCCGGCGGTGCGGGCCACGTCCGACATCTTGACGCGCTGCGGGAAGGTCACGACGACGATGATAGAGGTCTCGTGAGGCTGCGTCGCGACGGTTCGAAAACGTTATCGATACCGATTGACATCGAGTTACGTGGCTGTAACACTCCCCGACAGGTAACCCGACTGAGTGGTCGAGGAGACATCTAATGGCGATGAAACGCCGCGCCGGTGCCGTGTTGGCACTGTTGATGACCAGCGCCCTCGTCGCCGCCGGATGCAGCGGCGGTGGCGACGACGACAAGGCGGCTCCGGAGAGCGAGCTGTACAAGAACCCGGTGACCCTGACCTGGTGGCACAACGCCTCCCAGGACGGCCCCGGCAAGACGTACTGGGAGAAGGTCGCCAAGGACTTCTCCACCGCCCACCCGACCGTCAAGATCGAGATCGAGGCGATCGAGACCAACCAGCTCCAGCGCACCCGGCTCCCGGCCGCGCTGCTGAGCAACGACCCGCCGGACGTCTTCCAGGCCTGGGGCGGCGGCGAGATGCGCGAGCAGGTGGAGGCCGACTACCTCAAGGAGATCACCGACCAGGTCAAGACCGAGGTCGCCGACATCGGCTCCGCGGCCGAGATCTGGCAGGTCAACGGCAAGCAGTACGGCCTGCCGTACCGGATGGGCATCGAGGGCGTCTGGTACAACAAGGACATGTTCGCGAGGGCGGGCATCTCGGCGCCGCCGACCACCTTCGAGGAACTCAACGCCGCGGTCACCAAGCTCAAGGCGATCAACGTCATCCCGATCGCCCTCGGCGCCGGTGACAAGTGGCCGGCCGCGCACTGGTGGTACAACTTCGCGCTGCGCGCCTGCTCGGTCGACACGCTGAAGAAGGCGTCCACCGACCGGAACTTCGACGACCCGTGCTTCGTGAAGGCCGGCCAGGACCTCAAGACCTTCATCGACACCAAGCCGTTCCAGAAGAACTTCATCGCCACGCCCGGCCAGAACGACCCGACCAGCGCCAACGGTCTGCTCGCCAACGGCAAGGCCGCGATGGAGCTGATGGGCGACTGGAACCGGGGCACCCTGGACACGGTCGCCACCGACAAGGCGGCGCTCGGCAAGTTCCTCGGCTGGTTCCCGGTGCCGGCGATCTCCGGTTCCGCCGGTGACCCGAAGGCGGCCCTCGGCGGGGGCGACGGATTCGCCTGCGCCAAGCAGGCTCCGGCGGAGTGCGTCGAGTTCCTCAAGTACCTCGTGAGCCCCGAGGTGCAGAAGGGCTACGCCGCCACCGGCACCGGCCTCCCGGTCGCCAAGGGCGCGGCGGACGGCGTGACCGACCCCGCGCTGAAGTCCATCCTGACGGCCACGTCCGAGGCCACCTACGTGCAACTCTGGTTGGACACCGCCTACGGCAGCACCGTCGGCAGCGCGATGAACGACGCCATCGTCGCCATCTTCGCCGGCAACGGCACGCCGGAGAAGGTCGTCTCCGCCATGAAGGCGGCCGCGAGCAAGTGACCTCCACCGACCAGACCCGGTTCCCCGCCGGCGGCGTCACCGCGCCGCCGGCGGGCTCCCGGCCCACCGGACGCGCCTCCTCCCGCCGGGCCGAGACCCGCCGCAAGTGGTACGAGATCGTCGGGCTCACCACGCCGGCGCTCGTCGTCTACGTGACGTTCGTGCTGGTGCCGATGGGCTTCGCGTTCTACTACAGCCTGTTCCGGTGGCGCGGGGTGGGCCCACCCACCGAGTTCGTCGGCTTCAAGAACTACGTCCTCGCCTTCCAGGACCCGATCTTCCTCGACGCGCTGCGCAACAACGCGATCGTCGTGTTCGGGTCGCTGCTGGTCCAGGGGCCGCTCGCGCTCGGCGTCGCGCTGCTGCTCAACCGCCGCTTCCGCGGGCGCGGCGCGTTCCGCCTGCTGGCCTTCGTGCCGTACGTGCTCGCCGAGGTCACCGTCGGCATCATGTGGAAGCTGATCCTGACCGGCGACGGCACGGCCGACGAACTGCTGCGGGCACTGGGCCTGGGCGGTCTGGTCCAGGCGTGGCTCGCCGACCTCGACGTGGTCATCTGGACCCTGCTGTTCGTCCTCACCTGGAAGTACGTCGGCTTCGCCATCATCCTGCTGCTCGCCGGCCTGTCCAACGTGCCGGAGGAGCTGACCGAGGCCGCCGCGATCGACGGCGCGAGCTGGTGGCAGACCCAACGCCACATCACGCTGCCGCTGCTCGGCCCCACGATCCGGATCTGGATGTTCCTGTCGGTGATCGGCTCGCTCCAGGTCTTCGACGTGGTCTGGGTGACCTCGGTGCCCGCGGTGCGCTCCCTCGGCGCGTCGGCCACCATGGCCACCTACATGGTGGACAACGGCTTCTTCGCCCGGCTGTGGGGCTACGGCAACGCGGTGGCCGTGATCCTGTTCGTCATCTCCTTCGTGGCGGCGCTGCTGTTCCAGCGCTTCCTGCTCCGCCGCGACATCGAGGGCGCCATCACCAGAAGGGCGAACTGACCGTGACCGCGAACTCCGTCCTGCCCCCGTCCGCCGGGCGCCGGCCGATCTCCTGGGGCACGCCGCTGACGTACGCGCTCGCGCTCGCGGTCGCGGCCGTGTCGATCGCCCCGATCGTCTACGTCATCGTCGGCGGCTTCCGCACCACGCCGCAGATCGTCGCCGACCCGGCCGGGCTGCCCGACCCGTGGGTGTGGGACAACTACGCGCGGGTGCTGACCCAGAGCGACTTCTGGCGGCAGGCGTTCAACAGCGCGGTGATCGCGTTCGGCACCACGCTCGGCGTGGTGGTGCTCGGCCTGTGCGCCGCGTTCGTGATCGCCCGTTACACGTTCCGCGGCCGGGAGGCGCTCAACACGTTCTTCACGCTCGGCCTGCTCTTCCCGGCCGGCGCGGCCATCCTGCCGCTCTACCTGATGCTGCGGGACCTGAACCTGATCAACTCGTACTACGCGGTGATCCTCCCGCAGGTCGCCTTCTCGCTGCCGATCACGATCGTCATCCTCCGGCCCTTCCTGGCGGCCATTCCCCGGGAGTTGGAGGACGCGGCGGCGATCGACGGCGCGGACCGGCTCGGCTTCCTCTGGCGCATCGTGCTGCCGTTGTCGCGGCCCGCGCTCGTCACCGTCGGGATCCTCGCGTTCGTCGCGAGTTGGAACGCGTTCCTGCTGCCGCTGCTCGTCCTCGGCGACGTCAGCCTGCACACCCTGCCGCTGGGGGTGCAGAACTTCTCCAGCCAGTACACCACCGACACCGCGGGCGTCCTCGCCTTCACCTCGCTGGCGATGCTGCCGGCACTGCTCTTCTTCACGCTCGCCGAGAAGCAGATCGTCGGTGGCCTGCAGGGTGCGGTCAAGGGCTGAGCGGCAGCGGTACGAGCACAACCGAGGGAAAGGCACACCATGACAGAGGTCCACGCGGTGGTGGACGGGCCGGCACCGGCCCAGCAGCGCCGGGACGGGCACGCCGACGAGACACGCGTACGCGAGCTGCTCGGCCGGATGACGCTCGACGAGAAGATCGCGCAGCTCGTCGGGTTCTGGGAGAAGGAGGACGGCGAGGCGGTCGCGCCCCTGCAGGGCGAGTTCGCCGACACCGGCCGGCTGGAGGACTTCTCCCGGCACGGGCTGGGTCACCTCACCCGCGCCTACGGCACCCGCCCGGTCGACGCGGCGGCCCGCGCGGCCTGGCTGTGGAAGTTCCAGCGGGACCTGGTGACCGGCACCCGGCTGGGCATCCCGGCGCTGGTGCACGAGGAGTGCCTCACCGGCCTGGCGGCGTGGAAGGCGGCGACCTTCCCGACGCCGCTGGCCTGGGGCGCCGCCTGCGATCCCGATCTCGTGGCCGAGATGGCGGCGGCGATCGGGGCGTCGATGCGGGCGCTCGGCATCCACCAGGGCCTGTCCCCGGTGCTGGACGTGATCCGGGACCCGCGGTGGGGGCGGGTCGACGAGTGCATCGCCGAGGACCCCTACCTGGTCGGCACCATCGGCACGTCGTACGTGCGGGGGTTGCAGTCGCAGGGCGTGCACGCCACGTTGAAGCACTTCGCCGGCTATTCCGCGTCGCGCGCCGGGCGCAACTTCGCGCCGGTGCACGCCGGCCCCCGGGAGCTGGCCGACGTGCTGCTGCCGCCGTTCGAGATGGCGATCCTCGACGGCGACGCGCGCAGCGTCATGCACTCGTACACCGAGATCGACGGCGTGCCGGTGGCCGCCGATCCGACGATGCTGACCGGCGTGCTGCGGGACCGCTGGGGCTTCGACGGCACCGTGGTCGCCGACTACTACGCGGTCGCCTTCCTGAACCTGCTGCACCACGTGGCGGCCGACAACGCGGACGCGGCCGCGCAGGCGCTCGCCGCCGGCCTCGACATCGAGCTGCCCACCGGCGACGCCTACCTGACGCTGCGGGAGTCGGTGCGGGCCGGCACCGTCGACGAGGCGCTCGTCGACCGTGCGGTGCTGCGCGTCCTGCGCCAGAAGCGGGACCTCGGGCTGCTCGACGCCACGTTCGACGACGAGCCGCCCCGCGTGATCGACCTCGATCCGCCGGAGCACCGGTCGATCGCCCGCCGACTCGCCGAGGAGTCGGTCGTCCTGGTCGCCAACCAGGGCGTGCTTCCGTTGGCTCCGGGCCGACGGGTGGCGGTCGTGGGCCCGAACGCGGACCGGGAGGGCGCGCTCTTCGGGTGTTACTCCTTCCTCAACCACGTGCTCGTCCAGCATGCCGGCGTGGAGACCGGCATCGAGGTGCCGACCGTCCTCGACGCGGTGCGCGGCGAGTTCGGCCCGGACCTCGTCACCTGGGCCGGCGGTTGCGACGTGGACAGCGACGACCGGTCCGGCTTCGACGAGGCGGTCGCCACCGCGTCCGCGGCCGACGTCGCCGTCCTGGTCGTCGGTGACCACGCCGGTCTCTTCGGGCGCGGCACGGTCGGGGAGGGCTGCGACCGGGACGACCTGGAGCTGCCCGGCGTCCAGCGGGAACTGGTCGAGGCGGTCCTGGCGACCGGGACGCCGGTGGTCCTGGTGCTGCTCACCGGCCGGCCGTACGCGGTCGGCTGGGCGCTGTCCCGCTGCGCGGCCGTGGTGCAGGCGTTCTTCCCCGGCGAGGAGGGCGCCGGCGCGATCGCCGCCGTGCTCTCCGGGCGGTTCAACCCGTCGGGCCGGCTTCCGGTCAGCCTGCCCGGCTCGGCCGGCGCGCAGCCGTACTCCTATCTGCACCCGACGCTGGGCGAGGGCAGCAACGGCACCAACCTGCCGGCGACGCCGGTGGCGCCGTTCGGGCACGGCCTGTCGTACACCACGTTCGCGTACACCGATCTCACCGTGCCGGCCACCGCGCCGACCGACGGCGCGCTGCGCGTCACGGTGCGGGTGACCAACACCGGCGCGGTCGCCGGCGACGACGTGGTCCAGCTCTACGGCCACGACGTGGTGGCCTCGGTGACCCGGCCGGTGGCGCAGTTGCTGGGCTACCGGCGGGTACGTCTGGAGCCGGGGCAGTCGGTCACCGTCGCGCTGACGGTGCCCACCACCCGCCTGGCGTTCTCCGACCGCACGCTCACCCGCGTGGTGGAGCCCGGCGAGGTCGAGGTGTGGGTCGGCACGAGCGTGCGGCGGGACGCGGCGGCGTCCACCACGCTCACCGGTCCCACGGTCCCGGTGACCAACGCGTCCCCGCGCTGGACGACCACGGAACTGAGCTGACCTCCGGGCCGCCGGTCGTCCACGGGGACGACCGGCGGCCCGGCCCACCGCACGTCCCCGCGGTGCGTAATTCGCCGGAAAACGGCCCTACGTCGGGTTTCCACTCCGTAGGCTCCGGACGTCGTTCAGCCCTCGCAAGGTGGGCTCCTGGTGCCGGGCCGCAGGGGATGCGTGAGTCACGATGATGGACGCGGACACCATGGTCCTGCCCCGGCTCGGGCCGGTCGACGTCGGCGTCGAGGACCCGTGGGGAGAGGACCGGTCACCGCGCCCGCGCCGGGCCGCCGCCCGCGTCGCGGCCGGCGCCAGCCGGTGGCGGATCGCCGCCTGGCTGCTGCCGGCGCTGCTGACCGGTGGGCTCGGCGGGGCCGGGCTCGGGACGCCGGGGCTGCGGACCGAGGAGCTGGCCACCTGGCGCGCCGCCACCTCCCCGTGGCGCGACGTGTGGGCCGGGGACCCTACGCTGGCGCCGTACCACCTGCTGGTGCGCGGCTGGGCGGAGCTGTTCGGCGCGGGCGACGTCGCGCTGCGCGTACCGTCGCTGCTGGCGATGACCGCGGCCGCGGCGTTGGTCGGCGCGCTGGCCGCGCGGATGTTCGCGCCCGGCACGGGGGTGCTGGCCGGCGCGCTGTTCGCGGTGCTGCCGTCCGCGACCCGGTACGCGCAGGAGGCCCAACCGCACGCGTCGGCGCTGTTCGCCGCCGTGCTCGCCACCTGGCTGCTGCTGCCGGTCCTGGACCGGCCGACCGCGCGGCGGCTCGCGGCGTACGCCGGCGCGGTGGTCCTGCTCGGCCTGTGTCAGCCCGGGGCGCTGCTGCTGCTCGCCGGCCACGGGTGGGTGCTGCTGGCGTTCCGGCGCGCGACGGCCGGTCGCTGGCTGGCCGCCGCGCTGCCGGGCGTGCTCGTCGTCGCGGCGTTGCTCCGGTCCGGCGCGCGGGACGACGGCGGGCTGCTCCCGCCCGGCGTCCGCGTCGATCCGGGCATGCTGGCGGCCACGCCCCGGGAGCTGTTCGGCGTCGCCGCGTTGGGCGCGGTGCTGGCCGGGTTGGCGCTGTTCAGTCTCCCGCTCCGGTACGCCGCCGCGATCTGCACCGCGTGGGCGTTGGTCCCGGCGCTCGGGCTGCTGCTGGTAGCGCGGGTGGTCCCGGTCTGGTCGCCGGCCGGCCTGCTCTTCACGGTGCCGGCCTGGGCGGTGCTCGCCGCGGTGGCGCTGTCCCGGCTGCGGGCCCACGGGGCGGTCGCCGGGCTGGCGGCGGTCGCGTTGGTGGGCGCGCCGGCCCAGGTGGCCGTGCGGGGGCCGGACGGGCACGGCCAGGACCCCCGCCGGGTCGCGGCGATCGTCGACGGGCTGGGGCGGCGCGGGGACGGCGTGCTCTACGGCGATCCGGCGGCGCGGACGCTGGTGGCCCGGTACGTGCCCACCGACCACCGTCCGGTCGACGTGCTCGCCACCGGGTCGGTCGACGTGTTCGCCACCCGGCCGGGGCGCGACTGCGGCGGGTGCGACGTGGCCCCGCGCCGGCTCTGGCTGATCCAGCCCGGTCACCCGACCGTCGGGTGGGCACCGGGGGACGGCGACGGCGCGGCGGCGCGGGCCCTGCGGGCCGGGTACCGGCCGGCGCGGGTCTGGCGGCCGGCCGGGTTCACGGTGGTCCTGCTGACCGACCAACGGCGTACATCGCCCTGATTCGCGCCTTTCCCACCTGTTTGTCCGCTTAGCATCGGTCCGGGTTCCTGGCGAGCCCGATGCAGACCATGGGGGAAATGTGGCCGTCGCCGCCGATACACGCCTGTCCCGCCGCGCCCTCCCGCCGGCGCCGTCGGGTGACCGCGCTCGGCCGGGCGCCCCGCCCGGGCGGCCCGTCCCGCCGGGAGCCGACCGCCGGCAGCGCAACATCCGGGCCCGGCTGGCGTACGCGCGCTGCGGCGCCACCGCCGGACCGCTGCGCCCACCCCGGGCACCCGACGCGCCCGTCGAACTCCGTCCCGCCGCCTCGGTCGCCGCGCGGGCGGTGCTCACCCTGCTGGTGCTCGTCAACAGCGCCGCCGGCCTGCTCCTCGTCGGCTGGCTGCTGCTGCCGCAGCACGTGCCCGGACCGGGCGTCGTCGGGCCGGGCGGCTGGTCGACGCTCGCCGCCCGGCTCGCGTTCTGCGTGGTCGTCGGCGTCGAGCTGATCCGGCTGGCGCAGAACGTGGTGGTGTGGGTGTTCGCCTTCCACGCCAAGGATCCGGTGCCGGTCGATCCGCCGGTCGGCCTGCGGGTGGCGCTGCTCACCACGATCGTGCCGAGCAAGGAACCGCTCGACGTCGCGGAGCGGACGCTGCGCCGGCTCCGGGAGATCGTCTACTGCGGGCGGGTCGACGTGTGGATCCTCGACGAGGGCGACGACCCGGCGGTGCGGGCGATGGCGGCGCGGCTGGGCGTCCGGCACTTCACCCGCCGGGGGCGGCCGGAGTACAACCAGCCGCGCGGCGAGTTCCGGGCCCGGACCAAGTCCGGCAACCACAACGCCTGGCGGGCCGAGCACGAGCACCGCTACGACGTGGTGGCCAACGTGGACCCCGACCACGTGCCGCTGCCGCACTTCCTGGAACGCACGCTCGGCTACTTCCGCGACCCCGACGTCGCGTTCGTGGTGACCCCCCAGGTGTACGGCAACATGCACCAGAACTTCGTCGCCCACGGCGCCTCGGTGCAGCAGTACCTCTACAACGGCCTGATCGCCCGGGGCGGCAACGGGCTGGACGCGCCGCTGCTCACCGGCACCGGACACCTCTACCGGCCGGCGGCGTGGCGGACCATCGGCGGCTACCAGGACTCGATCATCGAGGACCACCTCACCAGCATCCGGATCCACGCCGCCGTCAACCCGACGACCGGCCGGCGGTGGAAGGGCGTCTACACCCCGGACGTGGTGGCGCTGGGGGAGGGGCCGACCTCCTGGGCCGACTACTTCAACCAGCAGCGCCGCTGGGCGGCCGGCATCTGCGAGATCCTGCTCCGCCGCGAGCTGCGCGCGCCGCGCGAGCTGCCGTCACGCCGCCGCTGGCAGTACCGCCTGCTCCAGTTCTACTACCCGAGCGTGGCGGTCAGCCTGCTGCTGGGCAACGCGGCCACCGCGCTGTACCTGCTCACCGGCGTCGACGCGGGCCGGCTCGACCCGCAGGTGTGGGGCGCGCTGTGGGGCTCCACGATCGGCACCTGGTTCCTGCTCTGGCTCTGGCTGCGCCGCTTCAACATCGCCCCGCACGAGCGGGAGGAGGTGGGCATGGCCGGGATGGCGCTCGCGTTGTTCGCCGGGCCGGTCTACCTGGCCGCGGCGGTGGGCACGGTGCTGCGCCGCCGGCTCGGCTTCGTGGTGACCGCCAAGGGGACGCTGCGCACCGCCGAGACGCCGCGTACCTTCCGGCTGCACCTCTGGTGGGCGGCGGCCGCCGCCGGCCTGCTCGGGGCCAGCTTCGGGCTGGACCACGACCACCCGCTGCTGCGGGTCTGGCCGGCGTTGACGCTTGTCACCGGGCTGGCGCCGCCGCTGATCGCCTGGGCCGAACGGGTCCGGGCCGGTCGGGACGAGCCGGCCCCGCAGCGGCCGACGCCGGTCGGCGGGGGGTCGCCGTGCTGAGGCCGACCGTGCCCCGGGTGGGCCTGGCGCTGGCCGGCGTGCTGCTGCTGGCGTACGCCTTCGTGGTGGCGCCCGGCCTCCGGTCCGACCCGGCGTCGGGCCCCGCGCCGGCCCCGCCCCGGGCCGCGTCGCCGGCCGGCGCCCCGGCGACCACCGCGTCCCCGCCTGCCGCCGGGGTGTTCCCGCCGGCCGACCGGGCGTTCGTCGGGGTGATGACCGACAAGGGCCCCTACGACCTCACCGCCGTGGACCGGTTCACCACCGCCGCCCGACGCGCGCCGCAGGTGCTGCTCTTCGGCGCGAGCTGGGCGTCCGCCGCCTTCGACCGGAGCCTCTTCGACCGGATCGCCGACCGGGGCATGATGCCGATGCTGGGCTGGGAGCCCTGGGACCACACCGTGGACGAGGCGGCCCGGCGCACCGGACTGACCGACCGCCAGGTCGACCGGCTCCGGTCCACCCAGCCGGCCTACCGGCTGGAGCGCATCGCCCGCGGCGACTTCGACGGCTACCTGCGCTCCTGGGCCGAGGGCGTGCGGTCGCTGGGCTACCCGATCGCCATCCGGTTCGCGCACGAGATGAACGGCGACTGGTACCCGTGGAGCGAGCGGGCCAACGGCAACCACCCGGGCGACTACGTGCGCGCCTGGCGGCACGTGCACGACGTCTTCACCGCGGCCGGGGCCACCGACGTCGCCTGGGTGTGGAGCCCGAACGCCCGGTGGGACAAGACGACCGCCGGGCTGGGCGGGCTCTACCCGGGCGACGACTACGTCGACTGGGTCGGTGTCACCGGCTACTACGGCACCGGCGCGTTCACCAAGACCTACTGGTCGTTCGACCAGATCTTCGGACCGACCATCGCCGAGATCCGCACCGTCACCGGAAAGCCGCTCGTCGTCACCGAGACCGGCGCCTCCGACATCGGTGCCCGCAAGGCGCGGTGGATCCGCGAGACGTTCGACTCGCTGCCCCGCTACCGGAACCTGATCGGGCTGATCTGGTTCGAGGTGGACAAGGAGACCGACTGGCGCATCGCCGACTCGCCGGCCGCCGCGACCGCGTTCGCCGAGTCGGTGTCCGGCCCGCGCTACGACGTGACCTGGTCACCGGCGACGCGACCACGGACCGAGGCGGACCGGTAGGGGACACGCCGTCCCCGGGGCGTCACCGGACCACGACACCCCGACCGGCGTCCGTGACGGCCGGTTGACGCGACCTGCGGCAGGGTCGCGGCACGAGGCGGCACGGCGCGAGGGGGCGGCATGGTCAGGACGATGCTCTTCAGGCGAGCGCGCCCCGGCTGCGAACCCGCCGTCGGGCCGGCCTGGGAGACCGTCGCCGGCCAGGTCAGCGCACTGCCCGGCAGCCTCCGGCGCGAGCTGCTGCGGGACGCCCTGGACCCGTACGGCTTCGTCGTGGTCACCGAGTGGGTCGACGAGGCGGCGCTGCGCGCGTACCGGGACGGGCCGGTGGCGGCGCGCCTGGCCGAGCTGCTCCGGCCGCTGACCGAGCCGGCCGGCCCGCCCGACCACCCGACCATGACCGAGGACGTCGACGGGGCCGGGCCGGTCTACGTCGACGTGGAGCTGATCGTGCCCAGCGCCCGCCTCGCCGAGTTCCACCGGGGCTACCCCGAGGTGGTGCGGCGGATGGCGGCCGTGCCGGGCTACCGGCGGGAGCGGCTGCTCCGCGAACCCGGGTCGGACGTGCACCACATCTTCGCCGAATGGGACGGCGCGGCCGAGTTCCTCGACTGGATCGCCGACCCGGCGCACGCCTCGGCGCAGGCCGGGCCGATCGCGCCGTTCCTCCTCGACATCCGACGCCGTCTCTTCCACGTCGTGCCCGACGCGGACGACCGGCGACACCACACCACGGGCAGGGAGGCCGACGTGGAGAGGACAACCGACGTACTGGTGGTCGGGGCGGGCCCCACCGGGCTCACCGCCGCCGTCGAGCTGGCCCGGCGCGGCGTCGACTGCCGGGTGATCGACCGGCTGGCGACCCCGCCCGACCAGGCCGACAAGGCGATCGGCGTGCACTGCCGCACCATGGAGATCTGGGAGGAGCAGGGCGTCGTCCGGGAGGCGATGGACGCCGGTATCTGGCTCACCGGCAACATGGTCTTCGTCAACGGTGTGCAGACGCACCGGATGAGCTGGGAGCTGCCCGGCCTGCCGTACGCCCACCTCGGCCTGCCGCAGTACGAGACCGAACGGATCCTCACCGAACGGCTGGCCACGCTCGGGGTGCGCCCCCGGCGCGGCGCCGAACTGGTCGACTTCACCCAGGACGCGGACGGCGTCACCGCTGCCGTCCGCACCGCCGACGGCGGCACCGAGACCGTCCGCGCGGCGTACCTGATCGGTTGCGACGGCGCGCACAGCCGGGTCCGGGAACGGCTCGGCCTCACCTTCACCGGCGGGCTCGGTCGCTTCCCGCAACTGTTCATGCTCGTCGACGTCGACGTGGACTGGGACATGCCGGACGGGCACCTGCTGCGGTTCCTGCACACCACCGACGGACAGATGGACGGGATGCTGGTCTGCGTCCCGCTGCGGGGTGAGCGCCGGTACCGGATCGCCACCCTCGCCCCGCCCCGGTTCTTCGCGCAGACCGGCGGTCGGGACGCCCCGCCCGGGTTCAGCGAGGAACTCGCCTCGCCGACGCTCGACGACGTGCAGGCCGCCCTCGACCGGCTCGCCCCGCCCGGCACCCGGGCGTCGAACCTGCGCTGGTCGTCGGTGTTCCGGATCAGTCACGGCATCGTCGACCGCTACCGGCACGGTCGGGTCTTCGTCGCCGGCGACGCCGCCCACCTGCACCCACCGGCCGGCGGCCAGGGCATGAACACCGGCATCCAGGACGCCTGGAACCTGGCCTGGAAGCTGGCCCTGGCGGTACGCGGGCGCGCCGCCCCCGGGCTGCTGGACAGCTACGAGGCGGAGCGGCGGCCGGAGGGCGAGGAGATCGTCGGTCGCGCGGTGCGGATGGCGGGCACCGAGGAGGTGGACCGCGCCGACCTGGAACGGCAGTTCCTCCAGGAGATGTCCCTGCTGCTCAGCTACGCCGGCAGCCCGCTGGTCGGGGAGACCGTCGCCGACCCGGCCGCGCTCGGTGACGCGCCCCGCCCCGGCGACCGCGCGCCGGACGTCGAGGGACTGCGGCGGCGCGGTGTCGGGCACCCGCTGCGGTTGCGGGACCTGACCCGCGGCACCGGGCACACGCTGCTGCTCTACGCCGATGCCACGGCCGACGCGGCGGAACTGGCCGGGTTCGCCGACCTCTGCGCCGACGCGCGGCGGCAGGCCGGCGGGGAGCTGGACGCGTACCTGCTGCTCGACCCGGATGTCGCCGAGCCGCACCTGGCCGACCCGCCGGTGCTGCGCGACGCCGACCGGCGGTTCCGCGCCGGGTACGGCCTGGCCGGCACCGGGCTCTACCTGATCCGCCCGGACGGGCACGTCGGGTTCCGGGGCGCCCCGGTCGACGCCGACGCGCTCCGCAAGCACCTGTGCCTGGTGTTCGGCGGTGTCCGGTGAGCCGGGTCCGGACGGTGCTGGCGATGCGCACCCGGGAGGGCTGCGAGGAACGGTTCGAGGCGGAGTGGCGGACCGCCGCCGAGGAGATCCGCACGCTCGACGGCTGCCTGCACCAGGACCTGGTCCGCGACGCCGACGACCCGCGGGTCTATCTGGTGATCAGCGACTGGGCCGACCGGGAGCGGCTGGACGCGTTCGGCCGCAGCGCGCACCGGGACCGGCTGCTGCGCGTGGTCCGGGAACTGCGCGAGTCCGCGGAACGGCACACCTACCAGGTGCTGCACAGTGTGGCCGGCGAGCCGGGGGAGGCCCGATGACCGACGACGTGGTGCCCGCCGGCGAGCTGTACACGGACGCGTTCGCGGCCGACCCCTATCCCACCTTCGCCCGGCTGCGCACGCAGCGGCCGGTCTGCCCGGTGGGGTCGCCGCGCTTCGACTCCTGGCTGATCACCCGCTTCGACGACGCGCGTGCGGCGTTGACCGACCCGCGGCTGTCCAAGGACCTCTACGGCCCGGACCGGCACTTCCTGCGGATCTTCGGCCCGAACTCGGAGGGGCTGAACCGCAACATGCTCAACTCCGATCCGCCCGAGCACACCCGGCTGCGCCGCGTGGTGTCACAGGCGTTCGCGCCCCGGCGGATCGAGGCGCTGCGACCCCGGGTGGCCACCGTCGTCGACTCCCTGCTCGACAAGATCGTGCCGCACGGCGAGGCGGACCTGATGCGGGACTTCGCCATCCCGCTGCCGATGACGGTCATCTGCGAGCTGCTCGGCGTGCCGCCGGCCGACCACGACCGGGTGCTCGACTGGACGCAGGTCATCCGCACCTCCGGCTCGACCCGCCGGCCGCCGGAGGAGGAACGCGCGGCGGTGCAGGAGGCCCAGGCGCAGCTGCACGACTACCTGACCGAGCTGGTCCGGGCCAAGCGGGGCGACCCGGCCGACGACATCATCGGCGCGCTGGTGCGGGCCGTCGACCGGGACCGGACGCTGTCCGAGGCGGAGCTGGTGACCACCACGTTCCTGCTGCTGTTCGCCGGCCACCAGACCACCGCCGACTTCCTCGGCAACGCGGTGCTGGCCCTGCTCACCCACCCGGAGCAGTTGGCGCTGCTGCGCAGCACGCCGCGACTGCTGCCCACCGCGATCGAGGAACTGCTGCGGTTCGACGGCCCGCTGCCGGTGGCCAGCCCGCGCATCACCACCGAGGACGTCGAGTACCAGGGGGTACGCATCCCGCGCGGCTCGATCGTCGGGGTGGCGATCAACGCGGCGAACCACGACCCGGCCCACTTCGCCGACCCGGACCGGCTCGACCTGCGCCGGGTCCGGGGGCCGCACCTCGGCTTCGGTCACGGCGTGCACTACTGCCTGGGTGTCTCGCTGGCCCGGATGGAGGCGCTGCTCGCGCTCTCCGCGCTGCTGCGGCGGCTGCCCGGGCTGCGGCTCGCCGTGCCGCTCGCCGAGGTACGCCGACTGCCCGCCGCCTCGCCCTTCCGTGGCCTGCTGGAACTGCCGGTCACCTTCTCCGCCTAGCCCGCCCATTCAGCCAGCCAAGGAGCACGTCATGGTCTTCCGGAACGTGATCGTCTGCCACATGGTCCCCGGCAGCGACGAGATCGTCGGCAACGTCTTCGGCCACTACGACCAGATCACCCGACCGCAGGACCTCGGCGTCATCGGCCGGTACCTGCTGTCGCACCACGACCTGTACCTGCACGTGATCGAGCGTGAGCAGGACCCGAGGATCTCCGGGCAGACCCGTGGGCTGCCCGCGTTCCAGAAGATCGCCGAGGAGATCGGCCCGTACGTGACGCCGTACCCGCGGTACTGGAAGAACCCGTCGGACTCGGTGGCCAAGGAGTTCTACCACTGGGCGCCGGAGGGGGAGCCGCCGGACGACACCAGGCTGACCGTGATCGTCGGACGGATCAAGCCGGGCGCCGAGCCGGACGTGGCCCGGGTGTTCGCCGAGTCCGACGCCGGGTCGCTCCCGGCCGAGCTGGGCGTCACCGGGCGCTGGCTCTACTCGATCGACGACGTCTACGTGCACCTGCTGGAGCAGGAGTCCTCGGCCGCCGAGGCCACCCGCGACCAGCACGCCGACACGCCGACGTTCGACAGGGTGCGGCGGGAGCTCGGCCCGTACGTCGAGCCGTACCGGCCGGACCTCTGCCACGGCCCGCAGGACCAGGTGGCCACCGTCTTCTACCGCTGGCGCGCGCAGGACTGAGCCGGGGTGGAGTTTACAAGCCGGTAACGCTGTGCCAGCCTCTTGGGCGCGCTCCCACGATCGCCGGTGGTCGGGATCCCGCGGGGGCCGGAGGGCGGTGCGCGGTGACCGCGGAGGCGGACGTCGACCTGGTGACGGCCGCGCGTCGCGGTGACCGGGGCGCGCTCACCGCGTTGCTCGCCGCCCACCTGCCGCTCGTCTACAACGTGGTCGGCCGCGCGCTGGCCGGGCACGCCGACGTCGACGACGTGGTGCAGGAGGTCATGCTGCGGGTGGTCGAGCGGCTGCCCGCGCTGCGTGAACCGGAACGCTTCCGGGCCTGGCTGGTCACCATCGCCATCCGCCAGGTGCGGGAGCACGCCCGCCGGCGGGTCGTCGCCCGGCAGGTGCCGCTGGACCCGTACGCGGACGTGCCGGACCCGGCCGTGGACGTGGCCGGCGAGGTGCTGGCCGGGGCGGAGCGGGACGCCGAGCGGCGGGACGTGCTCGCCGCCGTCGCCTGGCTCGACACCGACGACCGCGAGGTGCTCGCGCTGTGGTGGCAGGAGCTCAACGGCGAGCTGAGCCGGGCCGACCTGGCCGAGGCGTTGGCGGTCGGCCCGGCACACGCGGCGGTCCGGATCCAGCGGATGCGCGCCCGGCTCGCGCAGGCGTACACGGTGCTGGCCGCCTGGCGGGCCCGGCCGCGCTGCCCCGAACTGGCCCGCACCGCGCGGGGCTGGGACGGGGTGCTCGTCCCGCTGTGGCGTAAGCGGCTGGGCCGGCACGTGTTCGCCTGCCCGGCGTGCCTCGCGGCCGGCGGCCGGCGGACCACGCCGGAGCAGGTGCTGCCCGTGCTGGCCGCGCTGGCGGTGCCGGCCGGGCTGCGCCTGGCGGTCGAGGCCCGGGCGGTCGCGCCGACGGCGTCGGCCGCCGTGTCCGCCGTCTCCGGCGTGCCGGGCGGCCTGCGGGGCGTGCTGTCGCACAAGGCCGCGGTCGCGGCGGGTACGGTCGCGATCCTGGCGGTCGGTGGCCTCGTGCCCGCCGTGCGGCACACCCCGGACGGGCGCGACGGCGTGGTGGCCGCCGCGCCGACGATCCCGGGGTACGGCGGCCCGTCGGCCCCGCCCGCGCCGTCGGGACCGCCGGGCGACACCCCGACGCCTCGGCCGTCGCAGGCGCGCACCGGCCTCACCGACGCCGACATCGTCGTCGCCCCCGACGGCCACGACGACGGCGACGGCAGTCTCCGCCGTCCGTTCGCCACGCTGGGCCGGGCGGTCGAGGTGGTCCGGCCCGGCCAGACCATCGCGCTGCGCGGCGGCACCTACCGGATGACCGAGCCGGTGACCATCACCACCGACGGCACCGCGGACCGGCGCATCGTGCTCGGCGCCTACCGGGCGGAACAGCCGGTGCTCGACGCCGCCGCGATCCCCGCGGACAGGTGGGCGGTCACCCAGCGGACCGCGTGGTGGACCGTGCAGGATCTCGAGGTACGCGGCTCCCGCAGCCACGCCTGGGTCTGCCGGTCCTGCGCCCACACCGTGTTCCGCCGGCTCTCCATGCACGACAACGTCCGCTCCGGCCTGACGCTGCGCGACCCGGGAACGGTCGACAACCAGGTGCTCGACAGCGACTTCTTCCGCAGCTACGACCCGGCGGACCCGGGCGGCTCCGGGATCGGGCTGGCGGTCAAGTTCGGGGCCGGCGTCGGGAACGTGCTGCGCGGCAACCGGGCCTTCCACAACGCCGACGACGGCGTCGACCTGGGCGGGTTCGCCGACCCGGTGACGGTGGAGCGGAACTGGTCCTACGGCAACGGGCAGGACCGCTGGGAGGTGGCCGACTGGGACAGCAACGGGTGTGGCTTCTCCCTCGGCGGCGGTGAGTCGCTCCCGGCCGGGCACCGGGTGCGGGGGAACGCGGCCTGGGACAACCGGGGACACGGGTTCGGCGTGGAGGCCAACACCGGGCCGATCGACCTCACCGGCAACACCGCCTTCCGCAACGGCGGTGTCGGCTTCGACCTGGCCGACGGCGAGACCACCGCGCGCCGGAACCTGGCCGTGGGGAACGCCGCACCGGCGCGGGGCGCCGCGGACACCGCCGGCAACTCCTGGGACGGCGGGACCGCCGTACGGCTGCGGTCGACCGACCCCGGTGTGGCCGAGGGACCGCGCCGGCCGGACGGGACGCTGCCGGCCACCCGCTACCTCAGCACCGGTACCGGCATCGGCGCCGACCTGACCGCCTTCTGAGAAATCCGCCGGAAAACCGTTGCCGCGGTCGTGCCGGCCCGTCTGTGTGCTGACGGGGTCGCCGGGCAGCACCCGTTCCGGGCACCGCTCCCTGCCGTGCGGGCCGCCGCCAGCGCTGGCGGTGACGGTCGGGGAGACCACACCGCATCCGCACCGAACCCCGGGAGAACCGTGAGAATCCTCCTCCGACGACGGACGGCCACCGTGCTCGCCGTGCTCGTCACCACCGCCATCGCCGCCGTGGGCGTCGCCACCGCCGGCCCGTCCCAGGCCGCCGCGGGCTGCCAGGTCGACTACCGGGTCACCGCGCAGTGGTCCGGCGGCTTCAGCGCCGCCATCACCATCCGTAACCTCGGTGACACGCTCACCGGCTGGCGTCTCGGCTGGACGTTCCCGGCCGGGCAGACCGTCACGCAGGCGTGGGGCTTCACCGCCAGTTCGTCCGGCGCGGCCGTCGTCGCCACCAACGTCGACTGGAACGCGACCATCGCCGCCGGCGCGAGCGTCGAGGTCGGCTTCAACGGCGCCTCGACCGGCACCACCAACCCGAGCCCGACCGCGTTCACGCTCAACGGTGTCGCCTGTGGCGGCCCGTCCGCCCCCACGGCGACCCCGACGCCGACCTCCGGGCCGACGACCCCGACGCCGACGACCCCGCCGCCGACCACCCCGCCGCCGGCCGGCACGCCGACGGTGGCCGCGGACGGCAGCGGCACCTACCGCACCGTGCAGGAGGCGGTGGACGCGGTGCCGGCGAACAACACCACCCGCCGGGTCATCACCATCAAGCCCGGCACCTACCGGCAGGTGGTACGCGTGCCGGCGAACAAGCCGAACATCACCTTCCAGGGGCTCGGCTCGTCCCCGTCGAACACCACGATCGTCTACAACAACTCGGCCGCCAGCAACGGCACCTTCGCCAGCGCCAGCATGTTCGTCGACGGCGCGAACTTCGTCGCGGAGAACCTGACCATCGCCAACGACTACGACGAGAACTCCACGACCGTCAACCAGCAGGCGGTCGCGTTGCACCTCAACGCCGACCGGGCCGTGCTGCGCAACGTGCGGCTCCTCGGCGACCAGGACACCTTCCTGGTCAACGCGCGCACCCGCGCCTACGTGGTCAACTCCTACATCGAGGGCACCACCGACTTCATCTTCGGCGACGGCACCGTCGTCATCAACGCCTCCACCATCCACGAGAAGCGTTCCACCGGCAGCGCCATCACCGCCGCCCGAACCGACCCCGCCCGGACCTACGGCTTCCTGATCTACCGGTCCACCGTCACCGGCACCGGCACCAACAACACCACGCTCGGCCGCCCCTGGGGCCAGGGCGCCCAGGTGCTCTACCGCGAGTCCACGCTCAGCAACACCATCAAGATCAGCCAGCCGTGGACCAACATGGGCGACGCCACCTGGCAGAACGCCCGCTTCTCCGAATACCGCAACACCGGCGCCGGCGCGACCGTCAACGGCAACCGCCCCCAGCTCAGCGACGCCCAGGCGGCGAACTACACCCCGCAGCGGTACCTGGCCGGCACCGACGGCTGGAATCCGCTGTGAGCCCCACCCGGGAGAGGGACACGACGCACCCGACGCCGCGCCGGTCCTGGCGTACCGCCCTGGTGCTGGGCGCCACCGCGGCGCTCGCCGTGGCCGGCGCGGCCACCGCGGTCACCGCACAGGCGGCGGCCGGCTGCCGGGTCGACTACCGGGTGTCCAGCGAGTGGAGCGGCGGCTTCAACGCCGACGTGACGGTCACCAACCTGGGCGACGCGCTCACCGGCTGGCGGCTGGCCTGGACGTTCCCCGCCGGCCAGCAGGTGAGCCAGGCATGGAACGCGACGATCCCGACCGGTACGTCGAGCGTCACCGCGACCGATGTCGGCTACAACGCCGCGGTGCCGACCGGCGGCAGCGTCTCGTTCGGCTTCACCGGCACGCGCGGGGCCACCAACCCGGCGCCGACGGCGTTCACGCTCAACGGCACCGCCTGCACCGGCGGGGTCACCCCGACGACCGGCGCGCCCGGCCCGACCCCCACCACGCCGCCGTCGACCACGCCGCCGTCGAGCGGGCCGTACCCGAACGCGCCGGACGGGTTCGCCGGGGCCGCCGGCACGACCGGCGGGGCCGGTGGCACCACGGTCACCGTCACCAACCAGGCCGACCTGGAGCGGTACGCCGCCGCCAGCACCCCGTACGTGATCCGGGTCGGCGCGGCCATCACGGTCAGCCCGTACGGCAGGGAGATCCCGGTCAGGTCCGACAAGACCATCGTCGGCGTCGGCCGCAGCGGCCAGATCGTCAACGGCGGCTTCAACCTCGGCACCGGCACCAGCAACGTCATCATCCGGAACCTGACCATCCGCGACACCCGGATGACCTCCGACGACCCGGACGACAAGGACTTCGACTACGACGGCATCCAGATGGACACCGCCAACCGGATCTGGATCGACCACAACCAGATCGTGCGGATGAACGACGGCCTCATCGACAGCCGTAAGGACACCACCAACCTGACCGTGTCCTGGAACGTCATCGCCGAGGGCAACAAGGCGTTCGGCATCGGCTGGACCACCAACGTCACCGCCCGCATCACCATCCACCACAACTGGATCCACGACACCAACGTGCGCAACCCCAGCACCGACAACGTGCAGTACGCCCACCTCTACAACAACTACCTGCAGAACGTCCGCGGCTACGGCAACTACTCCCGCGGCGCCACCAGGATGGTCATCGAGAACACGTACTACGACACCGTCAAGGACCCCTACTACCGCGACGACACCGCCGAGCTGCGCCAGACCGGCAGCGTCTGCGTGAGCTGCACCGGCCAGCGGGAGACCGGTGGGTCGGCCTTCACCCCGTCGAGCTTCTACAGCTACCGGCTCGACGCCGCCGACCAGGTCCCGAACCTCGTCCGGACCTACGCCGGACCGCAGGCCGCCATCGGCCGGTGAGGCCGCCGGCCGGGGCGGTGCGGTCCACCGGGCCCGCCGCCCCGGCCGGACGTCCCCCACCGGCTGCCGGGTCGCGCAAACCCGCTCGCCGCCCCCGCCGGATACGCCAGGCTGAGGCGGACGGAGGTGTCGGGTGCCGACCAAGGAGATCATCCAGCACATCGGCGCGTTGCTGGACCTGACCGGGGTGCTGGTCATCGCGGTGGGCGTCACGGTCGCCACGGTGGTGTTCGCGGCGCGCTGCGGTCGTACCCGGCAGGTGGTCGCGCACTACCGGGCGTACCGGCAGGGGGTCGGCCGGGCCATCCTGCTCGGCCTGGAGTTCCTGGTCGGCGGCGACATCATCCGTACGGTCGCGGTGTCGCCCACCTTCACCAGCGTGGGCGTGCTGGCGTTGATCGTGGCGGTCCGGACGTTCCTCAGCTTCTCGCTGGAGGTGGAGCTGGACGGCCGCTGGCCCTGGCAGGGCAAGCCTCCGGGGGGCCGATGAGTCGGACGTGAGATGTATTGCTGGCCGGCACCTGCGCACGGGTGAGAGGTTTGATGTCGACTCACCGGGTCACTGACACCGGGAGTGACGAGGGAAGGGGAACACCGGTGCCCGACACGATCCGGACCAGGTCCAGTCAGGACGCCGTCCTGCCACGCGGCGTCACCGACCCGTTGCTGTGGCGCAGCGCGTACGACGTGGCCGCCGCACACCGGCCGGACGTCGCCGGTCGGTGCGCCAGCCTGCTCTGCGCCGGCGCGCCGACGCCCTGCGACCCGCTGACCGCCGCCCGCCGGGCGATGCGCCTGGCCGGGGACGCCGACCGCCGCGCCGAGTCGGCGAGCCGGCCGGCCGGGGAGCGGCGGCGGGCCGCCTGAACGGCCGGTGGGCCGGGTGGTTCGAACCCGGGTCGTCCCGCTTCCGTGTCTATGATCGACAACCCGGCCGGAATGCGGAGAACGAGGAGGATCCGTGACCGTCGACGCCCACGCGTTCTGGCTCCGCGCGCCCGGCGAGGGCGAGATCCGGCCGGTCCGCCTCGACCCGCCCGGCGACGGTGAGGTGCTGGTCCGTACCCGGTTCACCGGCGTCAGCCGGGGCACCGAGACGCTGGTCTTCACCGGCCGGGTCCCCGCCGACCAGCACGCCGCCATGCGCGCGCCGTTCCAGGAGGGCGACTTCCCGGGGCCGGTCAAGTACGGCTACCTCAACGTCGGCACGGTCGAGACCGGCCCGGCGGAGCTGCGCGGGCGCACCGTGTTCTGCCTGTACCCGCACCAGAGCGCGTACGTGGTCCCGGCCGGATCGGTGGTGGTCGTGCCGGACGGCGTGCCGGCGGCCCGGGCGGTGCTGGCCGGCACCGTGGAGACCGCGGTGAACGCGCTCTGGGACGCCGCGCCGCTGGTCGGCGACCGGGTCACCGTGATCGGCGGTGGCATGGTCGGGTGCAGCGTGACCGCGCTGCTGGCCCGCTTCCCGGGCGTCCGGGTCGAGCTGGTCGACGCCGACCCGGGCAAGGCCGGGGTCGCCGAGGCGCTCGGGGTCGACTTCGCCCTGCCCGCCGACGCGACCGGCGGGCGCGACCTGGTGGTGCACGCCAGCGCCAGCGCCGACGGGCTGCAACGCGGCCTGGAGCTGCTCCGCCCGGAGGGCACCGTGCTGGAGCTGAGCTGGTACGGCGACCGCCCGGTCACCCTCGCCCTCGGCGGCGCCTTCCACTCCCGGCGGCTCGCCATCCGCAGCAGCCAGGTCGGCACCGTCTCGCCCCGGCGGGCCGACCGCAGCTACGCCGACCGGCTCGCCGTCGCCCTGGACCTGCTGACCGACCCGGCCTTCGACGCGCTGCTCACCGGCCGGTCCCGCTTCACCGACCTGCCCGACGTGCTGGACCGGCTCGCCTCGGGCCGGCTCCCGGCGCTCTGTCATCTCATCACCTACGGCGAGGAGTGAACGTGTTCAGCGTGACCGTCCGGGACCACATGATGGTCGCCCACAGCTTCCGCGGCGAGGTGTTCGGCCCGGCCCAGCGGCTGCACGGCGCCACCTTCGTCGTCGACGCCACGTTCCGCCGGGCGGAGCTGGACGCCGACGGGATCGTGGTCGACATCGGCCTGGCCACCGAGCAGCTCAAGGCCGTGCTCGGCGAGCTGACCTACCGCAACCTGGACGACGAGCCGGCCTTCGCCGGGGTGAACACCACCACCGAGGTGCTGGCCCGCACCGTCGCCGACCGGCTCGCCGACGCGGTGCACGCCGGCCGGCTGGGGGAGGGGGCCCGGGGTCTGGCCGGGATCACCGTCACGCTGCACGAGTCGCACGTCGCCTGGGCGAGCTACGAACGGCCGCTGTGACCGGATGACCGCCGTCCACGTGGTGCTGCCGGGCGACATCGACGACCCGGCGAACCCCAGCGGCGGCAACGCCTACGACCGGCACGTCTGCCGCGGGCTGGCGGCGCTCGGCTGGACCGTGCGCGAGCACCAGGTGCCGGGCCGCTGGCCGCACCCGGGGGACCGGGAACGATCCGCGCTGGCCGGGCTGCTCTCCGGGCTGCCCGGCGGCGCGACCGTGCTGCTCGACGGCCTGGTCGCCTCGACCGTGCCGGACGTGCTCGCCCCGCACGCCGCGCGACTGCGCCTGGTGGTGCTGGTGCACCTGCCGATCGAGGACGAGGCCGAACGGCGGGCCCTCGGCGCGGCGACCGGGGTGGTCGCCACCAGCGAGTGGACCCGCCGGCGGCTGCTCGACCGTTACCCGCTCGACCCCGCCCGGGTGACGGTCGCGCCGCCCGGCGTCGAGCCGGCCCCGGTCGCCCCCGGCACGCCCGGCGGCGGGCGTCTGCTCTGCGTCGCGGCGGTCACCCCGGTCAAGGGCCACGACGTGCTGGCCGCCGCGCTCGCCGGGGTCGCCGACCTGGACTGGACCTGCGACTGGATCGGCCCGCTGGACCGGGACCCGGCGTTCGTGGACCGGCTGCGTGGGTGGCTCACCGGGGCCGGGCTGGCCGACCGGGTCCGGCTGACCGGCCCGCGTACCGCGACGGAGCTGGCCGCCGCGTACGCCGCCGCCGATCTGCTGGTCCAGCCCTCCCGGCGGGAGACGTACGGCATGGTGGTGACCGAGGCGCTGGCCCGGGGCGTACCGGTGCTGGCCAGCGACACCGGCGGCCTGCCGGCCACGCTCGGGCACGCCCCCGACGGCGACCGGCCCGGCCTGCTGGTGCCACCGGACGACCCGGGTCCGACCGCCGACGCGCTGCGCCGCTGGCTCACCGACCCCGCCCTGCGGGACCGGCTGCGCCGCGCCGCCCGGCAGCGGCGGCCCACCCTCACCGGCTGGCCGGTCACCGTGGACCGGCTGGCGACGGCGCTCAAGGAGGCGACCGCGGCATGACCACCTCACTCCCACCCGACTTCGCGGACTGGCTACGACTGCGCGAGCCCGCCGACGCGGCCGCCCGCTCGGTCGAGCTGGCCGACGCGGCCCGCGACCGGCTGCCCGCCGGACGCCCGCTGGTCGTGCACGACCTGGGCAGCGGCACCGGGTCGATGGCCCGCTGGCTCGCCCCCCGGCTGCCCGGCCCGCAGCGCTGGGTGCTGCACGAACGCGACAGGCACCTGCTGGCGCTGGCCACCGGCGGCGGGCTCACCGCCGCCGACGGCGCGCCGGTCACGGTGACCACCCGCGGCTCGGACATCACCCGGCTGACCCGCGCCGACCTGGCCGACGCCCACCTGGTCACCGCGTCGGCGCTGCTGGACATGCTCACCGCCGAAGAGGTCGACCGGATGGTGGCCGCCTGCGCCGGACACCCGACGCTGTTCGCGCTCACCGTGTCCGGCCGTGCGGAGTTCACCCCGGCGGATCCGCTCGACGCCGAGCTGGCCGACGCGTTCAACGCCCACCAACGGCGGACCGTCGACGGGCGGGCCCTGCTCGGGCCGGACGCGGTGGACGCCACGGTGGCCGCGTTCGGCCGGCACGGCGTCGAGGTGGCGGTGCGGTCCACCCCGTGGCGGCTCGGGCCGGAGCAGGCCGCGCTGACCGCCGAGTGGCTGACCGGCTGGGTGGACGCGGCCGTCGAGGAGCGACCGCATCTGAACGGCCCCGCGCGGACGTATACCGAGTGGCGGCTCGCCGAGGCCGCCGCCGGCCGGGTCGAGGTGGTGCTGCACCACGCCGACCTGCTCGCCGGCTGAACCGTACGGCCCGCCGACACGTGACATCCGGTGGGAACGAGGGAGGACCGTTTGTCACATGTCGCCGTCGCCGCGCCCGTGCCCGTACCGGTCCGGCCGCGCCCGGCCCGGGTGCGCTGGGCCTGGACCCGCCGGGCCTGGTTGCGGCCGGCCGCCGGGCTGGCCGTGCTCGCCGCGCTGGTCGCCTTCGTCGGCACCGGTCCGTTCCTGGCCGGGCTGCGGCTGATCGACGCGCCGGCGCTGGCCGCCGCGCTCGGCATCGGCGTGGTCACCACCGTGAGCGGCGCCTGGCGCTGGTCGCTGGTGGCCGGCGGGCTCGGCGTACGGCTGCCGATGCGCGCCGCGGTGGCGCACTGCTACCGGGCGATCTTCCTCAACTCCACCCTGCCCGGCGGCGTGCTCGGCGACGTGCACCGGGCGGTCCGGCACGGCCGGGACGCCGGGGACGTGGCCCGGGGGGTCCGCGCGGTGGTCTGGGAGCGTGCCGCCGGCCAGGTGGTGCAGGTGGTCATCGCGGTGGCGGTGCTGGCCGCGTTCCCGTCCCCGGTCCGCCGGTACCTGCCGGCGCTGGCCGCTGTCGGGGTGGTGACCGTGGTGGCGTTGGTGCTGGTGGCCCGTGCGGTGCCGCGTTCCGGGGCGTCCCGCCTCGCCCGGGTGGCGCGTACCGCGCTGACCGACGTCCGCGCCGGGCTGCTGGCGCGGCGGACCTGGGCCGGCGTGGTGATCGCCTCGACCGTGGTGTTCGCCGGCCACCTGGCCACGTTCGTGGTGGCCGCCCGCACCGCCGGGGCCGACGCGCCGCTGTCCCGCCTGCTGCCGCTGACCCTGCTCGCCCTGCTGGCCATGGCCCTGCCGCTCAACGTGGGCGGCTTCGGGCCCCGCGAGGGCGTCGCCGCCTGGGCGTTCGCGGCGGCCGGCCTGACCGCGGCCCAGGGCGTCGCCACCGGCACCGTCTACGGCGCGCTGGTCCTGGTGGCCAGCCTGCCCGGCGCCGTGGTGCTGCTGTTGCGCCCGACCGGCAACTGTCGGTGATCCCGCATACGGTGAGGGTGCGAGGTGTGAGTCGTCGGTCAGCCCGGCGACCGGACGGAGGAGAACCATGGACGAAACCCTGCCCAGCGCGACGGTCCGGACCCGGGTCACGGTCCCGCTTCGGTTCCCCGACGGATACTCCACCACCGCCCTGGTGCACACGTTCCACGGCCTGGTGGACGGCCGGGAGCACCTGGCGTTCGGGCTCGGCGGGTACGCCGACGCCGACCCGCCGCTGGTCCGCCCGCACAGCGAGTGCCTGACCGGCGACGTGTTCGGCAGCCAGCGCTGCGACTGCGGCCCGCAGTTGCGCGAGGCGGTCGAGCGGATCGCCGAGGCCGGTGGCTACCTGCTCTACCTGCGTCAGGAGGGGCGGGGCATCGGCCTGTACGCCAAGCTCGACGCGTACGCGCTCCAGGACGACGGGCTGGACACGTACGAGGCGAACCTGGCGCTCGGCCGGGGCGCCGACGAGCGGGACTACACGGTGGCCGCGCAGATGCTCACCGCGCTGGGCGTGGACCGGGTGGCCCTGCTGAGCAACAATCCGGACAAGGCGGCACAGCTCGAAGGGTTGGGCGTCGCGGTGGCCGACCGGGTGGTCACCGGCGTGCACCTGTCCCCGGCGAACGCCGACTACCTGGCGGCCAAGGTCACCCGCGCCGACCACGCCCTCGACCTGCCGTTCGTGCCGTGACCACCCGCCCGTACGTGCTGCTGAGCTGCGCGATGTCGATCGACGGTTACATCGACGACGCGACCACCGAGCGGCTGCTGCTCTCCAACGACGACGACCTGGACCGGGTCGACGCGACGCGGGCCGGGTGCGACGCGATCATGGTGGGCGCGGCCACGGTCCGCCGCGACGACCCCCGGTTGCTGGTGCGCAGCGATCGGCGGCGTGCCGAGCGGGTGGCCCGGGGCCTGCCCCCGTCCCCGGTGAAGGTGACGGTCACCGGCAGCGGCGACCTCGACCCGGTGGCCCGCTTCTTCACCGTCGGCGACGGCGTCAAGCTGGTCTACTGCCCGAGCGGGGTGGTCGACAAGGCCCGGGAGCAGGTCGGCGCGGTGGCCACCGTGGTCGACGCCGGCGAGCCGGTCACCCCGGAGGCGGTCGTCGCCGACCTGGCCGGGCGCGGGGTCGGCCGGTTGATGGTGGAGGGCGGCGGCACCATGCACCGCCAGTTCCTCACCGCCGGGCTCGCCGACGAGCTGCACCTGGTGGTCGCGCCGTTCTTCGTGGGGGACGGTCGGGCCCCCCGGTTCGTCGGGGAGGGCCGCTTCCCGTGGCACCCGGGTCGCCGGGCCCGGGTGGTCGAGGTGCGCCAGATCGGCGACGTGGTGTTGACGCGCTACGCGCTCTCCGACCGCTGCCAGGCCTGACCGACGCCGCTCCGGTTCGCTCTTGTGCAAGCTCACGGTCGAGATTAGTTTGTTGCTCATCCATACGAATGCATCCCTCCCGAAGGGGTATCGATGAGCGTGCACCACCCCGATCCGGGCGCCACCCGCCGCCGCTTCCTCGGCCTGGTCGGCCTCGGCGTGGCCGCCACCGCAGGCGGCCCGCTGCTCGCCGGATGCTCCGAGAAGCCCGCCGGCTCCGGCGCCTCCCAGCAGCTCGACGCCGTCTCCGGCCTGCTGCCGACGCGGAAGGACCTGCCCGGCGCCGTCAAGCCCGACATCGTCGGCACCCGCCCGGTGCCCGACGGCTACACCAGCTACCCGGCGACGCTTGTCGACGCCATCACCGACAAGCCCGGCACCAGCGGCAAGCAGATCACCGCGATGACGCCCGCCTGGGGCCCGGCGCCGCCCGGCATCGCGCAGAGCGCCTACCTCCAGGCCGTCAACGCCGAGCTGGGCACGCCTGTCAACTTCACCATCCAGGACGGCGCCACCTACGCCGACAAGCTCAACGCCATGCTCAGCGCCCGCGACGTGCCGGAGCTGCTCTGCGTGCCGAGCTGGGAGGTGGAGAAGATCCCGCGCTTCGCCGAGGCGATCAAGGCGCTCTTCGAGGACCTCACCGACCACCTCCGGGGCGACGCTGCGAACGCGTACCCGATGCTGGCCAGCTTCCCGACCGGGGCCTGGCGCCAGGCGGTGTGGAACGAGCGGCTGATGTCCGTGCCCAATCCCACGGACGGGCCGTTCCCCTGGGCGCTGTTCGCCCGCAAGGACCTGCTCGACGCGCGCGGCCTGGGGGTGCCGACCAACCTCGACGAGCTGCTGACCGCGGCCCGGCAGGTCACCGACCCGGCTCGCAAGGTGTGGGCGTTCGACGACGTCTTCGCCATGATCCAGATGTTCCACCGGGTGCCCGGCGCCAACCAGGGGTGGCGGCTGCGCTCCGACGGGACGCCGGAGTTCAAGTACGAGACGCCGGAGTTCCGCCAGGCGCTCGAGGTGATGGCCAAGATCTACAAGGACGGCCTGGTCCACCCGGACATCGTGGCCAGTCGCGGCGCGGACGCCAAGCAGTTGTTCGCCAAGAACGGCGCCATCGTGTTCAAGCAGGACGGCATCGGCTTCTGGCAGGGCGCCCAGGCCGAGCACCAGAAGACCAACCCGACGTTGAACATCCAGCCGGTGCCGATCTTCTCCGCCACCGGCGGCGACCCGTTGGTCTGGGGCGAGGACAAGCCGATCTCGTTCACCTTCGTCAGGAAGGGCCTCGGCAAGGATCGGGTCCAGGAGCTGCTGCGCGTCATCAACTGGTGCTCCGCGCCGCTGGGCAGCCAGGAGGCCCAGCTCCGGGACTTCGGCGTCGAGGGCAAGCACCACACCAAGTCGCCGAACGGGCCGGTCAAGACCGACCTGGCGTTCAAGGAGATCGCCAACCAGTACTTCTTCATCAGCGGTCGCAACCCCACCATCGGGCCGTACCCGGACACCCCCCGCTACGTCCCGGACGTGCTGAACTACTCCAACCAGATGGTCAAGTTCCTGGAGAAGAACCCCTGGGCCGGGGTCAAGCTGGAGATGCCGGCCGCCTACAAGGCCAACCAGGTGCCGACCGAGGACAAGTTCACCGACGTGCTGCGCGGCCGGCGTCCACTGAGCGACGCGGACGCCATCGTCGCCGAGTGGAAGGCCAACGGCGGGGAGGAAGCCCGCAAGCTGCTCGCCGACTCGCTGCCCAAGGCGGCCAAGTGAGCGAGCCGGCCGTCGCGGTCGGGCCCGAGCGGGCCCGACCCGACGAGCCGGCCCCACCGGCCCGTCGCCGACCGCCCCGCCGTCGCCGGGTGCCGCTGCGCAGCCGGCTGCGCCGCGACTGGCAGTTGCTGGCCATGGTGGCGCCCGGCTTCCTGGTGTTGCTGATCTTCAGCTACCTGCCGATCGCCGGCAACGTCATCGCGTTCCAGGACTACAACCCGTACCTGGGCGACAATCCGTGGCAGGCGTTCACGCACAGCAACTGGATCGGCTTCGGCCAGTTCCAGCTCCTCTTCGACGACCCGGCGTTCTGGGACGCGTTCCGCAACACGCTCGCCATCACCGCGTTCCAGCTCGTGTTCTTCTTCCCGCTGCCGATCCTGCTCGCGGTGATGCTGCACAACCTGCTCTCCAGCCGGCTGCGCGGCCTCGTCCAGACCATCGTCTACCTGCCGCACTTCTTCAGCTGGGTGCTGGTGATCAGTTTCTTCGTCGCGATGCTCGGCGGCGCGGGGCTGCTGGCCCAGACCATGCGCGACGCCGGCATGCAGCCGTGGAACGTGATGACCGACCCGGACACGTTCATCGTCCTGGTCACCGCCGAGGCGGTCTGGAAGGACGTGGGCTGGGGCACCATCGTGTTCCTCGCCGCACTGTCCACCATCGACCAGAGCCTCTACGAGGCCGCCGCGGCGGACGGCGCCGGCCGGTGGCGGCGGCTCTGGCACATCACGCTGCCCGGCCTGCGTCCGGTGATCGTGCTGCTGCTGATCCTGCGCCTCGGTGACGCGCTCTCGGTCGGCTTCGAACAGTTCCTGCTGCAACGCGACGCGGTCGGCCGGCAGGCCGCCGAGGTGCTCGACACCTTCGTCTACCACTTCTCCATCGCCACCGGGAACTACGGCTACGGCGCGGCGGCCGGCCTGTTCAAGGCCGTGGTCGGCCTGGTGCTGATCCTGGCCGCGAACCGGGTGGCGCACCTGCTCGGCGAACGAGGGATCTACTCGAAGTCATGACCGTGATCATCCGACGGCCGCCGCGCGCGCGGCCCCACCGCCCGGTGTGGGAGGAACCCCCCACCCGCGTCGGCCAGGCGCTCAAGGCCACCCTGCTCACCCTGCTGGTGCTCGGCGTCCTCTTCCCGCTCTGGGTGGTGCTGGTGACCAGCCTCTCGTCGCGCCGGACGATCGCCGACGCGGGCGGCCTGGTGGTGGTGCCGAAGGGCATCGACACCTCGGCCTACGCCACCATCTTCGCCGGCGGCGCGGTCACCCGGGCGCTGTGGATCAGCACGCTGGTCACCGTCTGCGGCACCGCGATCGCGCTGACCGTCACCGTGCTGGCCGCGTACGGGTTGTCCCGGCCGGGCACGCTGGGGCACCGCTGGCTGCTGGCGTACTTCCTGATCCCGTTCCTGGTCTACCCGCCGCTCGTGCCCCGCTACCTGGTGGTCACCGGGCTCGGGCTCAAGGACACCATCTGGGCGCTGGTGCTGCCGTCCGCGATCAGCGTGTTCAACCTGGTGGTGGTGCGCGGCTTCTTCCAGGGCATCCCGCAGGAACTGCTGGACAGCGCGCGTATCGACGGCGCCAGCGACTTCCGTACGCTGGGCCGCATCGTGCTGCCGTTGTCCCGTGCGGTGATCGCCGTGGTCGGTCTCTTCTACGCGGTCAGCTACTGGAACGTCTGGTTCGACGCGCTGCTGTTCATCGACCGCAACGACATGTACCCGATCCAGCGGGTGTTGCAGAGCTACCTGCTGGCCGGGCAGGCGCCGCACACCTCCGGCGCGGCCAGCGGCGTGACCATGCCGCCGACCGAGGCGATCAAGATGGCGGTGGTGGTGCTGACCGTCGCGCCGATCGTCGCGGTCTACCCGTTCATCCAGCGGCACTTCATCAAGGGGGTGCTGATCGGGGCCGTCAAGGGCTGATCAGAGCACCTGGGACAGGAACCGCCGCAGCCGGGGGTGTTCGGGGGCCTCGAACACGGCGGCCGGCGGCCCGGCCTCCAGCACTCTGCCGGCGTCCATGAACGCGACCGTGTCGGCGACGGTGCGGGCGAAGCCCATCTCGTGCGTGACCACCACCATGGTCATGCCGGCGGCGGCGAGGTCGGCCATCACCGCGAGCACGCCCTTGACCAGCTCCGGGTCCAGCGCCGAGGTGGCCTCGTCGAAGAGCATCACCTGCGGGCGCAGCGCGAGCGCGCGGGCGATGGCGACGCGTTGCTGCTGGCCGCCGGAGAGCTGCGCCGGCCGGGCGTCGGCCTTCGCGGCGAGCCCGACCAGGTCGAGCTGGGCGCGGGCCACCGCCTCCGCCTCGTCCCGGTCGAGCTTCTTCAGCTTCCGCAGCGCGAGCGTGACGTTGCGCAGCACGCTCAGGTGCGGGAAGAGGTTGAACTGCTGGAACACCATGCCGACGCGTTGCCGCAGCGCGTCCGGGTCGTCGCGTAGCACGCTGCGCCCGTCCAACAGCACGTCGCCCCGGTCCGGCTCGATCAGCCGGTTGACGGTGCGCAGCAGCGTGGACTTCCCGGAGCCGGACGGTCCGATCACGCAGGCGGTGCCGCCCCGGGCCACGTCCAGGTCCGCGCCGCGCAGCACCCGGTGCGCGCCGAACGCCAGGTGCACGTCGCGGACGGCGAGGCTGACCGAGGTGACGGTGCCGGTGCTCATCGCGGGTCCCTTCCGGTCGGGGTGACGCCGGCCGGCGTCAGGTCGGTGTCGGGCTCGGGCGGCGGTGCGGCCGGGCGGCCCTGGCGCAGCCGCCGGTCCAGCCAGTTGACCGCGTGCGTCAGCGGCACGGTCAGCAGCAGGTAGCACAGGCCGGCCAGCAGCAGCGCGGACTGGTTGCCGGTGTTCGCCGCGTAGTCCTGGCCGATCCGGAACAGCTCCCGCTGGCTGGCCAGCAGGCCGAGGAAGTAGACCAGGCTGGAGTCCTTGATCAACGCGATGAGCTGGTTGACCCAGGCGGGCAGCACCCGGCGTACGCCCTGCGGGATGATCACCAGCCGCATCGACTCGGCCCAGGAGAAGCCGAGCGCCCGGGCGCCCTCCAACTGGGCGGCCTCCACGCTCAGGATGCCGGCCCGGAAGATCTCGCCGAGGTAGGCGGCGGCGATCAGCGACAGCGCCAGCACGCCCAGCGGGTAGGGGTTCGGGCCCCAGACCTCCATGCCCAGCGGCGCCAGGCCGACGCCGATGAGCAGGATGGTGGCCGCGGCCGGCAGGCCGCGGAACACGTCGGTGTAGACCCGGGCCGGCCACCGCAACCAGCGGGTACGCGAGATGCCGGCGACCGCCAGCAGCATGCCCAGCACCGAGCCGAGCAGGGCGGCGGAGGCGGCCAGGATCAGCGTGTTCGGCAGCCCGACGGTCAGCATCTCGGGCAGCGCCTCGCGCATCGACCCCCAGTCGAAGAACGTCTCCCAGAGGGTGCTCAGTGGATCCATGTCCGCTCCGTCCGTCCCGCTCGTGCCCGGTTACCGGTTCGCAGAGGCCGCCGACGGCGACGGCACGGCTACCGATCCGCTGCCGGGGGTGAAGTCGGCCGGGATCGGCCGCCCCGGGTAGTACCGCTCCTGGAGGCGGCTCCAGGTGCCGTCGGCGATCACCTGGTCGAGGCCCTTGTCCAGCGCCTCGCGCAGCCTGTCGTTGCCCTTCGCCACCGCGTACGCGGTCGGCGCGGGGCTGAGCTGCTTCGCCGCGACCTTGATCTTGCCGGAGCTGTCGGCCGCGGACTTGTCGCCGATCTCGGCGGGCGCGATCCAGGCGTCGGCGGTGCCGGCCTTGAGCTGGTTGACCGCGCCGTTGTAGTCGGGCACCCGCACCGGGTTCAGCTTCTCCTTCGTGGCGAAGTCGTCCTGCACGGTGCCCTGGACCACCACCACGCGCTTGCCGGCGAGCTGGTCGAAGCCGGTGATCGCGGAGCCGGCCGGCACGTCCAGGCCGAAGTAGCCGAAGTCGTAGCCGTTACCGAAGTCGACGGTCTTCTTCCGGGCCTCGGTGACCGTGATCGAGGAGCTGCCCACGTCGAACTTGCGGTTGTTGACCTGGGCGAGCAGCGCGGAGAAGTCGGTGCCGACGAACTCCACCTTCAGACCGACCTTCCCGGCGACGGCCCGCAGCAGGTCGTTGTCGAAGCCGGTGAACTCGCCGTCCTTGAGGAAGACGTTCGGCGGGGCGTCGGTGAGCGTGCCGGCCCGGATCACACCGGGTTGCCGTAGGCCGTACGGGTTGTCGGCCGCGTCGTCGGCTGCCCCGCCGCAGGCGGTCAGCGCGGTGGCGGCGAGCACGGCGGCGGCGCCGAGCGCGGCGACGCGGGTCAGGGCGGTACGGATACGCACGATGTCTCTCCAGAGTGGACGGACACGCGGGACGCGTGCCGGTGCCGGCGCCGCCGGGCACGGCGAAGCCGGAAGGATGGATCGGGGAAAGGGTGGAGCGGTCGCTCAGCGCGCGTCGCGACAGCGGTCGCTGCACACCCGCATCAGGTCGACGTGGCGGCGCGTGACCAGCATGAGGCGGGTCGGAACGAGGGGCGGTGCGAACATCGGGTCTCCCTGGCCGGTTGGTGCTGACCTGGGTGCCAGGCCACGCTTGCGCCGACTGCCGTCGGCGCCTGGTCCTCACCCGGAGCACCCCACCGTGGCGGAGGGTTGCCGGCCAGCGAGCCGGGGCTTGACGCTGGCGCTCATGACCTGCCGAAAGGCTAGCAGCACCGGTGCGCCGGTCGTCCAGCCGTTATGACCACCCTCACGGCCGTGCCTTACCGGGCGACTCCCTGCCGGACTAGCTCTTGCTATGCAACAAAGTGCATAGCAAGATGGCCGGCATGTCACTGGAGCACGCCATCCTCGTCTCGCTGCTGGAGCAACCCGCCTCCGGCTACGAGCTGGCCCGTCGCTTCGACCGCTCGATCGGGCGCTTCTGGACCGCCACCCACCAGCAGATCTACCGGGTCCTCAAACAGCTCGCCGAGGACGACCGGATCACCGGTGAGGAGATCGGTCAGGAGAGCCTGCCGGACAAGAAGCTCTGGTCGGTCACCCCGACCGGCCGGGCCGCACTTGTCGGCTGGCTGCACGCCCCGGTGCGCCCGGAGGCGGTCCGGCACGAACTGGCCGTCAAGATCCGGGGCGCCGCGTTCGACGACGCGGCCGGGCGCGCGCTCCTGGTCGCCGAGGTCGAGCGCTACCGCGCCGACCACGAGACCGTCCTCGCCGGCTACCTGGCCGGCGAGCGCCGCGACTTCGGCTCCGCCGCACCCGACGCCCGGGCGGCGTTGCAGCACGTGGTGCTGCGCGGCGGCATCGCGTACGAGCGGATGGTGCTGGCCTGGCTGGACGACGTCCTGGCCACCCTCCGCGACCTCGACCCGGAAAGGCCCCCCGCGTGAGCGACCCGCTGCTGTTCCACCCGCACCACTACGACCCCGCCGACCTCGACGAGACCTCGCGGCGGCTGCTGCGCGCCACCATCGACTGGTTCGAGACCCGGGGCAAGCGCGCCTTGGTCGACAGCTACCACGCCCGCGAGTGGTACGCCGACTTCCTCGACTTCGCCGCCCGGGAACGCCTCTTCGCCACGTTCCTCACCCCGGCCGCCGACGGCGGCGACGACGCCGACAAGCGTTGGGACACCGCCCGCAACGCCGCGCTCAGCGAGATCCTCGGCTTCTACGGGCTCGGCTACTGGTACACCTGGCAGGTCACCGTGCTCGGCCTCGGGCCGGTGTGGCAGAGCGGCAACGCCGCCGCCCGGGCCCGCGCCGCCGAGCTGCTCGACCAGGGGCACGTGATGGCGTTCGGCCTCTCCGAGCGTCCGCACGGCGCCGACATCTACGCCACCGACATGCTGCTCACCCCCGACGGCGCGGGTGGTTTCCGGGCCACCGGCGGCAAGTACTACATCGGCAACGGCAACGTCGCCGGGCTGGTCTCGGTCTTCGGCCGGCGCGCCGACGTCGAGGGCCCCGAGGGGTACGTGTTCTTCGCCGCCGACAGCCGGCACCCGGCGTACCGGCTGGTCCGCAACGTGGTCGCCGCCCAGATGTACGTCTCCGAGTTCCGGCTGGAGGACTACCCGGTGCGCGCCGAGGACGTGCTGCACACCGGGCCGGCCGCGTTCGACGCCGCGCTGAACACGGTCAACGTCGGCAAGTTCAACCTCTGCACCGCGTCCGTCGGCATCTGCGAGCACGCCATGTACGAGGCGGTCAGCCACGCCCACGGCCGGGTGCTGTACGGCCGGCGGGTCACCGACTTCCCGCACGTGCGCCGCGAGCTGACCGACGCGTACGCCCGGCTGGTGGCGATGAAGCTCTTCAGCGACCGGGCGGTCGACTACTTCCGCTCGGCCGGCCCGGACGACCGCCGCTACCTGCTGTTCAACCCGATGACCAAGATGAAGGTCACCACCGAGGGCGAGAAGGTGATCGACCTGCTCTGGGACGTCATCGCCGCCAAGGGCTTCGAGGCCGACACCTACTTCGACAAGGCCGCCAAGGACATCCGTGGCCTGCCGAAGCTGGAGGGCACCGTCCACGTCAACCTGGCGCTGATCCTCAAGTTCATGCCCAACTACCTGTTCCGGCCCACCGAACACCCGGCGGTGCCGACCCGGCGGGACGCGGCCGACGACACGTTCCTGTTCCGGCAGGGCCCGGCGCGTGGCCTCGGCGCGATCCGGTTCCACGACTGGCGCGCCCCCTACGACGCGCACGCCCACCTGCCCAACGTGGCCCGGTTCCGGGAACAGGCCGACGGTCTGGTCACGCTGCTCGCCGCGCACGCGCCGGACGAGACGCAGCAGCGCGACCTGGACTTCCTGCTCACCATCGGCCAGCTCTTCGCGCTCGTGGTCTACGGTCAGCTCGTCCTGGAGCAGGCGGAGCTGACCGGTCTCGACCCGGACCTGCTCGACGAGATCTTCGACCTGCTGGTCCGGGACTTCTCCGGCTACGCCACCGAGCTGCACGGCAAACCGGCCACCACCGACGAGCAGGCCGCCTGGGCGCTCGCCCACATCCGCCGCCCGGTGGTCGACGCCGATCGCAGCGCCCGGACGTGGCAGCGGGTGGCCGACCTGGCCGGCGCGTACGAGATGCGACAGTGAGCGGCGAAATCGGCGGGCGGGACCGCACGGTGGGCCGGTAGGTTGCACGAATGTTCGCGCTTGCCCTGACCGACGACGCCGAGCTGCGACCGTTGCAGCCCTGGCACGCCGACGAGTTCCTCGCCAACCTCGACCGCTGCCGGGAGCACATCGCGCCCTGGGTCGGCGCGTCCTTCGTGGCCACCGACGCCGAGTCGGCCCGCCGGGTCCTCCAGGCGTACGCGGACCGGTGGGCCCGCGACGACGGCGGGATCTGGGGCATCTGGCAGCGCGGCACGCTCGTCGGTGGCGTGCTGCTGGTGTCGCTGAGCACGGCGCGCGGCGTCTGCGAGGCCGGCTGCTGGCTGGAGGCGGACGCGGAGGGCCAGGGCCTGGTCACCCGCGCCGCCCGGGTGGTCATCGACTGGGCGGTCCGGGAGCGCGGCATCCACCGCGTCGAGTGGGTGACCCGGGCCGGAAACGAGCGCAGCATCGCGGTCGCCCGCCGGCTCGGCATGCGTCGCGACGGGGTGCTCCGGGACGCCGCGCCGGTGCCGGAGGGCCGGGCGGACATGGAGGTCTGGTCGGTGCTGGCGCCGGAATGGACGGCCTGAGAAGGGTTCTTGTCGTACCCGGACGTCAACATGTGTCCATGGCTGTCCCCGCACTGGCCGACCGGTCCCCCCAGCCGCGCGCCCTGCCGCTGCGCGAGGTCCGCACCCGGCTCACCCAACTCGTCTCCCTCGCCGAGCTGACCGACACGGTCACCGTCGTCACGCGTGACGGCGATCCCCGCCCGATCGCCGCGATCGTGCCCGCCCCGGCCGCCCGCACCGGGGCCCAGGCCCGGGCCGACGCGGAGCGGATCGCCGCGATCAGCGCCGGCTGGGCCCGCCGCCTGGAGGAGCTGCACCGGCAGTCCAGCCGGCGGCACGCCGCCGAGCTGCGGGCCCTCACCGACGCGCTCGCCGAGGCGTGGGCCGAGCTGGACCGGCGCGCGCCGGCCGGCGACGCGGCCCTCACCCGGCTCCGTGCCGCCCACGCCGACCTGCTGCGCCCCTGACCGGCCGCGCCGACCGACGCCCGGCGGCAAGCGCCGCCCGTGCCTCGCCCGAGGGCCAGGCGCCACCGGCCCCGTCGCCCGGGTCGTCCGCACCACGCGCCCGACCCGGGAGCCGCCCGGCCCGACCCGGCCGGCGCCGCCGTGGGGGGGGGCGCCCCGGGGGGGGGGGGCGGGCGCCGCGCGGGGCGGGGGCGCAACG
>NZ_JBNCLA010000003.1:80924-230472 GCF_049841835.1 Micromonospora sp. DT227 | reverse complement strand
ACCCCCCCCCCCCCCCCCCCCCCCCCCCCCCCGGGCCCCCCCCCCCCCCCCCCCGCCGGGCCCCCGCGGCCCGCCCCCCCCCCGGGGGCGCCCCCCACGACGGCCGTCCGAGCGGCGGCCCGAGTGACCGCCGCCGCTTCCGGGCGCGTCCCGGTCGTCGCCGCTCACGGCTCGATCGGGCCGCTGCCGCGTCCCGGCGTGACCGGGCCGCTGCCGTTCAGGGCTCGATCGGGCCGCTGCCGTTTCGCGGCGTGACCGGGCCGCTGCCGCTCAGGGCTCGACCGGGCCGGCGGCGGCGTCGGCGCGCAAACCGTGCGCGGCCAGGTCGTCGGCCACCTCCAGGCCGAGGCGCACCCCGCCGACGTTCTGCCCGAGGTCGACCCGGCCGTCGTCGTCGAGCGCGAACGCGTCGAACGACCAGTGCACGCCCAGATGGACGCGGCTCAGGCCGTTCTCCTCGATCATCTGCCACAACCCGTCCGGGAAGCGGCGGGCCCAGCGCGGCCGGACCGTGCCGGTGTTGTCCACGCTGACGCCGTTCAGCTCATCGGAGACGAACTCCAGCCCGTCGGCGAGGTCGTCCGGGCCGCGCCCGCCGCGCCCGTGGAACTGGCGCACCGTCTGCAACGCCGCCGCGCCGAACGTGGCGTGGCCGGAGGGGTACGCCGGGAAGTTCGGCGTCCGGTTCTTCTGCCCGACGCTGTTGGTGTTCGGTGCGCCCAACGGCAGCCAGCCGATGTCGCCGGCCGGGTCGAGCGCGGCGTCACCGGTGCCGGTCGGCCCCAACGAGCTGTCGTGCTCCCGGATGCCGAGCACCGGTCGCCACAGGTCGTGGCGGTACTTCTCCGCCCAGCAGAGGATGCCGGCGTCGGCCATCGCGGCGTTGACGAGCGCGAAGAGCCGCGCGTTGCGGGCCGTGTCGTGGCCCTGGGCCCGGGCCACCGCCCGGACGATCTGGTTGTAGAACCGGGGCGGGGTGCCGACGCCACGCGCGCCGTCGTAGGCCCAGAACAGCCCGACGGCGGTCTCGGCGGCGGTCCGGCGCGGCAGCCGGTCCGGCAGCGTGCCGGCCAGGTGCGGCGCGACGCCCTTGCCCCGCACCTGGCGCAGCGCCCGCTCGTACGCCCGGTCGCCCGGGCGCGGCGGTGCGTCGAGCTGGTGCCGGGTGGTCACCGCGAAGCAGCGTGACCGCGCGCCGTAGAAGGGCGCGTGGTAGCCCTGCCCCGGGTTGTCCGGGTCGACGCGGTGGTGCGGGCGCGCCAGGGACGGCACGTAGCCGTCGTCGCCGAGACCGGGGTCGCCGGCCCGCAGCCGCAGCACCTCCTCGGCGACCTGTCGGCCGTAGGCGTGCCCGGCCGCGTCGTGCTTGCCGGCGACCAGGCCCGCGGCGAGGTGCCGGGCCTCGAAGAACGCCCGCTGTGCCGGGTGCAGGACGGCGAGCGTGGTCCGGGCCGCGGCCGCCACGGCGCTGTCCGGGTCCGCGTCGGCGGGTGGCTCCGGCAGCCGGTCGCCCAGCCACGGCTCGTACGCCCCGGTGAGCCCGACGTACGCGTCGTGCATGGCCAGGTGGACGATGGCCAGCGCGCGGGCGCTGCCCACCGGCCCCTGCGAGTGCGCCTCGGTGACGTCGCCGGTGGTGTGGGTGACCCGGTTCGCCTCCAGGGCCACCTCGTTCCAGTACAGGATCTGATCCACGATTTCCCCCGTCGTGATCCGCTGTCGAATGGCGGCGGCAATGCCGTTTCCGCAACGGATCACGGGTGCGGGAAAATGGCGCGCGCCAGCACGTCCGGAATGCCGTCCGGATCGGTGACGTGCGGAAAGCATTTCCCCGTCGAGCCCCCGTTGCGAACCGGCGCCCCACTGCTCAGGTGGTCCGCCGCGCCGTCGTCGAAATGCGAATCGACGTCGGCTCATCCATGGTTGCGGCGGCCGACGCGAGGGTCAAGGTGAGGCGCGGGTAAATGTGGCGACTGTCGGGGAGTAAGCAGTCGAGCAATTCGTGCAACCGAATGGCGGGTTTACGTCGTCGCAGGTCACGACGACGCCCGGGCGGTCGGGCCACCCGGGCGTCGTCGGCGGAGGTCAGCTCCGGCCGCGCTCGGCGCGGTAACGGCGGATCAGCTCCGCGGTCGAGGTGTCCACCTCGGCCAGATCCGGCGCCGATCCGGTGAGCTTCGGGGCGAGCTGGTTGGCCATCACCTTGCCCAGTTCCACGCCCCACTGGTCGAAGGCGTTGATGTCCCAGACCGCGGCCTCGGTGAAGACGATGTGCTCGTAGAGCGCGATGAGCTGGCCCAGGGTCGCCGGGGTGAGCTTCGGGGCCAGGATCGAGGTGGTCGGATGGTTGCCCGCCATCACCCGGTGCGGCACCACGTCGGCCGCGGTGCCCTCGGCCTCCACCTGCTCCCGGGTGCGCCCGAACGCCAGCGCGGCGGTCTGGGCGAAGAAGTTCGACATGAACAGGTCGTGCATGTCGCCCAGGTCGTGGTTGGGCCGGCTGAACGCGATGAAGTCCGCCGGGATCAGCCGGCTGCCCTGGTGGATGAGCTGGTAGAAGGCGTGCTGACCGTTGGTGCCGGGCTCGCCCCAGAAGATCTCCCCGGTCGGGTACGTCACCGGGGAGCCGTCGACGCGTACCGACTTGCCGTTGCTCTCCATGGTGAGCTGCTGGAGGTAGGCCGGGAACCGGTGCAGGTACTGCGCGTAGGGGAGCACGGCGTGGGTCTCCGCGCCGAGGAAGTCCGAATACCACACGTTGAGCAGCCCGAGCAGCGCCGGCACGTTGCGCTCCACCGGAGTCGAGCGGAAGTGCTCGTCGACGGCGTGGTAGCCGGCCAGCATCTCGCGGAACCGGTCCGGGCCGATCGCCAGCATCACCGACAGCCCGACCGCCGAGGGCAGCGAGTACCGCCCGCCCACCCAGTCCCAGAAGCCGAACATGTTCTCCGGATCGATGCCGAAGTCGCGCACCCGCTGCTCGTTGGTGCTGACCGCGACGAAGTGCCGGGCGACCGCGTCGTCGTCCGCGTCCAGCCCGGCGAGCAGCCAACGTCGTGCCTGGTCGGCGTTGGCCAGCGTCTCCTGGGTGGAGAACGTCTTCGAGACCACCACGAACAGCGTGCGCGCCGGATCCAGGTCGGCGGTCTTGTCGTGGATGTCGGTCGGGTCGATGTTGGACACGAACCGGCAGGAGATCCCCGCGTCCCGGTACGCCTTCAACGCCTCGTACGCCATCACCGGGCCCAGGTCGGAGCCGCCGATGCCGATGTTGACCACGGTGGTGATCCGCTCACCGGTGTGACCGCGCCACCCGCCGGAGCGCACCCGGTCGGCGAACGCCGACATCCGGTCCAGCACGGCGTGCACGTCGGCGACGACGTCCTGGCCGTCCACGTGCAGCGTGGCGTCCCGGGGCAGGCGCAGCGCGGTGTGCAGCACGGCGCGGTCCTCGGTGACGTTGATGTGCCGCCCGGCGAACATGGCCGCGATCCGGTCGGTGAGGCCGACCCGCTCGGCGAGCGCGGTGAGCAGCGCGACCGTCTCGTCGGTGACCAGGTTCTTGCTGTAGTCCACGTGCAGGTCGGCGACCTCGCTGGTGAGCCGCTCGCCCCGCTGCCCGTCGGCGGCGAAGAGGTCGCGCAGGTGGGTGGCGCGCATCGCCTCGGCGTGCTTGCGCAGCGCCTGCCATTCGTCGGTGGTGGTGACGTCCACAGCCATCGGGTCGATCTTCTCCTTCACGACGGGGCGGTCGGCGGGCCTTCGCCGGCGACCCCACCAGCCTGCCATCCGGGGCCGGTTCCCGCGACGCGACCCGGCATCGCCCACCTGCTGGGCGTGCCCCGTGCGGCGGCACCCGGGCCGGGCCGCCTCGTACTGCGGGGCGGCCACGGCACGCTGACGACCGGCCGCCGAGCATTGACCTCCAGCGCCCTCGAACTCCTACCGTGACCGGACCGGCCGCCGCCCGGTCAGCGCGGCGTCACCCTCCTGGAGTTCCCATGCGCCACCGCGTGCTCGGCGGCACCGGCATCGAGGTCAGCGCCCACTGCCTCGGCACCATGATGTTCGGCGCGGTCGGCAACCCCGACTACGACGACTGCGTCCGGATCGTGCACGCCGCGCTCGATCACGGCGTCAACGTCGTGGACACGGCCGACATGTACTCGGCGGGCGAGTCCGAGGTGATCGTCGGCAAGGCGCTATGCGGTCGGCGCGACGACGTGGTGCTCGCCACCAAGGTGCACTTCCCGATGGGGGAGGGCCCCAACCGGGGCGGCAACTCGCGGCGCTGGATCGTCCGCGAGGTCGAGGAGAGCCTGCGCCGGCTGGGCACCGACTGGATCGACCTCTACCAGGTGCACCGGCCCGACCACACCACCGACGTCGAGGAGACGCTGGGCGCGCTCACCGACCTGGTCCGGGCCGGCAAGATCCGCGCGTTCGGCTGCTCGACCTTCCCGGCCGACGAGATCGTGGAGGCGCACCACGTCGCCGAGCGACGGGCGCTCGGCCGGTTCCGCACCGAGCAACCGCCGTACTCGATCCTGGCGCGCGGGATCGAGACGTCGGTGCTGCCGGTCTGCCACCGTTACCGGATGGGCGTGCTGGTCTGGAGCCCGCTGGCCTCCGGTTTCCTGTCCGGGCGGTACCGGCGCGACCGGCCCGTCGATCTCACCGCCGGCCGGCCGGCGCTCACCCCGGCCCGGTTCGACCCGACGCTGCCCGGCAACGCCGCCAAGTACGCCGCCGTCGAGGAACTGGCTGCGCTCGCCGAGGAGGTCGGCTGCACCCTGCCGCAGTTGGCCGTGGCGTTCACCGCGGCGCATCCCGCGGTCACCTCGACCATCATCGGACCGCGCACCATGGACCACCTGGACGCGCTGCTCGCCGGTGCGACACTGACGCTCGACGACGCGGTGCTCGACCGGATCGACAAGATCGTGCCGCCCGGCACGAACCTCTACCAGGCGGACGGGGCGTGGGCCCCGCCGTCGTTGACCGACCCCGCCCTGCGCCGCCGCCCGCTGCCCGACCGCGCCGCCGCCTGACGGTGCCCGCACTGTCCGTCGGGAGATCTTGGTACGAAACGGCCCCTCCAGGGGCCATTTCATACCAAGATCTCCATCGATCCGGTCATGATCGTCCCGACATCGGCCGCCACCCGCTGAGCCGGCCCCCAGGCCCCGACGAGCCACCCGCCGAACCCGGTCGACGCGGCGCGGGCGAGCGCCCACACTGTCCGGATGGAACACCGTGACCTGGTCCGGGTGAGCAGACGGATGTCGCTGGCGTTGCGGCACCGTCCCGACCGGTTCGGCCTGACGCTCGACCGGGCCGGCTGGGTGCCGGTCACCGACCTGCTCGCCGCGATGCGGATCAGCCGCGTCGAGCTGGACGCCGTGGTCGCCGGCAACGACAAGCAACGCTTCGCGGTGGAGCCCGGTCCGGACGGGGCCGACCGGATCCGGGCCAACCAGGGCCACTCGGTCCCGGTCGAGCTCGGTCTGACGCCGGCGTCGCCGCCCGGCCGGCTCTACCACGGCACCGCCGACGAGGTGCTTGACGCGATCCGGGCCGAAGGGCTGCGGCGGGGACGCCGGCACCACGTACACCTGTCGCCGGACGTGGCGACGGCCCGGCGGGTCGGCGCGCGGCGCTCCGGCACGGTGGTCGTGCTCGCGGTCGACGCCGCCGCCATGGCCGACCACGGCTACCTGTTCTACCGGTCGGCGAACGGGGTGTGGCTGACCGACACCGTCCCGCCCGGCTACCTGACCGTCAGCACGCCGTGACCGGGTGCGCCACCACGGCGTCGAAGGCGTAGGCCAGCGTGTTCGGCTCGGCCCGGTCGGGCTGGCCGGCGCCGGTGCGGTCGGTGGCGCGGGCCCGCAGCGTGTGCCGGCCGGCGGCCGGTGGGCGCCAGCGCGCGGTCCAGCGCTGCCAGGGGCCGCCCCGGTCGGCGGCCACCAGGTCGGCCGCGCGCCACCCGTCGCCGGTGTCCACCTCGACCCGTTCGATCGGGCCGGTGCCGGACCAGGACCGGCCGCGCAGCAGCAACTCCTCGCCGGCCGGCACCCGGGCGTCCCAGGCCAGCTCGAACGCGCTCTTCACCGGCTGCGCGCCGAGCACCGTGCCGCCGTCCGGGTGACCGGGGCCGAACAGCCGGTAGAACCGGGTGTTCCAGGGGGAGAACAGTGGCGTGGTGGAGACCTCCACCGGCCCCACCCACTTGATCGAGGAGATGCCGATCCAGCCGGGCACCACCACCCGTACCGGGAAGCCGTGGTCGGCCGGCAACGGCGCGCCGTTCATCTCGTACGCCAGCAGCACGTCGTCGAGCGCCTTGGCGACCGGCAGCGGCCGGCGGACCCGGCCCAGGTCGATCCCGCCGGTGACGTAGTGCGGGTCCAGGCCCTCGGGCATCACGTCGACCGCGTCGTCGCGCAGGCCGGCCCGGCGCAGCACGGTGCCGAGCCGGACGCCGCGCCAGCGGGCCACGCCCACACCGCCCAGCCCCCAGGCCACGCCCGGGGCCGGCTCGCCCTGCTGGGAGGCGAAGAACCGCCGCCCGTTGCCGGCACACTCGACCAGCGCGGTGCTCTCCTCGGCCGGCAGCCGGCGCAGCTCGTCGAGGCTGAACTCCACCGGCGCGGTCCGGGTCGGTGCGCCGTGCAGCCCGTCGCCGAACAACGACAGTCGCCAGGTGGCCGGGTCGAGTCGCGGGGTGACGGTGTGGTTGCGGACGAAGAACCGGTCGGTCGGGACCACGTATCCCTGACCGGCCATCGCCGACCAGTGCATCTCGGCGTTGGTGTCCAACCGGCGCAGCAGCTCCGGCGGCAGCGGCTTGGCGATCGGCGGGTCGACGCCGACCGGGACGGCGGTCACCGCGACCGGCTCGCGTTCCGCGGCGGCGGCGGTGACCGCGGCCATGGCGGCGCCCAGCTCCCGCAGCGCGTCACGGTCGACGCCGTCGCCGCGGGCCGCACCGGCGAGCCACTGCCGGCTCCGTTCGGTGTCGTGGGCGGCTTCGGTGGGGGACGGGCTCACGGGGACCTCCGGGCTCGGCGACACTGCCTTTCCTATTGAATCAGTAGGAGTTGACTGTCGTCGACGTGGGCCTGCCTCGCCCGCGGTGCCTATCCCTGGCAGGGAGTGGTTGGCGCAGGCGGGGCTGGCGATACTTCGAGTCATGAACGCGAGAGGACAGCTCGGCGACTTCCTCCGGGCCCGGCGCTCCCAGCTACGGCCGGAAGACACCGGCGTGGCGACGTACGGCGAGCGGCGCCGGGTTCGCGGCCTGCGCCGCGAGGAACTCGCCCTGCTGGCCGGGGTGAGCGTGTCGTACTACTCCCGGTTGGAGCAGGGCCAGGCCGGGAACGCCTCCCCCGAGGTGCTCGACGCGCTCGCCCGGGCACTGCGGCTCGACGACGCGGAACGCCGCCACCTGACCGAGCTGGCGGCCGGGACCCGCCGGCGGCCCGCCGTGCGCCGCCCGGCCCCGGAGCGGGTGAGCCCGGCGGTCCGCCAGCTCGTCGCGGCGCTCGGCGACGTGCCGGCGCTGGTGCTCGGTCGTCGCGCCGACGTGCTGGCGTGGAACACCCCGGGGCATGCGCTGTTCGCCGGCCACCTGACTCCGGAGATCCCGGAGCGGTCGGACCGGTCCCCGAACATGGCACGGCTGGTGTTCCTGGACGCGCACACCCGCGACCTGTACGCGGACTGGCCCACCAAGGCCCGCGCGGTGGTGGCGACGCTGCGGATGGCCTCCGGGCAGGATCCGGACGACCCGCTGATGGCCGCGCTGGTCGGCGAGTTGACCCTGCGGAGCCCGGAGTTCGCCGCCATGTGGGCCGACCACCGGGTGAAGGCCGGCGGCGACACCGTCCACCGGATGCGTCACCCGCTGGTCGGCGCCATGGACGTGACGCAGCAGGTCCTGCGGACCGAGGCCGGTCAGACCCTCGTCGTCGCCACCACCGAACCCGGCTCGGCCTCGCACGCGGCGATGACGTTGCTCGTGCACAGCGTCACCACCGCCCGGGCCGGCGCTGCGCGCCCGCCTGTCCGGCGCGAATAGCACCACCCCGATCGTGCGACGCGAGGTGCTCCGCGAGGAGCGCCGGACCCGTCGCGCCCGTTTCACGCCCACCAAGCAGACCGTCAGTGAGGAACAAGAATGCGCAAGAGAATGATGACCCTCGCCGTCGCGCTCGCCGCGGCGGGGATCGGCGTCGTGACCGTCCTGCCGCCGAACGCGCCGGCCGCGACCGCCCGGACCCAGACCGTCGGGTCGGTCCGACCGTTCGGCTCGCCGCCGGCCTCGCGGATCGCGGTCCACTTCGACCTGACGAAGGGGCAGATGCCGGAGAACGTCGCGACCGGCCCGGACGGCACGGCCTACGTCACCTTCGCGGCCGCCCGACAGGTCGCCGCGGTCACCCCCTCCGGTGGGACGCGGATCCTGGCGACCCTGCCGGCCCCCGCCGACGGGGGCGTCCGCACGCCGGTGCTCTCGTTCGCGCTGACCACGGGCATCGTCCGAACGGCCGACGGCACGCTCTTCTTCCTGTACGCCAGCGGCGAGGCCGCCTCGACCGGGCTGTACCGGCTACGGCCCGGCCAGGTCCCGCACCGCATCGCGGCCCTGCCGGCCGACGGACTGCCGAACGGCCTGGCGTTCGACGCGACGGCGAAGCGGTTCTACCTCACCGACTCGGTGCGCGGCACGATCTCGACAGTCGCGCTGGACGGCGGCCGGGTCGAGGTCTGGTCCTCGGCGCCCGAGCTCGCCGCGACCGGTTTCCTCGGTGCCAACGGCATCAAGGTGCGCGCCGGCGCGGTGTGGGCGACCAACCTCGACCAGGGCACGCTCCTGCGCATCCCGGTGCGGCACGGCCGGCCCGGCCCGGTCCGGGTGGCGGCCACCGGTCTGGCCGGCATCGACGACTTCGCGTTCGTCGGTGCCGGTGACCGGCAGGTCGTCGCCGCGTTGAACGGGCCGAACACGGTGGTGGGCATCGACGCGGCCGGCCGGTCACGAACGCTGCTGACCGCCGCCGACGGGTTGCAGAACCCGACCTCGGTGGCCGTGCGGGGTCGTACCGTCGCGGTGCTCAGTGCCGCGTACACCACCGGTGTCGACCCCAACCTGGTGCTGGCCACGCTGCCGGGCCGCTGACCGGGCGGACGCGGTAACGCGGCGCGGGTCGTTCCCTCGATCCTGCACACCCGGACCGCCCGCCACCGTCGGATGACGGCGACGGGTGGTCCGGCGCTGCCGGCCCTCAGGTGGCGCCGAGCAGGGTCACCACACCGGCGGCCACCAGGACGCCGGCCCACAGCCGGTCCACGTTGAACCAGGCCCGGCGCAGCACGCCGACGCCGAGCACCTCGTACACCAGCAGCGCGACCGCCAGCGCGACACCGAGCATGGCCCCGGTGTGCACGGCCGCCGCGGCGAGCCCGGTCAGCGCACCGGCCGGCGCGGCGGCCAGGTGCCCGGCGTGCGGCCCGCCGCCGACCGCCGGCTCGGCGAGCAGCACCGGCAGCAGCATCAGGCCCGCGCCGTGCGCCGCCGACATCAGGAACGACCAGGCGGTGAGCTGGGCCGCCGACAGCCGCATCCCGGCCCAGCGGAAGTGCCGGTCGGACAGCAGCCGCCACAGCCCGAACCCGACCAGCAGCACCCCGCCGCCGACCGTGACCGCCGTGCCGGCCGTCACCGAGCGGGTGGCGCTGACCAGCGCGGCGACCACCGCCACCGACGCCAGGTGCCCGGCCGCGATCGGCGGCAGGGCGGCCAGCAGCGCGGCCCGGCGGCGTTCCTGGAGGCCCCGGGCCACCGCGAACAGCCAGCCCATCGCCGGGTTCAGGCCGTGGAACGCGCCGAGGCCGACGAGCGCCGCCCAGGTCGCGCCGGTCACGGGAAGCAGTACGAGTCGGACGAGGCGTCGCCGCCCTGCAACCGGGTCTGGTGCACCCGCCGGCCGCGGAACTCGTCCCCGCGTGGGAAGAAGCGCGGGTCCGGCACGAGGCCACCGTGCTCCTGGTCGACGTCCAGTTTCGCCACCCAGGCGCCCACGCCGTCGGGATAGAACTGGTCGTCCCACGCGCCGTAGAGCGAGTTGCTGACGTAGACGCGGCGGCCGTCGCGGCTGATCTCCACCATCTGCGGCCCGCCGGCGAGGGGCTCGTCGGGGTACGCCGGGTGCGGGGTGCGGGCGACGATGCCGCCCAGGCGCACCGAGCCGACCCGTACCGGGTGGAACGGGTCGCTGACGTCGTAGCGGATCAGCTCGCCGGTGCCCCAGCAGGAGACGTGCAGGAACCTGTCGTCCACCGACAGGTCGATGTCGGTGACCAGCGGCGGCACCGCCCCGAACGGTCTGAGCAGCTCGGGCAGGTCCGCCGCGTCGGCCGGCTCGGCCGGAATGTCGATCACCTTGGTCACCGCCCAGGCGTCGCCGTCGCGGTGCCACAGCCAGACCGAGGCGGACAGGTCCTCGACGCTGATCACCACGCCGACGAAGCCGTACGACTTCGTCGGGTCGTGCGCGGGGCGCAGCTCCAGCGCCATCTGGTACGCGTCGCCGAGGTCGACGCGTTGCACGTGTCGACGCTTCGCCAGGTCCCAGAAGTGCAGCGCGTGCCCGTAGCGGCGACCCAGCAACAGCTCGCCGACGATGCCGTCCTCGATCATCGACGGGGTGCCCCACTCGCTGGTGACCAGCACGTCCTGCGTGTAGTGCCACCAGAAGTCGTACGCCAGGAACTGCGGTCCCCGGTCGGCCTCCCACGCGCCGCGTACCTCGAACGTGGTGTGGTCGAGCACCGCGATGCCGCCCGGACCCTCCTCGCCGTCGGCGCCGCCGAGCGCGGAGACGTAGATGCCGTCCGGCCCGCAGTGCACGGTATGCGGGCGGGAGTACCCGGCGCGCTCGCCCAGTTCCTTCGCCTCGATCACCTTCACCAGCTCGGGCCGGCGCGGGTCCGGTTTGGTGTCCAGCACGTGGATCCGGGACGAGCGCAGGCCGGGCACGATCAGGTAGCGGCGTTCCACGTGCGGGTGCGGCGCGGTCGGGCAGAGCGCGCTGCTGCACGCGTTCCAGCCGAAGTGGTGCAGCTCGTCGCCGGTGTGCGGCAGCTCGGTCCAGCCCACCACCCGGCCGTACGTGTCGGAGTCCGGGTCGGTGTCCAGCACCGCGATCGCGTCCGGTTGCCGCCCGGCGCGGTCGAACGCGGCCACGTACGCCAGCTTCTCGGCCGGCGCGGCGGCGGCCAGCGTGGGGGAGGGGTAGAACGTCGGGTCCGGGGTCCAGCGGGTCATCGGTGCTCCATCATGGTCACGAGGTGGGTACGCCGAGGCGGTCGAGTAGCCGGCGGCGCAGCGTGCCGAGGGCCGGGTCGTCGGGGCTCGGGGCGGGGCCGAGGCCCACCGGGACCTCCTCGGCGATCACGCCCCCGTCGAGCAGGAGGACGCGGTCGGCGAGCAGCAGCGCCTCCTCCACGTCGTGGGTGACCAGCAGCGCGGCGAAGCCGTGCTGGGCGCGCAGCCGGCGCAGCAGCCCCTGCATGCGCAGCCGGGTCAGCGCGTCCAGCGCGCCGAACGGCTCGTCGAGCAGCAGCAGGTCCGGCTCCCGGACCAGCGCGCGCGCCACCGCGACGCGCTGCGCCTGCCCGCCGGACAGCTCGGCCGGCCAGGCCCGGCCCCGGTCGGCGAGCCCGACCTCGGCCAGCGCGCGGCCGACCCGGTCGCCCACGTCCGGCCCGGTGAGGCCGAGCGCCACGTTGTCGGCCACCCGTTTCCAGGGCAGCAGCCGGTGCTCCTGGAACACCACCGCGGCGGCGCCGTGCACCCGGTGCGTGCCGCCGGCGTCGTCGTCCAGCCCGGCCAGCACCCGCAGCAGCGTGCTCTTGCCGGAGCCGCTGCCGCCGAGCAGCGCCACCGTCTCCCCGGCGGCGACGGTGAGGTCGACCCCGGCCAGCACCACGGCGGGGCCGAAGGACCGGGTCACCGCGCGTGCGGTGAGCACCGGTGGCGTCAGGTCGCGCGCAGCCCGCGTCGCCACGTCAGCGTCCTCCGTTCCGCGTACCGGATGAGCAGGTCCGAGGCCAGGCCCAGCAGCGCGTAGACGAGCAGGCCGAGCACCACCACGTCGGTCTGGCTGAACTCGCGGGCCTCCATCATCAGGAAACCGACGCCGGTCTGGGCGTTGACCTGCTCGCCGACAACCAGGCTCAGCCAGGCCGCGCCGATGGCCAGCCGCAGCCCGAGGAAGAGCGCGGGCAGCGCGCCCGGCAGCACCACGTGCCGCAGCCGGGCCGCCGCGCCGAGTCCGCAGGTGCGGGCCGCCTCGACGAGACGCTCGTCGATGTCGCGGATGCCAGCGTACAGGTTGAAGTAGATCGGGAAGAACGCGCCGAGCGCGACAAGCGTGACCTTCAGCGACTCACCGATGCCGACCCAGATGATGAGCAGCGGGACCAGGCCCAGGTGCGGCAGCATCCGGGCCATCTGCACCGGCGGGTCGACCAGGTCGTCGCCGAGCCGTAGCAGCCCGGCGGCGGCGCCGAGCACCAGCGCCAGGCCGCCGCCGATGAGCAGGCCGAGCGCGGCGCGGGTGAGCGAGTCGAGCAGGTGCGTGCCGAGCGTGCCGTCGGCGGCCAGCCGCGCGCCGGTGGCCAGCACCGTGCTCGGCGCCGGCAGCTTCTCCGCGGAGAGCAGGCCGGTCCGCGCGGCGGCCTCCCAGGCGACCACCAGCGCGACCGGGCTGACCAGCCGCCACCACCGCCGGCCGGTGCGGGCCCGCGGTCGTCGGGGCGCCGGCGACGGTACGACCGGGGCGGGCGCCTCGGCCAGCGCCGGGCCGGTCACCGGAACGCCTCGGTGAACCGGTCGTCCACCCGGCCGGCGATGTCCACCGGTCCCGGCACCAGTTTCAGCGCCACGAAGCTGTCCGCGATGGCCTGCAACTCGCGGCCGATGTCCGGGGTGACCGGGGCGAGCGGCTTGGCGCTGCGGGCCAGCGCCCGGGTGGTCACGTCCAGCGGGATCTTCAGCTCGGGGGCGAGCACGGCGGCCCGCTCGGCCGGGTGGGCGATGCCCCAGTCGGTGGTCTCACGGTAGGTGTCCAGGAAGGCCCGGACGTCGTCGGTGCGGTTCTTCACCGCGCCGGGTGCGGCCAGCACGTACTCCCGGTTGCCGGCCAGGCCGGTGGCGTCGGCGAGCACCCGCACGCCGGGCCGCTCGGCCAGCGCGAAGTAGGGGTCCCAGATGATCCAGGCGTCGACCTGCCCGTTGTCGAACGCGGGTCGTCCCTCGGCCGGCTTGAGGTACTTCACGTTGAGGTCGGCGAGCGTCATCCGGTTCGCCTCCAGCAGCTTCACCAGCAGCCAGTGCACGTTGGAGCCCTTGTTCAGCGCGACCGTCTTCCCGCGCAGGTCGGCGAAGCTCCGGTACGGGCTGTCCGCCCTGACCAGCACCGCCTCGCCCTGCGGGATGGGCTCGGACGTGCCGATCACGGAGAACGGGATCTTCCCGGCGGCGGCGAAGACCGGTGGGGCCTCGCCCACCTGTCCGATGTCGATGGAGCCGGCCTTGAGCGCCTCGGTGAGCGCGGGGCCGCTCTCGAACAGCGACCAGGTGACGTTCTTCGCGGTGCCGCGCGCCTTGACCAGGCTGAGCCCGCCGAAGCGTTGGTAGCCGATCCGCAGCGGTCCGCCGTCGCCGTCGCGGGCGTCGGCGGCCTCGCCGCCACAGCCGGTCAGCGTCGCGGCGGCGAGCAGCACGAGCGTGGTGAGCAGCGCGGTCACCCGGCGGCGGGGTCTCGACGGGGTACGCATGACGACTCCTCGGAAGGGGTGGAGCCCGGCACATCGGCGGGCGTCAGCAACCTACCAACCCGATAGGTTTTATGGGTAGTCTGTCGGCGCGGTCGTCCCACCCCTCAGGAGGCGGCCCGCCCGACCCGCGCCGGAGGCCCCCATGTCGCTCACCTTCCACTGGTTCCTGCCGACGTACGGCGACAGCCGGGACATCGTGGGCGGCGGGCACGGTGTGCCGGTGGGCACCGCCGGGGGCGCCCGCCCGGCCGACGTGGCCTACCTCGGCCAGATCGCCCGCAGCGCCGAACAGCTCGGCTTCGTCGGCGCGCTGACCCCCACCGGCGCCTGGTGCGAGGACGCCTGGCTGACCACCGCCATGCTCACCCAGGTGACCGAGCGGCTGAGGTTCCTCGTGGCGTTCCGGCCCGGCCTGCTCTCACCCACGCTCGCCGCGCAGATGGCGTCCACCTTCCAACGGCTCTCCGGCGGCCGGCTCCTGCTCAACGTGGTCACCGGCGGCGAGTCCACCGAGCAACGGGCGTACGGCGACTTCCTCGACAAGGACGCCCGGTACGCGCGTACCGACGAGTTCCTGCACGTGGTGCGGGCGTTGTGGCGCGGCGAGACGGTCGACCACGACGGCGCCCACCTCCGTGTCTCCGGCGCCCGGCTGGGCCGGCTGCCCGACCCGGTGCCGCCGGTCTACTTCGGCGGGTCGTCCGCCGCCGCCGGGCCGGTGGCCGCCCGGCACAGCGACGTCTACCTGACCTGGGGCGAGCCGCCCGCGCAGGTGGCCGACAAGCTGGACCGGATCCGTGGCCTGGCCACCGCCGCCGGCCGCGAGCTGCGCTACGGCATCCGGCTGCACGTGATCAGCCGGGACACCGCCGACGAGGCGTGGGCGCAGGCCCGCCGGCTGCTCGACGGCATCGCCGAGGACGACATCCGGGCCGTGCAGGAAGGGCTGCGGCGCAGCGAGTCCGAGGGGCAGCGGCGGATGCTGGACCTGCACGGCGGCTCCCGCGACCGGCTGGAGATCGCGCCCAACCTGTGGGCCGGGGTGGGGCTGGTCCGGGGCGGCGCGGGCACCGCGCTGGTCGGCAGCCACACCGAGGTCGCCGACCGGATCGCTGACTACCACGCGCTCGGCATCGACGAGTTCATCCTCTCCGGCCACCCGCACCTGGAGGAGGCGTACTGGTTCGGCGAGGGCGTGCTGCCGATCCTGCGCCGACGTGGCCTGTGGCGGCACCCGGCCGGCGAGCCGGCCGTCGAGGCGTCGGTCGGCGTGCCGTTCGCACCCCGGCCGGTGCCGGCCCGGGGCTGAGACGCCACCGTGGTCAGCGCTGGCGCCGGCCGGCCAGGAAGTCGGCGAGCACCCGGGTGTGCGTGGAGAACGCCAGCTCGACCGGCTCGGTGAGCACCAGCCACTCGGTGGCCTCCTCGGTCGGCGCGGACGGCGGCAGGTCGCCGATCGGCCGCTCGGGCAGCACGCCGAAGACCATCATGGTGCCGCCGGCCGGTGTGCCGTGCACCGCGAACAGCCGCGCCTCGCCGGCCTCGGCGAGCAGCCCGGTCTCCTCGCGCAGCTCCCGCACCAGCGCCTCGTCCCACTCCTCGCCGAACTCGATGTAGCCGCCGGGCAGCGCGAGCTGGCCGCGGGCCGGCTCGATGTCGCGGCGGACGACCACCACGCCGAGCCCGTCGGGCGTGCGGACCGGCAGCACCGCCACCGCCACCGGCAGCGGGTTGCGCCACACCGTCTCGCCGCAGGCCGGGCAGACGCGGGGCCACCCGGCGTCCGCCGGGTAGGCCGCGCCGCAGAAGGAGCAGTGCGAGTACGCGGTCACGTCGGGCACGTTACCCGGCCCACCGGCCGCCGAGCTGCCCCGTCGGGTGGCGCACCCGGTGCGGATCCCGGGGCCGGAACCGGGCTGGCCGTCGTCACGCCCGGCCGGCCAGCTGCTCGCGCGCCTCCATGAGGGCGAAACCGAGCAGGTTCTCGCCCCGCCACGTCGCCGGGTCGGCGGCGCGCGGATCGTCGGCGGTCAGGCCGATGCCCCAGATGCGGTCCGTCGGGCTCGCCTCGACCAGCACCCGGTCACCGGTGCCGAGCAGGAACCGCCGCAACGGCTCGTGCTGGCCGAACTTGGCCACGCTGCCGGCCACGACGATCTCCCGGCGGCGGGCCACCCAGACGGCCTCGTCGAAGCCGCGCACCTGCCGGCCGAGCGCCTTGGCCCGGTGCGGGTGCGCGGCGGCGAGCACCCGCTCGGCGGTCGCGTGGTCGTCGAAGACGGTGGCCTTGTGCCACATCATCCAGTGCTCGGCGGTGGCGAACTCCCGACCGTCCACGGTGAACGCCACCGGCCACCACTGGCTCAGGCAGCCGGCGCCGACGCTGCCGTCCCGTTGCGGCCGGTGCCCCCAGAAGTGCAGGTATCGCACCGACTGGCCGGCGTCGAGCGCGGCGGTCAGGTCGGCGACGGATCGGATCGGCATGCCCCACATCCTGCCTGCCCCCGCCGACGTTCCGCACGCCGCTTTCCGAGCCGACGGCCCGTCGAGTTAAGCGGGGGCCCTTCCTCCACCGAATACGTTAAGAAGGGGCCCCGCCTTACCTCAGGGCGCGGTGTAGAAGGCGACGACCCGCTCGCCGGCGGCGCGCGCCTGGTCCGCCGGGGTGCCGGCGGCCACGCCGGCCGCCGTCCACCGCGCGCCGGACTCGGTGACGAACCGGCGGCCCTCCTCGGAGGCCATCCATTCGGCCGCCGCCGCCGGGTCGACGCCGGCGCCGGCCGGCACCTGCCCGGTGCCGAGGTGGGAGGCGAGCCCGACCAGGGCAAGATCCCAGCCGATGCCGACCGCGCCCGGGCCGTACTCGGCCCACCGCTGGTCGTCGACGTGGGCGACGTGCTCCAGCTCGAACCGGGTCCGGCCGTCGCCGGCGTCGCGCAGGCGCACCTCGATCCAGCTGACCTCCCCGCCGAACTCCCAGGTCGCGGCGAAGCCGTGCGGCGGATCGCACCGCTGCACGGTGCCCTCGGCGTTGCCCTCCAGCCGGTAGCGGCCACCGACGCTCAGGTCACCGGAGACCGGCAGGAACCAGCGGGGGATGCGTTCCGGGTTGGTGCAGGCGTCGAAGACGTCGGCCACCGGAGCGTCGTACGTCTGGCTGATGGTGAGCACCCGCGCCTGCCCGGCGGGGAGCGTACGGTCGCCGATGCGGCGCTCGACGGCGCTGATCTGCCCGGTCACGTCGATCATGGGTTGGTCCTCTCGTCGTCGGGATCGTCCTCGCGCAGCCGCCGTTCGCGGCGACCCCGGGCCAGTTCGGTGGCGAGCGCCGCCAGCGGCGGCGTCCAGAAGCGACGGAAGCCGGCCAGCCAGGCGTCGATCTCGCGCAGCGGGCCGGGGTCGACCGCGTAGAGCCGGCGGGTGCCCTCGGCGCGCACGGTGGTGAAGCCGTGTTCGCGGAGCACCTTGAGGTGCTGCGAGACCGCCGGCTGGCTGATGCCGAACTCGCGCCGCACCGTCTCGCCGAGCGCGCCGGCCGGCTGTTCGCCGTCGGCGAGCAGCTCCAGGATGCGGCGGCGCACCGGGTCACCGAGGACGTCGAAAGCGTGCACGACCTCTTTATATCATGCCAGGCTTATATAAGCGATGACTGTATTCTCATCGAACTCTCATCGACCTGTGCTCTGCTGGTCCCGATGGGTACGACGGTCCTGGTGGTCGACGACGAGCCGAACATCGTCGACATGGTGGCGACGGTGCTGCGGTTCCACGGCTTCGAGGTGGTGACCGCCGGCACCGCGCGGGACGCCGAGCGGCTGTCCGGCGAACGGCCACCGCACCTGCTGGTGCTGGACGTGCTGCTGCCCGACGGCGACGGTTTCGCGCTCTGCCGCCGCCTGCGCGCCGCCGGGCACCGCTTCGGCATCGTCTTCCTCACCGCCCGCGACGCGCCACGCGACAAGATCGCGGGCTTGACCTGGGGCGGCGACGATTACGTGACCAAGCCGTTCTCGGTCGACGAACTGGTCGGTCAGCGCGGTGGGCCTGGCCGGGCACCTGGTGGCGGTTCCGTCGGTGGCCGGCACGCTGGCCACCATGGTCGGCCTCGGCGTCGGCATCGACTACGCGCTGTTCCTGGTCACCCGGCACCGCCGGCTGCTGGCCGAGGGCGTGCCGCCGGCCGAGGCGGTCGCCCGCAGCGTCGCCGGCTCGGGCAGCGCGGTCGTGTTCGCCGGCGGGACGGTGGTGGTCGCGCTCGGTGGACTGGCGGTGGCCGGGGTGCCGATCCTCGGCACGCTCGGCTGGACCACCGGCCTGGTGGTGGTCGTCGCGGTGGCCGGCGCGGTGACGCTGCTGCCGGCGTTGTTGGCGCTGCTCGGGCACCGGATCGACCGGCTGCGCCTCCGCCGCCGGCGCCCGGCCCCGCCGCCCGCCACGGGCACCGGGACCGACGGCGACCCCGACGCTGACTCCGGCGCCGGCCCCGTCACCGACTCCGGCGCCGGCCCCGACGGCGACCTCGGCGCCGGGGCGGGCCGGACGACCGGGTGGACCCGGCAGGCGGACCGGGTCACCCGCCGGCCGTGGCGGTGGGCGTTGCTCGCGGTGCTGCTGCTCGGCGCGCTCGCCGCGCCCGCACTCGACCTGCGGCTGGGTCAGGTGGACGCGGGGGACGAGCCGGTCGGCACCGCCGGGCGGACCAGCTACGACCGCCTCGCGGCCGGCTTCGGGCCGGGCGTGAACGGACCGTTGACGGTGGTCGCCCGAGTTGACGCCGCCGGCCGGTTCCGGCGCCGACCCCCGGGTCACCGGGCTGACCGCCCGGGTGGCCGGCACCGCCGGCGTCGCCCGGGTCACCCCGGTCCGGCTCGCCGACGACGGGCGGACCGTGGCGCTGACCGCGTACCCGCGCACGGCGCCGAGCGATCCGACCACCGCGGCGCTGGTGCGGACGCTGCGGGCCGCGGACGTGCCGGGCGTGGCCGTGCACGTGGGCGGCGCGACCGCCACCCGGGTCGACCTCGCCGACCGGGTGGGGGCGCGGATGCCGTGGGTCATCGCGGTGGTGGTCGGGCTCTCCACCGTGCTGCTGTACGCGGCCTTCCGGGCGCCGGTCGTCGCGGTCAAGGCGGCGGTGATGAACCTGGTCTCGATCGGGGCCGCGTACGGGGTGCTGACGGCGGTCTTCGCCTGGGGCTGGGGCGTCGGGTTGACCGGCCTGTCCGGCCCGGTGCCGGTGGAGAGCTACCTGCCGATGATGCTGTTCGCGCTGCTGTTCGGGCTCTCCATGGACTACGAGGTGTTCCTGCTGACCGCCGTGCAGGAGTCCTGGCGGGTCACCGGCGACAACCGGGTGGCGGTCCGCGAGGGGCTGGCCGGCACCGGCCGGGTGATCACCTCGGCCGCGCTGATCATGGTGACCGTCTTCGCCGGCTTCGTGCTCCAGGGCGATCCGGTGATCAAGATGTTCGGTCTCGGTATGGCGGTGGCCGTCGCGGTCGACGCCACCGTGGTGCGGGGCCTGCTGGTGCCGGCCACCATGGCCCTGCTCGGCCGGGCGAACTGGTGGCGCCCCGGCCGACGGAGCCGAGTGGGCGAGCGCCTGGCCGGTCCGTCGAGTTAGGCGGGGCCCCTTCCTCTACCGAATGCGTTAAGAAGGGCCCCCGCCTTACATCTCAGGCGCCGAGCCGGCCGGCGACGGTACGCCGCAGCTCGGGCAGCCGGTCGTGCAGCAGGCCGGGACACTGCGTGGAGTTGAAGTCCTTGTGCCCGTAGATCTCGGTGGGCGCGATGCCGTACTGCTGGCAGGTGAACGCGCAGAACCAGACCAGGCTGTCCCAGAGCGCCTGCGGCGGCTGCACGTCGAGGTAGATGCCGTCGTTCTCGATGCCGATGGCCTGGCTGTTCTGCCCGACGCAGTGGGCGCCCTGCACCATGCTCTGCCCGTGCAGCAGCCCGTACAGGCTGCCGTGCCGGCCCTCGGTCAGGTAGCCGCCCCGGCTGTTGGTGAAGTGCTGCCCGGAGTCGAGCCAGCCGTTGCTGTCCATGTGCAGGTTCTGGATGTCGCGGGAGTTCCGGTAGGCCTGGGCGAGGCTGTAGTCGGTGGTGTTCGGGAACGCGGTGTGATGAATGATGATCTTGTTGGGTCGGCTCTGCACCACGCTCACCGGCGACGACGGGGGACGGGCGCCCCAGGTCGCGCAGTTGGCGATGGTCGGCTGGTCGACCCGGGTGGCGGCGGCCCGGGCGTCGCGGCCGGCGCCGACCTGGGTCAGCGCGCCGGCGCCGGCGGCGGCGCCGAGCAGGACCGCGCCGCGCAGCACGGCCCGCCGGGGGAGAGGAACGGACATCGGGGCCTCCTCGTCGGGTTCGGACACGGCGGCGGGGCGGGCCGCAGCGACCCGCCCCGCCGGTGGGGTCAGCAGGTGCCGTTGCAGGCCAGCACGCGGAGCCGGTCCAGCGTGCCGTTCCAGACGTTCTGGTCACCCGGGAACACGCCGGAGGAGGACCACTGCCAGAACGAGTACGTGCCCCAGCCGGCCGGCAGCGTGCCGACGCTGCTGGAGTACCGCGCGATCCACAGCGGGTTGTTGGCCGCGAACTGCGACGTGTTGCCGGTGCAGGTGCTCCACCAGTCGGTGGTGGTGTAGATGGTGGCCCACCGGCCGGTACGGGCGTAGTACTGGTTGACGAACGAGGCGATCCAGCTCCGCATCGACGCCTGGCTCAGCCCGTAGCAGGTGGCGCCGTACGGGTTGTACTCGATGTCGAGCGCGCCGGGCAGCGTCCGGCCGTCCCGCGACCAGCCGCCGCCGTGGTCGACGAAGTAGTTCGCCTGGGTCGCGCCGGTGGTGGTGTCCGGGCGGGCGAAGTGGTAGGCCCCGCGGATCATCCCGACGTTGTAGGAGCCGTTGTACTGCTGGGCGAAGTAGGCGTTGGTGTAGTACGTGCCCTCGGTCGCCTTGACGTACGCGAACCGGGCGCCGTTGGCCCAGGCGCCGGACCAGTTCACGTTGCCCTGGTAGCTGGAGACGTCCATGCCGGGCAGTCCGGCCGGGGCGGCCTGGGCGGGCGCGGCGCCGGCCAGGGCCGCGGCGGCGGCGGTGACGGTGGCGAGCAGGGCGGCGCCGGCCGCGCGCAGCGCCGATCGCAGGTGACGGTGCATCTTTCCTCCCTGGGGGTTGCCGCCTCGCGGCGGCGGGAGTATGCCGAAAGGAACTGTCAACATTAGGTCACACGACGGAGAAACTTTTCAATAGACGTATCGAAGATTTTCTTTGAATTCGGGTCAGCCGAGGCTGCCGAGGGCCTCGGTGGCGGCGCGCTCGCCAGCGGTCACCGCGCCCTCCAGGTAGCCGCTCCACCGGGTCGCGGTCTCCGTCCCGGCCCAGTGCACCCGGCCCACCGGCGCGCGCAACTCCGGGCCGTAGTCGCACCAGGAGCCGGGCGACACCATGCCGCAGAAGCAGCCCCGGGTCCACGGGTCGGCCGACCAGTCGTACTCGACGAGGTCCACCGGGTCGGCGGCGGCCGGGCCGAACAACGTGACCAGCGCGTCCCGCAACGCGGCCCGGCGCGCCCCGTCCGACAGCCGGCGCAGCGCCCGGGCCTGCGCGCCGTAGCTGAACGCGGTGAGCACCCCGCCCGGCGAGCCGGGCAGTGAGTTGTCCACCGTCTCGGTGAGCGGCCCGGTGTCCGTGGTGGCCACCCCGGAGCGGCCGTCGGCCCGCCAGAACGGTTCCGGATAGCGCGCGTGCACCTTGACCGCCGCGCCCATCGGCATCCGCTGGGTCAGCCCGTCGCGCAGCGCCGGCAGCGGCGGGTCGTACCGGATCCGGCCGGCCAGCGCCGGGGCCACCGCGACCACCACCGCGTCGCCGTGGTGCACCTGACCGCCGGCGAGGACCCGCACGCCGGTGGCGTCCTGGGCGATCGCGTCCACCGGTGCGTCGAGGCGCAGCCGACCCGGCGGCAGCGCGCCGGCCATCCGCTGCGCCAGCGCCGCCGGCCCGCCGACGATCCGGTCCTGCTGGGCGCCGCCGGCCATGCCGAGCAGCGACCCGACGCCACCGCCGCTGCGCAGGTAGAACAGCATCTGCAACAGCGACACCTCGGCCGGCGAGGCGGCCAGCAGCCCACCGGCCAGCAGTCGGCCGGCGTACCGGGCGGTGACCGGGTCGGGCGCGGTGGCGGCGAGCCACCCGCCGAGCGTCGTCCGGTCCCACTCCGCCGCCCCGGCGGCCCGCCAGGGCGCGACCGGGTCGACCCCGGCCGCCAACGCGTCCAGCGTGTCGAGCAGCCCGGCCAGCCCGGCCGGCGGCCCGGCCACCGGCGCACCGTCGAGCACCAGCGTCGGCGCGCCCCGGGCCGGCGACGGGAACGTCTCCAGGCCGTACGCGGCGACCAGCGCGTACATCCGGTCCTGGGTGGGACCGATCCACTGCGCGCCGAGGTCGAGCCAGCCACCGCCGGGCAGCGGTCGGCTCAGCGTCCGGCCGCCCACCCGGTCCCGGGCCTCCAGCAGCAGCGACCGCGCGCCGGCCGCCTCGACCGCGAGCGCGCAGGCCAACCCGGAGAACCCCGCCCCCACCACGATCACCCGGCCGTCGCCCACGGCCGGGCATACCCGGATCCCGGCGGGAATCTCGCCCGCCCGGCGTGTCGAGACCGGCGTCCGCCGTTCGTGTGAAGGGTGGAGGGCGGCAGGGGGTCGCCCGTGGTGCCGAGGAGGAACCGTGAAGCAGTACCTGATCAGCATGTACCAGCCGGCCGGCGCGCAGCGGCCGGACCCGGCGTTCCTGGCCGGGGTGATGCGCGAGGTGGAGGCCATCGGCCGGGAGCTGCGGGAGGCCGACTGCTGGGTGTTCGGCGACGGCCTGCACGCGCCGGAGACCGCGACCGTGCTGCGGGCGGCCGGCGACGACGTGCTGGTCACCGACGGGCCGTTCGTCGAGGGCAAGGAGTACCTGGGCGGCGTCACCATCATCCGCGCGCCCGACCTGGACGCCGCGCTGGACTGGGGCCGCCGCTACGCCCGCGCCACCACGCTGCCGATCGAGGTCCGGCCGTTCCAGGGCGAGGGATGACCGCTGTCGAACGCGTCTTCCGGGCCGAGTACGGCCGCGTGGTGGCCATCTTGGTCCGCCTCCTCGGCGACATCGACCTCGCCGAGGAGGCGGTCCAGGAGGCGTTCGCCGTCGCGGTGCGCCGCTGGGCCGTCGACGGGCCGCCGTCGAGCCCGGCCGGCTGGATCGTCACCACCGCCCGCAACCGGGCGATCGACCGGCTGCGTCGCGAGTCCACCCGCGCCGCCCGGCACGCCCAGGCCGCCCTGCTGTACGCCGCCGACCCGCCCGCCGAGGAGGGGCCCGTGACCGACGACCGGCTGCGTCTGATCTTCACCTGCTGCCACCCGGCGCTCGGTCCGGCCGCCCGGGTGGCGTTGACGTTGCGCCTGCTCGGCGGCCTGAGCACCGCCGAGATCGCGCGGGCCTTCCTGGTGCCGGAGTCGACCATGGCGGGGCGCCTGGTCCGGGCCAAGGCCAAGATCCGGGACGCCGGGATCCCGTACCGGGTGCCCCGCGACGCCGACCTGCCGGACCGGCTGCGCGCGGTGCTGGCCGTGGTCTACCTGATCTTCAACGAGGGGCACACGGCCAGCGCGGGGGAGCACCTGGGCCGCGTCGAGCTGGGCGCCGAGGCGATCCGGCTGGGCCGGCTGCTGGTGACCCTGATGCCGGACGAGCCGGAGGCGCTCGGACTGCTCGCGTTGATGCTGCTCACCGAGGCGCGGCGGGCGGCCCGGACCGGCCCGGACGGGGTGCCGGTGACGCTGCCGGAACAGGACCGGAGCCGGTGGGACCGGACGCTTGTCGTCGAGGGTCAGGACCTGGTGCGCCGCTGCCTGCGGCGGGCCCGGCCCGGCCCGTACCAGATCCAGGCCGCGATCAACGCGGTGCACGCGGACGCGGCCACCGCCGCCGCCACCGACTGGGGTCAGATCCTCGCGCTCTACGACCGGCTGGCGGCGTGCGCGCCGGGGCCGGTGGTGGCGCTCAACCGGGCGGTCGCGCTGGCCGAGGTACGCGGACCGGCCGTCGCCCTGGCCGAGGTGGACCGGCTCGACCTGGGCCGGTACCACGTGTGGCACGTGGTCCGGGCCGACCTGCTGCGCCGCCTCGACCGGCCGGCCGAGGCGCGAGCCGCGTACGACGCGGCGATCGCCGGCACCGGCAACGAGGCGGAACAGGCGTTCCTGCGCCGCCGCCGCGACCGACTGGCCGGCTAGCACGACGGCCCCGTCGGCGCCGCGGTCGGGGCGGTCCGTCGGCGTCGCGGGCGGTCGACCGGCTGGCGGCGCTACTCGTCGCGGAGCCGGCGCAGGATCCGGGTCAGCTCCGCCCGGTCGCCCGGGTCGAGTGCGCCGAAGAACCGTTCCGCCTCGGTGGCCCGGGCCGCCCGGATGGCGGCGCCGACCCGTTCGCCCTCGGCGGTGGGCGCGACGAGCGTGGCCCGCCGGTCGCCCGGGTCGGGCCGCCGCTCGACCAGGCCGCGCTCCTGGAGGCCGTCGACCACCTCGGTGGCCGAGCGGGGCGCGATGTGCAGGTGCTCGGCGAGCGCGCCGGGGCGTAACGCGCCGTGCCGCAGCAGGACGCCGAGTGCCCGCGCCTGTCCCGGGCTGACCTCCCACGGCTCCAGCGCGCGCTTGGTCTGGTGGCGCAGCCGTCGGGCCACCGCCCAGAACGTCTCGGCCGGGCTCTCCTCGTCGCTGCCGCTCACCCGGAATACGGTAGCAGCCGATCCTGTTGTTCCCTCATGATGAGGTAACCTCAGCATCACCCCGACGAAGGAGCACCCCCTTGGATCGCATCCCCGACAGCCGCGGAGCCGGCCGAACCGTGTCCCCCACCGAGAAGGCCCAGGCCCGCGACGTGTCGCTACGCCGCATCGGTGGCCTCTTCACCGCCCACCGCGGCCCGCTCGCCGCCGTGGTGGCGATCATCGTGGCGTCGTCGATCATCGCGATGGCCTCGCCGTTCCTGCTGCGTACCGTGATCGACCGGGCCCTGCCCGACCGCGACCTGACGCTGCTGGCCTGGCTGGTCGCGGCCATGATCGCGGTGGCCGCCGTCACCGCCGTGCTCGGCGTCGTCCAGACCTGGATCTCCACCCGCGTCGGCCAGGAGGTCATGCACCGGCTGCGCACCGACGTCTTCGCCCACCTCCAGCGGCAGTCGATCGGCTTCTTCGTGCGCACCCGCACCGGCGAGGTGCAGTCGCGCATCACCAACGACATCGGCGGCATGCAGTCGGTGGTCACCTCCACCGCCACCTCCATCGCCGCCAACCTCACCACGGTGGTCGCCACCACCGTGGCCATGGTGGCGCTGAGCTGGCGACTCACGCTCGTCTCGGTGATCGTGCTGCCGCCCGCGCTCTGGCTCACCCGCCGCGTCGCCCGGCTGCGCCGGGAGATCACCGCCCGGCGCCAGCGCGAGCTGGCCGACCTCACCGTCACCATCGAGGAGGGGTTGTCGGTCAGCGGCGTCCGGCTGGCCAAGACGCTCGGCACCGGCGCGGCGCTTGTCGACCGGTTCACCGCCTCCTCGGCCCGCCTGGTCGACCTGGAGCTGCGCTCCGAACTGGCCGGCCGCTGGCGGATGGCCGCGATGACGGTGGTCTTCGCCGCCATCCCCGCCGTGATCTACCTCGGCGCCGGCCTGCCCGGCACCGCCGGCACGCTCACCATCGGCACGCTCGTCGCGTTCACCGCGTTGCAGGGCAACCTGTTCCGCCCGCTGATGGGCCTGCTCAACGTCGGCGTCACGCTGACCGCCTCGCTCGCGCTCTTCGCCCGCATCTTCGAGTACCTCGACCTGCCGGTCGAGGTCGCCGAGCCGGCCCGCCCGACGCCGCTGGACCCGGCCACGGTCCGCGGCCACCTGCGGGTCGAGGACGTCACGTTCAGCTACCCGGGGAGTGACACCGCCGCGCTGGCCGGCGTCACCCTGGACGTGCCGGCCGGCACCAGCCTGGCCCTGGTCGGCGAGACCGGCTCCGGCAAGAGCACGCTCGCCGCCCTGATCAGCCGCCTGCACGACCCGGACGCCGGCCGGATCACCATCGACGGCGTCGACCTGCGCGACCTGCGCCTGGCCGACCTGGCCGCCGTCGTCGGCGTGGTCAGCCAGGAGACGTACCTCCTGCACGCCACCGTGCGCGACAACCTGCGGTACGCCCGGCCGGACGCCACCGACGCCGACATCGAGGCCGCCGCGCGCGCCGCCCGCATCCACGACCTGATCGCCGCGCTGCCCGACGGGTACGACACCATGGTCGGCTCCCGTGGCCACCGCTTCTCCGGCGGCGAGCAGCAGCGCCTGGCCATCGCCCGCACACTGCTGCGCGACCCGCGGATCCTGGTGCTCGACGAGGCGACAAGCGCGCTGGACACCGAGACCGAGCGCGCGGTGCAGCGGGCCCTGGACGAGCTGGCCCGGGGCCGGACCGTGGTGACCATCGCGCACCGCCTCTCCACCGTGCGCGACGCCGACCGGATCGCCGTGCTCGACCACGGCCGCATCGTCGAGTCCGGCACCCACACCACCCTGCTCGACCACCAGGGCCGCTACGCCACCCTGGTCGGCTGACCCCACCCCGCGCACCCCGCGCACCCCGCGCACCCCGCGCAGCCCGCGGGCCCCGCGCGCCGATCTTGGAGTTGTGGCACCTCCGAAATCCCATCAAAGAGAACATTCCATGGCACCACAAGTCCAAGATCGGCGGAGGCGGAGGCGGAGGCGGGAGCGGGCGCGGGGGTGGGCGCGGGGGCGGGCGTGGGAGTGGCGGGGTGGTGGTTCAGGGGGTGGGTGGGGTCGGGTCGGTCGGCAAGGGCGGGTGGGGTCGCTGGTGGGGAGTTGGGCGTGGGGTTGGGGGAGGCAGCAGCGGCTCCAGCGGGGTGAACGCCTCCACCGGAGTGTCTGGGCGTGGCCCGCCCCGAGTCGCGGGACGACTCGCGTGTCTGGTCGGCCGCGTCGGGTCCATCCGGTCCGCCGGATCCCTGGGTGGGCGGCTCGCGTCCGGGTGCGGCCCGGACGGGGTGGACGGCGGGTCGTGCCGGTGGCGTTCCGCGGCGTACTCGGCGCGTCGGCGGGCCAGGTCGCGCTCGCACTCCAGCGCGATGCGCTGCTCCCAGTACGGCAGGAGCAGCCGGCGGACCCGTTCGTCCAGGTGCACCGTCACGTCGGGCTCGCAGGTGAACGTCACGGCGCCCCGCGCGTACGCCCAGGGTGGTGGATCGTGCTCGGCGAGCGCCGCGGTCAGCGCGGCGAGCAGGTCGCGCGGACGGTGCGGCGGCACCTCCGCCGCGCAGCGGACCGCCAGCCGGTGCAGCCGCTGCGTCGCCTGCGGCTGAAAATAGTCGACGTACCAGCCGAACAGTTCCGGCCGGGCGGTCTCCGACGACCAGGTGTAGGTGGCCCGGATCCCGAACACGTAGACCTGGCCCTGGGCCGGCACCACCAACTGCTCCGGTTGCCGCCGGTCGACGGTGGTCACCGGCGTCGCCGGCTCCTCGGTCCACCACAGGCGCCGCAGCGTGGGCTGCGCGCCGGCCCAGAACCGCCCAGCGCGCCGGCGCGTCGCGTCGCCGAGCGCGCGGGCCCGGCCGGCCCAGCGTCGCCGCCGGCCGTCGACAGGTGCGCCGGGCCCCGGTCGACGGCCGGCGGGGCCGGGGTCCGGTGGCATCGCCGTCATCGCACCCCTCTCCGCCGGACGGCAGCCGGCCGCCCGGCCGTCGTGGGCGGCGGGTCGGTCGGGTGAGGGGTGTCTCGGAGTCAACCTAACAACCGGGTACGGCGGGAGCCGGCAGCCGCGCGGACGGGTCGAGGCTCGTGTCCGTCCGATCGGACGACGTGTCGGGTAGTCCGATCGACGGGACTTGCCGCCAAGTCTGTTAACGTGCTCAATGCGGTCGGTCCCGTCAACGGGACCGACCGTCCAGAGCGGACGCTGATCTCAGGGTGATGTCTTGATTCCGCTACGTCGCGCTTCGTAGCGTGGGGCGCGCCCGCCGGGCCGGGCGCGGGGAGGGACTGAACGCATGGGCGTGGAAGCTCGCCGGGCCGCCGGACGGACCATCGAATTCCTCAGGTCGCTCGCGGAGCGGCAGTACGACCGGGTCTGGACCCCCGACTTCCTCACCCTCACCCCCGACGTGCAGGGTTTCGTGGTGTACCACCACGGTGGGCTGGTGCTGGTCTACGGCGCGGTGGTCCAGGGCGACCCGACCCGCTGGTTCTTCCAGATGGCGTGCGCGCCCGGCGCGGACGTCGCCGACATCTCCGGCGCGATGAACTGGGCGAACATCCGCAACCGGCTGGCTGACACCGGGCGCTACTACTGCGTGGTGAAGGCCGACCAGAGCGCCTGCCACGTGGTGTTCACGCTCGACGTGTGGAGTCCGCTGCTGGAGGACGTGACCGCGCCCGAGGCGCAGGCTGTCCGCGACCTGCTCGACGGCGCACTGGCGGTGAGTGTCCACAACGCGACCGCCGACTTCCGGGACCTGTCCGCGTACCTCCCGGCGGCCCGGCCGCTCAACCCGACCGAGGTGGACGCCTGGACGCTGTTCGCCTGCACGCAGGACTGACCGGTGATCCCAGGGCCGGCGGCCGCAGGCTCGCCGCCGCCAGCCGGCGGATCCGGGCCTGCCGGCTGGCGGCCTAGGATCTCCTGCATGCAGGAAGGCCGGTGGACGACGATCACCCCGTCGCAGTTCGCGCACGAGCGGGAGGCGCTGGCGTACGTCCAGGCGCTGCTGCCCGACACCGAGCCCTACCGCGCCTGGTCGAACTTCACCTTCACCGCCCCGACCGGGCACCCCTACGAGGTCGACCTGCTGGTCGCCGGCCCCGGCGGGCTCTACCTGATCGAGATCAAGAGCCTGACTGGCCGGCTGACCTCGAGCGGCTCCAACTGGATCCAGACCAGCCCGAGCCGCACCCGGACCTTCGACAACCCGCTGCACCTCGCCGACATGAAGGCCAAGAAGCTCAAGGGCCTGCTCCAGGCCGCCGCCGCCCGGCGCAGGGGCACGCCGATCAGGGTGCCGTTCGTGCAGGCGGCGGTCTTCCTGTCCAAGCCGGGCCTGCACGTCGAGCTCTCCGAACACCACCTGCACGGGGTCTACGGGCCCGAGCCGGCGCCCGGGCACCAGCCCGGCCCGTTGCCCGCGATCGGCTCGCTGCTGCAACGGCCGCCGCAGGACGAACGACAGCGGCTCGGCAAGGAGGTCTCCGCGGCGTTGCCGGGCCTGCTCGAAGCCGTGGGGGTGGCCCGCAGCCGCAAGCACTACCAGGTCGGGGCGTGGGAGCTGGAATCGCGGCCCTACGATCTCGGCCCCACCTGGCAGGATCATCACGCCCGCCACCGCGAGTTGGAGCGGGAGCACCGCCGCATCCGCATCTACCTGGTGGAGCGCAACGCCGTCCAAGCCGACCGGGCCAGCATCGAGCGGGCGGCCCGGCGCGAGATGACGGTGCTGCACGGCATCAACCACCCCGGCATCGTGCGGGTCGACTCGATGGAGTCGCACGAGGCAGGACCGGCGTTGATCTTCCGGCACGATCCCCGAGCCGTCCGGCTCGACCACTACGTCGCCCAGTACGGCGAGCGGCTCGACCCGCTGGCCCGGGTGGCGCTGGTCCGCCAGATCGCCGACGCCGTCGCCTACGCGCACCGGCGTCACCTCCACCACCGCGCGCTGTCGGCCCGCAGCGTGCTGGTCACGCCCGGCCGCAGGCGGCGCGGGGGCAGCGAGGAGGAGGCGTGGCTCACGCCGCAGTTGCAGCTCAGCGACTGGCAGGCCGCCACGCGCGCCGTGGACACCAGCGGCGGCAGCAGCGGCGACCCGGTCAGCATCTCCTCGCACGCCGCCGCGCACATCGAGCTGTCCGCGGAGGCATACCTCGCGCCCGAGCTGACCGCGCCGCGACCGGACCCGATCGCCATGGACGTGTTCGGTCTGGGCGCGCTCGCCTACCTGATCCTCACCGGCCAGCCGCCCGCCGCCAAGCGGCAGGAGTTGCTGTCGCGGCTGGCCCGCGACAACGGCCTGCGTCCCTCGTCGGTGACCGACGGGATCAGCGAGTTCGCCGACGATCTGATCCAGGCGGCCACCGCCCCGGTGCCCGCGCAACGCCTCACCACTGTCGCCGACTTCGTCGAGATGCTCGAAGAGGTCGAGAACGAGCTGACCGCCCCGCCGCCGTCGACGCATCCGGACGAGCCGGAGCCGGCGGAGACCGATCCGCTGGAGGCACGCGGCGGGGACCGGGTCGGGGAGTGGACGATCAGGAAGCGGCTGGGCACCGGCTCGACCTGCCGCGCGTTCCTCGCCCACAACGGGCGCACCGGCCGGGACGAGGTGCTCAAGGTCGGCCTATCCGACGAGAAGGCCGCCCGGCTCGCCCACGAGGCGAAGGTGCTCCGCCCGCTCACCGACTCCCGGATCATCCGGCTGGCGAGGCCGGAGCCGCTGCGGATCGCCGAGCGCACCGTGGTCGTGCTGGAGCACGCCGGCGAGTTGACGCTGGCCCGCAAGCTCCGCGACGAGGGCCGGCTCACCGTCGACGAGCTGGAGACCTACAGCGACTACCTGTTCGGCGCGCTCGACTACCTGGAGGGCGAGGGCGTCTACCACCGCGACATCAAGCCGGACAACATCGCCGTCCGGGTCCGGCCCAACCGGACCCGCCAGCTCGTGCTCTTCGACTTCTCGCTGGCCGGGGTCTCGGTCAAGGAACTCGCCGCAGGCACCCCCCGCTACCTGGACCCGTTCCTCGGCACCGCGAACCGGCAGGTCTACGACAAGCACGCCGAGTGGTACGCCCTCGCCGTCACGCTGCACGAGATGGCCTCCGGCGAGCTGCCGGTCTGGGGTGACGGCGGCACCGAACCGCAGCTCACCGAGGGCCCTCCAGTGCTGGCGGCGGAGGCGTTCGACCCGGCGGTGCGCGACGGCCTGGTCGAGTTCCTCCACCAGGCTCTGCACCGCGACCACCGCCGGCGCTTCGGCTCGCTGAAGGACATGCGCGACGCCTGGCAGCAGGTGTTCCGCCGGTCCGACGCCAGCACCCCGGTCGGCTCGGAGCACCCGGAGACCGAGGCCGAGGAGCCGGACGAGCAGGTCGCCGAGCAGATCCGCGAGGAGGCGGCGGCGCGGGCCACCCGGGCGACCGCGCTGGAGGCCGCCGGGCTCACCCCGCGGGCGGTGTCCGCCGCGCACCGGGTCGACGCCACGACCGTCGGCGAGTTGCTCGCGGTCGGCAACAACACCTTCGCCACGCTCCCCGGTCTGGGCGCCAAGACGCGCAAGGAGTTGCAGCGCCGGGTCAAGGAGTGGCGTAGCCGGCTGGGGGAGCGGGAAACCATCCCGACCTCATCGGCCGCCCGCCGGGCCGCCAGCGTCGAGGCCGCCACCGAGACCACGGCCGGCGACACCGACCCCGTACGCGTCGGTCTGGACGCCATCGCCACGCTGCTCGTGCCCGCCCGCACCAGCCGCAACACCGCCGAGGCCGAGGCGACGCGCCTGCTGCTGAATCTGCCCGACGACACCGGCGCGCTGCCCGCGCTGCCGCTCTGGCCGCGGCAGCCGCTGGTCGCCGCAGCCGTCGGGGTGACCCCCGGCCGGATCGCGCAGATCCTCGGCAAGCAGCGCAAGCGCTGGCACGAGCTGCCGGTGGTGCGCAGTGTGCGTACCCAGATCGTTGAGCTGCTGCGCGACGACGGCCGGGTGATGGGCGTCGCCGAGCTGGCCGCGGCGCTGCTGACCAGCCGCGGCTCGGTGCGCACCGGCGACGCGCTGCGGCTCGCGGTCGCGGTCGCCGCCGTGCGGGCGGCCGTCGAGATCGACGCGATCGAGGAGGAGCCGCGCCTGCTGCTGCGCCGGCACGCCCGCACCGACGTCGACGGCAGGCCGCACCCGCGCGGCGACCGCCTGCTCCTCGCGCTGGAGGCCGGGGAGGACGACGCGCCGGACACGCCAGCCGCGCCGGCGCTGCTCGACTACGCCGACGCGCTCGGCGAGGCCGCCGACCGGCTCGCCGCGAGTGACGTGCTGCCCAGCGCCGCGACGGTGATGCGTACCCTCGCCACGGTGACCGCGCCCGGCGGCGCGGCCGACGTCATCGACGAGCGGCGGCGGGTCCTGCTCGCCGCGGTGGCCTCGGAGCGTGCCGCCGCCACTGCGCGGCTGGAGCTCTACCCGCGCGACCTCGACCCGGTGCGGGCGCTGCGGCTCGCCCAGGCCGGCGTGGTGCCCCCGGCGTCGGACAACCAGCGGGCCCTGAGTCCGGAGCTGGTGCAGCAGCGGGTGTCGGCGCGTTTCCCCGAGCTGGCGCCGCTGCCGACGGACCGGAGGCTGGACCGCCTGCTGGCCGAGGCGGGCTTCGAGCTGCGCCGGGACCGCGACCGGTTCCTCCCGCCGCCACCCCGAGCGGGCTCGTCATCCATGTCGATCATCCAGCGGCGTCCGTCGGCGAGCACCGTGCCGAGCCGGTGGGCCGCCGAGTCGCCCGAGCTGGCCGAGGCGATGCGGGCCGAGGAGCGCCTGACCGGGGCCAGGTCCGCCGGTGGGTTCCGGGCCCTGACGGTACGCCTCAACCGCTACGCGCCGGCCCGGGAGGAGCTGGTCCGCCGCTTCGACGCCCGCCCGGTCAGTGTGGCCGAGGAGTTCGTGCGGGAGCTTCGCGGTCTGGTCGACGCCCGACCGAAACCCACCTGGGAGACCGTGGTCGGGGCCGACAACGCGCCGGAGAACTCGCGGGCCGCCATCAAGCTCGGCGAGTACGTCGAACAGGCGTGGCAGCTCGTCGTGCCGCTCCTGCGCGCGCGGTTGAGCGTGGACGCCGGGCCGGTGCTGCTGCACGACGCGGCGGTGCTGGCCCGCTACCGGGCGATGGAGCGGCTGCACGAGCTGGCGGACGCGGCGCGCGCCGGGGCGGGCGGCGTGTGGGTGCTCTGCCCGATGGACGACCCGGCGCTGCTGCCGAAGCTGGACGGCACTGTGGTGCGGGTGGGCGACAACGAGTGGATCGCGCTGCCGGAGGCATGGGTCGTCAACGCCCACCGCAGCGCGGCAGTCGCGTGAGACTGTCCTGTCCGAGCTGTCGGCGCGTCGTCCATCGCTTCGATGTCCGACGGCGGTCCCGGCGGCGGCACCCAGTCAACCGATCGGGGCGTTCCTCTCGCTGAGACGTCGTGGCAAACTCGCTGTCACCACAGCCTCACTCCTGGAGGAAGCCGGGTGAGATCATGGCTTCTGTTGATCATCATCTCCCGGCTGCCGTTCACCTGGTTCGGATACCGGCTGCAACTTCGCGGCCTGCCGAACGAACGTCCTCGGTTCGTTTATCGCTGCCAAGCCGCTGGCTGTCCCTGGGTCAGCCGCCTGCTGCGCGTGGACGACGCCAGCGTCAGGTGTGCGCAGCATCCGGGAGTAGGAGTGCAAAAGGTCTACGTGAGGCTGTATTCGTGCGGCGGCTGCTCGCAGACGCTGGTCTATCCGCATGACTTCGATGCTGATGAGAGCCGACATGTAGGCCCCGGCCAGCATGACCCTCGGCCCCTGCGTACCCAGTGAGGTGTGAGACATGTGGTTGGGAACCCTGTTCACCCCGACCGCGGCGAGCTTCGGTCGCCTGCTGATCGTCGGCCTGCTTCCGAACGCCATCCTGGTGGCCTACGTCTGGGTTCTCGTGACGACCGGTGCCTTCACCAGCACCGGTCCGTTGGTGTTTCCTGAGGCGCTTGCGCGGATCAGGTTCAAGACGGACGCGGGCGGGCTGCTGGTGTTCGTGCTCCTGGTGGTCACGTTGACCGTGGTGATTCAGCCGTTTCAGATTCGGCTCGTCCGAATGCTCGAGGGCTATTGGGCTGGCTGGCTGGGAGCTTTTCCCACTCGCCTCGCCACTGCGGTCCACAGCCGGCGACGGGAGAGGCTGCGTGAGGTGGCGAACCTCTCCGAACCGGAGGTCAACGATGCCGAACTCGCCCGCATGCCGATAGCCGCGCAGGTCCGAGCGCAGCGGCGAGCGCGGAAACTCGAAGCCCGGTCGGAGCGCGCCGAGGCGAAGCTCATGTCGTACCCGCCGCCCATGGAGCCAGTACTGCCCACGATGCTCGGCAACACCCTTCGGCGGAACGAACGGGTAGCGGGTGAGCGCTACGCGTTGGACACGCTCAGGACCTGGCCCCGCCTCTATCCGCTGCTGAGCAAGAAGGTCGCGGACGCGTTCGACTCGGACAGCGACGGCGTGGACGCCTCCGCCAACCTGGCGGTCACCTTCCTGGTCATGGCCGCGCTGGGGTTTGTGGCCTTCGCCAACGATGGATGGATGCGGCTGGTCCCCGCCGCTCTGCTGGTGCTCGCTGTCGCCGCCTACCGAGCCGCAATCGCGGCAGCGGGCGATCAGGGCCTGGTGATGTCGGTCGCCTACGATCTGCACCGCTTCGATCTCATCGAAAGTCTTCACCTCGGTCTTCCCGCGACCCCGAAGAACGAGGCGGCCCGGAACAATCAGTTGTCCCTCTTCTTCGCGGTCAGCGACAGCAAGCCAGATCCGCCGTCCGCGAAGGACGAGCTGAAGCTGTTCTACGTGCACCCGAGGGGCGACTAGCTTCGGCGGAGTTCCAGTGCTCCGCCCAAGCTGATCAGCCGCACCTCAAGGTCGTGGCTTCCGGTGTCGGGCAGCTCGCGCCGACCCGACTCGCGGACGAGAAGTAGTGGCCCGGCTGGCGGCCGGGCCAGGATCCGCCACTCGCGGGGAACGTCGACCACCACCCGCCCGCCGAAGGTGACCGCGGTGAGAACGGGCTGTCCCTGAGGCTGCGAGCCGAGCATGTCCACTCGAATCTCGCCGAGGACCACGACCGCACGTAGCTGCCCGCGCAGGGCGTTCAGTGCGGCGACGCGTCCGGTCCACATCACCCGGGTCCACGGGTGTTCGTCCTGCACGGCCGACGCCGCCAGGGCGACGGCGCCCACGAACACCACCGCGATGGTGATGTTGGTTGCCTGGGCCAGGGTTACGGCTGGTCGCAGTGCCACGATGGCCGCGATCGTGGCCAGGATGCCCGGGCCGATGTAGGCGACGGCCGAGCGGGTCAGCGCTCGTCCGAGGTTCACCAGGGCGAGAGCCGCCAAGGCGTATGGCCCGAACTCGGTGAACGTGGCCCACGCGAGTGCGAAGCGCTCGACCGGGTCGAAGATCAGGTAGCTGGTGGTGACAAGGCCGATCAACCCCAGCCAGAGACGTATTTGCTTCACGGTGCTGTTCGCGGACTCCTAGGAGGATCCGGACACGCGCTTGTAGGTGCACTTCACCGAGACGGCGTGACGCTCGTCGTCCCGCACGAGCAGGACACCGGCATCGGGCAGCAGATCAAGCTGGAAGGTGGCCTCGAGCCCGTCGAGCGTCCAACCCTGACCAGGATGGGGCCCGGCGTCGAGCCGGGCAGCCAACCTGTCGCTGATCAGGGCTATCGCGGTCGCGAGTTCATCCACCCGAGAGCCGTCGGCGGCATCTCGCGTCGACAGTGCCCCGGGGCTGTCCGGTGGCTGGACCTCGACGGTTAGTTCCATGGGACCCTTCATACCTCTTCCGAGCCGTGCACGGCAGTGCTCGGTGGACCGACGCGGGGGTTGAGTGACGTCAGATGGGTCACCAGCCGGGATACCGGTCCCACCAGTGGGGATCAGTGGCGGCGGTGTACTCGGTGCCCGACGGTCCGTCCACGAACTCGGTGACGAGGTCGCGGGCCAGCACGTCAGCGACCCAGGCCAGCTCCAGCCGGGAGACCCACGCGACCGGAAGGGCGTCGACGCCGTGCGCGGCGCCGAGGAACGCTCCGACGGTGGCGGCCACATGCCTGCCGTAGGGAGCGGACGCGGCGAACAGCAGGGCGTCGCCCAGTTGTTCCCGGTCGGGGAACGAGAGGGCGACGTAGACGGCTCCGGCCAGCGCCGAGGCGGCCCGGGCATCCGGGCAGAGCTGCGTCAGAGCCGCCGGCTGGCGTGGACTGTCGCGCGCCGCATGCACCGCCAGGGAGAGCGGCACGCCGGTCATGACCTGAACGAGGGACTGACATTCCCGCTGGGCCCGTTCCGTCGCCTCTTCGACGTTCCGGCCCGCGACGATGTTGCCGATCAGCGTGGCGCCGAGCGCGGCGGCGTCGGCCGCCTCCTGGCCGTGCGTGGTAGCCGCGACCTCTGCGGCGAAGCGGCCGAGCTCCGGCCCCCACCACTGGATGAGCCCGGCCGGCAGGGTACGGGTGAGCCCGTGTGCTCCGGTGCTGGTCCAGGTGCGTCCGTCCGGCTGCAGGATCGGCTGTGCCTGGAGCGCGGACACGGTGGCCGGGGCGGAACCGCGCCGTTTTCCGAGGGCCGGCACCTGGGCGAGCCAGCCGTCCGGCCAGTCTTCCTCCCGCCAGCGTTCGATGCCGGGGATGCCCTGCATCGCGGCCCACCTGGTGTAGGCGTGCCACACCACGCTGGGTGGGTGACAGATGCCCTTGTGCGCGCCCCGGACGTTGGCACGGATGATGCCGTCGATGGTGAAGCAGGCGAGCTGCCCGGCGCTGGTGGCGCGCAGCGTCCCGCCGGCCGGCACGGTCCCGCCGGTCGCACCGATCGCGTCACCGAGCACGCACCCCCGAGCCGTCGCGAGCTGCTCCGCCGTCACCCTGGTCATTCCGAGCAGCATAGGGGCGGGTGACGCGAGCCCGGCTCGGCGTCGGGATGTCGACAGGTGGGCGGAGGCCGGCGAGCTGGACGAAGATCTCGCGCTTCGCGGTGGCGAGGCCATGACGGTCGAGGACGTAGCCGGTCAGCCAGATCCAGCCGAGGTGGGTCAGCTCGGGGCCGACCGAGACGACCCGGAACGTCAGGGCGCGGTCGCCGCCGAACTGCACCGAGGCGCGGCCGTCGACCCGCAGCAGGTCACCCGGTTGCGGGCGCACCGCTACCAGTGACCCTGGTTCGGTGGGCGGCACTCGCGGGCATGCATGGCCTGCCAGTCGCGCAGGGCCCGCTTCAGCCGCTCGTTCTCCACGGTCAGCCGGTGGATCTGCCGGTGCAGGTCGGTCAACTCGTCGGCGACCTCGGCCTGGAACGCGCGTACCTGCTCGTTGTCGACGCCACGACGACGCGGGTCGAACGCGCGGGTCCGCGCCTCGCGCGGGGTCATCCGGGCCGGCAGTCCGGTCCCGTAGAGCTGGCCGGAGCGATACACCTCGGTCACGTCGGTCCTTTCGCGGGCAGGCGGAAGCGCGGAGGGTCGGTGCGGTGGGTCTGGAAGGGCGGGCCGTCCGCGGCCGGCGTGCGGACGGCCCGCCCGCTCCGCCGCCGCAGCCCGGATCGGCGGTACGGAGGCGGAGCGCATCGGTGGGTCGGGACGGGCACGCGCACCCGCCCCGACCGGGGGAATGAGCCGAACTCGTTGCCACGCGAGGACCGGCTCCACTCCAACATAACTAGGGAACACAGGGAAGTCAAAGCGCATTGCTAAGACATTTGGGTTGTGATCGAATTCGGGTTGCCACGCGAGGAGTGCCATGCCCGAATCAGCCGAGTACCTCCGCATCGCTGACGACGTGATGTCTGACGTCAAGTCAGGGAAGTTCAAGCCCGGCGATCGACTGCCGTCGGTCGCGCAGACCCGCGCGGACTATGGCGTCAGCTACGGAACAGTGCAACTGGCCTATGTTCGCCTCGAAGCGCTGAGGGTGATCCGACGCCAGCAGGGCAAGGGCGTCTTCGTGACGGACCCGAAGACCTGGATGAGAGAGCCGTAACCGGCGTCAGTCCAGCAGGGCCTTCATCCACTGGTCCGTGCGGCGCTCGGTGTACTCGGCGTCGGACCGCCACGCGTCGCCGTGCCCGGTCCGCCAGTGCGTCGCCCACGGCTCCACCCCGAGCGCGGCCTGCTCCCGCAGGAAGTCATACATGGCCCGGGGTGCGCACGGTCAGCAACGGCACCAGGTCGCGGCGCTGCCGTTCGTCCAGCCCGTAGGCGTCCACGAACGCGCGCAGCCGCGCGCCCGCGTCGGCGCGCTGCCAGTCGGGGTGCGCCGACAGCGGGACGAAGCCGTGCGCCGCGTAGGCGAGATCCCACAGGCGCGAGCCCGGCCCGGCGTTGTCCCAGTCGATGACGACCCAGCGGTCACCGATCACGAGGTTCCACGGCGCGAGGTCGTGGTGGACGATCACTTCGTTCCGGTCGGCCGGGATCAGGGTGTTCCACCGCGCGTCCGGCGGCGGCGTGAACGTGGCGAGCGCGTCGTGCAGCTCGCGAGCCAGTCGACCCATCCGGGCGAGCTGGTCCAGCGGTTCGAGCAGCTCGAAGCGGTGCGGCCAGGGCACCTCACCGGCCGCCTAGGTGAGCACCTCCCGCCCTCGCTCGTCGACCCCGAGCGGCCGGGGTGCGCCCCGGAAGCCGACCGACCAGAGGTGGGCGAGCAGCGCGTGCACCGCCGGGGTCCAGGGGCCGGCCTGCCGGCGTACGGTGTCGCCGACGCGCACCACGCCCGCCGTCACGTTCCCGCCGGCGAGCGGGATCTCCTCGGCGCTCATCCGCCCAACGTGCCACATCGGCAGCCGCGCCGCAGGCACCCACCGGCCGGCGCACGAATCGCCATACTGTCGCGATGGGCGCTCACGTGCGTACCGAAGATGGTTGTCGCCTGTGGGCCGACCAGGCCGGCGCCGGGTCGCCGCTGGTGGTGTGTCACGGCGGTCCGGGCATGTGGGACTACCTCGGCCCGGTCGCCCGGCTGGTCGACGACCACGTCCGCGTCATCCGGTGGGACCAGCGCGGGTGCGGGCGCTCCGAGCGGCGCGGGCCCTACACGGTCGACCGCTTCGTGGCCGACCTCGACGCGGTGCACGAGCGCCTGGCCGGACCGCGCACGGCGCTGCTGGGACACTCGTGGGGCGCGCACCTGGCGCTGCGGTACGCGCTCGACCACCCCGAGCGGGTCAGTCACCTGATCTACGTCTCCGGCACCGGCATCGACCCCGAACGCGGCTGGCACCCGCACTACGAGCGGAGCCTCCGACGGCGGCTCGAACCCCACCGGGACCGATGGGAGGCGCTGGAGGCCGGCGCTGACACCCCGGCCGTGGAACGCGAACGGGCGGTCCTGCAATGGTCGGCCGACTTCGCCGACCCGGAGACCGCGCTGCGGCACGCCGAGGGCATGACCACGCCGTGGCTGGGTCTCAACCGGGACTGCAACCAGGCCCTCAACGCCGAGGTGAAACGGGAGTTGAGGGAGGCCGACATTGCCGCGCGGTGCCGAGCGCTCGACCTGCCCGTGCTGATCATCGATGGGCCCGAGGACATCCGTCCCCGCTGGGGCGTCGACTCACTGGAGAAGGCGTTGCCGAACTGCGAGCGGGTGAGCCTCCCCGGATCCGGTCATCTGCCGTGGGTCGAGAATCCGCACGACTTCCGCCGAGCGGTGACCGCCTTCCTCGCCGCGACGGCGTGAGCCGTCGTCCGAACCTGACTCGGTAGCGGCCTGTCGACCAGATCGGTACTTACGGGTACCCCCGTCCCGTCCACGGGACGGCTAGAGTCTTCGCGTGATCGACCGAAAGCAGCTTTTGTCCGACTTGCAGAAGCAGGTCAAGAACCTGGAAAAGGACCTGCGGGAGCAGGCCGAGTCGGTCGAGGAGGTGCGCCTCAAGCTGAGCGGTGAGTACGACCACGCGTTCAAGGTCGGGCGCACCGCCGCCACCTGGACAACCTGGCGCGACGAGCGCGTCACGCAGGCCGCCGTCGCCTGGGTGCTCGGCACCGTCTTCGTTCGCTTCTGCGAGGACAACGGGCTGCTGCCCGACCCCTACCTGTCCGGCCCGGGGGATCGCCTGGTCCTCGCCGAGGAGGCCGAGGCGCAGTTCTTCCGCGACCAGCCGGACGAGACGCTTCGCGGCTGGCTGAAACAGGGCTTTGCGGCGATCGCCAGCTCGCAGGCCGGCAAGTCACTGTTTGACGAGCGGCACAACCCGCTCTACCAGATCCCGCTCTCGCACGACGAGGCGAAGAACCTGATCGCCTTCTGGCGTCGGCGCGATGAGGCCGGCGGCATGGTGCACGACTTCACCGACCCGGAGTGGGACACCCGCTTCCTCGGCGACCTCTACCAGGACCTGTCCGAGGCGGCCCGGAAGACGTATGCGCTGCTCCAAACGCCGGAGTTCGTCGAGGAGTTCATCCTCGACCTGACGCTCACCCCTGCGATCACCGAGTTCGGCCACGACGTGGTCAAGATGATCGACCCGACCTGTGGGTCCGGTCACTTCGTCCTCGGCGCATTCCACCGGCTGCTGGAGGAGTGGGAGCAGCACGCCCCCAACCGCGATCTTCAGGAGCGGGTACGCCTGGCTCTCGACGCCGTCCATGGGGTGGACATCAACCCGTTCGCGGTAGCCATTGCTCGCTTCCGCCTACTGGCCGCAGCCCTCCGCGCCAGCGACGTCAAGACGCTCGCCGACTCGGCCGGCTACACCTTCCCGATGCACCTGGCGGTCGGTGACGCGCTGATCAAGCACCGCGCGGGCACGTTGTTCGGCGACGATCCGATGACCGAGTTCGCGTACGCGACCGAGGACGTGCAGGAGCACCCGGGGATCCTCAGCCCCGGCCGCTACCACGTCGTGGTCGGCAACCCGCCCTACATCACGGTGAAGGACAAGGTCCTCAACGAGGCATACCGCGAGATGTACGACGCCTGCTCCGGCAAGTACGCGCTGTCCGTCCCCTTCGCGCAACGGTTCTTTCAACTCGCGAAGCCCGGCGATGGCGAAGGCAAGGGTGCGGGGCATGTCGGGCAGATCACTGCCAACTCGTTCATGAAGCGCGAGTTCGGCAAGAAGATGATCGAAAAGCTATTCGCCGTGGACGTGACCCTGACCCACGTCATCGATACCTCTGGTGCCTACATCCCGGGCCACGGTACACCGACAGTGATCTTGGCAGGGCGCAACAGTAACCGGAACCGACCGGGAACTGTCCGTATAGTCATGGGTATCCAGAGTGAACCGAGCGCGCCAGTCGACCCGGCGATGGGTATCGTTTGGCGCGCGATAATTGATCAACTGGGTAATCTGAGCTTGCAAAGCAACTGGGTCGACGTCGCTGACACTCCACGCGCAGCGCTGGCATCTCATCCTTGGAGCATGACGGGTGGTGGGGCGCCCAACCTTCTGGCGGCAATCGAGGCATCCTCAGTTGAAACCCTTGGACATTTAATACCAGGGCAAATCGGTCCCGCGAGCTTTGCAGGTATGGATGCCCCATTCTTCCTGACCAGCAGTTGGCATAGACGAGCCGAGGTGCCCGATGTGATGGTGCGTCCCCTAGTCACTGGTGAGTATCTGCGCGACTGGCAGTTTTCTGCGACGGAATTCGCACTGGTGCCATATGACGAACACGGCGATCTAATCCAGTATGATCGCAACGTGCGTTGGGGTCGCCACTTATGGTCCATGCGCCGCGCACTTCAATCTCTTACGGGCTTCGGGGGAGTGACTCGACTCGATTCTGGCGAGCCTTGGTGGAGTTGGTATAGATGGATTAAGGAGCGATACGCCTCTTTGTTGTCCTTGACGTTCGCCTCTGTCGCCACTCACCCTCACTTAGTGCTTGATCGGGGTGGCAATGCATTTAACCGCCATGCACCAGTAATCAAATTGGAGGAAGGGTCAACGGAATCTGACTATTTGAAGATTCTCGGTTTGATTAATAGCTCAACTGCCTGCTTCTGGCTTAAGCAGGTTAGCCACAATAAAGGCCGGCCAGGCGCGGAACAGGCTGGAGCCGACGAGCCGTGGGAACACCGGTATGAATTCAGCGGAACGAAGCTGCAGGACTTTCCGCTGCCGTTGGTCTTCCAAATCGAACTAAGCCGTGGGATCGATGCTCTGGCGCAGCGGCTAAACGCAGTGAGCCCGGCGGTGCTTGCCGCTTCTGTGACGCCTTCACGTGAGCGCCTTGCTGCCTGTCGTGAGGAATGGCATTCGGCGCGGGCGCGAATGGTCGCCTTGCAGGAGGAGCTGGACTGGGGGGTCTACGCGCTGTACGGCCTGCTGGCTGAGGAGCTGATTGCCCCGGCAGGCTCGGTGCCGGAGCTAAAGCCAGGGGAACGAGCCTTTGAGATTGTGCTTGCTCGGAAGGTTGAGGCTGGCGAGGTCGAGACGACGTGGTTCACGCACCACAACCACAAGTTCCAGCCGATCACCGAGATGCCGGCGCACTGGTCGCCTGAGTACCGGGCGGTCGTGGAGCGGCGGATCGCGGTCATCGAGGGCAACCGCAACATCGGGTTGATCGAGCGGCCCGAGTGCAAGCGGCGGTGGGCCACCGAGGGCTGGGACGCGATGCAGCGCAAGGCGCTGCGCGACTGGCTGCTGGACCGCTGCGAGGCGCGGGAGCTGTGGTACCACCACGTCGACGGTCTGGAGCAGCCGCGCCCGTTGACCACCGCGCAGCTCGCCGACGAGCTGCGCCGCGACGACGACGTGCTCACCGTCGCCGGCATCTACGCGCCCGTTCAGGACCTCGGCAAGGTCATCGCCGACCTGGTCGCCGACGAGCACGTGCCGCACCTGGCCGCGCTGCGCTACAAGGATTCGGGGCTGGCCAAGCGGGCCGACTGGGAGCAGGTGTGGGACCTGCAACGGCAGGAGGACGCGCTGCCCGACGAGGCGGCGAAGCGGGAGTTCCGCAAGCGGATCCCGGTGCCGCCGAAGTACACGTCGGCGGACTTCCTCAAGGGCAGCTACTGGAAGCATCGCGGCAAGCTCGACGTACCCAAGGAACGCTTCGTCTCGTACCCCGGTGCCAGCCGCGACGGTGACCCGTCGCTGCTGATCGGCTGGGCCGGCTGGGACCACCGCGAGCAGGCCCAGGCACTCGCCACCCTGGTCGTGGCCCGCGAGCAGGAGGGCGGCTGGGCCGCCGACCGGCTGTTGCCGCTGGTCGCGGGGTTGCGCGAGATCCTGCCCTGGGTACGCCAGTGGCACGGCGAGTTCGACCCGATGTGGGGTTCGTCGCCGGCGGACATCTACGCCGGCTTCCTCGCCGAGACCACCAACCGGCTGCACCTCACCGACGAGGCGCTCACCTCGTGGCGCCCGCCGAAGGCCACCCGCGGCCGCAGGGCGAAGCCGTGACCACTTCCGCCCAGGCCGACACGACGTGGTGGCTCCCTGAGGATGTCGCCCACGTCGAGTGGTGGCTGACCGGCCGCGGTCGATCCAGACTGTGGCAACTGACCTCCCCGGCCACGCTCGCCGAGTGGGTCTTCGCTGATCCCGTTCCGGCTGAGCCGGAACCCGCGCCGGCGAGCGTCGATCCGGGCCTCCCGAGTCTGAACGCGACCCAGATGCTGTCGTGGGCGCTGGTGGGTTTCGTGATCCGCATGGCCGTACCCGAGGCGCTGTCCACCGCAGGTCAGCACTGGCATGTGGCGAGGTTCGATCTGGGCGACGGTCCGATTCTGCGGCTGGTCGTCGGCCCGCTGGAGCTCCTTTCCCTCCCCGAGGACGGGGGAGAGGTGTGGCTCCGGCTGGCCAAGCTCCCACTCGAACTCGCGACCGATGCCGGCATGCTGGACATGGACACCGACTGGCCCGAGCGGGGAATCGAGCTGCGCGACGACCCAACCGTGACCTTCGAGGAGGACAAGGTCCTGCTCACCTGCCCGGACCTGAGCGCAGCGATCGGGCTTCTACTGCAGCGACCGATCGTGGCCAGCCTTCGCATGCTCGCCGCCGGGCTGTCCTCCAAGGGCTATCCGTTTCCGCGCAAGTACCGGCGTGACCACGCGACGAAGGCGTGGCTGGCGGGCGAGGTCTGGTGTGCGGTCTGGACGGCCGTACAGGCCGGCTTACCTGCCACCCGCCAGGGTTTCGATGAGCCTTACTCGGCACCCGCGTTACCGGCACGGGTGCCGAAGCAGAGGTCCTACGACGGCGACGCCTACCTGGCCGGCGTGCAGGAACACGACCGGCTCTGCAAGATTCTGATCGGACACTTGAGACGGCTGGGGCTTACGGCGGGCACCCGCCTGCACGGCGTACCGGTGGATCTGGCCTGGCTGGACGATCAGGGTCGACAGTTCATCGCCGAGGTGAAGAGTGTGACGACTGGCAATGCAACCGACCAGCTTCGGTTAGGGCTCGGTCAGGTTCTGGAATATCGGCATCGGTTGGCCCTACTCGACGTGCCGGTCACCGCTGTCCTGCTGGTATCGCAGTACGGCGATCCTGCCTGGTGGGGCACCTGCGATGACAGCGATGTCGTGCTGCTTGCCGAAGATGACCTGCCCATTTGGCTCGCCTGACGAACCACGCCTGAAGGGTCGACTCGTGCCACTCGCTGCTTCGGGGGAGGAGCAATGACCATGGGCGCGCCGAATGGCTGGACGGTCGCTACGGTCCGTCCAGCTCGCGGACGGCTGCAGCAGGTCCGGCTCCAGGACCGAGTCGTTTTCCGCTGCACGCGCTGCGACCGGGAGAAGACGTCCCGGTTGGTCTGTGTCGTCGACGGGAGCTGGTCGTCGCTGCTCTGCAACGGCTGCCATGGCTTCCTCTTGTCGAACGAGCAGGCGGCCTCGGCCCTGCCGGCGGCACCTGCTCCAGCGTCCGCCCAGCCGAGGCAGGTGCCCGACTCGATCGGGGGTGCCGAGGGAGGTCGTGCCGACCAACTCCGCAGGAACGTCGTCGAGTTGGCGAAGCTGCTGCGGATCCGGGCCGAGGAGGGTGAGCGTCAGCTCGCGACGGATGACCGGAAGGCGCTGAAGTCGCTGGCTGATGAGAACGTGACTGTCGTCGCCCTGCGCTACGCCGAATTGCTTGCCGAAGGTGACGCCCTGGTAGCGCAGGTCGAGTTCGACCGCCGTTCCCGGCGGCGGTCGGCCGACGCCGCGGGCATCCTCGCCGAAGAGCGCGGCGTCGCGCTACAGCGGCTGCACGAGCGGTACGAGACGCGGCTCGCCGCCGCCCGTAGGGCCTCCAAGGCACCGGACCACCTCGACGCGATGGTGATGCGGCATGTTGGCGGCAAGCCGTTCCGGCGCGCCCTGGACGCCGTAATTCACCAGCGTGGATTGCCGCCCGGTGCCGTCGACGTCCCGACGAGCGGATACTGGGCCTGGATCGCGGACAGTCGACTTGACCCGACGTGCGCGGAGGAGGCCCTGCCGCCCGAGGTGCGGGACCTGCGGCGAATGGACGCCCAGGCCTTCCTGCGGGTACTGCATGCCGATGCTGACGGCACCCGGCCGAACGGCTTCCTCGCACACCCCGCCGTCGTCGAACGATGGCATGCCCAGTCCGGCCGGGTGTACGCCCGCCTGAAGGCGACCCGAGACCAGAGCGCGGACGCGTTCGACAGGGCCGAAGCGGTGAAGGCGGGCTCACGACCTGGCCGTCTGGAGGCAGACGCCAAGGCCCTCGCGCGGGCCGGTGCCCGCCGGGCCATGTCCGAGCTCTTGCTCAAGGAACTGCGGCTCCGCGCGGTACGGTTCCACCGGCAACCTCCCATGCAGCGCCTGCGCGCCGAATGCTTCACCGAGGCGGCGGGCCAGGTCGCCGACGCCGACCCGGAGCTCGGCGCCCTGGTCGCGTCGGCCTGCGCGGACCACCGTGCCCGATGCGTCAAGGTCAACGACCCGCACCCGTGCGCCAACTGCGCCGAGGAGGTCGCCGAGCGGGTACGTCCGCACCGAACTCGGCAGCGGGCGGGGCGGTCGCCCGCGCGGGAAGCGGCGCTCGAGGCAGAGGTCGACCGGGCCATCGCGGAACTGACACAGCAGGTGGCTGCCTCGGCACCCACCGAGCCCGACAACCCGAACGCGTTCATCTGCTCAGGAGCGCGACAGCGGCTCGCGCCGGAGACGCCGAGCGGGTTTGCGGTGGTGGAGACGCACACCGTGCCGGGCACACCACAGTTCGGCTACGCCTGGGTGACGGAAGACGGCGAGCTGCGCAGCGGTATCGGCGCGGCGGCGGATCCGCAGGAGGCGTCCGTCCAGGCCCTCTGCCGAGCCGCTCTCGGGCTCGGCGAATGTCAGCGCCGAGTACATCTGGTCTCGCGGAACGCCAAAGCGGCCGCCTTCGTGCAGCTCGTCCTGCGGACCGGCACTGTTCCGCCGAACCCTGAATTCGCTCTGTCGAGCGACACCATCGGCCTTCTCGTCGAGATGGTCTCGTACCGCCGGCACATTTCCGTCTACGCCGACCTCTGCCCACGTCCGCACCGCGGCGCCGAGACCGCCGGCCACCTTGCCGTGCTCGCTCTCTCCGCCGGCGAGGGGCCAGGCGGAAGATCTCGTCGTCTGCGCGTCGAACTCGACATGATCGCCCGCAACTTCGGCAGGGGTGTCGGCTACAAGCCCACCAGCCCTGACGAGGAGGGCGACCACGCCTGGTGGCTGTCGGCGGAGGAGACCGGGCCGTCGCGCCGAAACGAGCTGACATGGCGGACGGCTCTGTACCGGATGCATATCGACGGCGGATGGTGTGCGCTGCCGGAACCCCGCACGGGTGAGTCGTGGCAGGAGGGGCGGCTACGCCTGCGGATCGACCACGAGGAGAGGTTGCGTCCGTCGGTCGCGCAGGTGCAGGAGGTGACCGTGCGCCGCCGCGGCGGCCAGTGGGAGCTCGGGGACATCCGTTGGCCCCGCGGACTGGCACCGGGTGTGATCGTCACGTTTCGCTGGCGCTCGGACACCTCCATGATCAAGGCGCGCACGGCACTGCTGCCGCAGCCTGAGCAGGTGGACGGCGTCGAGTTCCTGCACCGCTACGACGTTCAGGTCGTCAGTCGGGAAAGCGCACCCGGGTTCGACCAGGATCGGGAAGTCCCGGACCTGTCCGACGCGAGCTGGGTCCTCCGCACCTTGCGCAAGCTCGGCTATCTGAGCGTGGACGGCACCGCCACACTCGTCGAGGACGCACTCGTGCGGAACTGTCTTGCTCTCGGGCTTCCGCGCCACCGTGCGGGCCGCGTCGGCGCAGCCGTCGACCAACTCCTGCGTTCCGGTCGTATTCAGCGAGTGCAGGGCAGCCTGGACGTCGATGGCCGTCCCTGGTATCCGGCTCAGCCCGGCCGACACCGCATACCGCTCCTGCGGTACGTCCCACGAGTGGAAGCCGTGGAAGCGCAGCGGACGGCATCCGCAGAGGGGCATCCGCACCGGCGAGGCTACAAAGTGCCCGGACACCTGCGGCGGCTTCCATCTGGGGCAAAGGCATCCGAAGAACGGATTGAGGCCTTCAAGGAAGCGGTGCGATCCTTTCAGGTCGTGGAGCGCGAGCTGCCCGACACGCACACCTACGTGGAGCCTCACAAGAAAAACCGCTGAGCACGCTTTTCACAGACGAGATCTGGAGGTGACGGGTGTCCGACCTGGTCGAGGTTGATGCCGGCGCAAGGTGGTGGAACGCGGGCGACGTGAAGGACGTGGCCGAGATGCTCGCTTCGCGTCGCTCCCGGCTCTGGCAACTCGTGGACCCCGCCGAACTGGCCGCGTGGGTCTTCGCGGAGCCTGCTCCGTCGCCGTTCGCCCCAGCGCCGGTCGACGTCGACGACGACTGGGCGAGCGGCCTCGACGAGGCGGGTCACGAGGCGTGGGCGTTCGCCGGCTGGGTGGCCCGCATGGTCGTGCCGGACGCCACCCACACCGCGGGTAAGTACTGGATCTTGTCCCACCTGCGCGACGCCGCACCTGCCACGTTGCGGCTGACGGTCGGGGTGCTGGAGATCCTTGGCCTGCACGAGACGGGGGACAAGGTCTGGCTCCGGTCCCACGCCGCGCCGATCATCTCGGCCATGGACGTCGGTGCAGTCGTCCCGGAGGAGTGGGGGCGCCGCGGCATCGACATGGAGGTGGACGGCACCAAGACCCTCGCGGATGAGAAAGTCCTCCTCAGCTGTCCCGACCTCGACACCGCACGCTGGCTGCTGCGGCAGCCGCCGATCGTCGCCGGGCTTCGGCTGCTGTCCTGCTGGGTGGCCGCCGGACCGTATTCGTTTGAGGGACGGTATCGGCCGGAGGTCGTCGGACGAGCCTGGCGAGCGTCGGAGTTGCTGGCCGGCGGCGACGTTGATGCTGCGCTGACCGGTGGCGGGATCGGCTTTGATCGGTCGTACACCGGTGTGACGATGACCGGCGACCTGCCGGCGCAGCGGTCGTTCGACACCGAGGTCTACCGGGCCGGCGTGGACGAGCACGACCGCCTGTGCCGCTCGCTGATTGCTCACCTGTCCCGTTCGGCTGTGGCAGCGGGGTCCGGCCTGGGAGGGGTGAACGTCGATCTGGCGTGGCGGGACGCCGACGGACACCAGTTCATCGCCGAGGTGAAGAGCGTGCTCGCCGGCAACGAGGTCGAGCAGCTCCGGCTCGGCCTCGGGCAGGTGCTGGAGTACCGGCATCGACTCGCGGCCCACGGTGCTGCCACTACCGCAGTCCTGCTGGTCTCGCAGTGCACGGACCCGGTCTGGCCAGCGATATGCGCCGACAGCGGAGTGCTGCTGCTGACCGCGGAAGACGAGCCGACCTGGCCCGCAAAGCTCGATGCGGCGGCAGCCGCAGCATCAATGACGGAGTTTCGAGGTGGGTCATGCCGTTCCCTGTAGTTCTGGTCGCCGTTGCCGCAGGAACCACGGCAGTCAGTTTTATCGGAAACAAGATCATTGAGAATCAAGCGAAGAAGAGAATTACAGAGATAGCCGGCCAGCACGACGAGGAGTACGCGAGGCACCGTGCCGTTGCCGACTCCACCTCAGAAAGGCTGAGAAGACTGGGCGAGTGCCAACAGTCGGCCCTCGACGCGGTGATGCCCCGCATACAAGCCTTTGCCGAACGGAACGAGCGTCAGTTGCGGATGCGGGGACGCCAGGTCGTCGAGGACGGAGAAGCACCCGAAAGGCGCGAGATCGACGCGACACCTGAGGTCTCAAGTCCTGGCGACATCGCGACCGCGATGGCCGGCATCGTATCGGCTGCCGCAGGAAATGGCCTCAGTGTTGCCGCCTACACAACCGTAGCGAAGGTGGCCACGGCCTCTACGGGCACTGCGATCAACGCGTTGAGCGGCGCGGCAGCGCGAAACGCAACCCTCGCGGCGATCGGAGGCGGCGCCAAGGCGGCAGGAGGCGGGGGGATCGCAGCAGGTGCGCTCCGCCTCAACATCATCACCGCAGCCCCGGCAGTCGCGCTCAGCGTAGGCTTGATGATCAAGTCGAAATCTGACGCCGACAAGGCTGTCGCCAAGTACGATGCGGACGTCAAGACGGCCATCGCCACATACCACCATCAGAACGAGCTACTTCACGGAGTTGACGAGCGGGTCGGCGAGGTGCAAGAGGTGCTGGCCGACCTCGTGAGGTGCGCAGGCGAGACGATCGACAGTCTGGAGCAGGCCGAGCGCGAGCCTGGCGGGTTTGATCTCGACAGCGATGATCATGCCCACCGTCTTCAGGCGGCGCTCCACGTCGTGAAGGGCGTCGGCGAAGTCAGCGCTGCGCCTATCGTCGATGACGACTTGACGCTCGACCCCGATGGTGAATTCCTCGTAATAAAATACCGCGACTACCACCCGGAGCACACGAATGCCTGATGCCCGTCGGAACACCGCCAAGGGGATCGGCTGGATGGCCGCGACACCGGACGCCGCTCAGTACCTCATGGCAATTGTCGACGTCGCCAAGCGCGTCGACGCCAACCTGACCGAGCGCGCCCGAATTGCTGCAGACCGCGACAAGGAGATCGCCAGGATCAGCGCCGCGAGCCAAGGCCTGCGGGACTATCTGGATCGCGTCTTCGACGAGCGCCGCGAACTGCACCAGGGCTTCTTCGTCAGACTCGACAAGGCTATCGAGGATCGCGACCCGGAAACCATCCGTGCATGCGTGACCGGCATCGTCGACGTCATCAAACACTCGCCGCTCAACGACATCGTGGAACTCCGATCCGTGTGGGCGGACCCGAACGCGGTGATCGAGATCTAGTAATCGACGCGGCAGTGAGGAGCACACGGCGCTGTCGGGATCCGCGCGCGGCGGGCTAGGTTCAGCGGGAGATATGCGGCGTGGGTACGAAGCGGACCCGCCGGAGCGCGAGATCGGGGTGCGCGGTGTAGCCGGCGTCCTCCCATGAGCGGCTGTGCGAGTGGGTGCGATCGCCGTTGGACCACCATGCCGCGTGGCGGTAGGCGGAGGGCGGCAAGCCGCCGGGTACCAAGCCCGCTACTTCTTCCAGGCTGTACGTCACCTCGCCACCTCGGGTTCGAAGGTGGTCGCGCAGACCGTCATACTTCGACAAGTCCCTACCCTCCTGCACGTGGACGGGTCGTTCAGACGGTGCGGCTCTCGGCTCACAGCCGCGATTGGTCAGGTACGACAGCTCGTGACCGGCGGAGATCGACTTCGAACAGGAAGGACTCGGCGGCCCTGATCGTGGTGTCCGCGTCGAAGAAATGCAGGGTCGGCTCGATCAGCGCCTTGGTGACGACCGCCAGCCGCCAACCCGATTTCTCTCGTGCGGCACGCTCTTCATTGCGCGTCAGCAAGACCTTCGGCACCAGGCCGCTGACGCCTTTGACCTCGACCTGGTGCACCTCACCGTTCGGAGCGGAACAAGCCAAATCCCAGCCGAGATTCTGCTTGCTCACGTCCTGCACACGCCACCCGCCGCGCTTGTAGTGTCTCGTCACCGCCTTCATCCCCGCTGCTTCGACCTCGGCATTGGTGACTGGGTTACCGAAGCCCGCGCCGGCGGTGGTCACCGTGATCTTCTGCGGCTGGGAAGGCAGGAGCCGTTCCAGGAGGGCAAGTTCAGTCTTCGTGACCGCCAGCGGGTTGCCCATTTGAGGCTGCCGGAAGACTTCCAGATCGGCCAGACGAGGGTTGCGCTTCAGGCTCGCCCGGGGGATCGGCTCATCGAAGAGGCGGATGTCGAGAGGGACGAAGTGCTTGGACTGCCGTCGTAGCCGCTCGTCTTGCCAGTACCCCGGGTCCTCGTGCGTCGTGTCGAAATAGCCAGCCCGCCCGAGGATCGTCCCTCGCCCCCACAGCCCGGGTTCCGGATAAGCCCGGGTCGGCCCGGTCACCCAGAACAGAACCTGCTGCCCTTCAGCCATGAGGGCGCTGCGGTAATTGGGGACGACCGACCATCGATCGATGGTCTCTCCACCGTCCGCCAGGAAGGCTGCCAGATCCCACACCCCAGGGTTGCACTTCAGCATCCAGGCGCCCAGGTTCTCCACTGTCACCAGACGATTCACGACCGTGCCCTGCTGCCGCCCAGGATCGGGAGCCTGGATCGCTGCCACGTTGCGTGCTGTCATTGGCCCATACTCCTGGGGCTGTCGTCGTGCGTCATCGCCGGATCGGCCGATGGGCGCTGCCGTTCGCGTCCGCTGTCATTCCTCGACGGCTACGCTGGAATATCCGTCCACCTGCTTGCCGAGCAGATCTGCGACCTCGTCCGCATCGGCGTTCAACACGCCCGCTGTGCCCGCGGCGACCAAAGTCGGCCCGACGAGAGCGAAGCCCTGCAGGGCGGTGCCACCCCGCAGTTCGATGCGTACGCCGAGGCTCCTCTCGCCGAGCCCTGGGAGGTTCATGAGGGCGTACGTGACCTTCTGGCCGTCGGACGTGTCCTTGCGGCAGGTTTCCAGCGTCTTCGCCATCTTGTCGAAGGACGCCTTCGCCTGCTCCGGGCTGGCGTGCTGCCGCAGGCTCAGCATGATTAGCTGCGCGCTCAATCCGCCGCCCTTCTGGTACGACCGGGAAACCTTGATCTTGGCGGTGTACGGCTGCCGGTAGTCGCAGAAGGTTTTGTCCGAGCCGTCCGAGCTGCCGGACTCGTCTTCGCTGTAACCCGTCGGCATGGCGCTGAGGGGCAGCAACGCCTTCGTGAGGGCTTTCTTGTCGAGAATCTTGTATGTCGGTGCCTTCGGTGAGGGCTCGGGGGTCGGCGCCGTGGACGGTGCGGACGCCCCCGAGGCGGCAGGCTCCGGGCGCGGCGACTCAGGGCCGCACCCGGTAAGGGTGAGAGACGTCGCCATGACAGCGACCATGGAAATGCCCATTAGATTGCGAAACATCGATTTCCTTGTTGGTAGAGCCGACAAAGTGGAGGTACGACCCGGACCGCCTGAGACGCGAGCGCGGATGTCCGTACACGATAGGGCCAGCCGGCGACATCCTCGTTCCCGTTCCGGGCGGGGGCCGGGATAACGAGGATCAACGAAGATTGCGGGGTTGCGGAAGGCGTAGGCGTCGCGGGCGACGGTCTTGATCACTCGGTTGGTGCCTTCGGAGCCGGCGTTGGTGATCCCGGTGTGGATGAACGTGAGGATCTGGGGCCACCGAGTCTGCACGGTGGTGGCGAGGCGTTCGAGTTCGGGCAGGTCGGTATTCGCGCAGCGGCGGTAGAGGTGGTCCAGCAGTGACCGAGGGCTGATGCCTTGACCTGATTCCCGGCTGACGAGACGATTCGTAGGACATCGATGGCATCCGTCGTCGAGGCTCGATCGAGGCAGGTAGGCCGTGTGGCCCGTGAGGTCCCCCTTCCCACCCCGGATGTGCGCCCGCTCCTGCGCCGGGCATATCAGATCGTCAACGCCGACGGAGGCGACTATGCCTTCACCGACCTTCGCCGGACCAAGCTCGGCAACGTGCAGACGCGGCAGTTCGCCTCTTCACGCCGGTCAGCCGCCCCCGGATGCGCCTTCCGACCGCCCTGCCGGAGTTCACCGAGCTTCGCCACGTGGCCAACCTGTCGGACAGCCCGGTGACGGTGGCCGCCCAGCTCGGCGGCCACTGGACCGATCACAACCTGGCGGCCATCACCCACGTCGCCGCTTGCAATTTTCGGTGTTCCTACTGCTACGTCGACTATGCGCACCTGGCCGGCGCTGATCACTTCGTGGCGAGCGCCGACGCCGTCGTCGCGGAGTTCGTCGCGCTCCGGGAGGCGCTCCTGCGGGCCGGCCGGAGACTCAACCTGTTACGAATCAGTGGCGGAGAGCCGTTGCTGGCGCCATCGCTCGTCTTCGAGATCCACCATGCGCTGGCCGTGCGGGACCTGCTGGACTCCGTGGTCCTCAAGGTGGAGTCGAACCTCTCCACGCTGGCGTACGCCTGGCGTCTGAACGGCGCTCATCCCGCAGCGCGCGATCCGGCGGCGATCCGCGGCATAAAGCTCCACACCACGCTGCACCATCCACCCGACAGCCAGGAATGGCCAGCCATTCGCGACGGGCTCGCCCTGGCGATCGAGATCGGCTTCGACGTGTACCCGGCGATCGGCGCGAGTGACTGGACCGCCACACAACTCGAATCGCTCTACGCCGAACTGGTCCGGATCAGCACCGGGCTTCCGCGACGACTGGCGGTACGCCCCTTCCATCTCGACTACCCGGCATTGGCAGGCCGATCGCCGGCGACTGCCTTAACCGGGCCCGGGCGAAGCTCCCTCAGTCACCTGGGAAGGAATTCTTCGGCGGCACGTCGGGTACCTCGCGATGCCGCGACATCTGGTACCGCTCACCTGAGCCCCTCACCTGTCGCCCGCACTCGGAGGAACGATGCCAGACCTCAGGTCCGTCACGATCTGCAGCAGCTCGAAGTTCTATGACACGGCCCGCCAGGCGGAGGCGGCCTTCCGTGCCCTCGGGATGATCGTCTACACGCCGCGATACGACTACAACGAGCAAGTGGTCACGGTCGACGAGGCGGACAAGTTCCGCCTCACCCACGAGTTTCTCGCGAAGATCACCAAATCGGATGCCGTGTTCGTGGTCGCCGAGGACGGCTACGCGGGCGCGAGCGTCTGCATCGAGGTCGGCTACGCCGCCGGGCAGGGGAAGACCGTCCTGTTCTCCGAGCTGCCGGCCGAATTCGCGTTGCGCGCACTCGTCGACGCGGTGGTGCCGGTTTACGGGATCAGCGACGGCATCCGATCCGGGAGGTATCCCGACGGCGCGGTTAGGACGTCACCGTGATCATTGCTGCCCCGGGGCCGTCCAGTCGATTGTTCGAACCGGTCGCCGACATGTTCGGTCACCTCCTCGCCGCGCCACAAGGATCGCACCCACGGTCACTGTGGCAGCGGTCCGGCACGGATGTGCTCGTCCGGTGTCGGGGCTTCGACATCCCCGAACTGGTGGCCTCGGGCGCCGTCGACCTGGGCATCACCGGTTATGACGTGCGTGTCGAGTTCTGTCTCGCCACCGGCGAACCACTGATCATGCGTGCGCTGCCCGCGGCCCGCACCTCCTTCGTCACCTACTGCACCGTCGCGGGCCGGGACGTCGAGACGATCTATACCGAGTACCCGGCCATCACCGAGGCATGGTTGAGCGCTCGTGCCGAACAGCGACCAGTGCGCATCGTGCGGCTGCACGGCTCAACCGAGGGTGTGATCCGCGTCGATGGCCATGGTGCCGGCGTGTTGCTCGTGACGTCGGGGGAGACGCTTTCCGCGAATGGACTGGACATCGACGTACCCCTCCTCGCGACCGACATGTGCGTCGTGACCCGGTCCCAGTCCGTCAGATGGCCGGGGACGGCCGATCTGACGGCCCTCACCCTGCCGAGCTTTTCCTCGGGGAGATGAGCAGTGGAGATGGAGATGGCCACCGTCGCGGCCGGCTGGGCGGACGTCCTGTCGATCTTCGTCCGTGCCGACCGGGTCACGACCCGGCACGGCATCTGTTTCGACGTTCCCGGCCTCACGGTCCGGCTGCGCAATGCGGCGGACCTGACACCGCCGTCCGGCTACCTCTACCCGGAACTCATCAAGGACTACCGGGACCGGATCTTCGGTGACCAGCGCGAGTCCTCGTTGCTCTACCAGCGACTGCGCGGCTGGATCGGCCCGGACGGCGCACCGATCGACCAGCTCGCGCAAGCCACGGAACTGCTTCGTCAGGACGCACACAGCCGGTCGGCGGTCTTCTCGATGTGGCGGCCGGAGGAGGACCTGGGCGGCCGCTTTCCGGGTTCGCCAGTGGGCGGCGCGCTCCGGATCGTCGGCGACGACCTCGTGCTCTTCCTGACCGCCCGCAGCGTCGACGTGTGGGTCGGGTTCGTGCCCGAGATGCTGACCTTCGCCCAGTTGGCGGCCGGCGCCGCGCTCGCTCTCGGCACGAAGGGCGCCAAGGTCTGCTACCACTCGTGGAGCGCCCACATCTACGAGGTTGATTACCTCACCTATCTCGCAGGCGCGTCATGACCCGCTCGCTCACGCTGCTGGATAGCGGCCTGGTCGACCCGCACACCATCGACCGGGTTCTGCAGTCGGTGATGTTCTTCTCCGACCGTGTCGTCCTGCGCGCGTCCTTCGAGGTCGCGTCCGCCTACCGCGAGCGTGCCGGCGAGATCAACCGTCGGGTCGACGAACTGCACGAGGCCGGGCTCCTGCGGCTGTGGGGCCACGAGTACGAGGTCGATGATAGCGGCCGGGTGCGCTACGGCCCGCCCTCGGGGCGGCGGCGACGTGCCGACCTGGTCATCCCGCAGGGGCAGATGCGCACGAGCCTGACCCGCATGGACGAGGTGATGCGTGCGATCCGGGAGGAGGCGTACCGCCGCCACGACGGCGACCGTGGTTCGCTACGCCAGGGTGCGGCGGAGATCGTGAGCCTGCGCAACCACATGGCCTCCCTCGTCATCTCCTCCGAACTGGGGCAGGACGGCATGCTGTCCAACCCCGCGGTGCGGACCGAACTGACCCGGCATCTCGGCCGGCCGCAACCCGAACGCTTCGAGGCCGCGGTGGTGCGGGACGTGCTCGCACAACTCCAGATCGGGACGCTCGACCAGCTTAACGTCGACCAGATCCTCGAGTCGCGGCGATACAACGCTGGCTTCCGAACACTGCTCGACGAGTCTCTGTCGGCAGTGGCACGGGGCCACGACCCGGTCCTGACCCCGGAGGCGACCGCTCGTGAACTGGCACGTCGATACCGGGAGACCGTTGCCGAGTTCGCTCGACCGCGCATCGGCGGGCAGGTGGCCCAGGAGGTGGTCTGGGACGTCCTCGGCGCCACCGTGCCTCAAATACGGTTTACGTGCCCTGACCTGGCGGAAGGCCGTACGGCGGGCGAGGCCGTTCCTGCTCCTGATGCACCTGGAGAGATCCCTCCGGCAGTCGGGTCACGCCCCCGACCGGCTCACCTGAGGCCGGCGACCGCGCGTCGAGGCGGCCCACCAGCTTTTCGCAGCGCTTCCTCGATGTCCGTCAGTATGCGGCGCGCCGACGCCGGCAGCAGGTGGGTGAGGTGCCACATCGCCACCCGCACATGATCTCGACCCGACGGCTCGGCCGCCGTATCGGCCACGGCAAGCGACCAGACGAGGACGAACGCCAACGCGTAGCCGGCCTCCGGGGCGTCGAAATCCAGGTCGAACCAGTCTCGAGCTTCCCGTGGAAGGCGGAGCGTGGCGTCCCGTCGTCCACCAAGACGCAGAGCGTCGGCGCACGCCGTCACGCTCCGCTGCGGGACCCGATCCTCGACCGTCCACGCGACCCCGAACATCGAGGAGAGCGAGGCGGCCGCCGAGACGATCGCCAGGCTCTCCCCGCGAGTGATGCGACGCCGCGACCGGAACAGCGTCATGTCGGAGCCTCACGGGCGAAGATCGGCACCGGCATGAGGGGAGAGTGCCACGCTGCCGACCATGGCTCAAGGACCCTCCCGCGCGCCGACGAGGCCGGTCATGGTCTCACCCGGTCGGGTGATCGGAAGCGCTGTTGAGGACATCCAGGATCGCGGCAGCAACCTGCTCGATGTAGTCGATGGTCCGGGTGGTCTCGGCCCCGTCGATGGGTCGCTTCCCCGTGGGGTTGGCCGGGTCGTCGTCGTACTCGTGGGCGATCTTGTGCCGGCGCTGCACGATCTGCCGGAGCTGCTCCTGCACCTCCTTGCCGGTGAACGAGACCCCGTCCCCACCCTGCTGGGTGAGTACCTGCGCTACGCGATCCCAGAAGCCCTTGGTGTCGTGCACGAGGGCGAAGCCTTCCCGGATCTTGTCCGGGTTCTGGTAGACGAGGTGGCCTTGGTCCCGCAGTTGCTGGTCGAGGGCGTCCACGAGGGTCTTCGTGCCGAGCTGGACCTGCTCGACCAGCCCGAGTGCCACCTGGAAGGCGGCGAACGCCTTGGGTTTCTGGATCGAGGGCTGAGCGACGAGTTTGAGCATCCGGGCGCGGACCTCCTGCCGTACCCAGTGGTCGAGCGCTGCCACGCTCTGCACCCAGGCAGCCCGGAAGACGTCGGACACCTCGAATGCGCCCACCTTGAGCTGAGCGAGATGCTGACCAGCGGTGGCAAGGCTACGGGCGTAGTTGAGGTTGCGCTTGAGGTTGGTGAACGGTGCGACGTCGTGGTCGAGTTCGGCGGCGTTGACGGGCTCCTCGGGCAGGACGAGCATCGGCGCCGTCGAACCCAGGAGTCGTTCGAGGCGCGCGATGCTGTCGGCGTGGTTGATTCGGTAGACGGTGGTGAGTGACGGCAGCGCGAGCACCTCTCGCTCCACCGACGCCCGTGGCACGTCGGTGCGCGACCAGCTCACCGCGCGCGCGTGCCGTATCCCCGACGGGAGGTCCGTCCGGTACTCGTAGGGCCCCACCACCTTGCCGATAGCGACATCGGGGCTCGTCGCCCGGAGGAAGAGCACGACGTCGCCCACGGCCATCCGCGATCGGAACGCGATCAACTGGATCGCATAGTTCTCCACCGCACGCCCCTCGACGTCCGGATAGGCCGCCCGGACCCGGTCCTTGATCTCCGCGGGACTCACGGTGCCGGTCAGGTCTCCCGCCGCCGACCAGCCGACCGCGATCAGGTGCTTGTCGAGGGCGAGTGCATCGTAGTTGTCGTCACGGCCGGCCCGGACGATCCATGCTTGTGCCATCAGGTTCCTCTGTGCGAGTGCGTGAGCGGTCAGTCCGTGCTGGTGATCGGGAACTTCACCGAGCTTCCGTCCCAGGGCTTCGTCTCGATGACGGGCAGGGTCGAGAGCGGTAGCGACGTGTCGAGCTCCCGATCGAAGACGGTCCGCCATTCCTCAGGGGTGCCTGTCACCAGGAACGGTCCGATAGGCACCTGCAGCGAATCCTCGATCATCTCGACCGGCACGGACTCGCCCGAGATGGTCACATCACTGTCGATGCCGGCGACCCGAGCCGACTCGATCGCGCTGTCCAACTCGGCCATGCTTGCCGACCCGGTCCAGGCGATGCCGTCCCCGAAGGCGGTGAACACGATCCGGCCACCGTCGCGGATGCCGCCGTACAACGCCAGGTCGAGCGAATAGCCGGCACTCGGGTCGGCGTTCTCGCGGGGCACCTCGTCGAGGAACGATGGACGGAAGCGGTCCAGGAGTGCGTTCATGGCGTCCACGAGCAGGGCTCGACGCGCAGTGAGGAATCGTTGGTAACCCTTGGGGCTCCGCAATGCCTCGTGAAGGGGCACAAGATGCGCCCGCAGTTCGTCATCGCTCAGATCCGGGAAGTACTCGGCCGGGCTCCGCCCGTTGATCTTCTTGTTGGCCTGGCTGGAGATGAACACCAGGTTGGCCAGGTCGTTGATCATCCCCTTGTCGAACCGGGGGTCGTCAAGCGTCGATGGCGGGTGGACATGGTGGTGCTCGAGCTTCGGCGCGTTCGCGGCGTCCGGGAGGATCTCGCCGCCGTACCACCAGTCGTGGGCGTTGGCGGCCAGCGCCACCAGCAGGCTGAGGAAGAAGTAGGGACTCTCCTTCGTCCGTCCGCGAAGCGCTCGTTCGGTGACCTCGGCCCGGGAGTTCTCGACGTTGAGTCCCTCCAGCAGGGAGCGGACCGGATCAGGCTGTCGGGCGGCGCGGATGTCCTGGCTCAGACGAGTGTCAGTGGATCCGCTGTAGCGGGTGCGGATGGTGGCCAGCAGCAACCAGTAGATGATGCCGTTCGAGGTTTCCGGATCGATGGTCTCGTCACTGCGCTCGCCGAGGAGCACGACCAGCGGGATCAGGACGATCATCGACGGCAGCGGGTCGGATCGGGTGAGCCCGAGGTGCGACCGGAGCAGCGGGATCAGTCGCCGCAGGCCGTGCTTGACCACCTCCCAACCCCGCTCCAGTTCCGCGTCGCTGGTCTGCCGGAGCTTGCTGTGGGACCACACCGACAGGCCCCGTCCCAGGACCACCCCCGCCAACGCCCGGGACAGGAAATTGACGTCGATGTGCCCGTAGCCGTGGCGGAGCCAGTGCTCCGACTCGCTCTGCAGTTCGGCCAGCACTCCCTTCCACCGCGTCGACAGGGTGGCCATCGCCAGGTCGAGGGTGCCGAGGCGGCGGCCACCGCTGTTGACCCGGACGAAGATCTCCGCGACCTCCTCGTACGGAAAGCCCTTCAGTACCTCCATGACGAATCGACGATTGCGCAGGTCCTTGATCCGGCTGAGTCGATCTTCGATCTCGTGGTCCTCCAGGGACGACTTGGCATCGAGCAGCCGCTGGGTCAGGCGCACCATCGAGGTCTTCTGATCGAGCACGTCCGCCACCTTGACCCACTTCGGGTCGCGTTGGGTAGCGGCGCTCTGGTTCTGGAACTTCTGGTTCTCCACGTGGAAGACGACCTGGGCCTCCGGGTGGTCGGTGAACACCCGGTGCAGCGACGTAAGGCGTTGCTGGCCGTCGAGAAGGAAGAGCGGCGGCTTGCTCGGGACCGCCTCCGGTCCGCTGATGAACATATCGCGGGTCTCCGGCGCCTCGTCGGTCTCCCAGAACAGCAGGGATCCGAAGGGATAGCCCCGGTAGATGGAGTCCATCAGCTTGGCCACCTGTGTCGGCTTCCAGACATATTCGCGCTGGATCTCGGGAAGCAGGATCTCGGCATTCGAGATCTCGTCGATCAGCTTTCCGATGGACCGTTCGATCCTGTCCACGTGCATCAGTCAGTAACCTCTTCATGCCGAGAAGATGAAAGCCGAGCCAGGGCCTCTGCCGCGGCATTGAACGAGCCAGGCCGCTTTCCGACGGTGAGGCGCCGACGGCGGCGGTACGGAACGGCCCCGACTGATGTCCTACCCTGTCTGGTTTCGGGTGTCCACCCCATGATCAGCCGTTCTATCCCAGCCCTACGCCGCCCGGAACAATTGTCCGGTTGCGCCTGGGTCCCCCGTCGGTCCATGTCGCTTCCGGCACTGCGCGCCCACGCTCAGGCAACCGACCGTGATCGGTACGGTGTTCAGCATGTCTTCGCCCACGCCCGCGCCGCTGCTTCGAGAGTTCATCGAGATCCCGGAGCGCACGAGCACAAGCGACTTCGTGCTCAAGCTGGCGGACAGTGTCGCCGACGCCGATGCCACCCTTCGTGACTATGTCGTCACGGACCGGTTGCTGGCGAACTTCGACGAGGCGCTCGGATTGATCCGCTCCGCCGTCGAGGGCCACGCCTCCAAGGCTGCCTACCTGCACGGTTCCTTCGGTTCCGGCAAGTCGCACTTCATGGCGGTGCTGCACGCGCTGCTGCGTGGTGAGCCGGCCGCGCGCGGACGGGACGAGTTGGCGCCCCTGGTCGCCAAGCACAGCGTCTGGCTGGACGGACGGAAGTTCCTGCTCGTTCCGTACCACCTGCTCGACGCGCGGTCGCTGGAGCAGCGGGTCCTCGGCGGGTACGTGGACCGGGTGCGGGCCCTGCACCCGGAGGCGTCCATCCCGGCGGTGCACCGCACCGACGCCCTGCTGGGGCAGGCCGCCTCGCTGCGGGACAAGATCGGCGACGCGCAGTTCATCGCCGGCCTGCCCGGCGGCGACGTCGAGGACGAGTGGGGTGACACCGAGGCGTTCTGGACGCCTGAGCGGCTGGACCAGGCGTTCGCCGGTGCCTACCCCGACGACCTGCGCCGGAAGCTGGTCAACGACTTGCTGACCAGTTGGAACGTCGGGTTCTTCAGCAACGCCCGGGAGGACGCCGAGGCCTTCATCTCACTGGACCGAGGGCTCACCGAGATCAGCCGGCACGCCAAGGAACTCGGCTACCACGGCCTGATCCTCTTCCTCGACGAGCTGATCCTCTGGTTGGCCAACTCCATCGGTGACCAGCAGTTCGTCTCTCGAGAGATCCAGAAGATCACCAATTTCGTCGAGGGCGGCGACACCCGGCGGCCCATTCCGGTGATCAGCTTCATCGCCCGGCAGCGTGACCTTCGCGAGCTGGTGGGCGAGGAGGTGGTCGGCGCGAACGAGCTGAGCTATCAGGACACCCTCAACCTGGCCAGCGGCCGTTTCGACGTCATCAAGCTCGAGGACCGCAACCTCCCGGAGATCGCCCGCCGCCGGCTGCTCAAACCGCTCACCAGCGAGGCCGGGGAGGCGATGTCGCGCGCCTTCGAGAGCACTACGAAGGTACGCCGGGAGGTGTTCGACACCCTCCTCGGCAGCGACTCCGGCAGCGGCGCCGACATCGACGCGTTCCGGTCGACGTATCCGTTCAGCCCCGCCTTCCTCTCCACCCTGGTGCACGTCTCCAGCGCCCTGCAGCGCTCCCGTACCGCACTCAAGCTCATGCGGCAGCTCCTGGTCGACCGGCGCGAGACGCTGCGGCTCGGGCAGCTCGTGCCCCTCGGCGACCTGTACGACGTGATCAGCGGCGGCGGTGACCAGCCCTTCACCGAGAAGCTGAAGGCCGAGTTCGAGATGGCCCAGAAGCTCTACGACCTGAAGCTGCGGCCACACCTGCTCGGCCAGCACGGGCTCGTCGAGGAGGACCTCGACGCCGCACGTCGCGGCGACCGGCCGAGCCTCGAGCTCGCGGGGCGGATCCGAGCCTTCACCGGCGACGATCGCCTGATCAAGACGCTGCTGCTGGCCGCTCTGGCACCCAGCGTCCCGGCGTTGCGCAACCTCACCGGTCGGCGCCTCTCCGCGCTCAACCACGGCAGTATCACCAGCCCCATCCCCGGCGGCGAGGTGGCCCAGGTCAACCGGAAGCTCGCCGACTGGGCGGGCCAGTTCCCCGAGATCCGCATCGGGGAGGGCGACGACCCGGTGGTGTCGCTGGAGCTGGTCGGTGTCGACGTCGACAGCGTGCTCGCCACCGCCAAGCACTACGACAACGAGGGCGCGCGCAAGCACATCGTCCAGCGGCTGCTCTGGACGCAACTCGGGGTGCCCTGGACCGACTCGTTCTTCGCCGAGGCCGGGCTGACCTGGCGCGGCAGCCGGCGCGCGATCGAGCTGGTCTACGGCAACGTCCGCGACCCCCACGACATCCGCGACGAAGCCTTCCATCCGGACGATCCGACCGGCTGGCGGATGATCGTCGACTATCCCTTCGACGACGGCACCCACGGGCCGGCCGACGATCGGCAGCGGGTACAGAACCTGCTCAGTCGCACGACCGCGCGGACGATCTGCTGGATCCCGGCGGCCCTCACCGTGGAACGGCGCAACGAGCTGGGCAAGCTCGTCATCATCGACAAGCTGCTCGAGGGGCAACGATTCGACAGTCACGCCGAGCACCTCAACCCCGACGACCGCCGCCGCGCGCACGGCGCGCTGACCAACCAGCGCAGCGCGCTGCTGGCCAAGATGCAGGGCGTGCTGCGCCAGGCCTACGGGCTGGCCACCAAGCAGTCGTCCGACGTCCAGCTCGGCTTCGACGACCATCTCCAGTCGTTGACCCGGGCCTTGGAACCCACGTTGCCGATGGGCGCCACCTTCAACGACGCCCTGCGCAGCCTCGGCGACCAGATGCTCAGCCAGCAGTATCCGGGGCACCCGGACTTCGACCCTGACCGCAAGGGCGAACCGCTGCGACTTCCCGAGGTCAGGACGGTGTTCGGCTACGTCCAACAGGCGGTGGAGTCCCCGGAAGGCCGGGTAGAGGTGGAGCGTGCCCACCGGCTGACCGTGCGGCGGATCGTCAACCCGCTGCGGCTCGGCACGATGCACGAGGCCGCCTTCGTCGCCGAGGGGGAGTGGGCGCAGCACTTCCATCAGAAGGCCGCCAGCGAGGGCATCACCGGCGAGCTTCGGGTCGCCGACCTGCTGCGCTGGATCGACGAGCCGAAACCACGCGGCCTGGACCCGATCGTGGCGCAGCTCGTGGTGGCCGCCTTCGCCGAGCAGACCGACCGGGCGTTCTATCTGCACGGCAGCCAGGTCATGCCGGTGCCGGAGATCGGCCGGATCACCGCCGACCATTCCCTGCGCGAGGAGAGCCTGCCGAGCGAGGAGGACTGGGAACAGGCGCGCGCTCGGGCCGCCGCGATCTTCGGCTTCCAGCCCCTCGCCCTGCGGCGGGGCCGCCTGGTCGGACTGTTCGGCCGGGACCTGATTACGCAGGCGTCGCGACACCGTGAAGCCGCGCACGCCTTGGTCGCAGAGCTCAAGCAGCACGCGGACCAACTGCAGCTAAATCGCGATTCGGGGCGACTGGCAACCGCCCGTGCTGCCGCCGAGCTGATCGAGGCGCTCGCAACAGCGCGTACATCCAAGGATGCCATCGAGAGGATCGCCCGCGCCGATCTGGCGGGACCGCCAGATCGGATGGGTCGGAGCATCAGCAGTGCCGGGGCGATCGCGGCAGCGTTGGCTGGCGCCTCGTGGGACAACTTCGAAATCGTCGCTGATCTTCCCGAGCCGTATGCCGGGGATGCTGCCCCCATCCTGTCCGAGTTGCGTCGCGTGGCGAAGGCAGACGAACTGACCGCACCACTGGCGCCAGCCATGCGCCGTGCCCAGGCCGAGACCGTCGATCTCATCCGGCGGGCCACCAGGAAGCTGCCGCCTCCGCCTCCGCCCCCTCCGCCGCCCACGGCTACGGAGCGGGAAGTCATCACTCGCGGTGCGTCGGATCAGGCGTTCGGGAGATTGCGCGACTACGTCGAGGATCATCCCGAGGCGACCATCGAGGTGACCTGGAGAATCGTGCGATGACTCAGGCGACCGTTGCCTCCCAGGTGCTGCGGATCAGCCCGGCGGCTCTCGCCCAGAAGGTGGCGCAGGAGCTCGACCGGCACCGTAGCGGCGACGCGTACCCGGTCATGGTGGTGGCCGCGGAGCCGGACTGGCCGCACGAGCCCACGTTGACGTTGCCCGACGGACGCCAGATCCGGGTCGTCCCGTGCGTCTCGCCGCTGGCTATCTGGGAGCGGCTCGTCGCCGAGCGCGGGCCGGAGGTGCTGGTGCTGCTCACCGGCGCCCCTGAGTCGAAGCTCGGCCCGGGCATCCTGAGCCGCGTGTTCCGGCAGCGGGTGCTCACCGTCGAGCCGTGGGATCTCGTGGTCGACGCGTTCGGTGCCCGAGTGCCTGACTCCGCGCTGGAGCGGGAGGAATGGGCGGGGCCGGCGTTGCTCGACGCGATGCCGCCCGGTGGGTGGCCGCGAATCGCCACGAAGGTGCTCAGCCGGGACATCGCGTTGCGGCACCTCGCGGCGGTCCGGCTCGGCCTGCCCCGACGAGGGGACGACCCGGACGCGCTCGACGTGCGAACCCTGCTGCGGTGGAGCGTCGAACCCGGAGCGGTGGAGGCGTTCACCCTGCTGACGCAAGACGAGCAGGACGGCCTCACCCGCTGGTTGGTCGACGAGTTCCGGCGTCCGGCCCGAGCGCTGTTCGCCCTCGTCGGTGTGGGGCGAGGCACGGACGCGCTGCCACTGGGCCTGGTGTGTGACGCCCTGTGGACCGTCGACATGCCCGAGGCGCTCCGCGCGCGCGGCCGGATCGAGCAGTACTTCGGCGGTCTCGACGACGATGCCACGGTCCGCGGGTTCGCAGACGCCACCGTCGGTGTGGTCGGCGGCATGCTGACCGATCGGGACCCGGCGGTGCGGCGGCAGGGGCAAGCCGTCCTGGACCGGGCCGAACAGCTACTCATCCAGTTCAACGCCGTGGGCAGCGCCGGACACAGTCAGATCCTCCGCACCGGCTTGTCCAGGCGGATCGAAGACGTCGCCGCGGCCCTTCTTTCCGCGCTGGGAAAGGCCGACGCCCCTGACCTGGAGGCTCAGGTGGACCGGCTCGCCACGCACCGGTTGGCCGGGGAGGAGACGGAACGCGTCCGGCGGGTGCGGATGGCTCAGCGGCTGGTCCGATGGCTGAGCGTTCCGGCCGAGCCGCCGGCCAGTGTCGCTGACGGCGTGCAGCGACAGGTCGCGGAGTGGGGCTGGGTCGACCTGGCGCTGAACCATGTCTGGGCCGGCGAGGACGTCCACCCGGAGTTGCAACGCGCGTTCGGCGCCATCCATGACCGGGCGTACCAGCGTCGCCGTGATCTCGACCGGGCGTTCGCGAGCCGGCTCGCGGCGTGGGCCACCGCCGGCCCGAGCAACGACGGTGACCTCCTGACGGTCGAGAACCTTCTGCCACGGGTCGTCGATCCGCTGATTCGCGCGCACCGGCAGGTGCTCCTGGTGGTGCTCGACGGCATGAGCGCGGCGGTCTCGGTCGACCTCGCCGCCGTGCTGTCGCACCAGTGGGTGGAATACGACGCCCTCGCCGGCAGCGGTGCTGCCCGGCGGCGCGGCATCGCGGCGGCGTTGCCCACCTTGACGGCGGTGTCCCGGACCTCGCTGTTCGCCGGCGCGCTTCGTTCCGGCACCCAGTCCAACGAAGAGCAGATCTTCGGCAAGGGCCGGTGGGGGGACGACGCCCGGATCTTTCACAAGGGGCCGGCTCGTGGCGGCGCGGGAGAGGTGCTCGCGGGCGAACTGGCGGACGCGTTGGCGAGCACCGCGCGCCTCGTCGCCGTGGTGATCAATACCGTGGACGATTCACTGTCCCATGGCAGGGAAGGAAACGAAGCCGGCTGGCAACTCGGTGATCTGGGCTTCCTCGGCAGCCTGCTCGACCTCGCGCGGTCGTCTGGGCGGATCGTCGTGATCACCAGCGACCACGGGCACGTGCTGGAGCGGGGTGGCGAGCTGGTCAAGGCCGATGATGCGGCCTCGGCCCGGCACCGGACGGGTGACCGGCCTGCCGGCGACGGCGAGGTGGAACTCACCGGCCCTCGGGTCGTGGCCGAGGGAAACCGGATCATCGCGCTCTGGGATCCGCTGCGGCGCTATCGTCCCACCAAGGCCGGTTACCACGGTGGAGCGTCACTGGGCGAGGTGACGATCCCGCTGTTGACCTTCCTGCTGCCCAACGCCGACGAGATCCCCGACGGGTGGGCGCCCCTGCCCGCGGACCGGCCCCGCTGGTGGGAGACGAACGAACCACAGGTGGCGCAGACCGGGCCGCCGCCGGTGGGCGCGTCCAAGCCTCGCCGCAAACCGCAGGCGAGGTCGGGCGAGCCCGCGCTGTTCGACCTGCCGGAGGTGGCGCCGACATCCACGGCGGCCGAGAGTGACCTGGTGACGGTCCTCCTGGGCTCGGACATTTTCCGTGCGCAGCACAGCCTGACCCCACGGAGGCTCGACCTCCGCAAGATCGAGGCCGCACTGCGGGCGCTCGTGGAGGCCCGGGGTGTGCTGGCGCTGGCCGTCCTGGCCCAGCGGGCGGGGGAACTGCCCGCACGGGCGTCCGGCTTCCTCGCCACCCTGCAGAGGATCTTCAACATCGACAACTATCCCGTGCTGTCCCTGATCGACGAAGGACGCACCGTTCGCCTGGACATCTCGTTGCTGCGGACCCAGTTCGGTCTGCCGCCGGGTGCGCCGTGACCACGGTCAGCCCGGCCCGGCGGCGGGAGGTGATCGACGCCCTGCGGCGTGGCGCCGTGCCGTCGGCCGGCCTGGACCTTCTGGCTGTCGGCCTGGACCGCTTCCTGACCTCGGTGAGCGAGGACCTGGAAACGGTCGCCGCCGGAGGATCGGTGTTCAAGGCGGTCCGCGGTGAGTATGGCTCCGGCAAGACGTTCTTCACCCGCTGGATCGCCGAGCGGGCGAAACGCGCCAACCTGGCCGCCGCCGAAGTGCAGATCTCCGAGAACGAGACACCGCTGCACAAGCTGGAGACGGTCTACCGACGGCTCACCGAGCGCCTGAGCACGGCTACGTTTCCGCCCAGCGCGCTGCGGCCGGTGGTCGACAGCTGGTTCTACGCGCTCGAGGAGGACGTGCTCGCGACCGGGGAGGTCTCGCCGGAGGACGGGGGTGCGTTCGACTGGGCCGTGACGGCGCTGCTGGAGCAGCGACTGGCCGCCGTCAGCCGGAGCGCGCCCGCCTTCGCGGCCGCTCTACGCGGCTACCGCAGCGCCGGTCTCGACAACGACCCGGCCACGGCTGACGCAGTGCTCGCCTGGCTCGGTGGCCAGCCGCACGTCGCCGCGTCGGCCCGCCGCGTTGCGGGCGTCCGGGGCGATCTCGACCACTTCGCCGCGCTCAGCTTCCTTCAGGGGATGCTGACCGTGCTGCGCGACAGCGGCCATCCGGGTCTGCTCCTGGTCCTGGACGAGGTCGAAACGCTGCAGCGGGTCCGATCGGACGCGCGGGACAAGGCCCTGAACGCGCTGCGTCAGCTCATCGACGAGGTGCACTCAGGCCGATTTCCCGGCCTGTATCTGGTGATCACCGGAACCCCGGCCTTCTACGAGGGCCCGCAGGGAGTCCAGCGGCTCGCACCCCTTGCGCAGCGGCTCGCGGTCGACTTCACCACGGACCCGCGCTTCGACAACCCGCGCGCGGTCCAGGTCCGGCTGCCCGGCTTCACCGTCGACTCGCTGGTCGAACTGGGCGGTCGCGTGCGGGATCTGTATGCGGACGGGTCGACCGCGCCGGATCGGCTGTGCACCCGTGTGGACGACGCCTACCTCGGTGACCTCGCCCGGGCCGTCGCCGGTGGGCTGGGCGGCAAGGTGGGCGTGGCGCCGCGGCTGTTCCTCAAGAAACTGGTGGCCGACGTGCTCGACCGGGTGGACCAGTTCGCCGAGTTCGACCCGCGCCGCCACTACGCGCTGACCCTGTCGCCGACGGAGATGACCGACGTGGAACGCAACGTCACCAGCGCCGCCGACGTCGATCTGGACCTCTAGGGAGCGGAATGTCGACGGACGCCGAGCTGCTGCACCCGGTGGTCCTGCACCACGTGGTGAACTCGTTGCAGTGGCCGGCCCTCCGACCCATGCAGGAGGCAGCCGTGCGACCGCTTCTCGACGGCGAGCATGCGCTGCTTCTCGCACCCACCGCCGGCGGCAAGACTGAGGCGGCCATGTTCCCGCTGCTGTCCCGGATGGCGCGGGAGGAATGGTCCGGCACGTCGGTGCTCTACGTCTGCCCGCTCAAGGCCCTGCTCAACAATCTGCTGCCTCGCATCGAGACCTACACCGGCTGGTTGGGGCGTCGGGCCGCGCTCTGGCACGGTGACGTGACCGCGGGAAGACGACGCAGGATCCTCCGGGAGCGGCCGGACGTCCTGCTGACCACTCCGGAGTCACTGGAGTCGATGCTGGTCAGCGTCACTGTCGATCACGACGAGTTCTTCCGAGGGCTTCGGGCGGTCGTGGTGGACGAGGTGCACGCGTTCGCCGGCGACGACCGGGGCTGGCACCTGCTGGCCCTGCTGGAACGGCTCAGCCGCGTCGCCGGTCGACCCGTGCAGCGCGTTGGCCTCTCCGCCACGGTCGGCAATCCCGAGACCCTGCTGACCTGGTTGCAGGGGGCCGGCCGGGACCGCGAGCCCGGTCGCGTCGTCGCGTCCGACGCGCGGCCGGCCTCCGCCGGGCTCACCGGCCGGCCACCGGGCGACGTGGAGGTGGACTATGTGGGCTCGGTGCACAACGCGGCCAAGGTGCTGGCCGCGTTGCACCGGGGAGAGAAGCGTTTGGTGTTCTGTGAGTCCCGTGCGTTGGTCGAGGAGTTCGGGCAGCGGCTCCGCGCGCTCGGGGTGACGACCTACCTGTCGCACGCCTCGTTGTCGGCGGAGGAGCGGCGTCGCGCCGAGGAGGCGTTCGCCCAGGAACGCGACTGCGTCATCGTCGCCACCAGCACACTCGAACTCGGCATCGACGTCGGTGACCTCGACCGGGTCGTCCAGATCGACGCGCCACGCAGCGTCGCCGCCTTCCTGCAACGGCTCGGCCGGACCGGTCGCCGGCCGGGAACCAACCGGAACTGCCTGTTCCTGGCGCTCGACGGCGACGGGCTGCTTCAGGCGGCCGGGCTGCTCCACCTCTGGGGCCAGGGGTGGGTCGAGGAGGTCGTCCCGCCGCCCGAGCCTCGACACATCGTCGCCCAGCAGGTGCTCGCGCTCGCGTTGCAGGAGCACCGGATCGGCGACCGGCTCTGGCGGCACGGATGGAACGACCTGCCCCCGTTCGACGGGAACGCCGAGGTCATCGTGCGGCACCTCGTCGACCACGGATACCTCGACTCCGACTCCGGGATGCTCTTCGTCGGTCCGGAGGCGGAACGGCTTTTCGGTCGGCGGCACTTCATGGACATGCTGGCGGTGTTCACGGCGCCGCCCCAGTTCACGGTGATGTCGGGACGCTCCGAGATCGGCCGCACGGATCCGGCGCTGCTGACCGCGAGGGTGCAGGGACCGCGACTGTTGCTGCTCGCCGGACGCAGTTGGCGGGTCACCCACATCGACTGGAAACGTCATCGATGCTTCGTGGAGCCGGCGGAGAGCGGGGGCAAGGCGCTGTGGATGACCGGCGGAACCCCGACGGGGCGATCGTTCCCGATGCTGCGCGCCATGCGGGATGTCCTGCTCGGCGTCGACCCGCCGATCGCCATGACCGGGCGGGCCGCGAGCCGGCTGGCCGGTCTGCGCGAGGAACACTCGTCGCTGGTCCATCCGGGCGGCACGCTGGTGGTGCAAGATCGTGACGGCGAGGCGCGATGGTGGACCTGGGCGGGCTACCGGGCCAACGCCACCCTGATCTCCACACTCAGTGAGCTGACGGATCCGACCCAGCGCCTCGACGACGCGTCGATCCGGCTGCGGGCCGGCCTGAGCCGGGACGAACTCCGTTCCGGGCTCGCCGCGACCGCCGGACGGGTGTGCCTGCCGGTCGTCGACGACGCCGCCGTCAACGGTCTGAAGTTCAGTGCCGCACTACCACCCCGCCTTGCCGTGGCGACCCTGGCCACCCGGCTCGCCGACGTCCCGGCCGCGGAGGCGGTCCTCGGCGAGCCGGTGCGCGTGACACACCTGGGCTGACTCGACCTGACACATCGAGGTACTGCCGCTAACGGATCTTCGAGGCGCCGACGGCCCTGTCATCTAGGTCGGCGGTTGCGAGGGACATTGCTGTTCGGCAATGACAGGAGGAGTCGTGCGTATAGCATCCCGTTCGTTGACGCGGACCGCGGCTGAGCGTCAACCGGGGCTGCAACCGGACAGCAACGCCGGGGTGAAGCGGGAATTGCGGGACGCTGACATGGTCGCGCGGTGCCGCGCTCTGGACGGCCGGTCACCTGCCCTGGGTCGGGGATCCGCAGGGCTTCCGCCACGCGGTGACCGCCTTCCTGGCGCGCGATAGCGTGTGACCGCGCGGACGGACGGGTGAGGTGGAGTCGATGAGCGTGCTGGGAAACCTCGGGACGCAACTACCGGCTCTGCTCGGCGTCCTGATCGGAACGGTGGGCACGATGTTCGCCACCGGCCTGAACGAGCGGACCCGGTGGCGCCGGAGCCAGACCGTCCGGTGGGACGAACGGCGTCTCGACGCGTACGTGGAGTTGACGAAGGCGGTCAAGGAGATCCACGCCGTGGCGACCCAGATGCTCGGCGAGCACCGTCCCGGGGCGCGGCGGCCGGCGCTCGCCCACCACGAGGGAGTGGCGCGACTGGCCGACGCCGACGTCCGGCACACCTTGGCCTGGGAGGCGGTGCTGCTGCTCGGTGACGAGGCGACGGTCCGGGCCGCCGCCGAGTGGCGGCACGCGGTCCGCGACATCGAATCGGCGGCCCGGGACCTGCCTCGGCCGCCGTCGGACGTGCCCGGGATGATCCATCGGGCCGACGTGGGACGTGACCGGTTCTACCGGGCCGCCCGGGAGAGCCTGGGTGTTCGCGGGGGTTCGGTGGAGCAGGTGCGGCACCTGCTCCCGAAACCTGGTCGACCGGGACCGGCGGCACTGGCGCCCCGGAGCCCGCGGGACCGGGACCCGGGCCAGCCGGCAGACTCCCACGATCAGCCCCGTCCGTCCGCCTGACGGTCCTCGGGCGCCCGGACACGCCCGTCAGGGCCGCCTGATCGGGCGGGCCGGGTCGCCGTCGAGGCCGGTCGAGTCGGCCGATCAGGCGCGGTGGCCCGCGACCGCGCCGTTGATTGCGGCCCGGCAACCGATCCCGCCAACCGTCCCTTGTGGTCGGATCGAGGCCCGCTCCGCCGTCGAGGGAAGGGAAACACCCATGAGCCGGAACAGTCCCGCGCTCGGCTTCCTGCTGTGTCTGCTGATCGGGGGTGCTCCGCTCCTGCTCGGCGTCATGGCGGCCCGTCGCGGCAAGCGGAGACTGCGCACCGCCCCCACGGGTGGGGACGCCGCGCCACTCGTGACGTTCGAGGGGTACACCGCCGGCCTCGGCGCCCGCGCCGACGCCAGCCGGATCCACGCGGTGATGCGGGTCTTCGTCGACCACCTCGCCGTGACGCGCAGCCTGATGGCCGGCGGACGGCTGGTGACCGACCGGCTCGCCGCCGGCGACATCCTGTCGGCGCGCGAGGACGAGTTCCAGATGACGGGTCTCGCGGGAGCCGTCGCCGACCGCAACGTCAGGCATCCGGTGAGCCGCCTCCTGGGGGCGTCCAACATGCTCCCGGGTGTCCTGTTGCGCACCCGCCGGGGCGACCTCGTGTTCGTGGTCGAGCGGAAGGACCAGATCCGCCGTCGGGAGGTGTACCTGGCGGTCTGCGCCCTGATCGGCCAGCAGCCGCACTGACGGGTGCCCAAGGCATCGACGCACTGTAATTAATGGATGTTCGGCGGGTGTCGGCCGGTCGATCATCCTGGTCGGATGGCGGCACGGACATCGCCGTTCGACGATGACAGGAGGGACCGTGCGCACACCATCCCGTGCGTTGACGGGGACCACCGCGCTGCTCATGGCAGCCGGCATGGTCCTGACCGCCGGAGCCGGCGGTCAGGCCGCACCCCGGGACCAGGCCCGCACCGGGGCCGTACCCGACCACCTGCCGGGGGACCGGCACGACACCCGGGCCAAGGACAACCGCAAGGGCCGCGTCGCCGCCAGCGCGCGGCAGCGGGACCGGGTCGCCGCGCTGGGCGCGCGGGTCCGCTGGACCGACTTCGGTACGCCGGCCACGCTCACCTCGACCGGGAAGCCGCTCGCCACCGGGCTGCCCGCCGACCCGGCCGCCGCCGCGCGCGCCTACGTGACGGCGAACTCCGACGTGCTCGGGCTGACCGCCGAGGGCGCCGCCGCGCTGGAGCAGTTGACCGTGGCGCCGATGGGGCCGGGCGCGACAGTGCTGTTCCGGCAGCGCTTCGGCAACCTGCCGGCCGCCGTCGACGGCATGCTGGCGATTGGCGTACGCGACGGGGCGGTCTGGCACGTCAGCTCGTCACTGGCCCGGGACGCCGGCACGCCGGCGCCGGCCACGATCGACGCCGCGCAGGCCCGCAGCGCCGCCATCGCGGACGCCGGCCGCGCCGACGCGCAGGTCCTGCGTACCTCGTTGGTCGCGGTGCCCACCGCGGACCGGGGGCCGCGCGCGGCCTGGGAGGTGGTGCTGGGCGCGGACACCACCGGCGCGGACCCGGCCGCCTACTCCACCTACGTGGACGCCCGCGACGGCGGCGTGCTGGTCCGTGCGGACCTGATCGACCACGCGGAGGACAATCCGTCCTGGGACGTGTTCCCGAACTCGCCGCGCGTCGACAGGTCCTCGGTCGACACCCGGGTGCGTTGGTGCGCCGTGCCGGCGGCCGGCTGCCGCGAGGTGGTCGGCGTGCCGGGGCACCCGGCGTGGGACGTGGACCCGGCCACCGGGGCGTCCACCACCACCACGAGGGGCAACAACGCGATCGCGGTGCAGAACTGGTTCAGCAACGACCCGTTCAGCGTCGGCACCGAGCCCGCCACGCCGCGTCCGGACCGCGTCTACGCGTACCCGTGGACGAACCAGTGGCAGGAGCGGCGCTGCGACCCGGAGGTGTTCACCTCGCCGCAGGCCAACGACATCGACGCGGCCCGCGCGAACCTGTTCGGGATGCACAACCGGATGCACGACTGGACCTACCACCTGGGCTTCACCGAGGAGACCTGGAACCTGCAACAGGACAACCTCGGTCGGGGCGGTCTCGGCGGCGACGCCGAGCAGGGCAACGCGCAGGCCGGCGGCGTGAGCGGCGGCCCGCCGACGTTCCCGGCCCGCAACAACGCCAACCAGATCACCCCGCCGGACGGCGTCGCGCCGACCACCAACATGTACCTGTGGCAGCCGGTCGCCGGCTCGTTCTACGCGCCCTGCGTGGACGGCGACTTCGACATGTCGGTGATCGCCCACGAGTACGGCCACGCGGTCACCAACCGCATGATCGCCGGCCCGAGCGCGGGCGTCAGCTCCCCGCAGGGCATGAGCGAGAGCTGGTCCGACCAGCTCGCCATGGAATACCTGTTCGAGCACGGGTACGCCGCGCCCGGCCGGCGTGGCTTCACCATCGGCGAGTACACCACGCAGGACCCGAACGCGGGCATCCGCAACTACAACATGAGCGCCAGCCCGTTGAACTACTCGTCGGTCGACTACGACGTGACCGGCCTCCAGGTGCACGCGTCCGGCGAGGTGTGGAGCGCCACCAACACCGACATCCGGGCGGCCATGATGCGTCGCTGGGGCGCCGGCACGCCGGCCGTGCAGAAGGCGTGCGCGACCGGGGCCCGTGACGTGACGGCCTGCCCGGGCAACCGGCGCTGGATCCAGCTCGTCGTCGACTCGTTCCTGCTGATGGCGGTCAGCCAGGTCAGCATGGTCGACGCCCGGGACGCGATGCTCGCCGCCGACCGGATCCGCTTCGGCGGGGCCAACCAGGACCTGCTCTGGAACGCGTTCGCCGCGCGGGGCCTCGGCGAGACCGCGGCCAGCGTCGGCAACGCCGACCCCGATCCGACGCCGGGCTTCACCTCCCCGTACGCGGAGGAGGGCTCGCTGCGGCTGCTGCCGCTCGGCGACCGCGGGCCGGTGGCCGGCGCGCAGCTGTTCGTCGGGCGCTACCAGGCGCGGGCGGTGCCGGTCGCGGACACCGACGCGGCCACCCCGCTCGCCGACCGGGTGGACCTGGTGCCCGGCACGTACGAGTTCGTGGTCCGGGCGCCCGGGTACGGGCACACCCGGATCGGCCCGGTGACCGTGAAGGCCGGCCAGAACCGGACGCTGCCGGTGGTGCTGCGGCCCAACCTGGCCTCGACGACGGCGGGCGCGACGGTCGCCGGCGACGGCGTCAACCTGGCGTCGGTCGCGGACGACGACGAGGCCACCAACTGGGCCTCGCTCGGCGCGCCGGTGGCCGGGCGGCAGGTCACCGTCGACCTGGCCGGCGGCCTCCAGCAGGTACGCCGGGTGCAGGTCAGCGCGATGCTGCGCCCGCCGGTGACCGGGGACCCGGACGCCGGCACCCAGAGCCGGTACTCCGCGGTGCGGCAGTTCCGGGTCCTGGCGTGCACCGCCGACGGCACGGTGAGCTGCGCCGACGCGGCCGACTTCCGGCCGGTGTTCACGAGCCGGCCGGACGCGTTCCCGGCGGTGGCGCCGCGTCCCCGGGCGCCGGAGCTGATCCTGCGCTCGTTCGACATCCCCCGCACCCGGGCCACCCACCTGCGCGTCGAGGTGCTGACCAACCAGTGCACCGGCGCGCCGGACTACGCCGGTGAGCAGGACGCCGACCCGCGGGCGGCGACCGACTGCGCGACGGCCAGCCCGCAGGCGCAGAACGTGCGGATCGCCGAGTTCCAGGCGTTCGCGCGCTGAGCACACGGCGGGTGCGGGCGGCTCGGTCCGTCCGCACCCGCCACCGCCTGTTCACCCGGGATTCGGGGCACGGTCGCCGGGTGAGGGCTGTACGCCGGGCAGGATCCTGGGCAGACTGAGCGCCGACCAGCCAACGATGTTGGTCGATGCCCTGTCGGCTCGCTCAAGGAGGATCCCTTGACCCCGTTCCGCGCCGTCGTCACCCGCGTACGCCGCGCTCTGGCCGCGTCCGCCCTGGTCACCGCCGTGGCCGCCGCCGCGCTCGTGGCCCCCGCCACGGTCTCCACCCGACTCGCCGAGCCCGCCGAGGCTGCCGTCTACAGCTCCTGCACGCTGTCGCGCTGCACGGACGCCCGGACCGCCCGCTCCGGCTGGTCGGCGAAGAGCTTCCCGACCAGCCGGGGCTGGTACTCGTGGAGCGGCGGCCAGTGCAACTTCGCCGGCGGGCAGTTCTACAACCGCGAGGGTCAACTGCCCACCAACGCCGCCTACTACGAGTACGACGTCTACCCGCGCGCCTGCAACGCCGCCCGGGACGCGTACCGGATCGTGGTGAACAGGAGCACCGGGGCGACCTGGTTCTCACCCGACCACTACGCCAACTTCTACCGGCTCTGAGTTGCCGTCGGGGCCGGCCCGCACCGCCCGCGCCCGCGGGGGGCAAGGGCCGTTACCACGGGCGCCCCGCACCCCCACCCCCCCGCCCGGCGGGCGCGCGACGCCCGGGCGGCGCCCGAGCCGGCCGGTGTGCCGCTCCCCGGCCCGGCCACCCGGACCCGGGCGGCCCTGCACGAGACGCTTGCCGAGGCGCTGCCGCTGCCCGACTGGTACGGCCGCAACTGGGACGCCCTCGCCGACGCCCTGGCCGACCGGATCGACTCCGGGCCGCTGACCCTCGTCGTCCGGGACGCGGCGAACCTGCTCGCCGACGAGCCGCCGGCCCAGCTCGGCACGTTGCTCGACGTGCTCGGCGCGGCAGCCGCCGGCGGCCACGCCACCCTGCGGGTGGTGCTGCGCGAGCACCCGGAGCGGCTGCCCGCGCTGCGCGCCAGGGTCGCCGCCGCCCTGGGCACCCCCGACCCCGCCTGACCACCCGCCGCCCCTGGGCGCCCCACCCCCTGGCCGCTGTTTCACGGAAAGCGTGGCTGATCCGCCTGGATCAGCCACGCTTTCCGTGAAAGAGGCTGTTTGGGGTGGAGGGGGTAGGGGTGGGTCAGGGCTGGGGGTCGAGGATGGCGCTGAAGCGCTCCTCGGCGAGGTCGAGCTGGGCGAAGATGTGTCGCTTGACCGGCATGGACAGCGGCGTGTCCGGGCGGGCGACCAGCTCGCGGAAGACCGGCACCAGCGGGCGGTACTTGGTGGCCGCCCGAGCCACCTTCGGACCGACCGTGTGGATCACGCCGACGCCGTTGTCGGTGAAGTCGGACACCTTGATCACCCGCGCCCAGGGCTCCCGGTCCAGGCTGGTCGCCACGTGCTCCCGGTACTGCGCGTCCCGGTCCCGGCCCGGGTCGTACTCCGGGTTGGTGACCGCCGCGACCAGTCGCGCCACCCGCGCGCCGAACCGCGCGGCGAGCGTGGCCAGCGCCGCGGTCGTCACGTCCCCGTCCACAGTTGGTCCGGCCAGCTCGACCGGGTGGTCCTCCACCGCGTCGTGCAGCAGTCCCGCGACGATCACGTCCACGTCCCGCACCTGGTAGTGGTGCATCAGCCGGATCGCCACCCGCAGCAGGTGGTTCAGGTACGGCTCCCGGACCCGCCGGTCGTCGCGGTGCAGCTCGGTGGCGAGGTCCAGCGCCTCGGTCAACCGGTCGCGGGCCGCGTCGTCGAACGCGGCGACCTCCAGCCGGAAACGGGCCAGCAGGCCGGGCTCACCGTGGATCTCGGTGATCGCGTGCATCGGCATGGTGGCGAGGTACGCGGGGAACTCCATACGTCCCTTATAGCTGATCTTCGCTCGCCGGGGACAGCCGACCGGAACCCGGGTCGGCGTCAGCCGGCCGGGTTGAGCCGCTTGACCAGGCGTACGCAGGTGCCCTCCGGCGTGCCGACGATTGTCGCCTCGTCCATCACCCGCGCCATGATCAGCCGCCCCCGGCCGCGGTCGCTCTCGTCGCCGCCGTCGGCCGGTCGCCAGGCGCCGTGGTCGCGTACCTCGATCTCCAGCCGGTCGTCGCGCAGTTCGACCCGGAGCGTGGTGATCCCGTCGGGGGCGAAACGGTAGCCGTGCTCGATCGCGTTGGCGCAGGCCTCCCCGGTGGCGATCAGCACCGTCTCGACATCCCACTCGCCGATGCCGTGCGCGTGCAGCCAGCCGCGCAGCCGCTCCCGGGTGGGCGCGAGCCGGCCGGGGTCGGCCGGCAGGTCGATGGTGAGGACCCGGCCGGATGTCCCACCCGTCACGTCCGGCCTCCGTCCCGTGCCCGTCTCCGGGCCTGGGCATCCACTTCCGCTGTCACCACCCGCTTCTCACCCTCTTGTCCCCGGTGACCGCCGATTCATGCCACCGACGGTGAGGTCCGGCAAAGGTGATCATCGCGCATCGGGGCCGGCGTGTCAGCCGACACCCCGACGGAAGCCGTCGGGCCGGCGTCCGTCGGGTGCGGACGCCGGCCCGGAGCGCGGGTGGGTCAGCGGTCAGAGCGGGAGGCGACCGGCACCCGCCCAGGCGCCGACGACCAGCGGCACCAGCGGCGTCGGCAGCGGCGGCGCGGCGCGCAGCGTCGGCGTCCAGCCGGCGTCGCCGCCGAGGTCCGGGTCGTGCGCGGCGTTGTACGCGGCCAGCAGGTCCACCGGCCGGGCCCGGCCGTCACCCTGCCGCACCCAGCTCCCGCGCTCGGTGAGCGCGGTGCCGCCCCAGTCCCGGATGAGGTCCGCCGGGTCGACGTCGTCGGCGAGCGTGAAGAAGTTGTGCTCCGCGACGATGGCGGACCGGACGCCGACGCCGAGCGCGTACTCGAAGCCGGGGCCGCCGAGCCGGTAGTGGTTCTCGTGCACGTCCACCTGGCCGAACCGCACCCGGGGCAGCCGCTGGAGGTCCCCGTCGAACAGGTTGTGGTGCACGCTGACCTTCAGCCGGTCGACGTCCGGGCCGACCGTGTTGGAGGAGCCGATCAGCATCAGCTTGTCCCGCCCGACGAACCGGTTCCAGGACGCGGTGACCAGGCTGGCGGTGTGGGTGACGTCGAGCGAGCCGTCGTGCACCTGGTAGGGCCGGCCGAAGTAGCTCGGCTGCGCGCGGTCCGGGTTGTCGCCGTCGGTGAACGTGTTGTGGTCCACCCAGACGTGCTCGCTGCGCCGCACCGAGATCTGGTCGTACTGCGAGTTCCAGTTGCCGGCGTCGCCGTCGGTGGGGGACCAGGCCGGGAAGCAGTCCCGGGCGTCGGCCAGTTCCAGGTTCCGCACGATCACGTTGGTGACCCGGTCGATCATCAGGGTCAGCCCGGTGAGCCGGGCGCCGCGCAGCCCGATGATCGTGGTGTTGGACCCGACGTTGATCTGCGTCTGCCGGGTCTGGGCGGCCACCGACCGGACCCGGGCCGCCTCCAGCGGGCCGCTCGGGTCCACTCGGCCCCAGACCGCCGGATCGTACGCGGCCAGGTAGGCCGGCAGCGAGTACTCCGGGTCGGCCAGGTCGGCGCAGCCCAGCGGCGTGCCGTCGGGCCCTTCGAAGCCGTCGATCGGCCCGGCCACGTACACGATCTTGGGAGTGGCGTCGGTCGCGTTCGTGGCGTTGTCGCCGCCGAGCGCGGCGACCAGCTCGGCGCGGGTCCGCACCACGCGTACCCGGTCCGCGGTGGCGGCCCCGCCGCCGGTGGTGCCGGCGCCCTCGGCGGCCCACCCGTCGTTCGCCGGCAGCGCCTGGCGGCCGAGCAGGCCCGCCGCCGGCTCCTGGCGGCCGATCGGCTCTGCCGCGCGGGACGACCGCTGCCCGGCCGGCGCGGCCGACGCGGGTACGGCGGTGGTGGCCGCGAGCGTGGCGGCGAGGATCGCGGCGGTGACCGTTCGTCTACGCATGATGTGTTCCGTCCTGTCTGTCGGGGATGTCGACGCCGAGGTTCACCAGGTACGGCCGGACCGCCCACGGCACGCCCGCCTCGGACGGCAGCACGCCGGTCTCCGCCGCGTCCCGCAGCACCGCGTTGACGCCGCGGAGCACCCGGACCCGCTCCGGTCCGTCGCCCACGGTGCGCACCAGGTCACCGTCGAGCAGCGTCGGCTCGGGCGCGTCCCGCAGCGCGTCCAGCACCTCGGTGAACGGCCCGGTACGCGCCAGCGGCGCGATCAGCGGCACGCCGGCGGCGCGGTGGTCCAGCAGGTTCGCCAGCAGCCCGACCCGGCCCGGCACGACGCGCGGGCGGGCGTCGCCGGGCAGGCGCAGCCGGTCGGTCGGGTACTCCAGCACCGCCCGTCCCCGCTCGCCGGTGACCAGCACGTCGCCGGCCACGTGCTCCTCGGCGGCCAGCGTGAGCGCGGCCAGCACCGGTGGCCCGGCGTCCGGGGTCAGCCGCAGCACCGTGGTGTCGTCCACCTCGATCGGGCGGACCCGGTAGCGCTCCACCTCGATCCGGGCCGGTCGCACCGGCTCGCCGGCCACCGCCTCGGCCACCGCCAGGCACTGCATCAGCGCGTGCGCGAGCGGGTTGGCCAGGGCGCCGTCCAGCGCCGGCCGGCCGTCCACCGACCGCCGGCCGGCCCACGGGGAGCGGGCGTAGTAGGCGTCGGGACGCTGCCAGGCCGCGACGGTGGCGATGCCGGTGACCGGGCCGAGCCGCCCGGCGGCCAGCGCGCCGGTCAGCTCGGCCAGCGCCGCCGAGCCGAGCGCCTGGAAGTTGACCTGCACCGCCCGCCCGGCGGCGGTGGCGGCGTCGACAAGCGCCCGGTGTTCGGCCAGGTCGAGCACGGGCGGCTTCTCCAGCAGCAGGTCCGCGCCGGCGGCGAGCACGTCGCGCGCGATCGGCAGGTGGGTGTGCGGCGGCGTGCACACCACCACCACGTCCGGCCGGGACGCGGCCAGCATCGCCCGGTGGTCGGTGAAGATCCCGGTCCCGGGCGGCGTCGGCGCGTCCGGTTCCTCCTCCGGGGGCCGCACGTCGACAAGCGCGACCAGCCGCAGCCGGCCGGCGCCGTGCAGCGCGGCGATCACCCGCCGGTGCCAGCGGCCGTGCCCGTTCGCGCCGACCAACGCCACCCGCGGCGGCGCGCCGCCGCTCACCGGTCCACCCCCGGCGCGTCGTCGCTGTCGGGCCGCGCGCCGTCGCCGTCGCCGGGTCGTGCCGGCGTGCCGCCGGTCACCGGGCGCCGGCCAGGGTGGCCCGGACGCCGTGCCGGTCCAGTGCGGTCAGCCAGCCGGTCACGGCCGCCCGGAACTCCTCGTCGGCGGCCAGCTCGGCGGGGAAGACCTCGCGGACCGCGAAGACCGCGTCGACCACGCCGGCCGGCGTGTGCCGACCGTCGGCCAGCGTCGCGCGCAGCCGGTCGGCGAGCGGGTCGTCGAGCGGCAGCGGCCGGCCGTCGTCGGTGTGCCCGTGCAGGAACCGCAGCCAGGCGGCCACCACCAGCGCGCTCCACCGCGCCGACCGGCCGGCCGCGCGCAGGTCGACGGCCGTGTGCAGCACCCGCTGCGGCAGCTTCTGCGAGCCGTCCGAGGCGACCTGCGCGGTGCGGTAGCGGATCGCCGGGTTGGCGAAGCGGGCGAGCACCTGCTCCCCGTAGTCCGGCACGGAGACGCCGGGCGGCGGGGTGAAGCTCGGCGCGATCTCCTCGGCGACCAGCCGGCGCAGCACCGCGTCCAGGTGCGGCAGCGCCAGCGCGTCGAGCACCGTCTCCGCGCCCGCGAGGGCCCCGAGGTACGCGGTGGCGGAGTGCACGCCGTTGAGCGCGCGCAGCTTCAGCCGTTCCCACGGGCCGGCGTCGTCGGTGAGGACCGCGCCGGCCCGCTCCCAGGCGGGTCGGCCGCCGGGGAAGTCGTCCTCGATCACCCACTGCGACCACGGTTCGGCCGCGACCGCAGCCAGGTCGGTCACGCCGAGCGCGCGCCGCGCGGTCTCCCGGGTCTCGTCGGTGCTGGCCGGCACGATCCGGTCGACCATCGTGCCGGGGCAGGTGACCTGCGCCGCCACCCGGTCCAGCGTCGCGTCGGGCACCCGGGCCAGCGCCAGGCACTGGTCGACCAGGCTGCGCAGCCGGCGCCCGTTGGCCGGCAGGTTGTCGCAGCTCACCAACGCCAGCGGCCCGCCGTCGGCGGCGGCCCGGGCGAGCAGCCCGCGGACCAGCAGCCCGGGCACGGTGCGCGGCGGCCGGTCGGTGGTCAGGTCGGCGGTCAGCTCCGCGTCGGCGGCCAGCGCGCCGGTCACCGGGTCGAGCTGGTACGCCTTCTCGGTGACGGTCAGCGTGACCACCCGGATCGCCGGGTCGGCGAGCAGGCGCACCACCGCGTCCGGGTCGGCGGCGGCGTGCCGCACCCCGGCCAGCGCGCCGACGACCCGGGTCGACGCGCCGTCGGCGGCGAGCGTGGTGACGCTGAACAGCGCGTCCTGCGCAGCGAGGGCCTCGACCACGTCGGTGCTGCGCGGCGCGACGCCGACGATGCCCCAGTCGCCGCCGGCCGCGCCGACCGCGGCCTCGGTGTGCACGGCCTGGTGGGCGCGGTGGAACGCGCCGAGCCCGAGGTGGACGATGCCGGCCGGCACGGTGCCGGGGCGCACCAGCGGCCGGCTCTCCTCGGGCAGCCGGCGCAGGGTGGCCAGGCCGAGCCGGTCGGTGTCGACGGTCAGCGCCATGCCGGTCCCTCCGGGAAGCGGAACTCCGCGATCGACTCCGGCCGCATGGCGGCGCTGTAGCCGGGCGCGGTGGGCAGCAGGTAGCGTCCGCCGCGGGTGCGGACCGGGTCGACGAAGTGCTCGTGCAGGTGGTCCACGTACTCGACCATCCGGCCGTCCAGGCCGGTGCTCACCCGCAGGTGGTCGAAGACCGCGAGGTGCTGCACGTATTCACACAGCCCGACGCCGCCGGCGTGCGGGCAGACCGGCACCCCGAACTTCGCGGCCAGCAGCAGCTCGGCGAGCACCTCGTCGACGCCGCCGACCCGGCACGCGTCGACCTGCATCACGCCGATCGCCTCGGCCTGGAGCAACTGCTTGAAGATGACCCGGTTGGCCGCGACCTCGCCGGTGGCGACCCGGCACCGGCCGCCGGACAGCTCGGTCACCGCGCGGGCGATCCGGGCGTGCCCGAGCACGTCGTCGGCGTGGGTGGGTTCCTCGATCCAGTACGGGTCGACCTCGACCAGCACGCTCATCGCGGCGATCGCCTCGTCCACGTCCCAGACCTGGTTGGCGTCCATCATCAGCAGCGCGTCCGGGCCGATCTCGGCCCGGATGATCCTCGCCCGGCGCAGGTCGTCGTCGAGCCGCCCGCCGACCTTCATCTTCATCGCCCGCCACCCCGCCGCGTACGCGTCGCGGGTCAGCGCGCGCACCTGCTCGTCCGGGTAGCCGAGCCAGCCCACCGACGTGGTGTACGACGGGAAGCCGTCGCGTTCCAGCCCGGCCAGCCGCTCGCCGAGCCCGTCGCGTCCCTTGTCCAGGATGGCCGCCGCCTCGTCCGGGGTGAGCGCGTCGGTGATGTGGTGGAAGTCGACGGTGGCCACCAGCTCGTCGGTGGGCAGCTCGGCGAGGAACCGCCACATCGGCTTGCCGGCCAGCTTGGCGCGCAGGTCCCAGACCGCGTTGACAAGCGCGCCGGTGGCCATGTGGATCACCCCCTTCTCCGGCCCGAGCCAGCGCAGTTGCACGTCGGCGGTGAGCGACCGCCAGAACGCCACCGGCTCGGCGGCGATCTCGGCGACCGTGCGCCCGCGTACGTGGTGGGCGAGCGCGCGGACCGCCGCGCAGGTGATCTCGTTGCCCCGGCCGTTGGTGAACGTGAACCCGGTGCCGGTCGGCCCGCCGTCGGTGGTCAGCTCCACGTAGGTGGCCGAGTAGTCGCCCCGGTTGATCGCGTCCGAGCCGTCGCCGCTGGCGGCGGTGGGGAAGCGCACGTCGTGCACCTCGACGTCGACGATCCTGGTCATGAGCGCCCTCCGGAGAACTTGAAGACCTGCTTGGGCAGCCGGTACGCCAGGTCGACGATGGTCTCGGCGGCCTCGTCGGCGTCGAGGCGGTGCTCGGCGACCAGGCGGGCCAGGAAACCGGCGTCGACCCGGCGGGCCACGTCGTGGCGGACCGGGATGGAGCAGAACGCGCGGGTGTCGTCGACGAACCCGGCGGTGTTGTAGAAGCCGGCGGTCTCGGTGACCGCCTCCCGGAACCGGCGCAGCACCTCCGGCGAGTCGAGGAACCACCACGGCGCGCCGAGCCGCAGCGCGGCGTAGCCGCCGGCGAGCGGCGCCAACTCCCGGGTGAACGTGTCCTCGTCGAGCGTGTAGAGCACCACGGTCAGCCGGGGGTCGTTGCCGTGCGCGTCCAGCAGCGGGGCCAGCCCGTGCACGTAGTCGGTGGCCTGCGGCACGTCGCCGCCGACGTCGCGGCCGTGGCGGGCGTGCAGCCACCGGTTGTGGTTGCGCACCGCGCCCGGGTGCAGCTGCATCACCAGGCCGTCGTCGAGCGACATCCGGGCGAACTCCAGCAGCATGTGCGCCCGGAACGCCTCCGCGTCGCCCGGGTCGGCGAGGCCGCGCCGGCCCTTGTCGTACAGCGCCGCCGCCTGCGCCGGGTCGAGATCGAGGGTACGGGCGGTCGGGTGCCCGTGGTCGGACGAGGTCGCGCCGGCCGCGACGAACGCCGCCCGGCGCTGCCGCAGCGCGGCCAGGTAGCCGGCGTACGTGCCGGTGTCCTCGCCGGAGACGTCGGCGAGGCGGTCCACGTTGGCCGCCCAGTTGTCGAACTCCATGTCCACCACGTCGTCCGGGCGGAACGTGGTGACCACCCGCCCGCCCGGCCCGCCCCAGCCGTCGGCGGCGAGCTTGGCGTGCCGGCCCAGGTCGTCCAGGGGCGACTCGGTGGTGGCGAGCACCTCGATGCCGAAGCGGGTGAACAGCTCCCGGGGCCGGAACGCCGGCTCGGCGAGGCGGGCGGCGAGCGCGTCGTAGACCGGGTCGGCGGTGGCCGGGGAGAGCGGCGTGTGCACGTCGAACACGTTCCGGAACGTCTGCTCCAGCCACAGCCGCGACGGGGTGCCCCGGAACAGGTGCCAGTGCGCGGCGAAACGCCGCCAGATGGTCCGCCCGTCGGTCTCGACCGGGCTGCCGTCGACGCTCGGCACGCCCAGGTCGGCCGGCGGCACGCCCTGGCTGAGCAGCATCCGGGTCAGGTAGTGGTCGGGCACGATCAGCAGCCGGGCCGGGTCGGGGAACGGGCGGTCCTCGGCCAGCAGCGCCGGGTCGACGTGCCCGTGCGGGGAGATGATCGGCTGCGTGGCCGCCAGGGCGTACAGCTCGCGGGCCAGCGCGCGTTGGCCGGGCTCGGCGGGCAGCAGCAGATCGCTGGGAGAGACGATCGGCACAGGGGCTCCTCGGTCAGGGCAGGGTGAGCAGGTCGGCGACCCGGACGGGCGCGCCGGTCTCCAGCGAGCGGTTGGCGGCCAGGCCGGTGAGCAGCGCGAGCGCGCCGTCGTACGCGGTGGCGGCACGGCCGAGCGGGTCGGGTTCGCCGCCGAGCAGCACCCGGGTCATCCGGGCGTCCGCGCCGCCGTGCCCGCGCCGGGTCCAGCCCTCCACTCCGATCTCCACCGGCGGCGCCCAGAACGGGCGCAGCGTGAGCCGGGCCGCGCCGCGTTCCACCGCGGCCTCGTCGCCGTGCAGCGCGGCGCCCTTGAGCGCGGACGCGCCGCCGGGGCTGACGTGGTCGCTCTCGGTGACCTCCAGTTCGAGGCGACCCCGGCTGCCGTTCACCATCACCCGGTAGCCCTCCCAGGGGGCGTACGCGGTGAGGTGGTAGGTCATGGTCGCGCCGGTGGAGTAGCGGGCCAGCACCGCGAGGTCGTCCTCGATGGTCACGCCGGGGGCGAACACGTTGCGGTCCCGGTGGTAGCCGTCCTCGGCCTCGGCGTCGAGGTACAGCTCGCGCAGCCGGGGGTGCTCGGCCAGTCGCAGCGCGAACGGGTCGTCAGCGGCGGCGGGGGCGCCGTGCGCCCGGTCGTAGTCGCGGGCGTAGCCGTGCCGGCGGCCGGTCTCGCCGTAGAAGAACAGCCGGCCGGCCGCGTACACCTCGACCGGTCGGGCGTCCAGCCACCAGTTGACCAGGTCGAAGTGGTGGCTGGCCTTGTGCACGAGCAGGCCGCCGGAGGTGGCCTTGTCCCGGTGCCAGCGGCGGAAGTAGTCGGCGCCGTGCCGTACGTCCAGCAGCCACTCGAAGTGCACCGAGCCGATCTCGCCCACCGCGCCGTCGGCGAGCAGCCGGCGGAGCTGCTCGTGCAGCGGGTTGTAGCGGTAGTTGAACGCGACGGTGACCTGCCGGCCGGTCTCCGCGACCGCGTCCAGCACGCGCCGGCAGCGGGGCGCGTCGACGGTCATCGGCTTCTCGGTGACCACGTCGCAGCCGGCCCGCAGCGCGGCGGTCACGTACTCGTCGTGGGTGACGTCGACGCTTGTCACCAGCACCACGTCGACCCGCTCCTTCGCCAGCATGGTGGCGAAGTCGGCGGCGGCGTAGGTGGGCACCGTCGGGTGGCCGAGGTCGGCGAGCCAGCGGTTGTGCGCGTCCATCCGGGCCTGGTTCACGTCGGCGAGGGCGACCAGCTCGGCGGTGTCGGCGTGGTCGAGCGCGAGCGCGCGGACGAACATCTCGGCGCGCGCCCCGGCGCCGACCAGGGCGTGGCGGACCCGTTTCCGGGCCGGTGGTGACATGACGTCGGCCTCCCGCGGTTATGCAAAGGTTTGCAGCCGAAGAAACCACGTCGGCCGATACGACGTCAACGGTCGATGAACATCCCGCCCCATCAATCCGCATTGATGCGTTTTTATGCACCCCCCGGGAGCGGTACCGCAATCGAGCCGTAACAATGGACCGTTGACACCGGCGCAACCGTTTGCATTAATTGGCGGCACCCCGTGACCCCCACCACATCGGACGAGGGAGCCCGCCGTGCCAGCCACCATCCGGGACGTCGCCCGGGCCTCCGGCGTGCACATCTCCACCGTCTCCCGCACGTTCTCGGCCCCGCACCTGGTCAACCCGGAGACCCGGGTCCGGGTGCTGGCCTGTGCGGAGGACCTCGGTTACCGGCCCAACCGGGCCGCCCGGGCCCTGATCACCGGCCGGACCCACAACATCGGCCTGATCGTGGCCGACATCGCCAACCCGTTCTTCCCGCCGCTGATCAAGGCGGCGGAGGGACAGGCCCGGCACCGCGACTACCACGTGTTCGTGGCCGACACCAACGAGGACGTGGCCGCCGAGGAGGACCTGGTCCACGCGCTCGCCAAACAGGTCGACGGCGTGCTGCTGTGCAGCCCCCGGATGAGCAACAGCCTGATCGAGCAGGTCAGCCGCGAGGTCCCGGTGGTGGTGATAAACCGCCAGGTCGCCGGCCTGCCCTGCGTGATGATGGACGTCGGGCAGGGCGCCCGGTCCGCGATCGAGCACCTGCTCGGCCTCGGTCACCGGCGGATCGCGTTGCTCGGCGGCCCGCGCGGCTCCTGGACCGCCCGGGAGATGCGCCGGGCCGCCTCGGCGGCCGCCCGGGGCGGCGGCGCCGAGCTGACCCTGCTCGGGCCCAACCAGCCCACCGAGACCGGCGGCGGCGCGCTCGCCGACCAGGTACGCCGCAGCGGCGTCACCGCCGTGCTCGCCTACAACGACCTGATGGCGATCGGCCTGATCGAAGGGCTGGACGCGCTCGGGCTGCGGGTGCCGCAGGACGTCAGCGTGGTCGGCGTCGACGACATCGCGTTGAGCCGGCTCACCCGCCCCAAGTTGACGACGGTGGCCACGCCGACCGCGGCCGCCGGCCGGACGGCCGTCGACATGCTGCTGCAACTCGACTCCGACGCGCCGCGTGGCGTGCGGGGCCGGGGCGCGTCGGCCGGCGACCGTCGCACCACCGCACAGGTAATGCTCCAGACCGTACTGGTCGTCCGCGACTCGACCGGGCCCGTTCCCGAGCCCGGTCGGGACGGCACCGGGGCCTGAGCAGGTGGCCCGGGCCCGCATAGCGGTGCGGACCCGGGCGACCCGTGGACGGCCGCCGGTGACGTCGTCGCCTCCCACAGCCGAGGAGTGAGCGCAGATGCACGCCGCAACGCCCCCCACCGCCGGCGCACCCGCCGGGCGGGATCACCGTACCCCTCTGTCCCGACGTCGATTCGTCCGCGGCCTGGCCGTCGTCGCGTTGGCCGCACCGCTCGCGCTGGGCGCGGCCGGCTGCGGCGACGACGACGCCGCCGGCGACGGCGGCCCGGTCAAGCTCTCCGTCTTCTGGTGGGGCGGCGAGGCCCGGGCCAAGCTCACCGAGGACGCCCTGGCCCTCTACACCAAGAAGCACCCCGACGTGACGTTCGAGAAGACCTGGCAGGCCAACCAGGGCTACTTCGACAAGCTCGCCACGCTGACCGCCGGCGGCAACCCGCCCGACCTGTTCCAGATCGACGACAACTACCTGGCCGAGTACGCCGGCCGCAGCACCACGCTCGACCTGGGCAGCTACCGCGACTCCGGCAAGCTCGACGTGTCGAAGTTCCCGAAGAGCCTGCTGGAGTACGGCGTGGTCGACGGCAAGCTCGCCGGGGTGGCCGCCGGGGAGAACACCCAGGGCCTGGTCTACAACAAGACGCTGCTGACGAAGAACGGGCTGCCGGAGCCGACCACCGGGATGAGCTGGGAGGAGCACATCGCCTGGGCGGAGCAGGTGGCGAAGAAGACGAAGGTGCCCGGCACCCAGGACCCGAGCGCCGACTACAAGGCGCTCTGGGTCTGGCTGCGCCAGCAGGGCAAGGACCTGTACCGGGGCAAGGAACTCGGCTTCACGGTCGAGGACGTGACGAAGTGGTTCGAGCTGTGGAAGGGCGCCCGGGACTCCGGCGCCACCCCGACCGCGGACGTCATCCACCAGGGCAACGCCACCGACATCACCAAGCAGCTCGTGGTCACCGGCAAGGCGGCCACCTCCTGGGTCTGGGCCAACCAGATGCCGGACCTGAAGAAGAACACCAAGGACGAGCTGGGCGTGGTCGCGTACCCGGGTGACCCGAGCGCCCAGTGGGCCCGCGCCTCCATGTACTGGTCGGTGTTCAAGGGCAGCAAGCACCGCGACGTCGCGGTCGACGTGATCAACTTCCTGAACAACGACCCGGAGGCGGTGGCGCTGCTCGGCACCGACCGTGGCCTGCCCTCCAACATGGACCTGCGGGCCAAGGTCAGTGAGACCGCCACCGACCCGGCCATGAAGCAGTCCATCCAGGTCGAGTCCGAGCTGGCGCAGAAGTTCGGGCCGTCCCCGCAGGTCCCGATCAAGGGACACAGCAAGGTCAAGTCGGAGCTGACCAAGGCCGCCGAGAACGCCCAGTACGGCCGCGCCACCCCGGCCCAGGCGGCGGAGCAGTTCGTCACCGCCTGCAAAGCCGCGATCGCCTGACCCCTCGACGGAAAGGAACCGGACCCGTGGCCCTCACCACGGCGCCCGGCCGGAGCCCGCGAACCGGACCGGTCGGCCCCCGCCCCACGCGGCGCGGGGCCGGCCGGGCCCGGCTCGGCGAGGGCCTGGCAGGGTACGTCTTCCTCTCGCCCTGGCTCATCGGACTGATGGGCGTCACGGCGATCCCCATGCTGCTCTCGCTCTGGCTGAGCTTCACCGACTACGACATCCTCACCCCGCTGTCCGAGGTGCGCTGGGTCGGACTGGCCAACTACGAGCGGATGTTCACCGCCGACCCGTCGTACTGGCACGCGGTACGCGTCACGCTGACGTTCGCGCTTGTCGCCGTACCGTTGAAGCTCGCCGCCGCGCTCGGCGTGGCGCTGCTGCTCAACCGCACCTGGCGCGGCGTCGGGCTGTTTCGCGGCCTGTTCTACCTGCCGTCGCTGCTCGGCGGCAGCGTCGCGCTGGCCATCGTCTGGGTCAACATGTTCAACCGGGACGGCGCGTTCAACTCGTTCCTCGCGCTCTTCGGCATCGAGGGGCTGCCCTGGGTCGCCGACCCGGACTGGGCGCTCCAGACGCTGATGGTGCTGGCGATCTGGCAGTTCGGCGCGCCCATGGTGATCTTCCTGGCCGGGCTCAAGCAGGTCCCGGTCGAGCTGTACGAGGCGGCGGCCGTGGACGGCGCCGGCACCTGGCGGCGGTTCCGCGCGGTCACCCTGCCCATGCTCTCCCCGGTGATCTTCTTCAACCTGGTGCTGGAGACCATCCACGGCTTCCAGGGCTTCACCGCCGCGTTCGTGCTCAGCAACGGCACCGGCGGCCCGGTCGACTCCACCCTGATGTACACGCTCAAGCTCTACATCTCCGGCTTCACCGACCTGGAGATGGGCTACGCCTCGGCGATGGCCTGGGTGTTCCTGCTGGCCATCGCGCTCATCACGGCCGTGTTCTTCAGCACCGGCCGGTTCTGGGTGCACTACTCGGACGGAGGGGACGACTCATGACTGCGGTGACCGCCGTCGCCGGCCGCCGCCGCCCGCGCAACCGGCAGGCGCTGCGCCTGGTGGTGCTCGTGGCGATCGTGGCGGTGGTGCTCTACCCGCTGATCTGGATGCTCGGCACCTCGGTCAAGTCGCCGGCCGAGATCGTCAACAACATCGGCCTGCTGCCGGAGGAGTTCACCCCCGGCAACTACACCGAGGGCTGGACGAACTTCGACGTCAGCTTCGGCCGGTTCTTCCTCAACAGCGCCATGGTCAGCCTGCTCACCGTGGTCGGCAACGCGCTGTCCTGCCTGCTGGCCGCGTACGCCCTGGGGCGGTTGCGGTTCCGCTTCCGCAAGGCGTGGTTCACCGTCATGATCGGCACCCTGCTGCTGCCCGGGCACGTGCTGATCGTGCCGCAGTACATCCTGTTCCGCAGCCTCGGCCTGGTCGGCGGCGACTGGCCGTACCTGCCGCTGCTCATCCCGCACTTCCTGGCCACCGAGGCGTTCTTCGTCTTCCTCATGGTGCAGTTCATGCGCGGCATCCCCCGCGAGCTGGACGAGGCCGCCAAGATCGACGGCGCGTCGCCGTACGGCGTCTTCCGGCACGTGATCCTGCCGCTGAGCCGCCCCGCGCTGGTCACCACCGCGATCTTCTCGTTCATCTGGACCTGGAACGACTTCTTCCGGCAACTGGTCTTCCTGTCCACGCTGGAGGACTACACCGTCCCGGTGGCGCTGACCCTGTTCATCGACTCGACCAGCCAGAGCGCGGTCGGCCCGATGTTCGCCATGTCGGTGCTGTCGCTGCTGCCGGTGTTCCTGTTCTTCCTCGCCTTCCAGCGGATGCTGGTCGAGGGCATCAACACCAGCGGGTTGAAGGGATGAGCGCCGAGGCCCCCCGCCGGGACTGGCAGGACACCGTGGCCGAGGCGGCCGACCTGGCGCTGCTCGGCCTCGCCGTGGCGGCGGCGTCGCTGCCGGTGCTCACGCTCGCCCCGGCCGTCGCCACCGCCTCCGCCGCGCTGCACGACCGGTCCGTCACCGGGAGCTGGCCGCCGGCCCGGACCAGCCTGACCCGGTTCGGCCGCGCGGTGCCGGCCGGCACGGCGGTCAGCGCCGTCGTGCTCGCGGTCGCCGCGCTGCTCGCCGTCGACCTGCTGGCGCTGGCCACCGGCCGGGTGCCCGGCGGCGGGCCCGCCCTGGCGGTCACCGCCGTCGTGGTCGCGGCAGTGCTCGGGTACGCCGGCCTGGTCGCCGTCGCGGTCGGACGCACCGGAGGGCGGGGCTGGCGTCGCGCCGCCCGCGAGGTGGCCCGCGTCTGCGCCCGACACCCCGGCGGCTGGGCCGCCGCGGCCGGGATCGGCGGGCTCGCCGCGCTGCTCGCCGCGCTCGTCACCCCGGTGGCGGTGCCGATCCTCGGCGGATACGCCCTCGCCGCGCTGCACGCGGTGGACGCCCGACGCCGGGCGCGCGCCCACTCCGCCGCGCTCCGGCCGGAGGCGTCGTGACCGCTGATCCCGGCGAGGAGCGGCTGGTCGTGGCCGGGGTCGAGGTGGCCCGCTACCTGGTCCGCCCCGACCTCGACCCGCGCCACGGCCCGCGTCCCTACCTGCATCCGGTGCGCACCCGCGCCGGCACCCCGGTCACCGACGCGCTCCCGGCCGACCACCTCTGGCACCTCGGCGCGTCCCTCACCGTGCCGGACGTGGCCGGCGCCAACTTCTGGGGCGGCCGGACGTACGTGCGCGGCACCGGCTACACCTGGCGGGACGACCACGGCGTCATCGCCCACACCGGCTGGCGGGAACGGGCCGCCGACCGGCTCGACCACGACCTCGACTGGCGGGACGCCGACGGCCGGACGCTGCTGCGCGAGCACCGCCGGCTCACCGCCGCGCCGGCCGGCGACGACGCCTGGTGGCTCGACCTGTCCGCCACCTTCACGTCCGCCACCGGCGCCGACGTCCACCTGGGCAGCCCGGCCACCAACGGTCGCCCCGGCGGCGCCGGCTACGGCGGCTTCTTCTGGCGGGCCGTCGCCGGCCCGGAACCCCGGGTGTGCACCGTGGACGCGGTCGGCGAGGAGGAGGTCAACGGCTCGGCCGCGCCCTGGCTGGCGCTGTCCGGCACCGCGCCCGGCGGCGCCGCGTACACGCTGGTGTTCAGCGGGCTCGGGCCGGGCGACAGGTGGTTCGTCCGCACCGCCATGTACCCGGGCGTCTGCGTCGCGTACGCGTTCGACCGCCCGGCGGTGGTCGCCGCCGACCGGCCGCGCCGCAACCGGCACCGGGTGCTCGTCGTCGACGGCCACCTGGCCCGGGCCGAGGTCGCGGAACGGATGGCGGCTCCCGTGAGCGCGAGGAGTGAGCCGGGGTTGCGAGCCCCGCAGTCGCGCACAAAGGTGGGCACCGTGAGCGCGAGGAGTGAGCCGGGGTTGCGAGCCCCGCAGTCGCGCACACAGGACACACCATGACTGGCCCGGAGGTCGCCTGCGTGGGGGAGACCATGGTGGTGCTCGCGCCCGACGACGGCGGGCCGCTGGAGCACGCCGGCCGGTTGGCGGTCGGTGTCGGCGGCGCGGAGTCCAACGTGGCCATGGGGCTGGCCCGGCTCGGCCACCGCGCCGCCTGGGTCAGCCGGGTCGGCGACGACCCGTTCGGCCGCCGGGTGGTCGCCGAGATCGCCGCCGCCGGGGTGGACGTCCGCACGGTCACGGTCGACCCGGCCGCGCCGACCGGCGTCTACCTCAAGGATCCCGGCCCGGCCGGCACCCGCGTGCACTACCACCGCGCCGGGTCCGCGGCGAGCCGCCTCGGCGCGTCGGACCTGGCCGATCCGCGGCTGGCCGGGGTGCGGCTGCTGCACCTGTCCGGGATCACCGCCGCGCTCTCCGACTCCTGCCGGGAGTTGCTCGCGCACGCGCTGGCCGGGCGGGCGCTGCCCGGGGCCCGGACCACGTTCGACGTGAACCACCGTCCGGCGCTCTGGCCCGCCGACCGGGCCGCGCCGGCGCTGCGCGACCTGGCCGACCGCGCCGACGTGGTGCTCGTCGGGCTGGACGAGGCGGGGACGCTGTGGGGCGGCGCCGACCCGGCCGCCGTCCGCGACCTGCTGCCGGGGCCGGAGCTGGTGGTGGTCAAGGACGGGCCGGTCGGCGCGACCGCGCTGCCGCGTACCGGGCCGGCGGTCTTCGTGCCGACGCCCCCGGTGGACGTGGTGGAGCCGGTCGGCGCCGGGGACGCGTTCGCCGCCGGCTTCCTCGCCGGGCTGCTGCGCGACCTCGACCTGCGCGCCTGCCTGCGGATGGGTCATCTCACCGCCGCGCCGGTGCTGGCCACGCCGGGCGACACCGCGCCGCCGCCCGATCCGGCCGGGATCGCCCGGGCGCTGGCGCTGACGGACCGGGAATGGGCGGCGCCGGCAAGGCGGCGCGACGAAGGGAGCGGCACATGACCGAGCACGACTTCGCACCGCTGTTCGGCGACGGGCGGGTCATGGTGATCCTGCGCGACCTGCCGCCGGAGGAGACGGTCCGGCTCGCGGAGCTGGCCTGGGATCTCGGCATCGGCGTGGTGGAGGTCCCGATCCGTACCCCCGCGGCGGTGCCCGCGCTGAGCGCCGCGGTCACCGCCGGACGTCGCCGGGACCGCCTCGTCGGCGCCGGCACGGTCCGGACCCCGGCGCAGGTCCGCCAGGCGATGAGCGCCGGCGCGGCGTTCACCGTCGCCCCCGGCCTGGACCTGGCCGTCGCGGACACGGCGCGCGGCTACGGCATTCCGCACCTGCCCGGCGTGGCCACCCCGACCGAGGCGCAGCGGGCGCTCGACCACGGCCTGGTCTGGCTCAAGGCGTTCCCGGCGGTCAGTCTCGGCCCGGCCTGGTTCCGGGCGGTCGCCGGGCCGCTGCCGGAGGCACGGTTCGTGGCCACCGGCGGCATCGACGCCGGCAACGCGGGCGACTTCCTGGCCGCCGGCGTACGCGTGGTGGCGGTCGGCTCGGCGCTCACCGACCCGGCACAGCTCCCGCGCCTGGCCGCGCTCGCCACCGGCGACCCGGTCAGCTGACGGTGCGCCCGGACGTCGTCGCGGTGGTCCGCACCGCCTTGACGATCGCCGGGATCGAGCCGACCAGCAGCACCAGCGCCCAGATGATCGCCACCACCGCGAAGACCACCGCGCCCAGGTCGTCGACGACGCTGACCAGGATCACCGGCACCAGGCCGTGCAGGAACTGCAACACCACAGTGCACAGCAGCGTGGTCGACGCCAGCAGCACCAGCCCCTTGTTGCGCAGGAAGCGCGGCTGCGCGGCCAGCAGCAGCCCGGCCCAGACCAGCTTGAGCAGCAGCGCCAGCCCGAGCAGCACGGCCGCGTCGCCGACCGGGAAGAACCCCCACACCGCGAGGTACGCCAGCGTGCCGAACGGGACCGCCAGGAACAGCGAGACCATCACCGTCAGCTCGACGAACGCGACGACCAGCAGCACCAGCGACACCAGCAGCAGCACCACCGAGAAGACCAGCGTGGCCGCGCCCTGCACCCGGCCCTGGACCCGGTCGGGCAGCACCAGGCTCAGCGCGAACAGCCCGGTGGTCCAGAGCGCCACCACGTCGATCAGCGCCAGGTAGCCGGTGCCCCGACCGGACGGCTCGGCCACCGCGCCGACGTCGCCCAGCTCGACGCCGAGCCCGCCGGCGCTGTCCCGCAGCGCGGCGCCCGCGTCCCCGCCGCCGGTCAGCGCCGCCGCGCCCAGCTCCACGCCCACCACCAGCGCCACCGCCAGCAGCGCCAGCAGCAGGAACGGCTTCCGCAGCTCACCCATGTCGCGCCTCCCGGCGGTCGGGCCCGGTCAGGACCGGGCGAGCGTGACCGTGCACCCGCCACCTCCCGGGCATCGCAGGAGCACCTCGGTCTCCCGGTCCACCGCCACCTTCGCCACCGTCGCCCCGTCCGGCCCCGGCGTGACCTCGTCGGTGACCGTGACGTCCGCGTCGCCGGGCGCGCGGGCGGTCACCTCGAACGGCGTCGCGCCGCGCAGCACCAGCGTGCGCAGCGCGCCCGGGTCGGCGACGCGCAGCCGGCAGGTGGCGCCGAACGCGACCACCACCCCGTCGGCGGTGGCGGTCGGGGCGGTGGCCGGCGGCCCGCACGCCACGCCCACCGTCGCCGGGTCCACCGTGCCGGCGCCGCGTCCCAGCCGGGCCAGTGGTCCCGGCCCGGCGGCCGGGTCACCGGGGCCGTCGCGTCGCCCGGCCACCGCCACCACGTAGAGCACCACCAGCAGCCCGGCCAGCGCGACCACCAGCAGCTTCTGCCGACCACTCATGGTTGGCCGACCGGGGTGAACCGGATCTGGTCGACGCCGGCGAAGTAGCGGTCGGTGCCCTGGGTCCGGCTCACCACCACCAGCGTCAGCTTGTGCGTGCCCCGGGTCAGCTCCAGCGTGCCCACCTCCACGTCGTCGGTGCGCACCACGGTCGGTGTGAAGCCGAGGAACGTGTCGCCCACCTGCCTGCCGTCGACCAGCCAGATGGTGTTCGCGTAGTCGAACGAGGTGGTGCGCACGGTGGAGAACCGCCAGGTGCCGTCCGCCGGCAGGTCCACCGACACGGTCACCCGGTCACCGACCGCCCGGCCCAGGAAGAACAGTTGCGCGTCGCCGGACCACGTCACGTCACAGCAGTTCTCCTGCGCCACCACCTCGGCCTTCGCGGCGGTGGTGGACCGGACCTCCGCGGCGGCCACCAGCGTCTCCGCCTCCACCGTCACCGGTCGGGCCTGCGGCGTCGGCGGGGTGTCCGGGCCGCGGGTCACCAGCCAGACCGCCACGCCGGTCACCACCAGCAGCAGCACCGCCGCGGCGGCCAGCCACGGCCACGGTGTCCGCTTCGGCGGCGCGACCGCCCGCACGTCGTACGTCACCCGGCCGCTGGAGCGGGAACTCTCCTCCGGGGCGGTGTTCGCCGAGTACGCGAACCCGGTCATGTCGTACCGCCGGGGCGGGGTGCCGGCCGGCACGGCGAGCCGGACCAGCACCGACACCGAGCCCTGGCCAGGCACCACCCGCTGCGGCTCGGTGACCGTGAACCAGGCCCGCTGGCTGCCCTCGCCGGGCGCCACGTCGAACACCACGGTGTCCGGCGCCGGGCCCGGATTGGACACCGTGAAGGTCAACTCCCCGGCGTTGCGGGCGTCCAGGGTGAACTGTTCGGCGGCGGCGACGACGGTCCATTCGGTGGTCATGACGGCTCCTCCGGCGGCTCGTGGGACGGGGGTGGGGGCACGGACGCCCGGCCGACCGCGCGTACCGGCCCGGGCGGGGACGGGTCGTCGGGCAGGCCGACCACCTCGACGGTGACCGCCGCCGGTTTCTCCGCCTCGACGATCCGGCCAACCAGCGCCAGCCGGTCCGCGGCGGCCGGCGGCACGCGCACCACCAGGTGGAACGGCCGGTCGGCCGGTTCGTCCAGCACGAACCCGGTCACCCCGGTGGCCAGCTCCAGCGCGGTGCGCATCCCGTACGGGGTGCCGCGCCAGCGGGCCAGCAGCGCGCCGTGCGCGACCAGGTCCCGCAGCCGGCCCAGCGGCAGCGGCGGTGGCGCGTCGGCGCGCGGCGCGGCGACCACGTGGTCCATCGCCACCCAGCGGGTCAGGTACGCCACGAACCCGTCCGGCGTCCGGTACGGCCCGAACAGCGCGTCGACGTCGGCGAGCACCGCCTCGTCCGGGGCGTGCAGCGCCTCCATCACGTCCAGCAGCGCGCCCAGCACGCTGCCCGGGCCGGCGGCCCGCTGGTACGCGGCCGGCAACAGCCGCTCAATCGCGGTTCGGCGCATCCTGCCGCACCACCTCGATGTCGTGCTCGCCGGAGCAGAGCAGCCAGGTGCCGGGGACGGTGACCACGTCGGCGGTGGCCTGGTTGGCGCTGGCCGTCCAGTCCTCGCCGTCGCCGCTGCGGTACACGCCGCGCTCGCCGCCGGCCAGCACCAGCCGACCGGCGCCGGACGGGTCGGTCGGCGCGGTGGCGGCGATGGCGTCCACCGGCGAGAACCGGGTCCGGTCCCGCAGCGGCAGCCCGCAGTTGACCATCACCGGCCGCCACTGCGGCTGCCCGGCGAGGGTGTCCAGCCGGACCACGCCGCCGCTCTGCGTGGCCGCCAGCGCCAGCGGCCCGCTGAACGCCAGGTCCCGGCAGGTGCCGCCGATCCAGCCGGCGGCCATCGACTGCCACTGCACGTCGGACTCGAACAGCCGGGTGCGGTGCGCGCCCTGGCCGGGTTTCTTCGGGTCCGGCTCGCCCGCGCCGCACCACAGCAGCGTGGCCGGGCCGTCGTACTGCACCGCGAGGACCCGGTTGTCCACGTTGGCCAGACCGACGTGGCTGAACGTGCCGGGGCGGCCGGCCGCGACGGACAGGTAGACGCCGAAGCCGGCCTGCGCGGCGACCGCCACGCCGGGCGCGCCGCGCTCCGAGACGAACGACCGCACCGCGTAGAACCCGCGGTCGGCGTCGGCCGGGTCGACCAGGATCTGCAACGGCACCGCGCCGGGCAGCAGCGGCACCTCGTACAGGCCCGCGTCGGTGGCCAGCAGCAGCGCGCCGGTGCCGTCCCGGTCGATCCAGGCCAGGTCCCGCACGCCGGAGTCGAGGTCGGTGAGCAGCGTCCACGTCTCGCCCAGGTCGGTGCTCAGCCGGACCCGGGAGCCGCCGGCGTCGCGGGCGGTCACCACCGCCACCGAACCGGCCCGGGGCACCACGCCGGGGCGGGTCGGGGCGGGCGCGGGCGCCACCCGGACCACCGTCTCGTCGTCGAACCGGCCGGCCGGCTCCCAGCCCGCGCCCGCGTCGGTCGAGCGGAACAGCACCGGCCCGCGCCCGGCGTACCAGGTGTCCGGCTGGTACTGGTCCACCGCGATGGTCCGCACCTGCGCGTCCGGCGCCTCGTCGACCACGAACCGTACCGACTCGACGTACCGCACGCCCGGCTCGGCGTGTTCCAGCATCCGGTAGACGTTCGACGCGCGCAGCGGCTCGCCGAACGCCCAGCCGGTCGGGTTGAGCGTCGTGGGCAGCGGGCTGAGCGTCTGGTGCAGCCGGTCGTGGATGCGCCGGCGGACCGCGTCCACGTCCTCCTCGCGGCGCACCACCACCCGGGCCCGGACCGAGACCGCCTTGTAGCGGGCCCAGCCGGCCCGCACCGCCGTGCCCAGCGCGCGGCGGCGCTCCAGGTCGGCCTCGACCCGGCGGCGCGCCTCCTCGACCTCGTGCTCGCGCAGCACCGCCACCGGCAGCCGGCCGCCGGGACGGGCCGCCTCCGGCACGTACGGCACCAGCACCACCTCCACCTCGCCCGGCCGGGCGAAGCTGTAGACGGCGGCCCGGGTGAACGCCCGCGCCCGCGCCACCGCGCCGGAGCCGGTGGCGAGGACCTCGAAGTCGCGGGCGGTGACCGCGCGCTGCTGGGCGAAGAACTCGTACGGCCCGCGGGCCAGCACCGACTCCAGCGACTCCAGTTCCCGGCCGCCGGTGGCCGGCAGCGGGTTCGCCACCCGCAGCCCCGGCAGCGGGTCGCGCAGGCTGGTCAGCACGCCGGCGGCCACGTTCCCGGCCGGCCCGCCGCCGCACCGGTACCAGAGCCGCACCTGCCGCCCGGCCGGCGGCACCGCCGCCACCGTGGTCACCCCGGCCGTCCCCTCGTCGGCCGGGGCGCTCCCGGCGCCGCTCCCGGCGTCCGGCCCGCTCCCGTCGCCGGTGGCCGGGCGCAGGTCCAGCGCGGGCGCGAACGTGACCACCCCGGAGGCGCGGTCGACCAGATAGACCCTGGCCTGCGGGCCGACGCCGGCGAAGCTGTCCACCGGCCGCCAGATCTCGTACGTGCGTCCCTCGTGCTCGCGGGCCGCGGCGCCCAGCTCCACCGAGCCGGCCGGCACCTCCACGCCGAGCAGCAGGTCCAGCGCCTCGGTGGTGCGGGTCAGCGGCGCGCGGGCGGCCCGGAACGTCTGGCCCGGCTGGCCGGTGCCGGTGCCCAGCAGCTCCGCGTCGACCGGCTCGCAGTGGTGCACGCGTACCGTCGTCTCGGTCTCGCCGGCGGGCAGCAGGGCCGGTTCGGTGGTCACGAAGACCACCGGCCGGGGGTCGGCGCCACGGGCCGCGGCGATCCGGGTGCCGGCCGGCACCCGCACCGGGCCGCGGTCGGGGCCGGTGCGGGTCAGGCGCACGTCCGCCCAGGCCGCCGCCGGCGGGTGCCGGGTCGCGCCGAGCAGGTTCAGGAACGCCACGTACGCCTTCTCCGGCAACTGGTTCAGCCGGTAGATCATCACCTCGGTCAGGTAGGCGAACGCCTCCAGCAACGCCATCCCCGGGTCGTGCGCGGACAGGTCCGTCCAGTCCGGGCAGGAGCGGCGGATCCGTTCCCGGGCCTCGGTGACCAGGTCGAGGAAGGCGCGGTCGTCCAGGTGCGGCACCGGCAGCGTCATGGCGTGGCCTCCTCACCGGGCCGGCCGGCGGAGCTGCCGCCGGGCCGGTCGCCCGGCTCGTCGGGCTCGTCGTCGGCCTTGTCGTCGGGCTCGTCGTCGGGCGGCAGCAGGTCGACGGAGAAGACGAGCTGGCCGGGGGAGAGGCTGGCCCGCACCCGGTAGTCAAGCCGGATCACCAGGCGCCACGGGTCGTCCGGGTCCGGGCCGGCGTCGACGTCGAGCACCTCCACCCGCGGCTCCCAGCGCCGGATCGCCTGCCGCACATAGTGGATGGCCAGCCCGGCGGTGGTGTCGTCGTTCGGCGCGAAGACCAACCGGTGCAGCCGCGACCCGTACCCGGGACGCATCAACCGCTCGCCCGGCGTGGTGGACAGCAGCAGGCACAGCGCCTGGCGTACCGTCTCGTCGCCCTCGGTCATGGCGAGCCCGCCGGCGGCGGTCAACGCGAGGCCGCCGGCGCGGCCGGCGTCGAACCCGGCGCCGACGAACCGGAACGCCCTCATCGGTCCGCCCCCAGGAACATCTGCCGCGGGTCGCGGACCTGGTGGTGCACGGTCCCCGGCGGCGTGCCGTCGGTGAGGCCGTCCAGGTGCGACAGCACCACCGGCTGCCGGTCCACCCGCACCCAGGCGCTGTAGCCGACCGTCACGGTCATCGTGTGCAGGCAGGGTTTGACCGTCGGGCCGTAGTTCGGGCAGGCGGTGACGTCCCGTCCCACCGGGTCGGGCCGCACCAGCGCCGGCACGCCCCGCACGGTGACCCAGTGCTGCGACGGGCGGTTCGTCACCCGCCCGTCGTGGCCGCAGGTGATCAACGAGTCGCGGTGGATCCAGCGCATCAGCCACCTCCGGAGGAACGGGCGAGCGTACGGGCCTGGGCGGCGGCGGTCTGCGCGTCCTCGGCCGCCGGGGCGTGCAGGAAGTCGACGGTCTTCGCGCGCACCACAATGGCCCGGCCGGGCGCGGAGAGCACCAGGTCACCGGCGGCGTGCACGGTGGTCAGCTCGGGACGCAGCTCGACGAAGCTGCCCGCGTCGGTGGCCAGCCGCAACGTGCGCCCGTCGTCGTCGATCACGATGGACTGGCCGGTGCCGGTCCGCATCGACCAGCGGCGGGACCGGCCGGAGACGATCCCCGCGTCGTACGGCTCGACGGCGCCGAACAGCGAACCGAGCACCACGCCCGAGGTCGGCTCACCGCCGGGCAACGCCACCAGCACGGTGTCCTCCGGGTCGGGCAGCGCGACGATCCCCTTGCCCCGGCCCGCGCCCGGACACAGCACGGCGAGCCAGCCGGCGTCCAGGTCCCCGTACGCGGGCAGCGTCACCCGGGCCCGGCCCAGCCCGTCCGGGTCGTCGACGGCGGTGACCGTGCCGAGCGTGACGGTCGCCGCCGGCGGCGCCGCGACCGGCGGCGGCTCGGGCGGGGCGGTGGAGAACCGGGTCAGGTGGCCGTCCGCGTCCACCGTGTGCACCACCTCGGTCAGCACGTACACGCCGGCCACCGGATCCGGGACGCCGGCCAGCGCGATCCGCCGGCCCGGCCGCAACGCCGGGTCACCCTCGGCCGTGCCCTCGACCGTGACCAGCGCGGCGACCCGCGCGTCCAGCCCGGCCTGGGCCAGCGCGGCCAGCTCGTCGTCGCTGCGCCCCGGCTGGTCCACCGCGGTACGCACCCCGTCCGCGCCGACGTCGCCCGGCTCCGGGCGCAGCGGGATCCGCCGCCCGCTGCGTGCCTCACCGGCCCGCTGCCCGAGCGGCTCGGCGCGCTGCGGGTGCCAGCCCAGCGCCGCGCACTCCGCCCCGGCCCGGTCCAGGTTCTCGACGATCCGCAGCGCGTGCACGGTTCCGCCGAGCGTCAACGGCACCGGCTCGCCGTGGCCGTCGAGGGTGAGCAGCCGCAGCCGGTCCCCGTCCACGCCCAGGTGCAGCCCGGCCCGGCCGGCCACCTCGCACAGCAGCTCCAGGTCGGTGTGCCGGTGCTGGAGTAGCCGGTCCAGGCGCGGCCCGTCGACCTCGGCGACCACCGCCAGCCCCAGCCCGGCGCACAGCTCCCCGGCCAGCTCGGCGGCCGTCACCGACTCGAACACCCGCAGCTCCTGCCGCTTGCGCAGCCGGTGCAGCGGGTCGTACGCCCGGATCCGCAGCAGCGCGGCGCCGCCGCCCGCGTACTCCACCTCGACGGCGGTCACCTCGCCGGTGAACAACGCGTCCGGGTGGCCGTCGAGGCGGACGTCGAGCGCCGCGCCGGGGCGTACCGGTGGGTCGAGGGCACCCGGGCCGGGCGCGGTGGCCAGCGCCAGCTCGCACTGCGTCGGCCGGTCCAGCCGGGCGGCGACCCGGACCCCGCGCAGCCGCGTCGGGTCGGCCAGCGGCCGGCCGTCCACGCGTACCGCCGCCGCCCGGTTCACCGCACGCCTCCGGTCGTCGCGTGGTGCGCCCCCGGCAGGCGGCGGCCGGCGCGCGTCATTGGCACGGGCGGGTCGGATGCGGTCACGGCGTACCTCCCGTCGTGGTGGTGGCGTCGAGCGGAGGCGTGGCGAGGACGGACGCCGGCACCGCCAGCGCGGTGCCGGCCGGCACCGTGAGCGGGTCGGTGATCCGGTTGTGTTCGGCGAGCAGCCGCCAGCGCAGCGGGGACCCCAACGCGTCGTGGGCGAGCAGGTCGAAGCGCACACCCGACCAGCCCGGCTCGGCCGCGCCGTCCGCGGCGGCCACCACCGCCGAGCCGGGCGTCACGGTCGGGGTGCTCGCCGCGGCCAGCTCCGCCTCGAAGCCGGCCTGCGCCGCCTCGGCGCTCTCCGCGACCCGGACCAGCCGTAGCCGCAGCCAGGAACGCCGGGGCGTGCCGGTGAGCGTGAACGCGTCGAAGCGTTCCGCGATCGCCGCGATCACGCCCGGCACGTTCCAGGTCTTGCCCCAGACCAGCCGGACCAGCGGCGGACGCGGCCAGCCGTGCTCGACGGTGGAGTTCTCGGCGAGCATCCACAGCGGACGGGTCAGCGCGCGGACATCGTCGGGGCGGGCCGGGGACTCCACGAAGTCGATGTCGAAGAGCAGGTCCAGCACCAGTTCGGTGCGCCCGCCGCCGGTGAAGACCAACGGGTCGTCGGCGAGGCCGGCGCCGGTGAGCGACCCGTCCGGTCCGCCGCGCGGGCGTATCCCGGCCAGCCGGGTGACCTGCACGGTCTCCGGATTGAGCAGACAGTCGACCCGGGTGCCCGACTCGTCCACCAGGAAGGCGACGCGTTCCATCAGCCACCCGCCTGTTCCCGGTCCAGCAGGGCGTCCCGGAACCGGGCGTCCCGCGTGGCCGACGCCCGGGGCGCCGGCTCGTCCGGCAGCGCCGGCCACGGGTCCCGGTGCGCCGTGCCCGGCTCCGTCGTCCCGTTCGCGCCCGTCGGTTGTCCCGCTCCGAACGGTCGCCCCGCGCCGCCGGCCCGACCCGTGCCGGTCTCATCGGGCAGGGCCGGCCACGGGTCGACCGGACGATGCCGGCCTCCGTCGTGCTCCGTCGACGCCGACGGGAGTGGTCGCCGCCACGACGGCGGCACCGGAAACCCGCCGCCTTGCACCCGGTCGGGTCCGTCGTGTCCGGCCCGTTCGGGCCCGGCCCGGTCAGGCCCGTCGACCGATCCCCGTGGCGCGGGTCCGAACGAGAGCGGAAGCACGGACTCCCGGACCGACCACCCGTCCGCCCCGGCGCGCGTCGGCCCGGCGGTGGCGTCGGCCCGGCGCCCGTCCCGGCCGCCACGACGGGAGTCGGCCGCCGCGTGTCGGCCCGGCGTCCCCGCCCGGTCCGGTCCGGCTCCACCGGGTACGTCCACCCGGTCCGCGCCCTGGTCGGGCCGTCGGGTGTCGCTCGGCGATCGGGTGTCGCCTGGCCGTCCGGTGTCGGCCGGCCACCCCGTGTCGGCCGGTTCCGCGGCATCGTTCCGCCTCGGTGTGCCGTGGTGCCTCGTGGCGCCGCCAGCGGGTGCCGCGGAGACTCCGGAAGCCGCTGCGTCAGGCGCCGGTGATCCGGCGGCCGGTGATCCGGCGGTCGGTGATCCGGCGGTCGGTGATCCGGTGGAGCGGGAGCCGGCATTGGTCCGAGGGCCGGGGGACATCGCCCCGGATGCTGCCCCCGTCGGGTCGGCCCGGGCCGGCGGCATGCCCCGGCCTACCGGTGCCGTGCCGCCCGGATCCCATCCTGTCGGCACCCGGGTCGGTCCGGCACCCGCCTCCCTCGGACCCGGGCGCCACTCCGAGTCGATCCACGCCGCCCCGCCGTCCAGGTCGGAGCCGGTCACCGCCGCCGCATCCGGCCCGCCGGGCCGCCCCCCTCCACCGCCCTCCTCGCTACCACTGGACGGGACACTCGTCCCAACTTTCGGGCGCTGGTGAAGATCTTGGTAGGAAGCGGCCCCGTGGGGGGCCCTTTCATACCAAGATCTCGGCGAGCCGAGCCGCCGGGCCACGCCGACGCCATCGGTCGGGCGCGCTCTCCACCCACGCCACAGCCGTCCCACCCGGCCCCATCCCGCCCCGGCCCGCGCGGAACGCCCGGTGATCAAGGAGTTCGTGTCGGCGACGGGGTCAGAGCCGACGCCCACTCCTTGGTCATCGCCGACGGGCGCGGGGTGGGGGAGGTCCCGGAGGAGGCCGGGGGCGTGGGCGGCCACCAGACGGAGCCAGTGTTCGGGAGGCTCGCCGGGGCGGCGCGACGGCAGGGCCGCCGGCGGCACGGCGGGACGCCGGTGGGCGTCGGGTGACGGGTCCGTCAGGCGGTCGGCGGTGGCCCGCAGCGCGCGGGCCAGCCGGTCACGCGGTCGCCGGGGCGGTCGCACTGCCGGACTCCAGCTCCAGCCCCTCGTACGCCAGGGTCAGCGCCTCGATGGCGATCTCCTGGGAGAGGGTGTTCAGGTGGGCGCCCCGCCACCGGGTCGGCCAGGCGTTGATCATGTTCCAGCGCAGCACCTCGGCGGTGCCGGCCGGGTCGAGCAGCACCACCGAGACGTTGCGCCGGTTGACCGTGCCCTTCGCCGCCGCGTTCACCCAGTCCCACAGCTCCCGGGCGTTGGTCAGGCCGAAGTGGAGCGTCACCGGCGCGTACTCGACCTGCCCGGGCACGGCCCGGATGCGCTCGTTGCCGGCCTCCCGGTACGCCAGCGACGGGATCGCCACCTCGAAGCCGCTGACCTCGGTGAAGTGCCCGTTGGTGATGCCGTTGATGAGCAGCTTGAAGTGGTACGCCCGGTACGGGTCGACGGGCGCGCCCGGCTGCGGGGTGGCCGTGGTCGGCATGTCAGCCTCCGATCGTCTCGGTCTCGGTGCCGCCGGCCCACTGGCTCAGCTTGAACACCACGAACTCCGCGGGCTTGACCACCGCGATGCCGATGTGCGCCACCACCATCCCGGCGTCGCGCACGTCGGCCGGGTTGGTCTCCTCGTCGCACTTGACGAAGAACGCCTCCTCCGGCGTACGGCCGAGCAGCGCGCCGTCGCGCCACACCCGGGTGAGGAACGCGCCGATGTCGCGCCGGATCGAGCGCCACAGCGTGAAGTCGTTCGGCTCGAACACCATCCACCGGGTGCCGTTGGCGATGGCCTGCTCGATGGAGATGGCGAGGCGTCGCACGTTCAGGTAGCGCCACTCGCTGGCCTCGGCGGCGAGCGTCCGGGCGCCCCAGAGCCGGATGCCCTCGCCGGCGAAGAACCGGATCACGTTGACGCCCTTGGGGTTGAGCACGTCGTGCTCCGGCCGGGTGACCCGGTACGCCAGGTCGACCGCGCCGCGTACCGGCTCGTTGGCCGGCGCCTTGTGCACGCCACGCAACGCGTCGGTGCGGGCCCAGATGCCGGCCACGTGCCCGCTCGGCGGGGTGAGCACCAGGTCGCCGCCGAGCGGGTCGCGGACCCGGATCCAGGGAAAGTAGAAGGTGGCGAAGTCGGACTGCCGGGGCCGGTCGCCGCCGGTGCCGGGCGCGTCGTCGTCGCTGTCCTTCGGCGTACCCTCGGCGGGTTTGCCGGTGGTGGGCTTGCCGGGCGTGGCCACCCGGGTGAGCCGGGAGACGTCGGTGACCTCGGGCGGCGGGTCGCAGATCGCCACCATGGTGCGCAGCCGCTCGGCGGTGCTGATCAGCGCCTCGTGCGACACCGGGTCGTGGTAGCCGGGCGCGGCCAGGATGGCGATCTCGTCGATCGCCTCCAGCAGTTGCAGGCCGCCGCGCCGCCCACCGGTGCCGGTGAGTTGGCCGCCCTCGCCGACGTTGACCACCCAGCACCGGGTGCCGCCGTTGTCCAGGAAGCCGAAGACGGCCCGGGCCAGCGGGGTGCTCTCCAGGTGCTCACCGTCGGCGTAGAGGCGCAGGAACTCGGTCCAGCTGTTGACCGCCATCGGCCGGTCGACGTGGGCGGTGCGGTCCGGCGCGACCCCGACGAAGGCGGCCGTGCTGGTACCGACCGGGCCGATGGGACGGGCCCCGGAGGGCACCTCCTCGACGTAGATGCCGGGGGAGAAGTAGGTGGGCATCGGTCCTCCTCGGGAGTCAGTCGGGGGCGGGCACGACGATCAGGCCGTCGGCGGCCGGGTCGAACTCGGCGGTGTGCACGCGCCCCCGACCGACCAGCCGGATCCGTACCGGACGGTCCGGGGCGTCGGGGTCGTGCGGCACGCCGACCAGCCGGAACCGGCCGGCGGCGTCGGTCTCGGTGGCCTGCGCGGCGCCGACCAGCTCCACCCGCATCGCGGCGAGCGGCTGGTCCTGCGGCCCGACCACCCGGCCGTCGAGCGTGCGCATGCCGAGCTGCCGCAGCCGCAGCGGCTGGCGCACCGGCGGCGCGGTCGGCGTCGGCCGGTCGATCCGGGCCGGCACGTCGAGCAGCAGCGCCGGCCGGGGCGGCACGCCGAACGCCCGCCACAGCGCCGGGTCGCCGGCGGCCAGCACCAGCTCCGCCCGGCCGCCCCCGTTGGTGGCGGCGGCGAGCACCCGGTCCAGCGCCGGCACCGCCGCCGGCCCACCGCCGCTGACCAGGAGCCGGACCACGAAGCGGTACGGCTCGCGCGCCGCGCCGCCGGCCGCGGTCTGCCGGGCCGGCCGCAGCTCCAGCGGCCAGACCGTGAGGCCGCCGGCCGGGTCGTCGCGGGGCGGGCCGACCGGGACGGGCTCACCCGCCGTCCCGGTCAGCCAGGCCGCGACGTCCGCGACGGCCGCCTCGATGGCGCCGGTCATCGCGGCGGCGTCCCCTGGATCCGGTACGCGATGGCCTCGTTCCAGACGTGCGGGTAGACGCCGATCTCGAAGTAGCGGGTGAACCTGTTGATCGGCGCGTTGGTGTGGTCGTGCCAGAGCAGCCACACCGGGGCGACGGTGAACAGCACGTAGTTGAGCGCGACCAGCGGCAGGTAGAGCGGGCCGAGCAGCCGGGCCTGGAAGACGTGCACGTCCTCGTGCCGTTGGATGCCGGGGCTGGATCCGGCGCAGACCGTGCCGATGGTGGTGGCGTACCGGGGCGAGACGCCCTCGACCACGTTGACCCGGCCGCTGCCGGCCGAGACGACCCGGTCGAGCCGGTGGCCGACGACCAGGTGCAGGGCCAGGTAGAGCGCGCCGGCGAACGTGTTGAGCAGGCTCCACGTGTGGTCGACCACGAAGCGGAGGATGCCCTTCGCGTCGGTGCCGTAGGTGCCGGCCGAGGCGGTCGCCCAGCCGAACGGCGCGCCGACGAGCAGCCCGACGACGGCGCCGACCAGCAGCCCGACGGTGCCGGCGGCGGCCTGCCCGAGCACCGCGCCGAAGACGATCTGCGCGGCGGCGCTGAGAATGCCGAAGACCATGGCGGGCACCTCCTCAGACCCAGGAGCGGACGAAGCGGGGCTCGTGCCCTTGGGCGAGCTGGGTCGGCGACGCCTGCGTCGCCTGCCGGTTGCCCGGGGGCAACTGGTTGATGCCGAGCGCGGCGGAGAAGATGACCAGGCCGTTGAAGAACGCGATGATCCACTTCTCCGGACCGGCGTCGTCGGCGAACGCGGCGGTCAGGTACGACAGCAGGAGCGCGACGCCCAGCGCGATCCACTTGCGCGCCTTGTCGCCGCTCGGCCCGATCAGGCCGCCGATGACGTTGGTCGCGAGCAGGGTGGCGGCGCTGGCGCCGGTCAGGCTGCCGAGGGCGGCCCAGGTGAAGAGATCGTTCACGGCGATCCCCCTTTTCGACGGTGCGGTGGTGCGGTCGGGGTTCGGTGGTGCGGCGGCCCGAGGACGGCGTCCACGGGTGGCGCCCGGTGCGCGGTGGGGGACCGGCGGGTCGCCGCCGGTACGGCGGAAAAGCTGTGGCCGGGGCCGGGGCCGGGGCCTGGGCGTCGGTGGCCCAGGGCGGGGCAGAGGCCGGGTGGCCGGGGTCGGGGCGGGGCGTCGGTGGCCGGGTGGCCCGGGGTCGGCAGGTCGATGGCCGGTGCGGTCGGTGGGACTCAGGTCGGCCGGTCGGCCGGGGGCGTCGGCGCGGTCCGGTCGGTCGGCGCGGTGGGCGCGGTGGGCGCGGTCGGCGCGGGGGTCGTCGGGGACGCGGGCGGCGCCCCGGCCGCCGGGCCGCCCCGGGAGCGGCGCCGCAGCAGGACGACCACCACGACCGCGGCGACCACCAGCAGCCCGACCGCTCCGCCGACGACCGGCAGCCAGGGGAAGGAGCCGCCCCCGGTCACGGCGGCGACCGCGCTGGCGGACGGCGTCGGTGGCGCCTCGGCGACGGCCCGCAACTCGGCCGGCTTCGGCTGGTTGGCGACGACCTGCCAGCTCACCGAGCGCCCGTTGACCGTCCCGTTGCTGTCGAGCACCCGGCCGGGGAACGTCACGGAGATCTCGAACGCCATCAGGGTCATGAACGCCTGTTGATTCCGGGGATCTTGTTCGGCCACCTTTCCGCCGTATTTCTTCGGGTCCAGCGGAAGGGAGAAGCGATAGAGATCGCCATCCCGGACAAGATTCACACTCTCGCTGGTGAATTGTGACAGCGGTGTTTTTCGGTAGGCGATCTGAATGCCGTAGGAGGTGGCGTCCTCGTACCGGCTCTCGGTGCCGACGGGGAGCGTGGGAATGTTCTGTCGGAGCTCGGCGAAGGCCGCCGGGACGTCCGGGTTGCGCTGCTTGAGCACGGACTTCTGGGCGGTCAGCAGGAGCTGGCCGGAGACCGTGTCGTCGGTGTTCACGGTCAGCCCGAGGTTGAGCTGCATGCAGCCGCTCAGCGTCGCCACAAGGGCGAGACACACCGCGAGGCGGAATGCCCGGCTGCGGCGGAGTCTCGTATTCATGGTCCCAGTGTGCGCGGTCGCGCCGTGGCCGGCAGTCAGCGATCAGCCGCCGCTTTGTCGCCGATCTTACCGGCCGCCTCTCCCATTCGGACGACCCCGGGAACGTACGCGATCGATATCCTGAAAGGTTGTCACTCCGCCTTTCCCGGCACCGGCTCCGCCGACGTGATCCAAAAGACCGGAATGCCGGCGGCCACCCGCACGAAGTCGGCGAGCGGGGCGTGCCGGTCCACCGGCACGGTCGGGCGCGCCCCGGGCGCGAGCGCGCTGCGCCGGCCGGGCACCCCCAGCGTCACCAGTTCCGGGGGCCGAGCCCACCGCCGTGCCGCCGGGCCGCGAGCCCGTTCCACACCCGGCAGCCCCCGGTTCGGCCGGCCGCCCCGGTACATCCACCGTCCGTGCCGTCGCCACAGTCCCGTACCCATCAGCGCCCCTCTCCATCAGGGACCCGCGCGCACGGCGACGACCAGGGTCGATCGGCATCCGACGCGTCGATCTTGCGGTTCCTGCCCCGACAAAGCGGGTGAACGACCCGAAGCGTGGGCTGGAACCGCAAGATCGCGCGCGGGGTGCGGGCCGGTCCCGCAGGATAGGGCCGGGGTGGAACGGGAGGCGGGGATGAGCGGGGTACGTGAGGGCCGGCGGCGGGTTGGGCCGGCCGTACGGGCGGCGGCCGGGCGGCTGCGGCGGGGCTGGCTGCCGGTGGTCGAGGCGACGCTCGCCGCCACCGTCGCCTGGATGCTCGCCACCCGGCTGGTCGGGCACCCGCAGCCGTTCTTCGCGCCCGCCGCCGCGCTGATCGTGCTCGGTCAGGCGCGGGGCCAGCGGATCCGCCGGGCGGTGGAGGTGGTGCTCGGCGTGGCCGCCGGCGTGCTCGTGGCCGACCTGGTGGTCCAGGCGCTGGGCCCGCGCACCACCTGGACCGTGTTCACCGTCATCCTGCTCACCGTCGCGCTGGCGGTGGCGGTCGGCGCCAGCTCGGTCACCGTGGTCCAGGCCGCGGTCTCCGCGCTCTACCTGGTGGTGGTCTCGCCCCCGACCGAGTCCCTGATCCCGTTCCGGTTCGTCGACGCGCTGATCGGCGGCGCGGTGGCGGTGGTCGCCAGCCAGCTCGTCGACGCCCGCCGGCCGCTCGCCCCGCTGGTGGCCGAGTTCCGGCACACGTTCAGGGAGCTGGCCGGCGTGCTCGACGAGGTCGCCGACGCGCTCGACCACGCCGACGACGAGGCCGCCCTGGCCGCGCTGGACCGGGCCCGGCACGCCGACGCCGGGGTGGACCGGCTGCGGGACGCGGTCCAGGCCGCCGGCGAGGCGCTCCGGCTCAACGTCCGGCGTCGCCGGCACCTCGGCCGGCTGCGCTCCGTGGCCGGTTCGATCCGGCAGATCGACTACGCGGTGCGCAACGTGCGCGTGCTGGCCCGGGCCGCGGTCACGGTCATCCGCGGCGACGCGCCCGTCCCGACCGACCTGGGCGCCGCCGTTCGCACGCTGGCCGACGCCGTCCGCGCGGCCGGCGACGCGCTCGCCGCCGACCTCAACGGAGAGGAGGAGACCGCCGACGGGCACGCCGCCCGGGCGGACACGGCGGCGCTGGCGGCGGTACGGTCGGTCGGCCGGCTCTTCGCCGCCGGCCCGACGCTGCCGCTCGCGCTGGTCATCGGGCCGGTCCGGGCCACCGCCATCGACCTGCTGCGCGGCGTGGGCGTGGACGACGACGCGACGGTGCTCAGCCGGGTCGACGCGGCGGTCACCGGGCCGGAGCGCTGAGGGTGCCGCCGGCGGCGGATGGCCCGGAACGGCGAGACAGGCCGCTGACCGCCGCCGCTCAGGCGCTCTCCCGGGTCACCAGCGTGGACGCGAAAGCGGTGCTCGGCGCGACCGGCGCCCGGGTCAGCACGGCGGTGGCCGCGGCGGTGGCGATCCGGTCGACCGGGTGGGTCGCGGTGGTCAGCGCCGGGCTGCTCATCGCCGCGTACGGCAGGTCGTCGAAACCGCCGACCGCCACGTCGTGCGGCACCCCCAACCCGTGCCCGCGCAGCGCGGCGATCACCCCGAACGCGGTGGCGTCGCTGGCCGCGAAGACCGCGTCCAGGTCCGGCCACCGGCGCAGCGCCGCCAACGCCGCCGCGCCGCCCCGCGCCGCGGTGAAGTCGCCGGTCACCAGCCGCTCCGGCGCCCCCGCCTCCCGCATCAGCTCCCGGTACGCGGTCACCGACCGCTCCGCGCAGGTCAACCAGCGCGGGCCGGTCACCATGGCGATGCGGCGCCGGCCGGTGGCGTACAGGTGGCGCAGCACCGCGCCGGCGCCGGCCGCGTTGTCCACGTCGAACGACGGCACGGTCGCCGAGCCCTGGCCGATCGAGACGACCCGTCCGCGCAGCCGGGTCGGCACCGCGTCCAGCGCCGCCCGCGTGGTGTTGACCAGGATCACCCCGCAGACGCCCCGGTCCGCGCCGAGCCGGCCCAGGCCGGACGGGTCGTCGAGTGGCAGCCACTCCAGCGCCACCCCGATCCCGTGCGGCGCGCACACCCGCGACGCGGCGCTCACCACCCGGTGCACGTACGGGTCGTCGAAGACCGCGTCGGTCCGGCCCACCACGGCCACCACCAGTCGGACGCCGGCGCCGCGCACCAGCGCCCGGGCGGTGACGTCCGGCACGTAGCCGAGGTGGTCGGCGGCGGCGCCCACCCGGGCCCGGGCCTGCGCCGAGGCGAACCCGTAGCCACCGAGCACCCGCGAGGCGGTGGCCCGGGACACCCCGGCGGCCCGGGCCACGTCGTCGAGCGTGGCGGGTCGTGCGGTCGGCGTACCCATGTGCGCATCATGCCCGGTCCGGACCGGACATGGTAAGGGGTGGGAGCGCTTGTGGTGGTAGCGCTCTCAGGTGTGCGATGGTCGTCGGGAACCATTCGGGGAAGGGACTACCGCACCGTGAGCAACGCCCTCGACGCGCCGGCCGCGTCACGGCCACCGGCCTTGCGGCCGGTGCTGGCCGCCCGCAACGGCGTCGCCGTCGTCTTCGCCCTCAACGGGCTCGCGATGGCCAGCTGGTTCTCCCGGGTGCCGGCGGTCCGGGAGGCGCTCGGCCTCAGCCCGAGCCGGCTCGGCCTGCTGCTGCTCTGCATGTCGGTGGGCGCGCTGCTGGCCATGCCCGCCGCCGGTCTGGTCACCCAGCGGATCGGCCCGGCCCGCACGGTGGTCGTGGCGACCGTGCTGGTCGCGCTCGGCATGACGGTGGCCGGTCTCGCCACCGGCCTGGCCGGCTGGGTGGTCGGCGTCGGGCTCGGGATCGCCGCGTTCGGCTTCGGCTCCGGCCTGTGCGACGTGGCGATGAACGTCGAGGGCGCGGTCGTGGAGAGGCGGATCGGCCGTACGATCATGCCCCGCTTCCACGCCGCCTGGAGTCTCGGCTCGGTGGCCGGGGCCGGGCTCGGCGCGGGAGCGGCCCGGCTCGACGTGCCGATCGAGGTGCACCTGCCGGTCCTGGCGGTGCTGATCCTGACCGGCACGCTGCTCGGGGCGCGGGCGTTCCTGTCCGCGCCGGCCGAGTCGACAGGCGCGGGCGAGCCGGCGGCCCGGCGGCGGGCGCTGCTGACCGCCTGGCGGGAGCCGCGCACCCTGCTGGTCGGCCTGCTGGTGCTGGTCATGGCGTTCACCGAGGGCAGCGCCAACGACTGGCTGGCGGTGGCGTTCGTCGACGGGTACGGCGTCGACGAGGCGGTCGGCGCCGTCGTGTTCGGCGTGTTCGTGGTCGGTATGACGCTGGGCCGGACCCTCGGCACGATCGCCATCGACCGCTGGGGACGGGTGCCGGTGCTGTTCGGCACCATCGGGCTCGCCGCCGTCGGCGCCGCCCTGGCCGTGCTGGCCGGCTCCGGTCCGCTGGCCGTGGTCGGCGTGGCGTTGTGGGGGATCGGCGCGTCGCTCGGCTTCCCGGTCGGGATGAGCGCCGCCGCCGACGACGAGGAGAAGGCCCCGGCCCGGGTCAGCGTGGTCGCGGTGATCGGCTACACCGCGTTCCTCGCCGGGCCGCCGCTGCTCGGCTTCCTCGGCGACCACCTCGGCGTGCTGAACGCGCTCGGCCTGGTGCCGCTGCTCCTGCTGCCCACGCTGGCGCTGGTGCCGGTGCTGCGCGCGCCGGCCGGAGCGGACCGGCCGGCCGGCTGAGCGGCTCAGCCGACTCCCACTGCACTCCCAGGCCCCTGCCAGGCGCGCGTGCTGCACTGGAGTCCGACGCCGAGGAGAGGAGGCGGGCATGGGCTGGTTCAGCCGACGGGCCGCCGAGCCGACAACGCCGACGAAGCTCGACCGCGAGGCGAACCGGGAGGATCTGGCGCAGCTGGAGGCGTTCGTGGCCAGCCGGCGCGGGGTCGAGTTCTATCTGGAACCGGAGACCACCGCCACCGACACCACGGTGGTCGCCATCGCTCACGACGGGGAGTGGATCCGCCGCCGCACCGGCTCGCCCCGGGTCACCGGCAAGATCGCCCAACGGCACGCGGTGCCGCTCTACGAGGCGGCCCGCACCGGCTACCCGGAGCGGATGCGGGCCTGGAACCGGGCGCACCCGGAACGCCACGCACGCTGACCTGCGGCCCGGCCCGGCCCGGGCCGTCTGGGCCGGCTGGACCGGACGGGTCGAGGCCAGGGGCGGTGCGCTCCGGGCCGGTCCGCGCCGGGTCATCGCGGTCGCGCGGGGTGTGCCGGCGGCCGCTCACTCGCCGAGCGCGGCGCGGGCCTGGTCCCGGCCCAGCGGCTCGTCGTGCGCGGAGACGTACCACTCGACGTGCTCGGAGAGCAGGCTCCGGGCCAGCGCCAGATCCGGCCCGTCGGTCGGGCCGCGTTCGTGCAGCGGCGGCGGGTACCAGCAGTCGCCGAGCAGCAGCACCCGGGAGTCCGGCACCAGCACCACCGTCGAGTCGGGGGCGTGCCGACCACCGACGTGCCGCAGCACCACGCCGGTGGGCAGCATCAGCTCGTCGGTGAACGTGCGGGTCGGCGGCAGCACCGCGAAGCCGTCCCAGTCGTCCACGGCGAGCGCCCGCGCCCGGTAGCTGGGCCCGAGCCGTGGCTCGGCGTGGACCCGCTCCCGCAGGTGACGGTGGCTCCACGGGCGGGCCGCCTCGGCGCGCAACGGCGCGACCCCGGCCTCGTGCCCGACGATCTCCACGCCCGGCCAGGCGCAGGCGCCCCAGACGTGGTCCCAGTGGTGATGGGTGTAGACCAGCCAGCGCGGCTCCGGCAGCCGGGCGGCGGCGACCCCGGCACGGATCTCCCGGGCGTGCGCGGGACTGTGGCCGGCGTCGACGAGCACGCTGCCGCGATCGTCGGCGACCACCGCCACGGTGGGCCGCACCGCGCCCGGGTCGGGGTCGCCGGGGAACAGCCAGACCCGGTCGGCCAGGTGGCGCAGCTCCATGGCGGGATGCTATCGCCGCCCGCCCCCGCCGGCTGCCCCGTCAGCCGGTGAACGCGGCGGCCAACGCGTACCCGACGAAGGCCGCGCCGAGCCCGGCGACCACGCTGACCAGCACATTCGCGTACGCGTGGAGACGCGCGCCGGTGCGGGCCAGCCGCAGCGTCTCGTAGCTGAGCGTGGACCAGGTGGTCAGCGCGCCGCAGAAGCCGGTGCCGACCAGCGCGGTCACCGCGGGATCGGCCGGCACCGCCAGCACCGCGCCCAGCAGCAGCGAGCCGGCCACGTTGACGGTCAGCGTGCCCCACGGGAACGCGGAGTCGTGCCGGGCCTGCACCGCCCGGTCGGCGAGGTAGCGCAGCGGAGCGCCGAGCGCCGCGCCGAGCGCGATCCAGAGGACGGTCACCGGGCCTCCCCGCGCCGGGCGGCCAGCAGCCGGCTGGTCACCACGTCCCCGACGGCGACCGCCAGCAGCGCGGCGAGCACGGTCGCGGCCAGGTAGACCAGCGCCGTGCCCGGCGCGCCGGCGGTCACCAGACGTTGCGCGTCGACCGCGTACGCGGAGAACGTGGTGAACCCGCCGAGCACGCCGACGCCGAGGAACGGCCGGACCAGCGGCCCGGCCGGCCGGGCGGTGAGGACCGCCATCAGGACGCCGATCAGCAGGCACCCGGTGACGTTGACGCCGAACGTGGCCCAGGGGAGACCGGTGGGCGGGTGCGGCGCGGCGGCCTGCGCGCCGGCGCGGGCCAGCGCGCCGAGCACGCCGCCGGCGGCGATCACGCCGAGCACCGCCGCCGGGCGCGCGGTCAGCTCCGTCCGGTCGGCGGGTACGCGGAGATCGACGTCCGGATCGACGCGGGACTCGGGCGGTCGTCGCACGGTGCCTCCCACCAGGACGGGCATCACTGGCAGGGACCGTTGGCGTGGTCGCGGTTCTCCCGGCGCCTCCCGGGACGGCGGGCCCCACCGCCGGCTCACCGAGCATAACCCGCCCTGCCCCACCCTGCCCCACCCTGCCCTGACCCCCGCGCCTCCTCGTCGATCTTGTAGTACCGGCCCCGGCAAAGGGCGCGAACCGCCCGTGCGGAGGGCGGTAACCGCAAGATCGGCGAGGAGGTGGCGTTGACCTGGCAGGGTGGGCCGTACGGGCGTACGGTGAGCGGGTTCCCGCCCGGCGCGGCGGCGTCGGGCCCGTCGCGCAGGAGGCAACCGTGCAGGACCGCACCCCTCGTCCGGACGAGCTGGATCCCGCCGAGCGGATCGGCGTCGACGAGCTGCGGGCGCTCCAACTGGACCGGTTGCGCCACTCGCTGCGGCACGCGTACGCGCACGTGCCGCACTACCGGCGCGCGTTCGACGCCGCCGGCGCCCACCCCGACGACGTCCGCGACCTGGCCGACCTGGCCCGCTTCCCGTTCACCGCCAAGGCCGAGCTGCGGGAGAACTACCCGTTCGGCATGTTCGCCGTGCCCCGGGAGCGGATCGCCCGGCTGCACGCCTCCTCCGGCACCACCGGACGCCCCACCGTGGTCGGCTACACCCGCGCCGACCTGGACACCTGGGCCACCCTGATGGCGCGTTCGATCCGGGCCGCCGGCGGCCGGCGCGGCGACCGGGTGCACGTCGCGTACGGCTACGGCCTGTTCACCGGCGGCCTGGGCGCGCACTACGGCGCCGAGGAGCTGGGTTGCACGGTCATCCCGGTCTCCGGCGGCATGACCGAGCGGCAGGTCATGCTGATCCGTGACCTCGAACCGGAGGTCATCATGGTCACCCCCAGCTACATGCTGGCCATCGTGGACGAGATGGAACGCCAGGGTGTCGACCCGCGGGCCACCTCGCTGCGGGTGGGCATCTTCGGGGCCGAGCCGTGGACCGAGGACATGCGCCGGGAGTTGGAGCAGCGGCTGGACCTGCACGCGCTGGACATCTACGGCCTGTCCGAGGTGATGGGCCCCGGCGTGGCGGTCGAGTGCGTGGAGACCAAGGACGGCCTGCACCTGTGGGAGGACCACTTCTATCCCGAGATCATCGACCCGGTCACCGGCGCGGTGCTGCCCGACGGCGAACGCGGCGAGCTGGTGCTGACGTCGCTGACCAAGGAGGCGATGCCGGTGGTCCGCTACCGCACCCGTGACCTCACCCGGCTGCTGCCCGGCACGGCCCGCCCCATGCGGCGGATCGAGAAGATCGCCGGACGCACCGACGACATGATGATCGTCCGGGGGGTGAACGTCTTCCCGACCCAGATCGAGGAGCTGATCCTGCGGGCCCCCGCGCTGTCGCCGCACTTCCAGTGCGTACTCGACCGGCAGGGACGGCTGGACACCCTCACCGTCCACGTCGAGCGCCGCGCCGACGCCGCCGAGGCCGACGCGGAGCGGGCCGGGGCGGCCCTGGTCGAGCAGGTCAAGAACACCATCGGCGTCTCCGTGGCGGTCCGGGTGATCGAGCCGGACGGGGTGGAACGCTCGATGGGCAAGATGCGCCGCATCGTCGACCAGCGGCGGGAGCACTGAGATGACGGACGACGGCGGGCGTACCGCGGCCCACGACATGTTCGACGCCGATGTCGCCTCGACCGGGCTCGGCATCGAGCTCGTCTCGGCCGGCGACGGTGCGGCAGTGGCCCGGATGCGGGTCACCCCGGCGATGCTCAACGGGCATGCGATCGGCCACGGCGGTTTCGTGTTCCTGCTCGCCGACACCGCGTTCGCGCTGGCCTGCAACAGCCACGGCCCGGCCACCGTGGCCGCCGGCGGCGAGATCACCTTCCTGCGCCCGGTGCGCGCGGGCGACGTGCTGGACGCGTACGCCACCGAGCGGGTCCGGCACGGCCGCAGCGGCATCTACGACGTCACCGTGCGACGCGGCGACGAGGTGGTGGCCGAGTTCCGGGGACACAGCCGGGTCATCGCCCGCGCCTGACCCGGCCCACCCCGCCCCGCGTCCGCGTCCGCCCCGGCCACTTCGTCGATCTTGGACTAGTGGTGCCAAGGTATGTCGGTTTACTCCTGGTATCGGAGGTGCCACCACTCCAAGGTCGATGAATCGCGCACGTGGCGCCACCGGCCGCTTGCCGGGTGCGACTGTTCACGGCCGCTGCCCGGGCCGGAGTGGCCCCGTGCCCGCTCCGACCCGGACGCGACCGTCAGGCCGCCAGCCCGAGCGCGGCGTCGGGCGGCGTCGGTGTTCGCCGGCCCCGGCCCGCTCGTTCGGGCAGGCCGGCCACCCAGCCGACCCGTGCCGAGCGGCCCAATGCGACCCGTGCCGAGCGGCCCAATGCGACCCGTGCCGAGCCGTCAGGTGCGACCCGTGCCGAGCCGTCAGGTGTGACCCGCGTTGGACCGCCGGATGCGACCCGTGCTGGGCCGCCCGGTGCGACCCGTGCCGCGCCGTCAGGTGTGACCCGTGCCGCGCCGACTGGCCGGTACGGGGCCGGGTAACCCGGTCGGGTCCGCCCGTCGCCACTGACCGGAGCGTCCGGTTGCCCGCCGCTGACGGCGCCGTGCCGTCGCCCGGCGCCGTTCGGAGTGTCCCGTTGCCCGAGGTCGACCGGCGGGTTCCGCGGCCCGATCTCCCCCCGTGACGGGTCGGCCCGGATGACGGCCGCGTCGGCGTACCCCGATCGCTCCGTCGCCGACCGGAGTGCGGCGGCCCCGTCCGGTCCGGACGGCGGGACGGGCGCCGGTCGGGCCCCTCCACCCGACCGGCGCGACCGCCCCGCCCCGAGCGGGCAGGTCACCCGCTCCTCGGCGTCCCACCCGGGGACGCCGGTCCCCACCGGCGCCGGCAGGCGCGCGGGAGCCTCACCCGGCTGGTCGGCCACCTGGCGCACCACGCCGGCACCCGGACGGCCGCTGATTCCCCGGTCAGCGACGCCGGCCCCCGTGCCGATACCCGAACGGCCGCTGATCCCTCTGTCAGCGATGCCGGCCCCCGTGCCGACGCCAGTCCCCGTGCGGGCCCCCCGCCCGACGCCGGTTCCCGTCCGGGTCCAGGCTCCCCACCCGGCATCGGTTCCCGCCCCGATGCCGGACCCGGCGTCGACGCGCGCTCCGACGACCGCGCCGGAGCGCGCGTCGGTCGCCGGCCCGGGGATGGCCCCGGACCGGACGGCGACGGGTACGCCGATGCGGTCGGCGCGGATCGCCGGCACCGACCCACCGCTGGTCAGCCGGCGGACGAAGTCCGCCCGCACCGCACGCGGCAACCGGTGCGCGGCCACCCGGGCCACCACCGGCTCGACGATCGTCCAGCCGCCCGAGCCGCCCGGGCCGCCCGAGCCGCCCGGGCCGCCCGAGCCGCCCGGGCCGCCCGGGCCGCCCGGGCCGCCCGGGCCGCCCGAGCCGCCCGAGCCGCCCGAGCCGCCCGGAATACCCGAGCCGCGCGGGATACCCGAGATGCCCAAGACACCCGGGACGGTGGTGCTGCGCGAGCCGACACCGGTGCGCCGGACGCCCACGCCCGCTCCGGTGTCCGAATCAGCCCACTCGCGCGCACCGTCCGGCGCGGTCCCGTCCGCGCCCGCGTTTCCGCCGGCTCCCGGGACGGCGCCGGCGCCGACGCCGGTGCGGCGGAGCAGGCCGGCCGCGGCCAGGGCGCGCAGCACCGGCCCGGCCTGGCCGGCCGGCCAGGCGAGCATCCGCTCGACGGTCGCCGCGGTGACCGGGCCGCCGACCACCGCGCCCGCCATCAGCACCGCGCGCTGCGCGCCGTCCAGCCGGTCCAGCCGGGCGTCCACCAGCCGGCGGACCGGTGCGGGCACCCCGGCCGGCTCATCCTCCGCCGCGTCGGCCGCCACGTACGCGCTCGCGACGGCCGGGTTGCCGCCGACCAGCGGCAGCAGCGTGGCGGCCAGCGCGGCGGGCCGGTCGGCCCGGTCCAGCAGGTGCCGCAGCAGACGGCCGGTGTCCCGCGCGCCCAGCGGCGGCAACCAGATCCGCAGCCGCCGGGCGACCGGCGCCGGCCGCGGGTCGGCGTGGCCGGCGCCGTGGGTGGTGACCACCGCGAGCGCCAGCCCGCGGTCGCCGGCCGCGGCGTACAGCTGGCCCAGGAACCGGTGCAGGGCCGGCGCGGCCCGGTCCAGGTCGTCCACCGCCACCACCACCGGGCTTCCGGCGGCCCGGTCGAGCAGCAGCTCGCGGGCGGCCACCGCGGCCCGGGCCGCCGCCGCGGCGTCGCGCGGCGCGGCGAGGAACGCGGCCAGCGCCGGGCTGGTCGCGGCCCATCCGGCCGCGCCCGGGGCCGAGCCGGGCAGCGGGCGTACGGTGGCCGGCCGGTCGGTCGCATCCGGGGTGAGCAGCGCGCGGACCAGGTCGGCCAGCGGCGCCAGGTCTCCCTCCGGGTACGGCGGGCAGTGCGCCACGCACCAGCGCACCGCCGTGCCGTCCACGCGCGTCACGGCGCGGGTCAGCTCGTGCAGCAGTCGGCTGCGCCCGCTGCCGGGCGGCCCGGTCACGGAGATCCACCGTGGCCGGCGCTCACGCAGCGCCCGGGTCACCGCGTCGGCCGCGCCGGCCAGTTCACGCCGGCGGCCCACCAGCGGGCCACGGTGCCGGGTCGGCCGGTACGGGGACACCCCGGTCACCCGCCAGACGTCCAGCGGCAGCGTCTTGCCGGCCATCGTCGCGGTCGCGAGTGGACGCTGCTCCACGAGGCCGGCGACCGCCCGCCGGGTGACCGGGCAGACGACCACGCCGCCCGGCGGCGCGTACTCCTGGAGCCGGGCGGCGGTGGTGATCACCGCGCCGCTGGCCGCGCCGTGGCCGCCGTCGCGGGCGCCGGTCAGGTCCACCAGCACCTCGCCCGTCGCCACGCCGACCCGCACCCGCAGCCGGGCGTCGCCCGGCGACCGCCGGTCCAGCGCCGCCTGGATCTCCAGTCCGGCCCGGACCGCCCGGTACGCGTCGAAGCCGTCGCAGCCGGGCGCGCCGAACAGCGCCATCACGGCGTCGCCGACGTACTTCTCCACCACGCCCCGCCACCGGCGCAGCACGCCGGAGACGGTGCCGAAGTAGACCCGTTGCAGCGTCCGCACGTCCTCCGGGTCGAGCCGTTCCACCAGACCGGTCGAGCCGACGATGTCGACGAAGAGCACCGTGACGGTGCGGCGTTCCTCCGGTACCGGCCAGAGCGCCGCGCGGGCGGCTTCCCGACTCGCCACGGGCGTGGTGATCAACATCGCACCCACCCTTTCCCTGGTCCGGTGCCCGACGACCTCCGGACACTTTCACCACCGGGCCCTCGGGGGATCGGTAGGACGACGTATGTCGGCCACGCGCAACCGTTAGTCGTGTTGTCGACGCGGGAGGTACCACAGGGCCCGGAACGCCGTAGAACGGTGCGGGGACCTGTGACTAGGCTGCGTCCCATGGCCAGCGACGTGGACTCCGCACCGCTCGTCGGCCGCGCCGGGACCGTGGCGACGCTGCGCTCGGCGCTGCTCGACGACGTCGCCCCGGGGCACACCGCGGCGGTCTTCCTCACCGGCGAGAGCGGGGTGGGCAAGACCCGGCTGCTGAGCGAGGTCGGCGAGCAGGTGCGGCAGGCCGGCGCGCTGGTGCTCACCGGCACCTGCCTCGACATCGGCGACGCCTCGCCGCTGCACCCGGTGCGCCAGGCGCTGCGGCGGCTCGACGCCGATCTGGCCGAGGCGCGCACCACCTCGGCGGTCCGGGGCCTGTTGCAGGTGTTCGACGAGGAGACCCCCGGCCCGGACGGCGCGGGCGCGCTGCTGGAACGGGTCGCCCAGGGGCTGCACCTGGTGGCCGGTGGCCGGCCGCTGGTGCTCGTGCTCGACGACCTCCAGTGGGTCGACCGGAGCACCCGTCAGCTCCTGCTCTATCTGCTCGCCGGCCTGGGTGACCTGCAACTGTCCGTGTTGGCCGCGATCCGCGCGGAGTCGCTGCGGGGCGCGCACCCGCTGCGCCGGGTGCTCGCCGAGCTGCGCCGGTTGCGTTCCGTCCAGGTGGTCGACCTGCTCCCGCTGGACCGGTCCGGCACGGACGAGTTGGCCGCCGCGATCGTCGGCGCGCCGCTGCCGCCGGAGGCCGCCGACCAGTTGTGGCAGCGCAGCGGCGGCAACCCGTTCGTGGTGGAGGAGCTGGCCCGCGACCGGCGGGACGGCCGCGACGGCCTTTCCGACACGCTGCGCGAGGTCTTCCTGGGCCGGGTCGACGCGCTGCCCCAGCCGGCGCACGCCGTGGTCCAGGCGGTCGCCGCCGGCGTCGAGCCGGTCGAGCACTGGCTGCTGGCGCAGGTGGTGCGGTTGCCCGAGGACGAGCTGCTCGACGCGGTGCGCGAGGCGGTGGCGCACCGCCTGCTGGTCGGCGCCGACGACGGCTACCGGCTCCGGCACCGGCTGGTCGCCGAGATCCTGGCCGACGCGCTGCTGCCCGCCGAGCGGGCCGCGTTGCACCGCCGCTACGCCGAGGCGCTCACCGCCGCCCCGGCGGAGCTGCACCAGGCCCGGCTGGCCCACCACTGGCGGCAGGCCGGCGAGCCGGCCCGGGCGCTGCCGGCGGCGATGGCCGCCGCCCGCGAGGCGGAACGGCTGCACGGGTACGCCGAGGCGCACCGCCACTGGTCGACCGCGTTGACGCTGGCCGCCACGCCGGCCATGGTGCCACCCGACGGCGGGCGGCCGGCGCCCGTCGAGGTGGACCGCGCCGAGCTGCTCAGCCACGCCGCGGAGGCCGCGCACCACAGCGGCGAGCACGCCCGGGCGCTGACCCTGCTGGCGGAGCTGTCGGCCGATCCGGCCGGCCCGCCGACCTGCGCGTTGCACATCCGGCGGGCCCGTTACCTGGCCGCCGCCGGCCGTTCCGCGCCGGCCGAGGAGGAGTACCGACGGGTGCTCTCCGCGGCCGACTGCTCGCCGCACGAGCGGTGCACCGCCGCCGCCCGCCGCGCCGAGCTGCTGCTGCACCTGGGGCGCTACGCCGAGGCCGGCGAGCAGGCCCGGGAGGCGCTCGACCTGGCCGCCGCCGTGCCCGGTTGCACCTCCGAGGTGGTGCTGGCCAGCTCCGCGCTCGGCTTCAGCGAGGCGTTCCTGGGCGACCCGGCGGACGGGCTGACGGTGATGCGCCGGGCGCTGGAGACCGCCGAGTCCTCCGGCCGGCCGGAGGACGTGGCCTGCGCGTACCTGCACCTGGCGGAGCTGCTCACCGGGCCGCTCAACATCCTGGAGGAGGGTGTCGTGGTGGCCCGCCGCGGCGCCGAGCGCGTCGCCGAGCTGGGTCTGGGCCGCACCTGGGAGACCCGGCTGCTGGCGGTGGCGACGAACGGGCTGTTCCGGGTCGGGCAGTGGGCGGAGGCGGAGAAGGTCGTCGCCGCCGCGCTGCGGCACCGGCCGTCCGGCGCGGACGCGGTCGAGCTGCTGCTGGCCCGGTGCCGGCTCTCCGTCGGGTACGGCGACGTCGAGGCCTCCGACCGTGACCTGGAGGCGGTCGCCACGGTGCTGGCCGGCGGCGGCGCCCGGCACGTGCTGCCGATGCTCATCCTGCGCGCCGGGCTGGCCATGTGGCAGGGCCGGCACGACCTGGCCCGGCAGGCCGTCCAGCGGGGCCTGACCGAGAGCCGCTCCGACGACGTCATCGTGCTGGCCACGCTGGCCTGGCACGGGCTGCGGGCCGAGGCCGAGGCGGCGGCCAGCCGGACGGTGGAGGTGGACCCGAACGCGGTGCGCCGGCTGCGCGAGGTGGTCGACCGGGTGACCCGCAAGAGCGCCCAGGCGGGTGCCCCGGTCCGGTACGTCGCGGACGGTTTCCTGGCGCTCTGCGACGCCGAGCTGAGCCGGCTCGACGACGGCCGGGGCGACCCCGAGCTGTGGGGCCGCTCGGCCACCGAGTGGGACCGGCGGCACCACCCCTATCCGGCGGCGTACTCCCGCCTGCGGCAGGCCGAGGCGCTGCTGTCCCGGCGCAGCCGGATGGCGACCGCCGGCAAGCTGCTGCGCCAGGCGCACGCGACGGCGCAGGCGCTCGGCGCGGTGCCGCTCAGCGCGGAGATCCGTACCCTGGCGGGTCGGGCCCGGGTGACCCTGGACGACGCGCCGGCGCCGGCGCCCCGGCCGCGCGCGGCGCCCGCGGTGCCGGCGGTGGACGAGCTGGCGGTGCTGACCGCGCGCGAGCGGGAGGTGCTCGCCGCGGTCGCCGAGGGGCTGACGAACAAGGAGATCGGCCAGCGGCTGTTCATCAGCGAGCGGACGATCGGCGTGCACGTCTCGCACATCTTCGACAAGCTCCAGGTCCGGACCCGGGTGCAGGCCAGCGCCATCTTCCTGCGCAACCGTCCGGAATAGACGTACGCCGAATACGTCGTTCTACTGATCCGACCCACGCCCGGCGGCTGGCAGGCTGTCCGGCGGAGTCGGATGGCGTCGTGGGGGGCGCCGACCATCGTGGAGGAGAGATGACCGAACCGGTCTGGGGTCCCGTGCACCAGGACATCGTCGGGTTGCTCGCCGACCACCCCGCCGACGTGCCGGCGGTGGTCGACCACCTCACCAAGTTGCAGGACCTGCTGGTCCGGCTCCCGCCGCTGGAGGCGAGCTGCCCGCTCGCCGACTTCAACCGGCTCTACCTGGTCATCACCAGCACGGTGCTCGACGGTCTCTACGAGGACCGGTTCGTCGATCCGGCGTTCCTGGCCCGGCTCGACGTGGAGTTCGCCGCCCGCTACTTCGAGGCGCTGCGGTTCTGGACCGACTCCAGCCCGAGCACGCCGCGCGCCTGGTCGTGCCTGTTCAAGCGGATGCGCGGGCCGGACGCCCGGCCACTGCCGTCGGCCGCCGCCGGGGTCAACGCGCACATCAACTACGACCTGCCGTTCGCGCTGGTGACGACGCTGGAGAGCCTGGAGTCCGAGCCGGTCGACGGCAGCGACCAGCACCGCGACTACCTGGAGATCAACAAGATCTTCGCGGAGCGGATCCCGGAGCTGCGCCGGGGCTACCTGGACCACTGGCAGCTCATGATCGACATGGTCAACGGCGACATCGACGACTGGTACCAGGGCGAGCTGGTGGAGTACACCCGCAACGTGGCGTGGCGCAACGCGCAGAAGATCTGGCACTGCCGCCACGACCCGGACGCCCGTGAGTGTGAGCGGACGCGGCTGGACGACAACGCCGCGCTGCTCGGCCGGCTGCTGCTGTCGCCCCTCGGGGCGTTCCTGCAGTAGCCGGGACGGGGGGTCCCCGCGTCCCGCCGTCCGGGCGCGGGACGCGGGGATGCCGTCCGGTGGGTGTCGAGCCGGTCCGGCCGGGTACGACGGGGCCGTGTCATATCCCGAACCGACCGGCCCGCCAGGTCCGGTCCGTCACTTCCCGTTCCGCTTCGACCCCGCGTTCCGGCTGCCGCTGGCCCTGCTCGGGGTGCGGTCGGAGACCGCCACGGTGGAACTCGCCCCGGACGCGCTGGTCGTCCGGTTCGGCCCGTGGCGGCTGCGGACCACCCCGGCCAACGTCGTCGACGTCGAGCTGAGCGGACCGTACCGCTGGTGGCGGGCGGTCGGCCCGCACCTGTCGTTGGCCGACGGCGGCGTGACGTTCGGCAGCAGCGTCGCCGGCGGTCTCTGCCTCCGGTTCGACGAACCGGTGCCGGCGCTGGCGCCCGGCCCTTGGCCCCGACACCCGGCGGTCACCGTGACCGTCGCCGACCCGACGGCACTGCGCGACGCGCTGGCGCCCGGTTCTTCCGGTGGTGCTTGACCGGTTCCGCCGGGCCACGCCCCGGCCACCGCCTACCGTGATCAGGGGGCCGGAGGGGAGCAGATGGCGCAGGCACGGGACGGGGAGCAGCCCCGGCGTACGCGGGACCGCCGCCGCGAGGCGCACGCCGCCGCCGCGGCCCGGGCCGGCCGGCACACCGAGCCCGGCGACCGGGCCACCCGCGCCCCGGGCACGCTGCCGGAGCGGGTGGCCGCGCCGACCCGTCCGGCGGCCCCGGCCGACCGGCTGCACCGTTGGCTGTTCCAGCACCGGGTCGAGCCGGTCGGTCCGGAGGTCGGGGAGCACCAGGCACGGGCCCACCCGTGGTGGCAGGTGATGTGCCTGACCGGCGTCGACTACTTCTCCACCCTGTCCTACCTGCCCGGCATCGCCGCGGTGGCGGCCGGCGCGCTGAGCCCGCTGGCCACGCTGCTCATCGTGGCGCTGACGTTGCTGGGCATGCTGCCGATGTACCGGCGGGTGGCCCGGGAGAGCCCGCACGGGCAGGGCTCGGTGGCCATGCTGGAGCGGCTGCTGCCGTTCTGGCGCGGCAAGCTCTTCGTGCTGGTGCTGCTCGGCTTCGTGGCCACCTCCTGGATCATCACGATCACGCTCTCCGCCGCCGACGCCAGTGTGCACCTGCTGGAGAACCCGGTGCTGCCCGCGTCGTTCCCGCACGGCACCACCGCCGCCGTGCTGGTGACGGTGGTGCTGCTGCTGGTGCTCGGCGGCGTCTTCCTGCTCGGGTTCAGCGAGGCCGTGCAGGTCGCCATTCCGCTGGTGGCGGTCTTCCTGGCGTTGAACGCGGTGGTGGTGGTCGCCGGGCTGGCCCAGGTGGCCGCGGACCCCGGGCTGCTCACCGACTGGACCGCCCGGCTGACCCGGGTCGGCGGCGCCGGCGACGTGCTGGCCACCAGCGTGCTCGCGTTCCCGCTGCTGGTGCTGGGACTGTCCGGCTTCGAGACCGGGGTGAGCATGATGCCGCTGGTCCGCGGCGACGGCGCCGACCCGGAGCGCCGGCTCGCCGCCCGGATCCGCAGCACCCGTCGGCTGCTCACCACCGCCGCGCTGATCATGTCGGTCTACCTGGTCGCCACCACGTTCGTCACCACGGTGCTGATCCCGCCGGCGGCGTTCGCCCCCGGCGGGCCGGCGAACGGGCGGGCGCTGGCGTTCCTCGCCCACGAGCGCCTCGGCGAGGCGTTCGGCACCGTCTACGACCTCAGCAGCGTGCTCATCCTCTGGTTCGCGGGCGCCTCGGCGATGGCCGGGCTAATCAACATCGTGCCCCGCTACCTGCCGTCGTACGGGATGGCGCCGGAATGGGGCCGCGCGGTCCGCCCGGTGGTGCTGGTCTACACCGCGATCAGCATCGCCATCACGGTCGCCTTCTCCGCCGACGTCAACGCCCAGGCCGGCGCGTACGCCACCGGCATCCTGGCCATGATGGTCTCCGGCGCGATCGCGGTGACCATCTCGGCGGCGCGGGCCCGGCACCGGCGCGCCGCGGCCGGGTTCGCGCTGCTCACCGCCGTGCTGCTGTACGCGCTCGCGGAGAACGTGGTGGCGAAGCCGGACGGCATCACCATCTCCGGCTTCTTCATCGCCGGAATCGTCGCGGTCTCGTTGATCTCCCGGGTCACCCGGACCACCGAGCTGCGCGCCGAGCGGATCGAGTTCGACGGCCCGGCCCGCCGGTTCGTCGACGAGTCGGTCGCCCGGGACGGGCGGCTGCATGTCATCGCCAACAAGCGGCAGAGCGGGTCGGTGAAGGAGTACCGGGTCAAGGAGCGGGCGCAGCGGTCGATGAACCCGGTTCCGGGCGCCGCCGACGTGCTCTTCCTGGAGATCGACGTCAGCGACCCGTCGCAGTTCAGCCACGTGTTGCGGGTGCACGGGGTGGAGATCGGCGGGTACCGGATCCTGCGGGCCCGCAGCCCGGCCGCGCCGAACGCCATCGCGGCGATCCTGCTCGCGCTGCGCGACGCCACCGGGGTCCGCCCGCACTGCCACTTCGAGTGGTCGGAGGGGAACCCGATCGCCCACCTGCTGCGCTACCTGATCCTGGGGCGCGGCGACACGCCGCCGGTGGTCCGCGAGATCATCCGAAAGTCCGAGCCCGACCCCACCCGGCGCCCCGGCATCCACGTCGGCGGTTGAGGTTGAAGGCGGGGGCCCCGCTTAACGCCTGCGGTAGAGGCGGGGGCCCCGCTTAACACGCGCCGAGGCGGCTGCATACTCCTCAACCCAGCCTCCTAGGATGCCGTGGCGGTGGTGACGGCGGCGGGGCGGGGCACGGAACGGCCCGCGCTCGCTGGGCGGGCGCGGGCCGGGGGGAGTGCGGGTTACGGCAGACGGCGGACCTACTTCGACGGCTCCGGAAGCTTGCAGTCGATCTTCGGGTTGGCGCCGATGTAGTTCAGCGGACCGGCGACGATGGTGACCAGGATCGTGCCCGCCTCCGCGCAGTTGGTGTCGTCGTTGCCGTAGTAGCCGCGCTGCCCGGCGGCGATCGCGCCGATGATGAGCCAGATGACGACCAGGACGCCGACTATCGAGGTGCCGCGCATCAGTTGCCTCCACGGGGTTGTGGTGAGTTCGAGGTGGAGGGCATGTACCCCGCGCGGGTGATCCGCCAAACGGCGTGTCGGCCCCGGTACGGCCGATTCCGATTACCGGCCGGGAACTCAGTGCGGCGGCACCGGCTCCTCCGGCGGACGGCCCCGGCTGCGCCGGTGGTCGGCCACGGCCACCCCGGCCAGCACCAGCATGGCACCGACGGCGGCGTACACCGGCGCGAGGAACAGCAGTGCCGGCGCGATGCAGAGCAGCGTCAGGACACCACCGGGGCGGGACAGCGACACCCGGCTGAACACCTCGTACTCGAAGGCGGCCCGACCGGTCAGGAACAGCGCCGGGCCGCCGAGGATGACCGCCAACCAGGCCGGCGGCGTACGTCCGGTCGGCTCCAGGAGCACCAGGTCGAAGCCGGCCGCGGTGGTCACCACCCCGGCCACCATCAACAGATGGGTGTACGGGGCGGTGGTGAGGAACCGGCTCGGCTGGCTCGACCGGGCGATGGCCTCCGGCAGCAGCTCACCGGAGCGGTGCACGTAGACGCGCCAGAGCAGCAGCGTGGTGACGAACGCGGTGGCGAACGCCGCGATGTTCTCCACCTCGGAGTGGTGCAGGCTGAACACGGTGCCGGAGACCAGCACCGCGTCGCCCAACGCGATGATGAAGAACTGCTGGTAGCGCTCGGAGAGGTGCTCGGCGGTCACGTTGCGCTGGTCGTCCGGCACGGCGCCCAGACCGGGCACCGGATAGGCCAGCCGGAACCCGAGGTAGTCGACCGCCAGCGCCGAGGCCCAGAACCAGGTCCGGGCGGTACCGTGCGCCGCGACCGCGCCGATCAGCCAGGGCACCGCCGACACCCCGAACCAGACGAGGATCCGGATGGCCCGGCGGCGGGTCTGCGGGTGCCGGCGGACCGCCGGCATGAGGAACAGGCCACGTCCGAGATGGATCGCCACGTACGTGCCGGCGAAGACCAGCCCCCGGGCGCCGAACGCCTCCGGAATGGCGGTGGTCATCAGCAGCGCGCCGAACATCACGGCCACCACCAGCAGCTTGATCTCCGCGCGCTGCGGATCGTAGAGGTCGGTGACCAGGGTGGTGATCGCCCACGTCCACCAGATCGCCATCAACATGATCAGCGACTCGGCGGCCCGCTCCCAGCCGACGCCGCCGATCAGGTACCGCGAGATCAGCGCGAGCGCCACCACGTAGACCAGATCGAAGAAGAGCTCCAACAGCGTCACCCGGCGGGGCGCCTCGGGATCGCGGACCGGCGGTGGCCGGTCGGCGGGCTCCGGCGTCCGGGTGGGCACGAGTTGCTCCTGCGGTGGCGGGCTCGGCGTCGGCCGTCCCGCCCCTGCACAGACCGTAGCGAGACGCCGTGGCCGTCCGTCGGATTTCCGGCATTCCGCCAGGACCCGCCCGCTCCGCCGGCGTGCGTCGGCCCGGCGGGGAGGTGGCGATCGGGCCGCCGGTCCGGGGCGGTCGCCCTGGTCCGGCGGTGCCGGCCCGGGCCCCGGCCGCCGGCGCCGCGGTGAGCACACACGTCGGGCCGGTGGCGACGATCGGTCACCACCGGCCCGGAACGGGTACGGACTACTCGGCGCTGGCCGGCAGCACCTTGTCGGCCTCGGCGCGGGCACCGGCCAGCACCTTTGCCTGCTGGGGCCAGGTCGCCAGGCCGGGGGCGGAGCGCAGACCGGCGGCCTTCACGGTCTCGCGCAGCGCGGCCTCGTCCAGTTCGGCGAGCTGGCGGTAGGTGCGGATGCCGGCGTCCTGGAGGGCGGCGGCCAGCTTCGGCCCGATGCCCTGGATGCGGCGGAAGTCGTCCGGCGCCTCGGTGTCGGCGTGCGGGGGCGCGTCGTTCTCGACCGAGGCCCGGGGCATCGGCACGACCGGCGTGACCGCGGGCTCGTTCGCGGGCTCCGGCTCGGCTGCGGCGATGACGGGCGCGGCGGCGACGGGCGCGGGCTCGGGCGCGGGCGCGGGCTCGGGCTCGGCGACGGGCGTGGGAGAAGCGGCTACGTGATCCAGCTCCGGCCCGGTCGCGACAGGCTCGGTCTCGGTGGCGGCGGTCTCGGTGGCGACGGTCTCAGTGGCGGCGGGCGTCGGCTCGGTGAGTGCCGAAGCGGTTCCGGCCGGCTCCGGCGTCGCCTCGCGGCGGGCCGGTTCGGTGGCGTCGGACGGCGTCACCGTCAGCGGCTCGTCGGCCGTCGTCGCCGGCTCCGTCGAGTCGGCCCGCAGCGAGTCGGAGGCGACCGAGTCGGAGGACACCGAGTCGGAAGAGACCGAGTCGGAAGAGACCGAGTCGGCCCGCAGCGAGTCGGAGGTCACCGAGTCGGAAGAGACCGAGTCGGAAGAGACGGAGGCGGCGGGCGTCGAGGCGGTCACCGGCTCGTCGGCGGTACCGGCGGTGACCACGACCGGCTCGGGCTCGCCGGTCGCGCCGTCGGCGGAGGCGTCGGCGGCGGCGGCGCGGGTGGCGGGAGCGTCCGTGTCGGCCGGGGCGGGCCGGTCGGTCACCGCGGCGGGGACCGGCGTCTCGTCGACCACGGCGGCCGGCTGCGGTTCGTCGACGGTGGCGGTCACCGTGGCCGGGCCGGCGGAACCGTCCACGGTGGGCGTGGCGGTGCCGGTGCCGGCCCGGCGGCCGCTCACCACCCAGCCGACGGCAAGTCCGATGAGCAGGGCCAGGATCACGAGCAGCCACTGCCCGAAGCTCGACGGCATGGCCAACCTCCTTGTATGTACGTGCACGACGGTCGCGAGAAAGCTCGGGGCAGCTTTGCACACGTGCGCGCGGCACGACAGGCAGGTCGGCGCTGGGGTGCCGACGGTGGGACCGATCCTGCCGGCGGGTGGCCGGAGGATGACCGTGGGTGCGGGAGGCACCCCGGGACCTGGTGCCGTGCGCGGTCCCGGGGTGCCTCGTCCGTGGCCCGGTCCGGTCAGCGGATCCGGTCGGGCATGGGGGCGTCGGCGGTGTCCCAGCTGTAGAAGCAACCGGCCACGGCGTCGCGGGGCGAGTGCCAGGTCGGCAGGTACGGCGAGGTGTGCGCGGAGAGCCGTTCGTTGACGCGCTGGTAGAGCGGGTGTTCGCGCAGGTCGGCGGTCGGGTCCGGGGCGACGTCGACGGTCTCCATCAGATGGACGCACAGGTCGTGGAGGTAGTACAGCGACCGGTGCCGGATCCCGGTGAGCCGGGGCAGCTCGGTCGCGTCGGACTCGGCGAAGATCTGGGCCACCCGGCCCTGCGATCCGGGCACGATCCGGCTGACCACCAACAGTCGACTCATCGCAGACCCCTTCCGCCGCGCTGCTGCCGCGTCGACCACCGGCCGGACGGCGGCGGTCGCGGGTCCCACGTTGCCGGGGCGGGTGTCACCTCGCCGTCACGGCGTACCCCTGGGCATTGATGGGGGTGGCGACGTCGCGCCGCGCGGGTGCGGCGCCGGGCCGCGCGGCGCGGCGTTGGCGGGCCGACCGGCGGGCCGCTGCGGCGGATCCGGCCGGCTGGCCCGGCGGATCGGGGCGAGCGTGTCGTCGAGCAGCGCCGTCATGGCCGGGGAGGGTTCCAGGCGCAGCTCGCGCAGGAGCAGGTCCCGGTAGACGTAGAACGCGTGCACGGCCTCGAACGCGTTGCCCTCGGCCAGGTGGATGCGGACGACCAGGCGGTGCGGGGTCTCGCGCAGCGGCTCGGCGGCCATCGCCTCCAGCGCCGCCTCGAGCGCCTCGCCGTGCCGGCCGGCGGCGAGGTGGTTGCCGGCGAGTTCCTCCAGCATGTGCAGGCGTAGCTGGCGCAGCCGTTCGCGTTCCAGCAGCACCCAGTCGTCGTACCAGCCGGGGAGCAGGTCGTGCCGGCCGGTGCCGGCGGCGCCGCGGGGCGTCATGCCGTCGCGGACCCGGGCGGCGGCCTCGACCAGCTCGTCCACGTCGAGGTGGACGGTGGCGCCGAGGCGGACCGTGTCACCGTCGGTGCGCAGCGGGCAGCACGGGTCCTGGCGGAGGCGCCACAGCGCGGTACGCAGCGACGAGAGCGCCCGCTCCTCGGGGTTCTCGGGCCAGAGCAGTCCGGCGAGGTGGCTACGGGTCGCGGCCGGCCGCAGCCCGATCAGGGCGATGACCCGTTGCAGGCCGCGGGGCACCACCACCGGCACGCCGTCGTGCAGCAGTTCGAAACCGCCGAGCAGGTGCAACGCCACGCGGGGGGCGGGATCGCCTGCCGTCGGCATCCTCGATCCACCGGACACGGCGCACCCCCCAGCACCGGAACCTGAGTCCCGACTGTCCTGTCTGCCCGGATCTTTCCGCCCGCGACGCCGTTGTCGGAACGCCTTCGCCGCGGTCGCCGGACGTGTGCCGTGGCCGGGTCGACCAGAACGGAGAATATCAACGTCTGTTACTCTGAGTCAACGGCCGATGACTTCGTTGACCCTCCGTAACGTATTCGTAAGTGGCCCGTGATCTGCGAATAAGTGTCGTCAATGGACGGGTGCCAGTTGATCTTCGCATAGCTGATGCACAGGTTGCGTCAACGCAGCGTCACCATTTTTGCGGTCCGATCGAACCCGGTTGACGCCCGGTTGACGGCCCGGGCGGCACCGTGGGCCATCCGTGCGGCGTGACCGGTCCGCCGCGCACCGGGACCCACCAGGGGAGGCCGCGAATGGACCGCTCGCTCATCGTCGCGAAGGTGGTGCCCACCGCCGAGGACCGGGTCGCCGAGATCTTCGCCGAGTCCGACGCGACCGACCTGCCCGGCCTGGTCGGCGTGCGGCACCGGTCCCTCTACCGGCTGCACGACCTCTACGTGCACCTGCTGGAGACGGAGACGCCGGCGCACAGCGCGGTGGAGGACGCCCGCGGACATCCCGAGTTCGTCCGGATCAGCGAGCGGCTGCGGCCGTACATCTCGCCGTACCTGCCGACCTGGCGTTCGCCGCGCGACGCCATGGCGCACTGCTTCTACCGGTACGACGCCGGGCGGCGGCCGTGACCACCACCGCGCCCCGCGACGAGCAGCTCTGGTCCCGCTGCGACGGCTGCGCCTCGCTGCTCTACCGCAAGCGGCTACGCCGCAACCTGGACGTCTGCCCGGAGTGTGGCACGCACACGCGGCTGGACGCCCCGGACCGGGTGGCGCAGCTCGTCGACCCGGACTCGTTCGTCCCGCTGCCGGACCGGGCGGTCCGGGTCGATCCGATCGACTTCGTCGACGCGCTGCCGTACCCGCACCGGCTCGGCGCGGCCCGCGCCAGCACCGGCCTGGACGAGGCCGTGCTCTGCGGCACCGCGCGGCTGGGCGGGCATCCGGTGGCGCTGGCCGTGATGGACTTCCGCTTCCTCGGCGGCAGCCTCGGCTGCGCGGTCGGTGAGCTGATCACCCGGACCGCCGAGCGGGCGCTGGCCGACGGCGTCCCGCTGGTGCTGGTCACCGCGTCCGGCGGGGCGCGGATGCAGGAGGGCGCGCTGTCGCTGATGCAGATGGCCACCGTCAGCCAGGCCCTCGCCGGGCTGCGCGAGGCGGGCCTGCTGACGGTCAGCGTGGTCACCGATCCCACGTACGGCGGGGTGGCCGCGTCGTTCGCCACCAACACCGACGTGGTGCTCGCGGAGAGCGGCGCCCGGCTGGGCTTCGCCGGCCCCCGGGTGATCCGCCAGGTCACCGGCGCCGCGCTGCCCGAGGGTTTCCAGACCGCGGAGTACCTGCTCCGGCACGGACAGGTCGACATGGTGGTGCCCCGGCACGCGCTGCGGGGGCGGCTGGCCGCGTTGCTCGCCGCCGCCGGGGCCGCCCGCCGACCCACCCCGCCGGCACCGCGACCGGCCGCCGCCGGGGCACCCGCCGTCGCCCGGCCGGCCCGTGACCCCTGGGAAACGGTACGCACCGCCCGGCACCCCGGCCGGCCGACCACGCTCGACTACCTGGAGACCGCGTTCGACGGCTTCGTCGAGTTGCACGGCGACCGGTTGGGCGCGGACTGCCCGGCGGTCGTCGGCGGCGTCGCCCGGCTCGACGGCCGGCCGGTGATGGTGATCGGCCACCAGAAGGGACACACCACCGCCGAGCTGGTGGCCCGGAACTTCGGCATGGCCAGCCCGGCCGGGCACCGCAAGGCGCTGCGGCTGATGCGCCTCGCGGCCCGGCTGCGGCTGCCCGTGGTGACGCTCGTGGACACGCCCGGCGCGGATCCGGGGGTGGCCGCCGAGCAGCAGGGTCAGGCCGCGGCGATCGCGGAGAACATCCTCGCGCTGAGCGTGCTGCCCACCCCGGTCGTCGCGGTGGTCACCGGTGAGGGCGGCAGCGGCGGCGCGCTGGCCCTCGCCGTCGCCGACCGGGTGCTCATGCTGGAGCACGCCGTCTACTCGGTGATCAGCCCCGAGGGCTGCGCCGCGATCCTCTGGCCGGACAGCGCCGCCGCCCCGCAGGCCGCCCGGGCGCTGCGGCTCACCGGCGCCGACCTGTGCCGGCTCGGCGTGGTCGACGAACTGGTGCCGGAGCCGTACCCGGCCGCGCACGGCGACCCGGCGGGCGCGGCCGAGCTGTTGCGCCGGGCGGTCGCGGCGAACCTGGCCCCGCTGCTCACGGTGCCGCCGGCCACGCTGGTGCGCCGCCGCCGGCAGCGGTTCCGCCGCTTCGGCGCGGCGCGATCCGTGGACCCGTCGGCCCGCGCCACGGCGCCGCCGCGTCGCGCCGCCGTGGACGACCGGCCGGAGGTGGCGTGATGGCGGACGCCGGGGCCGAGCAGGTGCTGGACGGGCTGCGCCGGCAGGCCCGCAAACTCGTCGACGACCTGGCCGGGCCGGTCCGCCGGGTACGGCTGCGCAGCGGCGACGCGGCGCTGGAGGTGGAGTGGCACGACCCGGTGCCGCCGACGCCGCGTACCGGCGGGGAACCGGGCGGTGAGCCGGTGTCGCGGCCCGTCGCGCAGGTGACGCCCGATGCCGACCGGACGACCGTGCGGGCACCCGTGGTGGGCACGTTCTACCGCGCCCCCGAGCCCGGCGCGATGCCGTTCGTCGCGGTCGGCGACCTGGTCCGGCCGGGTCAGGTGATCGGCATCGTGGAGGCGATGAAGCTGATGAACGAGGTGACCGCCGGTCAGGCCGGCCGGGTGGTCGAGGTACTGGTCGAGGACGGTAAGCCGGTCGAGTACGATCAGCCGCTGATCGCCCTGGACCCGGTGACCGGACAGGACACCTGATGTTCGACAAGGTGCTGATCGCCAACCGCGGCGAGATCGCGCTACGGGTGCTGCGGGCCTGCCGGGAACTGGGCGTCCGCACGGTGGTGGCGCACTCCAGCGCGGACGCCGACTCGCTGCCGGTGCGGCTGGCCGACGAGGCGGTCCGGATCGGGCCGGCGGCCAGCCGCCGCAGCTACCTCAACGCCGCGGCGATCGTCGAGGCAGCCCGGCAGACCGGCGCGCAGGCCGTCCACCCCGGTTACGGCTTCCTCTCCGAGGACGCCGACTTCGCCGAGATCTGCGCGGAGAACGGGCTGGTCTTCGTCGGTCCGCCGCCGCAGGTGATGGCCGCGCTGGCGGACAAGTCCACCGCCCGCGCGCTGATGAGCCGGGCCGGCCTGCCGCTGCCGCCGGGCAGCGTGCGGACGCTGCCGACCGTCGCCGAGGCGCAGGCGGTGGCCGCCGAGGTCGGCTACCCGGTGATCGTGAAGGCCGCGGCCGGCGGCGGCGGACGCGGCATGACCGTGGTGCGCTCCGCCGCCGAGCTGCCCCGGGCGTACGCCCGCACCCGGGCCGCCGCGCAGGTCGCCTTCGGCGACGACCGGGTGTACGTCGAGCGCTACCTCGCCGACGCCCGCCACGTCGAGGTGCAGGTGCTCTGCGACAACCACGGCAACGGCGTGCACCTGGGCACCCGGGACTGCTCGGTGCAGCGCCGGCACCAGAAGCTCATCGAGGAGGCGCCGGCGCCCGCGCTGCGACCGGCCACCCTGGACACGCTCGCCGAGGTCGCGCTGCGCGGCGCGCTGTCGGTCGGCTTCACCGGCGTCGGCACCGTCGAGTTCCTGGTGGACGACGCGGAACGCGCGCACTTCCTGGAGATCAACTGCCGGATCCAGGTGGAGCACCCGGTCACCGAGATGGTCACCGGCGTCGACCTGGTGCAGGAGCAGTTGCACGTGGCCGCCGGCACGCCGCTGCGGCTGCGGCAGTCCGACGTCCACCTGCGCGGGGTGTCGATCGAGTGCCGGGTCAACGTGGAGGACCCGGACCGCGACTTCGCGCCCGCCCCCGGCCGGCTGGAGCGGTTCCGCCCGCCCGGCGGCCCGTTCACCCGGGTCGACACGCACGGATACGCCGGCTACCTGGTCAGCCCGCACTACGACTCGCTGCTGGCCAAGGTGGCGGTCTGGGCGCCGGACCGGGCCGCCGCGCTGGACCGGCTCGACCGCGCGCTGGCCGAGTTCGACGTGGCCGGACCCGGCGTGCGGACCACCATCCCGTTCGCCCGGCGGGTGCTGCGCGACCCGGCGTTCCGGGCCGCCCGGCACACCACCGCGCTGGTCGAGCGCCTGCTCGCCCCGGGCGACGCCGGCACCGACGTCGACCACGCCGCGCGGGCCGCCGTGCCCGACCCGCGCGCCGGAACCGACCCGACCGGCCGTACCCCCGTACCCGCCGTGCCCGCCACCGGCCCGACCACCTGGAGGAACCCATGACCGTCGCCCCCGACCGACCGCTCGCCAGCGAGATCACCGACATCCTGGTGACGCACTGCGGCCTGGACCCCGACGCCGCCGCCACCACCCCGGCGGCGAGCCTGGAGGAACTGGGCATGGACTCGCTGGCGCTGCTCGAACTCGCCGCGGTGGTGGCCGACCGGTGGCGGGTGAAGATCCCCGAGCAGGCCGGCGAACTCAGCATCGCCGGCGTCGCCGACCTGGTGGCCCGCCGCGCGGACCCGCCGGGGCACACCGAGAACGCGGTGGACATCCTCGCGCCGCTGCCGCTGGTCTGGGACGTCACCAACGACGTGGCCCGGTGGACCGAGCTGTTCACCGAGTACGCGGTGGCCGAGATCCTGCACCGCGACGGCGACACGGTCCGCTTCCGGCTCACCATGCACCCGGACGAGAACGGCGTGGCGTGGAGCTGGGTCAGCGAACGCACCGCCGACCCGGCCACCCGCGAGGTGCACGCCCGGCGGGTGGAGACCGGTCCGTTCGAGTACATGCGCATCCACTGGCGCTACGAGGAGATTCCCGGCGGCACCCGGATGACCTGGACGCAGGACTTCGCCATGAAGCCCACCGCGCCGGTCGACAACGCCGGCATGACCGCGCGGATCAACACCAACAGCGCGATCCAGCTCGCCGTGATCAAGGACAGGATCGAGCGGGCGTACGCGGGAGGCGCGCGATGACCGACACCACCACCGCCCGGGTCTCCGTCCACGACGTCCCCGCCGACCGGCGGCGCGGCGGCGAGCTGCGGGTGCTGCTCGGCCCGAAGACCGTCGGCAGCACCTCCGGGTTCATGGGGGTGGCCGCGCTCGCGCCGGGGGAGCGGATCGCCGAGCACTACCACCCGTACAGCGAGGAGTTCCTCTACGTGGCGCGCGGCGCGATCACCGTCGACCTGGACGACCAGCCGGTCCCGGTGGCCGCCGGGGAAGCGCTCTACGTGCCGAAGGACGTCCGGCACCGGCTGCGCAACACCGGCGACGAGCCGGCCGAGGTGGTCTTCCACCTCGGTCCGCTCGCGCCCCGCCCGGAACTCGGGCACGTCGACACCGAGAGCGCCGCCCCACCGCCACGGGAGCCGTCGTGACCGGCCGGCGCACCGTGGTCACCGGCGTCGGCGTGGTGGCCCCCGGCGGCGCCACCCGGGACCGGTTCTGGAAGACCATCACCGAGGGGCGGACGGCCACCCGGCGGATCAGCTTCTTCGACCCGTCGCCGTTCCGGTCGCAGATCGCCGCCGAGTGCGACTTCGACCCCGACGCGGCCGGCATCACGCTCGCCGAGCGGCAACGCGCCGACCGGTACGTGCAGTTCGCGCTCGCCTGCTCCGCCGAGGCGCTCGCGGACAGCGGGCTGACGCTCACCGACGCCGCGCGGGAGCGGGCCGGCGTGGTGCTCGGCACCGCCGTCGGCGGGACCATGGCGCTGGAGCAGGAGTACGTCCGGGTCAGCGACTCCGGCCGGCACTGGCTGGTCGACCACGCGCTCGGCGGGCCGTACCTCTACCAGGCGCTGGTACCCAGCAGCCTGGCCGCGGACGTGGCCTGCCGGCACGGCCTGCACGGCCCGGCCCAGGTGGTCTCCACCGGCTGCACCTCCGGCATCGACGCGATCGGGTACGCCCACCAGCTCGTCGCCGACGGCGAGGCCGACATCGTGCTGGCCGGCGCCGCCGACTCGCCGATCTCCCCGGTCACCGTGGCCTCGTTCGACGCGATCGGCGCGACCAGCCCGGACAACGACGACCCGGAGCACGCGTCCCGGCCGTTCGACGCCGACCGGCACGGCTTCGTGCTGGCCGAGGGCGCGGCCGTGCTGGTGCTGGAGGAGGCCGAACACGCCCGCCGCCGGGGCGCGCACGTCTACTGCGAGGTGGCCGGCTACGCCAGCCGCAGCAACGGCTTCCACATGACCGGCCTGCGCCCGGACGGCGCGGAGATGGCGGTCGCCATCACCGACGCGCTGCGTCAGGCCCGGCTCGCCCCGTCGGCCGTGTCGTACGTCAGCGCGCACGGCTCCGGCACCCGGCAGAACGACAGGCACGAGACCGCCGCGTTCAAGCGGGCGCTCGGCCCGGCCGCGTACCGGGTGCCGATCAGCTCGATCAAGTCGATGGTGGGGCACTCGCTCGGCGCGATCGGCTCGATCGAGATGGCCGCCTGCGCCATGGCCATCGAGTACGGCGTCGTCCCGCCCACCGCCAACTGGACCACCCGCGACCCCGAGTGCGACCTGGACTACGTGCCGAACGAGGCCCGCGAGGTGCCGGTGGACGTGGCGCTCTCGGTGGGCAGCGGGTTCGGCGGTTTCCAGTCCGCGATGGTGTTCCGCCGGCTCGCCGTGGCGGCATCGTGAGCGCGAGGAGTGAGCCGGTGTTGCGAGCCCCGCAGTCGCGAACAAGGACGGCACCATGACGGCCCGGGCGGTGGTGACCGGCATCGGCGTGGTCGCGCCCAGCGGGGTCGGCGCGGACGCGCACTGGGCCACCGTGCTCGCCGGCACCCGGCGTACCGGCCCGATCACGCTGTTCGACCCGGCCGGCTATCCGACCCGGGTGGCCGGCGAGGTGGCCGACTTCGACCCGGCCGGGTTCGTCGGGACCCGGGCGCGGGTGCAGACCGACAGGTGGACGCACCTCGGGTTCGCCGCGACCGGGCTGGCGCTGGCCGACGCCGGGCTGCCGGAGGTCTCGCCCGACCCGTACCGCTGGGCGGTGACGCTGGCCAGCTCGTCCGGCGGCAACCTGTTCGGGCAGCGGGAGCTGCAACGGCTCTGGGGCGGGTCGAACCGCACCGTCGGGGCGTACCAGTCGATCGCCTGGTTCTACGCCGCGAGCGTGGGACAACTGTCCATCCGTCACCAGTTCAAGGGGCCGTCCGGCGTCACCGTCTCCGAGTCGGCCGGTGGGCTGGACAGCCTGGCGCACGCGGTACGCACCGTCCGGCGCGGCACGCCGGTGGTGATCGCCGGCGCGACCGAGTGCCCGCTGAGCCCGTACGCGCTGGCCTGCCAGCTCCGTTCCGGCCTGCTCAGCGACGTCGCCGACCCGGCGCGCGCGTACCGGCCGTTCGACGCCGCGGCGAGCGGGTACGTGCCGGCCGAGGGTGGTGCGGTGTTCGTGGTGGAGGAACTGGGGCACGCGCTGGAGCGGGGCGCCCGGATCTACGGGGAGATCACCGGCTGGGCGGCCACCCACGACGCCACCCCCACCGACGTGGCGGCCGGCCCCGACCCGACCCACTACGCCCGTGCGCTGCGGCTGGCCCTGGAGCGGGCCGCGGTCCGGCCGCACGACGTGGACGTGATCTGGCCGGACGCGCTCGGGGTGCCGGCGTACGACCGGGCCGAGGCGAGCGCGCTGCGTGCCGTGTTCGGCGACCGGACCCCGCCGGTGACCACGCAGAAGCCGCTGACCGGCCGGGCCCACCAGGGCGGGTCGGCGTTGGACGCGGCCACCGCGTTGCTGGCGTTCTCCCGTGGTGTGCTGCCCGCCTCGGCCGGGCCGGACGAGCCCGCGCCCGGGTGCGAGCTGACGTACCTGCGGGAGCCGCGCCGGCCGCGCAGCCGGATCGCGCTGGTCGGGGCCCGCGGCTTCGACGGGTTCAACAGCGCGCTGGTGCTGCGCGGCGCCGCGCCGCCGCCCACCGTCGACCGCTGACCCGCCCTCCCCGGGGCACCGGTGGTCGCGCACGGCGACGCGGCCGGCGGGCCACTGTGCCGGCGTGCGCCCGATCCTGCCTGTCCGATCGAGCCTGAGCAATCCACCCAGCCGCTGTTTTGGATCTAGCCATTTGCATCTGGTGATGCCGAGAAGGCCCTCGTAGTGTTCCGGGCAGCGAACGCGAAGGGCATTCTTCTCGGGCGGGTTCCCCGCCCATTTTCAGGCTGGGCGGTGGCGGGTCGTGACCGGGGCGCAAGATGCCGTATCGACGGCGGGCTGGGTGGACGACATCCTGCTCGCCGGGCGCGACAGCGACGTCTGTCTCCGCCTGCCCGACCCGGTCGACCGGGGCACGTTGCGCCGGCTGGTCGGCGAGGCACAGGCCCGGCTGACCGGGGCCGGGCTGCGCGCCGGCGGCGCGGCGGCGCTGCGCCTGCCCCCGTCGCTGGCGTACGTGGCGCACCTGCTGGCCACCTGGCGCACCGGCGCCCAGGCGGTGCTGCTCGACCACCGGCTCACCGACCACGAGGTCGACCGGGCGCTGCGCCGGCTCACCCCGCAGGTGGTGGTCGCGCCGGTGCGCTCCGGCGGCGGCGCGCTGCGCGTCTTCGTCGACGTCGACGCCGGCGTCACCGCGTACTCCGACCGTCCGGCCGGCAGCCCGCACGCGGTCATCCAGCTCAGCTCCGGCTCGACCGGCCCGTCCAAGGTGATCGGCCGCACCGCCGCCGACCTGGTCGCCGAGGTGCGTCGTTACACCGAGATCGACGGGGTGGCGCGGCCCGGCGAGCGCATCATCCTGCTGCCCAGCATGGTGCACGTGCTCGGCCTGGTCGGCGGCCTGCTCTACGGCCTGCACGCCGGCGTCGAGCTGTGCCCGCCGGAACGGCTCAGCGGCGACGCCGTGCTCGCCGCGATCGCCGCCCAGGACACCCCGGCCACCGTGCTCGGCGTGCCGTTCCACATCGGGCTGCTCGCCTCCACCGTGCCCTCCGGCCCGCTGCCCCAGTTCGCGCGCATGACCACCGGCGGTGAGCTGGTGCCCGCCGCGGTGGCCCGGGCCTTCACCGACCGCTACGGCGTCCCGCTGGGCAACATGTACGGGATGACCGAGGTCGGCGTCATCGGCACCGACCTGTACGGACGGAACCGTCCCGCCATCGCGCCGGCCCCGGGCATCCAGGTCCGGGAGCAGGACGGCGAGCTGTGGGTGAGCTGCCCGGCGAACCCGTACGTCGGGCTCGCCGACCCGACCCGCTGGGCCGACGGCTGGCTGCACACCCGCGACGCCGGCGTGGTCGACCCGGAGACCGGGCTGGTGACGATCCGGGGCCGGCTCGACTCGCAGGTGTCGGTGGGTGGCCTGAAGGTCGACCTGACCGAGGTGGAGGCCACCGTCGCCGGCCTGCCCGGGGTGACCGCCGCGGTGGTGGTCTGGGACGACGGGATCAGCGCCTACGTGCAGACCGACGGCGCGACGACCGAGGAGACGCTGGACCACCTGATCGCCGAGCGGCTGGCCGGCTTCAAACGGCCCCGCACGCTGCACCTGCTCGACCAGTTGCCCCGCACCACCACCGGCAAGCTGGTCCGCTCCGCCCCGGCGCTGCGGGACGCGGTCACGTGACCGGCCCGCTGCGCGAGCACCTCCGGGCGTCCGCCGGCCGCCCGGCCCACCCCGATCCCCGCCCCGGACCGGCCGGCGCGCCACCCGTGCGCCGGAGCAACCGCCGCGTCAGCTCCCGCTCGACGCCGGCGGACCGGCCGGCCCATCCGGACACGGTGTCCCGACCGGGCACCGGAAACTGGTTACCCCGAAATGAGGTTCCACCCATGCGCGACGAGGTCCGCACCTTCGTCATCGACCAGCTCGCCGACATGAACTACGACGTCGAGGACCTCGACGACGGCACCACCCTCGGCCCCTCCGGCGTCGACCTGGAGTCGCTGGCGCTGGCCGACCTCGCCGTCCGGGTCGAGGACCGGTACGGGTTGAAGTTCGCCGACGACGAGTCGGAGAAGCTGGCCCTGATGACGGTCGGCGAGTTCACCACCATGGTCGCCGACCGGGCGGCTGCGAACAGCGACAACTCCTGATGTCCGGTCAGCCCGACCTGGGGCGAGCTGACCTGGTGCAGATGCTCGCCGAACTGACCGCGAAGCCCACCGACCAGGTCCCGGACCGGCTCGGCTCGATGGAACTGGCCTGGCTGGTGCACCTCGTCGAGCAGCGGTTCGACCGCCGGCTCGACCTGACCGACGACCAGGTCGCCGGCGTCCGCACCGTCGACGACGCGTTGACCGTGTTCCGCGCCTCGCTGACCGCTCCCGCAGATGGCTGAGCGGGACCCCGTACGGATCGTCGGCATGTACGCGGTCAGCGCCCTCGGCCGGGGCGCCGACGCGCTGCTGTCCGGGGTGCTCACCGGCGCCCCGGCGTTCCGCCCGGTGCGCCGCTTCGACACCACCGGCCGACGCGTCACCGTGGCGGCCACGCTGCCGGACGTCGGCACGCTCGCCGACGAGCTGGCCGACGCGATCGACCGCGCCGGCCGGGCCGCCGGGCTGGACCCGGCCGACCGGGCGGGCACGGCGCTGTTCCTGGCCACCCACGGCGGGCCGCACTCGCTGCCCGTACCCGAGCGGCCGGCGGAACCGTCGGACGTGCCGGGCGCGGCGGACGGCGGGCGGCTCGGGCCGCCGGTGCCGGCGCTCGCCGGTCACCTGGCCGACCGCTGCGGCCTCGGCGGACCCACCCGGGTCTACACCAGCGCCTGCGTCTCGGCGAGCACCGCGGTCGCCGACGCCGCCGCGCTGATCCGGCGCGGCGACCTGGAGCGGGTCGTGGTCGCGGCCGGCTACCTGGTCGAACCCGACCAGTACGCGCTCTTCGACGCCGGCCGGGCGCTCGCCGCCGACGGGGCGGTACGCCCGTTCAGCGCCGGCCGGAAAGGCCTGCTGCTCGGTGACGGGGTGGCCGCGGTGGTGCTGGAGTCGGCCGACGTCGCCGCCCGACGGGGCGCGCCGACGCTGGCCACGGTGGCCGGTTGGGGCCGCGCCGGGGACGCCTACCACGCCTGCCAGCCGCACCCGGGCGGGCTCGGGCTGGCCCGGGCGGTCGAGTCGGCGCTGCGCCGTGCCGGGCTGCCCCCGGCCGAGGTCGGCTACGTCAACGCCAACGCCACCGGCACCCCGTTCAGCGACGCCTCGGAGGCGGCGGCGCTGGTCCGGGTCTTCGGCGACCTGGCCGCCGGGCTGCCGGTGAGCGCCACCAAGTCGGTGCACGGGCACGCGTTGGAGGCGTCCGGGCTGCTCGAACTGGTGGTCACCGTGCTGGCGCTGGGGCACGGCAAGCTGCCGCCCACCGCCGGCTGGCTGGCCCCGGACCCGGACTGCCCGCTCGACGTCATCCGCGACGCCCCCCGACCCGCCCCGACCCCGTACGCGCTGACCCTCAACGCCGCCTTCGGCGGCGCCAACACCGCGCTCCTGGTGGGTGCCCCGTGACCGCGCCGACCCACCCCACCCCGCGATCTTGCACTTCCCGCCCCGACAAGACGGGCACAACGCCCGGCCAGGGGGCACCAACTGCAAGATCAACGAGGTGGGGGGTGCTGGCCGAGGCGCGCTGGCCGGAGGACGGGGACGGGGCGCCGCCGGGGGTGCCGGGGTTCGTGTTCTCGGGGTTCCATCCGCTGGTGGTGGCCGTCGCCGAGCGGTGCCTCACCCGGCGGTACGGGGCCGGGCCGTTGCCGGCCGGCAACCGGACGGCGGTGGTGCTAACCAGCGCCGGCGGCGACGCGGCCGGGGCGGCGCACGTGCGGGAGACGGTGGCCGGCGGCGGGCGGGTCGGCCCGCTGTTCTTCTTCCAGTCGGTGCCGAACAGCGTGGCCGGGCACGTGGCGGCGCGCTGGGGACTGGACGGGCCGGTGGTGTGCCTGAGCCCGACCGGGGACCCCCGGGCCGAGGGCGAGGCCGAGGTGGACCTGCTGTGCCACGACGGCGACGCCGCGCAGGCGTTGCTGATCCTGATCGAACCGGCACCGGACGGAGCGCCGGGCGAGGCGACCGCGGTGCTGCTGGGGGAGGAGACACGTCAATGAGGACGAAAGGTCTACGCGGCGCGCTTGCCGCCGACACCGAACTGGGCGCGGGCAACGTGCTCGCCCGGGTGCTGGCCCACGGCGCCGACCCGGACGGGCCGGGGCTCACCTTCGACACCGCTGTCGACGACCACCCGGCCGAGACCCCGCTGACCCTGGGCGAACTCGACCGGATGGTCACCGCCCGGGCGGCCTGGCTGCACGAACGCGGCGTGCAGCCGCGCGATCCGGTCGCGGTCTGGGCCGGCACCGCCGCCGACATGGTGCTGTCGTTCCTGGCGCTGACCCGACTCGGCGCCATCCCGGCGCTGATGAACGGCCGGCTGCGCCCGGAGATCGCCGCCGAGTACATTCGCCGGTTGCGCGCCGCCGGCGTGCTCGCCGACGCCGACCACGCCGCCGCGCTGGCCGGGCACGACCTGGGCGCCCCGCTGCTCGGTGAGCCGGCGCACGCCGGTGCCGGCGATCCGGCCGCCGCGCCCGCGCACTACCGGCACCACCCCGACGACCCGATCGTCATCACGCACACCTCCGGCACCACCGGCGTGCCGAAGGCGGTGCTGCACTCGCACGCCAGCCTCTTCGCCGCCACCCGGCACCTGCTGTCCATGCCGCAGGCGCAGGGCACCACCCGGATCCTCAACGCGCTGCCCGCCCCGCACACCGCCACCGTGCTCATGGTCAACCAGGCATTGGGCAACCGCGCCCAGATGTACCTGCTCTCCGAGCAGGGCGGCGAACGGGTGCTCGACGCGATCCAGCGGTGGCGGCCGGACGGCGTCTTCGGCTTCTCGATGACCTGGGCCGAACTGGCCCGCTTCGACCTGTCCGGCTACGACCTGGACTCGGTGCGGCTGTGGTTCAACACCGGCGACTGCTCGCACGAGCCGCACGTGCGCCGGCTGGTCGCGGTCGGCTCGCGGGACGTGGTGACCCGCGCCGGGGTGACCCGGGTGCCCGGCTCGGTGTTCATCGACGGGTTGGGCTCCAGCGAGATGGGGCACTCGATGTTCCACATCACGCACACCGTGGACACCGACCGCTACGGCCGCTGCGTCGGCCGCCCGTACCGGTTCGCGCGGGTGGCCGTGCTCGACGCCGACGGCAACGAGCTGCCGGCCGGGCAGGTCGGCTGGCTGGGCATCGACTCGCCGTCGCTGTTCCGGGGCTACTGGAACGACTCGATCACCACCTACCGGTTCCGGCTGCGCGGCTGGTACCTCACCGGCGACCTGGTGTACGCCGACGACGACGGCCGCTACTACCACCTGGACCGGGCGGTCGACTCGGTCGAGGTGGCGGGCGGGAAGCGGTTCTTCACCGCGCTGTCCGAGGAGCGGATCCTCGCCGCCTGCGCCGACGTCACCGACTGCACCGTGGTGATCGTCAAGGAGGCCGACGGCACGGTCACCACCGACGTGCTGCTGGAGCTGGCGGCCGGCGCCGACCCGGCCCAGGACCGCACCGCCGCGATCCGCGCGGCGCTCGGCCCGGACGTGGCCGCCACGCTGCGCCGGGTGGTGCCGGTACGCGCCGAGGACATCCCGGTCACCGTGACCGGCAAGGTCCGCAAGGTGGCGCTGCGCGAGCGCTACCTGACCGAGGCGCCGTCATGACCGCCGTGATCACCGGCATGGGGCTGTTCACGCCGGCCGGTCGCGGCGTCGCGGAGACGTTCGACGCGCTGCTCAACGGCCGCTCCGGCCTGTGCCGGCCCCCCGAGGGACACCCCGCGCGGGACAGCCTCGAGGTGGCCGGGGTGCTGCCCGACATCGACCCGCGCAGCGTCGCCTCCGGGCCGGAGACGAAGGTGCTCGACCGGGTCGTGCTGCTCGCCCTGCTCACCGCCGCCGAGGCGCTCGCCGACGCCGGCATCGAGGTGGGGCGCGACGTCGACCCGGAGCGGATCGCGGTGATCGTCGGCGGCGTCGGCGGGATGGCCACGCTGGAACGTCAGGTCGTGGCCCGGGCCGAACGCGGCCGGGCGGCGGTCAGCCCGTACCTGCTCACCGGCATCCTGCCGAACATGCCGTCGGCCCGGATCGCCATCGCGCACGGCATCCGCGGCTACAGCTCGTCGGTGGGCACGGCCTGCGCCTCCGGCGCCCAGGCCGTCGCCGACGGGGTACGCCTGATCCGCGCCGACGAGGCCGACGTGGTGGTCTGCGGGGCGAGCGAGGCGCCGCTGTTCGGCACGTTCGCCGACACGTTCGGCAACGCCCGGGCACTGGCGCGGGGCTGGGACGAGCCCACCGAGGCGAGCCGCCCGTTCGACAAGCGGCGCAACGGCTTCGTGCTCGCCGAGGGCGCGGCGCTGCTGGTGCTGGAGCGGGCCGGGCACGCCGCCGCCCGGGGCGTCACCGGGTACGCCGAGGTCGCCGGCTACGGCACCAACACCGACGCGTACCACCCGACCGCGCCGCGGCCGGACGGCGCCGGAGCGGCCGCGTGCATGCGCCGGGCGCTCGCCGCCGGCGGGATCGGGCCGGCGGACGTCGGCTACGTCAACGCGCACGGCACCGGCACCAAACTGGGCGACATCGCCGAGACGACCGCGCTGGCCGACGTGTTCGGCGTCGGCGGCGTGCCGGTCAGCTCCACCAAGGCGCTCACCGGGCACCTGCTCGGCGCGTCCGGCGTGCTGGAGGCCGCGGCCACCGCGCTGGCGCTGCGGCGCGGCCTGCTCCCGCCCACCTACCACCTGGACGACCCGGACCCGGAGTGCGAGGCGGACCACGTCCGCGCCGTGCCCCGGCCCACCCGGACCGACCACGCGCTGTCGAACTCGTTCGGGTTCGGCGGCCAGAACGTCAGCCTGCTGCTGCGCCGGGTCGCCACCCCGGCCGCGGCCTGACCGGAGACTCCATTCCCGGGCGACGAGCCCGGGTCGCCACCACGGGGGGAACAGGGGGAAGCCCATGCACATCAACGGCATAGACCATCTGGAGCTTTACGTGGGGGACGCCCGGCAGGCGGCCTTCTACTTCGACACCGCGGTCGGGTTCCGGCTGCACGGCCAGGGCGGACCGGAGACCGGGCTGGCCGGGCAGCGGTCCCTGCTGCTGGCCCAGGCCGGCATCCGGCTGCTGCTGACCACCGGCCTGTCCGCGGAACACCCGGCCGCCACCTACGTGCACCGGCACGGCGACGGCATCGCCGTGGTCGCGCTCGCGGTCGACGACGCCGCCGGGGCGTACGCGGAGCTGGTGGCCCGCGGCGCGACCGGGGTGACGCCGCCGCGCGCCTACACCGGCGCGGACGCCGAGGTGGTGATCGCCGAGGTCGGCGGCTTCGGCGACGTGCTGCACCGGCTCGTGGAGCGGCGCGGGGACCGGAGCGTGTTCCTGCCCGGCGCGATCGAGCCGGTCGCCGCGCCGGACGGCGACGCGCTGCTGGCCGAGGTCGACCACCTGGCGGTCTGCGTGCCGCCCGGGCAGCTCGACGAGACGGTGGCCCACTACGAGAAGGTGTTCGGCTTCGCGCACATCTTCACCGAGCACGTCGAGGTCGGCGGGCAGGCGATGAACTCCAAGGTGGTGCAGAGCCCGTCCGGGCAGGTCACCCTGGTGTTGCTGGAGCCGGACACGGGCGCCCGACCCGGGCAGATCGAGGACTTCCTGCGCTGGCACGCCGGCGCCGGCGTGCAGCACCTGGGGCTGCGCACCGACGACATCGTCGCCACCGTCGGCGCGCTCGCCGGCCGGGGAGTGCGCTTCGCCCGCACGCCCGGCGCCTACTACGACGACCTGGAACAGCGGGTCGGCCGGCTGGACGCGCCGGTGGACCGGCTGCGTGAGCTGAGCATCCTGGTCGACTCCGACCACGACGGCCAGCTCCTGCAGATCTTCACCGAGTCGATGCACGTGCGTCGCACGCTCTTCCTGGAGGTCATCGAGCGGCGCGGGGCGCGCACCTTCGGCAGCGGCAACATCAAGGCGCTCTACGAGGCGAAGGAACGTGAACTGGCCGCGGCGGGGGCGACCCCCGTCGTCGCGGCCGGAGGGGTGACGGCATGAGTGAACGCACCGAGCGAAGCGAGGGCCGTGAGGCCATGCCCGGCCGGTCCGGCATGACCACCATCGATCCCGGGCTGACCGCCGAGGAGGAGGCGCTGCTGCCCTCCGACGACGACGTCCGGCACTACGTCGAGCACGGCTGGTACCTGTCGAAGAAGCTGTTCACCGACGACGAGGTGGACGAACTCGTGGCGGCGACCGACGGCTACTACGCCGGGGAACGTGACCGGCGGCTGCCGGTACGCCCGCCGAAGCTGGCCTACTGGGAGCCGTCGCGCGGCGACGTGCAGCGGCACAACGACTACGTCCACCACGAGCACGACGGGATCGCCCGCATCCTGCGCAAGCCGCTGATCGGGGCGGTCGCGGCCCGGCTGGCCCGGGCCACCGAGATCCGGATCTTCCAGTCCACGCTGATCTGGAAGCCGCCGATCGCCGGCGAGCCGTCCAACATCGTGCCCTGGCACTTCGACAAGCACTACTGGGCGTCCTCGTCGTCGGAGGAGATGCTCACCGCGTTCATCCCGTTCCACGACTGCGGCGTGGAGATGGGCACCATCACCATGGTCGACGGTTCGCACCGGTGGCGGGAGATCGGCGCGGACGACACGGTGGTGCGGCACTTCGCCGACCGGGACCGCAGCCAGTTGGAGGAGATGCTGGCCGAGAACGCGGCGTACAACCACGCCGAGATCCGCAAGATCCCCATGGTGATCCCCAAGGGGCACATGAGCTTCCACCACTGCCGTACCTACCACGGCAGCGGTGCGAACGTCAGCGGTCGCCCCCGGCGGGCGATCTCGCTGCACCTGCAGGACGGCGAGAACGCCTGGCGGGAGTATCCGCTCTCCGACGGCACGCTCGCCGCGTACAACCACGACGTGCTGGTCCGCCGCACCCACGAGGGCCGGCCGGACTACGCGGACCCCGATTACTGCCCGGTCATCTGGCGCGATCGCGCCCAGCAGGGAGGCTGACAAATGTCACGGTACGACTGGGGTAAGACGCACCCGGGCATCGAGCGGCTGGAGCGGGCGGTGACCGAACGCCGCGACGTGGTGGTCAACCACCCGCTCTACGCCAACCTGGACACCCACGAGGCGCTGGTGACGTTCATGGAGCACCACGTCTTCGCGGTCTGGGACTTCATGTCGCTGCTGAAGTCGTTGCAGCGCCAGCTCACCTGCGTCACGGTCCCGTGGATCCCGACCGGCCCGACCGGCAGCCGCCGCCTGATCAACGACATCGTCATGGTCGAGGAGAGCGACGAGCTGGGTGAGGGCTACATCAGCCACTTCGAGCTCTACGTGCGCGGCATGACCGAGGCCGGCGCGGACACCACCCCCGTCGACAAGCTGGTCGACCTGCTGCGCGCCGGCCGGCCGGTCACCGAGTCGTTCGGCGAGGCCGGGGTGCCGGCGCCGTCGGCGGCGTTCGCGGGCACCACCTGGCGGATCATCGAGACCACCCCGGTGCACTGCCAGGCGGCGGCGTTCGCGTTCGGCCGGGAGGACCTCATCCCGGAGATGTTCACCCAGGTCGTCGCCGTCAACGAGCGCAGCAACCGGCTGAACACGTTCGTCGACTACCTGGAGCGGCACATCGAGGTCGACGGCGAGCAGCACACCCCGATGGCCATGCAGATGCTCGCCGACCTGTGCGGCGACGACGACACCAAGTGGCAGGAGTGCGCGGACACGGTGAACGACGCGCTGGCCGCCCGGGCCCGGCTCTGGGACGACATCCTCGCCGCGATCAAGGAGGGCCGTCCGGCGTGACCGGCCCCGACCCGGCCGCGCTCTACCGGACGGTCCGGCTGATCCGCCGCTTCGAGGAGCGCGCGATCGAGCTGGTCGACGCCGGGGAGATCGTCGGCGGCATCCACCCGTACCTGGGTCAGGAGGGGATCGCCGCCGGGGTCTGCGCGGCGCTGACCGCCGGTGACCTGGTGACCGGCACCCACCGCGGGCACGGGCACGTGCTGGCCAAGGGCGCCGACCCGGCCCGGATGCTTGCCGAACTGTGCGGCCGGGTCACCGGGCTCAACCGGGGCCGCGGCGGGTCGATGCACGCCGCCGACTTCGGCGTCGGCGTGCTCGGCGCCAATGCCATCGTCGGGGCCGCCGGCGCGATCCTCACCGGCGCGGTGTGGGAGCGCCGGCGGCGCGGGGGCCCCCGGGGCCGGGCGCCCATCCGTTGCGCGCCCGCGCGTCCACGGGGGGGCG
>NZ_JBNCLA010000003.1:36679-80914 GCF_049841835.1 Micromonospora sp. DT227 | reverse complement strand
CTGCGAGATGTGTATAAGAGACAGCGACCCCACCAACTGCGCCAACACCGTCAAGGACTGCTTCAACTGACCTGACGGACCCGGGGTACGGACCGGGCCCCCCCCCCCCCCGGGGGGGGGGGGGGGGGCGCGGGCGGCGCGGCGCCGACCTGGTCGGCGCCACGTTCTTCGGCGACGGCGCGGTCAACGAGGGGATGCTGCTGGAGGCGTTCAACCTGGCCGCGCTCTGGCGGGTGCCGGTGTTGTTCGTCTGCGAGAACAACGGCTACGCCACCACCATGCCGGTCGCCGGCGCGGTGGCCGGCACGATCGCCGGGCGGGCCGAGGCGTTCGGCATGCCGGCGACCGCCGTCGACGGCCAGGACCCGGAGACGGTACGCGCGGCGGCAGCCGCCGCCGTCGCGCGGATGCGCGCCGGCGGCGGACCCGAGCTGATCGAGGCGCACACCTACCGGTTCGACGCCCACCACACCTTCGAACACCGGGTACGCCTCGACTACCGGCCGCCGCAGGAGGTGGCCGACGGCCGCTCCCGCGACCCGGTCGAGATCGCCGGCGCGCGGCTGGACCCGGCGACGCGGGCCGAGATCGACGCCTCCGTCGAGGCGGTGCTGGCCGCCGCCGTCGACTTCGCGCTGGCCGGCCCGCACCCGGACCCGGCGACCGCCCTGGACCATCTGTACGCCAGCGGGCTGACCGCCCGGACCGGAGGTGGCTGATGCCCCGGCTCTCCTACCGTAGGGCGCTCACCCGGGCGCTCGCCGACGAGATGACCCGCGACGAGTCGGTGGTGGTGCTCGGCGAGGACATCCGGGTGGCCGCCGCCAACGTCACCACCGGGCTGGTGAAGAAGTTCGGCCCGGAACGGGTGCGCGACACGCCGCTGTCGGAGCAGGCGTTCACCAGTTTCGCCACCGGCGCGGCGCTGGCCGGGGCCCGGCCGGTGGTGGAGTTCCAGATCCCGTCGCTGCTGTTCCTGGTCTTCGAGCAGATCGTCAACCACGCGCACAAGTTCCCACTGATGACCGGCGGCCAGTGTGCGGTGCCGGTCACCTACCTGGTGCCCGGCTCCGGCTCCCGGACCGGCTGGGCCGGGCAGCACTCCGACCACCCGTACGCGTTGTTCGCCCACGTCGGGGTGACCACCGTGGTGCCGGCCACCCCGGCCGACGCGTACGGGCTGCTGGTCTCCGCGATCCGCTGCGACGACCCGGTGGTGGTCTTCGCCCCGGCCGGCGCGTTGGACCTGCGGGAGGACGTGGCCGACCCGGCGCCGGTGCCGCTGGGGCGGGGCGTGGTCCGCCGGGCCGGCGACGACGTCACCGTGGTCGCGGTCGGGCACCTGGTGCACGAGGCGCTCGCGGTCGCCGAGGAGTTGGCCGGTCAGGCGTCGGTGGAGGTGTTCGACCCCCGCACGTTGTACCCGTTCGACTGGGACGGACTCGTCGACTCGGTGAGCCGCACCGGACGCCTCGTCGTGGTCGACGACGGCAACCGGTCCTGCGGCATCGCCGGGGAGATCATCGCGACCGTGGTGGAGCGGGTCCGGCTGGCCGCCCCGCCGCGGCGGGTCACCCGGCCCGACGGCGCGGTGCTGCCGTTCGCGCCGGCCCTGGACCGGGCCGTGCAGCCCGGTCGGGACCAGCTCACCGCCGCCATCCAACTGACCCTCAAGGACGGATGAACGATGGACCCGAACTACCCGTGGCCGCCGCTCGGCGCGGCGTGGACCGACCTGCCCGAGTCCACCCGGTCGGCCATGGTGACGGCCGGCGCCGGCGCCTGGGAGAAGATCTTCCACGGCCGGGCCACCTACAACACACGGTGGCGGCTGGCCCGCCCGCCGGTGCTCACCGCGGACGCGTTCCGTGAGCTGAACGAGGTCTGCGACCGGATCGCCCAGCTCATCCTAGAGGCGTGCCAGCGGCGCGCCCGCACCGCCGGTGAGCTGCGCCGGCTGCTCGACGTGCCGGACGGGGAGACCCGGCTGCTCGACCCGGACGAGGAACTGCACGACGGGCTGCTGGCCGCGTACCGGCCGGACGTGCTGTTCTCCGGCGGCGTGCCGTGCATCGTGGAGTACAACATCGACAGCAGCCTCGGCGGCGGCTTCGACGCCGACACCGTGATCCAGCGGTACGCGGAGCTGTACCGCGACGCCGGCCTGCTGGACCGGGCCCGACCCGCGCCGTCCCTGCTGGACCAGCGGTTCGTCGCCATCCGGGACACGCTCGGCCTGCCCGACGGCGCGCGGGTGGCGCTGCTGATGGACTTCGAGGCGGAGTATCCGGGGCTGGACGACCCGGAGACGTTCATCCGGATCCTCTCGCCGCTCGTCGACCAGGCCCGGCCGTTCGGCATCGACCTGGTGATCGCGCCGGTCGCCACCGCCACCCTGGACGCCGAGCGTCGGCTGGTGGTCGACGGCGCCCCGGTGGACGCGCTGTTCCGGCTGTTCGTGCCGAACCGGGTCACGCCCGGCGCCGGCCTGGACGCGGTGGCCGGCGCGCTGGCGGCCGGCACGCTGCCGATGTTCGTCAGCAGCGCCGCCTGGCTGCTCAGCAACAAGCTGAACTACGCCTGGCTCTGGGCCGACCTGGACCTGTTGCCGGAGCCCGACCGGGTGCTGGTCCGCCGGTACGTGCCGCACACCGTCGCGCTCACCGCCGACCAGCTCGACCGGGCGCTGGCCGAGCAGGCCGAGCTGGTCGCCAAGCCGGCCGGCGGGTCGGCCGGGCACGGAGTGCTGATCGGGCCGGAGCTGAGCGCGGTGGCCTGGGAGGACGGGGTACGCGCCGCGATCGACGCGGGCGGACACATCCTCCAGCGTTACCACGAGGCGGACCGGGTGGCGATGGACTTCGTGCGGATCGAGACCGGCGAGACGGTCACCGCCGACGTCCCGTACAGCCTCGCGCCGTACCTGTTCGACCGCACCGCCTCCGGCGCGTTGGCGCGGGTCGGCTACCCGGGCTGCGAGGGCGTCCTCAACCTGGCCCGGGGCGTGCTGATGTCCGGCATCCTGCTCACCGACTGATCCCGCCCTGGGCCGGGGTGGTGAAGAAGGCGGTCAGGGGGGTGATCAGGGCGGGCGGCGCCACGGCGATGCCGTTGTGCGGGCTGCCGGGCACGCGCAGCGTGCGGGCGTGTGGGAGGACGGTGGCCAGCAGCTCGTTGGTCTCGGTGAAGAACGGCGCGGCCCGGGCGCCGCTGATCAGGAGCGTGTCGGCGGTGATGCCGGCGTACTGCTCGGCCGGCCCGTCGTGCACCAGGATCTGCCGTGACTCGGCGAGCGTCATCCCGACCAGCGCGCCCATGGTGCGCCCGATCCCGGTGCGCAGGAAGAGCCGGGTGATCGCGGCCCGGACCGGCAGCGGCAGCCACGACGCCGGGTTCTGCGGGTCGACGGCGGCGGCCACGATGGCCAGGGCTCGGGCGGTCTGCCCGGCCCGGACGGCCGCCTCGGCCGGTTCGAGGAACGCCATCGGCATGCCGTGCCCGGCCAGCCGCAGCGGGGCGTCGTAGACCGCGATCCGCTCCAGCGGCAGCCGCAGCGCGGCCCGCAGCACCACGAACGCGCCGTAGCTGTGCCCGACCGCCCACCGGGCGCCGGTGTGCGCGAGCACCGCGCCGAGGTCGTCGATCTCCTGCTCCACCGTGTACGGCTCGCGCCGGGCGGGGGCGTCCGCCCGGCCCCGCCGGTTGTAGAGGTGCACGGTGAACCGCTCGGCGAGCCGTGCGGCCAGCCGGCGGTACTCCGCGATCGTCACCCCGCCGCCGTGCACCACCACGAGCCCCGGCCCGGTGCCCGTGGAGTGCAGGACGATGCCCGCGCCGTCCGTGGCCGTGATCCGTTGCATGACCGCTCCCTCCGACCCCATGAAACTGCGAACGCCGTTTGCAGTTTACAGTGGGGTGGTGAGCGGCGCATCCACGAATCCGGCCGGCGGCGGATCTCCCGGCCCGTCGATCTGGAGCCGGCCGCCACGCGGCAGCCGCGGGCCGACCCCGACACACGGCCGGGACGAGATCGCCGCCGCCGCGGTCACGCTCGCCGATGCCGGAGGGCTGGACGCCGTGTCGATGCGGGCGGTGGCCGGCGCGCTGGACATGGCCGCCGGCTCGCTCTACCGGCACCTGTCGTCCCGCGACGACCTGCTCGACCTGATGGTCGACAGGTGCGTGGGGGAGCTGCGGCCCTACCCGAGCGACGACGGCGACTGGGTCGAACAGTTCCTGCGGCTGGCCCGCCGCCAGCTCGCGCTGCACCGGCGGCACCCGTGGCTGGCCGACGCGCTCGGCCGGCGCGCGACCCCCGGGCCGAACACGCTCGCCTACTTCGACGCCTGCCTGCGCATCCTGCAACCGGTGCCGGCCGGCGTCGCCGCCAAGTTCGAGGCGGTCGGCATGGTCACCGGCGTGGTCACGCTCTTCGCCCGCAGCGCGGCGGCCACCGGCACGGTCACGTTCGACCACGTCGACCTGGCGGCGTACCCCCATCTGGCCGCCGCGTTCGCCGGCGCCGCCACCCCGCCCGACGGCGACCTGTTCGCCCGCACCCTGCGTGCCCTGCTCACCGGCCTCCTGAGCCCCGACCGCCCCGGACCGCCCCCGGACGCCCCCGCCGGGCGGTGACGTGATCAAGGAGTTCCCGTCCCGTACCGCGGTGGACCCGACGCCGACTCCTTGGTCAACGGGCGGCGGCGAGGGCCGGCCGGCCCGCGGCACCCACCGTTGTCACCGCGGGCCGGGTCGGGCCGGGTCGGGCAGCCGGAGCCCGATCATTCGGTGGTCGGCCCGGCCGCTCCGGGACGGGCCGGGGCCGGCCCGGGCGATCGGCCGACGGTGTTCGCGGAACCGGCCCGTCACCGGTGGCGGGCGTCGCCCTACCGACGACGGGTGTGGTGGGTGGCGAGGATCCGGAGCGTTTCCGCGGTGGCGACGGCATCGCTGCGGGCGCTGCCGTGCCGGCCGTCGCCGCTGTAGAGCGAGGGGTCGGCGACCAGCGGATGGTCGGTGAGGTGCACGTGCAGCGTGCCGAGGCGCTCGGCCACCGCGCGGGTGTGCCGGGCCAGCCGGCGCATCCGCGCGCCCAGCCCGGCCCGCAGCGTGTCCCGCACCGCCGGGCTGTGCGAGACGTCGAACATGCCCACCGTGATCACGTCCGCCCCGGCGTCACGGAGCGCGGTGATGATCGCGGCCAGCTCCCCGTCGACCGCGTCGGGGTCGTAGCCGGGCCGGAACGCGTCGTTGCCACCGCACACCACGAGCGCCAGGTCCGGCCCGAACGCCAGCGCGTCGGCCAGTTGCGTGGCCCGCACCTCGTGCGCCCGCAGCCCGCGCCGCCCCAGGTTGAGGTACGCCAGCTCCGGGCGCACCGCCCGCAGTTCGGCCGCGACCCGGTCGGCCCACTGCACGTCGGGGTAGCCGTCGAGCGGCTCGCACAGGCCCTCCGCGACGCTGTCGCCGAGCACCACGAACCGGTGCCACGGATGGTCGCGCAGCAGGTCGGCGGCCTCGCCGGGGCGCAGACACCAGGGATCCGTGGCCTCGGTCAACGTCGATGACATGACCGGGAGGCTAGCCGAGCGGTCGGGACGGGGAAAGCGGTCCGCCGCCCCGACCGATCGGACGGTCGGGGCGGCGGACGCCTGTCGTGCGGCCGCTCAGGCGGTCGGCGGCCGGTTGAACCAGCCGTGCAGCGTGACGATGACATGCGTCGTGCCACCGCTGACGTTCAGGATCCGGATGTTCCTGGTCGCGTAGCGCGGGCCGGCGTCGTTCACCCTGACCATCACCATCGTGGTGCGTGCGATCTGGCCGGCGGCGAAGTTCGCCACCGACTGGCTGGTCACCACCGGCCCGTCGGGAGTGGTCGCGAACGGGCCCGCGCCCGACTCGACGGTCAGGTAACCCGAGCCGGTCGGGCCCACCGTGGTCACCGAGAGCAGGGCGCCGCCCATCGCGTCCGGCGAGATGCCCACCGGGTCGGTCAGGTTGACGAACAGGGCCCCCCGCGCCGTCATCGGCGTGCCGCCGTTGGCCCGGGTGTCGACCACCTGCAGGGCCGGGACCGGCCGCAGTTCGGCGCCACCCGACGCGGCGGCGGTCACGTAGCCCTGCACGGAGATCACCAGGTCGACCGCCGGGCCCTTGTTGAAGAAGGTGGCCCGACCGGCGGAGGAGAGCTTGACCGCGACGCCCTGCGAGGTGACCCCGCTGACGTAGTCGAGCACGCTGGTCGCGTCGGCCCCGCCCTCCGGGTAGGCCCGCAGGAAGCTGGCGCTCGTCGAACCGACCACGGCCACGTCCAGGAACACGCTTGTCGCGCCGCTCGGGACGACGCCGCCGGTGAACGTGAACGTCCGGGATCCGTTGGTCGGGATCTTGCCGACGGTGGTGCCGGTGCCGTCGCGGGTGTCGACCACCCGGGTGTGCGGCACGGCGACCAGCCCGCCGCCCGCCCCGGCGGTGAAGTAGCCGTGCACCTCCACGACGACGTGGACGTTGCCGGCGGGATTGTGGACCGAGACGCGGCCGTTCGGGCCCGGACGCACCACCTGGGTCGTCGAGACGATCTCACCAGCCGACGCGTTGAGCGACGACGTGGCCGGCTGGGTGGAGCCCGTCGGGAACACCGTCAGGAACGTGTTGGCGGTCGGGCTGACCGCGGTCACGTCGACCAGGACCGCGGAGACGCCCGCCGCGGGGACCCCGCCGACGCCGAGGACCGGAAAGTCGGTGGTGCTGTTCGCGCCGCGGAGCCCGGCGGGGGCGCCGGTGCCGGTGCGGGTGTCCAGCAGGAGCCCGCCGGGGGAGAGCGCCACGTAGTTGTTGTTGCTGGTGCTCGCCGCGATCCACGGGGCCAGACCATCCACCCGCACCTCGGTCGCGGCGCGCCGGGTGTCGGTCTCGCCGAGGCAGCCACCCTGCCAGGAGGTGTCGTGCAGGGCGACCAGTTGCGGCTGGCCGGCGCCGGTGCGCAGCAGCGGCCCACCGGCGTCGCCCCGGCACAGGCTGGCGGCCGAGGCGCTGCCGTCGACGGTGAGCGTGTCGGTGCTGACGCCGGTGACCGCGAACGTGCCGGCGTGCAGCTTGTCCGGCGCCCACTCGGTCGCGGTCCGGCCGAAGCCCGCGGCCAGCAGCTCCTCGCCCGGCGCGGCGGACGCGCCGACGGCGACCGGCGGCACCCCGTCCGCCGGCTTCTCCACCTGGGCGAGCGCGACGTTGCGGGTCGGGTGGGGGAGCACGGCCGTGACGGCGAGGACGTGGCCGGCAGTGGTGCTCAGATCCGTTCGACCGACCGTGACGGTGGTGCGTCGGCTGGGCGGGCCGGCGACGAGCTGCTGGCCCGGTTCCGTCAGGCAGCTCGCGGTGGTCATCACCCAGCTCGGCGCGACCAGCACCGCGGAGCAGGCCCGCAGGTCGCTCTGAATCTTCGCGGTGAACGAGTAGCTGCCGGCCGGCACCGGGCTGACGCCGCTGACCGCGCGCGCGGCCCCGCCGCCGATCAGGCTTGCCGACAGAGCCACGGCGACGAACGCCGCCATCTTCCGGGTGCGACGCTTTCGGATGACGCTCATACTTTGCTGTACCTCGACTTCCCCCGTGTCACTGTCCGCCGGCGACGCCCGCGGCAGCCAGAGAGTAGCGGTTCACGCATGCCTGCGCGGTCCCGAGGAGAGGCGGTGCTCGCCGCCGCGTGGCGATCGCTCCGACACCGGCTGTCAGGCCGGGGTGGGGGCGACCGGCTCCGGCGCCGGCCGGCCGGCGCCGGAGCGGAGGAACAGCAGCGGGGCCACGGTGAGCACCAGGCAGGCCACCGACATCACCAGCAACGCCGGACCCAGGTCGAACAGCGCCACCGACCAGCCGCCGAGCAGCGCGCCCACCGGCAGGCCGAGGAACGCCACCGAGCCGGAGATGCCCAGCACCCGGGTCTGCAACGCCGCCGGCACCCGTTGGTAGAGCGCGGCGCCGAGCAGCGGGTTCACCGCCGCGATCCCGATCCCGGACAGGAACGTCACCACCAGCACCACCACCAGGTCCTCGCTGAGCGCCAGCGCCAGCAGCCGGGGCGCGCCGCTGAGCGCCAACCCGAGCGCGAACACCGCCTGGCCGGGCAGCCGCGTGCCGACCAGTGTGAACAGTAGGTTGCCCAGCAACGCGCCGGCCGAGAAGACGCCCAGCAGCAGCCCGAACCCGGCCGGGTCGCCGAGCACCTGGCTGACCCAGAGCGGGATCCAGACCGCGACGCTGGCGTTGGCGAACATGTTGGACGCGGAGACCACGATCAGCATGACCAGCAGCGTCCGGTCGGTACGCAGGTACGCGAAGCCGCCGCGCAGCGCCCGCAGGTACGGCTCCCGGGGCGCCGGCTGCGTCGGCGCGGGCGGCCGGACCAGCACCCCGATCAGCAGCGCGCAGACCGCGAACGTGGCCGCGTCGATCCAGATCGCCGGCGTCAGCCCCACCCAGTCGATGAGCAGCCCACCCAGCACCGCGCCGAACAGCGTCATGCCCCGCGCCAGCCCGTCGTAGGCGGAGGTGAGCCGGATCAGCGGCACCCCGGCCCGCTCGGCGGCCGGCTTGAACAACACGTGCTTCACCCGGTCGCCGATGCCACGCAGCCCGCCGGCGATCGCCACCAGCACCAGCAGCGTGCCGAAGCCGAGCCAGGGCGCGAGCGCCACCACCGCCATCGCGACCGCGCTGGCCGCGTCCACGAAGATCGAGGTACGGCGGACGCCGAACCGGTCCGCCCACGGCGTGGCCAGCGCGCTGGAGAGCATGTACGGCAGCGTCTCCGCGGCGGCCACCAGGCCCATCCGGGTCGGGCTGCCGGTGGTCTCCAGCACCAGCCAGGGAATGGCCACCACCGAGATCCGGGTGCCGAGGTTGGACAGCAGGTCGGCGCCGACCAGGGTGTACAACTCCCGGCGCGGGTTCACGCCGGACTGCCGATCGGGTCCGCGCCGGCCGGGTGCTCCTGTGCGTACCGGGCCCGCAGTGCCCGTTTGTCGACCTTCGCGGACCGGTTCAGCGGCAGCGCGTCGACGAACTCCACCGCGCCGGGCGCCCAGGTCTCGCTGAGTTCCCGGACGACCAGCGCGATCAGGTCGTCGCCGGTGACCGACGCGCCCGGCGCCGGCACCACGTACGCGTGCGGCAGTTCCCCGGCCACCGGGTCCGGCACCCCGATCACCGCGGCGGCCCGGACCTCGGGGTGGCCGGCGAGCACGTCCTCGATCGGGCGGGAGTAGATCGGCCAGCTCCGCTGCCGGGTGAGGATCCGGTCCTGCAACCGGTCGACCAGGTAGAGGAAACCGTCGTCGTCGAGGTGTCCGATGTCGCGGGTGCGCACCCAGCCGTCGACGAGCGTCTCGGCGGTCAGCTCCGGCTGGCCGTGGTAGCCGGCGAAGCTCAGCTTCGTCCGGGCCCACACCTCGCCGTCGACGCCGGCCGGCAGCACCCGCCCGTCGGCGTCGCGGATCTCGACGGTCACGTCCCCGTACGGCCGGCCGCAGGAGCGCAGCCGCTCCGGGTGCTCCGGATCGTCGGTGAGCCCGGGCAGCGCGCAGATCACCACCGCCTCGCTGAGCCCGTAGACGATGCGCAGGCACGGGCCGAACCGGGCGATCGCCTGGCGCAGCCGGGCCGGCGCGGCGGGCCCGGCGCCCACGTTGAACATGACCATCGCGGAGAAGTCGGCGCCCGGCAGGTCGGGATGGTCGAGCACCTCGTAGAGCATCGGCGGGGTGACGAACGTGGAGGTCAACCGCTCGGCGTCCACGGTCGCGACGAACGCCGCCGGGTCCCACCGCTCGCGCAGGAACAGCACCCCGCCGGTGAACAGGTTGACAAGCGTGGTGATCTGGCCGCTGGCCAGCCACATCGGGGAGTGCGACAGGTGCCGCAGCAGCGGGATTCCGGCGGACCGGATGCCGGCGGCGAGCACCAGCACCTGCCGGTAGAAGCTCTCCCGGTGGTGCACCAGCTTCGGCGTGCCGGTGGTGCCGCTGGTCTGGAGGAACGACTCCGGCGCCGGCCCGGAGGCCGGCAGGTCGGTCGGGTCGTCGCCGTCGCCGCCCGCGGTGAGGTCCGGGCCGGCGCCGCCGGGGCCGAGACACCGCACCGGTACGCCGACCAGGCCGGCCGCGACCTGCCCGGACTCCGGATCGCGGGGATCGTGCACGAACACCTCCGGCGCGGCCAGCGCGACGAACTCGTCGATCTCGCGGCGGGAGGTGACCGGGGCGACCCACATGGCGCGGCAGCCGAGCAGGTGCAACGCGAGGTGCAGCAGCGGGCCCTCGACCGTGTTGCCGAGCATCACCAGCACCGCCGCGCCGGGGCGTACGCCGTGCCGGCGCAGCGCGGTGGCCAGGCCGCGCACCTCGGCGGCGACCTGCCGGTAGGTGAGCCGGCGGTCACCGCCGACCAACGCCTCCCGGTCGCCGAACCCGGCGAACAGCTCCAGCGCCTCGTGCACGTAGTTCGGCCGGTCGGTCATCGGGCAGCCCCCATCGTTGTCCGCGAGCGGCGCCCGGCCCAGGTCAGGGCCGGTACTCGGACGGCGGGTGCCGGGTCGGCGACCGCACCGCCGCCGCTTCCGAGCCTAGGCAGCGGCGGTCCACGGCGGACAGAGCCGAACGTCGGGGCCCGGCATCCCGCGGGCATTTGATCATGTCGATCAGGTTGATTGACGCTCGTCACCAGCGGCGGCTAGTTTCCGGTCCATCGCCCGGGCAGGTGGCGCCGACCGCGCCGCGCCCGGGGTTGCCGAACATGGAGGATCGATGCCGACCCCGAAGAGATGGCACGTCATAGCTTCCGCCGCAACGCTGCTGATCGCCGGCACCCCGGCGGTCACCGCGAGCGCCGGCCCCACCGACACCGACCGCGCCGGGCACGGGCGCGCCGAGTGGGCGGGGAGCTGGGCCGCCGCGGTGACCCGCGGGAACACCGTGGGGCTGACCAACACCGGCCTCAGCGACCAGAGCATCCGGATGACGGTGCAGACCACGGTGGGTGGTCCGCGCCTGCGGGTCCGCCTCACCAACCTCTACGGCGAGCAGGCCGTCAAGGTCGGGCACGCCACGGTCGCCCGGCCGAACACCGCCACCGCCGACGACCTGTCCGACGTCGACCCGGCCAGCGTCCGGGAACTGACGTTCACCGGCGGCACGTCGGCCACCATCAGCAAGGGCGCCGAACTGCTCAGCGACCCGCTGTCCTACCCGGTGGCCGAGCAGGAGGACCTGGTGGTCACCCTGTACTTCCCGGTGCTCACCGGACCGGTCACGTTCCACGGCCAGTCCCGGGTCACCAACTTCATCGGCGCCACGGACCTGACCACCGCGGCCGGCGGCGCCGGCTTCACCATCAAGCCGAACTGCTGCTGGATGTTCCTCTCCGGCATCGACGTGGAGCGCAAGGTCGCGCCGGGCTCGGTGGTGGTGCTCGGCGACTCCATCGGCGACGGCAACGGCAGCACCGTCAACGCCGACAAGCGCTGGCCGGACCTGCTCGCCGCGCGGCTGATCGACGCCCGCCCGGAGGTCCGTACGCCGGGCGTGCTCAACCTCAGCCTGGCCGGCAACCGGCTCAACCACGAGGGCCCGGAGCCCGGCGCGGGCGGCTTCCCCGGCTACTACGAGCTGGGCCCGAACGCGCTGGCCCGACTGAACGAGGACGTGTTCCCGCAGACCGGCGTCCGGACCGTCATCACCCACCTGGGCATCAACGACATCTGGATGAACGGCGACAGCGCCGAGGCGATCATCGCCTCGCTGCGCCAGCTCAACCAGCAGGTCAAGGCGCGCGGGCTGACCAGCCTGGTCGGCACCATCACGCCGTACGAGGGCAACGGCGGGCCGGGCGTGTGGACCGAGGAGAAGGACGCCACCCGCAACGCCGTCAACGCCTGGCTGCGCGGGGCCGGCCGGGCCGAGTTCGACGGCGTGCTCGACTTCGACGCCGTGCTGCGCGACCCGGCGCAGCCCAGCCGGCTGCTGCCGGCGTACGACGCCGGGGACCACATCCACCCGAACGACGCGGGCGCGCAGGCGATGGCGAACGCCGTCCCGCTGCGGCTGCTCGGGCTGTGACACCGGGCGGGGGCGGCGTCGACACGGTGGCCGCCCCCGCCGCCTTTTCCTGGGGAGGAAGAACGCCGTGGACGTCAGTGAGATCCTGACCGGCCTGTACAGCGAACAGGGCCGGCAGAACCCCTATCCCTACTACGCGGCCCTGCACGCGCACGGGCCGATCAACGCCATTCCCACCCGCGCCGAGCACAGCACCGTCACCGCCGTCGCCGGCGGGTACGACGTGGTGGACCGGATCCTGCGCGATCCGGAGTGGTACAAGGGCTTCCCGCCCGGCTGGGAGGAACAGGAGATCCTGCGGACGTTCCTCACCTCGATGATGTTCGTCAACCCGCCGGACCACACCCGGATGCGCGCGGTGTTCGCCAAGACGTTCACCCCGCGCCGGCTGGGCGCGCTGGAGCCGGTGGTGGTGCGGATCGTCACCGAACGCCTGGACGCGATGGCCGAGGCCGGCGCGGACGGCACCGAGGTGGACTTCGTCGCCGACTTCGCGTACCCGGTCCCGGCGCTGGTGATGGCCGAGTTCATCGGCCTGCCCGCCGCCGATCTGGCCTGGTACCGGCAGCGGGTCGACTGGATCGACGAGTACATGGACGTCGCCGGCAAGACCCCGGAGCGGCTGACCCGGGCCAACCAGGCCGCCGAGGAACTGCGGGCCTACTACCGCGACCTGATCGCCCACCGCCGCCGGGCCCCCGGCGAGGACCTGATCAGCGGGCTGGTCGAGGTGCTCGACGCGGGCGGTGTCGACCTCACCGAGGACGAGCTGATCAGCAACCTGATCGTGCTCTTCAACGCCAGCTTCGTCACCACCGTCTACATGTTCAGCAACGGCCTGCCGCTGCTGCTCGACCATCCGGAGGTGACCGCCGCGCTGCCCGGGAACGACGCGCTCGCCCGCGGCTGCGTGGACGAGGTGCTGCGGATGGAGAGCCCGGTGCACTTCCTGGCCCGTTCCGCGCCGGCCGACGCCGACCTGGACGGCGTGCCGGTGGCCCGCGACGACAACGTGCTGCTGCTGATCGCCGCCGCGAACCGGGACCCGGCCCGCTTCCCCGACCCGGACCGCTTCGACCCGCACCGGGACGGCCCACCGTCGTTGGCCTTCGGCGTCGGACTGCACTTCTGCCTGGGCTCGGCGGTGTCGAAACTGGAGGGCCGGATCGCGCTGCCCCGGTTGTTCGCCCGCTTCCCCCGACTCGCGGTCACCCAGCCGTACACCTACAGCGGCAGCCTCTTCCTGCGCGGCATCGACAAGCTCTTCGTCACCACCGGGGAGGCCGGATGACGCTCGATCCACAGGTGGTCGCGTGGCGGGCCGCCCGGGCGACGGCGGGCGCCGTGCCGCTCTACACCCAGACCCTCGCCGAGGCCCGCGCCGCCGACCTCGCCGCGATCCGCGCCGGCGGCGGCGCGGTCGAGCCGGTCGCCGAGGTACGCGACAGCCAGGTGCCCGGCCCGGCCGGGCCGCTGCCGGTGCGGGTGCACCGGCCGGCCGGCGACGGTCCGCTGCCCACGCTGGTCTGGTTCTTCGGCGGTGGCTGGACGCTCGGCAGCGTGGACACCGCCGACGGGATCTGCCGCCGGCTGGTCAACCTCGCCGGCTGTCAGACCGTGACGGTCGGCTACCGGCTTGCCCCCGAGCACCCGTTCCCGGCCGCGGTCCAGGACTGCCACGCCGCGCTGCGCCACCTGGCCACGCACCCCGACGAGTTCCGGATCGACGCGGGCCGGCTGGCGGTCGGCGGGGACAGCGCCGGCGGCAACCTGGCCGCCGCGGTGACGCTGCTGGCCCGTGCCGACGGCGGACCCCGGCTCGCCGCCCAGGTGCTTGTCTACCCGAACACCGACCAGCGTCCCGGCCGTCGCCCGGCCGACGACGAGGACCCGCTGCTGTTCAACCGGCACTCGGTGGACTGGTACCGCGGCCACTACCTCGCCGACCCGGCGGACGCGTCCCACCCGCTGGCCTCGCCGCTGCTCGCCGAGGACCTGTCCGGCCTGCCGCCGGCGCTCGTGGTGACCGCCGGGCACGATCCGCTGCGCGCCGAGGGCGCGCGGTACGCCGAGCGGCTGGGCGGGGCCGGCGTGCCGACCGAGACGGCCGACTACCCGGGCATGATCCACGGCTTCTTCGCCATGCCCGGCGTGTTCGACGCCGGCCGCGACGCCCAGGACCGGGTCGCCGCGTTCCTGCGGGCACACCTCGGCCTCGACCCGGCGTCGGCCGGGGCCCCGGTCGGGACCGACCGTGGCTGACCCCGCCCCGGCCTTCGTGCCGCCGGCCAGCCTGGCCGACTTCGCCGGGCTGGCCCGGGCGGTGCTCCCGGCCGACGTCTGGGACTTCGTCGACGGCGGCAGCGGCGCGGAGACCGCGCTGGCCGCCAACCGGGCCGCGCTGGACCGGGTGGCCGTGCTGCCCCGGATGCTGGCCGGCGTGGACACCCCGAGCACCGAGGCGACGCTGCCCGGGGGCCGGGCCGCGCTGCCGGTGGCGGTCGCGCCGATGGCGTACCAGCGGTTGCTGCACGCCGACGGGGAGCCGGCGCTCGCGGCGGCGGCCGGCGCGGCGGGAGTGCCCTACGTGGCCAGCACGCTGTCCAGCACGCCGATCGAGGAGATCGCCGCGGCCGGCGCAACGGTGTGGTTCCAGCTCTACTGGCTGCGCGACCGGGGCCTGGTGGCGGAGCTGCTGGACCGGGCGCTGGGCGCGGGCTGCGCGGCGGTGATGCTCACCGTGGACGTGCCGGTGCTCGGCCGGCGCCTGCGCGACGTGCGCAACGGCTTCACGCTGCCGGCGCACGTCACCGCCGCCAACCTGCCCGGCGGTCGGGACGACCTGGCCCACCAGGGCACGCCCGGCGTCTCGGCGGTGGCGGCGCACACCGGCGCGGTCTTCGCCCCGGCGGTGAGCTGGGCGGACCTGGCCTGGCTGCGCGCGCGTACCCCGGTGCCGTTGCTGGTCAAGGGCATCCTGGACGCGCGCGACGCGGTCCGCGCGGCGGACGCCGGCGTGGACGCGGTGGTGGTCTCCAACCACGGCGGCCGGCAGCTCGACGCCGCCCCGGCCAGCGCGAGCGTGCTGCCGGAGGTGGTCGACGCGGTGGCGGAGCGGTGCGCGGTGCTGCTGGACAGCGGCATCCGCGGCGGCGTCGACGTGCTGCGCGCGCTCGCGCTCGGCGCGGCCGGCGTGCTGGTCGGCCGGCCGCTGCTCTGGGCGCTCGCGGCCGGCGGCCGGGCCGGCGCCGAGGCCGCCCTGGCGTTGCTCGCCGCCGAGCTGCGGGACGCGCTCATCCTCAGCGGCTGCCCCGACCCGGCCTCGGCCCGGCGGCTGCGCACCCGGATCGGAGCCTGACGTGGAACCGGTGGACCTGACCGTCGAGGCGCTGCACGGCAGCGTCGGCGACCCGGCGTTGAACTCGATGAACTTCCTCAACGAGGTGGCGCAGCACTATCCCGACGCGGTGTCGCTGGCCGCCGGTCGGCCGTACGAGGAGTTCTTCGACTCGGCGCTGCTGCCCGACCACCTGGACCGGTTCCGCGCGCACCTCGCCGACGACCTGGGGCTGAGCCCGGCCCAGGTGGACCGGACGCTGTTGCAGTACGGCCGGACCAAGGGCATCGTGCACCACCTGATCGCCCGGCACCTCGCCGTCGACGAGGGGCTCACCGTCGACCCGGAGACGATCGTGGTGACGGTCGGCTGCCAGGAGGCGATGTTCCTGGTGCTGCGCGCGTTGCGGGCCGACCCGGCCGACGTGCTGTTCGCGGTGGCGCCCACGTACGTCGGGCTGACCGGCGCGGCCCGCCTGGTCGACCTGCCGGTGCGTCCGGTTGTCGGCGGCCCGGACGGCGTCGACCTGGCCGACCTGCGGGCCGGGGTGCGCCGGGCCCGCGCCGAGGGGTTGCGCCCGCGCGCCTGCTACGTGATGCCGGACTTCGCGAACCCGTCCGGGGTCAGCATGGACACCGCCCAGCGCCGCCGGCTGCTCGACCTGGCCGCCGAGGAGGAGCTGCTGCTGATCGAGGACAACCCGTACGGCCTGTTCCCGGCCGCCGGCGTGGACCGTCGTCCCACGCTCAAGGCGCTCGACACCGTGCGTCGGGTGGTCTATCTCGGCTCGTTCGCCAAGACGGTGCTGCCCGGCGCACGGGTCGGCTACGTGGTCGCCGACCAGCGGGTGGGCGGCGCGGACGGCACGGTCGGCCCGCTCGCCGACCAGCTCGCCAAGATCAAGAGTATGGTCACGGTGAACACGTCCCCGATCAGCCAGGCGGTGATCGGCGGCGCGCTGCTGGCGCACGACTGCTCACTTGTCGCCGCGAACGTCCGGGAGCGGGCCGCGTACGCCCGCAACCTTGGCCACCTGGTCGACGGCCTGGCCAGCCGCTTCCCGGCCGGCGGGCCGGTGGGCTGGACCGTGCCGGCCGGCGGCTTCTTCGTGGTGGTCGCCGTGCCGTTCCCGGTCGACGACGCGCTGCTGCACCGCTCGGCCCGGGAGTACGGCGTGCTCTGGACCCCGATGGCGCACTTCTACGACGCCGGCACACCGGTGAACGCGTTGCGGCTGTCGGTGAGCGCGGTCACTCCGGCGCAGATCGACGTGGGCCTGGACCGGCTCGCGGCGCTGGTCGCGGACACCACGGCCGCGGTGGGCGCGCCGGCCTGACGCCGCAGGGTCGTGGTTCCGGCACCACCCGTGTTCCCGGCGACCCGGTGTCCGTTGATAATGGACGGATGGTTGCCTGGGAGTACGCGTTGCTGGTCCGCCGCTATCAGGGGCAGGGCCGGAATTTCCACGTCTCGTTCGTCTGGTACGGCCCGGACGGGTCCCGCACCGACGTGACCGCGTACGGCGACACCGCGGTCGCGCACCTCAACCGCGTCGGCCGGGAGGGCTGGGAGCTGGTCACCGCCGCCGAGGACGTGAACAACGTGCAGGGCAGCACCGAGGTGCACCGCTACCACCTCAAGCGCCCGCTGCGCTGACGGCGAGGGGCCGGCACCCGCGCCGGGTGCCGGCCCCTGCCGGGTGACAGCGGCTCAGCCGAGGGTGACCTCGGGGTAGAGCGGGAACGGGGTGAGCAGGTCGGCGGCCTGCTTGCCGACCGACTCGGCCACCGCCGGGTCCAGCACGTACTTCGCCTTCGACGCGGCGCCGTCCGGGCCGGTGCCGGCGGTGGTCCGGTCCAGCACCGTGTGGATCAGCTCGGCGGTCGCGTCCATCTCGGCGGCGCCCAGCCCCCGGGTGGTCAGCGCCGGCGTGCCGATCCGGATGCCGGAGGTGTACCACGCGCCGTTCGGGTCCTGCGGGACGGCGTTGCGGTTGGTCACGATGCCGGAATCCAGCAGCGCCTGCTCGGCCTGCCGGCCGGTCAGGCCGTAGCCGGAGACGTCGATGAGCACCAGGTGGTTGTCGGTGCCGCCGGTGACCAGCGACGCGCCCCGGCGCAGCAGCCCGTCCGCGAGCGCCTGCGCGTTGTCCACGATCCGAGACGCGTAGTCGGCGAAGTCGGGGCGCCGCGCCTCGGCCAGCGCCACCGCCTTGGCGGCCATCACGTGCGGCAGCGGGCCGCCGAGCACCATCGGGCAGCCCCGGTCGACCTGGTCGGCCAGCTCCGGGCCGCAGAGCACCATGCCGCCGCGCGGCCCGCGCAGCGACTTGTGCGTGGTGGTGGTGACGATGTGCGCGTGCGGCACCGGGTCGAAGTCGCCGGTGAAGACCTTGCCGGCGACCAGCCCGGCGAAGTGCGCCATGTCGACCATGAAGGTGGCCCCGACCGAGTCGGCGATCTCCCGCATGATCCGGAAGTTGACCTTCCGGGGATACGCCGAGTAGCCGGCGACCAGGATCAGCGGCCGGAACTCCCGGGCCGCCTCGGCGACCTTGTCGTAGTCGATCAGCCCGGTGGCCGGGTCGGTGCCGTAGCTGCGCTGGTCGAACATCTTGCCGGAGATGTTCGGCCGGAAGCCGTGGGTGAGGTGGCCGCCGGCATCCAGCGACATGCCGAGCATCCGCTGGTCGCCCAGCTCCCGGCGCAGCGCGAACCACTCCGCCTCGGTCAGGTCGTTGACCTGGCGCTTCTGCGCCTTCTTCAGCGCGGGGGACTCGACCCGGTCGGCCAGGATCGCCCAGAACGCGACCAGGTTGGCGTCGATGCCGGAGTGCGGCTGCACGTACGCGTGGGCGGCCCCGAACAGCTCCCGGGCGTGCTCGGCGGCGAGCGCCTCGACGGTGTCCACGTTCTGGCAGCCGGCGTAGAAGCGGCGCCCGACGGTGCCCTCGGCGTACTTGTCGCTGAACCAGTTCCCCATCGCCAGCAGCGTCGCGGGGGAGGCGTAGTTCTCGCTGGCGATCAACTTCAGCGACTCGCGCTGGTCGGCCAGCTCCGCGGAGATGGCGTCCGCCACCCGCGGCTCGACGGCGCGGATCACCTCCAGCGCGCTGCGGAAGGCGGTGGACTCGGCGTTGTGCGACATGCGACCTCCTGGTGACGTGCGGAAGGCCCAGGCGCTCGGCATGCGTCCTCATGATGAGGCCGCTCCCCGATGGTGCTCCATCTCCACGCGCCAGTCACGGCCCGTGCCGATCCTAGCCGCCCGCCCCGGGGGTAAGGACGGGCCCCTTCTTAACGCCTCGCGTCGAGAAGGGGCCCCTTCTCACCTGCGCGTCAGGCGTCCACGGCGTCGCGTGCCTTCTTCAGCGCCTTCGGGGCGGTCGGCGTCTTCGGCGCCGTCGGCCGCAGGTCCAGCATGCGCTGGCCGATCTCCTGGAGCTGGTTCCGGCCGAGCGCCTCGCGCACCTTCGGGAACCACTCCTGCTCCTCCTCCTCGACGTGGTGCAGCACGTTCTCCATCAGCACCGTCGTCTTGGCCACGAACCGCTCGTCGTCGGCGTCCATGGCGTGCAGTTCGAGGCAGAGCACGTCCGCCACGTGGTGTTCCTCGTACGACTCGAGGATGTCGTCCTCGACGTCCGGGACCAGCTTGCGGACCTCCGGGTACATCACCTCGTTCTCCAGGTAGGTGTGCACCGTCAGCGCCTCGAGGATCTGCGTGACGACCTTCCCGCGTCGGCTCGCCGGCCCGTCCTCGGCGTCCTGGAACGCCTTGAACAGGCGGCGGATCTCCTTGTGGTCCTCCTTGAGCAGGACGATCGCGTCGGTGGACACCGGGTTACCTCCTAGGTCGACTGATCTGGCCCCCCTACCCGGCGTCCGACCAGGACAAACAGACCGGGCCCGGCAATCGTGCCGGGCCCGGTCCGCGAGGTGTGCCGGGTTACTTCACCACGGTGTACGCGTCGACGACGCCGGCGCCGTAGAACCCGTTACGCGCCCCACCGGAGCAGGTCGCGTCGTACGCGTTCGGGCCCGTCGGGATCAGCGGGACCGGGTTGTAGACGCCCACCGGGCAGGGCTTGGCGGTCGCCGTGCGCTCCAGGAACGACGACAGCTGGCCCGGGGTCATGCCCGGGTGCGCCGACAGCGCCAGCGCCGCGACGCCGGTGGCGTGCGGGCCGGACATCGACGTGCCCTGCTTGTAGCCCCACCCGTTGGTGCGGGTGACGGTGTTGAAGGTGGTCGACAGGATGCCGTCGGTCGACGTGGAACGCGCGCCCTGGGTCCGGAACCGGGTGTCGCCGCCCGGCGCCGTCACGTCGATCACGCCCTGCCCGTACGAGGAGTAGTAGCTCTTCGCGCCGGTCGGGCCCACCGCGGCCACGGTCACCACGCCGGGTGCCTCGGCCGGCAGGTCGAGGCAGGCGTTGGTCAGGTTCTCGCGCTCCTCCGGCGTACCGTTGTTCGGGCTGCCGGTGTCGGTGATCTTGTGGGCGAGGTCGTAGTTCGAGTTGCCGGCGGACGCCACGTTGAGCACGCCCTTGGACTGCGAGTAGCGGATCGCCCGCTGCACGGCCTGCCACACCGGGCGCTGCCGCGCGTCGTTGCGGCAGTTCAGCTCCCACGGGTCGATGTAGTAGCTGTTGTTGGTCAGCCGCATCCCGTGGTCGGCGGCCCAGAGGAACCCGCAGACCGCGGCCTCCGGGAAGATGTAGCCGTCGTTGTTGACCACCTTGACGGCGGCCACCTTGACCCCCGGCGCGACGCCGGTGACGCCGACGCCGTTGATCGCCGCGGCGATGGTGCCGGCCACGTGCGTGCCGTGGTCGCTGTTGGTCGGGTTCCACGCCGCCTCGGTGGTGTCGGTGACGCCGCCGATGCAGGACGTGCTCTTTTCCTTGGCGATCTGGGTCGCCAGGTCCGGGTGGGTGCTGGAGATGCCGCTGTCCAGGACGCCGACGACGACGTCCGGGCGGCCGGTGGTCACCGCGTGGGCCTGCGGGACGTGGATCATGTCCATGTCCCACTGCTGGCCGTAGAGCGGCTCCCGGGTGGGGTCGCCGATGGCGTCGGCGACCTGCGCCGCCGGGACCTCGACGGTCTCGCCCTCGTCGAGGGCGGTGCCCAGGCCGGCGGTGGAGGCGACCGACTCGACGCCCGCGCCGGCCACCCGGGCGGCGAAGTCCGGGTTGGTCGAGCGGGCGACGAGCACGCCGATCTGGTCGTAGGCGGCCACCACGGTGCCGTCGGCGGCGGCCACCCGGGCGGCGGCCTTGCCGGTGGTGGCGCCCTGCGGGGCGAGGACCAGGTACGACGTCTCCGGTCCGGCGGCTGCCGCCGGCGCCAGGCCGCCGGTGACGGCGAGACCGGCGCCGAGCGTCACGGCGGACGCGGCGGCCAGTGTCTTGCGACGAAGGTTGTTCACACGTACTCCCAGGGGGCCGATCCGGTGGAGGACGCGCAGACTGCACGCCCTTCACCGGCTCAGCGCGCGGATGTCGTGTGGTGTTACACACACCCTCGTCGCCGCGGCTCGGCCGTCAGACCGTCGCGATCGTGTACGGGATCTCGTCGAGCAGCTCACGGGCCAGGAAGCCGATCCGGCCGTAGCGGGGCACCAGCCGCTGCCCGCTGACCGCGTGCGCGAACGCCGCCCAGCACGCCGCCTGCGCCGGGTCGGCGCCGCGGGAGAGCAGCCCGGCGAGGAGCCCGGCGCGCACGTCGCCGCTGCCGGAGGTGCCCAGCCCGGCGTCGCCGCTCTCCTCCCGCCAGGCCCGGCCGTCCGGGGTGGCGATGTGCCCGTACAGCGAGACCACCGCGTCGTACCGGCCGGCCAGCTCCACCGCCTCGGCGTCGAGGTCGTCGCCGGGGTCCCGGCCGAGCAGGTGGCGGGCCTCGGTGAGGTTCGGCGTGAGCACCACCCTGCGGCCGGAGCCGGCCAGCAGGTCCGGCTCGTGGCTGAGCGCGCCGAGCGCGTACGCGTCGAGCACCAGGGCGGTCTCCCGGTCGGCCGTGTCGAGCACCAGGCGCAGCAGTTCCCGGGTGGCGTCGATGTCGGTCAGCCCGGGGCCGACCGCCACCACGTCCGCGTCGGCGACCAGGCCGCCCAGCAGGTCGCCGGGGTCGCCCCGGACCGCGCCCTCGCCGGTCTCCGGCAGGCCGACCACGAGCGCCTCCGGGACCTGGATGCTCAGCGCCGTGGCGGTGGACTCGGGGGCGGCGAGCTGGAGCACGCCGGCGCCGGCGCGCAGCGCGGCGACACCGGCCAGCAGCACCGCCCCGGGCGTGAACCGGGAACCGCCGACCACGAGCACCGTGCCGCGCGCCTCCTTGCCGCCGGAGGGCACCGGCAGCGCCCAGTCCCGCAGCAGCGCGGGGGTGATCACGTCAGACCGGCTCGGCATGGACCTCGTCCTCCCGGGTGGGCCGCGCCCCCTGCCGGTGCAGGTGGGTCACGTCGTTGAACATCTCCGGCGCGAGCCGGCCGGCGTCGTCGGCCCGCCAGCCGGTCACCGAGCAGTTCGCGATCACGTGCTCGCGGGTGAGCGCCATCAGCTCCGTCTCGGTGAGCCCCTCCACCAGGTAGCTGAGCAGGAAGACCAGCGCGTCGTGCCCGAACAGCAGCACCCGGCCGCCCTCGTGGTCGCGGCGCAGGTCACCGAGGAGGGCCCGCAGCCGCAGCGCCACGTCGGTCCAGGACTCGCCGCCGGGCGGGCGGTAGTAGAACTTGCCGAGCCGGTCCCGCCGCCGTGCCTCCTCCGGGTGGCGCCGGCGCACGCCGTGCCCGGTGAGCCCGTCGAGGATGCCCAGCTCCCGGTCGCGCAGCCGCTCGTCGCGGCTCATCGGCACCCCGGTGCCGGCCAGCGCCAGCTCGGCGGTGCGCACCGCGCGCAGGTACGGCGACACCACCGCCACCTCGGGCCGGCGCTCCGCGGGCAGGCCGGCCAACCACCGGCCGGTGGCCCGGGCCTGCTCCTCGCCGGTGGGCGACAATGGCACGTCCGCGTCCCGGTGGGTGAGGTCGATCAGTTCGGCGCCGGACGTCTCCGCCGCGGTGGCCGCGACGTTCGCGGTGCTCTCACCGTGCCGGACGATCCAGAGCGCTGCCAACTCCGCCATGCGGCTCCCCGTACCCGACGCCCGGCGCGGGTAACCGCGCCGGCTCAGCCGGGCAGAAGTACGGGACGACGGGGCAGCGCGGCGCGCATCGATCCGGCAAGATGTCGCCGGGTCGGGCGGCCCGGCCGGGGAGGTGTGCATGTCGACGGTGGTGCAGGGCCTGCGGGAGGCGCTTGTGCTCTTCGTGGTCGCGGTGGCGGCGATCACGGTGGCGGTCGGCGTCTGGGTGGCGGTCAGCGGCGGCGACTTCGTGCATCGGGTCGGCGTGGCGTTCCTGCTGGTCGGGGCCGTGATCGGGATGACCGGCGACCTGACGCTGAGCCGGATCGGCATGCTGCCGGCCCGGTCCACGTTCGGGCTGGCGCCGGAGCGGGAGGACGGCGGCGGCGGCCGGGTGCTCACCGGCGTCGGCATCTTCCTGTTCGTCTCGGTGCCGCTGATCGTGGTCGGGATCCTGCTGATCACCTGACGGATGCCCGCGCGACGGTGGCCGGTGCCCTACGGTGGGTGGGATGGCGACCACGGCGGCCGAGGAGATCCGGGTGGGGGAGCGGCTGGTCCGCGTCTCCAGCCCGGACAAGCCCTACTTTCCCGAGCGCGGGCTGACCAAGCTGGACGTGGTGCAGTATTTCCTCTCCGTCGGCGACGGCGTGCTGCGCGCGCTGCGGGACCGGCCCACCATGCTCGAACGCTGGCCGCGCGGCGTGTTCGAGGGCGCGACGATCGCCACCCGGCAGACCAACCGGGGCGACGCGTTCTACCAGAAGCGGCTGCCGGCCGGGGCGCCCGACTGGGTGCGCACCGCGCACATCACGTTCCCCAGCGGACGGACCGCCGACGAGGTGGCGCCGAGCGAGCTGGCGGTGGTGATCTGGGCGGCGAACCTGGGCACGCTGCGGTTCCACCCGTGGCCGGTGTCGGCGGCCGACGTGGAGCACCCCGACCAACTGCGCATCGACCTGGATCCGATGCCGGGCGTGGAGTTCGCCCAGGTGGTGCCGGTGGCCCACGAGGTGCGCGCGTTCCTCGCCGAGCTGGGCCTGGAGGGGTACCCGAAGACCACCGGCGGCCGGGGACTGCACGTCTACCTGTCGATCGAGCCGCGGTGGAGCTTCGGCGAGTGCCGGCGGGCGGTGCTGGCGCTCGGCCGGGAGATGCAACGCCGGCGACCGGACCTGGTCACCACCACCTGGTGGCGGGACCAGCGTGACCGGCCGGTCTTCGTCGACTACAACCAGATGGCCCGCGACCATACCATGACGTCCGCGTACTCGATCCGGCCCACGCCGCGGGCGCTGGTGTCGGCGCCGCTGGACTGGGCCGAGCTGGACGACGCCCGGCCGGAGGACTTCGACGTGCTCAGCATGCCGGCCCGGTTCGCCGACCGCGGTGACCCGCACGCCGGCCTGGACGGTCGGCGGCACTCGTTGGCGCCGCTGCTGGAGCTGGCCGACCGCGAGGGCCTGGAGCCGCCGCCGGAGCGGTGAGCCGTCAGGCCCAGGGGCTCAGTGTTCCGTCGAACTCCTCGAAGACCAGCCAGGTGCGGGTGGAGAGCACCCCGGCGATGCTCTGCACCCGGTCCAGCACCACGTCGCGCAGCGTGGCGTTGTCCGGCGCGCGGACCAGCGCCAGCACGTCGTGCTCGCCGCTGAGCAGCGCCGCGTGCTCGATGTAGCGCACCTGGGCCAGCTCGGCGGAGACCTCCCGCCAGGTGTTCTGCTCGATGGTGAGCGCGATGTACGCCGAGGTGCCCAGCCCGGCCGGCTCCGGCGCGACCCGCGCGGTGAAGCCGGTCAGCACGCCGTCGCGCAGCAGCCGCTCCACCCGGGCGTACGCGTTGGTGCGCGAGACGTGCACGCGGTCGGCGAGCGTCCGGATGGAGAGCCGGGCGTCCGCGACCAGTTCGCGCAGGATCCGCCGGTCGACCTCGTCGAGCGGGCCGGCCGAACGTCCCGTTCCGCCCGTCGCGCCCGCTGTGGTGCCGGTCTCCTGGCTCACTTCGCTCATCCTCCCGTGCCATTCGTCCCGCGTTCAGCGCGGATGTTGAGTCAATCATCCATGGGCAGGAGCATAGGTCCACCACACGTCCAGGAGGTCCCCGCCGTGACGACCACACCCCAGGCGGTCCGCAGGGCATCCCCGCGCACCCGCCGGCCGGCCACCCCGGCCGTCCCCGACCCGTCGGCCGGCCTGCTGCCGCAGCCCGAGCCGGTTCGGCTGCTGAACCCGGACGGCACCGCGCTGCCGGCCCGCGACGACTATCCGGAGCCGCCGGTCGAGACGCTGCGCGAGATGTACCGGCGGATGGTCGTCGGCCGCCGCTTCGACACCCAGGCCACCGCGCTGACCAAGCAGGGGCGGCTCGCCGTCTATCCGTCCGCCCGTGGCCAGGAGGCCTGCCAGGTCGGCGGGGTGCTCGCGCTGCGCGACTCCGACTGGGTCTTCCCCACCTACCGGGAGTCGATGGCGCTGACCGCGCGCGGCCTCGATCCGGTCGAGGTGCTCACCCTGCTGCGCGGCGACTGGCACTGCGGCTACGACCCGGCCGTCACCCGCACCGCGCCGCAGTGCACGCCGCTGGCCACCCAGTGCGTGCACGCCGCCGGTCTCGCCTACGGCGAGTCGTACCAGGGCCGGGACACCGTGGCGCTGACGTTCATCGGCGACGGCGCCACCAGCGAGGGCGACTTCCACGAGGGGATCAACTTCGCGGCCGTGTTCAAGGCCCCGGTCGTCTTCCTGGTGCAGAACAACAAGTACGCGATCAGCGTGCCGCTGTCCCGGCAGACCGCCGCGCCGAGCCTGGCGTACAAGGGCGTCGGCTACGGGGTGCCCAGCGAGCAGGTCGACGGCAACGACCCGGTGGCCGTGCTGGCGGTGCTGAACCGGGCCGTCGCGCACGCCCGCGCCGGCAAGGGCCCGTACCTGATCGAGGCGCACACCTACCGGATGGAGCCGCACACCAACGCCGACGACCAGACCCGCTACCGGGACGCCGACGAGGTCGAGGCGTGGCGCGACCGCGACCCGATCGCCCGGCTGGAGGCGTACCTGCGGGCCCGGGGCGTGCTCGACGACGCCGCGGTCGCGGCGGTCGCCGAAGAGGCCGAGGCGTACGCCGCCACGCTGCGCCGCCGGATGGACGAGCAGCCGACGGTGGATCCGCTCAGCCTCTTCGAGCACGTCTACGCCGAGCCGACGCCGCAGCTCGTCGAGCAGCGGGAACTGGTCCGGGCCGAGCTGGCCGCGGCCCGCGACGAGGAGGGGGACGCCTGATGGCCACCGTGACCATGGCGAAGGCGCTCAACGCCGCGCTCGCCGACGCGCTGCTCGACGACGAGCGGGTGCTCGTCTTCGGCGAGGACGTCGGCCAGCTCGGCGGCGTCTTCCGGATCACCGACGGGTTGCAGGCCCGCTTCGGCGACAAGCGCTGCTTCGACACCCCGCTCGCCGAGGCCGGCATCGTCGGTTTCGCGGTCGGCCTGGCCATGTCCGGGCTGCGGCCGGTGGTCGAGATGCAGTTCGACGCGTTCGCGTACCCGGCGTTCGAGCAGATCGCCTCGCACGTGGCGAAGCTGCGCAACCGCACCCGGGGCGCGCTCAGCGTGCCGATCGTCATCCGGGTCCCGTACGCCGGCGGCATCGGCGGCGTGGAGCACCACTGCGACTCGTCCGAGGCGTACTACGCGCACACCCCCGGCCTGAAGGTGGTCACCCCGGCCACCGTCGACGACGCGTACTCGCTGTTGCGCGCCGCGATCGACGACCCGGACCCGGTGGTGTTCCTGGAGCCGAAGAAGCTCTACTTCTCCAGCGGCGAGGCGGAGCTGCCGGCGCGTACCGCGCCGATCGGCACCGCCGTGGTGCGCCGGCCGGGCACCGACGCGACGCTCGTCGCGTACGGGCCGGCGGTGCCGGTGGCGCTGGCCGCCGCCGAGGCGGCCCGCGAGGAGGGCTGGGACCTGGAGGTGGTCGACGTGCGCAGCATCGTGCCGTTCGACGACGCCACGGTCACCGCGTCGGTGCGCCGTACCGGCCGCTGCGTGGTGATCCAGGAGGCGCAGGGCTTCGCCGGGGTGGGCGCCGAGATCGCCGCCCGGGTGCAGGAGCGCTGCTTCCACGCGTTGCACGCGCCGGTGCTGCGGGTGTCCGGGCTGGACATCCCCTACCCGGCGCCGATGCTGGAGCACACCCACCTGCCCTCGGTGGACCGGGTGCTGGACACCGTGGCCCGCCTCCAGTGGGACGACCAGCCCGACTCCCGGTGGGCAGCCGCATGAGCGAACGCACCGAGCGGAGCGAGGGCCGTGAGGGCATGCCCGGCCGGCTCCGCATGAGCGAACGCACCGCCGTGGGGACCCGTGACTTCCTCCTGCCCGACCTGGGTGAGGGGCTCAGCGAGGCGGAGATCGTCGAGTGGCGGGTCGCGGTCGGCGACGTGGTCACCGTGGACCAGAGCGTGGTCGAGGTGGAGACCGCCAAGGCCGTCGTCGACGTGCCCTGCCCGTACGCCGGCCGGGTCGTCGCGCTGCACGGCGCGGCGGGTGAGGTCCGCCCGGTCGGCCAGCCGCTGATCACCATCGCGCCGCTCGACGGCGGCGACGCCCCCGACCCGCACGCCACCTACCGCGAGGAGGAGCGGGCCGGCTCCGGCAATGTCCTGATCGGCTACGGCACCGGGCACGGCGGTGCGGGCCGGCGGCGTCGCCGACCCCGCCTGGCGCTCGCCCCCGAACCCGGCGCACCCGCCCCGGCGGAGCCCGGTCCCGCGCTCGCGGCCGGCTCGCCGGCCCGGACCGACCCGGGGACGGTGGCCGGAGCGTCGGTCCCGGCCGGCTCGACCGCGTCGGCGGACCGGACGCCCGATCCGGCGCGGACCGGTGATCCGGCCTCGGCGCCGCTTGTCATCTCGCCGATCGTGCGGCGGCTGGCCAGGGAGCAGGGGATCGATCTGGCGTCGGTGCGTGGCACCGGGCCGGGCGGCGTGATCCGTCGGGCGGACGTGGAGACGGCGCTGGCCGCGCCGGCCGCCCGGCTGGCGGCCGTGCCGGACGCGCACGTCGGGCTCGTCCCGGCCGGCGACGGCGACGTGGTCGTCCCGCTCACCGGCATCCGTAAGGTGATCGCCGACAAGCTCTCCCGCAGCCGCCGGGAGATCCCCGAGGTGACCATCTGGGTCGACGTGGACGCCACCGGGCTGCTGGAGACCCGGGCCGCGATCAACGCCGCCACCCCGGACGCGCCGGTGAGCATCCTGGCTCTGCTGGCCCGCGTCTGCCTGAGCGGCCTGCGGCGGTATCCGCAGCTCAACGCGCGCGTCGACACCGAGGGGCAGCGGATCGTGCAGTCCGCCGGCGTGCACCTGGGCATCGCCGCGCAGACCGACCGGGGCCTGGTGGTGCCGGTGCTGCGTGACGCCCAGCGGCTCACCACCGGCGAACTGGCCGCCGCGCTGGCCGAGACCACGGCGGCGGCTCGCGCCGGCACGCTGCCCCCGGCCCGGCTGACCGGCGGGACGTTCACGCTCAACAACTACGGCGTGTTCGGGGTGGACGGCTCGACGCCGATCATCAACCATCCGGAGGCGGCGCTGCTCGGCGTCGGCCGGATCGTGGACAAGCCCTGGGTGGTCGACGGGCAGTTGGCGGTCCGGAAGGTGACCCAGCTCAGCCTCACCTTCGACCACCGGGTCTGCGACGGCGGCGTGGCCGGCGGGTTCCTGCGCCACGTGGCCGACTGTGTCGAACGCCCCGCCCTGCTGATCGTCAACGTCTGACCCCGACGGCCGCAGCCCCCTGTCCCGGGGCTGCGGCCGTCCGCAGGGGAGCGCCACGCCCGGGACGGGCGATACCGGTCGTCGGGCCCGCCGACTCCCGATCCGGCCGCCAGCGACCCATTTCACGCAGCCGTTTCCGAGCAATTCCGCTGAAGGCGCCACACCGTGACGACGGGCCTACAGAATGTGGGCGAGGGGGTGCCGAAATGGGGGACGGAATATGTTTGTGAGGCGGCGACTGACGCTTTTCGCGATGACTGTCGCGGTCGCGCCACTCGCGGTCGGCGCGTGCACCGCCGGCCCGAAGTCGGTGGCGAAGCGGGCCGAGGCGGCCCCGCCGTCGGTCACGGTGACGCCGGCCGACCGGGCCCGTGACGTGCCGATCAGCGCGGAGGTGGGCACGAAGCCCAGCAACGGCAAGGTGACCGGCGTCAAGCTGACCGACGACAAGGGCCGCCCCGTGCCGGCCCAGGCGCGGGAGGACGGATCCGGTTGGGTGCCGGACCGCCCGCTGGCGAATTCCCGGACGTACACGGCCGAGGTGACCGTGAGCGGCGATTCCGGGAGGACCACGACGCGGAAGACGACGTTCACGACGATGGCCAAATCCACCAAACCGGCCGTCACCAGCGAATTGTATCTCCAGGACAAACAGACGTACGGAACGGCGATGCCGGTGGTACTCGGTTTCGATCCGCCCATTCCGGAACAGGCGCGGGCGGACGTGCAGCGCCGGCTGTTCGTCAGGACGGACCCGCCGCAGCCGGGCACCTGGTCGTGGATGGCGGACGGCAAGCAGGCCGAGTACCGGGCGCCGGACCGCTGGAAGCCCGGCACCCGGATCAGCGTGCGCAGCGCGCTGGAGGGGTTGCCGATCGGGAAGGACGCGGTGGGTGACTCCGACCGGGTGGCCACCGCCAGGGTGGGCCGGCAGGTGTCGCTCGACATCGACAACACCACCAAGCAGATGACCGTCTACCAGGACGGCAAGGTGCTCAGGAAGTTGCCGGTCAGCCTCGGCAAGCCAAGCACGCCGAGTTCCAGCGGCACCATGGTGATCATGGAGAAGCACGAGCACACCACGTTCGACACCCGCGGCGAGCCGGACGGCGGCTACGTGGTCGACGTGGACGACGCCCAGCGGCTGACCTGGGGCGGCGAGTTCATCCACTCGGCGCCGTGGTCGGAGGGGGAACAGGGCTACAACAACACCTCGCACGGCTGTACCAACGTGTCCGCCGCCGGTGCGGACTGGCTGATGGGCGTCACGCAGGTCGGTGACCTGGTGACCGTCAAGGGCACCGAGGTGCAGCTCCAGCAGGGCAACGGCTTCACCGCCTGGAACGTGAGCTGGGACGAGTTCGCCAAGGGCAGCGCGCTGCCCGTACCGGCGGGGTTGAAGCCCACGCGGAGCCCGACGCCGCACCCGGGCGCGGTGGCCGGCGGGTCGTCGCCCGCGCCCACCCCGTCGGCGAGCAACAGCGGCGGCTGAACCGGGGGAGGAACGGCCACGGGCCGGCCCGCGTCCGCGCGGGCCGGCCCACGTCGACCTCAGTCCAGGTCGACGCGGGCCACGCCGGTCGCGGTCAGGCTGCCCAGCCAGAGCTGTTGGCCGTGCTGCCGGACGCCGGTCACCATCGGGTACGCGCCGCCGGGGCCGTGCAGCGTCCGCAGCACCCGCCCGGCGCCGTCGACGAGCGCGACCAGACCGTAGCGGCGCGGCTGCGGCTGCACCGCCCCGGGCAGCAGCGCGACGAGCTGCCGGACCCGGGGGTGGGGCAGCAACCGTTCCATGATCGGCAGTCGGGGGCTGGGCAGCGCGATCCAGTACGTCCCGTCGCCGACGGCGGAGACGTTGTCCGGATACGCCGGCAGGTCGGTCAGCACGGTGGCCCGCCCGGTCGGCAGGTCCACCCGCAGCAGCCGGTGGGTGGCGGTCTCGACAAGCATCAGCGCCGACTCGTCCGGGGTGAGCGCCAGCCCGTTGGGGAAGTAGAGCCCGTCGGCCACCACGTCGGTGCGTCCGGTGCGCCTGTCGTACGCCAGCACCCGCCCGTTGGGCCGGTGCTCCAGCAGGTCCCGCTTCCAGTGCGAGAGCGGGAAGCGGTCGGACGAGTCGGTGAAGAACACGGTGCCGTCCCGGGCGACCGCGGCGTTGTCGGCCAGATGCACCGGCGGCGCGGTGCCGGTCAGCTCGTGCACCGCCCCGGCCGGGTCGACCCGCAGCAGCCCCCGGTACGCGTCGCAGACCAGCAGCCCGCCGTCGACCGGGTCCAGTTCGATGCCGAGCGGCCGGCCGCCGGTCTCGGCGAGCAGCGTCGGGCGGGTGCCGGCCGGCGCGTCGGCCGGCCACCACCAGAGCCGGCCGTCCTCGTCGCCGCTGACCGCCCGCCCCTCGGCGTCGATCACCACGTCCTCCGGGCCGTGCCCGCCCTCGGGCAGCGGCAGCAGGTCGGCCCGGTCCAGCCGGGTGTCGGTGGCGGCCCAGGCCCCGGCCAGCGGCGGCGGCACGGTGGCCGGCTCACGGACCGGGCGGATCAGCAGGGGGACGCGCGGGCGGGGAACGGCCATCGGCTCATTGTGGCCCGGCCGACGCGGCGCGGGGGAGTCCGCCACGGCGTGTCCGGTCCGCCGGTCCGCTCCACGGGGCTCGGGGGTGCTCCCCGCGGGCCGCTCGACCGGGCCGGCGGGCGGCTGCGGGATGACCCTGAGACGGCTCGGGGTCGGCACCCGGGCGCAACCCGGAACCCCGGTGCCGAGCAGCGGAAACTGTCGGTGGGCGAGGGTAGGTTTGGGGTATGACGGACGACCGCTTCCAGGTGGCGACGGAGGTGCTCGACCACGTGGTCGAGCTGCGTCCGGTCGGCGAGATCGACATCGCCACCGTGGCGGCGTTCCGGGCCGCGTTGTGGGCCGCGCCGGCGCGGCCGGTGGTGCGGGTCGACCTGTCCGGCGTGCGGCTGCTCTCCGCCGCCGGGGTGCGCACGCTGGCCGCCGCGCACCTGCGGGTCCGGGCGCGCGGTGGCGAGCTGGTGCTCGTCGATCCCGCGCCGATGGTCGCCCGGGTGCTGCGGGTGACCGGCCTGCACCGGGTCGTGCCGGTGCGCGAGTCGGGCCCCGCGCGGGAGCTGCTGACCTGCGCCGCGGCCTGACCACGGGACCGGGCCGCCGGCATCGCGCCGACGGCCCGGCGGCCGGTGGAGGGGCTCAGCGCACGCCGAGCAGGTCCACCACGAAGACCAGCGTCTCGTTCGGCTTGATGACGCCGCCGGCGCCCCGGGCGCCGTAGCCCAGGTGCGGCGGGATGGTGAGCCGCCGCCGGCCGCCCACCTTCATGCCGATCACGCCCTTGTCCCAGCCGGCGATGACCTGGCCACCGCCGAGCGGGAACTCGAACGTCTCGCCCCGGTTCCACGACGCGTCGAACTCACGGCCGGTGGAGTGGGCCACGCCCACGTAGTGCACGCTGGCCAGCTGGCCGGCGTGCGCCTCCGGGCCGTCGCCGACAGTGATGTCCTCGACGACGAGATCGGCGGGCGGCGCGCCCTCGATCGGGCCAACCTCGGGCTTCTCCATGAGCGGGTCTCCTCGGTGCTGACGGTGTGGTCACCGTCGATCCTGCCGGATCGCGAGCGGCCGATACGCGCCGGTCCCCCCACCCGGGCCGCGTCGGCGGGGCGGAGCCGGGCGCACGACGGGGCGGGCGCCGCCTGCCGGCGACGCCCGCCCCGAGGGCGACCTGCGCTCACTTCAGCCAGGGGAGGCGCTGGACCAGGGGGAGCTTCGCCCAGGCCCGGCCGAGGCCGAGGGTGTTGCCGGCGCCGACCAGGGCCAGGCCGGCGAGCAGGCCCGCGTAGATGAGGTGGTCGTCCATGACGGGGTTGTTCTCCGGGGGCAGCACCGCCGTCCACATCAGCACCAGGAGCAGCCCACCGGCGACGGCGGCGATCCGGATGCCGATGCCGAGCAGCAGGGCCACGCCGATGCCGAGCAGGCCGAGCATGAACAGCCAGTCCGCCCAGGCCGCGCCGGCGATGTCGTGGTAGACGCCCTCGAACGGGCCGGCCACGCCGAAGCCGAGGAAGCCCTTGGTCGGGCTGCCACCGTTGATCCAGGCGTTCTTCGCCGGGGTCTCGTGGCCCAGGCCGAACATCTTGTCCAGGAACGCCCAGAGGAAGATCCAGCCCAGGGCGATCCGCAGCCCGGCCCAGACGAACCGGGTGGCCTTCTGGCGGGGGGTCTCGACCGCCGGAGCGATGGTGTCGGCGGGGGTCCGCTCGATTGTCGCGGTCATGGTGTCCACGTCCCTTCTGTGCCTCGCACCGCGCTTCCCGGTGGCAGTTCCATTCCACCGCCGCGCGGCGGCCGGGAGCAGGGCCGTCGGGGCCCTCGGGACCGGGCCGTTGGTCCCGTCCCGGCCCGGTCCGGTCGACCCGTCCGCGACCGGTCCGCCGCCCCTGCCGCGCCGTCCCCCGGCCGCCTAGCGTCGCCGGTGAGGGACCCGTGCGAGGAGGTCGTGATGAGGACATGGCAGGTGGCCGACGTGATGACCAGGGACGTCGCGACGGTGGACGCGGAGACGCCGTACCGGGACGTGGTGGACGTGCTGGTGCGGGAGCGGGTCAGCGGAGTGCCGGTGGTGGACTCGTTCCACCGGGTGCTCGGCGTGATCTCCGAGGCGGATCTGCTGCACAAGGTGGAGTGGTCCGGCCGCATCGAGGAACGCCGGGTGTTCGAGGGGCGGCGCCGGCGGGCCGCGCGGGAGAAGGCGGGCGCGCTGGTGGCCCGGGACCTGATGACCGCGCCGGCGGTCACCACCCACGGGCGGGCGTCACTGCCGGCCACGGCCCGGCTGATGGACCGGGAGGCGGTCAAGCGGCTGCCGGTCCTCGACGACCTCGGCCGGCTGGCCGGCATCGTGACCCGCGGCGACCTGCTCCGGGTGCACCTGCGCTCCGACGCGGAGATCCGCGAGGACGTGGTCCAGGAGGTGCTGCGTCGGGTGCTAGCCGTCCGGGACGGCCTGGTCACGGTCCAGGTCCGCGGCGGTGAGGTCGCCCTGGACGGACGGCTGGACCGACGCAGCGCCGTCGAACTCGCCGGCCGGCTGGCCGGTCAGGTCGCCGGCGTGGTCGCGGTGCACAACGCCGTCGGGTACGACGTGGACGACACCACGCTGATGGAGCTGGACCCGGTGCACGCCACCCCGATCGCCTGACCGGGCGCCGCCTCAGACCGGCGTGGCGAGCTGCGCGGCGAGCAGCGCCGGCGCCTCGGCCAGCGACGGGCCGTACCAGGTGAGGTGCCGGCCGGAGACCAGCGCCGCCGGCACCCCGGGGAACGCCTCCGGTCCGTCGTCGGCGGTGAACCGGTACGGCTCGTCCGGCAGCACCACCAGCTCCGGCGACCGGGCGCGCAGCGCGTCGAGCGCCGGACGCGGATAGCGTTCGGGGTCGTCGGCCCAGGCGTTGGCCACGCCGAGCCGACGCAGCACGTCCCCGGCGAACGTGTCCCGGCCCAGCACCACCCACGGGCGGCGCCACACCGGCACCACCGCGGTCCGGACGTGCTCGGGGACGGGCGGCGCGGCCCAGGCCCGGCGGGCCGCCCGCAGCCAGGACGGTTCGACCGACACGCCGAGCGCCTCGACCAGCGCGCCGAGCTGGTCGAGCGCCTCCGGCACGGTACGCGGGAAGGTGACCCGCACCGGCACCCCGGCCGCGCGCAGCGCCTCCGCGTCGACCAGCCGGTTCTCCTCCTCGTTGAGCAGCACCAGATCGGGCGCGAGGGCGAGGACGCGATCCAGGTCGGGATACTTCGTCCCGCCGACGCGGGGGACGTCCAGCCCGGCCGGGTGCGTGCACCAGTCCGTGGCGCCGACCAGCGCCTCCGGCCGGGTCGCCGCGACCGCCTCGGTCAGCGACGGCACCAGCGACACCACCCGCACGACGTGCTCCCCTCGTTCCGGCGCCCGTGGCGTGACCGTGGTGGGCGGACGACCGGTCAGCGGGCGCCGGCCGGGGCGGGCTCCGGCGGCAGACCCGCCACCGGCACCCCCTCCCGGACCGCCCACTCCACGGCGGCCCGCAGGTCGTCCGTCGGCAGCGGCCGTCGGGTGGTCACCGCGACCGCGGCGTGCATCGTGTACGCGACGAACGGGTACGACCGCGCCAGCGCCGAGATCGCCTCGTGCAGCCGGCCCACCACGGCCAACGCCTCCGGTTCGGAGAGCGCGGGCAGGACGAGGTGGAACTCGTTGTCGGCGACGCGTACCGCCCGGTCCACCGGCCGCAGCACGCCGGTGACCGCGCCGAGCACGGCCTGGCCCTCCCGGGCGGTGCTGCGTCGGCCGAAGCGTTCCGGCGCGCCGGCCGGCTCGTCGACCCGCAGGCCGACCAGCGCCACCGGCAGCGTGCCGGAGGCGGTCACCCCGTCCGCGCCGGTCCACCGGCGCAGCGCGGGCTCGTCGAGCATCCCGTCCGTCGGCTCGGCCGGTCGCGCGTTCCGGTCGCCGCGCCGGGCCAGCAGCCGTAGCGCCGCCTCGGCCCGGGACTCGCCCGGCCCGGCCGGGATGTCCCGTACCCGGGCGACCGCCTCGTCCAGCGCGGTTCGGGCCGGGCCGGGCAGCCGCTCGGCGAGCTGTTCGCGCAGCCGGATGACCTCGTGCAGCGCCGCGTCGCGGCGGAACCCCCAGCGACCGTCGAAGAGCCGACCGGCCTCCAGCGTCGGCGCGGGCGCGACCTCGGCCCGGTCGTACGCCACCAGCGTGCCGCCGAAGCGTGGGGTCAGCGCCACCACGCTCCACTCCCGCGCCAGCTCCTCCGCCTCGTCCAACGCCACCCCGTACACCCGGTCGGGCAGGTCCGGCGGCGGGCCGCCGACCATGGCGACCACCGTCGCGGCGGCCCGGTCGGCGATCCGTCGGTAGATCTCCCGTTCCCGGGCGAAGTACGGCAGCCGCTGGAACAGCGCGAACACGACGAGCGGGCCGTCCTCCGCCTCGGCCAGCGCCGCTCGTTCGATGGCGTGGGAAACGGCGACGAGGCTGCGTTTGGTGAATCGCTCCGGGGTCCGTCCGCTGTGCACCCGCCGAGCCTAGAGGGCCGACCCCGACGGCGCACCGCCCGACGGGTGCCCGGATTCCTCCGCACCGCCGAGGTGATCGCCATGATCGACGCCATACACTCGGACGTCGACCGAGCGACGGACGGATTGTGCGAGATGACCAGCACCGGCAGCGTGGCCGCCTCCTGGCTGCGGCCGATCCCGACCGCCACGCCGGCGCGGCTGGCCCGCGCCGGCCACCTCGGGTACGCCGACCGGCGCCTCGGTGAACTGGTCCAGGGCCGGCCGCCCGGTGTCACCGGCAGCCAGTGGAGCACCGCCGGACGGGCCGGCCTCGACCTGGTGGTGTGCGCCGCCGACACCGGTCGGCCACGGTTCGCCGTCCGGTTCGCCGCGCCCGCGCCGGACGGTTCGCCGGCCCGCCGGGCCGAGCGGCTGACCGACGCGGTCTGCGACGCCGTGGGCCTGCCGCTGCTGCGCGTCGAGTCACCGACGCTCGGCGGCGAGCAGGTTCGCCGGTTCGTCGAGTACGTGCTCGACGCCCGTGCCTATGCGGCCGGCACCGGGCCGGACGGCGGGGAGACGGTCGGGTTCCGCGACATCGTGGGCCGGTTGCCGGACGGCCGGCGCGGCCCGGTCAACGACCTCGGCGCGGTGGCCCGCGCCGACGCGGTCCAGGCGTACGTGGCGGGCCGGCTGGCCGACCCGATCGTGCGCGGCCTGCACGTGCGGTGGACCGGTGGCCCGGCCGAGGGCTGGAGCTGGGTCGAGGTGCGGCCCGGTCGCTGCCGGGTGGAGCGGGTGCGACTGACGTCCCGGGGCTTCTCCTGCGGGGTGGATCCGGGTCGGCTCGCCGAGGACCTGGCCGCCACGGCGTTGGGGGAGAAGCTGCGTGACCCGGCCGCCGACGAGGCGTCCCTGGTGGACCGGACCGAACTGCGTGAGCAGGTGCGGCGCCTCGCCGACCGGCGGGAGTCCTTCGACGGCGGCTTCGCCTTCGACCATCTCTGCGTCGACTGACCGGCCCGCTCCGGCCACCGGCCGGCCCGCCGATTTTTTTTCTGATCCCCGGTTGAACCTTCGCCGTCGGCGCTCCGTACCTAAGCGGGAATGGACGCAGATCTTCCGCCGCGCCCGGACGGCGCGGAGACGGTGCGGAAAGGGCACCGTCGGCCATTGACGCGCGGCTCCGACGTCGCAGTGATCTCACCCCGAAGAATTCCGCCGGGATCACCAGTCAACTACCGGATCGAGAAGGAGAACAATTCGATGCGCAGGTCCACACGGGCGCGCCGGTCATCCGGTAACGCGCGGAGCAAGCGGATGCTGGCCGTGGTCGGCACGCTCGCGGTCTTCGGCGGCATCGTCGCCGTCACCCAGATCTCGTCCGCCCAGGACCGGCGGACGACCACCCGCGCGGCCTCGGCGTCCTGCGTGGCCCCGAGCGCGGGCGCGACCGCGCCGGGCGGCCAGGGCAGCACCACCCGGACCTGGCAGAACGGCCGCTGGGTCCGGAACCACTGGGGTGACGGCCAGATGTCGGCGGCCGAGTGCCAGCAGACCAAGGGGGGCGGCGCCGGCGCCGGCACCCCGACCGTGACCTGCCCGGACGTGAAGAGCAAGCTGCCGCAGGTGCCCGCCCGGGCGGGCGCCGAGGTGGACCGCAACCTGGCCCTGCTGGACAGCCAGATCGCCGAGGCGAACCGACGTCTCGCGGCGGACGGCCGCAACGGCGGCGACTTCATCAACAACGCGATCCTCCGGCCGCTCGCCGACAAGCGGACCGCGACGTTGAACCGGATCGCCACCGCCATCGGGCGGGGCGGCCAGCGTCCGCAGGGTCTGGACAAGCTCGCCCCGTGCGCCCTGGCCGACAACGCGCAGAACGGCGGCAACACCGGCGGGGCCAACAACGGCGGCCAGAACGGCGGCAACACCGGCGGTCAGAACGGCGGCAACAACAACGGTGGCCAGAACGGCGGGAACAACAACGGCGGGAACAACAACGGCGGCGGCCAGAACAACGGCCTGAACGTGCTGGCCAAGGACTGCGCCAACAGCAAGTTGGAGGCGCACAACGGCTTCCAGAACGGCAACCGTTGCGTGAGCACCGCGTTCGGTGAGGTCGGCGCCGCGGCGAACAACCCGTCGCTGCTCATCACGCAGTTCCCCAACCAGGTGCAGCGCAACCAGCCGTTCACGCTCCGGGTCACCACGAGGAACCTGGTGCGGGACCGCTTCCTCGCCGCCGGGCAGGGCGGCTACTACCTGGAGAGCTCGCTGCTCAACGACCAGGGTCTGGTCCGCGGTCACTTCCACACCGCGTGCCGGATGCTCGGCAGCACCCGGCAGCCCCCGAACCCGCAGGACGTGCCGGCCTTCTTCGTCGCCACCGAGGACGGCCGGGGCGGGTCCCAGCCGGACGACGTGCTGATCCAGATCCCGGGTCTGCCGGACTCGGGCCTGGCCCAGTGCTCGGTCTGGGCCGGCGACGGCTCGCACCGGATCCCGATGATGGAGCGGGCGAACCAGACCCCCGCCATCGACGTGGTGCGCATCCAGGTCAACTGACCCGCACGCCGACGGCCGGAGCCGCCCGGGTACGCCCGGGCGGCTCCGGCCGCGTCGCGGGTGGGTCGGTCGGGCCGAGTCGTCGGTGGGCCTTCCGGGCTGGGTCGTCGGTGCCGCCGCCCCGGTGTGCGGCCGGTGGCTCGCCGCCCGTCGCGGAAGCACGGGGCGGCGCTGTCCGCCCGACCGTCCGGCGGCCCCCGGGGGCCGGCGACGGGACCCGGGTGGCGGCCGTGCACCGGCCGCGTCGTCGCTGCGGTCAGCGCGAAAGGCTGGGTACGGCAGGGTCGCGCACCGCGCGGTGCGCGCGCCGAGAAAGTTGCTGCCGAGTCGATCGAGCCGGATGAAAATTGTCGACCGAAAAAGCCGGTCGGGGCCCCGCTGATTCCCAGCGTGACCCCGTGGCGCCCGACCGTGAACCGGGAGCCTCAGCGGCTCTTGTACGCCTCCACCACGGAGACCGGGATGCGTCCGCGCTCGGAAATCTCGTAGCCGTTCTTGGCGGCCCATTCGCGGATGGCGCGGTTCTGCTCGCGGTCCATTCCCGAGGTGCTCGGCCGGGTGACGCGCCGCGCCGCGCGGCCGGCGTCGACTGGTCCGCGGCCGATGCGCCGGCCAGCGTTGATGTACGGGTCCAGCGCTTTACGCAGGACGCCCGCGTTCTCGTCGGAGACGTCGATCGTGTAGGCCACGCCGTCCAGGCTGAACTCGACGGTCCGATCGGCCTTTCCGCCGTCGAGGTCGTCCGTCAGAACGGTGATTACTTTCCTTGCCATCGCCATTACTCCCTGTGTCGGGCGGGGTGTGGCTAAGAGTTTGACCTACCTGGCGGTAATTCCGCAACAATACCCGACACTTTCTATTCGGCGGGTCGGGGTAAACGATGGACCGGCAATAGGGTCGGAGCGTGTGGACGTGGCGTGGGTCACAAGCCGGAACAAGGTGCACGGTTTGTTACTTGAGCCAGACACGCTCAACCAACTGATGGCAGGTGTTCGATGGCAACTCTTCCGGTACTTCCCCTGACCGACGCCGTCCTGCTGCCCGGGATGGTCGTCCCGGTGACCCTCGACCCGACCACCCAGGCCGCTGTCGACGCGGCCCGCGCCACCGGCGACAAGACGCTGCTGGCGGTGCCCCGCATCGACGGCGAGTACGGCTCGGTCGGCGTGGTCGCCACCCTCGAGAAGGTGGGCCGACTGCCCAGCGGCGAACCGGCGGCCGTGGTGCGCGGCATCGCCCGTGCCCGCATCGGCTCCGGCGTGCCCGGCCCGGGCGCGGCGCTCTGGGTCGAGGCGACGACCCTCGACGAACCCGCGCCGGCCGGCCGGGCCCGGGAACTGGCCCGCGAGTACCGCGCGCTGATGACCTCGGTGCTCCAGCAGCGCGGCGCCTGGCAGGTCATCGACGCCATGGAGCGGATGACCGACCTCTCCGAGCTGGCCGACTCGGCCGGCTACGCGCCCTGGCTCAGCCTGGCGCAGAAGACCGAGCTGCTCGCCGCGCCGGACGTCACCGCCCGGCTGGAGCTGCTGGTCGGCTGGGTGAAGGAGCATCTGGCCGAGCAGGAGGTCACCGAGCAGATCAACACCGATGTCCGGGAAGGGCTGGAGAAGTCCCAGCGGGAGTTCCTGCTCCGGCAGCAGCTCGCCGCGATCCGCAAGGAACTCGGCGAGGACGAGCCGGACGGCTCCGCCGACTACCGGGCCCGGGTCGAGTCCGCCGACCTGCCGGACAAGGTCCGCGAGGCGGCCCTGCGCGAGGTCGGCAAGCTGGAGCGGGCCAGCGACGCCTCGCCCGAGGCGGGCTGGATCCGTACCTGGCTGGACACGGTCCTGGAGATGCCGTGGAGCACGCGTACCGAGGACAACACCGACCTGGCCGCGGCCCGGGCGGTGCTCGACGCGGACCACGCCGGCCTGGCCGACGTGAAGGACCGCATCCTGGAGTACCTCGCGGTGCGCAACCGCCGCGCGGAGCGCAACCTCGGCGTGGTCGGCGGACGCGGCTCCGGCGCGGTGCTCGCCCTGGCCGGCCCACCCGGCGTCGGCAAGACCAGCCTGGGCGAGTCGGTGGCCCGGGCGCTGGGTCGCACCTTCGTCCGGGTCTCGCTCGGCGGGGTCCGGGACGAGGCCGAGATCCGGGGCCACCGGCGCACCTACGTCGGCGCGCTGCCCGGCCGCATCGTGCGGGCGCTGCGTGAGGCCGGCTCGATGAACCCGGTCGTGCTGCTCGACGAGGTCGACAAGCTGGCCGTCGGCTACTCCGGCGACCCGGCGGCGGCCCTGCTGGAGGTGCTCGACCCGGCGCAGAACCACACCTTCCGTGACCACTACCTCGAGGTCGACCTCGACCTGTCCGACGTGCTCTTCCTGGCCACCGCCAACGTGGTGGAGAACATCCCCGGCCCGTTGCTGGACCGGATGGAGCTGGTCATGCTGGACGGCTACACCGAGGACGAGAAGGTGGCCATCGCCCGGGACCACCTGCTGCCCCGGCAGCAGGAGCGGGCCGGGCTGACCGCCGACGAGGTGACCGTCGCCGACGAGGCGCTGGCGCTGATCGCCGGGGAGTACACCCGGGAGGCCGGCGTCCGGCAGCTCGAACGGGCGCTGGCGAAGATCCTGCGCAAGGTGACCGTGGCGTTGGCGTCCGACCCGGCGCCGGTCCGCGTCGACACCGCCACCCTGTCCCGCTACCTGGGTCGGCCCAAGTTCACCCCGGAGTCGGCCGAACGTACGGCGGTGCCCGGCGTGGCCACCGGCCTGGCCGTCACCGGCGCGGGCGGGGACGTGCTCTTCATCGAGGCGACCAGCATGGAGGGCGAGCCGGGCCTGACCCTCACCGGTCAGCTCGGGGACGTGATGAAGGAGTCGGCGCACATCGCGCTGTCCTACCTGCGCTCCAACGGACGACGCCTCGGCATCGACCCGAACGCCCTCGCCGGGCGGCGGATCCACGTGCACTTCCCGGCGGGCGCGGTGCCGAAGGACGGTCCCAGCGCCGGCATCACCATGGTCACCGCGCTGGCGTCCCTGGTCACCGGCCGGCCGGTGCGGCCCGAGTTCGGGATGACCGGCGAGGTGACGCTCTCCGGCCGGGTGCTGCCCATCGGCGGTGTGAAGCAGAAGCTGCTCGCCGCGCACCGGGCCGGCCTCACCGAGGTGATCATCCCGAAGCGCAACGAGCCGGACCTGGACGACCTGCCGGCCGAGGTGCGCGAGGCGCTGACCGTGCACACCCTCGCCGACGTGGCGGACGTGCTCGCGCTGGCGCTGCGTCCGGCCGAGGTGGACGCCCAGAGCCTCGGCGGCCAGCCGCTCACCGCGGCCTGACCGGCCCCGTCGAACCCCCGTCGCCCGCCGGGCGACGGGGGTTCGTGGTGCGGAACGCAGGAGGCGACAGCCGTCGGGCGGCTACCGGCGGTCGCGCCGGTCCCGGGGGTCGAAGCGACGCTCACCGCCACCGTCGCCCTCACCCTCCCGGTCCCGCCGGACGGTGGCCTTGCGACCCTTGATGGTGCTGCCCCGCAGGCCCTGGATCACCTCGTCGGCCATGCCCTGCGGCACCTCCACCAGGGAGAACCGGTCGGCGATCTCGATCGAGCCGATGTCCCGCCCGCTCACCCCGGTCTCCCCGGTGATCGCGCCGACCAGGTCCTGCGGTCGTACCCCGGCCCGGCGGCCCAACCCGATGAAGACCTGGGCCATGCCGGCGGCGCGGGACCGGCCGCCACCGCGCCGGTCCCGACCCTCGGCGCCGGGCCGGCCCTCCCGGTTCGGGCGGACCGCGACCTGGGGGATCTCCTCCTCGTCGGCGGTGCCGGGCAGCGTGGCCTCGTGTGCCAACCGCACCGCGGCGAGCGCGACCTCCATCAGGTCGAACTCGTCGGTCAGCGACTCGACGACCGCCCGGAACGGCTCCAGGTCGTCCTCGAGCACCGACTCCCGCACCGCGGCCTGGGTCAGCTCGAACCGCCGGGTCCGCAGGTCGGCCACCGTCGGGATCTTGTCCACCGTGATCCGCTGGCCGGTGACCCGCTCGATCGTCTTCAGCATCCGGTGCTCGCGCGGCTCGGCGAGCGTGATCGCCACGCCCTCCCGGCCGGCCCGGCCCACCCGGCCGATCCGGTGCACGTACGACTCCGGCGCGGACGGGACGTCGTAGTTCACCACGTGGGTGAGCTGCTCGACGTCCAGCCCGCGGGCCGCCACGTCGGTGGCGACCAGCAGGTCCGCGGTGCCGGAGCGCAGCCGGCCCATCACCCGGTCCCGCTGCTCCTGGCTCATCCCGCCGTGCAGCGCCTCGGCCCGGTAGCCCCGCCCGTTCATCGTCTCGGTGAGCCGGTCCACCTCCTCCCGGCTGCGGCAGAACACGATCGCCGCGGTGGGCGACTCGACGTCGAGCACCCGGCCCAGCGCGGCCGGCTTGTGCGCCCGCGCCACGATGTAGGCGCTCTGCCGTACCCGCGGCGCCTCGCCGGCCACCTGGCGTTCACGTTCGATCCGGATCCGCACCGGGTCGGTCAGGTGCTGCCGGGCCAGCCCGTCGATGCGGGCCGGCATGGTGGCCGAGAAGAGCACCGTCTGCCGGCCCTCGGGGGCGTGCTCCAGGATCGCCTCGATGTCCTCGGCGAAGCCCATGTCGAGCATCTCGTCCGCCTCGTCCAGCACCACGGTGGCCAGCGAGCTCAGCCGCAGCGTGCCCCGGGCGATGTGGTCGAGCGCGCGCCCGGGCGTGGCGACCACCACGTCCACCCCGTGGTCGAGCGCGCGGAGCTGCCGGCCGATCGGCTGGCCGCCGTAGATCGGCAGCACCCGGGCGCCCAGATCCTTGCCGTAGCGGTGGAACGCCTCGGAGACCTGCACCGCCAGCTCCCGCGTCGGCACCAGCACCAGCGACACCGGGTCGCCGTCCGGGCGCGGCGTGGGCATCCGCTGCAGCAGCGGCAGCGCGAACGCGGCCGTCTTGCCGGTGCCGGTCGCCGCCTGCCCGAGCAGGTCCCGGCCGGCCAGCAGCGGCGGGATGGCCTCGCTCTGGATCGGCGTGGGCTCCTCGTAGCCGAGGGCGGACAGCGCGCCCAGCAGTTCGGCGCGCAGCCCGAGGTCCGCGAAGGCGGCGGTGTCCTCGTCGACGGCGGGGGTGGTGGGCTCGGTCGGGGTCGGTGCGGCGCTCATGCGGCAAGCCTTTCATCACCGCCGGACGCGGGTCGCGGCGACCGGCGTAAACGTTCGCCGCGCCACGCGCGACCCCGTCCGGGTCCGGTGCGCCGGCCGGCTCACCCCGACGCGACGGCCAGCAGGGTGGTCACCCCCACCACCACGTCGAGCGCCCCGCACCACTCCGCGTACCCGCGCGGCACCACCCGGTCGGCGCGGTGGTGCCACAGGTCCCAGCCGGCGTGCCCGAGCCAGCCCAGGCCGACAAGCGTGCCGGCGACGTGGGCCGGCGCGGCCAGCGCCCCCGCCGCCAGGCCGCCCCAGACGGCCAGCCCGACGAGTTGGACCGTGAGTTGCCACCGGTCGCCGAGTTGCCGTCGCCACGCGCCGATGACCAGGTAGCCGGCCGGCAGCACGAGCAGCGACCACGGCGACACCACGCCCGGGGCGAACCACATGTCGACGGTCATCAGCAGCGCCAGGCCGACCGGCCAGCGACGCGCCACCGCCGCCACCACCGGGTGCCGGCGGGGCGGCGCGGTCGCCGGGTGCCGGTGCCGCAGCGCCACCAGCGCCATCGCCGGCAGCATCAGCAGGTGACCGCCGAGCAGCAGCACGTCGTCCCCGACCCACCCCGCCCACCAGGCCGGGAGGAGGAGCAGGAACGGCACGTACATGGCCGCGCTCATCTCCCCGGCGGCGGGCCACCCGTCGCCCCGGTACCACATCCAGGCGACCATGCCCACTGCCATGTTCGTGGCCATCAGCAGCGCGTCCACGTCCGGCCGGGCGAGCACGCCCGCGCCGCCCAGCAGTTCCCCGCCGATCCGCCACAGCGGGCCGAGCACCGCCATGCCGGCCACCATCGCCACGACCATCCCGGCCAGGTGCCGGGCCCGCGTCCAGCCGGCCCACCGCCGGGGTACGCCCACCGTCATCTCCGTCATGCCCCGACCCTGCCGGCGCGGGACGCACCGGGCCAGGCGCGTCCGTCATCGGGAAACCGTGCGGAACGCACGGGTCAGTCGTGACATGAGGCATGGACGCGGCCGTGGGGGGGGGGGGGGGGGGGGGGGGGGGGGGGGGGGGGGGG
>NZ_JBNCLA010000003.1:0-36669 GCF_049841835.1 Micromonospora sp. DT227 | reverse complement strand
GGGACCGGCGTCCCAGTCGCCTGGTCCGCGGCCGTGGGCCCCCGCCCCCCCCCGGTGCGGAGGGAGCGTCGCCGCACGGGCTGTTCGGATCAGTAGTTGAGGGAGCAGAACTCCGGGTGGCCGACCGCGGTGCCGGTGCACTCGACCCGGGCGTCGGTCGGGTACACCTTGACCGTCATGGTCGAGGTGAAGTTCGCCGGTGTGAACGTCAGCGATCCGCCGACGCCGAACGGCTGTCCGCTGACGGTGCCGGAGAAGTTGCGCCCCCAGGTGGCCGCCGTGCCGAGCGTGTACGGCCCGCCGACGGCGGTGGGCGGCGTGCCGGACTTGGTGTAGCTCTTCCGTTCGAGGTTGGTGGTGACGCCGCCGCTGGTCCGGTCCGCGTTGCTGGACACGATCTTGGCGTAGGTGACCGAGCTGCCGTTCGAGCACCACTCGACGTTCATGGTCATGAAGGCGGTGGTGGCGCTGACCGTGCCGGTGCTGCCGTTGGCGTAGACGACGGGCACGTTGAGCTCGTTCACCGGGATCTTCATCTGGAGCCGGTAGGCGCTGCCCGAGGCCTGCGCGCAGGTGCCCTGAAGGTATCCGGTGTACGTCGCGGCGCTGGCCGGCGGCGCGGCCACCGCGACCAGGCCGGCCGCGCATCCGGCGGCGAACAGCGAACGAATCATGTTGCGGGTGACTCGCGACATTTCCTCTTCCTCTTTCTCGTCCCACGCGAGGTGGGACACCGGCAATTGTTCCTGCGTCGGGGCGCAGGGTGGGGTGGAAGCGTCCGGCGTTCGCCCGGCTCGCATCAGCGCTGGTCAAGCCGACCTGAGCGGCTGGTCAACGCGAATTCCGTTCCCCGCTCCCATTCGTATCATCCGATCCCGGGGAATGCACCCGGAGAAAGGTGAATTGCTTTTGCTGTCACAACAGTTGACCCGGAAACTGTCTTAGCATTTTTCTTTCCGCGTCACTGAGCTGGCACGGACCCGGCGTGCCACCCCTAGGATCGGCGGGCATGACTGTCGATCCGGCGGACCACCGGCTGCGCCGGGCCCGGCGCGTCACCCTGCTCTCGCTGGGCACGAACGGGTGGACCACGGTGCTGCTGCCCGCCGTCGGCCTGCTCCGGGAGCCGGACCCGGTGCGGGCGGTGCTCGGCGTGCTGGGGTTGCTCGGCTTCACGGTGGCCCAGGTGGCGGTGCTGCACGCGGCGGTCACGCCCTGGCTCGCCGCCCCGGCCCGGCGCCGCCGGCATCTCGCGCTGGCGGTGGCCGCGCTGCTCAGCCTGCCGCTGGTCGGCCCGGTGGCGGGCGGCGCCTGGCCGACCTGGGCGTGGCTGGGGGCGTCGCTGGTCGGCATGACGCCGTTGCTGTTCCGGCCGGCGGTGGCGGTGGCCGCGGCGGCCGGGGTGCTCGCCGCCGCGGCCGGGGTCACCGTGGCGACCGGCGGACCGCTGCCCACGGCGCTGCTGGTCGCCGGCGGGGTGGGCGCCGGGATCGCGCTGCTCACCTGGGTCCAGGTGTGGTTCTGGGACCTGCTGGTCGAGGCCCGGCAGGGGCAGGCGGCCGGGGCGCGGCTCGCCGCGACCGAGGAGCGGCTGCGGTTCGCCCGCGACGTGCACGACCTGCTCGGCCACGATCTCACCGTGATCGCGCTGAAGGCCGAGCTGGCCGAGCGGCTGGCGTCGGTGGACGCCGCCCGCGCCGGGCGGGAGGCGGCCGAGGCGCGTCGGCTCGCCGCGTCGGCGTTGACCCGGGTCCGCGCCACCGTGCACGGCTACCGCGCCGTCGACCTGGCCGAGCAGGCGGCGGCGGTGGGGGAGGTGCTGCGCTCCAGCGGGGTGCGCTGCACGGTCGAGTCGCCGGTCGGTGCGCTGCCCGCCCCGGTCGCCGCCGACCTGGCCGCCGTGCTGCGCGAGGCCGGCACGAACGTGCTGCGGCACAGCCGGGCCGGCTGGTGCCGGATCGAGATCACCCGGGACGATGGGCTGGTGACGCTGACCGTACGCAACGACGGCGTCCGGGGCGACGGCCCGGACGCCTTCAGCGGTGGCCTCCGTGGCCTCGCCGACCGGCTCGCCCCCTCCGGTGGCCGCGTCCGGGCCTGCACCGAGGACGGCGTGTTCAGCCTGGTGGCGACCGTGCCGGTGACGCCGTGATCCGGGTGCTGCTGGCCGACGACGAGGAGTTGATCCGGCTCGCGCTGGCCGCGCTGCTCGACCTGGAACCGGACATCGAGGTGGTGGCGCACGCCGCCGACGGGCGGGCCGCCCTGGCCGCCGCGCTGGCCCACCGCCCGGACGTCGCGGTGCTGGACCTGGAGATGCCGCCGCCCGACGGCGTGGCGGTCGCCGCCGAACTGACCCGCCTGCTGCCCGGGTGCGCCCCGGTGATCCTCACCGGTCACGGCCGACCCGCCCAGCTCCGGCCGGCGCTGGCGGCCGGGGCGCGCGGGTTCCTCGCCAAGGGCGCTCCCGGCGGCGCGCTGGCCGACGTGATCCGCCGGGTGCACTCCGGCGCGCGCTACGTCGACCCGGCGCTCGCCGCCGACGCGTTGACGTTGCCCGAGTGCCCGTTGACCCCGCGCGAGCTGGAGACGCTGCGACTGGCGGAACTGGGCACCCCGGTCGCGGTGATCGCCCGCCGGACCCACCTGGCCGCCGGGACCGTCCGCAACCACCTCAGCGCCTGCGTGCAGAAACTCGGCGCCGCCGACCGGGCCGAGGCGGTCCGGCGGGCCCGCGAGGCCGGCTGGCTCTGACCCGGGCGGTCCGCAACCGGGTACCGGACGTCCCCGCCGTCCGCCGGGGACTAGCCTGATCCCGTGCGGACGGTGGAACTGCTCTGCTCACCCGAGCTGGACGCCACGGTGCGGGCAGCCTGGAGCCGGCTCGCCGCCGCCGGCCTGCCCAGCCTCGCCCGCAACACGCACCCGACCAACCGGCCGCACCTGACGCTCGCCTCGGTCGACGACTTCCCGCCCGGCGCCGAGCAACGCCTCGCCGACCTCTGCGACGCCGCGTTGCCGCTGCCCGTCCGGCTCGACCGGCTGGCGGTCCTCGACGGCAGCGCGCCGCTGGTCTGGCTGGTCCGTCCGACGCCGCAGCTGGTCGCGCTGCACGGCGCGGTCTGGGACGTGCTCGCCGAGGCGTCCGGCCCGCACCCGTGGCACCTGCCCGGTCGCTGGGTGCCGCACCTGAGCCTGGCGTTGCGTTTCCGGGGGGCGGACCGCCGCCGCGCCCGGGCGGTCGCCGCCGCGGACCGCCCGGGCGGGGAGTTCGTGGCCGCCCGCAGCTACGACGGCGACACCCGCACCGTCACCGAGCTGACCGCCACCTGCCCGCGCCCCGGCGGCTGAGCCGGGGCCGCCCACGCGGTGGGGGCGGCCCCGGACGCGGTCAGCGGTGGAAGCGGAGGTAGTCGAACTCCGCCGTCACCGCCGGCGTCGCGCCGCCGTGGGCGACCAGGCCGATCCGCGGCGTGGTGTCGGCCGGGAAGGTCCACACCGCGCCCCACGTCCAGTGCGTCCCGTCCCGGCTGGAGCCGGCGCGGAACTCGTGCTCGCCGGTGACCCGGTCGACGTGGTGGGCCAGCCGCAGCCAGGTCGTGGTCCCCGGGGCGCCGACGATGCTGCCGCCGTAGACCGGCTGGCCGGCGAAGGGCAGCTCGTAGCCGAACTCGACCTGCCGGGTGTTCCAGATGGCCACCTGGCTCAGCCGGGCGAACCGGTCGTCGTCGACGTACGCGACGAGGCCGGCCTGCTGGTAGTTGCGGACCGTCTCCTCGCCCAGGTCGAGCGTCACCTTGGTCTCCGCCACGTAGTCACCGGCCGGCGCGTCGCGCAGCAGCACCCCGGCGGTGTTGGCGGTGCCGGAGAGGTCGGCGTCCTGGACCGGCCAGCGCAGCGCGCCGCCGGACACGGTCGCGGCCGGGTCCTGGCGCACCCACCGCCAGGCCGGGTCGAGGCCGCCCGAGAACTCGTCGGACCAGTCGCGCAGCACCGGGCCGACCCGGGGCGGGGCGACCTCGTGCCGCACCGGGCGGTACAGGCGGGCGGCGCTGACGTTGTCGAACTCGGCCGGTCCGCCCTCGGCGCGCAGCGCCAGTGGGCCGTCCGCCGGCCGGGGGAGCCGCACCGACACCCGGGCGACCGGGTCGCCGAGCCGGGACGGGCCGAGCGTGGCGACGAGCTGCCGCCCGCGTACCTCCACGGCGAGGTTGTGCCGGTCGCGCAGGTCGGTGCCGGCGGGCAGCGGCACGCTGGCGGTCCCGGCGGCCAGCCGGCCGCCGCCGACCCGGACGTCCACCGTGCCGAGCCGCAGCCCGGCCGTGGTCGCGCCGGTCAGCCGCAGGTCGGTCTCGACCCGCAGGTCGCCGCCGAGGCCGGTACGCGAGGTGAGCGTCCCGGTGCCGGTCAGCACACCGCCGGTGGCCCGCCACGAGCCGGACCCGGTCCGCCAGCCGCGCAGGTCGGCGGTGTCGAAGCGGGCGTCGACGCGACCGCTGGTGACCGGCGCGGGACGGGCGCCGTCGGAGGGGCCGGCGCCGGCGTTCACGGTCGGCCATCCGCCGATCCAGTCGAGGCGGTCCAGCAGCATCGGCCGCTCGTTGACGCCGAACGGCTCGTCCAGGTAGGGGTCGGCCCGGTCGATCGCGTGGTAGGCGATCCAGTCCTGCCCGGACAGGTCGGTGAGCACCGCGTTGTGGCCGGTGCCGATCCACCGGTTGCCGTTCTGGGTCAGCACCGGCGTGCCGCCGGCCCGGGAGACGTCGAGGCGCTGGCCCTCGCGGTCGACGAACGGGCCGCGCGGGTCACGGGCGCGGCCGACCTGGACGGAGTAGCCGGTGGCCGGGCCGGCGCAGCAGTTCGCGGTGGAGGCGAAGAGGTAGTACCAGCCGTCGCGGCGCAGCGCGTACGCGCCCTCGAACTTGTTGTCCACCGCGACCGCTGTCGACGTGCCGACCGCGCGCAGCCCGTCGGGGGTCAGCTCGGTGACCGAGATGCCGCCGTAGTAGCTGCCGTAGTAGAGGTAGGAGCGGCCGTCGGCGCCGGTGAGCTGGCTCGGGTCGATGGTCCACAGGTAGCCGCCGCCGGCGCCGGGGCGCGGGGCGACCACCGGCGTGTCGACGAACGTCCAGGGGCCGGCCGGGCTTGGCGCGGTGGCCACGCCGACGGCGGTGTCGAACGTGTCGTCGGAGACGGTGGTGTCGGTGACGGTCAGGTACATCACCCATCGCCCGCCGATCCGGCGCACGTCGGGCGCCCAGAACGCGGAGCCGGGCGCGGCGTAGGCGGGCCGCTGGTCGGCGCTGAACGCGTCACCCACGTAGCTCCAGTCGACCAGGTCGGTGGAGCGGGCGATGGGCACCCGGTGGGCCCGGCCCTCGCCCTCGCGCAGCGGGTCGGAGGTGCCGAAGGCGTACCAGATGCCGTCGTCGCCGCGGACCACGACCGGATCGGCGAAGGTGTCGGCGAACCCGGCGGAGACCGGGTTGCGGTAGCGGTCGGGCCCGGCGGCGGGCGCGGGCGTCGCCCCGGCGAGCGTCAGGGTGAGTACGGCGGCGAGCACGCCGCCGCGGTGGAGGTGTCGCATCGGGCCTGCCTCGGAGTAGACGGAGGTCACTGCGGTGCACACGTTTGTACAGCGTTGGATACAACGTTGTAAAGAACCGTTCGGAGGAGAGTGGGCGCATTGCCCCCGGCACTCCCGTCCCGGGTGATTACGTGAGGTGCAGACCCCGTTGCACCGTGTCCCGACGAGAGGGGACGCCAGACCATGCGAGTGCCCAGCCGTAGCCCCGGTCGCCAGCCCGGCCCCACCGCCGCGTCCACCGCTCCCGCCCGCCGGCTGCCGGCCGTCGACCGGCACGCCGCCGGGCCCGACCTGGCCGCCTACCGGGCGGCGGTGGCGGACCTGCTGGTCGAGGTGGGCGCGTTGGCGGACGCGCCCTCGACCACCGCCCGGCAGGTGCTGCTCGACCAGCGGCTGCGCGAGCCGGCCATCGCCGCGGTCCTGGACGCCACCCCGCAGGGGCTGGTCGGCGCGCGGGAGACGCTGCTGCTGGAGATGGCCCGCTACCAGCCCAACGCGCGCAGCTCGGCGCACGACCTGACCGCGCTGGTCCGGATCTTCCTGCTCTCCCGCGTCGACGTGCTGTGGTGGCGGGACAGCCCGACCTTCCGCACCGACGACCAGGTGCGCACCAGCACCGAACTCGTCGACCTGGAGTGGCTGCGCCGCCGCGGGCTGCTGGAGTTCCGCTACCGCGAGCAGCCCGCCACGGTGCTGGGACGCGGGCTGCACGCGGTCCGGCGCCGGGTCCGCCCGGACGCCAGCCCGCGTACCGCGGGTCTGCTGTTCCGCCGGGCCCGTCGCGAGATGATCGCTCTCCTCAACGACCTGGCCCGGGAGTTCGCCACGGTCACCCGCGTCGGCACGCCGCCGCTCTGGGTGACCAGCCTGGCCCGCAGCGCCGAGCACCAGTACCGGCTGCGCCGGCTGGGGTACGCCGCCATGGTGCCCAGCGGGCACTGCCTGGGCTGGGCGGCCGACGTCGAACTCGACTGGTACGAGCGGTTCGGCGCGCGTACCGCCCTGGCCGAGCTGCTGCTGGGCCGGCAGGAGGCCGGCGAGATCAACGTGGTCGACGAGGGACAGGCCTGGCACCTCTGCCTCGCGCCCTCGGCCCGTCGCCGGTACCGGCGGGCGTACGAGGCCGAGATGGGGTGCTGACCCGATGTGCGGGATCGCGCTGAGCATCGGCCCGGAGGCCGACCCGGCCACCTTCCGGCGGATGCTGGCCGCGCTGGCCCCGCGCGGCGAGGTGACCGAGACCCGGCAGGAGAACGGCCTGCTGGCCGGCGTACGCCGGTTGCGGATCGTGGACCGGGACCGGTCCGTGCAGCCCTGGGTCTCACCCGACGAGCGGCACCTGCTCTGCTTCAACGGCGAGGTCTTCAACCACCACGAGCTGCGCGCCGAGCTGACCCGGCTCGGCCACGTCTTCCGCACCACCGGCGACACCGAGGTGGTGCTCGCCGCGTTCCGCCAGTGGGGCGAGGGCGCGGTGCGCCGGCTGCGCGGCGAGTACGCCTTCGTGGTGGCCGAACGTGCCGGCGGTCGGGCGTACCTGGCCCGGGACCCGCTCGGGGTGAAGCCGCTCTACTGGTCCCGCGGCCCGGGATGCCTGCACCTCGCCTCCGAGGTCAAGGCGCTGGTCGGGCACGGCGCGCCGATCAACGAGGTGCCGCCGGGGCACCATGGCTGGGCCGGGCCCGACGATCCGGTCCGGCTGCGCCCGCACGTCGACCTGCTCACGCTCGGCGCCGGACTGCCGGTGATCGACGACCCGGACGAGGCCGCCCTGCTCGTCCGCGTCGCGCTCACCGACGCCATGCGGATCCGGTTGGACACCGACCTCACCGTGGGTGTGGTGCTCTCCGGCGGCCTGGACAGCTCGCTGGCGTTGCTGCACGCCCGGGAGCTGCACCCGGACTGCGTGGCGGTGACCGTCGGCGCCCCGGACAGCCCCGACGTGGCGTACGCGCGGCGGCTCGCCGCCGACCTCGGCGTGCCGCACGAGGTGATCGAGCTGCGCCCGCGCGACATCCGCCGCGCCGACGTGCGCGAGGCCATCCGGATCTCGGAGCTGACCGAGTACGGCGACATCATCAACGCGGTGGTCTCGGTGCCGATCTTCCGGCGGCTGCGCGAGCTGGGCGTGAAGGTGGTGCTCACCGGCGACGGCTCGGACGAGCTGTTCGGCGGCTATCCCATGTACCACCAGGTCGGGCCGGAGCGGTCCCGCCGGCTGTTCCTGCACAAGATCCGCAACCTGTGCCGGACCGAGTTGCAGCGGGTGGACCGGGCCAGCATGGGGCACGGCGTGGAGGCCCGGGTGCCGTTCCTCGACCTCAGCGTCGTCGAGCTGGCCATGCGGCTGCCGCTGGACCTCAAGCTGCGGGACGGGCAGGAGAAGTGGATCGTCCGGCGGGCCTTCGCCGACCTGCTGCCCGACTACGTCCGGCGCCGGCCGAAGAACCCGATGTCCTACTCGTCCGGGCTGCACGAGCGGGCCCGGCTCTACAAGCCGCTCTTCGCCCGGCTGCACCGCTCCTTCGGCTACGACCTGCTGGAGCCGGTCCGGCGCGACTTCGACAGCGTGCTCACCCGGTGCGGCAACGACCTCGACCGGGCCATCGCCGACGGCGTGGCCCGGCCCGACTACACCGTGCTGGAACACGCCCGGGACCTGGTCGGGGCGGCCCGGTGGAACGCCGCGCCGATGGTGCGCCGGCTGGTCAACCCGCGGCGTACCCCTTGAGCATCGGTTCGCGCTGGTTCCTCGATGGACATCGTGCGTGGTCTCTTCTAGCGTCTCGGGCATGCGGAGGACGCTCATCGCCACCGGTCTCGCACTGCTGCTGCTCGGCACCGGCTGCGGGGAGAGCCGTCCGTCGGCCGGGCCGGCCGGCGTCGGCACCCCGACCGCGTCCCGGCAGGACCCGGGCCAGGCCGAGCGCACGCTGGCCAGCCTGCGCAAGGTCGACGACCTGCCGCTGTACGAGATGACCTACGTCGGCGACTACGACCCGACCGCCGGGGTGGCCGACAGCACGCCGCCGAGCCCGTTCGGCTGCTCGCTGTTCGCCGCGCTCGCCGACCGGGACCGGCCGCTGTTCGCCCGCAACTTCGACTGGCAGCCGAACCCGGCGCTGGTGCTGCGCACCGACCCGCCGGACGGGTACGCCTCGATCTCGCTCGTGGACATCTCCTACCTGGGCGTCCCCGCCGACCCGGCCGGTGACCGACGGCTGCTCGACGCGCCGCTGCTGCCGTTCGACGGGATGAACGAGCGCGGTCTCGCCGTGGGGCTCGCCGCCGACGACGGGGCGCGGGCCGAACCGGTGGCCGGGCGGCCCACCGTCGGCTCGGTGCGCATCCTGCGCCTGGTGCTCGACGCGGCGGCCACGGTGGACGAGGCGGTGGCCGTGTTCGAGCGGTACAACCTGGACTTCGACGGCGGCCCGCCGCTGCACTACCTGCTCGCCGACGCCACCGGGGCGTCCGCCGTGGTCGAGTTCGTCGACGGGAGACTGCGCGTCGACAAGCGTCGGGGCCCCTGGCAGGCGCTGACCAACGTGCCCGCCGTCGGCGTGCCGGACCGGGAGTTGCGCCAGGACCACCGGTACGGCGTGCTGGCCCGGGAGCTGGACCGGGCCGGCGGGACGGTCGACGCCGCCGGCGCGCTGCGCCTGCTCGACGCGGTCCGCCAGTCGCACACCCGCTGGTCGGTGACGTACGGGCTGCGCAGCGGCGAGGTGCGGCTGGTGACCGCCGGTGGCGGCGCCCGCGACTACCGGCTGCCGATGCGTTAGCCGACCGGGTGCCCGTGCCGGCGGGCGAGCACCTCGAGGTCCGGCTCGCCGAACCGCTCGACGAGCGCCGCGAACCGGGCGACCTTGTCCGCGCCGAAGCGCCGCACGGCCGCCGAGTACGAGGCGGCGGTGACGAACGTCGGCGGCGTCGTCTTGCTGTGGAACTTGTCCGCGTACATCACCAGCACCTCCTCCTCGGTGACCGGGGTCCAGTCCGCGACCGGGAGCGGGAGCCGCTGCCGGAGCACGTCCGCGCGGGTGAGGCCCACCCCGGTGTGCCGGGAGCAGAACCGGCCGAGCGTCTCGGGCAGGCCCGACTCCCGCAGCAGCGCGTGGCCCAGCACGCCGTGCCGGACGTAGTTCGCCCGGTCGAACCGGCCGACGGCGTCGTGGAGGCGGTAGACGCCGATGTCGTGCAGCAGGCTGCCGGCCCGCACCAGGGCGACGTCCAGGCCCGCGCCGTGTCGCTCCAGCAGGTGCTCCGCCACCTCGCACACGATCCGGCAGTGCGTCCAGACGAGGTGGAACGCCGCCTCCGTCGGCGCGTGCCGCTCGTGCAACGCCCGGATCTGCGCGTCCGTCGGCACGGCGGTCCGCTGCTCGATCGTCATGTCCCGGGTCCCCTCCCATGGGTCGGGCCCGGCCCCCTTCGGGGGTGCCGGGCCCGGTGCCGCCGTCGTCAGGTCACCAGCTCAGGTAACCCCCCTGGGTCTGCGCGTTCAGCTCGGGCACCAGCAGGAACTGCGCCAGCCAGGTGCGCGGGTCGCGCAGCTCCAGCACGTCCAGTCCCTTCTGGATGTCGCTGGAGTAGATGTGACCGTTGTACCAGTAGGCCGACCAGGAGCCGCCGGTGCGTAGCTGGGTGGCGTCCAGCGGGCCGCGCTCCCAGTAGGCGATCTCCGTGGGCGTGCCGGAGTCGGTGAAGTCCCACACCGAGATGCCGCCCTGGTACCACGCCTGGACCATGATGTCGCGGCCGGGCACCGGGATCAGCGAGCCGTTGTGCGCCACGCAGTTCTCGGTGTCGGCGTTGACGCGGGGGATCTTGTAGTAGCTGCGGAACGCCAGCTTGCGGGCGTCACCGCGACCGGTGATGTCGTAGATGGCGTCCGCGCCCCGGTTCGGGCCGACGACCTCGTTGCAGGTGGCCGCGCCGCCGCCGCCCAGCTCGTCGGTGAAGACGACCTTGGTGCCGGCGTTGTTGAACGTGGCCGAGTGCCAGAACGCGAAGTTCTCGGTGTCGGTGACCCGCTCGATGACCCGCGGCGCCTCCCGGTCCTTGATGTCCAGCAGGATGCCGTCGCCCATGCACGCGCCGGCGGCCAGGTCCTTCGACGGGTACGCGGTGATGTCGTGGCAGCCGGTGGTGGCGGACTTCTCACCCGGAATGCCCGGGTAGCCGCCGTCCGGGAAGAGGTTCGGCGTGGCCACCACCGAGGCGGTGGTGGGGTTCTTCACCGGCACCTTGACGATGGAGATGGAGTCGTGCGGCGGCTGGCAGTCCGGGAACTCGGCCCGCGGGCTGTACGACGAGACGTACAGGTAGACGTCGCGCCGGTTCTTGCCCGGCACCAGCGTGTGGGTGTGCGACCCGCATGCGGTCTCCACCGACTTGATGTAGCGCGGGTTGCGCTTGTCGCGGATGTCGAAGATCTTGATGCCCTCCCAGGACTCCTTCACGGAGGCGGGCTGGGCGGTGCTGGCGCACGAGTCGTCGGTGCGCGACGAGTCGGTGGACAGGAACAGCAGGTCGCCGCTGACCGAGATGTCGTTCTGCGAGCCGGGGCAGAGCACCTGCGCCACGATCGACGGCCGGCTCGGCCGCGACACGTCGTAGATGACGAAGCCGTCGTAGTTGCCGACGAACGCGTACCGGCCCTGGAAGGCGATGTCGGTGCCCAGGGCGGCCGTGGTGTCGAACGGGGCCTGCTTCGGCAGGTTGGCCACCTGACGCAGGTTGGGGCTGCTGGAGATCTCGTCGACCCCGGGGACGGCGTTGTCCGCGGTGGCCGGCGCCGCCTGGGCGCGGGGGAGTTCCTGGGCGCTGCTCGGGGGTGCGGCGACAACGCCGGCGAGCAGCAGGCCGGCGGCGGCGAGGCTGACGGTCCGGGTACGGGACATGCGGATGTTGATCATCGGCAACACCCTTCGAAAGGGGGATGATGATTCGCCACACCTTACCGATCGGTGACCGTCATCAATGTGACGCCGGTCACATCGAGGAACTTTACGCTCTGGATAGGATCGCTGTCACCTCGACCGGAGGGAGGCTCGTATGACCGGCCGGCAGGCACGCGTGTGGCTTCCCGTCACAGCGCTGGTGGCGCTCCTGGTGCTCGGCGGCCTGGCGCTGGCCGGGCGCGACGACAGCCGTCCGGCGGCGGCCCGGCTCAGCCCGGCCGCCACCGCCCCGACCACGCCGACCGCGACCGGCTCGGCGCCGCCGGTGCTGGTGCCGGGACGCCCGGGAGAGCCGGCCGCCACCCACGACGGCGGGCAGGTCCGCAACGCGGCGCCGCGCTTCAACAGCCTCGACGTCTGGTACGTCCGGATGATGATCCCGCACCACGAGCAGGCGCTGGAGATGGCGACGCTCGCCCCCGACCGGGCCGCCGACCCCCGGATCCGTGCCGTCGCCGACCGGATCCGGGCCGCCCAGGGGCCGGAGGTCGGCGTGCTGCGGGCCTGGCTCAGCACCCGCGACCTGCCCGCCGAGGTCACCGGACACGATCACGCCACCATGCGCGGGATGCAGTCCGCCGAGGCGGTGCGGCAGCTCGCCGCCGCCCGGGGCGCGGCGTTCGACCGCCTCTTCGTGCAGATGATGACCGCCCACCACCAGGGCGCGGTGGTGATGTCCACCGACCTGCTCAAGGTCGGCGCGGACCAGGCCATGCAGGAGTTCGCCAACGCGGTGGCCGTCGAACAGTCCGCCGAGATCACCCGCATGCGGGCCCTCCTCACCCACTGACCGGGCCCCGGCAGCACGCCCGGCCCGCCCCGTACGCTGGGTGACCGTGGACCGCCTGATCCTCGGCCGCCCGGTACGCGGCGTCGCGTTCGACGCCGCCGCCTCCGGGCTGGTCGTCCTCCTCGCCGTGCTGACCCTCCTGGGCGAGCAGGGTGGGCTGCCGGCGTTCGCGGTCGGCGTGGCGATGGCGGTGGCGTTGTTCTTCCGGCGCACCCATCCGACCGCGGTCGCCGCCGTGGTGGCCGCGCTCGCGCTGACCCAGGTGATCGTCGGCTGGGGGCCGCTCGGCTACGACCTCGGCGTGCTGATCGCGCTCTACAGCGTGGTCAAGTACGCCGACCGGCTGCGGGACGGCATCGTGGCCGGGGTCGGCGCCGCGATCGGCGTGCTGATCGCCGCGCTCCAGCTCCCCGCCGCCGCGCACTGGTGGGCCGGCGCGCTCTACTACGGCCTGGTCACCGGCGCGGTCTGGCTGGTCGGGCTGAACGTCCGCACCCGGCGGCTCTACGTGCTCAGCCTGGAGGAGCGCGCCGCGACGGCCGAACGTGAGCGGGAGGCCGAGTCGCGGGCCGCGGTCGCCGAGGAACGCACCCGGATCGCCCGCGAGCTGCACGACGTGGTCGCGCACAGCATGGCCGTCATGATCGTGCAGGCGGACGGCGTGCGGTTCACGCTGGACCGGGACCCGGCGACCGCGCGCGAGGCGGCCAAGGTGGTGGCGGACACCGGCCGGCAGGCGCTGGAGGAGATGCGGCGGCTGGTCGGCGTACTCCGGGAACCCAGCCGGCCGGAACCGGCCGCGATGGCCGACGAGCCGGCGCACCGGCGTCCCGCGCTGGTCGAGCTGCCCGCGTTGCTCGACCGGTTCCGCGCCGCCGGGCTGCGGATCGACTGCGGCGGCGCCGGCACTCCGGTGGCGTTGCCGCCCGGCCTGGAGCTGACCGTCTACCGGGTGGTGCAGGAGAGCCTGACCAACGCGCTCAAGCACGCCGGCGTGGGCGCGTCGGTCGAGCTGACCCTCGACTGGGCCACCGACGCCGTCGCGGTCCGGGCCGTCGACGACGGGCGCGGTCGCCCGGTGGTCCGCCCGGCGCCGTCCGGCGGGCACGGCCTGGTCGGCATGCGGGAACGGGTCGGGGTGTACGACGGCAGCCTCGCCGCCGGCCCCACGCTGGCCGGCGGATGGCGGGTGGAGGCCCGGCTGCCGCTGCCCGCGGCAGCCGGCACCGAGGAAGGGAGCGCGGCGGCATGACCGTGCGGGTGATGATCGTCGACGACCAGGCGCTGGTGCGCGCCGGCTTCCGGATGGTGCTCGACTCCCAACCGGACCTGGCGGTGGTCGGCGAGGCCATCGACGGCGCGGACGCGCTGCGGGTACTGGACCGGGTCGAGGTCGACGTGGTGGTGATGGACCTGCGGATGCCCACCATGGACGGGGTGGAGGCGACCCGACGGATCTGCGCCCGGTCGGCCGCACGCCGGCCGCGCGTGCTGGCGCTCACCACGTTCGACACCGAGGCGGACGCGTTCGCCGCGCTGCGCGCCGGGGCGAGCGGCTTCCTGCTCAAGAACGTGCCCCCGGAGGAGCTGCTGGCCGCGATCCGGGTGGTCGCCGAGGGCGACTCGGTGGTGGCGCCGTCGATCACCCGGCGGCTGCTCGACCGGTTCGCCGGGCAGCTCGGCGCGGCCCCGGCCGAGGACCCGCGGCTGGCCCAGCTCACCGAGCGGGAACGGGAGGTGCTGCTGCTCGTGGCGCAGGGGCTGTCCAACGCCGAGATCGCCGCCCGGGTGCACGTCGCGGAGGCGACCGTGAAGACCCACGTGGGCCGCATCCTGGCCAAGCTCCAGCTCCGCGACCGGGTGCAGGCCGTCGTGCTGGCGTACGAGAGCGGGCTGGTCACGCCCGGCGGTTGACCCGGCGTACGCCTCCGGGCGTACCGGTGCGACCGGGCTGCGCGACCGGAGGCGTACGCGGGTCGAGCGCGCCGGTGGAGATCACCGCCGGGGTGCCGGCCCTAGCGTCGGAAGGGTCACCAGACCGCGTCCGACAGGAGCACCACGTTGCCCGCAACCCCGACCACAGGCGTCGCGCTCGCCGCCCGTGACCTGCGCAAGGAGTACGGCGTCGGGCAGTCCCGCGTCGTCGCGCTGGACGGCGTCGACCTCGACCTGGCCGCCGCCCGGTTCACCGCCGTGATGGGCCCCTCCGGCTCCGGCAAGTCCACGCTGCTGCACTGCCTCGCCGGCCTGGACCGGCCGTCGAGCGGCACGGTCCGCATCGGCGAGGCGGATCTGTCCCGGCTCGACGACCGTCGGCTCACCCGGCTGCGCCGGGACCGGATCGGCTTCGTCTTCCAGCGGTTCAACCTGCTGCCCACGCTGACCGCCGAGGAGAACGTCGTGCTGCCGCTGGCCATCGCCGGCCGGCGGCCCGACCCGGCCTGGCTGCGGCAGGTGGCGGCCGCGGTCGGACTGGCCGACCGCCTCGGTCACCGGCCGGCCGAGCTGAGCGGCGGCCAGCAGCAGCGGGTCGCGGTGGCCCGGGCGCTGATCACCCGCCCCTGGGTGATCTTCGCCGACGAGCCGACCGGGAACCTCGACTCGCGCGCCGGCGCCGAGGTGCTCCGCCTGCTGCGCGAGGCGGTGGACACGCTCGGCCGGACCGTCGTCATGGTCACCCACGACCCGGCCGCCGCGGCGTACGCCGACCGGGTGGTCTTCCTGGCCGACGGCCGGCTCGTCGACGAACTGCACCGGCCGACCACCGGCCAGGTCCGCGACGCGCTCGCCCGGCTCGACCCGGCCGTGACCCCGGTGGGGCGGTGAGCGGGATGCTGCGCCTGACCCTGCGCCAGGTCCGCGCCGAGGGCCTGCGCCTGCTGCTCTCCTCGCTGGCCATCGTGCTCGGCGTCGCGTTCGTCGCCGGCACACTCATGCTCACCGACGGCATGCGGGCCGGCGCGTACGAGCGGGCCGGCGCGTTCGACAGGCACACCGACCTGGCCGCGTACGCCGGCTCCCGGCCGCTGTCACCGGCCCTGGTCGACCGGGTCCGCGCGGTCGACGGGGTGGCCGCCGCCGCGGGGGAGCTGACCGGCACCGCCGGCGTGGTCGGCGCGGACGGCCGGCCCGTGCTCGGGTACGCGGTCCTCGCCGCGATCCCCACCGAACCGGCCCTCCAGTCGTACGACGTGGTCGCCGGGCGGTTGCCGCAGCGCGCGGGCGAGCTGGTGCTCGACGAGCGGACCGTCACCCGGCAGCGGTTCGTGCTCGGCGCCCCGGTCTCCGTCGGCGGCGCGGGCGGCGCGGCCCGGCCGTACACGCTTGTCGGCGCCGTTGACGTGGCCGGCACCAACCGCGACGTCGGCGGCTCGTTCATCGGCCTGACCGGCGCGGACGCCCTCGCGGTCGGCGGCGAGCGCGGATACGGGCGGATCATGGTGGCCGCCCGGCCCGGGGCGGACCCGGCGGCGCTGGCCGACCGGGTCCGGGCGGTGGTGGGGCCGGGCGTGCCGGTCCGGGACCGCGCGGCCGTGCTCGACGCGGCGGTCGCCGAGGCGGTGCGCGACCTGCGGCAGTTCGAGCTGCTGCTGGGCACGTTCGCGGCGGTGGCGGTGGTGGTGGCCGGCTTCGTGATCGCCAACACCTTCGCCATCGTGCTCGCCCAACGCTCCCGGCGCACCGCGCTGCTCCGGCTGGTCGGCGCGACCCGGGGGCAGATCTACCGGGCCACGCTGGTCGAGGCGGCGCTGACCGGGCTGTTCGCCTCCGTGCTCGGCGTGCTGGCCGGCTTGGCGCTGTCCGCCGGGCTGGGCGCGTTGCTGGGCGGCACCGGGGCGCCGGTGGCCGACGGGATCACCGTGACGGCCCGTACGGTGCTGCTCTCGCTCGGGTCGGGCGTGCTGCTCACCGTGCTGGCCGCGGCGCTGCCGGCCTGGCAGGGCACCCGGGTCGCGCCGGTGGCCGCGTTGACCGACGCGGCGACCCGGCCGGCCCGCCCGGCCGGCCGGGTCCGCCTCGCGGTCGGGGCGCTGATCCTCGCCGCCGGTGTCGCGGCGCTGCTCGGCGCCGGGACCACCGGGCAGGTGCCGCTGGTGGCGGCCGGTGGACTGCTGGCCTTCGGCGGCATCGTGGCGTTCGGTCCGGTCCTGGTGCCGGCGCTGGTCCGGGTGCTGGGCGCGCCGCTGGGCGCGCTGTTCGGCACCCCGGCGACGCTGGCCGTGGCGAACGCGGTACGCAACCCGCGGCGGGTCGCGGCCACCGCCACGGCCATGGTGATCGGGATCGGGCTGGTCTCGTCGTTCGTGGTCGGCGCCGGCAGCGTCAAGGCCGGCATCGAACGCGCGGTGGACGCCCGGGTCGGGGTGGACTTCCTGGTCACCGGCATCGGTGGGGAGCTGCCGGCCCGGCTCGTCGACGAGCTGGCCGCCCGGCCGGAGCTGGGCGTGGTGCACGAGCAGCGCAGCCGGGTGACCGACGGCGTCGAGGTGCGGGCCGCGCACCCGGCGCTGGTCCGCCGGACGCTGTCCGCCGTGGACGCCGGCGACCCGGGCGCGTTCGGGCCGGGTTCGGTGCTGGTGCACCGCGAGCTGGCCGCCGCCCGGGGCTGGACGGTCGGCACGACGGTCACCGTCGCCGGCCGGCCGTTCCGGGTCGCCGCCGTGGTGGCGGACGACCGGCCGGCGACGGCCGGCAGCCGGGTGCCGACGGGGTACGCGGTGGAGCTGGTGGACGCCGACTTCGGCCGCCTCTTCCCCGCCGAACGCGGCTACCTGGCCGAGATCGACCCGGCGGACGGGGTGAGCCCGGACGTCGCCCGGTCCGCCGTCGAGTCGGTGGTCACCCGCTATCCGACGGTCAACGTGCTGGACCAGGCCGCCTACAAGCGGATGCTCACCGGCACCGTCGACCTGGTGCTGGGCTTCGTCACGGTGCTGCTCGGCCTGGCGGTGGTCATCTCGCTGGTGGGGGTGGCCAACACGCTGAGCCTGTCGGTGGTGGAGCGGACCCGGGAGACCGCCGTGCTGCGCGCGGTCGGCCTGAGCCGCGCCGGGATGCGGGCGGCGCTCGCGGTCGAGGCGGTGCTCACCGCGCTGGTCGGCACCGTGCTCGGCGTCGCGCTGGGCATCGCCGTCGCGGCGGGCGCGATGGCGGTGGTGGCCCGCGTCGGTGGCGACTTCACCGTGGTGCTGCCGTGGGGGCGGCTCGGGCTGATCGTCGCGGTGGCGGTGCTGGCCGCGCTGCTCGCCTCCGTCCTGCCGGCCCGGCGCGCGCTGGCCCGGCCGGTGGTGGCGGCGCTCGGCGCGGACTGACCACCGTCGCCGCCCCGGACGCCGGGCGCGAGCCGGTGCCCGGGTGGCGGGACCGGCCCGCGCGACGGCGGTGGGTCAGCGGCCGGCGACCGGTTGACCGCCCGGGTCGCCGCCCGGGTCGCCGCCGGCCGGGGCGGTCGTGGTGGTGGTGGTCTCGGTCGGCGCGGTGGTCTCGACCGGGGGCGCGCTGGTGGTCGGCGCGGTGCTCGGCGCGGTCGGCGCCGTCGACGGCACGCGCGACGGGCTCGGCTCGACCGACGCGCTGGGCGAGGCGCTCGGCGTCACCGAGGCCGAGGCCGAGGGCCGCTCGTTCGGACCGACCGGGCGGTAGGTGTAGTCCTCGTCGTCCGCCGACGGCCCCCCGGTGACCGCGGTGTCCGCGACCGAGTTGCTCGGCGCCACCGCCGGCCGGGTGGAGTCGATCCGGGTGGCCGGCGCGTCCGCTTCCCGGGCGGCGGCCAGCAGCGCGCCGAGGGCGGTCACCGCCACCAGCACCGCGCCCGCCGCGCCGACCAGCGCGCCGCGTCGGCCGGGGCGGCGCGGCGGCGCGACCATGGCCGCCGGCCGGGCCACCGGCTGCTCGTCGCGGGTGTGCCCCGGCCCGGCCGCGCCGCGCAGCGCCGCCGGCACGGTCGCGGTGGGCGAGTCGGTACGCGCCGCCCGGGCCGCGTCGGCCATCGCCGCGGCGCTCGGGTAGCGGTCGGCGGGGTCCTTCGCCAGCGCCCGGGCCACCAGCTCGCGGACCGGTGCCGGGATCTCCGCCGGCAGCTCCGGCGGCTCGTCGTCGAGGTGGCGCACGGCGACCTGGAGCGGGTTGTCGCCGGTGAACGGCGGGCTGCCGGTCAGGCAGCAGTAGGCCACCGCGCCGAGCGCGTAGACGTCCGTGGCGCCGGTGACCGGGCGGCCGGCGGCCTGCTCGGGCGCCATGTAGAGGGCGGTGCCGGGCACCGCGTTGGTGCTGGTGATGCTGGTGACGTTGGTGGACCGGGCCACGCCGAAGTCGACCAGCACCACGGTGCCGTCGTCCTGCACGAGCAGGTTGCTCGGCTTGACGTCGCGGTGGACGATGCCCCGCCCGTGCGCCCCGTGCAGCGCCTGCGCCGTCTGGGCCACGATCGACATGGTCTCGTCGACCTCGAGGTGGCCGGCGTCCTCGATCCGCCGGGACAGCGGCTCGCCGGCGACGAACTCCATGACCAGGTAGTCGGCCCGGCTGCCGTCGGGCAGCTCGTCCTCGCCGCAGTCGAAGACCTGCACCACGCCGGGGTGCCGCAGCGACGCCATGATCCGCGCCTCGGAGCGGAACCGGGCGATGAAGTCCGGATCGCGGACCAGGGCGGGAAGCAGCACCTTGACGGCCACCTGGCGGCCGAGCACCAGGTCCTTGGCCCGCCAGACGTCGCCCATGCCGCCGGTGGCGACACGGTCTTCCAGGCGGTACCGACCGCTGAGTACGACGTCGGAGGAGAGCATCCCCATACCGTACCCACAGCGGTCGCGGAGTATTTCCGGCGATCTCTCCTGCGGCCGTCGGCGAGCGGCTGCGCCCCGGTCGGCCGAACGGCCGAGGGCGCGGCGGCGGTGGGCTGACCGTGACCGGCCGGGTACGATCGGCCAGAAAATGCCGGTCTCCCGGCGGCTGTCCGCTTCCCACGCGGGAGCAGCGACTCGATGGTGGCCTTCGTTACACCGACACGCCGCCTTCGCCGGTAGACATTTCTCTCGGTTTTCCGGCCGTCCGGGCCATGCCGCCCGCCGGTCGCGCTCCCGACGTCGGCCCGGCTCCCGGTCGCCCCGCGACGCCGGTACGGTATGTCCCGCCGCCGGCCGTGCCGGGCGGCGGTATCCAGCGTGCGTCCCGGGCTCGGCCCGGCGCCGATCAGTTCAGCGGGGGGCCCGGGGGTGCGGATGGCGGTGTGGTCTCCCGCGTCGACGGACGCCCGACCCGCGATCGCGGGGCCCGGGCGGCGACCGTGACCAGTGAGCTGAACGAGGCGGTCACCGCGGCCCAGGCCGGGGACGAGGAGGCGTTCCGCTTCCTCTACCGCAGCCTGCAGCCGGCCCTGCTGCGGTACCTGACCACGCTGGTGGGGGGCGACGCCGAGGACGTGGCCTCGGAGACCTGGCTGCAGATCTCCCGGGACCTGCCGTCGTTCACCGGCGGCGAGTTCCGCGCCTGGTCGGTCACCATCGCCCGGAACCGGGCCATGGACCACCTGCGGCGGCAACGGCGCCGGCCCGTGGTCCCGGTGCCCGTGCAGGCCCTCAACGACCTGGCCGGGGACGCCGACACCGCCGACCGGGCCGGCGAGGCCCTCGGCACCGAGAGCGCGCTGGCACTGATCCGCACGCTGCCACCGGCCGAGGCCGAGGCGGTGATGCTGCGGGCCGTCATCGGGCTCGACGCGGAGACCGCCGGGCAGGTGCTGGGCCGGCGGGCCGGCGCCGTACGCACGGCGGCGCACCGCGGGCTGCGCCGGCTGGCCGCGCTGCTGGAGCGCGCCGCGCCGGAGGACGTGCCGGGCGCGGTCCGGCCCCGGCCCCGTACCGACAGCCAGGCGCCGCACGCGTCCGAGGCCGAGCCGGCGGAGGGCTGACGTGAGGGGAGACGGCATGAGACCTCACCGATCCGACGGGCCCGCCGATCGGGCGGAGTCCGACCGGCTGCTCGACGCCGTGCACGCCGTGCCGCCCGCCGACGCCGACCCGCTGACCCGGCTGCTCGCCGCCGCGGCGGCCCCGGCCACCGCGGGGGAACTCGACGGTGAGGAACGGGCGCTCGCCGCCTTCCGGGCCGCCCGGGCCGCGCCGGCGGTCGCCGCGCCGGTTCCGGCGTCCCGTCCGCGTCGTCGGCTCCGCGTCGCCGCCGCGCTGTCCGGGCTCGCCGCCACCGCGGTCGCCGGGGTGGCGTTCGCCGCCGTGCGACTGGACCGGAGCCCGCAACCGGTGGTTCCGCCGGCCCCGACCACGGCGGGCCCCGCCCCGACCGTCGCCGGTCCGTCGCGGTCGACCCCCGCCGGTCCGTCCGGTGCGGCCTCCGGTGCGGCCTCGTCGTCCGGGACGCCGTCGGGGACGCCGTCCGGGAGCCGGCCCGCCGCGCCGCCGTCGGTCGGCGGCGCGCTCGTCGGTCACTGCCGCGCCTACCTCGCCAAGTCGGAGCCGCAGCGGGCCCGGGCACTCACCACCCCGGGCTTCGCCGACCTGGTGGCCGCCGCCGGCGGGCCCGACCGGGTGGAGAGCTACTGCCGGACCCTGGTGCCGGCGGCGTCCCCGAAGACGCCGGCGGGGAAGCCGTCCCCGAAGACGCCGGCCGATCCGACACCGAAGAAGCCGGCGGACGACACGCGGAAGCCCGGGGCTGGCGACCAGGACGACGACGAGGACTGACCCGCGCCGGCGCAATCAGATTCCGGACAAAAATTCATCTCTCCGGGCGCGCGAATTCCGTCTGCTAGACAGAGGATGGGGAAGGCGCGGGCCCCGTGCCGGACCGGCCGGGCCCAGGGCGACGGTGTGTCGCCCGTCCCCGGGGAGAGGAGCCGCCACATGGTGATGTCGCCGGAGCTGGATCGTGCCACCGTCCTGGGGGACGAGGCCGCGGCGCGCGGGCACCTGGCCCGGATCTGCTTCAAGACCGGTCCACCCACACTCACCGGCGTCGAACTGGAATGGACCGTGCACGACGCCGCGGACCCGACCCGACCGGTCGACCGTGAGCGACTGCGCGCAGCGTTGGGACGGCACAGCCCCGTCACCCTCGACCCCACCAGCCCGACCGACGAGCTCCGGCGCGGCGGCACCGTGACCGTGGAGCCCGGCGGGCAGGTGGAGATCTCCACCCCGCCGCGACCGTCGGTCGCCGCGCTCATCTCGGCCACCGAGGCCGACATCACGCAGCTACGCACCCGACTGGACGCCGCCGGCCTCGTGCTGGGCCGTACCGGCATGGACCCGTGGCGTCCGCCCCGACCGGCCGTGGAGACCGCCCGCTACCGCGCCATGCGGGACGTCTTCGACAGGCGTGGACCGGCCGGGCGGGCGATGATGTACAGCACGGCCGGGCTCCAGGTCTGCCTGGACGCCGGCGAGCCCGACCAGCTCGCCCAGCGCTGGGCGACCGCGCACGCCGTCGGGCCGCCGCTGCTGGCCGCGTTCGCCACCGCCGACCGGCACGCCGGCCGGCCCACCGGTTGGGCGTCCGCGCGGATGGCCGCCTGGCTGGCGATCGATCCGGCGCGTACCCGTCCGGTCTGGTCGCCGGCCGGCGCCGACCGCGACCCGGTGGCGGCCTGGACCGACTACGCGCTCGCCGCGCCGCTGCTGTGCGTCCGCGGCGACGGACCGGACTGGACCCCGCCGGCGGACGTGACCTTCACCGACTGGCTGGCCGGCGCGCTGCCCCGCCCACCCACCACCGACGACCTGGAATACCACGTCAGCACGCTCTTCCCGCCGGTACGCCCACGCGGCTACCTGGAACTGCGCTACCTGGACGCCCAGCCGGGCCGGGACTGGACGGTGCCGCTGGCGGTGCTGGCGGCGCTGTTCGCCGACCGGACGACCACGGGCGACGCGCTCGCCGCGGCCGGTCCGGTCGCCGACCGGTGGCACGACGCGGCCCGGCACGGGCTGGCCGACCCCGCGCTGGCCACCGCCGCGGCGGCCCTGTTCGACCTGGCCCTGGCCGCCCTGCCGGGGCTGAACCTGCCGGCCGGCCTGTACGACGAGACGCACCGAGCGATCCGGCGGCGGCGCGCCGCCGCGGAGAGGGGACAGCGGTGACCACGACCGAGCGACCGGGCACGGACGCCGAGCGGCTGCGCGACCGGATCGCGGCCGAGTTGGAGCGCACCCGCGCCCGCACCGCGCTGCTGACCGACGCGGTGGACGACGACGACCTGGTCCGGCAGCACTCCACCCTGATGTCGCCGCTGGTCTGGGACCTGGCGCACGTCGGCAACCAGGAGGAGTTGTGGCTGGTCCGCGACGTCGGCGGGCGCGAGCCGGTGCGCCGCGACGTCGACGACCTCTACGACGCGTTCAAGCAGCCCCGCAAGGACCGGCCGGCGCTGCCGCTGCTGCCCCCGGCCGAGGCCCGCGCGTACGTGCGGACGGTCCGGGACAAGGTGTACGACCTGCTGGACGGCATCCGGTTCACCGACCGCCGGCTGGTCGAGGACGGCTTCGCGTTCGGCATGATCGTGCAGCACGAGCAGCAGCACGACGAGACGATGCTCGCCACCCACCAACTGCGCGCCGGCGCCCCGGTGCTGGACGCGTCACCGCCGCCGGAACCCCGGGTCGACGTCGGCGGTGAGGTGCTGGTGCCGGCCGGGCCGTTCACCATGGGCACCTCCACCGACCCGTGGGCGCTGGACAACGAGCGCCCGGCGCACACCGTCGACCTGCCCGCGTACCGCATCGACGCGACGCCGGTGACCAACGGGCAGTACCGCGCGTTCATCGCCGACGGCGGGTACGACCAGCCGCGCTGGTGGAGCGGGGCCGGCTGGCGGCACCGGGTCGAGGCCGGGCTGAGCGCGCCGCTGCACTGGCGGCGCGACGGCGACGGCTGGGCGTACCGCCGGTTCGGCCGCTGGTCCGCGGTGCGCGACGACGAGCCGGTGGTGCACGTCTGCTGGTACGAGGCGCAGGCGTACGCGGCGTGGGCCGGCAAGCGGCTGCCCACCGAGGCGGAGTGGGAGAAGGCGGCCCGGTGGGACCCGGCGACCGGCCGTTCCCGCCGCTACCCGTGGGGTGACGAGGACCCGGGCACCGCGCACGCCAACCTGGGCCAGCGGCACCTGTGGCCGGCGCCGGTGGGCGCCTACCCGGACGGCGCCTCGCCGCTGGGCGTGCACCAGCTCGTCGGCGACGTCTGGGAGTGGACCGCCAGCCCGTTCCGGGGGCATCCCGGCTTCGCCGCGTTCCCGTACCGGGAGTACTCGGAGGTCTTCTTCGGCGACGACCACCGGGTGCTGCGCGGCGGCTCGTTCGGCACCGACCGGTCGGCGTGCCGGGGCACGTTCCGCAACTGGGACTACCCGATCCGGCGGCAGATCTTCAGCGGGTTCCGCTGCGCCCGCGACGCCGGCGACGGGGAGTGAACCGGCCGGATGTGCCGTCACCTCGCGTACCTGGGCCCACCGGTCACCCTGCGGAGCCTGCTGTTCGACCCGCCGTACGGGCTGCTGCGGCAGTCCTGGGCGCCGCGTGACATGCGCGGCGGCGGCACCATCAACGCCGACGGCTTCGGCGTCGGCTGGTACCCGGACGGCGCCGACCCGGTCCGCTACCGGCGGGCCCAGCCGATGTGGAGTGACACGACGCTGCCGGAGCTGGCGGCCGTGACGTCCGCCGGGGCGGTGCTGGCCGCCGTCCGCTCGGCCACGGTCGGCATGCCGCTGCACGAGACCGCCGCCGCGCCGTTCGCCGAGGGGCGCTGGCTGTTCAGCCACAACGGCGTGGTCCGGGGCTGGCCGGACAGTCTCGTCCCGCTCGCCGCCGGGCTGCCGGTGCGGGACCTGCTCACGCTGGACGTGCCGACCGACTCGGCGGTGCTCTGGGCGCTGGTCCGGCATCGGCTGCGGGCCGGCGCGGCGCTCGGCGACGCGGTGGCCGACACCGTCGCCGCGGTGGCCGCCGCGGCGCCCGGCTCGCGGCTGAACCTGTTGCTCACCGACGGCGTCACGGTCGCGGCGACGGTGGCCGGGCACGCGCTGTCGGTGCGGCGCGGCCCGGGTTCGGTGCTGCTGGCCTCCGAACCGTTCGACGACGATCCCGGCTGGCAGGCGGTGCCGGACGGGCGGCTGGTGCTGGCCACCGCGGCCGGGCTGGACATCCGCGAGCTGGCCCCGACCGGGGCCGGCTCATCCACCGATGGCAGAGAGGACACCTGATGGGCGCGGAGCCGCTGGAGATCCACCTGGAGGAGCAGGACCTCGACCGGGCGCTGCGGGAGGACGTCCGGGTCGGGTTGACCGCGTCGCCGAAGTGGCTGCCGCCGAAGTGGTTCTACGACGCCCGGGGCAGCGAGCTGTTCGAGGAGATCACCCGCCTGCCGGAGTACTACCCGACCCGGGCCGAGCGTGCGGTGCTGGCCGCGCACGCGGCCGACGTCGCGGCGCTGACCGGCGCGAAGACGCTGATCGAGCTGGGTTCCGGCTCGTCGGAGAAGACCCGGCTGCTGCTGGACGCGTTCACCCGGCACGGCGACCTGGGCACGTTCGTGCCGCTGGACGTCTCGGTCAGCGCGTTGCGCGGGTCCACCGAGCAGATCGCCGCCGCGTACCCGGGGCTGCGGGTGCGGGGCATCGTCGGCGACTTCACCCGGCACCTGGACCGGCTGCCCACCGGCGGCCGACGCCTGGTGGCGTTCCTCGGCGGCACGATCGGCAACCTGCTGCCGGGGGAGCGGGCCGGGTTCCTCACCGCCATGCGCGCGGCGCTGGAGGTCGGGGACTGGCTGCTGATCGGCACCGATCTGGTGAAGGACCCGGGTGTGATCGTCCCGGCCTACGACGACGCCGCCGGCGTGACCGCCGAGTTCAACCGCAACGTGCTGCGGGTGATCAACCGGGAGTTGGGCGCGGACTTCGACGTCGCCGCGTTCCGCCACGTGGCGGTCTGGGACCCGGACCGGGAGTGGATCGAGATGCGGCTGCGCGCCGAGCGTCCGACCCGGGTGCGGGTGCTGGACCTCGACGTCACGTTCGCCGCCGGGGAGGAGCTGCGCACCGAGGTCTCGGCCAAGTTCCGGCCGGCGGGCGTCGCCGCCGAGCTGGACCGCGCCGGGTTCGCGCGGCAGGCGTTCTGGACCGACCCGGACGGGTTGTTCGGGGTGAGCCTGGCCCGGGCCGAGTGACGGCCGGCGCGGCCCCGGTCACACCCGACGACCGGGGCCGACGGTGATCGGCTAGGCTGGTGGGCGCGAAGGGGAGTAGCCCCCAATGTCGTGGTCGACACACTGGTGCGTTCCGCATCCGGCCACGCGGCCCCGGTCCCCGGGGCGGGCGAGACCTTCGACTCAGGCTGTCGCAGCCGGGTCGAGGGCGTCCCTGTCTCTCCTCCCGGCTTGATCGGGAAGGTTCACATGGAGGGTTTCCTCGTCGCGCTGGTGGTCAGCTTCGGCGTCATCTTCGTCGCCGAGCTGGGCGACAAGTCCCAGCTCATGGCGCTGACGTTCGCCACGCGCTTCCGACCGCTGCCGGTGCTCATCGGCATCACCATCGCCACCGCGATCGTCCACCTGGCCTCGGTGGCCATCGGCGTCGGCCTCAACAGCGTGCTGCCCACGGGCTGGATCTCACTCATCGCCGGTCTGGCGTTCCTCGGCTTCGGTGCCTGGACGCTGCGCGGCGACAAGCTCACCGAGGAGGAGAAGCGGAAGGCCGAACGCAGCACCAAGTCGGCGATCATCGCGGTCGGCGTGGCGTTCTTCCTGGCCGAGCTGGGCGACAAGACGATGCTCGCGACCATCACGCTGGCCACCAAGTACGGCTGGTTCGGCACCTGGCTCGGCTCCACGCTCGGCATGGTCGCGGCGGACGCGCTGGCCATCCTGGTGGGCCGGATGCTCGGCCGGCACCTGCCGGAGCGGACCATCCGGTACGGCGCGGCCGTGCTGTTCGCCATCTGCGGTCTCTGGCTCGTCTTCGAGGCGGTCCGGGAGCTGACCTGAGCGGCGCTCGGATGATCAGGAACCGGCGCGGTGGGTAAGTGTCCTGGCGGTGGTGTCACGGCACCGCCGCCAGGATTCGGACGACCGGGAGGTTCGCGCATGAGCAGGCACGATGAGCCCAACGAGTACGGCTTCGCCGGGGGCGCCACGGCGCCGGAACCGCCTCCCGGTGGTCGCGCGGACGAGCAGGACCGCGCCGAGCGGGTCGCGGTGCCGGGTGACGACCTCACCGAACCGTTCGCCGACGCGCTGGAGGAGACCGAGGACGGCGCCGACCGTCGCGCCGAGCGCCACCGCTGATCCCCGTCCCGCGCCGGCCGTCGCCCCGTCCGGGGGCGGCGGCCGGCGCGTTCCGGCTCAGGCCGGCCGTTCCTGGTAGACGTCCGGGATGCCGTCGCCGTCGTCGTCCCGGCTCTCCCGTTCGCTGATCCGGCGGTGGACCCGGTTGCGCCGCAGCAGCACCCCGGCGGCCAGGCCGGCGGAGATCAGCGAACCGGCCAGCACCGCGGCCTTGACCCGCTCGTCCTCGGGGCTGCCCGGGCCGAACGCCAGCTCCCCGATGAGCAGGGACACGGTGAAGCCGATGCCGGCCAGCAACGCCAGCCCGACCAGGTCCGCCCAGGTGATCTCCTCGTCCAGCTCGGCGCGGGTGAACCGGGCGAGCAGGAACGTGGAGCCGAACACGCCGATCACCTTGCCCAGCACCAGGCCGCCGGCCACGCCGAGCACGACCGGGTCCCGGACGACCGCGCCCAGGTCCACGTCGACGAGCGAGACCCCGGCGGCGAAGAACGCGAAGACCGGCACGGCGAGGCCGGCGGAGATCGGCCGCCAGCGGTGTTCCAGCCGTTCGGCGAGCCCGGGCTCACCGCCCCGCCCGGTCAGCACCGGCACGGTGAAGCCGAGCAGCACGCCGGCCACGGTGGCGTGCACCCCGGAGGCGTGCACCAGCGCCCAGGCGGTCACCGCGAGCGGGAGCAGCGCCCACCACCAGGTGCGTCGCCGCTGCACCAGCAGCCCGAACACGGCGATCGGCAGCAGCGCGCCGAGCAGCGGCAGCGGGTGGAAGTCGGCGGTGTAGAACACCGCGATGATGGTGATGGCCAGCAGGTCGTCGACCACCGCGAGGGTGAGCAGGAAGGCCCGCAGCCCCTGCGGCAGGTGGGAGCCGATCACGGCCAGCACGGCGAGCGCGAAGGCGATGTCGGTGGCGGTGGGGATCGCCCAGCCGCGCAGCCCCGCGCCGCCGGCGCTCGCGGTCACCGCCAGGTAGATCAGCGCCGGCACCGCCATGCCGCCGACGGCGGCGACCACCGGCAACGCGGCCCGCCGGGGGTCCCGCAGGTCCCCGGCGACGAACTCACGCTTGAGTTCCAGGCCGACCACGAAGAAGAAGATCGCCAGCAGCCCGTCGGCGGCCCAGGTGGCGAGCCCGAGGTCGAGGTGCAGCGCCGTGCCGCCCGGCCAGGGCACCCAGTCGCCCAGCGCGGCGTAGGCGGCGCGCCACGGCGAGTTCGCCCAGACCAGGGCGAGGACCGCGCCGAGCAGCAGCAGGCCGCCGCCGACCGTCTCGGTGCGCAGCACGTCCGCCAGGAAGCGGGCCTCCGGCCAGGAACGCCGAGCCAGCAGGCGGGAGGGCGGGGTGTGATGGGGCATACGGTGTCCGTCCGGGAGCAGGGGTCGGTGGATCCATCGCCGACCAGGCTTCCCGGCACACCGCCGCCAACCCTACCGGTCCGCCGGACCGGCGGCGAGCGCAGCCGCGGTGGGTGCCGCCGCACCCGCCGCCGGCGGCGGTCAGCGCTGGCCGGGCAGCGCCGGCAGCACCGCGCCGATCGTCTGGCAGAACGCCGCCATTCGTTTCACCAGCTCGTCCGGGTCGGCGTACGGGTCCAGCGCGCGCACCTCGTCCGGGTCCAGCGGGGGCACCGGCACGTGGGAGATCAACGGGTGCAACGGCCGGCTGTCCGCCTCGTCCGCGCCGAAGAGGTGCTCGTGCAGTTTCTCGCCCGGCCGGAGCCCGGTGTAGACGATGTCCACCGGGTGGTCCGCCTCGGCGGACAGCCGCCGCGCCACGTCCGCGATCCGGACCGGCTCGCCCATGTCGAGCACCAGCGCCTCGCCGCCGCGGCCGATGGTCGCGGCCTGGAGCACCAGGTGCACGGCCTCCTGGACGGTCATGAAGTAGCGGGTCACGTCCGGGTGCGTGACGGTGATCGGCACACCGGCCCGGATCTGCGCCTGGAACGCGGTCAGCACCGAGCCCCGGCTGCTGAGCACGTTGCCGAACCGGACGCTGAGGTAGGTGCCGCCGAGCTGCGCGGCCCGGTGGGCGGTGAGCCGTTCGGTGATCCGCTTCGAGTAGCCGAGGACACTCGTCGGGTTGGCCGCCTTGTCGGTGGAGATGTTGACGAACTCGGCGACGTCCCGGCACGCCTCCAGCACGTTCAGGGTGCCCCAGATGTTGGTCTTGATCGCCTCGCCGGGGTGCCGTTGGAGCAGCGTCAGGTGCTTCAGCGCCGCCGCGTGGAACACCACGTCGGGCTGCCGGTCGGCGATCACCCGGGCGATGCCGTCGGCGTCCCGGATGTCGGCCAGGATCAGTTCGGGGCCGTCCAGCAGCGCCCGGCCGTGCAGGGACATCTGGAGCGCGTGCAGCGCCGACTCGTCCCGGTCGAGCATCATCAGCTCGTCCGGCTCGCAGCGGGCGATCTGCCGGCACAGCTCCGAGCCGATCGAGCCGCCGGCGCCGGTGACCAGCACCCGCCGGCCGGCCAGCCCGCCGCGCTCGACGGCCAGCTCGGCCACCCGGTGGGCGCGGCCGAGCAGGTCGGTGAGCTGGAGGTCGCGGACGTCGGTGGCGTGGACCGGGCGGTCGAGCACCTCGCGGACCGGGGGCAGGACCTTGAACGTGGCCCCGGCCTCCAGCGTGCGGGTGCGCACGTCGCGCAGCAGCCGCGGGTCGCCGCCGGTCATCGAGAAGATGACGGTACGCGCCTGGGTGGCCCGGACCACGGCGCTGACCTGTTCCCGCCCGCCGAGCACGCGCAGCCCTTCCAGCCGGAGCCCGCGGCTCTCCGGGGCGTCGTCGAGCAGACCCACCGGACGGTAGCTGCTGTCCGGGTCGCGCAGCAGCACGCGGACCAGCCGTTCGCTGGCCGCGTCCACGCCGTAGACCAGGCACCGCTCGGCGTGTCGCGCCGCCGGACGGTGCCGGTCGGCGTGCAACCGCCACAGTCCGCGGCCGGCCGCCATCAGCACCAACGCGACGGTGCCGCCGACCAGCGGGGTGGTCGCGGGTACCGGCCGTTCGGTCCAGGGCAGCACGCCGGCGAGCGTGACCGCGGCGGCGATCGCCGCGGTTCCGGCCAGCCCGCGGGCGTCCCCGGCGCTGCCGATCGGATAGCGGCCGTAGAGCCGGGAGCGCAGCAGCGTGAGCAGCGCGTAGAGCGCGGCGCAGGCGAGCGCGACGGTGAGCACGCGGCCGGTCGCGGCGGCGGTCAGGTCGAACTCGTAGCGGGTCCAGGCGGCGCCGAGAAATCCTCCGCACCACGCGGCCGTGTCCAGCGTTAACAGGGAGAGAGTGGCGGCGCGGTGGGTGGTGTGACTGCGTGTCCGCAGCGCCTCGTCTGCGGCGGTGGCTTCACGATCCATGGTTGCCCTCTACGTGTTCATCCGGAATGAGCGGATTTACGTCGTCCGTGCTTTCCGGTCGTTTACATTCGTCTGGTCACCTAACGGGGTGAATAGGCGATTCGATCCTGGCACGGCTACTGGGGCTTTTAGGGGGCTTTTGTGCAACTTCATCGGCAGGTCGGCGTGTCGCGAGGAGGAGCGGGATGAGCATCCTCGGCTACCTGCGCCTGGTCCGACGCCACTGGTGGATCGTGCTGGTCACGGTCATGCTCACGCTGGGCGTGGCCGCCCTGGTGACGGTCCGCTCCGTGCCTCGGTACCAGGCCTCGGTGACGTTCTTCGTCACCACCGCCAGTCCGGGCGTGATGGACGCCTACCAGGGCAGCCTGTTCCTGCAACAGCGGGTGAAGTCCTACGCTGACCTGCTCACCAGCGACCGGCTGGCGCAGAGCGTGGTCGCCGACGCGCCGCTCGGACTCACCGCCGACCAGGTGCGCGGCAAGATCTCCACGGACGTGCTGCCCGACAAGGTGCTGCTCAAGGCCTCGGTCACCGACACCAACCAGACCCGGGCGCTGAAGCTCACCGAGACCCTGGCGGCCGAGTTCACCGAGCTGGTGCGGAAGGTGGAGACCCCGGCGGACGGCAAGGCGCCACCGATCAAGATCGAGGTGGTGAGCGGCCCACGGGTCACCTCCAGCCCGGTCTCGCCGCGACCGGCGCGCAACCTGGTCCTGGGCGGGCTGCTCGGTTTGCTGGCCGGCGCCGCGCTGGCCGTGCTGCGCGGCATGGCCGACGTACGGATGCGCGACGCCGTGGCGTTGCAGCGGGTGACCGGCAGCCCGCTGCTGGGCGAGATCCCGTTCGAGGCCGGCGCGAAGGCCGCCCCGCTGATCGTCGGTGACGCGGCCACCTCGGTCCGCGCCGAGGCGGTCCGCAAGCTGCGCACCAACCTGCGCTTCGTGGACGTGCACGAGCCGGCCCGGGTCATCGCGGTCACCAGCGCCCTGCAGGGCGAGGGGAAGACCACCATGGCCTGCAACGTCGCTATCGCGCTGGCCGAGGCGGGCTGGCGGGTGCTGCTCATCGACGCCGACCTGCGCCGTCCCAAGGCCGCCGACTACCTCGGTCTCGACGGCGGGGTCGGGCTGACCGACGTGCTCGTCGGCGACGTGCAGGTCGGTGACGTGGTGCAGCGGTGGGGTGAGAAGTCGCTGCTGGTCCTGCCCAGCGGCGCCACCCCGCCGAACCCGAGTGAGCTGCTCGGCTCCAAGGCGATGGCGGACCTGCTGGTGGCGCTGCGCGAGTCGGCGGACATCGTGATCATCGACACCGCGCCGCTGCTGGCGGTCACCGACGGCGTGGTGGTGGCCGTGCAGGCCGACGGCGCGCTCCTGGTCACCCAGCAGGGGCGGACCTCGCGCGGCCAGGTGGCCGCCGCGGCGCGGGCGCTCAGCTCGGTGTCGGTGCGCCTGCTCGGCTGCGTGCTCAACATGGCCAAGGTCGGCAAGGCGGACGCCTACCAGTACGAGACGTACAAGGTGGTCGTGCCGCCGGCCGCGCCGACCGTGCCCACCGGCCGGGTCGGGGCGACCCAGCGGGGTGCGCAGACCGTCGTGGGTGACCGTACTCAGGAACTCACCCGGCTGTCGCGATGAGCGCGCGCAGGGGCCGGATCGACCGCTCGATGTCCTCGGCGCACCGGCGGAAGTCGGCCGGGGAGCCGCCGATCGGGTCCCGCAGGTCGTCCGTGCCGTCGGGGGCGGGTTGCAGCCGCCCCCGGGCACGGACGGCCGCCACCACGGCCGCCCGCAGCGGGGTGGTCCCGGGCGCGCCGTCCGGCCGGGCCGCGGCGGCCAGGCGGGCGAACTGGTGCAGCGTGAACATCCGGCCCAACGCGGCCGGGGCCAGCGCCGCGCAGGCCGAGCGCTGCCGCCGGGTCGCGGTCAGCACCAGCGCCGCCGAGGTGAGGTGCTCCGGGCGCAGCCGGCGGGTGCGGAAGGCGGTCACGTCCGCGCCGTCCCCGGCGGCCACCTCGACGGCGTACGGGTGCATGCCCGCCCCGTCGATCGCGTCGGTGCCGGCGCTGGCCACCGTCACCGGGAGCCCGGCCAGCAACCGGCGGGCGATGAACTCGGCCATCGGTGACCGGCACATGTTCGCGTGGCAGACGAAGAGCACCCCGTCGGGCATCTGGACCCCTCTGGTCGGCGCGGTCGCGCGGGGCGGCGCCGCGACGGTGGGCTGCCGGCGGTCGCGGCCGGACGGCGAGGGGATGCCGGCATCGTACGCGCCACGGTGGACCGGGGTCCGGCAGGCCGCGCCGGGAGCGCGGCCATGAGGATCGGCATCCTGTCGTACCACTTCCCGCCGGAACCGGCGTTCATCCCGGGCAGCCTGGCCGAGGAGCTGGCCGCCCGGGGCCACGAGGTACGCGTGCTCACCGGGTTCCCGGACCACCCGGGCGGCCAGCTCTATCCGGGCTGGCGGCAACGGTGGGGGCACCGGACGCGCAGCGAGCGGCTGACCGTCCGCCGGGTGCCCCGGTACGCCGGTGGGGCGGGCTCCGCCCGCGCGCGGGCGGCCGGCTGGCTCTCCTTCGCCGGCAGCGCGACGCTCGCCGGCCGGCGTTACCTGCGGGACCTCGACGCGCTGTACGTCCTCCAGCTCCCCGCGGTGACCTTCGCCGCGGCCGGCCTGCTGCGGATGCTGGGCGGGGTGCCGACGGTGCTGCACGTGCAGGACGTCTGGGCGGAGGAGGAGCCGGCCCGGTCGGGGGCGGCACGTGGTTGGTCGGGGCGGCTGGACGCCGGCCTGCGCCGGCTGTACCGGGAGGCGGACGCGATCGCGGTCAGCGCACCGTCCATGCGCGAGCTGGTGCTCGCCGGCGGGGCCGAACCGGACCGGGTGCGTACGGTGCTCAACTGGACCGACGAGCGACTGTTCCGCCCGGCGCGGCCCGGTCCCGCCGCACGTCGGCTGATCCGCCGGGACGACCGCTGCGTGGTGATGCACGCCGGCACGATCGGCGTACGGCAGGGTCTGGAGACCGCGGTCCGGGCGGCGGCGGCGCTGGGGGACCGGATGGACCTGGTCCTGGTCGGCTCGGGCGCGGAGGAGCGGCGGGTGCGGGACCTCGCCGCCGAACTCCGGGCGGACAACGTCCGGTTCGTCGAGCGGCGCTCGCCGGCGGACATGCCCCAGCTCTACGCGGCCGCCGACTACCAGCTCGTCATGCTGCGCGACCGGCCGGAGCTGCGCGGCACCGTGCCCGGCACCTTGCCGGCCGCGCTCTCCTGCGCCGCGCCGGTGGTCGCCTCGGCCGGCGGGGACACCGCGGAGCTGGTGGAGCGGGCCCGAGCCGGGCTGTCCTGCCCGCCCGAGGACTGGGCGGCCCTGGCCGACCGGTTCTGGCTGGCCGCGGCGATTCCCCCGGCCGCCCGGGCCGACATGGGCCGCCGGGGGCGGGACGCCTACCTGCGGCAGATGTCGCTGCGGGCCGGCGTCGACCGGATCGAGGCGCTGCTGCGCGACGTGGCCACGGTTCGGATGAAAAACATGAAAAGCGACTAGAAGTATAGTTCATCCAATACATACTCCTATCCGACACGAGCACCGAATGGTGATCGCAGGCCGGTCGACCCCGAGGAGAGTGACGTGACGGAACACGCGGCGTCGCACCGCCGACGCCGACACTCACGGCGACGCCGCCGGGCCCGCGTCCGTCGTGTCCTGCTGGTCGGGCTGGTCGTCGTCTCGGTGCTGGCCGCCGCCGGCGGTTGGGTCACGTTCCGGGGCTGGCAGGCCCGGGCCCACCTGGTGAACGCCGCCGGCCTGGCCAAGGACCTCAGCGCCCAGGTGCTCGACGGTGACGTGGCCCGGGCCCAGCGGACCCTGGCCGCTCTCCAGGAGCAGGCCGGCGCCGCGCGCGGAGCGACCGGCGACCCGGTCTGGTGGCTCGGCCAGGGCATCCCGTACGCCGGGGACAACCTGACGGCGGTGCGGCAGATCTCGGTGGCGGTGGACGACCTGGCCCGGCTCGCCTTCCCCACCCTGCTCCGGGTCGACCTCGCCTCGCTGGTGCCGAAGCAGGGCCGGCTCGACGTGGGCCGGCTGCGCGCGGTCGCGGCCGAGGTGTCAGCCGCCGACCAGGCGGTCCGCCGGACAGCGGACCGGCTACGGGCGGTGCCGACCCGCGGCCTGGTGGCCCAGGTACGTGACGCGGTCACCGCGCTGCGGGAGGAGTTGGACCGGTTGGGCGGGCTCACCTCCGCCGCCGACCGCGGCGTCCGCCTGTTGCCGCCGCTGCTCGGCGCGGACGGCCCGCGCAGCTACCTGCTCGTCTCGCAGAACCCGGCCGAATTGCGGGCCACCGGCGGCATGTTCGGCGCGTACGCCGTGCTGCGCGCGGACTCCGGCCGGATCCGACTGGCGGGGCAGGGCAACGCGACGGATCTGCAGTACTTCGATCCACCGCTCAAGGTGGACCCGGAGATGCGCCGGCTCTGGTCCGACCTGCCGGGGATGTATCCCGCGGACGTCAATCTGAGCCCGAACTTCCCGACCGCCGCCGCGCTCTACCGCGAGATGGTGCGCCGGCGCACCGGCATCACGGTGGACGGTGTGCTGGCGGTCGACCCGGTGATGCTGTCGTACCTGCTCAACGTCATCGGCCCGGTGACCGTGCCGGACGGTCCGGCGCTGGCCGGCGGCACCGCCGTGCGGACGCTGCTCAGTGACTCGTACCGGGACCTGGACGTGAAGGCGCAGGACGCGTTCTACGCGCGGGCCGCGTCGGGGGTGTTCGACGCGCTGTTCACCAGGACGGTCGACCCACGAGCGCTTTTAACCGTTATTAGCCGCTCAATACAGGAACGTCGGATATTGTTCTGGAGTGTCCGTTCCGACGAGCAACGCGCGGTGGCCGGGACCCGGCTGGCCGGGCAGCTCCCGGAGCGGGACACCGTGCCGACGGTCGGCGTGTTCCTCAACGACGGCAGCGGCGCGAAGCTCGGCTACTACCTCAGGTTCTCGGCCACCCTGACGGTCGGCGCCTGCCAGCCGGACGGACGCCGCGAACTGCGGCTGCGGGTCACGGTGCACTCCACCGCCCCGCGGTCGGGTCTGACGGAGTCGGTCACGGGCATGGCCCTGTCCGGCGACAAGTACACCGCTCGCACGCTCGTCTCGGTACACACGCCCAGCGGCGGCGCGGTCCTCGCCGGCCGGCTGGACGGCCGGGCCACCGCGATGGGCGGTGGGCTCGACCGCCGCCGTCAGGTGGCGGTGGCGACCGTGGAGGTCGGCCCCGGGCAGACCCGGACGCTCGACGTCACGCTGCTCACCGGCCAGAACGGCACGGGCACCGCCGATCTGGTGCTCACTCCCACCGTCACCCCGTGGACCACCCAGATAACCACCGCACCCAGATGTGAACAGTAGGAGGGAAACCATCATGCGGCTATCCCGCATCATCATGGCGCTATCGGTGGGCCTGGCCGTCGTGGCCGCGCCGACCGCGGCCGGGGCGGCGCAGCCGCAGCCACCGGTCTACCCGCCCACACAACCGTCCGTGACCGTGACGCCGTCGACCATCACGCTCGGCCAGACCTTCACGGTCTGCGCCCGGGGCTTCCTGCCGAACGAGCAGGTGCGGTTCGACGTCACCATCACCGACCTGCCCCTCGCCGCCCCGGCCGAGGGAACCGCGCGGCGCAGCGACGGCAGCACGGTGGCGATGACGACGGTCGCGTACACGGCGGGCCGTCCCACGCCGACGAGCCATCCCACGCCGCAGCCGGCGCCCACCACGTTCACCGCCACGGCCGACGCGAACGGCGTCTGCTGCATCACGTACCGCCCGACCCGGCCGGGTCGCTACACCTTCACCGCGACCGGGTTGACGTCCGGCCGGACCGCCAGCGCCACCGCCACGGTGCTCCCGGTGCGGCCGACCCACCCGCCGCGTCCGCCACACCACGGCGGGCACCTGCCCGTCACGGGTGACAGCATCGGCACGCCGCTGAAGCTCGGCGGTGGCCTGGCCGGTGCCGGCGCGGTGCTGCTGCTGGCATCCCTGGCCTGGCGTCGCCGTCGCCTCGGCTGACCCGAGGCGCGCCGGGGGAGACCCCGGGCCGATCGTGAGTGCCCGCCGGAGAAGCTCCGGCGGGCACCCGCGTGTCGGGGGTACGCCGCACAATGAGCCGGTGCACCCGACGCCACCGTGGACGGATCCCGCCGGTCTCCTCACCCTGCCCGGCGGAGCCACCGTGCGGGGCCGGCGGGTCGCCGCCCCGGCCTCGCCCGCCGACTTCGCCCTGCTGCTGGCGCGCGGGCCCGAGCCGGGCTGGCCGGCCCGGCGGATCCGCTGGCCCGACTTCTGGCTCCCGCTGGACCGCGCCGACGCCCTGGACGCGCTGCGCGAGGCGCGGCGACGCGCGTACGCCGGTCAACGGGTCGAGGTCGCCTGCCACGGCGGCGTGGGCCGCACCGGCACCGCGCTCGCCGCCCTGGCGGTGCTGGACGGGCTGGACCCCGGGCGGGCGGTCGCCTGGGTGCGCGCGCACTACCATCCGCGTGCGGTGGAGACGCCGTGGCAGCGACGGTGGCTGCGCGGCGTCCACTGACTGTGAGCATGGCGGGGTCGGTTCAGCGGTGGTGAGCTGATAGCTGGCAGCAGTGGGTGTGACTCTTCGTCT